>NZ_BAAGYX010000001.1:910235-2832420 GCF_054779035.1 Humibacter soli | reverse complement strand
CTGGGGACTCGTCATGGCCGTCGCCGTCATCATGATGCTCCCACCCATCATCATCTTCTCCGTCCTCAACCGCTTCTTCTCCGTCGGCGGCATCGGAGGATCCCTTGCCGGACGCTAAACCCACCACCGGACCCGCCCGGGCCCCGTCCGGCGGCACCCGTTTGGAAGTCGAATAGTGTCAACGCTCGGGCGCGGATTCGCGCCTTTTGACTTTCAAACGGAGTTTGCCCTTGGCCCGCCGGCAGTGTGAGACCGTGACGTCGACGAGCCGCAACGCGACACCGTTGCGGCTCAGGCCGACGTCGCGGCCACGGTGAGCGCCTTCAGGGCGCGATCCAGCGAGCCGCCGAGGCCGTAGCGGTCGCCAAGGGTGCGCACGGATGCCTCCGCGGTGGCATCCAGAGGGCGGATCGCGGCGTCCACCTCGGGCAGCGTCACGCGCTCGCCCACAGCGATGACGGGGACCGCGCGCTCCAGGTACTCCGACGCGGCGGCCAGCTTCGTCCTCACCCCGGCCGCCATCGCGGTGGACGCGTCGGTCGCCGCGGCGAGGATTCCGTCGAGATCGCCGAACTCTCGCAACAGGCCGGCCGCAGTCTTCTCCCCGATACCCGCAACTCCGGGCAGGCCATCGGACGGGTCGCCACGGAGAGCGGCGAACGCCGCGTACTGGCGGGGCGAGATGCCGTACTTGGCGTGAACGACGTCATCCGTCACGAGCTCGAGCTTGCTCATGCCCCGAGCGGTATAGATGATGCGCACGCCCGTCGCGTCATCCACGAGCTGGAAGAGGTCGCGGTCACCGGTGATGACGTCGACCGGCTGTGCCGAGCGCCGGGCCAGGCATCCGATCACGTCGTCTGCCTCTGCCTCCTCCGCACCGACGACCGGGATGCCCAGCGCGCCCAGCAACTCGCGGATGACCGGCACCTGCACAACCAGTCCAGCCGGCGTCTCCTCGACATCCACACCGCCGGGCACCGCCTGCTCGACGCGGTGCTGCTTGTACGTCGGGATCAGGTCGACCCGCCAACGGGGACGCCAGTCGTCGTCCCAACAGGCGACGATGTCCGTCGGCTCGAAGTCCGCGACCAGCCTGGCGATGATGTCGAGGAGCCCGCGAACGCCGTTGATCGGCATCCCGTCGGGCGAGGTCACGCTCTCGGGAACCCCGTAGAACGCGCGGAAGTACAGAGAAGCGGTGTCGAGCAGCATCAGTCGGCCGGCCATGCTGTCGATCCTCGCACTACCCGCCGTCGCTCGCCTCCCGTCCGCGCCTCCCGTCGCCCGCGTCCCCTCGCGGGACAGCCGGTCACGGGCCCGTGTGCACGGTCGTTGCTGTGTTTGAGTATCATTATCAATAAGCGTCGACGGAAGTCGGCGCCACACAACAACCCCCGACGCTCACCCGAGCTAGACAGGCACCAATCATGAAGCGCTCCGTCTTCGCCCTTCCCGTCGTGGCAGCTGCCGCCGCACTCGCCCTCGCGGGATGTTCCGCAGCAGGCGCCGACACTGCGTCATCCCACAGCACATCCGGCCCGATCGCGGTCGTCGCCTCCACGAACGTGTGGGGCGATATCGCCAAGGATGTCGGCGGCGACCGCGTCTCGGTCACCTCGATCATCGACGACCCCAACAAGGACCCGCACGACTACCAGGCCAGCGCGCGCAACCAGCTCGCCATCTCCGATGCGCAGCTCGTCGTCACCAACGGAGGCGGCTACGACGACTTCGTCACCACGATGGTGAAGGCTGCCGGCACATCGCCGACCGTGTTGAACGCCGCGACCATCTCCGGCTACGACCAGCACCCGTCGACCGGCGACTTCAACGAGCACCTCTGGTACGACTTCCCGACCGTCGACAAGGTTGCGCAAGAGCTCGCCGCCGCGTACTCCAAGGCGCGTCCGGCAGACGCGGCGACGTTCCATGCGAACGAGAAGAAGTTCGAGGCGTCGGTCGCGAAGCTTGCTGCGACCGAGGCGCAGCTGAAGCAGAAGTACGCGGGCAAGGGTGCGGCCATCACCGAGCCGGTGCCGCTCTACATGCTGAACGCGATCGGCCTCGACAACAAGACGCCGCAGAAGTTCAGCGAGGCGATCGAGAACGGCACGGATGTCGCACCTTCGGTCCTCGAGCAGACCCTCGGGCTCTTCTCATCGCACGCAGTCGCGCTGCTCGCCTACAACGAGCAGACCACCGGCCCGCAGACCCAGCAGGTGCTGACCGCAGCCAAGTCGGATGACGTGCCTGTCGTGCCCGTCACGGAGACTCTCCCGAGCGGCAAGACCTACCTGACCTGGATGGCCGCGAACCTCGACAACATCGGGGCCGCGCTCGCGAAATCGCAGTGAGCCTGAAGGGAGTGAGGCTGGTGCAGCGATGACTGCGACGGGAACGCGAGAGCGCGGAGGTGGCGTAGGGTCCGAAGTCGTGACGACATCCGCGCAGCCGACGGACGCGACGTCCGAGGTCGCAGACCCCAGCGTGCGCGCCGCGTCCCTCGAGACGGTCCTGCGCCTGCGTGATGCGACTCTCGGCTTCGCGAACCGGCCGCTCTGGTCCGGTCTCGACCTCGACGTGCACGCCGGTGAGTTCATCGCGGTGCTCGGTGCGAACGGATCGGGCAAGACGAGTCTTCTCAAGGTCATCCTCGGACAGCAGCGGCTGCTCTCCGGTTCGGTCGAGTTCGTGGGCGGGCCCGTGACGCGCGGCAATCGGCGCATCGGGTACATCCCCCAGCAGAAGCTCGCAGACGAGGACACCCCGCTGCGTGCCCGCGACCTCGTGGGCCTCGGGCTGGATGGGCATCGGTGGGGCATCCCGTGGCCGTCGAAGAAGCGGCGGCAGCGCATCGACGGACTGCTCGATGCGGTCGGTGCCACTCCTTATGCGAACGTTCCGATCGCAACGCTCTCCGGCGGTGAGCAGCAGCGGCTGAGGGTCGGTCAAGCGCTCGCCGGCGACCCTCGCCTGTTGCTCTGCGACGAGCCGCTGCTGTCCCTCGACCTCGCCCACCAGCGTGCGGTCAGCGAGCTCATCGACCGTCACCGCCGCGAACGCCAGCTCGGCGTGCTTTTCGTGACGCACGACGTGAACCCCGTGCTCGACCTCGTCGACCGCGTGCTGTACCTCGCCGGCGGACGGTTCCGCATCGGCACCCCCGACCAGGTGCTGCGCAGCGAGGTGCTCAGCGAGCTCTACGGCTCCCCCGTCGACGTGATCTGCACCCGGGGCCGCATCGTGGTGGTCGGCACCTCGGATGCCCCAGGTGCACACCCCGACGGGTCGCACGCCCACCACGACGAGCAACACGACCCGGGCCACGACGCCGAGTTCGTTCCCGACGCAACAGCGCCATTTGCGCTCAGCAGCGCCACTTCGGCTGGCGCAATCAAGCGCAAGTGGCGCGGTAGTGATGCCGTCGATGGTGCCGGGCGCGGTACTGACGACAGCGATGACGAGAAGGAGGAGCAGTGAACACCGTCGACTGGTGGTCGCAGATCTTCAACTTCACCGACTACGGGCAGCTCCTCGTGCTGTTGCGCAACTCGATCCTGGCGGGCGCCGTGCTCGGCATCGTGGGAGGCCTCATCGGGGTGTTCGTGATGTCGCGCGACATGGCCTTCGCGGTGCACGGCATCAGCGAGCTGTCATTCGCCGGGGCATCGGCCGGGCTGCTGTTCGGGGTCGGCGTCGTGCAGGGTTCGATCATCGGATCGCTGATCGCGGCCCTGCTCATCGGACTGCTCGGCTCCCGAGCACGAGAACGCAACTCGATCACGGCGGTGCTCATGCCGTTCGGGCTCGGGTTGGGCATTCTCTGCCTGGCCCTCTATCCAGGTCGCTCTGCGAACAAGTTCGGGCTGCTCACCGGTCAGATCGTCGCCATCGACAATCCGCAGGTCGGCGCGCTGCTGGTCATCTCGGCCATCGTACTGGTCGGCCTCGCGGTCGTGTGGCGTCCGCTGATCTTCGCGAGCGTGGATGCCGACGTCGCCTCGGCGCGCGGCGTTCCGACCCGCGCCTTGTCGATCGTCTTCATGCTGCTGCTCGGCCTCGCCGTCGCGGTGTCGGTGCAGATCGTCGGTGCGCTGCTGGTGCTCTCGGTGCTCGTCACCCCGTCGGCCGCGGCGCTCAAGGTGTCGTCCTCCCCGCTGTGGGTACCGTTGCTCGGCGTGATCTTCGGCGTGGTGTCGATGGTGGGCGGCATCATGCTGGCCCTCGGCGGCACGGTGCCGATCAGCCCCTACGTCACCACGATCTCGTTCCTGATCTACGTGGTGTGCCGCGTGATCGCGTGGGCTCGAAAGCGCCGTGGCATCAGCGGACGACGGATGCCCGCGCCGGCGCTCGCACCTCAGCACGCGCCGGCACCGGTGGAGGTGCCGTGATGAAACGAAACACCTGGCAGCGGGAGGCGGTGCGTGAGGCACTGGCATCCAACGACGGGTTCGTGAGCGCGCAGAGCCTGCACACCGGGCTCCGCGAACATGGATCGCCGATCGGACTCGCCACCGTCTATCGTGCGCTCGCCGACCTGGCGTCGGAGGGCGAGGCGGACTCGCTGCAGTCAGAGGGCGAGGCCCTCTATCGCGCGTGCTCCACCGGTCACCACCACCACCTGATCTGCAGGCGATGCGGAACGACGGTGGAGATCGCGGCGGATGACGTCGAGCAGTGGGCCCAGCGCGTGGCATCCGAGCACGGCTTCACCGATGCCCGCCACGTCGTCGACGTCTTCGGCCTCTGTGCTGCCTGCACGGCCGGCGCGTAGTCTTGCGCCCCCGTCCCCGCCGGGCCGATTTGAGCTGACGCGGCGCGTCGCGTAAACTATCTCTTCGTCTGTGCAGACTCCTCTGCGCAGTTCGCGCACACAATCCCCTCTTACGCGAAAGCGGCGTGCGATTGTGCGCGTCGACAAGAGATCTTGGGAGAGGCATCCGCCTCTCGGTATTGATGGAGGAACCAATGGCAGCAGTGTGCCAGGTGACGGGAGCCGTACCCGGCTTCGGTCACAACATCTCGCACTCGCACCGGCGTACCAAGCGTCGTTTCGACCCGAACGTTCAGAAGAAGACGTACTACGTGCCGTCGCTTCGCCGTAACGTCACCCTGAACGTGAGTGCCAAGGGCATCAAGGTGATCGACGCCCGTGGCATCGAGGCAGTGGTCAAGGACATCCTTGCCCGTGGGGAGAAGATCTGATGGCCAAGCAGCAGGACATCCGCCCGATCATCAAGCTCCGCTCGACGGCAGGCACCGGTTACACCTACGTGACCAAGAAGAACCGCCGCAACGACCCCGACCGTCTCGTGCTCAAGAAGTACGACCCCATTGTGCGCAAGCACGTCGAATTCCGCGAGGAGCGGTAAGCATGGCAAAGAAGAGCAAGATCGCGCGCAACAAGCAGCGCCAGGATGTCGTCGACCGCTACGCCGAGAAGCGCGTGGAGCTGAAGAAGGCCCTGATCAACCCGAACTCCACCGACGAGGAGCGCGAAGCCGCCCGCGTCGGTCTGCAGAAGCTGCCGCGCAACGCGTCGCCGGTGCGTCTGCGCAGCCGCGACGCCGTCGACGGTCGCCCCCGCGGCGTGCTGACCAAGTTTGGCATCTCGCGCGTGCGCTTCCGCGACATGGCCCACCGCGGTGAGCTTCCGGGCATCACGAAGTCGTCCTGGTAAGCCGGGAAGTCATTCGCCTAGAAAGGGCGTCGTCCTCTGGACGGCGCCCTTTCCGCATCCCCGGCCTGCAACCCGCGCGCCCGCCCATCCCTTTCTCCGCGAGCCACCACTCCTCGTCGAGCCACCCCCTTCTCGCCGAACCACCACCTTCTCGCCGAACCACCACCTTGTCCGCGCGGTTTCGGTGGTGGTTCGACGGCAGAGTGGTGGTTCGGCGAAGGTGGTGGCTCCGCGTGGGTGACGGGGCTGTGGGGCGTGGGTGACGGGGCTGTGCGCCATGGCGCCGCGCCGCACGGCGAGATGAAGCCCCCACCTGTGCATAACCCGCCCGAATCTGTGCATAACCCCGCCGAGAACGTCGTGTCGCATCGGGAACGGCCCGAGATCCGGTCGAAAAGCCCGGAAATCCGCGGAATTACGCGGCTGGATGGTACCGTGAGGGCGGTTTACGGGGCACTTCCGTGAACCGAAACCATGCGGCTCTAGCCGTGAACTTCAACACCAATCGCTGCTCAGCAGCAGAACGTCCGAGGAGGACACTCAATGGCTGACAAGTCGCTGAACAAGACCGAGCTCGTTGCAGCAGTCGCTGCGTCGACCGGTCAGAGCCAGGCCGCCGTGGGGGCTGTGGTCGACGCTTTCTTCGCGACCATCGCCGAGACCGTCGCAGGTGGGGGCAAGGTCACCATCCCGGGCTGGCTCGCCGCAGAGCGCACGTCGACGGCTGCTCGCACTGGTCGCAACCCGCAGACCGGCGCCGAGATCAAGATCCCGGCCGGTCACCGCGTCAAGCTGACCGCGGGCAGCAAGCTCAAGGCTTCCGTCAAGTAGTCTCAGCACCTCACGAAGAGGGGATGCCGGTTCGCCGGCACCCCCTCTTTCGCATTCCGGGCCGTCTTCGCGTTACGGGCGCCCTCTTCGCGTTCACGCGCGTCCTCCTTGCGAAACCAGTTCCTTCTTCGCGTTCACAGCGCCGACTGAGAGTTCGACCTCCACAGGCGTCGGCGGTCTCGCCGGACGTCAAGGAACGCGCGACTACTCTTGATGGGTGAGCAGAGTACAGCGCGTCGCGGGTCCCGTCGCGCTGGTGGTCTTCGCTCTCATCGCGATACTGGTCGCGCTGGCATACGGTGGCGGGGCGGCCGCTCCCGCCTTGCTCGACCCGGGGCCCGTCGTGCGCTGGGGACTCCCCATCGCGAACCTGTTCGTCAACCTCAGCGCGGCCGCCATGATCGGCGCACTCGTCTTCGCGTGCTTCGGCCTCAGCCCGAACGAGCCCGAATACGACAGGGCACTGGATGTCGCGGCAGCCTCGGCTGCGATCATGACCATCGTCAGTGCTATCACGGGCGTGCTGACGTACCTGAACGTGACCGGCTCTCCGCTCGCGTTCATCCAGTCGTTCAGCGACGGCATCAGTGAGTTCGCGACGCAGATCTCCATCGGACAGGTGTGGCTGGCGATCACGCTCATCGCCGCAGTCACCACCGTGCTCTGCTTCGCGGTGCGCAACCACACCGCGCTCGTCTTCGTCACGATCGTGGCCCTCTTCACCCTGCTGCCGATGGCGCTGAGCGGTCACGCGGCAGGCACCGCCGGCCACGATCAGGCGATCACCTCGCTCGGTCTGCACCTGATTTTCGCCTGCGTCTGGCTCGGCGGGCTGCTCACCCTCGTGCTCATCCGCAAGGCGCTCCACGGCGAACGTCTCGTCACCGTTCTCGAGCGCTATTCGACGTTGGCGATCATCTCGTTCGTCGTGGTCGCGTTCTCCGGCATCATCAATGCCGATCTGCGCATCGGCACCCTGCAGAACCTCTTCACCGCATACGGCGTGCTCGTGCTGGTGAAGACGCTGGCTCTCGTCGTGCTCGGCCTCTTCGGCATGTTCCAGCGCCGATACCTGATCGGCCGACTCGGCCGCACGGGCGGACGCCGATTCTTCTGGTGGATGGTCGCAGCCGAACTCGCCTTCATGGGCATCGCAGAGGGAGTCGCCGCCGCGCTCGCCCGCACGCCGACACCCATCGCCGACGTGCCGGTGTCCGCGCCGACGCCGGCGGAGGTGCTGACCGGCGAGCCTCTCCCCGCTCCGCTCACCCTCGCCAGATACATCTTCGGGGTGAACGTCGACCCGCTCTGGCTTATCGGATGCTGCTTCGCCATCTTCTTCTACCTCGCCGGCGTCGTTCGCCTTCACCGTCGTGGCGACAAGTGGCCGATCGGCCGCACGATCTCGTGGGTGGCGGGCATCCTGGCGCTGCTCTGGGTCACGAACGGCGGCATCAACGTCTACGAGAAGTACCTCTTCTCCAGCCACATGCTCGCCCACATGCTGCTCACCATGGCGGTGCCGTTGCTGCTCGTTCCGGGCGCACCCGTCACCCTCGCGCTGCGTGCGATCAAGAAGCGCACGGACGGGTCCCGTGGCGGACGCGAGTGGATCATGCTCATCGTGCACTCGAAGGTGGCCGCCTTCCTCACGCATCCGATCACGGCGGCAGTTCTGTTCGCCGGGTCGCTCTGGGTGTTCTATTACTCCCCGCTGTTCAGTTGGGCGACCACCGACCACATCGGGCACGAATGGATGATCATCCATTTCTTGATCGTCGGATACCTCTTCGTGCAGTCGCTGATCGGCATCGATCCCGTGCCGTACCGGTTCCCGTATCCGCTGCGGCTCGTGCTGCTGCTCGGCACGATGGCGTTCCACGCCTTCTTCGGGCTCTCGATCCTCACCACCAACGGGCTCTTTCTCGCGAACTGGTTCGGCGCCATGGGCCGAACGTGGGGAGCCACCCCGCTCGGCGACCAGCAGCTGGCCGGCGGCATCGCCTGGAGCATCGGCGAGATCCCTACCGTGGTACTCGCGATCATCGTCGCCGTGCAGTGGAGCCGCAGCGACGCGAAGGAGACCAAGCGCCGAGACCGCAAGGCGGATCGCGACGGTGAAGCCGACCTGATGGCGTACAACGCGATGCTGCAGCGCATGGCCTCCAGCGATCCCGACGATCGAGCCGCGCCGTCGCGCGAGCAGACCGATGGCGCGACTCCTCGATCGAAACCGGATGTCGCGAAGGAGCCCCAGCGTTGAGCGCTCTCACCCTGACCGCGGAGCAGTCCGCCGTGTTCGACGCGATCGAGCACACCAGGGACCACGTGTTCGTGACGGGGCGAGCGGGCACCGGAAAGTCCACGCTGCTGAACCACCTGAGCTGGAACACCGAGAAGCAGCTCGTGATCAGCGCTCCGACCGGTGTGGCCGCGCTCAATGTCGGCGGGCAGACCATCCACTCGTTGCTGCGTCTGCCGATCGGCGTGATCGCCGACCACGACCTCGACCAGCCGCGCGAGCTCGTCACCCTGCTGAACTCCATCGACACGCTCGTGATCGACGAGGTCTCGATGGTGAACGCCGACCTGATGGATGCCATCGACCGCGCCCTGCGCCAGGCGAGGCAGCGCAAGCTCGAGCCGTTCGGCGGCGTGCAGATCGTGCTGTTCGGCGATCCGTACCAGCTCGCGCCGGTTCCCGGCGACTCCGAAGAGCGTGCGTACTTCGCCGACCACTACCGTTCGATGTGGTTCTTCGACGCGAAGGTCTGGGAGCAGACAACGCTGCGCAGGTTCGAGCTCAGCGAGATCCACCGTCAGCGCGAGCTGGACTTCAAGCTCATGCTCAACGCGGTGCGGCACGGACGGGTCACCAAGGAGATCGCCGACCGACTGAACGGCATGGGCGCTCGTCCGGCACCGGATGACGGAACCATCACCCTCGCCACGCGCAACGACTCCGTGAATCGCATCAACGCCTCCGCACTGGCCAAGCTGCCAGGCCGCGCCCTCACCGCGAAGGCAGAGGTCAACGGTGACTTCGGCGCCCGCAACTACCCGGCCGACGAGACCCTGGAGCTCAAGGTGGGAGCGCAGGTGATGTTCCTGCGCAACGACACCGGCCAGGGCGGAGACGGTCCTAGATGGGTGAACGGCACCATCGGCACGGTCGTGCGCATCGACTCGACGGTGTTCGTGGATGTCGACGGCGACGTTCATGAGGTCGATCCGGCGGTCTGGGAGCGCTACAGGTACACCTACAACCCGCTGACGAAGAAGCTCACCAAAGACATCGCGGCAGACTTCACGCAGTTCCCGCTGCGGCTGGCGTGGGCGGTCACCATCCACAAGTCGCAGGGCAAGACCTACGACAGGGCGATCGTCGACCTCGGCGCGCGGGCATTCAGCCCCGGCCAGACCTATGTCGCGCTGAGCAGGCTCACCTCGCTCGAGGGCCTTTACCTGACCCGACCGCTGCGGCCCAGTGACGTGCTCGTCGACCGCGACGTCGACCGCTTCATGAGCAACCGCGAGGCCTGACCTTCATCGGATGCCGCGCTGTGGTCGCACATGTGGTCCGACCACAGCGCCATGCGTGTCATCACAATGGATGATTTCTCGACGGACGTTGCCGTCTCGTTACCGTTCGCTGCCTGTCAGCGGCGCGGGCGCGCTTAGAGTGAAGAGGAGGACCGGGGGGACCGTTGGGGGAATGCCATGTCGTGGCCTAGGGGGCGCAGCCGCACACTGAGGCTGATCGTCGCTGCCTCCGCCATGGCCGTCGCGACGGCACTTGCGCTCTCGGGGTGCACCCAGGGCGGTGACGCGTCGTCGACGCCGTCGCAGACATCCAACACGCTTCCCTCCGCCGAATCGAACTCGATCAAGGCGGCCGTCACCGACGCCATGAAGCTCGTCGGTGCACCTGGCGCGATCGTGGGCGTGTGGGCGCCATGGGCAGGCGACTACGAGGCGGGCCTCGGAACCACGACCCTCAAGGGCAAGGAGCCCGTGACCCCGAACATGCCGTGGCGCGTCGGCTCGGTGACCAAGTCGATGACCTGCACCGTGCTGCTCTCGCTCGTGCAGAAGGGCGAGGTCGCGCTCAACGATCCCGTCTCGAAGTACCTGCCCCGAGTGGTCGGAATCGACGGGCTCACCCTCGGCCAGCTCTGCCAGAACACCTCGGGCCTCGGCGACTACATGCACGCGCTCGGCCCGCAGTTCGTCGACAACCCGCAGCGTCCGTACGTGCCGATGGAACTTCTCTCCGACGGAATGGGCGAGCCCCGTGCCGGCGCCCCCGGCGAGCGCTGGGCGTATTCGAACACCGGGTACATCCTGCTCGGCATGGCGCTGCAGGCCGCGACCGGCCAGGACTGGCAGTCGCTGTACAACAGCGAGGTCTTCGGTCCGCTCGGCATGTCGTCGTCGAGTCTGCCGAGCGGAACGAGCATCCCTGGCTCGGCCCTGCACGGCTACGCCACCTCGCTGGACGCCGTCACCGGGGCTTCCCAGTGCGGAACCGTGATGGATGACACACAGCTCGCCCCGAGCGCGACGTGGACGGCCTCCGGCGTGGTCTCCTCGCTCTCCGACCTGAAGACGTTCGCGCAGTCGTTCGCGTCGGCGTCCCTGCTGAACGGCGACGCGAAGAAGGCGGCGTGGACGACGGTGCCGGTAGCGTCCGATGCCGCGACATGGCAGACCTACGGAATGGGCGGCATCCAACTCGGCCCGATGCGCGGACACGACGGAGCGGTCCCCGGCTTCATCACGTCGATGCTCAGCGACCCCGCGTCCGGCCTCACGGTCGTCGTGATGCTCAACAACTCGACCTCGGGCGCCGACTACGCACAGGCGCTGGCGATGCGGATCGCCGCAATCGCCGCCGCGTTCAAGCCCGCTGCCGGTCAGAAGGCGCCGACCATCAAGCTTCCCTGGACCGCTGACGCCGCCGCCGCGACAGTTGATCGACTCGCGGTGTGTCGTGCGGCCGGTACCAAGCCCACAACGGCAGCGGGCCCCGCCGGTTACCACTCGCTGCCTTCCAACTAGGTCGATCGGCGAGCGTGACCGCACCTGCCGGGCGGTCATAGGCTCTACCCATGCCGATCGTTCCGGAGACCAAGAGCTGGACCTGGGTGCTCGAGCGCCCCTGCCCCGAGTGCGGGTTCGATGCGAGCACGGTTGCGTTCGCCGACATCCCTGCGCTCACCAGGGAGAACATCGTCGCCTGGCCGCCGGTGCTCGAGCGGGACGACGTGCGGGTGCGGCCCGACGACAGCACCTGGTCCCCGCTGGAGTACGCCGCCCATGTTCGCGACGTGTTCCGAGTGATGGCCGGTCGGCTTCGTCTGATGCTCGACGAGGATGACCCCGAGTTCGAGAACTGGGACCAGGACGCCACCGCCGTCGCCGAGCGCTACGACGAGCAGAACCCCGCCGAGGTCGCGTTCGATCTGCAGGAGGCCGGCCTCGCGATCGCGGACGAGTTCGAGCGCGTGCCCGACACGGAGCTCGGTCGCAGCGGCCGTCGTAGCGACGGATCAGTCTTCACCGTCGAGACGCTCGCCAAGTACTACATCCACGACCCGGTGCACCACCTCTGGGACGTCACCCACTGACGGGTCGGTCACGTCACGTCCCGTCTATTGCGCCACTTGCGCTCTATTCGGCCACTCTTGCTGGCGCAATAGAGCGCACATGGCGCGGTAGCGGGCTGGATCAGCCGCAGAGCGGGACGCCGGGAGACGTCAGGATGACCGAGCGATTCTGCTCGGCGAGGGCATCAGAGTACTTGCCCGAGGCATCCGTCTCGGTCTTGAACCCGCACCACTCGTGACCGACGCCTGCCGTGGCGAGCAGTGACGCGGAGACGCCGAGGGTCACGAGTGCTTGCTTGACGGCATCCGCCCGCGATTTCGACAGCACGAGATCGGCCGTGTTGGTGGTCGCCTGGTCCTTCGACGCGGTGCCGGTGATGGTGATCAGCTGGCCGTTCTGCTCGATGGACGGCACGAGTCCCGCCAGCACCTGCTGCGCCTTCGACGGGTCGGAGAACGTCGCGGTGTTCTTCACGAACAGCAGATCGCTGTCGCGCACCACGATCGGCTTCGACCAGTTCGTGTTCGTCGCTGTCGCGGGCACCGGAACGGCGGTCACAGCTGGCAAGCCGGGTGCGGCCGAACCCGACGCCGTCTCGGGAAGCACGGAGAGGGTGCCGCCCGCGGCCGTGATGATCGCCGCCCAGATGGCCTGGAGGTTGCTGCGGGCGGTGATCGTCAGTGGTTGCTGGTCGCCTGCGACATCTCCGAGCCCCGACCAGTACACGGTCACCCCGGAGAGGTCGGTGGGCAGCTCGCCCTTGGACTTCAGATCGGCGACGACCTGCGACGGGTCGGCGGTGAGCAGCCCGGTCACCGCGAAGTTCAGCGGGTCGACGGTCTGCAGGCCACTCCCGGCCACCATCACGCCCATCGAGTTCTTGCCGAGGCTCTTGGCTGCCTGGTCGATGGAGTCGAGGAAGTCGACCTCGCCGTTGGATGCCTTCAGTCCGTTGATGTAGCTCGTCACCTGGGTGAGCTTGTTGCCCTGGTCGCTGCGGCAGACGATCGCGTCGTTGGCGGTGGATCCGAGCAGCGTGGTTCCCATCGCCTGAGGCTTGCCAGACGGGATGACGATGGTGACGCTGCCGTTCGTCTCTCCCGCGGCCTTCAACTGGGCGGTCGCCGAGGCGGGCAGCTGGGTGGCAGGAGCGTTCGCCGTGCTGCCGGCGACGACGCCGATGTTCCTCTTGTCGGATTGGCTGCACGGACCGGTGCTCGACGACGAGGAGCATGCCGCGAGTGCCGCAGCCACCAGGCCGGCTGCGACGATGGGTGCGACGATGCGGAGTGGGGAGCGCACAGGGTTGTTGTCCTCTCGGTGACGGGGAGCGACGGGGACGGGCAGTAGAGGGGGCGTCGACTCGGGATCAGTCGGCGGAGCCTGCCGGGGCGGCCGTCGGCGCGGGCGTGAGGTTCTCGCGTGGTTCGCGGCGCAGCTGCAGCTCGTGGATGATCTGGCTGGTGCCCTGCGGATCGCGCTGCCGTTGGGCGAGCTTCACAGCGAGTCGCGCGCGAAGCTGCTCGAGGTCGTAGCGCAACGTCTCCTGAGCCAGCGCGTAGCGTTCGACATCGGCCGGTTCCTGCGCGGCCTGCTGAGCGATGGCATCCGCCGCCTTGAGCTGCTCGGCGAGCAGCCGGTCGCGATACCGGCGCAGCTGCGCGACACGACGCCAGCCGCGCTCGACGGCGGTGACCAGCGGGCGGGTCGTGAGCCACGCGGTGACAAAGCTCAGGGCGCCGGAGGTGACGAGCACGCCGAGCATGAGGAACGCCATGATCGTGTCGGGCGCGGTCCAGGAGAAGCCGACGGCAGTCGTCTGCTGCTGGCCCACGAGTCCGGTGAGGCCGCCGGCGTTCTGCGCGTCGAGTCCCGCCTTGATGCGGGCGAGGGTGATGACGAGCAGGATGGCAACCCACAGGATGCCCAGCCCGATCACCACGCTGACCCAACCGCGCGTGGTGATGCCGCTCTCGATGCGTCGCACGAGCACGGCCACGATGTGCGGGATCGTCACGATCGCGGCCGAGATGCCCGCCGTGATGATGTACATCATCGTGCCGATCGAGCCGTACTGACTGTCGTTGCGCAGCAACAGTGTGAGCGTCTGGGACAGCAGGTAGTAGTCGACGGCGATCATGCCGATCAGCAGCACGTAGACGAACACGTGCGTGACGGGCGAGAGCCGGCCGAGCCGGGGTCCGCTGCTCGGCGGCTTCATGACGATGTCGCGTGCCATGGTCATCCCCCTACGCGTAGCTGTGGAACTTCGGGTCGCGATCGGCGAGCTTGCGCTCGAGCATCGCGGCGTCCGCCTCTGCCTTGACGAGATCGGCGTGTGCGGCGTTCAGGGCGCCGTTCACGAGCTCGACCCTGGCGCGGGCGATGGTCTGCAGCGACTCGATGGTCGAGGCGTGCCTGGTGCGCTGTCGCGCGAGATCGGAGAGGCCGGCGTTCTCGAACGCCGAGATCTCGTGCTCGAACACGTCGAGCGTCTCCACGTCGAGCGAACGCCTCATGCGCCAAAGACGCCAGCGCAGCCTGCGAGAGAGTCGCCGCACCTTGGGCAACGTGTACTCGACGGCCTCGAGGCCGAACGCGTCGTGCGTATCGACCACCGCGACCACGGCGCCCTGTCGATTGCGTGCCGCCATGTTTCCCTCCCTGCTTTCCCGGTCGCATCTGCGACCCGGCCCCCTTGACCCGTGGCGAGACGCGCCGCGGCTCATCAAGCTTGCTGGCTGCTCCCTGCCGTTTGCTGAACGATAGATGGGCGTCGGCTATGGCTGACGCGGCGAACCCGCCTGTGGGCCGGCGTCGAGCGCCGCACCGCCGAAGATGTCGCTACCGTGCCAGAGCTCGAGGGCGCGGTAGTTGTCGTCCACCGTCAGCCACGTTGGACGCTGCAGCGCCGGCGGCCGATCGCTGATGTTCTCCGCTGCCGGATGCTTCCGACGCAGGGTGCCCCAGTACAGAGCGACCTTCTCGTCCGAGTAGTCGAAGTAGCGGCGAGCCCGCAGCCTCGCGACGGTGAAGCGCGTGTGGATGATCGCCTTGAGGTGGTCCGATCGGCGAAGGTCTCGTTGGATGCGCCGCTCCAGACGACGAATGTCTTCGTGTGCCGGACTGGTGTCATCCTGCGCAGCGGTCGCCGCCGCCCGTTCGAGGGCGCTGGTGCGATCCACGTACTCGCGCTGCTCGCGCGCGACGGTCTCGGAGAGCGCCTCGTACTCGACCCACTGGCTGCGCACGTCGGTGAGGAAGCGCTGCGCCTCCCGCTGGGTGTAGGTCGCGGCGTGCGCTTGCAGCACCTGCACGGTCGGGGTCGGCTCGCCGACCGGCTCCGCCTCGTAGGCTGCCCGTGGAACTCCGGCGCGGGCATCCCGCTTGGCGAGGCGGTTCAGGTGGGCTCGAGTGAACACGCCGACGCGGAGCGGCGAGCGGGGCGAGCGCGGCGGGCGAAGAGCGCGGGCGTCGGACACAGGGGTCCTCCTTACGGATTCGAGGAGTAACACAGTAGGGCGCTCTTCCGACAGTCCGCCTTGAACGGGATGTGCGAAAGGTTCCCTGTCCAGGCCTTCGCGCGCGTCATAAAGTGTGACCATGACCACGGGAATGCCCGCGAGCCCCGCGCCCAAAGCACGTCGTCGGCACAAGCCGCCGACCGAGCTGATCGTGATCGTCGTGTTCACGTATGTGGCGGGATTCCTCTCCATCGGGGTGGGTCTGCTGTTCATCCTGCTGCGGTACGTGGCCGACATTCCGAGCCTCGGCGGGCAGTTCGGGGTGACGCTGATCGGCGCCGGCGTGATCCTGCTCGGGCTGTTCATCCTCGCGCTCGCGTCGGCACTGAGCCGCGGCAAGCACTACGCGCGCGTGCTGCTGACGATCGTGCTCGGAATCGAACTGCTGCTCGCCGTCGCGTCGCTCATCGTCGACGCGGACTATGTCTGGCCCGAGGTGCTGCTCATCGTCGTGAGCGTGCTGATCATCCTTGCGCTGTGGCTCGGGCGTCCCCGCCAGTACTTCGCGCACGTGAGCGAGCGCGAGGCCGAGGCGCGCAAGACCGGGTTGTGAGCTGGGTCGGGTTGTGAGCAGGTCCGCCGGCCGCGCGTTGTGCGAGGATCAGTAGTCGCCGGTGCCCCCGTGGCGGCGCACATAGCGACGGTGGATGAACCGCACGATCTCGATGCCGACGATGGACACGAACGAGATCCCGATCACGAGCAGCGTGTCGGTCAGCGAGGGGTCGACGAGACCTAGGAACTCGCGGATGATCGGCACCGCGTAGACCAGCACGAGGCCCAGCATCATGGCGCCGATGATCACGATCTTCCAACCGTCGATCGGACGTGACAGCACGACGAGAACCCACAGCCCGACGATCGTGAGGATGAGGGTCGCGCCGGTGCGCAGCTCGTCCTGCGGGATGCCGGCCCCGGTCGCCGCCGCCGAGTACCACCACAGCATCAGGCCGATGATCACGCCGGCCGGGATGGCGAAGCTCAGCGACCGCCGCAGGAACCCGGGGATGTACCGCCGGTTGTTCGGCATGAGCGCGAGGAAGAAGGCAGGGATGCCGATCGTGAGGCCGTCGATCACGGAGAGCTGACGAGGCAGGAACGGGAACTGCATGATCGTGACGCCGAAGATTACCGCGAGCACTGTGGCGTAGGCGGTCTTGGTGAGGAACAGCATGGAGACGCGCTCGATGTTCGCGATCACCTGCCTGCCCTCGGCGACCACGCCTGGCAGGTGCTCGAACTTGCCGTCGAGCAGCACGATGCGGGCGACCGCCTTCGTCGCCGCGGAGCCGGACTCCATGGCGATGCCGATGTCGGCCTCCTTGATGGCCAGCGCGTCGTTCACGCCATCGCCGGTCATCGCCACGGTGTGACCCCGCGACTTGAGCGCCTGCACGATCCCCTTCTTCTGATCCGGGGTGACGCGTCCGAAGACCGTGTGCTGCTCGAGCAGCTCGGCGAGGGCGGCCGGGTCGTCGGGCAGTTCGCGTGCGTCGAACCCGCTCTCGACATCCAGTCCTACCTCGCGGGCGATCGCAGCGACGGTCTGCGGGTTGTCGCCAGAGATGACCTTGACGTCGACGCCCTGCGACGCGAAGTAGCCGAGCGCTTCGCCTGCGTCGGACCGCACCTGCTCGCGGAAGGTGAGGAGCGTGACGGCGTGCAGCTCGTCGGGCAGCGACTCGGCCTCGAGTTCGTCGTGGCCGAGGGTGTGGCGCGAGTGACCGAGCACGAGTGTACGGCGACCGGTTGCCGCGAGCTCCGCTGATCGCGCGTGGAGCCAGTGGTGATCCCCGCTGGGGAACACCATCTCGGGGCCGCCGAGCACCCAGGTGCCGCGGGCTGCGTCGTCGAACGACACAGCGCTCCACTTGCGGGCGGAGGAGAAGGGGATGCGCGCGACGGGCTCGAGGGCACCGCCGGTCTCGTATGCGGCGGCGAGGCACCGCGCTGTGGCGTTGGCGTCGGGTTCGGCGCCGTACCAGGCGAGGGCGTCGCGCCAGCCGGAAGGGGCGTCATCCACCACAGGATGTGCCGCGTCGAACACGATCTCGCCCTCGGTGAGGGTGCCCGTCTTGTCGAGGCAGATCACGTCGACCCGCGCCAGGCCCTCGACCGCCGGCAGCTCCTGCACCAGCACCTGGCGAGCGGCGAGCTTCACTGCACCGACGGCGAAGGCGATGCTCGTCATCAGCACGAGTCCGAGCGGGATCATCGCGATGACGGCTGCGATAGCGTTGACGGCAGCTTGCCGCCACTGGCCGCTCTGGATCGCCTCCGGCCAGCCGCCGAAGACGAACATCTGGGCGTTGAGCACGAGGAGCGCGACCGGTCCGATGATGTAGGCCTGGAACTTCAGCACCTGGTTCACCGAGCGACGAAGCTCGCTCGAGACCAGTGAGAAGCGCTTCGCCTCGCTGGCCAGCTTGTTGGCGAACGAGTCAGCGCCGACGCGGATGACCCGCGCTGCCCCCTCGCCGCCGACGACGATCGAGCCGCTGAGGGTCTCATCGAGAGGCTGTTTGTCCACGGCATCCGATTCGCCGGTGAGCATCGACTCGTCCACCTGCAGCCGCGACGACGAGAGCACGAGGCCATCCGCCGCGATCTGGTCGCCGGCACGCAGGATCAGAATGTCGTCGAGCACCACCTCGGAGACCGGTACCTCGTGCATCGTCCCGTCGCGCAGCACCCGCGCGTTCGGCGCGTGCAGCAGGGCCAGCTTGTCGAGGGCGGCCTTGGCGCGGAACTCCTGCACCGACCCGATGATCGTGTTCGCGATGGCGCTCAGGCCGAAGAGGGCGTCCTGCCACCTGCCGAGCACGAGCAGCACAGTGAAGCACGCCACGATGATGCCGTTGAACAGCGTGAAGACGTTGGCGCGGATGATGCTCCACGCCGAACGGCTCGTCGGGTCGGTGTAGGCGTTGGTCTTGCCGGCGGCGACGCGGTCGGCGACCTCGGTTTCGGTGAGGCCGTGGAGCACGTCATGCGTGTCCGTCATCCTCGATCGCGTCCCCCGTTTCGCGCCGACACCGCGGCAGAGAATGGATGCCGTCGCGCACGTCGACCGCGATTTGGAGCCTACTGGACGCCGGTGCCGAACCGGTGGGTTCGCTGACGGGTTCGCGGGTGCGTCGCGGTGCCGGATGGGGCGAGTGGAGCCGATGACGGGAATCGAACCCGCGCTGTCTGCTTGGGAAGCAGAAGTTCTGCCATTGAACTACATCGGCGAAGCCTTGAAAACACTGGGATCGTGGCTCTAGCGAAGCCTTGGTTCCCACATAGCTATGGCGTCCTTGTTACAGGAGCCACAGCCATCTTACGGGTATCCAAGGTCCGCGCCCGGCGTCAGGATACCCGCGGGCTCGTCGAGCTCAGGTAGAGCAAGGTCGAGTTCGGATTCTAAGGAGAGGTTTCAACTCCCGCCGTGCCGCCGGCGAGCATGTTGCAACAGCGGATCCGTGTGGCCGCCGGAGTGGAGTGGTACGATATTGCGTACCACTTGAGGAGGTAGTCGTGTCAGCGATCACAGCGTCGGAAGCCCGCAAGAGCCTGTTCGGTCTCATCCAGCAGGTCAACGACGACCACACCGCCGTCGAGGTCGTCTCACGACATGGCAACGCCGTCATCCTGTCGAAGGACGATTACGACGCGATGACTGAGACCGCGTACCTGCTGCGCAACTCCACCGGAGCCCAGCGGCTCGTCGAGGCGATCGAGCGCGCCCGTCGGGGCGAGTTCGAGCAGCACGATCTGCTCGACGCGTGAGCCGCAGTCTCGCGTTCGACCGCAATGGGTGGGAGGACTACCTCTACTGGCAGACCCAGGACCGCAAAACGCTGAAGCGAATAAACCAGCTCATCACCGACGTCCTACGCGACCCCTTCACGGGCATCGGCAAGCCCGAACCCCTCAAACACATCCTGACCGGTGCATGGTCACGTCGAATCGATGACGCAAACCGCCTCGTCTACTACGTCACCGACGAGCACATCATCATCCTGCAAGCACGGGACCACTACTAACCCGACGCTCACCCCACAGGAGAACGCAAGCGGATCGCCTATCGCGCGTTGACTTTGTGCCCTACCACGAGCCTTACAAGGCCGCTGCCGACCCCACCACAATCAACTTGCCGCCTTGGTTTCGCCCGGGCCGCCCCGGTGAGGTGCCTCCCGGGGCTCATCCTCGGTCACCAAGAAGGTGACGGCGTTGGCGCGACAGGTGGCGCGGGGTGTAGCTCAGGACGCGGTCGCCACCGGCGAGGGAGGGCTGCGACACTCGCCCTCGCTGTAACGTCGGCCGCTCCGCCCTGGGCGATCATGATGGTCGACGCGGCGCGCTGCTCCGGGCTTGCTTCGTCGGCGACAGCCTCTGAGCGTCCGCATGCGAGATGATGCGGGGGTGGATGAATCCGCTTCGATGCGGTTGACCGTCGCGCTGCCGGCGGCCGAGGTGGACGTGTCGGCCGAGTTGCATCTCCAGGCTGACCCCTGGGCCGCGATCGGCGTTGCGCACGGCGCCGGGACGCGCATGGAAAGTCCGTCCCTCGTCGGCTTCGCCGGGGCGTGCGCGAGTCTTGGCCTTGCCGTCCTGCGCTTCAACTTCCCCTACTCCGAGGCGGGCAGGCGAGTGCCGGGCCCCGCTTCCCACGCGATCGTGACATGGGCTGCGGTCGACGAGTTCCTGCGCGATCAGATCCCGGGCGTCCCGATCGTCGCCTGCGGCCGCTCGTACGGCGGGCGTATGGCGTCGATGGCCGCGTCCGAAGGCGTCATCGCCCCTGATGCGCTCGTCTACCTCGGCTACCCCCTTCATCCGCCCGGCCGGCCGGAGAATCCGCGTGTCGAGCACCTGCCTGCGATCGCCGCACCGCAGCTCTTCCTCTCCGGGGAGACCGACCCGTTCGTCGCCCCGCACGAACAGCTCACGGACGCGGTCGCGACGTGCCAGGACGCCACACTGGAGTGGATACCGGGCGACCATGGCTTCGTCGTCAAGGGCGCCAAGCAGCCTGCGGCCGAGATCGGTGCGGGGTTGGCGGCACGGACCGTCGCCTTCCTGCGCGCCCGCCTCGGTGCGTCGGCCAGTACGCCTGACCGGAGTTGATGGGCACTGTGCGGTCAACCCTCACTACTTTGTGAGATGTGCACATGTGATCGCTGCCCCGAGCAGTAGTTGAACATGTCTCCAGTGGACGCGGCAGCAGTGGATCGAGTGGCGGCTCTCGCAGGCGCCCCAATAGGAATGGTCGCTTAGCCAGGCAGATTCACTGCCCCATGACGAGATGGTCCGCGGCATGGTGAGCGTGAACTTCGCTGCCCCAAAGTGCCGTGTCGCGCTCGCGCGCGCTGTTCGAGCCGATAACAGCGATGCAGCGACCAAAGACGAAGAATCAGTTCGCGCCCGTCCGCACCTGGCCCTGCTGCAATACACAATGTTCGCCCAGCCCGTTTCGCCAGTGCCGACTCAGCTGGCTGCTGAGCTGCTTCTGAATGGGGGCGGGGAACGACGTCTGCAGATCCGTCGGGCGAGGTGCTGCCTGGGCGCGCGCGAATGCCCCGGGCGCTACGTTGGCTGTCGTGGTGGAACGGGACATGGTGTTGTTGCCTGGCGGCACATTCCGGATGGGGTCGGAGAAGTTCTACGCCGACGAGCGCCCGATGCACGAGCGTGAGGTCGTTTCGTTCTGGGTCGATCGCTACGAGGTGACGAATGAGGACTATGCCGAGTTCGTCGACGACACGGGGTACGTCACGGTCGCGGAGCGCGAGCTCGATCCGGCGAAGTTCCCCGGTGCTGATCCAGCGGACCTGGTTCCGGGGTCCATGGTCTTCACGCCCACCTCGGGCCCGGTCGATCTGCGTGATTGGCGCAATTGGTGGCGCTGGCAGCCGGGGGCTTTTTGGCGCAAGCCGTTCGGGCCGGGGTCCTCGTTGGAGGGGCGGATGCAGCATCCGGTCGTCCACGTCGCGTACGAGGACGTCTCCGCGTATGCCGCGTGGGCCGGGGCGCGCCTTCCGACCGAGGCCGAGTTCGAGTACGCCGCTCGTGGTGGACTCATCGGTAAGGATTTCGCATGGGGTGACGAGCCGTATCCTGGCGGCGCGGCGATGGCTAACTCCTGGCTGGGCCACTTTCCCTACGACAACCAAGGAGTGGGCAGCACGGCGGACGTCGGATCGTATCCGGCCAACGGGTTCGGTCTTTTCGACATGACCGGCAACGTGTGGGAGTGGACGAGCGACTTCTACACCCCGCGTCATCTCAGGTTGTCGGACAAGCCGGTGAATGCCGGGAAGCGAGAGAACCTGCTTGCCGTGGCCAGCGCGCAAGAGGGATTTCCCGACATCCCGCGCCGTGTGCTCAAGGGCGGGTCGCACCTGTGCTCACCGGAGTACTGCCTGCGGTTCCGTCCCGCGGCACGTTCGCCTCAGGCTGAGGACACCGGGATGTCGCATATCGGGTTCCGCTGCGTGCGAGACCACTGACCGAGGGGCCCTTCCAGTGCCGGTAGAGAGCCGGCTACCGATGATTCCTACGAATGGCGACCTGTCGCCCCGCGCGGGTGATCTGCCGGCGTCCAGGCCTGGTCGAACGCTGGCCTGCCTAGACTTCGAGCATGGTTCGACGGTGAGCACCGTCGAGGGGTGCGGTCGACAGGGGGACTGTGATGCCGAACGGCAAGCCGAACATTCTGGTCATCTGGGGGGACGATATCGGGATCTCCAACCTGTCCTGCTACAGCGACGGGTTGATGGGGTACCGAACGCCGAACATCGACCGCATCGCGAACGAGGGCATCCGGTTCACGGATTCCTACGGTGAGCAGAGCTGTACCGCAGGGCGTTCTTCGTTCATCACGGGTCAGAGCGTGTTCCGGACCGGTCTGAGCAAGGTCGGTGTGCCGGGCGCTGACATCGGGCTCAGTGCCCAGGACCCGACGATCGCGGAGCTTCTGAAGCCGTTGGGGTACGCGACAGGCCAGTTCGGCAAGAACCACTTGGGCGATAAGAACGAGTTCCTGCCGACGGTGCACGGGTTCGATGAGTTCTACGGCAACCTCTATCACCTGAATGCCGAGGAGGAGCCGGAGTGGCCGAACTGGCCGTCGCAAGAGGACTTTCCCGAGTTCAACGCGATGGCCCGTCCGCGGGGTGTGATCCACTCCTGGGCGACCGATGAGGACGACCCAACGGTCGATGGTCGGTACGGGCCGCGAGGAAAGCAACGCATCGAGGACACCGGGGCGTTGACGAAGAAGCGCATGGAGACCGTCGATGAGGACTTCGCCGAGGCAGCACAGGACTTCATCGGCCGCGCAGTCGATGCGGACACGCCCTTCTTCGTGTGGATGAACACGACGCACATGCACTTCCGCACCCACACCAAACCGGAAAGCATCGGTCAGGCCGGGCGGTGGCAGTCCAACTACCACGACACGATGATCGACCATGACAAGGTCGTGGGCTCACTGCTGGACCAACTCGATGAGCTCGGGATCGCCGAGGACACGATCGTGATCTACTCCACCGACAACGGGCCGCACATGAACACCTGGCCGGATGGCGGCATGACCCCGTTCCGCAGTGAGAAGGACACCAACTGGGAAGGTGCCTTCCGGGTGCCTGAAATGATCAGATGGCCGGGCCACATCGAGGCGGGAAGCATCTCGAATGAGATCGTTCAGCACCACGACTGGCTGCCGACGTTTCTCGCCGCAGCCGGTGACACGACCACCGTCGAGGAGCTGAAGTCAACGAAGACGATCGGCGACAAGAACTACAAGGTGCATATCGACGGGTACAACCTGTTGCCCTACCTGACCGGAGAGGTCGCCGAAAGCCCTCGCAAGGGAATGGTGTACTTCTCCGACGATGGCGACGTGCTGGCGCTGCGATTCGACAACTGGAAAGTCGTGTTCATGGAGCAACGTGTCAAAGGGACGCTGCAGATCTGGATGGAACCGTTCGTCCCGCTCCGCGTTCCCAAGCTGTTCAATCTGCGCACCGATCCGTTTGAGCGCGCGGATCAAACGTCGAACACCTACTTCGAGTGGGTCCTTGAGAACGATTACCTGATCCTGGCCGCCACCACGGTGGTCAGCCGCTTTCTCGCCACCTTCGCCGAGTTCCCACCACGACAAAAAGCAGCGACTTTCAGCATCGACCAAGCCGTCGAGAAACTTCAGTCCTTCCTGGCCGGAAAGGACTGAACGACATAGCCCGCACAATGTCCTCGTCATCGAGCGCCGCACATTTCGCCAACCGGCCCGACGAGGTGGCGGGCCGTCCCAGGCCGCACGTGAGGGCCCCGTGGTCAGGGACGTGGATGCGCGGCGAAGAAGGCCATGATCTCCGGCGCCGCATCGAACCCCTGGGCGTCGGCCAAGGGGATCTGATGGTCCATACCGTCGATGGTGACAACCTCGACGTTTCGACCATCCGCGCAGTCTGCGATCGAGCGGTGGATGCTCCCGCTCTGCGTCACTGTTGGTGGTCCGCAGTCGTCGGACTTGCGCCACGGCGCGTCCGACTCGGGGTCGAACGCCACGTCACCGTCGGTCAGTCCGTGAATATGCAGCACCGACGCCGCGGCGGGATGGTCGCAGGTGGTCTCCACATCACCGGACATCGGCGCGATCGCGGCGAACAGCTTCGCCTCGCAGCCGAGCCGGTACGTCATCATCGCCCCGTTGGAGAATCCGGTGGCGTAGACCCGTTTCGGGTCGATTCTCGTACGCGCCTCGACCTGCTTGACGACCGAGGTGAGGAATGCGACGTCGTCGGTACCGTTGTCTGCCGCGTCGCCGCAACAGCCACCGGCATCCCATGAGCCGTCGAACCCGTCGGGGTAGACGGCGACGAACCCATCTTTGTCCACGAGCGGATCGAAGCCGTAGCCCATCGCCAACGCGCCGTTTCCGGGGTACTCGTGCAGGACCAACACCAGCGGCGCAGGCACGACGAGATGATCCGGCACGTGGACGGTCACCAGCCGGCCGCCCTTCATGGTGAGGGCGTGGATCCCGGGCTTGAGCGGCGGTGCGGCGGGAGCGGGCGCCGAGCATCCGGCGAGCACACTGCTGAAGAGCAGGATCATCAGCACGGCGGCGACCGCACGCAGCTTCGCAGGCATCACTGAACTCCACTCTCAGGCGTTGGTTCGGGCCTAATCGTGGAGTGCCCGAAGAGCCGCGTCAAGCATTGGCTGCCCGGGCGCCGTGGACTCGTGGAGGGTGTGACGCCAGGCATGATCGTGCTCGGCACATCGAGTAGGGATGCGAACCGTCCTTGTCAAGGCCGAGCGCTCATCGCCACCTGAACCTAATGTGGTGCGGATGAAGCAGCTGGTTGTGGCGGGTGCTGCGTTCTTGCTGGGTGATGACGCGGCGGACACGGTAGTGGACTACGTCACGGTGCTCACCAGGCTCTCCAGCGCGGACGCGATCGAGCTCAGAGCACGCACCATGGATGGTCGCGAGACAACGATCTACTTCGTCGTGAACTCTGCAACCTCCGTGCTCGCTCAAAGTGTGTCGGAGGACGGTCCGGAACCCGACAACCGCGCTCCGGTCAACTACATGCGTCAAGCGATTCAACGCATCGACCCCAGCACGGAGTCCTACCTCTGGGGACCGGAGTCGGCGGACGAGTAGGCGCGGACGGACGGCCTTGCCATGGCGTTGACGCTGATCGGGGCGGGCACCCGTCAGCCGAATTGGGCGACGGCGTGAGCGATGACCAGGGCCAGCATGACGAATCCGGTGAACGACTCGAGTGCCATCAGCGCCTTTGCCCTGGTCGTGAGCGGCATCGTGTCGGTCGGGCTGAACGCCATGGCGTTCGTCAGCGAAAAGTAGAGGTAGTCGACGAACGTGGCGGCCCAGTCGCTCTTCGCCGATGATCCGATCGCTACCTCGACGACCGTGTCGTGGTCTTCGTCCTGGGGAAATCTGAAATCCGCCTTCTGCAGCTTCGATCTCGGCTGGGTGGCGCGCGCGACCGGACCGCCTCGGTCCAGGCACCAATACAGCACGGCGAATGCGATCACGTTGGTGGCCCACACCTGCAATGAGGCGAGCAGGAGAGTTCCGCCCTGGTTGGACTTGTGGGTGAGTTGGAGGATCAGCAGCACGAGCGTGACCTGGTTAGCCGCGACGATCAGGAGCGCAAGGCCGACCTCGCAGAGGCGGGACAGGCGGGTCTCTCTCGTGTAGTGGTGCGGATTGAGGATGATCAACGGAATCAGCACCAGCACGCCGATCGCGACCACCACGTATCGCTGAACCTCGAAGAGGCCGCTCGGCAGGAACGTGTAGAGCGCGAGCGCGACGAGCACGGCGATGACGACCGGCCAGCGGTGTTCGGGTCGCGCGGTTCTTTCCTCACGATCCATGCGCACGTCCTCCGTCCTCGAGGCACCACCCGATCTCGCCGGAGCGGTACCCACCAGAGGAGGACGCTATTCGCTCCGAGCTGCGGGAGGAATCCCTTGACACGCTGCCCGCGGGTGCCGCGCACTGAGGCGAGCGTGACGCAGCAGGTTACGGTCACGGGCGAGTTGCCGGGATGACGGGGATCTCGAGGGTGGAGGCGTGTGCGGGAGTCCATACGATCGTCGCGTTGCCGTTCCTGCTCGGCTCGTAGTGGGTGGGGAAGTGTCCGAAGAAGGGGTTGCGGGGTTGGAGGTAGCGACCGGCAACCATGAGTCGTAGGCTCTCGCCGGCCCTGAAGAGCGTCGAGGAAGAGCTGAGCGGGATCACGATTTCCATCAGTTCTCCGTCACGGACCGGCAGGAGGGTGCGGAAGGTGTGTTCCGGCTGGTGCGGCAGGCTGAGCTCGGTGTCGAGTTCTCGCAGGGCGAGGCGCAGTCTGCCCTGGGCGACGTGGTCGCGGCCGTACCCGTATGAACCCTCGAACGGGATGGGAGTGCCGTTCGTCCGCTTCTCGATCCCGACGAAGAGGCGTGGGTCGTTGGCGCCCTCGGTGGACAGGTGGACGCGTAGTGTCATCGGGCCGCTGAGTTCGGTGTCCTCCTCGAAGCGGTAGTCGAATGCGGCCGCGTTGCTCTTCAGGTCGAAGGTGACGCCGCCGTTGTCGGTCGGTGCGGTCGTGGTGAGTTCTCCGTTCGGTCCCAGGTGCAGTTGACGCCATTCGGTCCGTGCCAGTGGCCACTCCTGTTCGGCGCGGACCTGGATGATGTGGCTGCCACGGTCGCGTACTTCCAGGCGCATGGGCGGCAACTCGGGCACGTCCTCATGGCGGAGGTAGCGGTCGAAGAAGGCGAGCTGGTGTCGGCGGGCGTCATCGCCGTAGAACGTGGCCCATTTCGGGCCACGGTGCGCGTAGGCGTGTCGGTGTTCAGAGCCGACCTTCTGGAAGGCTCGCATCGAGCCCACGCTGTGCAGGTTGTCGTCGGAGAAGCTCGTGCACTCCAGGATCGGCACGGTGATCTTGGGCAGGTCTGGAGTGAGTTTGTCCCACCACTCGTCGCGGAGCGGATGCTTCTTGCGCTCGATGGCGACGTTGGTGTTGAGTTTGGCGACCTTGTTGGTGAGGAAGAGCCAGATTCGAGCGAAGCCGTCCTCGACGACGCCGCCGGGGGTGAAGAAGTCGCGGTATGCGTCGGTGAAGCCCTCCCACGGGCAGATGGCCTTCAGGGCGGGGGGATTGAGGGCGGCAACCTTGTATTGAGAAAGCGCGAGGTAGGACACTCCGAGCATTCCGACCTGCCCGCTCGACCAGGGCTGAGCGGCCGCCCACGCGATGACCTGCGAGATGTCGTCGGCCTCCTGGTCCGAGAGGAGATCGCCGCGGCCTTCCGAGTGACCGCCGCCGCGGGTGTCGAGATTGATGACCGCGTAGCCGTGCTGCGCCCACCAAACGGGGTCAGGGGCCTCCCAGCTGGTCTGATCGGAGATCCGCAGCGGTGCCGGCTGGTTCATGATTCGGAACTGCGGGTTCAGCGACCACTTGCCGCGCTTGAGCTTCGGAACAGAGTCTTTGCCGTATGGATGCGCAGACAACAGAACCGGGAGCGGGTCGTGTACGCCGGCCGGGCGGAACAGGTTCAGGCGCAGGGTGACACCGTCGCGCATCTTCACGGGAACGTCCTCGTCCTTCCGGACGTCGGTGCCCATCTCGTAGACGGTCACCGGTGGGTGCAGGGCCGCCCTGCGCCGGCTTGTGGCGTAGGCCGCCTTACCTGGACGCTTCCATGGCTTGTCGATCGAGGGGTTCTTCATGATGGAGCCTTCCAATGTGATATTGAGTGACGTTCTGTAGCTCTTGAGCGGCACTCTATATCACAGAAGCGATGCTGTCCATATGAATATGAGCGTCGCTCTAGATCATGATGTAGAGTGCATCCATGGCCGTGGATCCAACCGCTGATAGCGACAGTCGCAGCCGTCAAAAGCGTGTGGGCGAGATGCTCCGGGAAGACACTCGCCAACGGTTGCTCGAGGCCGCCGCAGTGGAGTTCCCGGCTCACGGTTACGCGGCGACCACGGTGACCCGACTCGCCGCGGCAGCAGGCGTGTCCTTGCAGACCCTGTACCTCGCCTGGGGCAGTAAGCGTGCCCTGCTCCGCGCATACATGGAGACTGCACTCGCTGACGGCGCCAGCTCACCCGAAGATGCGGCTCAACGATTCCCCGCCGACATGCCGCCGCGTGAACGCCTTGACGAACTCGCAACCCTCGTCAGCGAGATCGCCGAACATGCCTCGACCGGATGGACCCTCTACCGCGACGCAGCAGCCGTCGACCCCGAGATAGCCGACGACTGGAACGAGCTGCAATTACTGCGACACGGTCTGTTCACTCGCATCATCGGCGCCATCCCCGACCAGGCCCTTGCGCCCGGCCTGACCAGGGAGTCCGCGATCGACACCGCCTGGGCGATCGCCAGCCCTGAATCCTTCGAACTCCTCACCCATCGCCTCCGCTACACCAACCACGAGTTCACCGCCTGGATGAAACGAACCCTCCCCGCAGCACTCCTCGCGCCTCCTACGTCCATCGCAGAGTACTCCGCTGTCACCCAGCCGCCCCGCCACTAAGGACTTCCCATCGCTGACTGCTGACGTGGTGCAGGCATTATGGATGGTCGCGAGACAACCCTTGACACGGCACTTCTATTTTAGAAGTATCAACGCATGAGCCTTTTCATCACCTGCCCGGTCGAGAGCGTCGAGCGCGCGACGGCCTTCTACGCAGCTCTCGGCTGGACCCTCAACGCCGAGATGTCCGATCACAACGTGTCCTGCTTCTCGATCGCACCCGAGCAGTACGTCATGCTCGGCAGTCGCGAGATGTACGCGAGCGTCGGCGCCACCGAGGAACGGGTGGGTGGGCCAGACACACCCTCGAAGGTGACGGTCTCGTTCGACCTCGCCAGCCGCGAGGCGGTCGACGAGCTCGTCGACCGCGCCGCAGCAGCAGGCGGACGGGTCGGGGACACGGATGACTACCCGTTCATGTACCAGCGCCAGTTCGACGACCCCGATGGGTACCACTACTCGCCGTTCTGGATGAAGCCGGACGCCGATCAACCAGCGTGAGCGATCTCAAGGCCGCCCTCGACATCCTCGGCCCACGGTGGGCACTTCTTATCGTGGAGCGCCTGCTCGACGGGCCTCAGCGATACGGCGACCTCCAACGTGACCTCGGAGCCGGCACGGCCATGCTCGCGACCCGCCTGCGCGAGCTCGAGGAGGCAGGGGTTCTCTACCGCCTGCCCCTCCGGCACAACACGCGGGCCTACGCGCTGACAGAACGCGGGCTCGCCTTGCGCGAGGCCATCCTCGCGCTCGGGCGCTGGGGTGCCGAGGTGGTCTAGGCGCTCGCGGCACGGCGCGCGTCACTGCCTGACGGCCGGCCAGGATCCTTGCGGTTCACAGGTCCGTTGAACAGGCGCACGACCTCTTCGACCGAATGGCCTTTCGTCTCCGGCAGGAAGAAGTAGACGAAGACCACCCCGATGACGCACAGGATGGCGAAGATGATCATCACCCATCCCAGCCCGATCCCCACTTGCAGGATGGGAAAGACCAGCACGAGCGCGTAGTTCGCGAGCCAGTCCGCCGCGGCGCCAAGACCCGAAGCGCGGCCGCGAACAGCCGTGGGGAAGACCTCGCCCTGGAGCAGCCATCCGGTCCCGCCGATACCGATCGCAAAACATGCGATGAACAGCGAGAACGCCACCAGGATGACCACGAGCTGCGGCACACCGCTCATGAACGACGCACCGTATGCGCCGATGAGGAGGAACACGGTCATCCCGGTGTAGGCGCCGATGGCGAGCCGTCGACGTCCGACGCTGTCGATGAAGCGGAACGCGAAGTACGTGGCGACGACGTTCACGACGGCGAGGATGCCCGCCGCGTACACGCCGAAGACCTCGGACTGAACCGCCGACGTGCCCGGGTGCGCGAAGTACGGGGTGAGCAGGTGCGGTCCGTAGTAGAACGCGACGTTGATGCCGGTGATCTGCTGCAGAACGAAGAACACGCAGACGATGAGGAGCGCGCGCCGCACCGGCTTCGTCCACTGGGTCTGCCCGACGGTGCGTTCCTTCTCCTCGTGCACAGCGAGCGCTTCGGCGTGGACTTGCTCCGGCGTGACATCCAGCCCGAGAGCGCCGAAGGCCTTGACGGCCTTCTCCTCCTTGCCGCGTTCGAGGAGCCACCTGGGTGACTCGGGCATGCGGGCTCGCATGACGAGCGAGACGATCGCGGGGATGAACCCGATTCCGAGGAGGATGCGCCAGTCGACTGTGGATGCCGACCCCGGTGCGATCAGCAGCACGATGACCGCGATCACGTATGCCGAGAGGATGCCGATGGTGATCATCCACTGCTGGATGATGGCCAGCGAACCCCGTCGGCGCTTCGGAGCGAACTCGGAGATGTAGGCGGTGGCGATAGCCGAGTCGGCGCCGATGGCGATGCCGATGATGAGTCGTCCGACGGTGAGCGTGACCGGCTCGAACGCGAATGCCGAGATGAGCGAGCCGACCGCGAACAGCCCGGAGTCGATGAGCAGGAGCGACTTGCGCCCGAATCTGTCGGTGAGTGGACCCGCGGCGAGTGCCCCCACGAATGAGCCCAGCGACGCCCCGGCGACGATGATGCCGATCGCCACGGGGCCGAGGGCGAACGGGAGGAAGACCAGCGCCGAGCCGATGTTCGAAGAATCGAATCCGAACAGGAACCCGCCGATGGTAGCCAGCACGGCCAGGTAAATGTAGAACCGGCCGATGTCTCGTGTGTCGAGCGTCTCAAGGAGCCCGGGCTTCGTGCTCTCCATGAACCGGACGCTACGCCCATACCCCCAACTCGGGGGACATTGCCATCCCTATTCGGGTCGGGGCGCCCATCCTTCCGCGGGCCACGCGGGGTGGGCCTGGGGCGGCGCGGCGAAGATGCGGCCGTAGATGTCGTCGATGACGGTGTTCTTGTCGAGGTTGTAGGAGTCAGGGTTGTCGGCGGTCTCGACCGCCAGTCGCCGCTTCGCCGCGGCGTACAGCTCGCGGTCGTCGTCGTGCGTGCGGAGCCAGTCGCGGAACAGCAGGTGCCGGAGGGGCTCGGGCGAGCCGGCTTGGAAGACGTGGAGGTTCACGCCGCCATCCGCGCGCACCAGCATGCGGTGCCCGTTCCACCACGGTTCGCGCAGCACGTGGCGATACCCCGCTGCCTCAAGTGCGGGCACGTATGCGGCCTCGTCTGCCGGATCCGCGACCTGCACGTCGACGTCGATGATCGGTTTCGCCGGTAGCCCGGGAACGGAGGTCGAGCCGACATGCTCGATGCGGATGATCGTCCCTCCGAGCGTGCCGATGATGAGCTGTGCTGCACGCGCATACTCCGACGGCCACGAGGGGTCGGGTTCGACGATGACGATCGGCTCCGTGCCCGGGGCGTTGTCGCCGACCCAGCGGGCGAGTTGGTGGTCCTCGTCGCCGACGCGGCGCTCGACCAGCTCGGGCGGATAGGAGTCAGGGTTGATCGGCACTTCTGAATCCTGTCACCGAACGGTGACGTCGATCGTGTGCCATCCCGTCGCGCCGGTCGGAGGCGGCGGCGCGACGACGGAGGTCTGCGTCTCGCCGTCCGCGTTCGTGGCACGCACCTGAAGCGTGTGGTGGCCGCTCGCGGCATCCCACTCCAGCACCCACTGACGCCAGGTGTCGGCCGATACTGTGTCGGCGAGGCGGGCCTGCTGCCACGGGCCGTTGTCGACGCGCACCTCGACGGCGCGGATGCCGGTGTGCTGGTCCCACGCGACCCCGGCGACGGCGTAGCGTCCGGCCGCGATCGATCCGCCGTTTCGTGGTCGATCGATTCGGGACTCGGTCTTGATCGGACCCTTCGCCGCCCATCCCTTGTCGGTCCAGTACCCCATCGCCCGGTCGAAGCGGGTCACCGTGAGCTCCGTGAGCCACTTGGTCGCAGAGACATACCCGTAGAGCCCTGGCACCACCATCCTGACCGGGAAGCCGTGCTCGAGCGGCAGCGGTGAACCGTTCATGCCGACCGCGATGAGCGCGTCGGTGCCGATGTCCGTCAGCACATCGAGGGGAGTGCCAGCGGTGAAGCCGTCGACACTGCGGGACAGCACCATGTCGGCGGATGACTCCGGTTTCACCCTGCTCAGCAGCTTGCGCACCGGATATCCAAGCCAGGTGGCGTTTCCCACCAGGTTGCCGCCCACCTCGTTGGAGACGCACGCCAGGGTGATCGTGTGCTCCTCCAGCGGCAGCGCGAGCAACTGCGCGAAGGTCAGGGTGAGCGGTTCGCCGACCATGCCGTCGATCGTCAGCTTCCACGTGTCGGGGTCGACCGCCGGAATCTGCAGCGCCGTGTCGATGCGGTAGAAGCCGGCGTTCGGTGTGACATACGGCGTGAGGCCGCTCAACCGCAGATCGCTGCCTTGAGGGATGGCCGGTGCCGGCTTCACCGGCTTGGGGAGTCGTACCAGTGCGCGGGCGGAGGTGACCGCGATGCTGCCGGCGTTGATGACGCGCGCGATCGTTCCTGCGACCACGGCGACAGCGCCGACGCCGATGCCGAAGGCGAGGAACGACCGACGGGAGGGAGCGCCGCTGCCCGGCACGCGCGACGGCTGGGAGTCGCGCATCCAGGTGCGCAACCGGTCGAGCAGCGTCACGAGCACATACACGCCGACCAGGGTGCCCGCGACCGTGGGGAGCAGCCACCAGTAGTTCGCATCGGCGCGCGTCATGACCGCGACCAGGGCGATCGCCCCGACCGCACCCAGAAGGACGGCGCCGAACGGACGCCTGAACAGCTCGAGGATGCCGGCCAGACCCGCCACGATCAGCACGACAAGTCCGAGACAGACGAAGAGGACGACCTTGTCACCGGTGCCGAACAGCGAGATGACCAGCTCTTTGAACCAGGCTGGTGTGAGATCGATCACCCACGAGCCGACCGCGAAGAGCGGTGAGGATGGCGCGCCGACGAACGCTGCAGCGACTTCGGACACCGCCCAGCCCGCGACCGCCGCGACGAGCCCGCACGCCGCCGCCGTGAGGTACAGAACGCGACCGCGTGGAGCGAGTGCGACGGTCGACATGAGCCACAGCATAGGTCGGCGGCCCGATGGAAGAGCCGTGGGCGAGAATGAGTGAATGGCATTCGCAGCAGAGGGTACGCACGTGAGCGTGCGTTACTTCGCTGCCGCCGCAGAGGCGGCGGGGCGCGAGGAGGAGGCCCTCTCCGTCGAGCCCGCGACCGTCGGCGCGTTGCGCCAGCTTCTCACGGAGAGATACGGCGAGCCGATGACACGGGTGCTGGCATCCGGCTCCTTTCTCGTCGACGGTGTCGCCACCCGTGATGCGTCGCGGATCGTCGAAGCGCGCGTGGATGTGCTGCCTCCGTTCGCCGGCGGCTGAGACGCCTGCGAACCGATGCTCACGGGGCAGGATGGTGGGATGACCACCTCCCCCGACGAAAGGCCGAACCTCACCCACGTGCGAGAGGACGGCACCGCCCACATGGTCGACGTGGGCGAGAAACCGGTGACCGCCCGTCGCGCGAGTGCCGAAGCGACGCTGATCACCCGGCCGGATGTCGTGGCGGCGGTCTTCGACGGGTCGCTACCGAAAGGTGAAGCGGTCGGCACGGCCCGGATCGCCGGCATCATGGCAGCCAAGCAGACCTCGTCGCTCATCCCGCTGTGTCATCCGATCGCGCTGACGAACGTCGACGTCGAGCTGACGGCCGCAGGTGACCGCGTGTTGATCACCGCCTCCACGGCGACCACGGCGCAGACCGGCGTCGAGATGGAGGCCCTGACGGCGGCGAGTGTGACGGCGCTGACTCTGTACGACATGATCAAGGCGGTCGACCGGGAGGCGGTCATCACCGACATCCGCGTGGTGGAGAAGCACGGCGGCCGAAGCGGCGATTGGCGCCGCGCAACCATGGCCAAAGAGGTAGATGAGGGCGACCGATGACGGATGGCGTTCGCCGCGCTGTCGTCATCGTCGCGTCGACCTCGGCGGCAGAGGGGACGGCGCAGGATGCCACCGGCCCGGTTCTCGTGCGCTGGCTCGCCGACCGTGGCTGGACGGTCACAGGCCCGGTCATCGTCGCGGATGGCGAACCGGTCGCTGCAGCGCTGCGCACGGCGATCGAGGACAGCGTGACCCTCGTGCTCACGACCGGAGGAACGGGGCTTTCCCCGGACGATGCGACACCAGAGGCTACGAGTGCCGTCATCGACCGCGAAGTGCCCGGCATCGCCGAGGAGCTGCGGAGGAGAGGCGCTGAGCACACGCCGCTCGCGTTGCTCTCGCGCGGCGTCGTCGGGGTCGCCGATCGCACGCTGATCGTGAATCTTCCCGGCTCATCCGGGGGTGTGCGCGACGGTCTGGAGGTACTCGACGGGGTGCTCGACCACGCTGTTGCGGTGATCGGTGGCGCGGCACGTCACGGCGACCGATCGGTCCCCTGACTCGAATACGCAATAAAGAGGTCACATCTACCCGCGGATGCGGCGCTAACGTCATAGTTCATGACGCAATATCGCATCAGCGAAGCGGCCGAGCTGCTCGCCGTCAGCGACGACACGGTACGTCGCTGGATTCGTGACGGACTCGTGGCAGGGTCCACCGACGACGCCGGCAAGCAGGTGATCGAAGGGCCGGAGCTCGCCAGATACGCGGTGGAGGTCGCAAAGGCGCCCGCGGACACGACGGGCGTGCTGCGCAGTGCACGCAACCACTTCGTCGGCATCGTGACGAAGGTCGTCAGCGACACCGTCATGTCCCAGGTCGAGCTGCAGTGCGGCACGGCCCGCGTCGTGTCTCTGATGTCCACCGAGGCCGTCCGTGACCTCGGGCTCGAGGTCGGCTCCCGTGCCGTCGCCGTCATCAAGGCGACGATGGTGGTCGTCGAAGCCGCGAAAGAGGAGAACGAATGAACCGCAGAATGCTCGTCGGCCCGGCCGTGCTGATCGCCGCCGCGGTGGCACTGACCGGATGCGCCGCGCAGGGCACCGGAGCGGGATCCGCATCGCATTCGGCCTCCGACCCCACCTCGAACGAGGCTCTGAGCGGCGACCTGACCGTCTACGCGGCCGCATCTCTGACGGCTTCGTTCAACGAGCTGGCGGCGAAGTTCCACGCCGCCCACCCGAACGTCACCGTGAAGCCCATCGACTACGACGGCTCGCAGATCCTCGCGACCCAGATCGTGCAGGGCGCGCCCGCAGACGTGTTCGCCTCGGCGGATCAGCAGACGATGGCCACCGTGCAGAAGGCGGGTCTGACCGCATCCACACCCAAGGTCTTCGCGACGAACACCCTCGAGATCGCCGTGCAGCCTGGCAATCCGGAGAAGATCACGACCCTCTCGCAGCTGGCGGACCCGGGCATCCAGACCGTGCTGTGCGCGCCGGCGGTCCCATGCGGCGCAGCGTCACAGACGCTGCTGAAGGCAGACGGCGTGAAGGTCACTCCGGTGAGCGAGGAGCAGAACGTCACCGCCGTCGTCACCAAGGTGTCGACGGGTGCGGCTGACGCCGGACTCGTCTACGTCACCGACGTCAAGGCAGCGAAGGGAAGCGTTGCGGGGGTGGTGATTCCCGATGCTGACAAGGCCATCAACAAATACCCGATCGCCGCGGTGAAGAACGCGCCGGACGCCGCGATCGCCAAGGCGTTCGTCGCGTACGTGCTCTCCCCCGCCGGACAGAAGGTACTGCACGCGTACGGCTTCGGGGCTCCGTGAGCGGTCCGCGCTGGTTGATCGTGCCGGCCGTTGTCGGGTTGGCGCTGATCGTCCTGCCGCTGGTCGCGCTGATCGCGAAGCTCGATTGGGCATCCGTTCCCGCCGCGATCGTCTCGCCTGAGGCACTCTCCGCGTTGTTTCTCTCCCTGTTGACTGCCGCGGCCGCGACGGTGGTGTGCGTCGTGCTCGGCGTGCCGCTCGCGCTACTGATCGCACGCACCACGTCGCGGGTCGCGGGAGTGCTGCGCGCCGTGGTCACACTTCCTCTCGTGCTTCCGCCGCTCGTCGGTGGGATCGCGCTGCTGTTCCTGCTCGGGAGGACCGGCCTGGTCGGTGCGTCGCTCGACGCTGTGGGCATCCGGATTCCGTTCACTACAGGGGCGGTCGTCATCGCCCAGTCGTTCGTGGCCATGCCGTTCCTCGTCATCGCGGTGGAGGGTGCGTTGCGTTCGGCAGGTGTGCGGTACGAGCAGGTGGCGGCGACGCTCGGCGCATCGCCTTGGACGACGTTCCGTCGCGTCACGCTCCCGCTCGTCGGGCCGAGCCTGATCGCCGGTATCGTGCTCTGCTTTGCGCGGGCACTCGGCGAGTTCGGGGCAACGGCTCTGTTCGCCGGCAATCAGGAGGGCGTCACGCGCACGATGCCGCTGGCCATCTACACCGCGTTCAACGGTGGTGGGGTCGGGCAGAACACCGCCATCGCGCTCTCTCTGCTCCTGGTCGTCGTGGCCGTGCTCGTGCTGCTCGCGATGCGGAGTTGGAGAGGGGATGTCGGGCTGTGAGCGCTTTGGTGGGGCATCCTGATTCCGGTCTCGTCGTCGATGTGTTGACAGGACGAGGTGCCTTCGAACTCGAGGTCGCGTTGCATGCTCCGGAGGGACACGTGCTCGCCGTGCTCGGCCCGAACGGAGCGGGCAAGTCGACGCTGTTGGATGTCGTCGTCGGGCGACTGCGGCCGCAGCGAGGCGGCGTGCGCATCGGCGAGCGCGTGCTGGCCGATGTCGGCTCGGGCGTGCATGTCGCGCCGGAACACCGCCGAGTCGGCCTGCTCAACCAGGCTCCGTCGCTGTTTCCCCACTTGTCTGCACTTGAGAACGTCGCCTTCGGCCCGCGTGCTGCCGGAGCGTCGCGTCGCGAGGCTCACGTCGACGCCGCACGGATGCTGGACGAGGTCGGGCTGCGCGGCTTCGAGCGCGCTCGACCGGCACGGCTCTCCGGCGGGCAGCAGCAGCGTGTCGCCCTTGCCCGTGCGCTTGCCGCTCGACCGGACGTGCTGCTGCTCGACGAGCCGTTCTCGGCGCTCGATGTGACCACAGCAGCCGACATGCGGATGCTCACGGCAGAGACCTTGCGAGATTCGGGCACCACGGCGGTGATCGTCACGCACGACGTGGTCGACGCCCTTTCCCTCGCCGATTCCTGCGTCGTGCTCGATGCAGGACGCGTCATCGACGGCGGACGTATCGACCAGGTGCTGGGGATGCCGCGATCACCGTTCGTGGCGGCGCTCGCCGGCATGAACCTCGTCGCGGGCACGTTAGTCGGAGACGGTGTGCTGCGAACGGATGACGGGTGGATGCTCCGAGGCCGAGAGTCCGAGCCGTTGCGTGCCGGAGTCAATGCCGTCGCGGCGTTCGCACCGTCATCGGCACACCTCGTTCCGGCGGGCGAGGCGGGCGTGCCTGGTGAGGCGACCACGTTGAAGGGCACCGTCGATCGATGGGAACGCGGCGTCGGCGGCGTGCAGGTTCGTCTCGTCGGAGGGCTCGCTGTCGACGTGAACCCCGCCGAGTTCGCGACGCTCGGACTCAGACGCGGCGAGGAGGTTCGGCTGCGCGTCCTCGCTGATGACGTCGCCGTGTATTCAGCCGATCGTGGTGCATCCATGCCCGCCTGACGTTTCCCGAGCGAGTCAACGATCCCGGCGCCGTGAGGTTACGGTGAACGGATGACCGCGGAACGCATCGGAGGCCGCATCGGCGATCTGCGTGGTCGTGCGCTGCGCGACCTGCGCATCTCGCTGACCGATCGCTGCAACCTGCGTTGCGTCTACTGCATGCCTCGGGAACTCTTCGGCCCGGACCACGTCTTTCTCCCCGCCGACCGCCTGCTCACATTCGACCAGATCGAGCGCATCGCTCGCGTCGCAGTGGACGGAGGCGTGACGAAGCTGCGGTTGACGGGCGGTGAGCCGCTGCTGCGCGCTGGCGTGACCGATCTCGTCGCACGGCTGAGTCGTTTGCGCCGTCCCGACGGGGGCGCCGTGGACCTGGCGCTCACGACGAACGGAACGGCTCTCGCTCATCTCGCACAACCGCTCAAAGAGGCAGGACTCGACCGGGTGACCGTCTCACTCGACAGCCTCGACGACGGGGGTTTCGCCCGGATCAGCGATACCAGGATTCCGCTGGCGCGAGTGCTCGACGGCATTCACGCGGCTCAGACGGCCGAGCTTGCCGTCAAGGTCAACACCGTGGTGCGCCGAGGTCTCAACGACGGAGAGATCGTGTCGATCGCGGAGCACTTCCGCGGCACGGGCGTGACGGTGCGCTTCATCGAATACATGGACGTGGGAACGACGAACGGATGGCGGCTCGACGACGTCGTCCCGTCGGCCGAGGTGATCGGACTGATCGGACGACGGCATGCGCTCGTGCCGGTCGAGGAGCGCGGAAGCGCGACGGCGTCGCGATTCCGCTATGCGGACGGATCGGGCGAGATCGGTGCCATCTCCAGCGTCACCGAGCCGTTCTGCGGTGCATGCACCCGGGCGCGACTGTCGGCGGACGGACGGCTGTTCACGTGTCTTTTCGCCTCGGACGGCGTCGACCTGAGGCCCGCGGCATCCCAGAGCGACGAAGCCGTCGCCGATGTGCTGTTCGGCGCGTGGCGCAGGCGTGACGACCGCTACTCCGAGTTGCGCGGCGCCGAGACGGCAGATCGTGATCGCACCAAGGTCGAGATGTCGTTCATCGGCGGCTGAGCCGACCGAGGCCCATCCGATTCAGCGCCCGGCCATGGCGGCCGAAGCGGGACCGGCGCTCCCGTGGTCCAAGCCGACCCACTCCGAGGTGCCGTCATCGAACCGCTGCCGCTTCCAGATCGGCACTCCCGCCTTGATATCGTCGACCAGCTCTGCACAGGCCTTGAAGGCCTCCGCGCGGTGCGCCGACGCCACGGCCGCAATGAGCGCGACATCGCCGACGGCGAGCTCACCCACCCGATGCGACGCAGCCACCCGCAATCCCGTCGCGTCGGCCACTCGACGGCAGCACTCGTAGAGGAATCGCTCCGCGTCCGGGTGCGCCGAATACTCCAGCGCTGTCACTCGCCTGCCACCGTCGTGGTTTCGCACCACGCCGAGGAACACGACGACTGCGCCATCCGACTCTGCGCCGACGGCGTCCCGCACCGCCGACTCGTCGAGCGGCTCCTCGCTGATCGTCGCCAGGACGACCGGGTCGTCGTGCTCGACGTCCGTGGCGTTCGTGCCGTGTGCCGCGAGCGCGGCGTCGAGGGCGAGGATGCCGCCGTCGAGGGATGACAGGCCTGGTGCGCCGGCCTCGGCGAGCGCCAGTACCGCACGTCGCGAGCGCACTCCGACCGTGCACACCACCACGACCTCGGCACCATCACGCTTCGCGGCCGCGAGCCGAGCAGCGTGCTCGGGCAGTCGCAGAGATCGCCGCTCGAGCTCGTCCATCGGCACGCACAGTGCATCGGGGAGGGACCGCAGCGCACGCTCCTCCGGGGTGCGCACGTCGACCAGCACGGGCGGATGCGCCGAGCTGAGCCGCGACAGAAGGAAGCCCGCGGTGACCGTGGCGACCGCATCCTCTCGTTCGCCGAGCCCCCCGGCCGAATACACGTCGTCGGTCAGCCCGATGACCGCCTTGGTGTCCGGACTGCTCTCGAACGGGACCTCGCGAACGCGCGCCGTTCGGGCGTCGTAGGCGAGCATGCGCCCGACGAGCGGCGTGCCGACCGCGGTGATGAGCTTCACGACCTCGGCCACGACGAGTCCGCCGATGACGGAGCAGACCGACGGGAGCACGCCGCCGACGGCGCAGTCGAGCACGTCGTCCGGATCGGGCGGTGTCGGGAAGAGGTCGCGATAGGTCGGTCCGGTCGGCCATGACACCCCGACCTGGCCGTCGTAGCGCAGTACGGCTCCCCAGACGAGAGGGATCGACGCGAGCACGGCGGCGTCAGAGCTGAGGTATCGGGTGGCGAAGTTGTCGCTGCCGTCGATCACGACGTCGTAGTCCCGAAGGATGCGCTCGGCGTTGTGGACGTCGAAGGGCACTGCATTGCCGATGAAACGGATGTCCGGGTCGATCTCCGCCACCGTGTCGGCCATCGAATCGACCTTGAGCCTGCCGACGTCCGACATGCCGTGAGCGGTCTGCCGGTGGAGGTTGGAGAGTTCGACGACGTCGGGATCCAGCACTCCGATGGTCCCGACGCCCGTTGCAGCCAGCGCGGGGACGATGGCGCTTCCGAGCCCGCCGGCTCCGATCACCAGCACCCGTGACGCTGCCAGAGCTCGTTGTGCGTCGGGGCCGAAGCCGGGCAGGACGATCTGTCTGCTGTACCGTTCCCGGGCATCCGGCGTCAGATCGTCGCCGACCAGATGCGGAGCGTCCGCGCGCGCTGAATCGGGCGGGACCATCGTTCGCCTCCTGCTGGTTCGTGGCGTTCCCCGATCCTACGAGGCGGGGCGAGGAATCGCGCCGCCGCGCTCGCCGTCGCAGCACGCCTACCGTGGTGACATGACAGCTTCCGAATCTCGTGACGTCGAGCCGCTCACCGTCGAGGAGTGGCAGGAGCTGGTTCTTGCGGCGTTCGAACCCTCTGCGTCGGAGAGGGTGCCGCTCGCCGAGGCGCTCGGGCGCACGATCTCAGCGGATGTTCGCACCAGACATCCCGTTCCGCTCTTCGACAACTCCTCCATGGACGGCTACGCCGTGCGGTTCGAGGATGTGCGTGCCGCATCCGCCGACAGAGCGATCGAGTTGACCGTCGTCGCCGATGCGCCTGCTGGGTCGGGGGCCGATCCCGACCTGCCGGCAGGTTCAGCCGTTCGGGTGATGACCGGGGCGCCGGTCCCCTCCCTCGCCGATGCCGTCGTTCCGGTCGAAGACACGGCCGAGCACCGCGAGTCGGGTCGGTGGGTCGCGCCTTCGGACGACTCACCCGTTGTGCACGTCGTAGCGTCGCCGGTGCCTGGCCGGTTCATCCGTCGCGTCGGTGAGGATGCCATCGAGGGCGCCGTCGTCCTGTCGGCTGGAAGCGTCGTCACGTCACGCGGTCTTGCCTCAGTCGCGGCTGCGGGTCTCGGCAAGGTGCAGGTGGCGAGACGTCCGCGCGTTGCCGTCGTGTCGACGGGGAGCGAACTCGTCGAGCCCGGGCAGGAGCCGGCACGCGGGATGATCCCCGATTCGAACACCTCGCTGCTCAGCGGACTCGTCGCCGAGGCAGGCGGGGTGGTCACTCAGCGCTCCATGGTGGGTGACGATCCGGGACCACTGCTCGACCTGCTCGACGCACTCGACCCGAGCGCGGTCGACGTGGTGCTGCTCTCCGGCGGCGTGAGCGCAGGAGCGTTCGACGTGGTGAAGGAGGCCCTGTCGGGGCCTTCCGTGAGGTTCGCACGACTGGCGATGCAGCCGGGGAAGCCTCAAGGCTTCGGGCGCCTAGGGCAGGGCATCCACGTGTTCTGTCTCCCCGGCAACCCGGTGAGTGCCGCGGTGTCGTTCGAGTTGTTCATCCGTCCCGCGCTCGCGAGGATGCTCGGCCGCAGAGTCGAGCTGCCGGCCGCGCTGCGCGGTGTCGCCGAGGTCGGTTGGTCATCGCCCGTCGGCAGGCGACAGTACATCCCGGTCGTCGTGCGGCGTGATGAGGTGACGAACGGCATCGTCGTACGGCCGTCCGCGGCCGGAGGCTCCGGCTCCCATCTCGTGGCCAGTCTCGCGGCAGCTGACGGACTGGCGGTCGTGTCCGAGCGGACGGCCGAGGTTGGTCCGGGTGATCAGGTCGATGTAGTCCTCTTTGCTTGATTGGTTCCTTCGCCGATCCGGTCCAGTGCCTTCTTCGGTGTTCCGTTGCCGTCGCCACTCGGGAATACTGGTGAACGGCGAGGTCCACTGTGGCTCGTCGAATGGGAAGGCGGCACGGCACATGGCGCTGATCACTCGCGGATTCGGCAGCAGGTCGCACGGGCGAGACTCCCGTCTGCCTCCCGGGCAGACTCAGGTCGAGGACTGGCCGGTCCTCACGGCGGGCGCAACGCCGCAGGTCGCGCAGGACATCTGGGAGTTCACGGTCACGACGGAAGGCGGCAAGACCACTCGGTGGGACTGGGACTCGTTTCGTGCACTCGGGCTCGAAGACTTCACGGTCGACATCCACTGCGTGACGCACTGGTCGAGGCTCGGGATGTCGTGGCGCGGCGTGCCACTGGACACGGTCTTCGAGCACGTCGACACCTCGTACGACTACGTCATGGCGCACAGCTATGGCGGATACACCACCAACGTTCCGCTCGATGAGCTGCTGGACGGAAAGGCCTGGATCGCCTTCGAGGCAGACGGCAAGCCGCTCGAGGCGGAGCACGGCGGCCCAGCTCGTCTGGTGGTTCCGCACCTGTACTTCTGGAAGAGTGCCAAGTGGGTGAATGGGCTCGAGATGATCCCGAGGAACCAGCCCGGATTCTGGGAGGAACGCGGCTACAGCCTGCACGGTGATCCCTGGAACGAAGAGCGCTATTCGTGATCGCGCACGCGTCGTGGCACGTCGCCACCGTGTCTGCAACCCGTCCAGAGACGCCGAACGCGCGGCGGATCGTCCTCGACGTCGCTGACTGGCCCGGTAACACGGCCGGGCAGCACGTCGACATCCGGCTCACCGGCGAAGATGGTTACCAGGCGAGCCGGTCGTACTCGATCGGCTCGTCGGGAGACGCGCCGTCGATCGAACTCGCCGTAGACCGGGTCGCCACCGGTGAGGTGTCGCCCTTTCTCGTGGATGACCTGATGGTCGGCGATCAGCTGGAGGTGCGCGGACCGCTCGGCGGCTGGTTCGTGTGGAAGCCCGATTCCGCGCACCGACCCGTTCAGCTCATCGCGGGCGGCTCCGGCGTGGTGCCTCTCGCAGCGATCGTGCGCGCGCACCGAGCAGCGTCGGATGTCACGCCCATCCGACTGCTGTACGCGGTGCGCACTCCCGACGATGTGTTCTTCCGCACGGAGCTCGAACAGGCGGCGGCCGATACCGGTCCGACGGGCGTGCGCGTCGACTACGTGTTCTCCCGGCGTGCGCCAGACGACGCAGCACGACCGACGGGTCGACTGACGCGGGAACTCCTCGCAGACCTCGTTCTGCCGCCTGAGCAGAATCCGTTGGTCTATGTGTGCGGATCGACACCGTTCGTCGAGCGCGTGCTCGGCTGGTTGCAGGAACTCGGGCACGAGGTCGACGATGTGCGTGCCGAGCGGTTCGGAGGTTCGTGATGCAGAAGCTCGATGGCAACGTGCTCGCCGGTCCGATGTCTCAGGTGATGACCGGGGATGCGACGTCGGCCCGCGGCCGGTGCGTGCACTGCGGCGACGTCGCAGCCCTCGCGCAGGCCGTGGTCTATTCCGACGGCGGCTGGTACGTTGCGCGGTGCAGGCGGTGCGACAACGTGCTGCTCACGATCGTCGAGGCCGACGACGACGTTCGTCTCACGATGACGGGTATCACCGCGTTCACCATGTCGGTGTGACGAGGTACGAGCTTCGGCGTCGTCGGCCCGTTGAGGAGCGTCAGACGACCGACCAGCCGCCGTCGCTCGGGAGGATGGCGCCGTTGACGTTCGCCGAGTCGTCGCTCAACAGCCAGGTGATCGCGGCGGCGAGCTCCTCGGGCTGAGCGGCGCCGGGGATGTTCGTCTGCATGATCGGCCCGACGACACCAGCTGCGAACTCCGACTTGAACGGCGCCTCGATGTTCGTCATCACGGCGCCGGGAGCGACCGCATTCGCACGGATGCCCTGCTTGCCGTAGAAGAAGGCGATCGACTTCGTGAGGCCGACGACCCCGTGCTTCGATGCGGTGTACGAGACGCCTGCGGCTGATGCCTTCAGCGCGGCTTCCGATGCGACGTTGACGATGGCGCCCTTGCCGGCATCCAGCATGCGGGGAAGCACGGCGCGAGCGAGGCGCATCGGGCCGGTCAGGTTGACGTTCAGCACCCGCTCCCAGGTGGCGTCGTCGACCTCGGCCGGCGGGAGGAAGGCGTCCATGATGCCCGCGACGTTGGCGAGTCCGTCGATCGTGTCGCCTGCCGCAGCGATGATCGCGTCGATCGTCTCGGCGGATGCGACGTCACCCGTCACCGTCGTGACGTCGAAGTCGCTCAGCTCCTTTTCGAGGTCAGTGAGACGGTCGGCCACCACGTCGGTGCCGATCACTCGAGCGCCCTCGCGCGCAAGCCGGGTCGCCGTCGCCTTTCCGATGCCGCTGCCCGCACCCGTCACGATGATCGTCTTGCCCGAGAACCGGGCCGAAACCTCTGCCATCAACGACTCCTTCATCTGTCGTGCGCTCGCACATCCCGTGCGCCGCGCCTCGTTCGTTCTCATTGGTCGAACGTTCGATGCAATTGTAACACTCAGTGCCATAAATGGTTGTGCGAGCCTAGACTGTCGTGATGGAACGCTCAGCGGCACCCGTACCGGCTTCGACGCCCAACGAGGTCGCCTCGCGGCGCGGGCGTCCCGTCGAAGTGCAGCCAGACCAGATCGCGCTGGCAGCGCTCCGGCTGTTCGACGAGCGCGGCTACGCTGCCGTGTCGATGGATGACGTCGCTCGGGCCACCGGAGTGAGTCGTCGCACCGTGTTCCGCTACTTTCCGCGCAAGGCCGACCTCGTGTGGTCGGGCGCGGCCGAGGCGCAGACCGACATCCGCGCCGGCCTCGCGGAGACCCCGGACGACGCCACGACGATCGACGCCGTGCGGACGGCGTACGCGAGGGCGCTGGACTTTCCGGTGGAGCAGTGGGAGGCGACGCGTCGCCGGTTGTTGCTCATCCAGGGGCATCCTGCGCTCTACGAGACGGTGCGCGGACAGCTGGATGAGCAACGCGCGCTGCTGCTGTCGTTCATCGCCCAGCGCGAGGGCCTCGAACCCGGGTCGCTGCGCGCCCACGTGCTGACGGATGCCGTCTCGGCGGCCTCGTTCTCGGCGCTCGTCTGGTGGGCCTCAGCAGGCGACGAGCGACCGCCCGCCGAGGTGGTCGACGCCGCGCTCTCCGAACTGCAGAAGGCCTTCAGCTCACAAGGCTCGTGATCGCGAACACCAGCAGCAGGGCCCCGACGAGAAGGTCGGTGATGCAGGCCACCCATTCCTTGCTGCCCTTGCCCTGCTTGAAGATGTGGCGGATGCCGGCGGCGAACAGGAACACCCCGCCCGCCAGGGCGGCTGCGGCCGTCCAGCCGCCGTGCGTCGTGCCGCCGGCCCACGGTGCGACGATGCCCACCACGCCGAACGCCAGGTTGGCGAATCCGAGCTCCTGAACGACGTGATTCGTGCCCTCGTTCGCCTCGTTCCCCAGGATGTTCTGCGCTGTGAACGACGGGCGCACGATCTGGCTCACCCCGGCGAGGAAGAGCCGCACTCCCATCGCCCAGAACACGAACCACTTGCCGATCAAGGCGAGGGCGTCCGGCGTCCATCCCGAGGCGAACCCCTCGATCAGTACCGACGCGATCGGCAGCACGAGCATGAGACCGATGACCATCACCCAATACATGCGTCCCCCTTGACGTGACCAGTGCGTGACTTCGGACTGAGGTGAGCGTATCGCCGCCGGGCCTCGACACGGGCGAGACGGCCCGGATGGGGGTCGGATAGTCTGGCAACGTGCTGCTCTCTGATCGCGACATCACGGCCGAACTCGGCGTAGGGCGCATCGCGCTGGAGCCTTACGAGCCCGAGATGATCCAGCCGTCGAGCATCGACGTGCGTCTCGACCGCTTCTTCAGGCTGTTCGACAACCACAAATACGCGTTCATCGATCCCGCGCAGGACCAGCCGGAGCTCACCCACCTCGTCGAGGTGGATGGCGACCAGCCGTTCATCCTGCACCCTGGCGAGTTCGCGCTCGGGTCGACCTTCGAGCGCGTTACCCTGCCCGACGACATCGCGGCGCGGCTGGAGGGCAAGAGCTCCCTCGGGCGCCTCGGTCTTCTGACGCACTCGACCGCAGGGTTCATCGATCCCGGCTTCACCGGCCACGTCACGCTCGAGCTGAGCAATGTCGCGACCCTGCCGATCAAGCTCTGGCCCGGTATGAAGATCGGCCAGATGTGCTTCTTCAGGCTGTCGTCGCCCGCCGAGAAGCCCTACGGCTCCGCCGCATACAGCTCGCGGTATCAGGGGCAACGGGGACCGACCGCATCCAGGTCCTTCCTGAACTTCCACCGCACCGACGTCAGCGGCTCGACCGCTGGCGAACCGGCCGCGGCGAGCCCTTCGAGGGGATGACGTCATGACGGATGACCCGCACGGCAGCCCGCAGTTCGCCGACGCTCTCATCAGCGCGGGACCATCGCGGGAGCATCCGAAGCGGATGACGCGATTCGGCCAGCTCGTCGGATCGTGGACCGTGCACGGTACCCGGCTCGACGAGTCGACCGGTGAGTGGTTCGACCGCGACTTCACGTGGATCGTGCAGTGGGTGATGGACGGCCGTGCGGTCGAAGACCTCGAGGTCGTCGACACCGCAGAAGGGCCCGTGACCGCGGCGATCGCGCTGCGGGTGCACGACCCTGCGGCCGGGCTCGTGCGGGTGAGCTACTTCTCCCCGACGACGAACCAATACGCGAACCTCGTCGCGCAGGGCTGGCGTGACGGCATCCGCGAAGACGGGTCGCAGAACGACGGCAGGCCCATCCGCTGGAACTTCAGCTCGATCACCGACGAGTCCTACGAATGGGACGGCTGGGTCAGCGACGACGAGGGCGCCTCATGGAAGCTGGTCGAGCACCTCGAGGGCGCCAGGCTGCGGTGACCGTCGCCATCGTCGGACCGGGCACGATCGGCGCGGCGCACGCCGCCGCCTGGCGCGAGGTCGGCGCTGAGGTGTCGCACCTCGTCTCGCGTCGACCGGACGCCAGGCTCGCGGATGCCCCGCACGCCGTCACCGTCACCGACTACGCGACAGTGCTCGCCGACCCGACCGTCGACATCGTCACGATCTGCACGCCGACGCCCACTCACCGCGAGTTCGCGATCGCGGCCCTTCGCGCGGGCAAGCACGTGCTGCTGGAGAAGCCGATAGCACTCACCATCGATAACGCTCAGGCCATCGCACGAGAGGCCGAGGGGAGCGACGGCGTGCTGATGGTGGCGCACGTCGTGCGGTTCTTCGACGGGTACGCGCGAGTTCGCCAGGCGGTGGCGGATGGCCATGTCGGGCATCCACTGCACGTGCGCGCCGAGCGCGCCATCGCCCCACCCGACACGCCGTGGTGGTACGAGGAGGACCGCTCCGGCGGGGTTGCGGTCGACCTGGGCATCCACGATCTCGACCAGGCGAATCTCTTGCTGGGCGAGCCGATCGCGGTGCGGGCGACGGCGACGGATGCCCTCGGCCCGGTCGAGACCACCGTCGAGTACGCCGGCGGCGGCCTCGCCCAGGTGCTGAGCCACGCACGGATGCCTGCGCACACCCCTTTCGCCACGTCGATCCGTGTGCTCGGCGACGCGGGGCTCGTCGAGCACCGTCACACCGGCGGGCAGCACGCGACCGACGCGTACCTGTTGCGGGGCACGGACGGAGTGAGCGTGGAGGACCGGGACGGACACGAGGCGGATGCCCGCGACCCCTACGCGACGCAGGCCGCACACTTTCTGGAGTGCGTGGCATCCCCCTCGGCGTCGACCGTGGCGCCGACGGCCGACGCGATCGTCGCACTCAGGGTCGCGCTCGCCGCGCGGGACTCCCTGCACGCGGGCGGCGACTGGCTGCGGCTGGACTGAGCCGGCTCAGGGGGTTCGGGGCTGCGTCTTCACCGGAAGGAGCAGCAGAAGGCCGACGAAGATCACGAGCACGATGCCGAGGACGCCCCAGTACTGCGCGCCGCCGATCGCGATGAAGAGCGTGAACATCGCAGGAGCGATGAACGTCGCCGCCCGTCCGGTCGTCGCGTAGAGCCCGTAGATCTCACCCTCGCGGCCAGGCGGGATGAGTCGGCCGAGGAAGGTACGGCTGCACGACTGTGCTGGACCGACGAAGAGGCAGAGGGCGAGGCCGAGTGTCCAGAACACGATCTGCCCGTTGGCGTGCAGCAGGAACACGAGCGTGCCGCACACGACGAGGCCGATGAGGGACGTCACGATGACGGGCTTGGCGCCGAGGCGATCGTCGAGCGCGCCGACCGCGATGGTGGAGATGCCGGCGACCACGTTCGCGGCGATGGCGAAGATGATCACCTCGCCGGCCGAGAACCCGAAGGTGCCGGCGGCGAGCACGCCGCCGAACGTGAACACCCCGGTCAGACCGTCGCGGAAGACCGCGCTGGCGACCAGGAAGTAGACGGTCTGCCTGCTCGACTTCCAGAGCCTGGCGATGTCCCTGCCGAGCACCGCGTACGAGCGGAAGAAGCCCACCTTCGGGCGTCCGACGGACTCCAGTGCCGTGTTCTCCGGCACGGCGAAGAGCACAGGAAGAGCGAATACCGCGAACCAGATCGCGGCGATCAGCATCGAGACGCGCACCGAGAGGCCGTCTGCACTCGTGACGCCGAACCACCCGACATCCGGGCTGATGAATCCGAAGTAGACGATGAGCAGCAGCACGATGCCGCCGACGTAGCCCATGCCCCAGCCGAGGCCGCTCACCTTGCCGATGTTCTTCGAGGTGGAGACCTGACGCAGCATGCCGTTGTAGTTGACGCTGGCGATCTCGTAGAAGACCGTGCCGACGGCCACCAGCCCCATGCCGAACAGCGCGAACTGCGGCGCGGCCCTGACGAAGAACATCAGGGCGAGGCAGACCACGACGACGGCGGTGTTCACGCCCAGCCACAGCTTGCGGTGGCCCGTGGTGTCGGTGCGCTGGCCGAGAACCGGTGCCAGCACCAGCACGACGAGGCCGGCGAGCGTGATCGCCAGGCCGAGCTGCGCCGAGAGGTTCGCCGGGTCGCCGAACGACTTTCCGGTGAGATACACGGTGAACACGAACGTGGTCGCGACCGCGTTGAACGCAGCAGAGCCCCAGTCCCACGAACCCCAGGCGAGCACTCGGCCGAAGCCCGTGCTGCGGGGAATCAGGGCGACGTCGGTCGCGGTCACGTGGTCGGTCATGCGCACACCCTAGGGCATCGCGGGGAACAGCACGCACTTACTCCCTCTAGACGTTCGCTTAGCATGGGTCGATGCAGACTGTTCGCTCCACGACGGTGCGCGACCTGCGCACGAGGAACAGGTCGCGCACGCTCAGGGAGCTCTACCTGCACGGCCCACTCACCTACCAGGAGCTGGCGTCGGCCTCCGGCGTCAGCCTCGCCACCGTGTCGAACGTGGTCGGCGACCTGCTGCGCACCGGCGCGATCGTGGAGGTCGGCTCTGAGGGGTCCAACGGCGGGCGCCCGCGCGGGCTGTTCCACGTCAGGCCGGATCACGGCTACGTGATCGGCGTCGACGTCGGCGAGACCGCCGTGATGGTGGAGCTGTTCGATCTGGGAATGCAGGCGCTGGCATCCCACAGGTCCCTCACCCGGCGCATGAGGCTCGACCCCGCTGAAGTCGTCGACAGGGTGATCGAGGGCATCGAGGCCGTCGTCGCCGAGGCAGGCATCGACGAGGCGAACGTGCTCGGGGTGGGTGTCGGCGTTCCGGGGCTCGTCGAGCAGGACGTGGTGGACGGACAGGATGACGGCGCCATCGTCTACGACCAGAGCATGGGCTGGGGTGTCGTGCAGATGGAGCGCATGCTGCGCGAACGCACGTCCCTGCCCATCACGGTCGACAACGGCGCGAACACCCTCGGACAGGCCGAGCGCTGGTTCGGCGCGGCCCGCGAACAGGACGACACGATCATCGTGCTGCTCGGCGCAGGCGTCGGTGCGAGCATCCTCTCCGGTCCCGGCCGTGGCTCTGGCACGATCGCGGCAGAGCTCGGGCACACGAAGGTGGTGGCCGGCGGTCGCGTGTGCGTGTGCGGCGCGAAGGGATGCCTGGAGGCCTACGCGGGAGCCGACGCGCTCGTCTGCCGGTACGACCAGCTCAAGCAGCGCGGCGCGGGGAATCCGCGCGAGGTCGAGGAGCGGATGGCGGCCATCCTGTCGGCCGACGACGACGATGCCGCGACCTGCGTGATCGATGAGTTGGTGGAGTACCTGGGCGTCGGCCTGGGCAACCTCGTCAACCTCTTCACACCGGAGCGGATCGTGATCGGAGGATGGCTGGGACACGCGCTCCCCGACGCGGTGCTGCCGCGCATCCGCGACGCCGCCGGCCTGAACGCGCTCGCGCGCCCGTTCGAGCGGCTCGAGGTCGTGCGGGCGCAGCTCGGCACGGATGCCGTCGCGCTCGGCGCCGCCACCCTGCCCGTCGCCGCGTTCCTCGCCAGCGGCGGGGTGCGGTAGGGACATCCCCCGGGGCTGTCCGTCCCGCTCGGCACCAACCCGCTCCGTCGTCCCACGTGGCACGGACCCGTTGCGAGAACCGGAGGATGCGGCGAAAACCGGAGGTTTTCTGCGGTATTCGGCGCGAGAGCGCGACCACTCCTGTTTTCGGGGGCGGGTGGAGGTCGGCGGAGCGGGTGGTGGGTGGCGGGGTCGGCGCGGGCGGGTGCGGGGTCAGCGGCGGGGGGCCGTGCTCTTGCGGATGACGAAGGCGGGGTCGAGCAGCGCGTGCTCGGTCTGCTCCTCGCCGCCCTCGACGCGGGCGACCAGAAGCTCGATGGCACGGCGGCCGACGGAGCGGAAGTCCTGCTGCACCGTGGTCAGAGGCGGGTTGTAGTACGGGGCGTCATCCCCGTCGTCGAATCCGACAACGCTCACGTCGTTCGGCACCGAGAGCCCTCGCTCGCTGAAGGCGAGCATCAGGCCGAGCGCCATCTGGTCGTTGCTGGCGAAGACGGCCGTCAGGTCGGGGATGCGCGCGAGCACCTGGCCGGCTTCGTATCCGGATTTCGCCGTCCAGTCGCCGACCATCGGCATCGGTACTTCGGCGCCGGCGGCCTCCAGCGCTGCGCGCCATCCGGCGAGGCGGTCCTGGGTCTGCATCCACTCCGCGGGCCCGCGCACGTGGAACACCGTCTCGTGGCCGAGCCCTAGCAGGTGCTCGGTCGCCGTGCGGGCCCCGGCGAACTGGTCGATGCCCACCGTGGAGAAGTCTCCGCCGCCGCCCTCGATGGCGACGACCGGGAGGTGCGGGGGGACGGATGCCAGGGCATCGGCCGTCGCATCGATCGGGGCGATCACGAGCAGACCAGCGATCGACTGCTCGGCGAGACGGCCGACGGTCGCCTGCACGGACGTGCGGTCGACGGCATCCACGGCGCCGATGCCGACGAAGTATCCGAGCTCGCGGGCGCTGTGCTCGATGCCGTACAAGGGGGTCAGGCCCTCGCTGTCGGCGACGTCGAGCACGAGCACGCCGAGGGTGCGCGACCGGCCGGTCACCAGGGTGCGTGCCGCGTTGCTGGGGCGGTACCCGAGCTCGTCGACCGCGCCGAGCACGGCCAGCCTGGTTGCCGGACGCACGCTCGGATGCCCGTTGAGCACCCGAGAGACGGTCTGGTACGACACGTTCGCGAGGGCGGCCACGTCGACGATCGACGGCGGCCTGCCCGCTCGGGCCGAGACATCTTTGGCGCGGGTCGTCGCGGGCTCAGCGCCCTTGCTGGTCGTCATGCGTCACCCCCGGCTCGATGGTAGAGCGCAGCGGGGCGTTGGATGCCCGGCGATGGGTCGATTCCCCATGAGTGAACGTTTCCTTTCGCCGAACGATGATGCTGATTTCCATTCTATCCGCTGAATCAGGGGAATTCGAGACCAAGTGCCGCTGGACAAATCGAATGAGTGCGCCTACCGTGTGAACGTACACATTTGGCGAGAGTCACTCGCCGTATGTACGTGCTCCCTCAAGGATGAGGAGACGGGAACCCGAAGATGCGTAAATCCACGACACTGAGCGTGCTGTTCGCCGCCGCCCTCGCGGCCGTCGCTGCATGGGGCACCGCCGCGCCGGCCGCAGCTGCAACAGCGACCGGATCGGGCGACGCTGCCGCGAGCTCTGCGACGCACCGGGCAGCCCTTGCCGCGACGTCGACGAAGCAGACCTCCGACGCCACACCGCCGATGGGGTGGAACAGCTACAACGCCTACGCGTGCGACAACGGCGCCCATAACATGGAGGCCGTCGGGAGGTTCATCCACGACTCGGGTCTCGAAGCCGACGGCTACACCTACGTGAACAGCGACGGTTGCTACGACGACCTCGAGAGCCTGGGCAGCCCGAACACCTACGGCATCTCGGCGCCGACCGCGCAGAACGCCGAGACCTGTGGGGCGATCAACGGCAGGCTGCCGGATGGCGAGCTCTACGTGAACTCCTACGACTTTCCGCCCAGCACGCCATGCGCCAACGACGGGTTCGCACTCGTCGCAAACGACCTGCACTCCATAGGACTCAAGCTCGGCGTCTACCTCGATGCAGGCAACAACTGGAACTGCGAGGAGATCCCCGGCAGCTATGGCTTCGACAGCACGGACGCCGCGACTCTCGCGTCGTGGGGCGCGGACTACGTGAAGCTCGACTGGGGCTGCGGCGACACGTTGGTGCCGCCCGCGAGCAACGCGCCGACCGGATACACCGGCATCGACGCGGCACCGGGAAACCAGGGATTCGGTGGCCCGACGTTCTCGACGAACCCGGCGTACGACACGAACCAGGAGCAGACCCAGATCAGGATGTACACGGCCCTGGTGAACGCGATCCGCGCACAGAAGCGGCCGATCACCGTGAGCATCGCGGGCGCGGGCACCATCGACTCGCAGACCTGGGGTCTCGCTCTCGGCGACCTCGACCGTCCGACGGGTGACGCCAACGCGAACTTCACCGCGACCGGCAAGCACGCAGCGGGCAGCGTCGTCGGCATCGTCAACGCCGACGCGCAGACCTACGAGTCGCTGACCGGGCCCGGCCACTGGGTCGACCCCGACGCGATGGAGGTCGGCAACGGCTCACTCACTCCCGCGGAGGACCGCTCTGAGATGTCGATGTTCTCCGAGATGGCCGAGCCATTGCTCATGTCGACCAACCTCTGCCCTGGCAACTGCGGTCCCGACACCACTCCGGCGACCAAGGCGCAGCTCGACCTCGCGGTGTCGGTCTTTGGCAACAAGCGCGTTATCGCGGTCGACCAGGATGCCCTCGGTGCGCCGGCGCACATCGTCGGCACCTTCGACGGAACGCACCTGACGATGACCAGGCAGCTGAAGAACGGCGACGTCGCAGTGACGATGTTCAACGAGAGCACCACGGATGCCGCGACGATGTCGGCAACGGCAGCAGACCTCGGTCTGCCAACCGCCTCGAGCTACAGCGTGCAGGACCTCTGGAGCGGGGCGACGACGACCTCGACCGGGACGATCTCCGCAACCGTGGCGCCCACCGAGACCGTGATGTACCGCATCACCCCCGCGAAGGGCTCGACGCACGGAGTCGGGTCCGGCGGGCAGGGCCTGGGCCAGAACGGCCAGGGCCAGAACGGCCAGGGCCAGAGCGGCAACGGCCACGCCCAGAACAACGGCGGCTCATCCGGAAAGGTCGACGGGGCATCCGACACGCACTCCAGCACCACAGTGCCCGCGAACCTGACCTCGGTGTCGTGCGCGACCGCCGGCAGCTGCGTCGGCGTCGACGAGTTCGGTGCAGCGGTGACCTTCGACCCGGCGCATCCCGCCAGGGCGAAGCGGCTGAACCTCGACAACGGGCAGTCGCTGGCATCCGTCTCCTGCCCGACGGGCTCCGCACAGTGCACGGCGATCGACGGGCGCGGCGTCGCGTTCACCTTCGCAGCATCAGGAAAGGGTCACGTCACGCGGCTCACGGTCGACCCGAACGGCCGGCCGACAGCGATCGACTGCGTCAGCGCGCGCCAGTGCACCGTCGTGGACGGCAAGGGCGTCGAGATCACGTTCAACCCGTCGACGGGAAGGATGATCGGCCACGGGTCATCCGTCGATCCGTACACCTACCTCGCCGCGGTGGCGTGCTCCTCTGCCACCCAGTGCACGGCGGCCGGCGGTGGCGGCAACAACGGCGACACCGAGGTCACCTTCGATCCGACGACGGGTGCGGTCGGTCCGGCAGGGGTCACGACGCTCGACCCCGACACCGTGAACGGCGTCTCCGCGGTCGCATGCCCGACGCTCGGCCAGTGCACGGTGGTCGACGGCGCAGGCAACGAGGTGACATTCGCACCGGCATCCGGCACAGTGGTCGGCGGTGGACCCGTCGCTCTCGAGGGTGACGCGCTGCCCGCTGGACTCGGTGTGATGAAGTCCGTAGCCTGCGCGGATGCCGACCATTGCGTCGCCGTCGACCTCAGTGGCAACGCCGTCGCCTTCGACCCGGCGACGGGAGCGACGGGAGGGACCGTGACGATCGACCCGAGCGGAAGAGGGCTCGAGTCGGTGACGTGCCTCACGGCATCGAGCTGCGTCGCCGTCGACCTCGGCGGCCGCCAGGTCTCCTTCTCCCCCGGCGCCACCGCCGGCTCGGCCCGCTCGGCCCTCATCGATCCCCCGGTGCGCTGGACCTCGCGCATCAGGGTCTGAGCGCGGCTGCCATCCCCTCTCCGTATGCCCCACCATCCCGACGGGAAGAATGCAATGCGAACCCTCACCAAGTACCTGGTCTCCGTCGTCGCGGCGACATCCCTCCTTGCCCTGGCGGCGTGCAGCAGTGATTCGAGCACGGACACCAACGCCGGCTCGGGCGGACAGCACACGGGCGGCACCCTGTACCTGGTGGCTCAGTCCGCCGGCGGCACGCTCGACCCGCAGGTGAACTACACGTTGCAGTACTGGCAGCTGTACCAGGGCACCTACGATGGCCTGCTCACCTACGCCAGGGTCGGCGGCAAGAAGTCGGAGGACATCGTGCCCGACCTCGCGACCGCGCTGCCGAAGGTGTCGTCGGACGGCAAGACCTACACGTTCCAGCTGCGCAAGGGCATCAAGTTCTCCAACGGCAAGACCGTGACGACGGCGGATGTCGTCGACTCGTTCCAGCGCCTGTTCAAGGTCTCGAGCCCGAACGCCGGGTCCTGGTACAACGTGATCGTCGGTGCCGACGCCTGCCTCAAGACTCCGGCATCGTGCACGCTCGACGGAGGAGTCGTCGCCGACGCCTCGACGAACACGATCACGTTCAACCTCACGCAGTCCGACCCGGAGTTCGCTGCGCAGGTCGCCATGCCGTTCGCCTCGGTGCTGCCGGCCGGAACGCCGGGCAAGGACGAGGGGACGACACCGATCCCCACGACCGGCCCGTACTACTTCGCGAGCTATTCGCCGAACAAGGCACTCGTGATGAAGCGCAACAAGTACTTCACGTCGTGGTCGCCGCAGGCGGCGCCCGTCGGGTATCCGGACGAGATCGACGAGACCTTCGGTCTGACGGCCGAGGCCGAGGTGACGGCCGTCGAGAACGGGCAGGCGGACTGGATGTACGACACACCGCCTGCTGACCGCCTCGGTGAGATCTCGTCGAAGTACGCGTCGCAGGCCCACGTGTCTCCGCTGACGGCCATGTGGTACGTCGCTCTCAACTCCAACATCGCACCGTTCAACAACGAGAAGGCCCGCCAGGCCATCAACTGGGCGGTCGACCGTTCGGCGATGGTGAAGCTGTACGGCGGCACCTCGCTCGCGGCGCCCGCGTGCACCATCCTTCCCCCAGACTTCCCAGGCCACACCGACTTCTGCGACTACACGAAGGGCGGAGGAACGACCTGGACGGCGCCCGACGTCGACAAGGCCAAGCAGCTCGTGCAGCAGTCCGGCACGGCGGGGCAGTCCGTCGGCGTTGTGGTGCAGAACGACAGCGTCAACAAGGGCATCGGGCTCTACCTGGTGAGCCTGCTGAACCAGCTCGGCTACAAGGCGACCCTCAAGGCGCTGTCGAACAACATCCAGTACAACTACATCCAGAACACCGGCAACCACGTTCAGTTGAGCCTCACGCAGTGGTACCAGGACTACCCGGCGGCGTCCGACTTCTTGCAGGTGCTGCTGTCGTGCGCGTCGTTCCACCCGAACAGCGACAGTTCCATCAACATCTCGGGCTACTGCAACCCCGGCCTCGACGCTCAGATGACGAAGGCGGACAACGAGGGTCTGACCGATCCGACGGCGGCCAACGCGAGCTGGGGCGACATCGACAAGGCGTACATGACCGAGTCGCCGCTCGTGCCGCTGTTCAACCCGAAGCTGATCGACTTCACCTCGAACCGGGTCTCGAACTACCAGTTCAGCGACCAGTACTACATGCTCGTGGACCAGCTGTGGCTGAAGTGAGCGTCGCGATCGCGGCGTCGGAACGCGGGACGCCACGATCGCGACGGTCGGCCGGGCCGTGGCGCGTCGCCTTCACCCAGATCGCGCACAACCCGGTCGCCATCGGGTCGGCCATCGTGCTGGTCGTCATCATCGCGCTCTGCCTTCTCGCGCCGCTCTACGCACAGCTCATCGCGCACACCGATCCGTTCCAGTCGAACGTCAACGGCACCACGGTGATCGACGGTCAGAAGGTCGCCATCCTTCAACAGCAGACGAAGGGGCTGGGTCTCGGCGTCGAGCCGATCGGGCCGACCTGGAATCTCGGCGGCTTCTTCCTCGGAGCCGACAGCCAGGGCAGGGATGTCTTCGCCCGACTGCTCTTCGGCGGCCGAACGACCCTGCTGATCGGGTTCTCCTCCGCGGTGATCTGCTGCGCGCTCGGCGCCCTGGTGGGCATCGTCGCCGGCTACTTCGGCGGTCCGATCGACTGGGTGCTCTCGCGGCTGATGGACATCGTGTGGGCGTTCCCGGTCTACCTGCTCGCGATCTCGCTCTCCGTCGTGCTGCTCACCGGCGGCCTGAAGCTGGGCCCGATCGTGATCGGTCCGTCGAACCTTCTGCTGCCGATCATGATCATCGCGCTCATCTACGTGCCGTACGTCGCGCGTCCCATTCGCGGTCACGTGCTCTCGCTGAGGAACCGTGAGTTCGTGAAGGCCGCCATCGGGCTGGGAGCGAGTGACTGGCGCATCCTGCGTCGCGAGATCCTGCGCAACGTGCTGCCGACCGTGATCGTATTCATCCCGCTGATGGCGGCGCTCAACATGCTCACCGAGGCCGCACTGTCGTTCCTCTCGATCGGCGTGCAGCCGCCGAACGCCAGCTGGGGAACGATCATCAACGACGGCCTCGACCTGCTGTACACGCGGCCGACGGTCGCGCTCGCACCCGGCATCATGCTCGTCATCACGGCGGTGGCCCTCAACCTGCTGGGCGACGCCGTGCGCGATGCGCTCGATCCGAAGGCGAAGCTGCGAGGTGCCGCCTGATGCTGTTCGTCGCCAAGCGGCTCGGCTCAGCCGTTCTCGTCATGTTCGCCATCAGTGTCGTGGTGTTCCTGATCTTCTTCGCCACGCCGGGGGTCGACCCTGCAGCGCGGCTGGCCGGTCGCGGGGCATCCCCCGAGGTGCTCGCCCAGGTGAAGCACGCGTTCGGCTTCGACCAGCCCTTGCCTGTGCGCTACGTGCTGATGATGGATCACCTCTTCGTCACGAGGGACCTCACGTCGTACGTGAACATCGGCGACCGCGTCGTGCCGCAGATCATGGCAGCCGCGCCCGTCACTCTGTCTCTCGTACTCGGGGCCGCGATCATCTGGATTCTGCTCGGCCTGGGCGGAGGCCTGCTCGCCACGCGTTTCCGGGGCAGCGTCGTCGACCCGGTCATCATGATCATCGGCATCGCGGCGGTCTCGCTCCCGGCGTACTGGGTGGGCGAGGTGGTCAACCTCGTCACCCAGGACCGGCTCCACGACTCGGTCTTCTCGTGGGTGCCTCCGCTCGGCTACGTGCCGTTCTCTCAGGACCCCGGGCAGTGGGCGTTGCACCTGCTGCTGCCCTGGATGACCCTCGCGCTGCTCTACGGCGGCATCTACGCCCGCGTCCTTCGCGCCGAGCTCGTCACGGCGATGGGCGAGGACTACGTGAGAACGGGCAGAGCGAAGGGGCTCTCCGAGCGGCGCATCCTGCTGCGGCACGCGCTGCGCGGCTCGCTCTCCCCCGTCGTGTCGCTCTTCGGGCTCGACCTCGGGTCGCTGGTCGGCGGTGCCGCGCTGCTCACCGAGGTGGTCTTCGGCCTGCCCGGCGTCGGCAAGCTCACCTGGGACTCGCTGCAGAACCTCGACCTGCCCGTGATCATGGCGTGCGTGCTCTACGCGGCGTTCTTCGTCGTGGCCGCGAACGCCGTTGTCGACCTGCTCTACGCCGTGATCGACCCGAGGGTGCGCCGTGCCTGAACGCGAGAGGGAAGCCATGACCCCGTTGCTCGAGGTGGATGACCTGCGGGTCGCCTTCCGCACCAGGGACGGTGTCGTGAACGCCGTCAACGGGCTCTCGTTCTCGGTCGGTCGCGGCGAGGTGCTCGGCATCGTCGGCGAGTCGGGCTCCGGCAAGTCGATGGCGATGTACTCGATGATGGGACTGCTCGACAACCCGAACGCCTCGGTCACCGGGTCGGCCAGGTTCGAGGGCACCGAGCTGATCGGGATGCCCCTCCCGAAGCTGAACCGGCTGCGGGGCAGCAGCATCGCGATGATCTTCCAAGACCCGATGACCGCGCTGACGCCGGTGTACACGGTGGGATGGCAGATCGTCGAGCAGATCCGCACGCACGAGAACGTGTCGTCGCAGGCCGCGTGGAAGCGCGCCGTCGAGTTGCTCGACGAGGTGGGCATCCCCGACGCCGCACGGCGCGCGAAGTCGTACCCGCACGAGTTCTCCGGCGGCATGCGGCAGCGGGTGATGATCGCGATGTCGCTGGCGTGTCATCCGTCGCTCCTGATCGCCGACGAGCCGACGACGGCGCTCGACGTGACGACGCAGCGGCAGATCCTGGAGCTCATCCGCGAGCTGCAGGCCAGGTACGGGTCGTCGGTCATCATGATCACGCACGACATGGGCGTGATCTCCGAGATCGCGGATCGGGTCATCGTGATGTACGCGGGACGAGCGGTCGAGCTGGGTGGCAAGTCGCAGGTGGTGCGCACGCCCCGGCATCCGTACACCTGGGGCCTGCTCGGCGCCATACCCCGGCCTGGGCAGCGCAGACAGCGGCTGTCCACCATTCCGGGCCTGCCCCCAGGGCCGCACGACGATCAGACGGGATGCCCGTTCCGAGCCCGCTGCCGCTTCGCCATGGAGCAGTGCAGCGAGCTGCCGCCGCTCACGGCGACCGCGGGCGATGCCGAGCACCTCGATGCGTGCTGGCTGCCGGGCGACGCCAGGCAGTCCCTGCGAGAGGAGATCGCATGAGCGACGACATCATCCTGTCCGCCGATTCAGTGGTGAAGCAGTTCGCCCTGCGCGGCAAGCAGAAGGGAACCCTCACTGCGGTGGACGGCGTGAGCCTTCAGGTCAGGAAGGGCGAGACGCTCGGCATCGTCGGCGAGTCCGGCTGCGGAAAGTCGACGTTCGGGCAGTGCCTCACTCGGCTGATCGACGTCACCAGCGGCACGATCCGGTTCGAGGGGACCGATATCTCCAGGATGTCGCGCCGGCAGCTTCGGCCGGTGCGCAGTCGCCTGCAGATGGTGTTCCAGGACCCGTATTCGTCGCTGAACCCGAGGATGCGCGTCGCTGACATCGTGGCCGAGCCCCTGCGCATCCACAAGACGGGCGATCGACGCGCCATTCGATCCAGCGTCGCCGATCTGCTCGAGCGAGTGGGATTCGACGCGAGCATGGCGGAGCGGTTCCCTCACGAGTTCTCCGGCGGCCAGCGGCAGCGCATCGGCATCGCGCGGGCGCTCGCTCTGAATCCGAGCGTGCTCGTCGCCGACGAGCCGGTCTCGGCCCTCGACGTCTCTGTACAGGCGCAGGTGCTCAACCTGCTCTCCGACCTGCAGGAGGAGTTCGGGCTGACCTACGTGTTCATCGCGCACGACCTCGGCGTCGTCGAGCACATCTCCGACCGCGTCGCCGTGATGTACCTGGGCGAGATCGTCGAGCTGGCCGAGGCCGAGTCGCTGTACGCGTCGCCGGCGCACCACTACACGGCGGCACTGCTGTCGGCCATTCCGCAACTCGACGGGGAGCCGGAGCGCGAGCGCATCGTGCTCACCGGCGACGTGCCGAGCCCTGCGAACAAGCCGACGGGATGCCCGTTCAACCCGCGCTGCCCCGCCGCGACCGAGATCTGCCGCACCGAGCGGCCGGTGCTGCAGCACGTGGGTGACAGAGCCGTCGCCTGCCACCATCCGCTGCCGCTGCGCGTGCTGTCGAGCGCGGAGTAGGCGGCATCGTGGGCTACATCACGGTGTCGGGGGTCGACGTGTATCACGAGGTGGCCGGGGATGGCCCGCCTCTGGTTCTGCTGCACGGCGGATACTGTTCCATCGAGACCATGCGGGCGCAGATCCGGGACCTCTCGGAGGGCTTCCGCGTCTACGCGCCGGAGCGGCCGGGGCACGGGCGCACCGCCGACCGGGAAGGACCCATCACGTACGACGGGATCGTGCGCGACATCCTCGACTATATGGATGCCGTCGGTCTCGACGACGCTCACCTGCTCGGCTTCAGCGACGGCGGCATCGCCGGTCTGCTGCTCGCCATCGACCACGCGCGACGGGTGCGCTCCCTCGTCGCGGTCGGGGCCAACCTCGACCCGTCGGGGCTCGTGGAGGGTGACGACGCGATCGACAAGTCGGGGGCGGACGGGCACCTGCCCGCAGATCCACTGGTGCGCGAGCTCGAGGAGCGGATGCAGGCCGACTACGACCGGCTCAGCCCGGACGGGCCGGAGCACGCGGAGGTCATTCGGCAGAAGCTCGCCCGACTGTGGCGCGACGAGCCGTTCATCCCGGTCGAACGACTGCAACAGGTGACAGCGCCGACCCTGGTGATGGCGGGCGACCGAGACTCGATCACGACGGAGCACACGGTCGGCATCGCCGAGGGCATCCCATTGGCGCAGCTCTGCATCGTGCCCGGCTCGAGCCATCTGGTGATGATGGAGCGGCCAGACCTGGTGGACCGGATCGTGACGGAGTTCCTCACCGGGGTTGCGAGCCGTCAGCCCAGCCATTCGAGGTAGAACACCCCGAGGCCGAGCGCGACGAGCAGGCCGGCGATGGTCCAGAACCGCACGACGATCGTCACCTCGCGCCATCCCATCAGCTCGAAGGTGTGGTGGATCGGGGTCATCAAGAAGATGCGTCTGCCGCGGGTGGCCTTGAAGTAGGTGCGCTGGATGATCACCGAGCCCGCCTCGATGACGAACAGGCCGCCGATCAGGAGGAGCAGCAGTTCCGTGCGGGTCTCGATCGCGAGGGCGCACAAGGCGCCGCCGAGTCCCAGCGATCCCGTGTCGCCCATGATGATCTTCGCCGGGCTGGTGTTCCACCAAAGGAAGCCGAGGAGTCCGCCGCAGATCGCTGCGGCGACGATGGCGAGCGAGAGCGGGTCATCCGTCGTGTAGCAGGTGGCCCTGGCGCCCGTCCCCGTGCAGTCGGACTGGTTGAACTGCCAGAACCCGATGAAGATGTACGAACCGATCGCGAGAATGGATGCCCCCGTCGCGAGCCCGTCGAGTCCGTCCGCGAGGTTCACCCCGTTGGTCGCGGCGGCGGCGAGCAGGTTGATCCAGGCCAGGTAGAGCACGATCCCGATCAGGGGAACGGCGGTCGCGATCTTCGCCAGATCGAGCACAGGGATGTCGCGCACGGCCGAGATCGCCATCGACGCCGGGGTTTCGCCGTCCGCGTTCGGAAACTGCAGTGCGAGCAGGCCATACACCGTCGCGACGATCACCTGCCCCGCGATCTTCGCCCAGCCGCCTAGGCCGAGGCTGCGCTGATTGCGCACCTTGAGGAAGTCGTCGACGAAACCGACTGCGCCCATGCCGACCAGCATCAGCAGCACGAGCAGGGATGGTGCGGAGATGCCGTCGCCGTCGTTCAGGAGAGCAGAGACGAAGAACCCGAACAGCGTCGCCAGGATGATGACGATGCCGCCCATCGTCGGAGTGCCACGCTTCGCATGGTGCGACTCAGGGCCGTCATCCCGAATGAACTGCCCGAACCCCAGCCTCGTGAACAGCCGGATGAACAACGGCGTCAAGAAGAGCGAGAAGGCCAAGGAGAGGGCGCCTGCGGTCAGTAGCGTCCTCACGATGACGACTCTGGCAGGAGCCGGGGCAGCACAGTGGTCGGCACGGCGACGAATGTGTCGTTCGTTGAGTGGATGTCTGACCGTAGAATCTCCCCATGATCGGCTGGGGGCGAGCCATCGGCATAGTCGCGGTCGCCGCTGTCGCGGCGGTCGCGATCGTGATCGCGCCGCTTGCTGCCCGGGCTGTGCCGAACACCGAGCTCGAGAAGCTCTGGACGATGACACCCAAGCAGGCGCAGGCGTACCTGCAGAAGCATCCGGAGACCGCTGTCGACCTCGCGAACTCCGACAGCTCGTACGTCGACGAGATCTGGCACAGCGCGACTCCAGCGGAGCGGCGAAGCGCAGTGCGTGCGGCGCCCGAGCTGATCGGCAACCTCGAGGGTGTCGACTACGCCTCGCGCGACCGGGCGAATCGGGCGTATCTCGCGGCCGCGCTGGTCGCCGCGAAGAAGCGGGTCACGGCGCGTGCGAACGACGAGACCGCGACGTTCCGGCTCAAGGCGCTCAAAGCCGTGAAGGCGTCGCTTCGGACCTCAGGGTCGACGCGCAGATACCTCGTTGAGCTCACGCCGGCCCCGCGCCCCCTCGCGGCGGTCGCGGTAGGGGACCCGGACACCGCCGCGCAGGTCACGTTCGACGTGCCCGGCATGGGCACGTACTCCGACGACATGCAGCTGTGGGCGCAGGCTGCGCAGAACGTGTACGACGAGCAGGGGAAGGCCGGTGCCCCGGCGGACCGGTCGGTAGTGGCCTGGATCGGGTACGTCACGCCGCCTCCCGGCATCGACGCGACGCTCGGTGAGTACGCCGCGCGTGGTGCTCCGCGACTCGTGTCAGCGATCCAGGGCTTCATCGCGGCGAGGAACGGAGCGACGGATGTCGATCTGAGCGTCATCGCGCACTCGTACGGCACCACGACGGCGGCGGATGCGCTGGCATCCGTTCGCCTCGGCGTCTTCGCGTTCGTCATGCTCGGATCGGCGGGCATCGAGGAGGCCATCAGGAACGTGCGCTCGCTTCACGCTCAGCACGTCTACGCAGGCGAGGCGGCGGGCGACACCCAAGCGCAGTGGGGACGTACCTCGCGCCGCGACCCCCGTGCACCGTCGTTCGGCGCGACGATTCTGAACGTGGAGGGCAATGGCAGCAGACTGCCGGTCACGAACCACGAGCCGATCAAGCACTCCAACTGGAACAACGACCCCACGTCGGCCGCCTACGCGAAGTTCACCCAGATGGACGCGCTGGCCAGAAAGTACGGAGAGCACGTGACGACCTTCGGCTACCTGGATGCCGGCACCGAGTCGCTTGCGAACGCGGCGACCGCGACCGTGCAGAATCCAACCCGCAAGCTGACCTGAGTCGCGGCGGTGCCGTCGAGTCAGGCGGCGGTGTTGATGGGGGTAATGCTTGAAACGTCCACGTCGCGGGTCCGCCATAGGTCGTAGTTGGTCTGGAGCGTCAACCAGAAGCGTGGCGTCGAGCCGAATGCCTTGGCGAGTCGGGCGGCCATCTCCGGACTGAGATGGCTCGTTCCGTTGAGCAATCGGATGATCGTCGACGGTGCGACGCCGAGACGACCGGCAAGCTCCCGGCCGCTCATACCGAGCGGCTCGAGGTAGACCTCGGTAATGAACTCGCCCGGGTGCGGCGGGTTGAACATGGGGTTGAGCTCGTCCATCAGTGGTAGTCCTCGTAGTCCAGCACGTAGGCGTCCCCGTTCCGGAACTCGAACGTGATTCTCCAATTCCCTGTGACGGTGATGGACCACCGCCCTGTCATCTCGCCTTTCAACGGATGCAGTCGCCAGCCCGGCGCCTGCGGGACTTCGTCGATGCCATTCGCGGCGTCGAGCGCAGCCAACTGCATCCGAAGCCGTTTCGCGTGCGCTGCCTGAACGCCCGCGGTGCTTCCGGTCTCGAAGAAGAGCCGTAGCCCTTTGTGCCGGAAGGACTTGATCACCTTTGTCATTGTAGCGTGATGCGCACCGCGAATCATCCGCAGCGCGAATTCCGACTTCGGGCCTGAATCGTCGAATGTGCCGCCCAACACGGTGAAGCGCCGGGGCCTCCTTGAGGGAGAACCCCGGCGCTTCGTGCCCTGTGGTGCGGGCCAGATGTCAGGACGTCAGGCGTCGTTCTCCGCAAGCCACGCGAGGGACTGCGCGATGCCGTCGAAGACGTCGCCTTTGTAGGCGTCGAACTCGACGACTCGCAGCGCGTTCGGTGCGGCCTGAAGGATCGCCTTCACGTCGACGTCGCCCTGTCCGGCAGGCATCTGGTTCTCGAAGGCGGCCTTGAGCGCCTCGGGAACGATCAGCGCGCTCTCGCTGCTGGGCAGCACGTTGAGGATGTCGTCGGTGATCTTGCCGTCCTTGATGTGCAGGGCGCGCACGCGGTCACCGAGCGAGCGGAGCACGGCGGGGGCATCCGCGCCGCCGACGGTCGCCCAGAAGGTGTCGACCTCGAGCACGGTGTCGGGACCGAGCAGCTCGATGAACAGGTCGTAGACCGGGCGGCCGTCGACCTTGTTCGTGAACTCCCACTGGTGGTTGTGGTAGCCGAACTCGAGGCCGCGAGCCTTGGCCTGCTCGGTGAGCTCGTTCACGCGGTCGGCGATGCGGTGCACGTCGTCGGCGGTCTGCCACCGGTCGGTCGGGATGAACGGGTCGATGACCGTCGTCATGCCCAGTTCAGCCGCGGCGTCGAAGATCGAGCCCGCGTCATCCGAGTCGATCACGGGCGCATGTCCCGTCGGGGCAGTGAGGCCGGTCGCCGCGAACGCGCGCACGTAATCGGCGGTGCGCAGGTGGAACGCGTACGGCTCGACCTTGGTGAACCCGATCTCGGCGACGCGGGCGACCGCACCATCGAGGTCGGCGTCGATCGCATCGCGCACCGAGTACAGCTGGACGGAGGGGTTGGACACTGAGTGCTCCTTCGTTGTGATGGTGGATGTCGCGTCAGGCGTCAGCCGCGACGGTGAACTCTGCGTGTGCCCGGGCACCGGCGTCGCCGCCGACCCAGACGTCGAAGACCGTGGCATCGAGCACCCAGTCCTGCGTCGCTGCACTCCAGTATCGGCGCTCATCGGGTCCGACCTCGAATGCGACCGTCTTCGTCGCTCCTGCTTCGATCTCGACGCGACGGAACGCCTTCAACTGCCGCAGCGGCCTCGACGACGTGCCGTACCGCTGGTGCAGGTAGAGCTGCACCACCTCGACGCCGTCGCGCTCGCCCGTGTTGGTGACGTCGACGGAGACGGCGATGGTTCCGTGCGGCCCCGTGCTTTGCGCACCGACGGTCACGTCGCCGTACGCGAACGAAGTGTAGGTCAGGCCGTGGCCGAACGGATAGAGCGGGGTGCTCTCCTCGTCCCAGTAGCGGCGGCCCTGGTCATCCGGTGCGTGCGAGCGGGTCACGGCGTGGTGGATCGGAACCTGGCCGACCGTGCGAGGCCAGGTGAAGGGCAGCTTGCCGGCCGGCGCGGCGTCGCCGAACAGCAGGCTCGCGACCGCCGATCCGCCCCGAGTTCCGGGGTACCAGGCGTCGAGGATGGAGGGAACATTCTCTGAGACCCAGCGGATGTCGAGCGGGCGCCCGTTCATGAGGACCAGCACGACCGGGGTTCCGGTGGCCACGACCGCCTCGAGCAGCCGCTGCTGATCGCCGGGCAGCGAGAGGTCCGACCGGGAGGCGTTCTCGCCGATCATGTCCTGCTGCTCGCCGAGCACCAGGACGGCGACATCCGCCTCGGTTGCGGCGGCGACGGCGCGGTCGAACGCTGCCTCCGCGTCGAAATCGGCGGGAGCGCTGGGGCTGCTGTCGCCGAACATCTCGAACATCGACGGGAACGTGCGCTTGGGCTCCGCGACTCCCGACTCGTAGACGACGGATGGCCCACCGGCGAGCCGCTCACGGATGCCGTCCACGATCGTCACAGTCTCATCGAGGTCGAAGTCGAACACCCACGGCCCGATGGTGTCGCGCTTCGAGCCGGCGAGCGGGCCGAGCACGGCGACCTTCTGCACGGCGTCGGCGTTCAGCGGCAGGAGCCCGCCCTCGTTGCGCAGCAGCACGGCTGCACGCTCCGCAGCTCGCTGGGCTTCGTCGCGGTGCGCCGGGTCGGCCAGCACCTCGCCGGCCTTCTGCACGTCGACGTATGGCTGCTCGAAGAGTCCGAGCTTCTCCTTGACGATGAGGATGCGTCGCACGGCCTCGTCGAGACGCGCGACGTCGACCCGTCCGTCACCCACCGCAGCCACGAGACTCGCGAAGGCGGGCTGGAAGATGGCCATCTCCATGTCGACGCCGGCGTTCACGGCGCGCACCGCGGCGTCGGCATTGTCGGCGGCGAAGTGGTGAGTCGTGAGGTCTCGTGCGGCGTTCGCGTCGGTGACGACGAAGCCGTCGAAGCCGAGGGCGTCGCGCAGTACCTCGGTCAGCAGCCAGTGGTTGCCGGAGGCCGGCACGCCGTTCAGGTCCATGTACGCCGACATGATGTTGCCGGCGCCCGCGTCGATCGCGGCCTTGAACGGCGGGAGGTAGGTGTTCCAGAACTCCTGGTCGGAGAGGTCGACCTCGTCGTAGTCGCGTCCGCCGAGCGCGGCCCCGTAGCCCGCGAAGTGCTTGGGCCCTGCGACGATGCGTTCCGGCGCACCCAGCTCTTCGCCTTGGAACCCCCTGACCTGCGCGGCGGCGACCATGGCGCCCAGCAGCGGGTCCTCACCCGCGCCCTCGATGATGCGTCCCCAGCGCGGGTCGCGGGCGATGTCGACCATCGGAGCGAACGCCCAGTGGATGCCCACCGCTCGGGCCTCTCGTGCTGCCACCGACTGGGCGCGTTCGATGGTGTCGGCATCCCACGACGCGGCGAGCGCGATCGGAACGGGGAAGATGGTGCGCAGCCCGTGGATGACGTCGAATCCGAACAGCACGGGGATGCCGTGCGCGTTGCCCTCGATCGCGAGCTTCTGCAAACGGTTCGTCTGCTCGGGGTCGGTGACGAACAGCAGCGATCCGACGCTGCCGTCTGCCAGCGCAGCCTCGACCATCTTCGGCTGCGCGGCCATGCCGGGGTCGGCGCCCTCTTGGCCGGCCGGAATGGAGAAGTAGAAGTACTGGATGAGCTGTCCGACCTTCTCCTCGGAGGTGAGCTCGGCGAGCAGTGCGTCGACTCGCGACGACGCGGCGTTGTCTGTCATTCGGGTTCCTTCGGTGGGCGTTCTGGGTGGGTGGTGGCGACGATGGGGCGGCCTACGATGTCAGGATGAGCGACGGCGGTACCCCCGAGGGAGCGACCCCGCGACGGTCGTACGCGAAGGGCATCGCACGCCGCAGGCAGATCATCGAGAGCGCCATCGCCGAGTTCGCCGACCACGGGGTCGACGGAACCTCGCTGCGGACGCTCGGGGACGCGATCGGCGTTTCGCACGCCACCCTGCGCCACTACTTCGCGTCGCGAGACGAGCTGCTCGTCGAGGTGTACCGGGCGCACGAGGAGAGCTCCGTCGGCGCGGCGTTCGACGCGGAGGTCTCCGACGAGGTGACGGCCGTCGAGGCGATGGCGCTCAGCGCCGACCGCAACCGGTCGATCCCCGGGCTCGTGCGGCTCTACGCGACGCTCTCCACTGACGCGCTGCAGGAGGGGCATCCGGCGTCCGAGACGTTCATCCGCGAGCGGTTCGAGCGGCTGAGGAACATGCTGGCCGAGCGGATCCGCAGTGACCAGGCCGCCGGGCTCATCGCAAGCGACATCGACGCGATGGATGCCGCAGCACTCGTCATCGCCGCGTCCGACGGGCTGCAGGTGCAGTGGCTGCTCTCCCCCGACACCGTCGACGTGCGACGTTCGCTGGCGTTGCTCGAGCGCATCCTTCCGGCCGCTGACGGAGAGCGCGCGGGCGCCTGACCTCGCCGTCGTCGTCATACCGGCACCCCTCGTCGTCGCTGCATCCGGCCGCCACGCACGATGCTACACAACAAAACCTGCCGTTGTAAGGTTTTTGTCGACCGGTGTCGTGCGACTGGGGACGGTGGGTCGCTGAGGGGGCTGAGCGCGTTGCCCCGCATTCGGGGGCAGGCGGCGGCTTGCCGGGGCGGCCTACATTCACAGGGTCACGGCTAGGGGGCCGAGCATGTCGTCCTTTCTCTACAGCGTCGGTCGATGGGCCTTCCGGGCCCGCGCACTCGTGGTTGTCTGCTGGCTGGTAGTGCTCGCGGCAGCGATAGGCTGTGCCGCTCTGTTCGGCACCGGAACCCAGAACACCTATGCGATCCCCGGAACGGAGTCGCAGCAGGCGCTCGACGCGCTGGCACGCACCTTTCCGCAGATGAGCGGGGCGACGGCGCAGATGGTGGCCGTGGCGCCGAAGGGCTCGTCGGTGAAGGACTCGACGTTCGAGTCCGCGATCGACGACAGCGTGAAGCGGCTCTCCGCGCTGCCTCAGGTCGCCTCCGTCACGTCCCCCTACTCCTCGACGTCGAGCGCGAACATCAGCTCGGACGAGTCCGCAGTCATCGTGCCCGTGCAGCTCGCGGTGGTGCAGAGCCAGGTCGCGCCATCCACCGCCGACGCGTTGCAGGCTGAGGCCCACCGGCTGCAGACGCAGCTCCCCAGCGGGTCGCAGGCCGCCATGGGTGGACAGCTGTTCTCGCAGACCGCGGCAGGGATCAGCGTGACCGAGCTGCTCGGCATCGCCGTCGCGTTCGGCGTGCTCGCCCTCACGTTCGCCTCACTTCTCGTCGCGACGATGCCGCTCGTGACATCTCTGCTCGGGGTCGGGGTGGCACTGTCGGTGATCCTTGCCCTGACGTCGGTGACGACGATCACCTCCACGACCCCGCTCCTCGCCCTGATGCTCGGTCTTGCCGTCGGCATCGACTACGCGTTGTTCATCACCTCACGACATCAGGACCAAGTGCGCAGCGGCATCGATCCTGAGGAGTCCGCCGCCCGCTCGGTCGCAACGGCGGGATCGGCTGTGGTGTTCGCCGCCGTCACCGTGATCATCGCCCTCGTCGGGCTCAGCGTTGCGGGCATCCCTTTCCTCACGACGATGGGAGTGGCCTCTGCCGGTGCCGTGGCGCTCGCCGTGCTGGTGTCGCTCACCCTCACCCCGGCACTGCTCGGGTTCGCGGGATGGCGCGTGGTGCGCCGTCGGTATCGGCCGGGCGAATCCGCTCGGATGCCGCGCTCGAAGCGCGCGCGGGAGCGCAAGGCGCGCAGGGACGCGGCGGCCGCGCTCGGCGAGACCGATCGTCCGCCGCGCTTCTTCGTCGGCTGGGTGCGCGGTGCGACCAAGTGGCCGGTGCTCACGATCGTGGTCATCGTCGCAGCACTCGGCATACTGACTGTGCCCATCACGCAGCTGCGGCTCGCGCTTCCCGACGCCGGATCGCTCCCCGCCGGAGAGCCCGGCAGGGTGACGTACGACCTCATCGACGAGCACTTCGGCCCCGGATACAACGGTCCGCTGATCATGACCGGCTCGGTCATCCAGAGCAAAGACCCCGTTGGACTCATGAACGACCTCGGTGCGAGCATCGCGAAGGTGCCTGGAGTGGTGGCCGTTCCGCTCTCCACCCCGAATCAGGACGGCGACACCGGGGTCGTGCAGGTCATTCCGAACGGCTCGCCGGACTCCGTCGCGACCGAGCAGGTGGTCGCGCGGCTGCGCGCGATGCACGACACATTCCAGAAGCAGTACGGCGTCGACCTTGCGGTGACCGGGTACACGGCTGCCGGAATCGACGTGTCGGAGAGGCTCGGGCAGGCGCTGCTGCCGTTCGGCATCCTGGTCGTCGGGCTGTCGCTCGTGCTGCTCGCGATGGTGTTCCGATCCATCGTCGTGCCCGTGACGGCCGCGCTCGGCTACCTGCTCTCGATCGGAGCCGCCTTCGGCATCACGAGCCTCGTCTTCGAGAGCGGGTTCCTGGCCGGGCCGCTCGGCGTGGAATCGCTCGGGTCGGTGATCAGCTTCATGCCGATCATCCTGATGGGCGTGCTGTTCGGGCTCGCCATGGACTACGAGGTGTTCCTGGTCAGCCGCATGCGCGAGGACTATGTGCATCACGGCGAGCCGAAAGAGGCGATCACCAGGGGTTTCCTCGGCTCCGCCAGGGTGGTCACCGCCGCGGCGATCATCATGTTCGCGGTGTTCGCCGCGTTCGTTCCCGAGGGCGATGCCTCGATCCAGCCCATCGCGCTCGGCCTCGCGGTCGGCGTGGCGATCGACGCGTTCGTGGTGCGGATGACGCTCATCCCCGCCGTGCTCACCCTGTTCGGAAGAGGCGCCTGGTGGATGCCGCGAGCGCTCGACCGGGTTCTTCCGCACTTCGACGCCGAAGGCGAGGGCATCGCGAACGAGATCGCGCTCGCCGGCTGGCCGGACGACGCGGACGAGCTCGCCGTCGCGGCGGAGGATGTCACGATCGAGAAGTCGGGTCTCGAGCTCGTCTCCGGGTTCACGGCGCGGGTTCCGTACGGCGGGGTGCTCGTGGTGCGATCGGATGACCGTGTCGCGGGCGCCGCGCTCGTTGCTGCGCTCTGCGGGCGTGCTCCCGTGACATCCGGGCGGCTCAGGGTCGACGGCCGGGTGCTCCCGTCGCGTTCCGGTGCGGTGCGAAGCCACTCGGGCGTGGTGACCCTGCGTGGGGCATCCGACCCGCTTGGCGCCGTTCGCCTCGTTCTGGGCGACGACGTCACTCTGATCGGCCTCTGCGATGTCGAGGGGATCGTCGACGCTCGGGACCGTGCTGCTGTTGCGGACGTGCTGCGGAGAGCCCGCGCCGCGAGCGGAGGGCGACTGACCGTTGTCGCGTCCTGCTCGCCGGATGCCGACGTGGATGACGTCGTCGGACTCGACGGGGTGCAGGAGTCGACCCTCGGGGCGTGGTCAGGCGTTCCCGATACCGCCGCTGCGATGGAACCGGAGGTGAGCTGACATGCCGCGGAATCCGCTCTCTGCGATGTCGGGCACCGAGCGCCCGGGAGGGGCGCTGGTCGCGTCGGTGCTGCTCCTTCCCCTGCTCGTCGGGGTGCTGCTCATGTGGGGGCTCTCGACGCCCGCTCTCCATCTCGACCGGGTGCAGGCGGCGATCGTGAACGACGATGTGCCCGTCACGATCAACGGCACGTCGAGCCCGCTGGGGCGCCAGTTCGCCGCGGGACTGATAGCCGGTTCGAGCCCGAACGAGGATGCCCCGGTGCAGGCGACCAAGGTCGGTTCCAACTTCGACTGGGTCTTGACGAACGACCAGGATGCGACCGACGGCCTGGCAGACGGTCGGTACGCGGCCGTCGTGACGATCCCCGAGTCGTTCTCCACGTCGATCAGCTCACTGTCCGGCCCGGCACAGAGCGCAGTGCAGACACTGGTGCAGGTGAAGACCAGCCCGACCTCGGCGCTGCTCGACCCCGCGCTAGTGCAGGCCGTCACGGCCACGGCGACCACCCAACTCAACCAGCAGATCATCGACCAGTACCTGCAGGGCGTCTACCAGGGGTTCAACTCGGTGCACGACCAGATCGCGCAGGCGTCGACGGGCGCGAGTCAGGTGGCGTCGGGCGCCGACTCGGTATCCAGTGGCGCGCAGCAGCTGAACTCGGGTGCACAGTCGCTGTCGTCCGGACTCGACACGCTCTCGTCGCAGTCCGCGAGCCTGCCCTCACAGACGGCACAATTGGCCGACGGCGCTGCACAGGTCAGTGCCGGCACGCAGGGAATCTCGTCATCCCTCTCCGACGCGGTCACCTCGTTCACCGGTGTCGTCGCCCAGATCTGCCAGCGTCCAGGCCCGCTGTGCGACCAGGCGACCGCAGCGCTCGGCAAGCTGCAGGGCGCGGCGTCGAGCGCCGGCCAACTGGCCTCGGGTGCCGACGCCGTGGCATCGGGCGCATCGGCGCTCGCCGACGGGATGCCCCAGCTGGTGAACGGCATCGACCAGGCCGCCTCTGGGGCATCGTCGCTCGCCAGCGGTGAAGCCAACCTGGCCTCCGGCGCCCAGCAGGTGGCGAGCGGTGCGGATCAGCTCGCCGCCGGGCTGGGGCAGGCCGTCGACAAGATTCCGTCGTACTCCGACTCGGACATCCAGGTGCTGTCGTCGACAGCGTCCCAGCCGGTGGTGGTCGATCCGCGCTCGGCGCCTTCGGGCATCCAGGCCGTGCCGCTTTTCACGGTGCTCGGCTTGTGGATCGGCGCACTCGTGCTGGCTCTGGTGCGCAGGTCGGTCCCCGAGTCCCGGCTGCTCACGAGCGCGTCGTCGCTCGCCCTCGCGGCGCGGTCGGTCGGCATCGGCGCCGCGCTGGGTGCTGCCCAGGGTGTGGTGCTCGGTTCGGTGGTGGTCATCGGGCTGGGCCTCGCTCCGGCGACGTGGGTCGGATACGTCGGGGTCGCCGCTCTCGTCGGCGCCGTGTTCGCCGTGGTGAACCAGGGACTCGTCGCCGTTCTCGGTGCCTTCGGCCGTCTGCTCGCCGTGCTGATCGGTGTCGTGGCGCTCGCCGTCGGCGTCTCGTCCACCGTGCCGGCCGGCCTGGTCTCGATCGCCTCCGTGCTGCCCACTTCGCCGGCGCTCGCCGCGCTTCGAGGGGCGGTGACGGGTGAGCCGGCGCTCGCCATCCAGGCCTGCGTGCTCGTCGTGCTCTGGGGGGTCATCGGGGTGGCGCTCGTGCTCGCGGGCGTCGTCGCACGGCGTCGGCTTCGGTTGCGGGCCCAGGCGGCATGACGGCGAGCAGACAGCGGCCTCAGCGACGGCGGTCCTCGGTACGGTGGTGACCATGATCTTCGCGAACGTCGGCACGCTGGGCGCGGTTCCCGGCAAGCGCGACGAGCTCGTCCGGCACCTCACGCAGCGCAGCGATGCTCTCGCCGGCATCGGCTGCCGTGCGTATGAGGTGGGAGTCAATGACGACGAGCCCGACACGGTGTTCGTGATGGAGCTCTGGGAGAGCGCCGAAGCGCATCGCGCGTCGCTCGCGTTGCCCGCCGTTCAGGCGTCCATCGCAGCGGCGCGCCCCTTGCTGTCGGGGGTGTTCGGCGGATTCCGGTTCGACGTCGTTGGATCGCCGCTGCGCGACTGAGCCCGTCGCGGTCATGAGCGAGTACCCGTTGTTCGACTTCGACCAGGTCGACTTCGTGACCTCGGACACGCACTTCAGCCATGCCCGCATCAGCGAGCTGGCCGGTCGGCCGTTCTCCACGGTCGAGCAGATGGATGACGAGCTCATCCGCCGCTGGAACAGGTTGGTCCGCCCCGACGACGTCGTGCTCCACCTCGGTGACCTCGCGCTCGGGCCCATCGCGGAGTCCCTGCCGCTCACAGCCGCGCTGAACGGGCGGCGGCTGCTGGTGCCCGGCAACCACGATCGGGTCTCCGCCGCGACGCAGAGCCAGAAGATGGTCGAGAGGTTCAGGCCGCTCTACGAGGCCGCAGGGTGGGAGATCCTTCCCGAGATCGTCGAAGGGACCCGCCATGGGCACAGGCTGCTCGCCAGCCACTACCCCTACCGAGGCGACTCGCAGGAGGAGGAGCGGTACCGCAGCCTGCGACCGAGGGATGACGGACTTCCGCTCATCCATGGGCACATCCACGCCCGCGACCATGGCGCCGACGGCAACCAGTTCCACGTCGGAGCGGACGCGTTCGACTACGCGCCGATCCCGTTCTCGGTGATCGACGGTTGGCTGGATGGTCGCGGGAATACAGGGGTATCGGTTCAAAGTTGATATGAGTGCGCTCAACTTTTGGGGTTTGAACTTGACAGTCATCCAGCCCCTCGCATAAGTTGAGTCTGCGAGGCTCAAGTCTTTCGAGCTTCGACCACAGACTTCGACCACGGTTCTAGAACACACAGGCTTCGGCCGCGGGCGCACACGGCGCCGGGCCATCAGGGTGTCACGCACTCGAGGAAGGGAAACACAACACATGTCACGAGCAGTAGGTATCGACCTCGGAACGACCAACTCCGTCGTCTCGGTTCTCGAGGGCGGCGAGCCCGTCGTCATCGCGAACGCCGAGGGCTTCCGCACCACCCCGTCGGTGGTGGCGTTCACCAAGGACGGCGAGGTGCTCGTCGGCGAGACCGCGAAGCGCCAGGCAGTCACCAATGTCGACCGCACCATCTCGTCGGTCAAGCGCCACATGGGCACTGACTGGACGCAGGAGATCGACGGCAAGAAGTACACCGCGCAGGAGATCTCGGCGCGCATTCTGCAGAAGCTCAAGCGCGACGCCGAGCAGTACCTTGGCGACACGGTGACGGATGCCGTCATCACCGTCCCGGCGTACTTCAACGACGCCGAGCGCCAGGCCACCAAGGAGGCCGGTGAGATCGCGGGCCTCAACGTGCTGCGCATCATCAACGAGCCGACCGCTGCTGCCCTCGCATACGGCCTCGACAAGGGCAAGGAAGACGAGCTCATCCTGGTCTTCGACCTCGGTGGCGGAACCTTCGACGTCTCCCTGCTCGAGGTGGGCAAGGACGACGACTTCTCCACGATCCAGGTGCGCGCCACCGCCGGTGACAACCGCCTCGGCGGCGACGACTGGGACCAGCGCGTCGTCGAGTGGCTGATCAAGAAGTTCAAGGACACCACCGGCGTGGATGTCTCGGGCGACAAGATCGCGCTGCAGCGTCTCAAGGAGGCCGCTGAGCAGGCGAAGAAGGAGCTGTCGAGCTCCATGTCGACCAGCGTGCAGCTGCCCTACCTCTCGCTGACCGAGAACGGCCCTGCGAACCTCGACGAGACGCTCACCCGTGCTCAGTTCGAGCAGATGACGAGCGACCTGCTCGACCGCACGAAGAAGCCGTTCCAGGACGTGATCAAGGAAGCCGGCATCAAGGTCGGCGACATCGCGCACGTCGTGCTGGTCGGTGGTTCGACGCGCATGCCGGCCGTCTCCGACCTGGTGAAGCAGGAGACCGGTGGCAAGGACCCCAACAAGGGCGTCAACCCCGATGAGGTCGTCGCCGTCGGCGCCGCGCTTCAGGCCGGCGTGCTGAAGGGCGAGCGCAAGGACGTCCTGCTGATCGACGTCACCCCCCTGAGCCTCGGCATCGAGACCAAGGGCGGCATCATGACCAAGCTCATCGAGCGCAACACGGCCATCCCGACCAAGCGCAGCGAGACCTTCACGACGGCAGACGACAACCAGCCGTCTGTCGCGATCCAGGTGTTCCAGGGCGAGCGCGAGTTCACCCGCGACAACAAGCCGCTCGGCACGTTCGAGCTGACCGGCATCGCACCGGCCCCGCGGGGCATCCCGCAGGTCGAGGTCACCTTCGACATCGACGCGAACGGCATCGTGCACGTCTCCGCGAGAGACAAGGGCACCGGCAAGGAGCAGTCGATGACGATCACCGGCGGCTCGTCGCTGCCGAAGGACGACATCGAGCGCATGGTGCGCGAGGCCGAGGAGCACGCGGCGGAAGACAAGAAGCGTCGCGAGTCCGCCGAGGTGCGCAACAGTGCCGAGCAGCTGGTCTACTCGATCGAGAAGCTCATCAAGGACAACGACGACAAGCTTCCGACCGACGTGAAGGATGACGTGCAGGGCGACGTCGACGCGTTGAAGTCGGCTCTCGCGGGCGACGACGACGAGGCCGTGAAGACGGCGTTCGACAAGCTGAACGCCAGCCAGCAGAAGCTGGGCGAAGCCATCTATCAGTCGGCGCAGGCTGAGGCATCCGCTCCTCAGGGCGACGCCTCAGACGAGTCGGGCGAGTCGGAGTCGTCGGCGTCGGATGACGACGTGGTCGACGCCGAGGTCGTGGACGACGAGGATGAGAAGAAGTAGTCATGGCGAAGAACGACGATCCTTCGACGGGCTCAGGGCCCGGCGACGAGCACGAGGAGCCGGTCGTCCGCGACAAGCGGCGGGTCGACCCCGACACGGGAAAGGTTCGTCAGCCTGACGGCGACGCGACGCAGGACGACGCGGCGGGGTCGAGGGACTCCGCCGCCGGGTCCGACGACCTCGAGCACGAGCAGGTGATCGACACCGGCGAGGGCTACGAGGGGCCGGATGTCGAGACATCCCTCTCCGACGCGGACCTGGACTTCCTGTCAGGGCAGTCCAACGCGGAGGAGCTCGCGGCCGAGCGGCTCGCCGACCTGCAGCGCGTGACCGCGGAGTACGCGAACTATCGCAAGCGCACCGAGGCGAACCGCGAGGCGGAGAAGGAGCGCGCCGTCGCCGACACGGCGAAGGCGATCCTTCCCGTGCTCGACGACCTCGATCGCGCCGAGAAGCACGGCGACCTGGAGGGTGACAGCCCGTTCGCGACGATCGCCGCGAAGCTGCGTGCCGCGGCATCCGAGAAGCTCGGCCTCACCACGTTCGCGGTCGCAGGCGAGCCCTTCGACCACAACGTGCACGAGGCGATCTTCCAGCAGCCGACCCCGGGCGTCACCGAGCCGACCGTCATCGACGTCGTCGAGGTCGGCTACACACTCGGCTCCACGCTGGTGCGGGCCGCCAAGGTCGTCGTCGCGGTTCCGGCCTAGGCGAAACGACCGATCCAGCCACACCGATTCACCCGGCTATAGCGCCACTTGCGCTCAATAGCGCCACCCCAGCTGGCGCGGTAGAGCGCAAGTGGCGCAATAGCGGGATCGAGATCATCAGGAAGGGAGGTGCCGGGTGGCCAGTCAGGACTGGTTCGACAAGGACTTCTACAAGGTGCTCGGCGTCTCCAAAGACGTCTCGCAGGCCGATCTGAAGAAGACGTATCGCAAGCTCGCGCGCCAGTATCACCCCGACTCCAACCCCGGTGACGCCAAGGCCGAGGCGAAGTTCAAGGAGATCAGCGAGGCCTACTCCGTGCTCTCCGACGAGGAGGAGCGTAAGGAGTACGACCAGATCCGCGCGATGGGCTCCGGCGCACGGTTCACGGCGCCCGGCGGCGGCAATGGCGCTGGCGGCTTCGAGGACGTCTTCGGCGGCATGTTCAACCAGGGCGGCCGCGGGCAGAGCTACACGTTCCAACAGGGCGGTCAGTACGACGACCTGCTCGGCGGCCTGTTCGGAAGCGGTCGGTTCGGCCAGACGACCGGCGGATATCGCGGCTACGGCGGCCCGACACCCGGGCAGGACGTGTCTGCGACAACGACCATCGACTTTCAGACGGCGGTCACCGGCGAGACCGTGCACCTCACCGTCGACGGCGAGACCGTCAAGGTGCGCATCCCGGCAGGGGTCGCCGACAAGCAGCGCATCCGCGTGCCCCGCAAGGGGAGACTGTCGCCGGATGGCGGCGAGCGTGGAGACCTCTACCTCACGGTGACGGTGCGCAGGCATCCCGTGTTCGAGCGCGATGGCCTGAACCTCCGCGTGAACGTGCCCGTCACGTTCGCGGAGGCGACCCTCGGCGCCACCATCGAGGTGCCGACGCTGAGCGGCGACACCGTGCGCCTGAAGGTCGCACCAGGGACGCCGAGCGGCCGCGTGCTTCGCGTGAAGGGCCGTGGCGTCACCACGAAGAAGGGCACGGGCGACCTGCTCGCAGTCGTGCAGATCGTGGTGCCCTCGCACCTCAGCAAGGACGGCGAGGAAGCGCTGAAGGCGTTCGAGGCGACTCTTCCCGACGAGAACCCGCGCGAAGACCTGCTCGCGAAGGCCAGAGCCGCCGCGCGGTGACGCGAGGTCGGCGTGCCGACGCGTGAGACCCTTGGCCGAGAGAGTTGGCTCGGCCGTGGGAGTCACCTGAGCGCACGAGTTGATGGGGGTGGTGAACGTGGAACTGGATGAGACGACTCCGGTCTTCGCGATAGCCGCCGCCGCCGAGCTGGCGGGCATGCACCCGCAGACGCTGCGCCAGTACGACCGGCTCGGACTGGTGAGCCCTCGACGCACGGCTGGGCGCTCGCGTCGGTACTCGATGCGCGACGTCGTGCAGCTGCGCGAAGTGGCGCGACTCGGTGCTGAGGGTGTGAGCCTGGAGGGCATCCGGCGCATCCTCGAGCTCGAGAACCACGTCAGCCGGCTGACGGACCGCGTGCGCGAGCTCGAGTCTGCGCTCGCCGATGAGATGCTCAACCGCCCCGGGCGCCGCGTGTTCGCGGCCGGCTCGGAGGGCGAGGTCGTCTCTCTTCGTGCCGGCACCCGGGTGCGCCGCAGCAACCAGGTGGTCGTCTGGCGTCCGCTCGACCGCTGATCCCTTTCAATGCAGGTGCGCAGCCTGTGGAGAAGTTCGTGTTCTAGGGTCCCCGCATGAAAAGACGGACGCCCACTGCAGCCGCCTGGCTGGGCGTGTCTGCGGCCTTCCTGGTGCTCGGCGGCTGCGCGCTCGCGATCGCGGCGTCGCTGTCGGCTGATGTGCACGCGCATCCGGTCACGGCCGATCCGCCCGCTGACGCCGGCACGGTCGTCGCGATCGGGGACTCGATCATGGATGGCCACGGCCTCGAGCCGGCTCAAGCCTGGCCCGCCGTAGTCGCCGGCTACAACGGATGGCACCTGGTCAACCTCGCGACCGACGGCGCCGGATTCGTCACCAGGGGGAACGACGGCTCGATCTTCGCCGACCAAGTGGAGGAGGCCGTCGAGCTCGACCCGTCGATGGTGGTCATCTCGGGAAGCAGCAACGACCTCGGTGTGCCCGAGTCCGACGTGCAGGAGTCGATCATCTCCGCGATGGACATGCTGCGGCACGACCTGCCGCACGCGACGATCGTCGCCGTCAGCCCGGTCTGGAACGAGAAGGAGCCGCCGGCCCAACTCGACAGCATCAACGACGACATGGAGTCCGCCGTGAAGTCGGCGAACGGAATCTACATCAGCATCGGCAAGCCGCTGCTCGGGATGCCGGGCTACCTGCAGTCGGACGACGTGCATCCGACCGTGGACGGCCAGCTCGTCATCGCCGCCGCCGTCGAAAAGGGCCTGGAGTCGGCGCACATCGTGTAGGCGGCCCCGCCCGGGCAGGGCTCAGGCATTCCGCCTACGCTGAAGTGATGCCCGCGAACCTCACCGAAGCTCCTGTCGACCGCATCACGATGTTCGGCGCCGCCTGGTGCGGTGACTGCCGTCGCTCGAAGGCGCTGCTCGACCGGGTCGGCGCCGACTACGAGTACATCGACCTCGAGGCGACGCCCGAGCAGGCGGACCTCGCCCACGCGATCAGCGGACGCACGAACATCCCCGTCGTCGTTTTTCCCGACGGCACCCACTTCGTCGAGCCGACCGACGCGGAGCTGCAGCAGAAGCTGGACGCCCTCCCCGCGTAAGCCCGGCGTCCCGCGCCTGCGCGCCCGCGCGCACCGCGAATCGCCGAGCCACCACCGGCTCGCCGAGCCACCACCTTGTCCGCGCGGATAGCGTGGTGGCTCGACGGCTGGGTGGTGGTTCGCTGCTCGCGCTGCGGGATGAGGTCCCGCCGGCCCTACCCGACCGGCGAGAGTGGCGGCGCTATGTGACGTAATGTTGCGGCTCTTTGCGATCCGTACATCTCCCTCGGCGAGCATGGACGGATGCCACGACAGATCCGCTTCAACGCCTTCGACATGAACTGCGTCGCCCACCAGACCTCCGGTCTGTGGAAGCACCCGGATGACCGGGCCGACCACTACAAGGACCTCGAGTACTGGACCGAGCTCGCGAAACTGCTTGAGCGCGGAAAGTTCGACGGCATCTTCATCGCCGACGTGCTCGGCACGTACGACGTGTACGGCGGAACCAACGAGGCCGCGATCCGCAACGGTGCGCAGGTGCCGGTGAACGACCCGCTGCTGGTCATTCCCCCGATGGCATATGTCACGGAGCACCTCGGATTCGGGGTGACCGCCGGAACGGCGTACGAGCATCCCTATCCCTTCGCACGTCGCATGTCGACGCTCGATCACCTGACCAAGGGCCGCATCGGCTGGAACGTCGTGACCGGCTACCTGCCCTCGGCCGCACGCAACATGGGTCACGACGACCAGATGGAGCACGACGACCGCTACGCCCACGCCGATGAGTACCTCGAGGTGCTCTACAAGCTGTGGGAAGGCTCGTGGGAAGACGACGCGGTCGTGAAGGATGTCGACAACGGCGTCTTCACCGACCCCGCCAAGGTTCACGAGATCGGCCACAAGGGCACGCACTTCACTGTGCCGGGCATCCACATCGCTGAGCCGTCGCCGCAGCGCACCCCGGTGATCTACCAGGCTGGGGCGTCCTCACGTGGTGTGAAGTTCGCGTCGGAGAACGCCGAGGCGATCTTCATCGCCGGCCCGACCAAGGACGTCGTCGCCGCGACCGTGAAGAAGATCAGGGACGGCCTCGAGGCTGCAGGCCGCGACCGCTACGCCGCGAAGATCTACACGCTGCTCACCGTCATCACCGATGAGACCGAGGAGAAGGCGCAGGCCAAGTACCAGGACTACCTCAGCTACGCCAGCGAGGAGGGCTCCCTGGTCTTCATGTCCGGCTGGATGGGCATCGATCTGTCCACCTACGCGCTCGACGAGCCGATCGGAAACGTGAAGTCGAACGCCATCCAGTCCACGGTCGCGGGCTTCCAGGAGGCGAACCCCGACGGCAAGGAGTGGACCGTCGGTGACATCGCCCGTCACGGCGCCATCGGCGGGCTCGGACCGTTCGTCGTGGGATCCGGCGAGCACATCGCCGACCTGCTCCAGCAGTGGGTGGAGGAAACCGACGTCGATGGTTTCAACCTGGCATACGTCGTGACGCCCGGCACGTTCGAGGACATCGTCGAGCACGTCATCCCCGTCCTGCAGGAGCGCGGCGCATACCCGACCGAGTATGCAGAGGGCACGCTGCGCAACAAGCTCCACGGTGAGGGCGACCGTCTTCCGGATGACCACCGCGGCGCCAACTACCGCGTCGGGCAGTTCCCCCGGAACGTCTGAGCGGTCGGTCCCCGGCAACCGCGCCACTTGCGCGCTATTGCGCCACTTGGGTTGGCGCGGTAGAGCGCACGTGGCGCAAATGCGTGGTCGGGCCCTGCTGGCCCGCGTGGCCCGCGCATAACTCCTGCAGATTCCCGGCAGTCCTCTGCGGCTGCCGCGGAATCTCGGGGTCGGCTTCTGTCCGGCCGGCCGAATTGCAGGAGTTATGCACGCACGGGGTCGGGCTATGCGGGGTCTGTGTACGCGCGGGTCCGGGGTATGCGCCCGGTCTGTGGCCCGGGCCTCGGCCGTCGGCCGGCCGTAGGCTGGGCGGGTGGCTCAGTTCGAGTGGGCACGGCTGCGCCGGTGGCCGGATGCCGAAGCCGGGAATCTCTTCGCCTCCGATGCCGCCGACCGGCTGATCGCCGACACTGCGACGGATGTGCTCGACGGGGTGATCTCGGGTGGGGTGGCTCGCGACGGGGTGATTCGGGACGGGGTGATCTCGGGTGAGGCGACTCGCGACGGGGTGACTTGGGACGGGGCGACTCGGGACGACGTGGCCGTCGTCGGCGACTCGTACGGGGCCTTGACGCTGTGGGCCGCCAGCACGGTGTCAGAGGGCGGCGTCATCCGGGTGCACCAGGATGCCGTCCTGGCCGAGCGCGCGCTCGACGCGAACGCGGAGCGGCTGGGGCTCAGCGGCGCCTACCGGTCATACGGCCTCGACGTCGACCTGGTACGGGGCGCACGGGTCATGCTGCTGCGCCTGCCGAAGAGCCTCGACGCCCTCGACGAGATCGCGGGCGTCATTGCTGCGAACGCCGATCCGGCCGTAACCGTCTTCGCTGGTGGAATGCAGAAACACCTGACCGTGGCGATGAACGACGTGCTGGCGCGCCACTTCGAGCGTGTCGACGTCGGGCTCGCACGGCAGAAGGCGCGGGTGCTGACGGTGACCGGACCGAAGACCGACGTCGCACAGGCGAACGCTGCGGCCGCAGCGACGACTGCGGAGCCATGGCCGCGGCGGCAGTTCCACCCCGACATCGCACCCGGCGTGTGGGTGTGCGCACACGGCGGGGCGTTCGCGGGAACGCGCATCGACATCGGCACGAGGTTCTTGCTGAGCCACCTCGACGAAGCGCGGCCGGATGCCCAGGTCGCCGTCGACCTCGCCTGTGGCACCGGCGTGCTCGCGACGACCCTCGCACTTCGCAGACCCGGCGTGCGGGTGATCGCGACAGACCAGTCGGCGGTGGCGGTGGCATCCGCTCGGGCGACCGCAGAGGCGAACGGCGTGGCGGATCGAATCGAGGTGCGCAGGGAGGACGCGGGAGACGGCATCCCGGACGCCTGCGCCGACCTCGTGCTGCTCAATCCTCCGTTCCACAACGGCTCAGCCCTCGACCTACGCGTCGGACGGATGCTCGTAGCCGCCGCCTCCCGCATGCTGGCACCCGGCGGCGAGCTCTGGACGGTCTACAACTCGCACCTCGACTACAAGCCCGTGCTGCGCGACCAGGTAGGACCGACCCGGCAGATGGACCGCAACGCGAAGTTCACGATCACGGTGTCGACGCGGCGCTAGTCCTTCCGTGGGTTGAGGATCGCGCGGAGTGGGCGTTCCTTCCGTGGGTTGAGGAGCGCGCGGAGCGGGCGGTCCTTCCGTGGGTTGAGGAGCACGCGGAGTGGGTGTTCCTTCCGTGGGTTGAGGAGCGCGCGGAGCGAGCGTCTCGAAACCCCTCGCAGCGCCGTGGGTGTCGGGTTTCGAGACGCGCACGACTGCGTCGTGGGCTCCTCAGCCGGCGGAAAGGGACGCGCACGACTGCGTCGTGGGCTCCTCAACCGGCGGTGGCGTCGGCACGCCCGAACGGGGCGGCGCGCGTGGCGCCACGAGAGGGTGCGCAGGGTATCGTCGCGAACGTGATCCGCGGATATTCGGCCGAGCAGGTGCGTGCTGCCGAGGAGCCGCATCTCGCGGCTGGCGAACCTCTGATGGCGCTTGCGGCGGCGGGGCTCGCGGGCGTCATCCGCGAGGAGATCGCCGAACTGGACGATCCCGGTGCGCGAGCAAGCGTTCTGCTCCTGGTCGGCTCGGGAAACAACGGCGGCGATGCGCTGTTCGCAGGGGCGGAGTTGGCGGCATCCGGATTCCTGGTCGCGGTCGCGGAGCTCGGGACCCGCACGCACGCTGAGGGCCTTGCTGCTGCGCTCGAGGCAGGCGCGTCGATCGTGGAGCTCGGCGATGACCCGGTGGGTGCAGTCACCGATGCCGCCATGAACGCAGATGTGCTCGTCGACGGCATCCTGGGCACGGGCGCGTACCGAAGCCCCGCGCTGCGCGGGCTCGCGCGCGAGGTCGTGGCGGCGCTGCGACCCCTTGCGGCATCACCGCGGCGACGTGTAGTCGCCGTCGACCTGCCGAGCGGAATCGACCCCGACACCGGAGCGCTGCCCGACGAGATCGTGCTCCCTGCCGACGTGACCGTCACGTTCGGCGCGTACAAGGCGGGGCTGCTGCGCAATCCCGGAGCGATGTACGCCGGTCGCATCGTGCTCGTGGACATCGGGCTTCTGCCCGACCTGGAGGGGATCGAGCCCGTCGTCCTCGGCTGAACTGCGTGAGATCCTTGCCATTTAGTCTGTGCACGGATAATCTGTGTACAGATCATCACGCGGACACGGGATGCCCGGCACGCGGATGACGCGGACGAAGGGACAGCACCATGTGGAGCACCGAGTACACGGCGGAGGCCGACCTGCAACCGGAGGCGGTGTGGGCAGCACTGCGAGCGCTTCACGAGGGGCGACTCACCTATGAGGGCGCTGACGACTTCGCGCTGCACGGACCGTTCGCCGTCGGCACGCGCGTGTCGGTGACGCCGGCGGGCCAGGAGACCTTCGACTCGACCATCGTCGACCTCGTCGAAGGGCGCACGTACGCCGATGAGACGATCTTCGGCGACCTGACGCTCACGTTCCGTCACACGCTCGAGGCGACGGAGGGCGGAACGCGCGTGACGCATCGGCTCGAGATCGATGGCGTCTCCGCCGACGAGATCGGGCCGGAGCTCGGCGAGCAGATCGCGGGGGACTTCCCCGAGTCGATGGCGCAGCTCTTCGCGGCGGCGGCGAGCCCCGAGCTGTACGTGATCGGCGAGCAGGCCCACGACGGGGAACCGGCACGGAACACCGGCACGGATGACTGAGCCCGACGAGGTCCCGACACCCCGGGCATCCACGACGGAGAGCACCGGCGGAACCCGCTTCAGCGGCGGCCCGGGCGAGAGCCCCGGCTTTCTCCTCTGGCGGGTGACGGGCGCGTGGCAGCGGGCGATGGCGTCAGCTCTGACTCCGCTCGACCTCACGCACGTGCAGTTCGTGCTGCTGGCCTGCGCGTGGTGGCTCGGCGGGTCCGGCGAGTTGCCCAACCAGGCGCGCGTCGCCGCACAGGCCGGGGCCGACGTGAAGATGGCGTCGGAGGTGTTCGCACGCCTTGTGGCGAAGGGGCTGCTGACGCGGGAACCCGACCCGTCCGACTCACGGGCCAAGGTGGTGCGCGTCACCGCCGAGGGGGAACGGATCGCGCGCCGGGCGGTGGCCGTCGTCGAGGAGGCGGATGCCCGGTTCTTCGAACCCGTCGATGCCGACTCTCTGCTCCCCGCACTTCGACTGCTCGGCGGCATGGAGGCGCCCGGCGCGTAGAGGCGCGACCGCGCGAACCGTGTCCGGTGACACGCACCGACGCGCCACGCTGTCGGCGCCCCGTGAGAGCATGTGCGGGTGCCCGGCTCCTGGTTTCCGCTCGTGGAAGTGGGGGCGGTGCGGGAGTTCGTCGGAGAGTCGGTGCTGCAGCGGGCGCGGTCGTACGCGCGCGACGCCGTGGCCGACCTGGCCTGGAAGTCCGGAACGCTCGAGGCCGAGGTCGCGGGAACGTCGAGCCGTCCGTACCGCTGCTGGGTGACGCTCGTGCCGTCGGCCGGGCCGGGATCGAGCTATCGCCCGACTGCGAGCGGATGCACCTGCCCGGTCGGCGCGAGGTGCAAACACGTGGCGGCGGCCTTGCTGGCGAGCCGCGAGCGTCACGGTCATCCTGCGACGAAGCCCGCCGGCGATCGCGCCGGATGGCGCTCTGCCGTGCTCGCGCTGACCTCCGACACCGACGCCGCCCGCGAGTTCACCCCTCTCGCCCTGATCGTCGAGGTGCGCGAACGGGTGCGACGTCGTTCGCAGGGGCGTTGGTCGCGCACGACCGACACGTTCCAGTCCGCCACACGGGCGTCGGATCGGCTGGAGCTCACCGCCCGGGTCGGTGCTCCGGGCAAACGGGCCTGGGTGAACGCGCAGGTCGGCTGGGGAAGCCTCAACTACCGCACCTACGAGTTCGGCTACGACCCGGTTCAGCTGCGTTGGTTCGTCGAGTTCGAGACGCTCGCCCGCGCAGCTCCCGGCCGCTACTTCACGGGCGACGGCACGCGGATGACGCTCGGCGAGTTCGCCAGCCCCCTGCTGTGGAGATTGCTGGCTGATGCACCGACCCGCGGCATCCGCATCGTCTCCGGCGACAAGAACGGCACGGTCGCGGTCGCCGGGGGCGCCGAGTTCGAGCTGGCCGCCGGCACCAGGGATGACGGCGCGATGACCCTGCGGCCGCGGATCGTCGTCGACGGTGCCCAGGTGGATGCGACAGCCGTGCATCCGATCGGCGATCACGGCATCGCGGTGGTCACCTGGCAGACAGGCGCGACCCCGTCGGGCACGGAGCCGGGACCGGCGGTCATCCTCGCGGCGACCGCGACCCCGCTGACGCCCGAGCTGCTTGCGCTGGCTCGCGGCGAGGTCATCGACGTGCCCGCCGAGGAGGTAGCTGAGTTCACGCGCGACGCATATCCGGCGCTCGCGAGGACAGTCGGCGTGCGTCCGGAGGACCCGTCGACGCGACTCCCCGAGCTCGCGCCGCCGACGCTCGTGCTCACGGTCGAGTTCAAACGCAAGCAGACGATCGCGCTGAAGTGGGCGTGGGAGTACGCGACGGGCGGCAGCGCTCGGTCGTTCCCCGCGGCAGAACGCGTGAACGACCGGCGGCGGGATGAACGTGCCGAACGTGCCATCGCCGAGGAGCTGCTCGCGCGGGTTCCGCTGGCCGACGCGCGCCCACCCGAGGACGGCGGGGTCGGCGACGCACACGTCGCGACCGCTCCCGTCCCGACGAGTCCGACGCCGGCGGGAGCACTCGCCGATCGAGTGCTGACCGGCATCGACGCCGCCGAGTGGGCCGCGAAGGTGCTGCCCGAGATCGAAGCGCTCGACACGCTGGGGGCCGAGGGGCACGCGGCGGGAGGCATCCGGGTCGACGTCGTCGGTGAGCGCGTCGACTACACGGAGTTGACAGAGACGCCGGAGCTCACCGTCACGACCGTGCCGACCGACCAGCGCGACTGGTTCGACCTCGGCGTGCTCGTGACGGTCGCAGGCCGCACGATCCCGTTCATGCCGCTCTTCACCGCGCTCGCCACCGGCCGCCAGAAGCTGCTCCTCGTCGACCACAGCTACCTTTCGCTGAAGCAGCCCGTGTTCGACCGCCTCAAGGAGCTGCTCGCCGAGTCGGAGGCCCTCGCGGAGTGGGAGACCGGGCCGCGGATCAGCCGATACCAGGCATCCCTCTGGTCCGACTTCGAGGATCTCGCCGACGTGTCGCGCCCGGCCGTCGAGTGGCGCGAGAGCGTCGAGGGTCTGTTTGCGCTGACGACGGATGTCCCCGCCCTCGTGCACCAGGCGCCGCTGCCGACCGGCCTCGCCGCCGAGCTCAGGCACTATCAGCGTGAGGGATACGACTGGCTCGTGTTCCTCTGGGAACACGGCCTCGGGGGTGTGCTCGCCGACGACATGGGACTCGGCAAGACCCTCCAGACCCTCGCGCTGATCGCCCATACGCGTGAGATCGCCACGGGTGGGGCATCCCTGCTCCATCGCGCGTTCCTCGTGGTCGTGCCGTCGTCGGTGGTGGCGACCTGGGTCGGTGAGGCGGCGAGGTTCACGCCGGGACTGCGCGTGGCATCCGTCACCGCGACGCGGCGCAAGCGCGGCACGACGCTCGCCGACGCGGTCGAGGGCGCCGACATCGTCATCACCACATACGCGGTCTTCCGGCTCGACAACGCCGACTTCGCCGCGCTGCGGTGGAGCGGGCTCGTGCTCGACGAAGCGCAGTTCGTGAAAAACCACGCCTCGCAGGCGCACCGGCTCGCGCGCGACCTGAACGCGCCGTTCAAGCTCGCCGTCACCGGTACTCCCCTGGAGAACAACCTGCACGAGCTCTGGGCGATGTTCTCGATCGTGGCACCCGGCCTGTTCCCGTCTCGTCGGATGTTCACCGAGGAGTACGTGAAGCCGATCGCGGCGGCCCAATCCCCGGTTCACGGCACGGATGCCGCATACGGTGCAGGCCGCCTCGCACGCCTGCGCCGTCGCATCCGCCCGCTCATGCTGCGTCGCACGAAGGACCTCGTCGCGCCGGAGCTGCCGCCGAAGCAGGAGCAGGTGCTGCGCATCGACCTCGACCCGAAGCATCGGCGCATCTACGACACCTGGCTGCAGCGCGAGCGGCAGAAGGTGCTCGGCCTGCTCGCCGATCTCGACCGGCAGCGCTTCATCGTCTATCGTTCGATCACGCTGCTGCGCATGCTCGCGCTGGATGTCGCACTCATCGACCCTGACGCGGGAGACGTGCCCTCCGCCAAACTCGATGCCCTGATCGAACGGCTCGGCGACCTTGTCGCGGAGGGACATCGTGCGCTGGTGTTCAGCCAGTTCACGTCGTATCTGCACCGGGTCGAAGAGCGGCTCGACGGTGCAGGCATCGCCTACGCATACCTGGACGGGTCGACGCGACGGCGTGCGGATGTCATCCGCGGGTTCCGCGAGGGCGATGAGCCCGTCTTCCTGATCAGCCTCAAGGCCGGCGGGTTCGGGCTCACGCTCACCGAGGCGGACTATGTCTTCCTGCTCGACCCGTGGTGGAACCCGGCGGCCGAGATGCAGGCGATCGACCGCGCCCACCGCATCGGACAGTCGAAACAGGTGATCGTGTACCGCATGGTCGCCAGCGACACGATCGAGGAGAAGGTGGTGCGGCTCGCCCAGCAGAAGGCGGAGCTCTTCGATGCCGTCTTCGACGACGACGGCGCGTTCTCCTCGACGCTGTCGGCAGACGACATCCGCGCGCTGCTGGCGTAGTTCGGGTCATCCTTGACCTCCGTGACGGCTGCTCGTACATTTAACGCATTCGTTAAATGAGTGGAGATGGGTGTGGCCGGCACGGATCAACTCAGCGCCGTCTTCGCGGCGCTCGCGGACCCGACTCGGCGGGCCATCCTCGCCGACCTCGCGGAGCGCGACGCCACGGTGACCGAACTCACGGAGCCCCTCCCCATGTCGATGCCCGCTGTGTCGCGTCACCTCAAGGTGCTGGAGAGGGCCACGCTGATCTCGCGTACGCGATCGGGCAAGTGGCGAGCCAGCCACCTCGAAGCGGCACCTCTGCGCGAGGCCGCCGACTGGATCGAGCGCTACCGCAGGTTCTGGGACTCGTCACTCACCCGCCTCGACGCACACCTCGCCGCCGTGCAGGCCGAGGCAGACCACAAGGAGCCCTGATGCAGACAGAAACTCCGCAGCTCGACATCTCGCGGGTCGTCGACGCGCCGCGAGACCTCGTCTATCGGGCGTTCACCGATCCGGAGCATTTCGCCGCCTGGTGGGGTCCGGTCGGCAATTCGCTGCCGCGTGACGAGATGGACTTCGACGTGCGCTCGGGCGGTCACCAGCGATGGACCGAGCTCTCCGCGGCCGATCCCGGCGTCCGTGTGCACGTGAGCCTGGACCTCACGGATGTCACGCCTGGCGAACTCCTCGACGGTCTGATGCACGTCGCCGGCCGACTCCCCGACGGCATCGCGCCGTTCGAGACGAGGGTGCGGATCGAGTTCCACGACGAGGCGGACGGGCGAACGCGTCTCGAGATCCGCCAGTGGCTCCCGGCGCACCAGGCGAGCAATGCCCTGCAGGGGTGGCGTGAATCGTTGGGCAAGCTGGACGCCGCGCTGATGGCGACCCCGGGCGCGCCATCCGGAACCGAGCCGTCCGGAACCGAGCCATCCACCACGGGGGTGCGGTGAGATGTCCAAGCTCATCTACGTGACGAACGTCTCGCTCGACGGCTACATCGAGGACGAACAGGGGTCCTTCAACCTCTTCCCGCCGGACGACGAGGTGTTCGCGGCTCACACCGAGGGCATCCGCTCGGCCGGCACGCTCCTCTACGGACGACGCCTCTACGAGACGATGGCCCCCTGGGAGACCGATGCCGCCCTAGCCGCGCAATCCGAGCTCATGGCAGAGTTCGCGGCAGCCTGGCAGGCGGCGGACAAGATCGTCTTCTCCACGACTCTGACTCAGCCATCCACAGCCAGGACTCGGATCGAACGACACTTCGACGCCGGCCTGGTACGGGAGCTGAAGGCCGCGGGCACGAGTGACCTCACCGTCGGCGGCGCGAATCTGGCAGCACAGGCGATCGCGCACGGGCTGGTCGACGAGTGTCGGCTGTTCGTCTGGCCGAGCATCCTCGGCGGGGGTAAGCCGGCTCTGCCGAGCGGATCGCGTGTCGACCTCGAGCTGCTCGACGAGCACAGGTTTGCGAACGGCGTCGTGCGTCTGCGGTATCGCCTGCCGGCATGACTCGGCGGGTTCCGGCTTTCCGCCTCACGACACGACGACGGCAAATTCAGTTAGAGGCTTGATAGTTAGATCTCTAACTGTTAGAGTCTTGACTATGAACGAACCGGAGCTCGAAGGTGCCAGCGGCCTCCAGCTGCTGCGCTGGATCGGCTGGGCGCAGCGCAAGGCCGCAGACGACTGGATCCGCGAACGCGGAATCAGCTTCGAGCAGGGCTTCGTGCTGGGCTACCTGGCGCAGGAGCCCGGTGCGATCCAACGCGACATCGCGCGGATGACCCGCACGAGCGCCGCGAGCGTGTCGAGCATGCTGCAAGGGCTCGAGCGCCGCGGACTCGTGGAGCGCCGCACGGAGGCCGGCGACGAGCGCAGCAAACGTGTCTACGCGACATCGGAGGGCGCAGAGCTGATCGCCGGATTCGAAGAAGCGATGGTCGCAGCGGATGAGACGATCCTCGCGCCGCTGAGCAAGGCCGAGCGAGCCGAGCTCGATCGCATGCTGAAGAAGATCACCGCGGAGCTGCCGCCGCCCAGCCGCGACTAGCTCCCACCCCGAACCACCAACTCACACCGCCGGCCCCGTCGGCGTCATCCGTCGCGCCCGGGCAACCCCGGCTCCGCTCCGCACCGCCCACTGCAGTACCGCACGGCGGCGCCCCGCCATGCCCTCGAAGGGAGCAATCATGAGCACCACCACTGAAGACATTCCCCAGAACTCCACCGCGGCGGGCACCAACCGCTGGTACCTGTCAGCCGCGCCGATCGTGCGCGCGCTCGTTCACCTCTGCGTGCCGATGGCCGCCGCGATGGTCGTCGGCGCCGTCTACAACGTCATCAATGCCGGATTCATCGGCTCGCTGCACGACTCCGCACTGCTCGCCGCCATCACCTTCGGCACCCCGTTGCTCGGCCTGGTCATGGCGGTCGGCGGCGTGTTCGGCGTCGGTGGAAGCGCCCTGATCTCCCGGCTGCTCGGCTCGTCCGAGCACGACGCGTCGCAGGCCGGTGAGATCAAGCACGTCTCGTCGTTCTCGCTCTGGGGCGCCGTGATCGCAGGGGCAGTCCTCGGCGCCATCGGTCTCCTGTTCCTCAATCCCCTCGTCGCGGTGCTCGGAGCGGATGCCGCAGCCACGTCGGCGACGACGGCCTACGTCGCCGTGATGCTCGCTTTTGTCCCCGTGCTTGCCGCCGCCTTCTGTCTGGAGCAGCTTGTGAGGGCCGAGGGTGCTGCGCGCCAGTCGATGATCGGGCTCATCGCGTCGACGGTCGCGAACCTGGTGTTCGATGTGCTGTTCATCCTGGTGCTGCACTGGGGCGTCGCCGGCGCGGCGCTCGCGCTCGGCCTGTCGAACCTGGTCGCCGTCGCCTACTACGCGTGGTGGCTGCAGACGCACAGCGAGCACGTCAGCCTTGCGCCGCGCTGGTTCACCCTGCGTGCGAGCATCCTGAAGCCCGTCTTCGGGGTGGGCTCGGGCGAGCTGGTGCAGTCCGCCTTTCTGATCGTGACGAGCCTCGTGCTCAACAACCTCGCCGCCGCATACGGTGACGGGCCGCTGGCGGCAATGGGTGTCGCTGTGCGTATCGCCCAGGTTCCCGAGTTCCTGATCATGGGCGTCACCATCGGTGTGCTCCCCCTGCTCGCCTATTCGTTCGGAAAGGGAGACGGCACGCGGCTCTGGTCGGCGATGAGTACCTCAGCGGTTGCGGTCGGCGGGATCGCCCTGGTCTTCTCGGTCGTCGTCTTCGCCTTCCGCGACCAGGTCTTCTCGATCTTCTCCTCGGACCAGTCCCTGCTCGCGATCGGCGTGACCATCCTCACCGCGCAGCTCGTCGCCATGATCGGCAACGGGTTCACCGGGCTCATCACGTCTCTCTTCCAGGCGACCGGGCGTGCAACAGCTGTGGTCGTGATGTCGATGGCGCAGGGAATCCTGTTCATCCCGATCGTCATCCTCGGCAACCTCTGGTTCGGACTGCCCGGCATCATCTGGTCCCTGACCGTCACCGAGCTCATCGTGCTCGTCATCGGTGTCGCGACGTGGCTGGTGTCCCGTCGGGCGATCGCGCGAGGTCTTGCGCAGGGCAGTGAGGAGCGTGCAGACCAGACGCTCGAGCAGGCCGAGGCCTGACATCCGAAAGTCGCGACCGAGGCTGTCGATCTCACCGAGAGGTGCGCGTCGGTATGAATGAGCCCCAATCCGGGCCCGATCGACAGGTTCGATCGCGACAGAAGAGACGAGGATGACCTCATGGCCGAATATCTGCTCCTGATCAACACCGCCGAAGCGGTCTACGCCCAGCCCGACCTGGACATGGGCGCTGATCACGACGCGTTCCGTGCGCGGCACGCCGACGTGATCCTCGGCGGAGCCGGACTGTTCCCCTCCGACACCGCCACCACAGTCCGCACCAACGAGTCGGGCGACGTCGTCGTCACCGACGGCCTGTTCGCCGAGAGCAAGGAGGTCATGGGGGGCTACTACCTCATCGACGTTCCGGACCTCGACGAGGCGATCGCCATCGCCAAGGACGTGCCGTTCTACGGCGGGGGCATCGAGATCCGTCCCGTCATGGTGCGGAACTGACCGTGGCCGCCGGCACGAACACCAGCTCGGAGGTGGCAGCGGCAGTCGCCGACGCTCACCGTCGCGAGTGGGCGTTCGTGCTGGCGGCGACGGTGCGCGTCACCCGCGACCTCGACGACGCTGAGGAAGCGGTGCAGGATGCCTACGCCCGCGCCCTCGAGACGTGGCCGATCCGGGGCATCCCGGCCAACACCGGTGCGTGGCTGACCACCGCGGCGAAGCGTCGAGCGCTCGATCTGCTGCGCAGAGCGGATGTCTCGCGCCGAGCCCTCCCGAAGCTCGCGGGAGCCGATCCCGGACTCGTCGACGAGAACGGACCGGTTGCGGATGACCGACTCCGACTTATCTTCACGTGCTGCCACCCTGCCCTGGCGTTCGAGTCGAGGGTCGCACTCACCCTCAGGATGGTCTGCGGCCTCAGCACCACCGAGGTGGCGCGCGCCTTCCTCGTCTCCGAGCCGACGATGGCAGCGCGGATCACCCGGGCGAAGCGCAAGATCGCTGCTGCGGGCATCCCGTACGCTGTGCCGGCTGCGGCGGACATCCGCGAGCGCGTCACCGGAGTGATCGACGTCGTGCACCTGGTCTACACGACCGGCCACACGGCTCCGGAGGGTGCGACGCTGTCCCGACGCGAGCTGACCGAGCGCGGTATCGAGCTCGCCGAGCTGCTGCGACTGCTGCTGCCCGACGACCGCGATGTTGCCGGGCTGCTCGCGCTGATCTACCTCACCGAGGCTCGGCGTGCGGCGCGAACCGACGCCGACGGCGACGAGGTGATGCTCGAATACCAGGACCGATCGCGCTGGGATCGCACCTACATCGACAAGGGGCTCGGGCTTCTGGCGACCGCGGTGGACGGCGCGGCGCCATCGCGGTTGACCCTGCTTGCGGCGATCGGCGCCGTGCACGACTGCAGCCCTACGTGGGAGCAGACCGACTGGCGGCGCATCGCGCTGCTCTACGACACGCTGCTCGCGGTGTGGCCGTCGCCCGTCGTCGAGCTCAACAGGGCGATCGCGATCGGCTTCGCGGATGGCCCGCAACACGGCCTCGATCTGCTGGACGCACTCGCGGCGGAGCCGACCCTCGTGCGGTATCCGTATCTGCAGGCTGCGCGCGGCGGAATGCTGACCCGGCTCGGACGAGGTGACGATGCTGTGCAGGCATATGACGAGGCAATAGCGCTGTGCGGCAACGATCGTGAGCGAGAGCAGCTGCGTCTACAACGCGACGCGGCACACCGATTCCCCACATTAGGGTGACTTCCAGATAACGGACCGATAACATGGTCTGCATTGTGCCGCCGACCCGCGTCACAAACCCGCCCCCGAAACGTCTCTGCCCCTGAGCACCTGCCCCCGGAAAGCCTCTGTGTCGAATCCGCCGTCCGAACTGCGCCCGCTAGAGGGCTCGGCCGCGACGACGAATGCGGATGAGCCGCAGGCCTTCCTCAGCCGCAGAGAGCGTCGGGCGTACGAAGAGGCGCAGCGGCTCGCTAACGAGGCCGCTTCGGGTGCTTCCGGCGCGAAGCAGGCACGTGCCCTCGAGGCGACGCAGGGTGCGACCACCGATGTGAGGGCGACGGATGCCAGGCTCGACGAGCCTCGTCGGTCATCCCACGGCTCCCGGTCCCACCGAGTGCAGGCGATCGAGGCTGCTCCCCAGACCGGTCGAGTTCGGCTGCAGCCCCAGGATCTGACCGCCGCTCCGCAGGTCGCGCCGCGCACATCGACTCCCCCACGGCGGGTCGTTGCGCCGGTCGCCGCTCCCGCGGAGAAGCGTCGCCGGTTCTCGCCCGCGAAGCTCATTGCGAAGCTCGGCATCATGGTCACCGCGATCGGACTGGTCGCGACCACGGCGGTTCCCGCCTACGCGCGGCTCGACGTGCCGACCGTCGTCGACATCGCGGCCGGGCGAACGCAGACGCTCGCGGTCGGCACGGTGGCCGACGGCACCGTTGCGCGCGACGACTACGGGGCGCACACCCAGTCAGCGGCGCTCGACTCGACGCTCGGAACCGTCGTCGCGCCCGAGGTTCAGGCGCTCGCGCAGCAGCTCATGACCGCCGTGGCGCAGGGTCGGCTGGTGGGGAGCACGCCGGACCATATCCCCGAGATCCGCTACCTCGCCGAGGGCCAGGTGGTGCCGGATTGCGGCATCGACTATCGCGTGCTGCAGACCATCGCGTTCGCGCTCACCAAGTTCAACTCCGTCGGCATCAGCGACATCAACCGGCTCTGCACCGGACAGATCGAGGGCGCCGGTGTCTACTCGCCCCACTACACGAACGGCGGGGGCCACGCCGTCGACTTCTACCTGCTCGACGGGCACTCGCTGAGCGGTGGCGACCCGTACTCGTTGCAGCTCATCCAGGATCTGGATGCCGTCGTACCCACCGACTCCACCGTCGGCCAGCAGGAGTGTCGCTCGACCATGTCGTTCGCGCACTTCCAGCAGATCGATGACACGTGCAACCACGTGCACATCGACTTCGGCAACGCAGAGGGCACCAGCCTCCTAGGCGGCTGACGCGCGCTTTCGCCTCCTTCCCCGTGCGTTGAGGAGCGAGAGCCGGAGGCCGCGTCTCGAAACCCCGCCCAGTACGACGCCTGCCAGGTTTCGAGACGCGCCGCTGCGGTGCTCCTCAACCAGCGGGGCGAGATGCTTCGTCGTCGCCATCCGCTCCCGGCCCCGGCTTCTCGTTTCGATTGCAGAAAACGCGGTTCGTCTCTTCGGGAACAGCGTTATTTGCACTTGAAACGGCGTCTGGGGTGTGAAGGGGCGGGACGGGCGAGGACGGTGTGACCGGTTTCGAGACGCTCCGCTGCGCGGTGCTCCTCAACCAGCGGGACGTGAGAGTGCCTGGGCCAGGACACCGTTTCAAAGTCACACAATGCGAATCGCGAGGCCGAGGTTCGCGTTATTTGACTTCCAAACGGGTTGCGACTGCGACTGCGACGGCGACTGCGATCGCGACGGCGCGTGACCCCCACGTCCGCCGCGAGTCTTGCGGAATAGTTCTTAACGATATATCGTTGACGTGTCTTAGATAGTCCAACGATAGGAGTTCTCATGCGAGACGACTACTTCCCCGGTGACGCGCATCGTCGCCATCACGCATATCAAGATCGCGCCGAGAGGTGCGGTCGCGGCCAGGGGCCGCACCGGTTCCACCACGATGACGCCCGCGGTGCCGAGCACCACGGTGCAGGCAACGGCGGACCCCACGAACACCCCGAAGGCGGCCACGGGCCTGGGCCCCGCGAGCAGGGCGGCTACGGCTACCCGGGTGGCTACGGTCGCCGCGGGTTCGGCCCGTCGTTCGACCCGCGCGGCTTCGACCCAGCGGCATTCGCCCCGTTCGGACCTCGCGGTCGCAAGCGTGCGTCGCGCGGAGACATCCGGGCGGCCATCCTGAGCCTGCTCGCCGACGGTCCGAAGAACGGCTACGCGCTCATCAAGGCGATCGCCGAGAAGACCGACGGCCTCTGGAAGCCGAGCCCCGGCTCGGTGTACCCGACGCTGCAGCAGCTCGTCGACGAAGAGCTCGTCGAGGCGACCGGTGACGGCCGCCGCACCGACTACGAACTCAGCGAGGCGGGCAAGGCCTACATCGCCGAGCACCAGTCGGAGCTCGACGCCGCCTGGCAGGCCACCCCCGGTCGCACGGAGACGGATGCCGCGCTGCACGAATCCATCGGCAAGCTGATGGGCGTCGTGCACCAGTTCCGCTTCGCAGCCAACGAGGAGCAGCGCAAGCAGGCCGCCGAGAAGATCGACGAACTGCGTAAGGCGCTCTACCTGATCCTGGCCGAGTGACCCGGGATGGCGGAGTGAATGAACGGATGCCCGGGCAGCAGTTTTCCGGGCGCTGATGCCCCGACCGCGGATTCCCCGGCCGGGGCATCGCCGTCAGCTCAGGATGTCGCCGTCGACGTAGAACCAGCGGCCGCCCTCACGGCGGAAACGGCTGCGCTCGTGCAGCACACCGCCGTCCCGATCACGGCCCAGCCGCGGCAACACCCGCCAATAGGCGCGGAACTCCACCTCACCCGAATCGTCGTCAGCGCCTCCGCGCGTGGTGTCGAGGATGTCCAGCCGTCGCCACTGCAGCTCGGCGTCGAGCTCCAGCTCCGCCGGCCGCGTCGACGGGTGCCACGTGTTCAGCAGGTAGGCGGCATCCCCGACGGCGAAGGCCGTGTAGCGCGAACGCATCAGGCGTTCGGGCGTAGGGGCGACATCCTCACCACGCAGCAGGGGCGCGCAGCACTCCTCGAACGGCCGGCCGCTGAGGCACGGACATCCATCGCCCGGCCGCACACCGCTGTGGCGCTCGGGACCAGCGCTCACTCCTTCTCGCGCAGCCAGTGCGACCGGCGGAACGTGCGACCCCACCACGCCGTGAGCCCCTCGCCCTGATACTGGGTGGGGTCGGCGGACAGCACGGCGCTGCCGTCCGGCTCGGGCAGCGACGGAACCTCCGACTCCTCGAACGACGTCGTCACTCCGGCCGTCGTGATGGTCGTGACGTGGTCGGCATCCACGAAGCGCACGCCGTGCGCGGTCTGAACGACGAGCCCGTCGAAGAGGTCGAGCGAGGCTTCCTGCAGCACGTGCTCGACGGTTCCGATGCGCTCGCCGTCTTTCGTGGTCACGACCGCTCCCTTCTGGAGTGCGCCGTAGGCGATGGGCTCGGGTGCTGTGGGATGTGCCACTGCGGCTCCTTCTGCTCGGATGCGTGAGACGTGGGATGCGCGCCGGTTCGGATGCGTGCGACGCAGCGAGCATACGCCGCGTCGGTAACACAGGTTCATGGCGATGCAGGGGATTCGGCCTACCGCGCGCACCATGGACCGGTGACAGCAACACCAGCCTTCCCTTCCCGCGGCGTGCTCGACGACGAGCAGCTGGGCTTCGCCACCGCGCAGATCCACGCCGGAACCGAGCCGGATGCCGCCTTCGGGTCGCGCATCCCGCCCATCTATGTGAGCGCCGGCTTCGTCTTCGACGACTTCGAGCACGCACGTGACCGCTTCGCCGGTGACGACGACGGATACACCTACTCCCGCGTCGGCAACCCGACGACGTCGTCGGTCGAACGACGCCTCGCCGCGCTCGAGGGTGCTGCGGAGGCGATCGTCGTCGCCAGCGGACAGGCCGCGCTGTCTGTGGCATTCCTGGGCATCCTGCAGGCCGGCGACCACGTCGTCTCGGCCAGCAGCATCTACGAGGGCAGCCGGGGCCTGATCCGCGACAACCTCGGCCGTCTCGGCATCGAGGTCGACTTCGTGACCGACGCGGAGGACCCGGATGCCTGGCGCCGCGCCCTGCGCCCCACGACGAAGGCGATCTTCGGAGAGCCCATCCCGAACCCGAAGAACGACCTGCTCGACCTCGAGGCCGTGGCGGCGGTTGCGCACGAGGCAGGCATCCCGTTCATCGTCGACAACACGCTCGGCACCCCTTACCTGCTCCGGCCGATCGAGTTCGGCGCGGACATCGTGGTTCACTCGGCGAGCAAGTTCCTCTCCGGACACGGCGCGGCGCTCGGCGGTGCGATCGTGGATGCCGGCCGCTTCGACTGGGGCGCCCGTCCTGAGGCGTTCCCGCACCTGAACTCGCCGCAGCGGGCGCTCGGCGGCAAGAGCTACGTCGAGGCCTTCGGACGCGCGGCCTACGCGGTGTACGCGCGCGAGGTCGTCGCATCGCGGTTCGGTCCGACGCTGTCGCCGTTCAACGCCTTCCTGCTGCAGCAGGGCCTCGAGACGCTGTCGCTGCGCGTGGCCGCGCACTCCGCCAATGCGCTCGCCGTCGCCGCATGGCTGCAGGTGCAGTCAGAGGTCGTGTCGGTGGACTACTCGGGATTGGCATCCAGTCCCTATCACGAGCTCGCGGGCAAGTACCTGCCGCGCGGGCAGGGCAGCGTGTTCTCGTTCACCCTCGTCGGCGGCGAAGACGAGGCACGTGCCTTCTACGACGCCCTGCGACTGTTCAGCCGGATGACCCACCTCGGCGACGTGCGGTCGCTGGTGCTGCATCCCGCGTCCACAACCCACGCGTTGCTCACCGAAGACGAGCGGCTGGCCGCCGGCATCGGCCAGGGCCTCCTGCGCCTCTCGATCGGCATCGAGGATGCCGACGACCTGATCAAGGATCTCGCGAGAGGACTCGAGGCCGTGCGGGAGCTGCGCGACGAGAGGCTCGCCCTCGCCGCGAGCTGAGGGTCGAGGACGGCTGTGGACGGGTGCGTCTCTCGTGGGTTGAGGAGCACGCCGAAGGCGAGCGTCTCGAAACCCGCTCGTCGTCAGCCGCTGGGTTTCGAGACGTGCACGGCTTTGCCGTGAGTTCCTCAACCATCGGTACAGACATCAGCAGCCCAGAAGGGAACACCCCATGACACGACAGCAGCACTTCGGCTGGTTCTTCTCGCGCGGCTTCGGCCCGCAGGCGTGGGGTCGCCCCGACTGGCGATGGGGGTACGACTGGACAAAGCCCGACCTCTATCAGCACTCCGTGCGCGAGCTCGAGCAGGCCGGCCTCGACCTGGTCATCATGGAAGACGCCATCTCGATCGGCACGCCCGAGACCCTCGACCTGCGCGTGCGCTCCGCCTACGGCGGCCCCAAGCACGACCCTCTGCTGCTCGCGCCCTACCTCTTCCAGGCCACGAGCCGCATCGGCATCGTTCCGACCATCAACGCCGGCGCTACGCCGCCCTACCTCGCCGCGCGCCAGGCCGCGACCCTACAGCACCTCAGCGACGGCCGGTTCGGCATCAACGTCGTCACCGACGTGAAGTCCGCACGGCACTTCGGGCTCGAGGAGCTCTCGCATGACGCCGCGTACGACCGCGCTCAGGAGTGGCTCGACGTCGTGCGCGAGCTCTGGCACAGCTGGGACGACGGCGCCTACATCGCGGATGCCGCCACCGGACGTTTTGCGGACGGGTCGCGCATCCGTGCGACGAGCCACGATGGCGAGTACTTCAAGGTCGCTGGGCCGTTGAACGCGATCCCGTTCGGCTCATCGACCGGACCCGGCCTGTCGGAAACCTTCGGCACGAACAACGGCGACCCCGCGATCGTCTCCCCAGGCGGATCGGGGCGCGGGCTGGGATTCGCGGGCGCGAACTCCGACGTGCAGCTCGCGCTCGCCCCGCTGAACGTCGACGCCGTGCGGGCATACCGCGCGAAGGTCGTGGAGGCCGCCGAGGCGGCCGGGCGGCGGGCATCCGACATCAAAACGCTCTTCGTCTTCAAGCCGGAGATCGTCGCGAGCGAAGACGAGGCGCGGCGGGTGGTCGAAGCGTCGCGTCACCCATCGGACGACGAGCTCCGCGCAGTGCTGCTCGGCCAGTCGAGCGACTCCGAGACCGACCTCACGGGGCTCGACCTCGACGAGCCGCTCGACCCATCGGTGTTCGGTCCGCACGTGTCGCGCGGCACGATCAACGGGCTGCTCGGAGGCGCGCCGAGCTTCGACGCCCAGCCGCTGCGCGATCTGCTCGCGAAGAAGGCGCGCAAGGGTGCCGTCGAAGATCGCACGGGGTTCGTCGGAACGGCGGGACAGCTCGCGGACTTCATCGAGGAGCTGGGTGAGGATGCCGGCAACGACGGCTTCATCTTCTCCGGCGACCTGCACCCCGTGACCGTGCACCGCATACTCGACGACCTGGTGCCGGAGCTGCGGCGCCGTGGAATCCTGCGCACGTCGTACGCCCCTGGCGGCCTGCGGGCGAACCTCACCGACTTCTAGGCCAGTCCGCGGTGGACGCGCGCCTGCGGCGTGCTCCTCACCCCGCGGACGCGGTGGTTGCGCGCTTGGGGTGCTCCTCGACCCGCGGTGGGTGCGCTTCAGTGCTCGCCGGCGAGGGCGGCCAGCGCCGCGCGGTTCGTGTCGTAGAACGTCTCATCGTCGAGGATGCCGAGCTGGCGCATCCTGTCGACGAGCGGCGGGCGCGCGCGGCTGAACCCGAGGGTGACGTTGCGGTCGTGCAGCCACTTCCTGAGGGAGTCGAAGCTCTCGGCGGCGGTCACGTCGACATCGGTCACGGACTCCAGGTCGAGCACGACATGCGTCACCTGCGGGTCATCCCCGGCAATCACCGCACGCTTCACCGCGTCTGCGAACACCGTGCCGTTCGCGAAGAACAGCGGTGCCGCCAGGCGGATCACGACGACGCCCGGCGCGGTCTCTTCGCCGCTCGGGGCGGTGTCCAGCAGCGAGTGCTGCGGGTTGTCGTCGGCGGCGAGAACATCGATCGCGGGCTTCGAGGCACGACTCACCAGGTTGATGAGGGCGAGCACGAACGAGACGACGATGCCGGGGATCGCGCCGATGAACAGTGTCGAGAGAAAGCAGACGGCCCCGATCACGAACTCGAACTTGTCCTGTCTCCAGAGCTGAACGAAGTCGCGGATGCCCAGGAGAGGCAGAACCGCGACGGCGACGATCGCCCCGATCGCCGGCGAGGGGACCTCCTCGAGCAGCGCGGTGCCGAACAGCACGAGCAAGAGGGTGGCGACAGCTGCGACCAGCGACGGCAGTTGGGTTCGCGACCCCGCCTGATCCATCGCGGCCGTTCGCGACGTGGATGACCCCACCACGAATCCGCCGGTGGCGCCCGCTGCGATGTTGGCGACGCCGAACGCGAAGAGGTCCTGGTTCGGTTCGGTGCTGTAGCCGCGCTTCTCGCCGTAGCTCCGCGCGACGAGGAGACCCTCCGCCATGGTGACCAGCAGAAGCGCGATCGCCGACGGCACGAGGTTCATCCACTGGGTCCACGACAGCACGGGCCAGGTCAGCTGCGGTGGTCCGGCCTCGACCTTGCCGAGAACGGCCACGCCTGCGTCATCCAGGTTCGTCACGACGGTGACGAGCGTGGCGAGCACGAGCACGATGAGCGCCCAGGGAACGATGCGCGCGATGCGCCTGCCGACCATGAGAATGACGACGGCGACTGCCGCGATCAGCACGGACCACCAGTTGAGCGTGCCGAGGTTGCCGAACAGCTGCCCGACCTTGTCGACGAACTCGGCGCCGGAGTCGATCTTGACGCCCAGCATCTTCGCGATCTGGCTGATCAGGATGTCGAAGGCCAGTCCTCCGACGAAGCCGACCAGGATCGGCTTCGACAAGAAGTTCGCCAGGAACCCCAGTCTGAACACCGCGGTCAGCAGGAACAGCACGCCGCAGATGATCGCCTGCGCGAGGGCCATCGTGATGTAGCCCTGGCTGCCGGCCGCCGCGAGGCCGCCGATGGATGACGCCACGAGAGCGGCTGCAGCGGCATCCGGCGACGCCACGAGCTGTCGCGACGATACCGTCAGGGCGTAGATCGCCGCAGGCACGATGAGGGCATAGAGCCCGGCGGTCGGTGGAAGGCCGGCGATCTGCGCGTATCCGATGTTGAGCGGCACGGCGATCGCCACCAGGGTGACGCCGGCGAGCAGCTCGCGTACGAGGTTGCGGGGGGTGAGCCCGGTAAGGGGTCGCACGATGCGCATCGGTTCGCTCCTCGTCGTTCGCACAGCCCGGCGGAACGGATGACGCAGGCCCGTCATCCAGGCCGACCGGCGTCCTCGCGAGTCCCATTGTGTCCCATGCCTGGTCATCCGTGGCGGGGCGCCCCGCGACACCGCACCGCGTGGCCACACCGCGTCCCCGCGTCCCGGGCGCCCACCGCCCGTCACTCGGCAAGCCTGGACCCGGGTAGGGTTCACGTGTGCCAGAGCCCGAACCGCACGTCGACGTGCTGCGCCCACTGCCCGTGACGCGTCGCGGCTATCTCGTGGGTGGCCTGTTCGTCGCCGCGATCGGCGTGTTCCTCGTCGTGGTCGGAATTGTGCTGCGCTTCGAATCGACGCTCATCTGGCTCATGGCGGCGATCGGCGTCGTGCTCTTCGTCTACGGGCTGGTGGTCGCGGTGCGCGGACGAGCGCTCGCGGTCGAGCTGACCCCGGATGCCGCGGTCGTGCACGGACTGCTCGTCACGACGAGGGTGCCGCGGGCGAGCATCCAGAAGGTCACGAACCGGCCATCCCTCGAGTGGACGGATGCCGCAGGTCAGGCCCACAGCACTCGCATCACGGCGCTCAACTTGGGCAACCGCGCGGGCACCGCCCCGGCCGTCGTGAAGCATGTCGACGAGGAGTACCTGCGGCTCAAGGCCTGGGCGCGCGCCCGCTGAGGGCGGTCCGTTGGCTGGCCTCCGAGGCTCAATTGCGCCACGTGCGCTCTATCGCGCCAGCCGAAGTGGCGCAATAGCGCGCACATGGCGCGGATGCCGGACGGTGGCTGTCGGGGCGCTCTACGCCACCTCGGCCGCTGACTCCGGGGCCGGTTCGTGCCCGCGGGCGGACCACACGGCCCCGATACTCGCGCAGATGACAAGCCCCACGGCGATCGCGCCGACCCAGTCGAAGGTCTGCCCAAGAAGAACGAGTCCCGCGATCGCGGCGATCGCCGGCGCCAGGCTGGTCAGGATGGCGAACGTCGCGTGGTGCAGGTGTCGCAGCGCGAGCAGGTCCAAGCCGTACGGCATCGTGGAGGACAGCAGCGCGACGGCTGCCCCGAGCAGAAGCACCTCCGGGCGCAGCAGCACAGCCCCCGCCGAGGCGATACCGAAGGGAGCCGACGCCAACGCGCCGATCGCCATCGCGATAGCGAGGCCGTCGAGCCGGGCGAAGCGCCGTCCGGTCTGGCGCGACAACAGGATGTAGAACGCCCACGCGACACCGGCCCCTGCCGCCAGCAGCACTCCGACCGGGTCCAGCTGGCCGAAGCTGCCCTCGCCGAGCAGCGCGACTCCGAGCGCTGCGAGCCCCGCCCACAGCCAGGCGATCGCGCGCCGCGCGGCGACGACAGAGAGAACGAGCGGTCCGAGCACCTCGATCGTCACGGCGGCCCCGAGCGGGATGCGATCCAACGACAGGTAGAACAGCGCGTTCATCAGCGCCAACACGAGCCCGAACCCGATCACGGTCATCCACGCGGCGCCGCGAATGCCACGCAACCGGGGACGCGCGATCGGCAACAGGATGACCGCCGAGAACAACACCCGCAGAAAGACCATCCCGAGGGCGCCCACCTGCGGAAAGAGCAGCACCGCGATCGACGCCCCGACCTCCTGGCACATCATGCCGGCGACCACGAGCCCCGCGTACCGGGAGCCGCCAGCGGTCCGGGGATCTGTCACCGTTCGAACCTACTGCGCGCGGTGCGCTGTGCCGTCCTGTGCGCCGGTCCCGCCCGGCGTATCGCTGTTCGCTGGGCGGATGGTTGCGACCGGCGGCGACACAGCCCCGCCTATCTGGAGCGCGGCGCGATTCGGAGCCGTCGCTTCGCCCCATGGCGGGCGTCGATCGCGTGCGGCCTGTTTCGGCCGGATGCCGAAGTCTGCCCCCGTTCGAAGCCGACCACCCTTTCGAAGTCTGCCCCGTTCGAAGCCGACCACCCTTTCGAAGTCAAAAGATGCGAACCGAGCAGGGGACGTTCGCGTTATTTGACTTTGAAACGGCGCTGCGAGGGGCGCGACAGGTGTGCTGTGGCCGTTGCGCCCTCAGGCGTCTCCTCGCCAGAGTCGGGTGCCGCTCGGAGGCTCGCCCCGCAGCCGGGTCAGGGCGTCGACGAGGGGCTGCAGCGACGCAGTCTCCGCTCGGAAGCGATACACGCTGCGCGCGATCGTCACCGTGAGGATCCCCGTGCCCGCGCTGTCCAGAAGTTGGGCATCCACACCGCCGTCGAGCAACAGAAAGTCGGGTGCGTCGTGCGGGTCCCCCGTGGCGAACACCAGCCACTCCTCGGTGAGGCCCAGCTCGCCATCCACCCAGCGCCCCCCTCGCAGTGCGGATGACGGCACCTCCTCCACGACCAGGTACTGGTTGCGCGGCAGAACGTTGGCGACGTGTGCGCGCCGGATCGGCTCGGTCATGCTCGTCCCATGAGCGTCATGGGCGAAATCCTAGGACCGCGCGCTTCGAACCCAGCCGTCTACTCATCTGCGCAGCCACGGAATACACCCCTTGACACCCGAATAGGGGCGGTGGGAGCGTTGGCGAGGCTCCGCAGAGTGGCGGAACCGTGAGGAGTGAACATGAATCGGGAACCATCTCTTCCATCCGACCGTTCGGGGATGTCCCGCCGAACGGTGCTGACCGCCGGCGTCGGGGCCGTCGCCGGCATCGCGCTCGCGAGTGCGGGCGTCGTCGGAGCCGGTGTCGTGCCTGCCGCCTTCGCCACACCACCCTGGTGGGCCAAGCTGTCGTCGAGGCAGCAGGCCGGCCAACGGATCATCTTCTCGTATTCAGGCGCCGTCCCGCCGCAATCCCTCTTGGATGCCATCGCAGCCGGCACCGTCGGCGGCGTGATCTTCTTCGGCGAGAACATCCTGAGCCTCCCCCAGATCGCCGACGTCGTCTCGCAGCTGCGTGCTGCACAGGCATCCTCACCCGTCAAGGAACCGCTGCTCTTCATGACCGACCAGGAGGGCGGCCTCATCCGCAGGCTCCGCGGCCAGGAGCCCGTGCTCTCGGAGAAGCAGATCGGGCTCGCCGCCGACCCGGATGCCGCCGCCACGGCCGCCGGCGCCGGTGCCGCCGCTGCGCTCCGCAACGTCGGCATGAACCTCAACCTCGCTCCTGTGCTGGATGTCTTCCGCACGCCAGGCAACTTCGACGACCAGTTCCAGAGGTCGTACAGCTCGGATCCCGTGATCGCGGGCCGCCTCGGCGCGGACTTCGTGCGGGCGCAGCAGGGAGCCGGAGTCGCCGCGACCTCGAAGCACTTCCCCGGCCTCGGCGCGGCGACGGCCGCCGAGAACACCGATCTCGGACCGGTGACCCTTACACAGCCCCTTGCGGAGTTGCAGGCTGTTGACGAGTCGGCCTTCTCGCCGGCGATCGCGGCGGGCGTGCAACTCGTCATGACGTCGTGGGCGATCTATCCCGCGATCGACGCGACGTATCCGGCGGGCATCTCGTCCGCCATCGTCGAGGGCGAGCTGCGGGGACGTCTCGGGTTCAACGGTGTGACGATCACCGACGCGCTCGAAGCCGGCGCCCTGAACGCGTTCGGAGCCACCGGCAACCGCGCGCTGCTCTCCGCACAGGCCGGCATGGACCTGCTGCTGTGCTCGGCTCGCGACATGCAACAGGGCATGGATGCCCTCGACGCGATCACCGCGGCGGTGGACGACAAGACCCTGAACCCCGGCCACTTCAAGCAGTCGCTGAGCCGGGTGCAGTCCCTGCGCTCCAGCCTGTTCTGATCGACGGGGTGTCGCGCCTCCTGACCGCGGGTTGAGGAGCTCGCGGCGCAGCCGCGCGCGTCTCGAAACCGCACCACTCACCGTCGGTTGAGGAGCACCGCCTAGCGGCGCGTCTCGAAACCTGTAGTCCGCTCGGGCTGGGTTTCGAGACGCGCGCCTGTGGCGTGCTCCTCAACCCACGGTGACGCGTGCGCGTGTGTGGCGTGCGCTTCTAGCCCACGGTGAGGCCGATCGCGGCCGAAGCCGTATCAGTCGGTGCCGAGGTCGAAGGCGGCGGCCTCGTTGGCCTCGTTCAGCTCGGCGAGGTCGGTGGTCTCGTCATCCGATGCGTCTCCGGCGCTGATCTCGGCGGACTCGCCGCTGCCGAGATCGCCGACGAGCAGCGCCGTCGCGCCGCCGATGACACCGGAGGCCGAGTACTGCTCGAGCCTGGCGCGCGAGTCGGCGATGTCGAGGTTGCGCATCGTGAGCTGCCCGATGCGGTCCTCGGGCTCGAACGCGGCGTCTCCGACGCGCTCCATCGAGAGCTTGTCGGGGTGGTAGCTGAGGGCCGGGCCCGTGGTGTTCAGGATCGAGTAGTCGTCGCCGCGACGCAGCCGCAGTGTGACCTCGCCGGTGACGGCCGAACCGACCCAGCGCTGGATGCTCTCGCGCAGCATCAGGGACTGCGGGTCGAACCAGCGGCCCTCGTACATCAGGCGCCCGAGGCGGCGACCCTCGTTGTGGTAGTTCGCCACCGTGTCTTCGTTGTGGATCGCGTTCAGCAGTCGCTCGTAGGTGATGTGCAGCAGCGCCATGCCCGGAGCTTCGTAGATGCCGCGGCTCTTCGCCTCGATGATGCGGTTCTCGATCTGGTCGCTCATGCCGAGGCCATGGCGTCCACCGATCGTGTTCGCCTCCAGCACGAGCGCAACCGGGTCGTCGAACTCGACGCCGTTCAGCGCAACAGGACGGCCCGCCTCGAAACGCACCGTGACGTCTTCTGAGGTGATCTCGACGTCGTCGCGCCAGAACGGAACGCCCATGATCGGCTCGACGATGGTCATCCCCGTGTCGAGGTGCTCGAGCGTCTTCGCCTCGTGGGTGGCGCCCCAGATGTTGGCGTCGGTCGAGTACGCCTTCTCGACGGATGCCCGGTACGGCAGATCACGAGCCTGCAGCCACTCGCTCATCTCGGTGCGCCCGCCGAGCTCGGAGACGAAGTCGCGGTCGAGCCACGGCTTGTAGATGCGCAGCCGCGGGTTGGCCATCAGGCCGTAGCGGTAGAACCGCTCGATGTCGTTGCCCTTGTAGGTGGACCCGTCGCCCCAGATCTCCACACCGTCGTCGAGCATGGCGCGCACCAGCAGCGTTCCGGTCACAGCGCGGCCGAGCGGGGTGGTGTTGAAGTACGTCTTTCCGCCCGAGCGGATGTGGAAGGCGCCGCACTGCAGAGCGACGAGACCCTCCTCGACGAGCGGGAGCTTGCAGTCGACGAGTCGCGCGAGCTCGGCGCCGTATTGTGCAGCACGGCTGGGAACGGCATCCACATCGGGTTCATCCGGCTGACCGAGGTCGGCGGTGTAGGTGCAGGGCACCGCGCCCTTCTCGCGCATCCAGGCGACGGCGACGGAGGTGTCGAGACCTCCGGAGAAGGCGATGCCGACGCGTTCGCCGACGGGGAGGGATGCGAGCACCTTGGACATGCCTACAAGGATATGTGCCGCGCGTGCGCCCATTCGCCCTCGTTCGGTCCATGAGGACAGCCCGTTCGGTGCACTCGGTGGGGAGGGCGAGTGGGAGAGGCGCGGCCTATGCTCGGGGTATGACCAGGCTGGTGCTGACCGTCGTCGGAGACGATCGAGCGGGGCTCGTGCAGTCCGTCGCGGATGTCGTCAGCGAGCACGGCGGCAACTGGGAGACGAGCGAACTCGCCGAACTCGCGGGAGCCTTCGCCGGCATCGTGCTCGTCTCGGTTCCCGATCTGCGCCTGGACGAACTGACAAGGGCGCTGGAAAATCTCGACGGCCTGCTGCGCATCACCGTGCACGGCGGCGGCGCGGTGGTGGATGCCCGCCCGGGTACGCGCTTCACGTTCAGCGTGCTCGGCAACGACCGGCCGGGCATCGTTCGCGATGTGACGGGCATCCTGACCAGGCACGGCATCACGATCGACCTCTTCTCCAGCCAGACACGGGAGGCTCCGATGGCCGGCGGAACGCTCTTCGAGGCGACCGTGACGGCCAGGATTCCGGACGACACGGACGTGTCGCAGGCCATCGCCGACCTCGAACTGCTGGCCGGCGAGATCCAGGTCGACCTGAGTGTCGCCGAATAGCTCCGCTCGCTCGGCGGAAGCGTCTCGCCCCCGTCTCGTGTGCGCCAGCCCAAGCCTGCGATACTTGCGGCATGTCTGACGAGAAGGTGACCGGACCCGCCTCGTACTTTCCGTCCATCGAGAAGAAGTACGGACACCCCATCGACTATTGGATGGCCGAGCTCGACAAGGTCCCCGACCTGAAGCACATGGAGCAGGTCGCCTACCTGAAGGACAACTTCGGCATGGGACACGGCCACGCGAACGCGCTCGTCGGATGGCACAGGTCGCACCAGGCATCCTGAGCCCCTGCCGCCCTCCTTCCCGAGCGGAAGCCGTCCAACCCACAATTCGCTGACTGGCGAGTGGTCGAGTGGCGGGCTACACGTGGTGCCAGCGGCGCAGTTGCTCGGGATGGAGCCGGATCCACACCACGCTGACGAGGTGCGCCGAGAAGTCGATCGTGATGGCGGCGATCGCCTGGCCGCTCCGACGCAGCATCAGCCCCGCCTGCGCGTTGACGGCGTCTTCTTCCACGACGACATCCGGCTCGGTCGCGAGGCCGTGGATCAGGGCCATCAGCGCATCGTCGACGCCGCGGATCACCCTGAGCATCGGGAATGCATCGCCGCCATCGATCACCACGGCGACGTCGGGTGAGAGCAGCGTGCGGAGCCGCGCGGAGTCCCCGTCGACGGCCGCCGCACGAACCTCGTGCACGGCGCGGTGATGAAGTGGAGCGATGAGTCTCGATGTGGATGGCATGACGTCCTCCGCCCGGCGAGATCGATTCGCCGACCCCTCCAGCATGCGCGACCGCACGCGAACTTGGGGCTCGCTCACAGGAAACAGACGAGTCGTCCCGAGGATCAGAACTCTTCGCCGACGCCGATGACCGCGGATGCCGGCCCGACGATCAGCGGGTCGAGGTCGCCCACCAGCTCGTGGTCCTTGTTCTCGTAGTCGAAAAGGCTCAGTACGTGCCGCATGGCGCCGAGCCGTGCACGTTTCTTGTCGTTGGACTTCACGACGGTCCAGGGCGCGCGTCGCCGATCGGTGCGGGCGAACATGCGTTCCTTGGCGCTGGTGTAGGCATCCCACTTGTCGAGCGACGCGAGATCCATGGGCGAGAGCTTCCACTGTCGCACCGGGTCGATCTGGCGGATCGCGAACCGGGTGCGCTGCTCCGATCGGGTCACCGAGAACCAGAACTTCACCAGATCGATGCCGTCATCGACGAGCAGCCTCTCGAAGGCGGGCACCTGCTCGATGAAGCGGTCGTACTCTTCGTCGGTGCAGAAGCCCATCACGCGCTCGACGCCGGCGCGGTTGTACCAGGACCGGTCGAACATGACGATGTCGCCCGCCGCCGGAAGGTGCTCGACATAGCGCTGGAAGTACCACTGCGAACGCTCGCGCTCTGTCGGCTTCTCGAGTGCGACGACGCGAGCTCCGCGCGGGTTGAGGTGCTCGGTGAACCGCTTGATGGTGCCGCCCTTGCCGGCCGCATCGCGCCCCTCGAACACGATCACAAGGCGGCGATCGGTCGCCTTGATCCACTTCTGCAGCTTCAGCAGCTCGATCTGCAGCAGGTGCTTGTCGCGCTCGTAGAGTTCGCGGTCAAGGCGTGCGTCGTACGGGAAGTCCTCGCGCCAGGTGTCGATCGCGGCGCCGTCCGGCGAGAGCAGCACGGGGTCGTCGTCATCGTCGTCCAGAACGGTGAAACCAGGCGTCGCAAGCGTGTCCACGCGGTGAGGGTACGCAGGACGAAGTGAATCGCAGGTGAACGCGTCGACACGACCCTGCCCAGTCGTCGGTCGACCAGCCTGTTCACGGACCGTTCACGGCACGTTGCGACGGGATCAGCCCGGCCGCCGTAGTGTCGCTGGCCAGTGCCCTTGCGACGGCTGTCGAGGCTGCGCGACAGACGCCCCAACACCATTGGAGAGTCGGATGGATGTCTTGATCCCGGTCCTGCTCGTGATCGCCGCGTCGATCTTCTTCGACTTCACGAACGGGTTTCACGACACCGCGAACGCCATGGCGACCTCCGTCGCCACCGGGGCACTGCGTCCCAAAGTGGCGGTGCTGATCTCCGCCGTGCTCAACCTCGTGGGTGCTTTCCTCTCCACTGCCGTGGCGAAGACCGTGTCGGAAGGCATCCTGAACGAGAGCGCTAACACAGGGCTGCCGAACATCACTGTGCCGCTGATCTTCGCGGGACTCGTCGGCGCCATCCTGTGGAACCTCGGTACCTGGCTGCTCGGTCTGCCGTCGAGCTCGACGCACGCGCTCTTCGGCGGTCTGATCGGGGCGGCGATCATCGGCGCCGGCGTGAACTCGGTCAACTGGGTGGGCGTCGTCTCCAAGATCATCCTGCCGGCGGTGCTCTCACCGTTCATCGCGGGGGCGGTCGCGCTGGTGGCGACCTTCCTCGTCTATCGCATCACGCGCATGGCGACGGCAGCCGGATCGACCACGGCATTCCGGCGCGGTCAGACCGTGTCGGCCTCGATGGTCTCGCTTGCGCACGGCACCAATGACGCTCAGAAAACGATGGGCATCATCACGCTTACCCTCATCGTCGCCGGATATCAGCAGGCGGCAACGGGTCCCCAGATCTGGGTCATCTTGCTTTCCGGTCTCGCGATCGGGCTCGGCACCTACCTCGGCGGCTGGCGGATCATGCGCACCGTCGGGAAGCGCATCACAGACGTGCGCGCGCCACAGGGCTTCGCCGCCGAGACGAGCTCTGCAGCGACCATCCTCACGTCGTCGGCTCTCGGCTTTCCGCTTTCGACGACTCAGGTCACGTCGGGTGCCGTGGTCGGCGCCGGACTGGGCAAGAAGCTGGCATCGGTGCACTGGGGCATGGTGAGCAAGATCGTCACGGGGTGGGTCATCACCCTTCCCTCCGCCGCAGTGGTGGGCGCACTGGCCGCGTGGCTAGCCAGCACCGGTCCGATCGGGCTGGCGATCGTCGTAGTCGCTGCCGTGCTGGCAGCGGTCGGCATCTTCGCGCTGTCCCGTCGCAAGCCGGTGACAGCCGAGAACGTCAACGATGTCTCGGATGACGCGGATCGCCGCCTCGCCACCGCCCTCGGCGCCGAGAACTAACCAACGATTTTCACGGAGACACGATGATGCAGACCCTGAGCGTGTTGATCTCGAGCAAACTGGCCTCGAGTCCGTTGGCGGCGACCGGCCAGTCCGCTGCGGCGGCTCCTTCGCCGGCAGGCTGGCTCGGCGTCGACTGGGGTTCGATCCTCCTGGTCTTCGTCGCCGGTATGGCGGTGACGGTCGTCATCACAGTGTCGTACGCATTCGGCACCCGCTTGCTCGCGGTGGGCGCTCCCGACGTGGTCGTCCCTGCGGGTTCGGAGCCCGACAGCCCTGACGCCGTGCAGCCGCCGCGCACTACGCAGCGACCTGTGGTGGCCACGATCGGAGCTTGGCTCTGCTTCGCTGTCGGCATTGTCGCGGCGGCATACGGTCTTTACCTCGTCATCCCCGCCTTCCACAGCTGAGGGAACCCACTGCCGGTGTCGACGGCGAAGCAGCTCGGGGCATGCATTCATGGATCGCCCCGATCATGGGTGCCGCAGGGTGAGCCATTCCTCGTCGATCCGGTATCCGACCGACGCGTTCGCCGCCATGCTCGCGACATTCTCGCTCGACCCGCCCGTGCGGAAGCGCGTCACCCCGGAAGCCAGCAGTGCCAAGACGGACGACGCCTTGACCGCGGTGCCGAGTCCGCGCCCACGCCAGTCGCGCCTGACCACGGTGAAGTCGGTCTCCGCCGAAGGAAGGTCGATGTCGACGTAGGTCACTGCGGCGAGGTCGTTCTCTGCAGTGAGGGCCCCGAACGCGCGTCGTGTTTCCGACGTGGCAGCCGTCTGCTGCGTGAGCGCCGCATGTCCCGTCGCCGGACCTCCCGGATAGTCGTCGATTGTCGCCGCGTCGAGGGCGAGCACAGCCGTGACGTCGCTGTTCCCGAGCTCGCGCAGCTGCCCGTGGTGGCGTGCTCTGGCCACGAGCTCTCTGAGCCGGTTGGCAAGCCGATCGGTGTCCGCCCCGCCGGCGTCGAGCTCGGCGCCCCACGATCGCGCCGTCAGCCGCCATCCCTCGTTCATCAGGGTGCCGACTCGCGGATCATCCGATCGCAGCACGCGTACGTCAATCGCCACCCGTCAAGCTTGGCAGGGTCGGCTTCGGTGCGGCCGACGCGTTATCTGTCGTCGCCGTCGCCACCGAAGGTGCGGCGGAACAGTGTGCGAACGTCGCCCTCGAGCCCCTCGACCTTGCGCTCGACGCTCTCCAGTCGACGTCCGACCCCATCGATTCGGATACCCATCGCGGTGAACTGTGTCGTCATCTCACCGCGGAGCGCCTTCATCTCGGTGCGGAGTCCGCCGATTTCGGTGCGGAGTACGCGGATGACCATGGTGGACATGAGCGTCATCATGCCGAACACGGCGACGGGGAGCGTGGCGATCACGGTCCAGGCCTGGGCTTCGGTCAGGGTGAACACCTCGTCATCTTCTCGCTGATGTCTCGAGGATTCCAAGAATCGAAAGCCTCGGTCTCCACGCCAGCGAGATCTGTGGGGTGTACGCACCGGAGGCCCGCTGGGGAGGAGCAGCGCCGGTTACGGCGGTGGCTCAGCGGGCTCAGCAGCCTCAGTCGGGGAGCCGGTTGATGGGGTGCTGTCCGGTGGCCCAGAGGTACTGCACCGCGTATGCACGCCAGGGGCTCCAGGCCATGGAACGGCGACCGAGGGCTCCTGCGGCTTCGGGGAGGCCGAGCGTCTTGGCGGCGAGGCGGATGCCCAGGTCGGTGGCGAGGAACGCGTCGGGGTCGCCGAGAGCACGCATCGCGATGGACTCGATGCTCCACGGACCGAGTCCCGGCAGCTTCGCGAGCGCCTCGCGCGCCGTAATGCTGTCGGCGCCGGCGCTCAGGTCGATGTCGCCGCGGGCGAGCGTCGCCGCGAGCGTGGTCAGCGTGACGCGGCGCGTTCGCGGCATGGCAAGGGTCTCCGGATCGATGTCCGCAAGGGCATCCGGTTCGGGAAACAGGTGGGTGAGGCCCCCGACAGGGTCGTCGATCCTCTCGCCGTGCGCCAGTACCAGTCGTGATGCGTGCGTGCGTGCGGCGGCGGTCGACACCTGCTGGCCGAGGACGATGCGAACAGCGAGCTCGTTGCCGTCGACCGTGCGAGGAACTCGACGCCCCGGGCTCTCGGCGATCAACGGGGCGAGCACGGAGTCGCGGGCAAGCAGCTCGTCGACGGCCACAGGGTCGGCGTCGAGGTCGAGCAGCCAGCGCGACCGGCTGATGGCCACGGGCAGGTCACGAAGATCCGTGAGGGTCAGCTGGCAGGCGATGTGGTCAGGCATCGGGCGGAGGGAGACGATGCCCCAACCGTTGCGCAGTCGAAGGGTGCGCCGATACGCGCCATCCCGCCACTCTTCGACGCCCGGCACGGCGGTCGCGGCGAGGTGTCCGAACAGGTTCGAGGGCGCCAATGGCGCCCGGAACGGCAGGCGCAGAATGAGCGTCCCGGAGGAGACGGCCTGAGGATGACGCTTCACCCGTGCGCGCAGCTCGCTCGGGCTGAGGGAGAAGACCTCGCGGACCGTGTCGTTGAACGTGCGGATGCTGCTGAACCCGGCCGCGAATGCGACATCCGCCATCGGGAGCGTGCTGGATTCGATCAGCACCCGCGCGGTCTGTGCCCGCTGGCCACGGTCGAGCGCGAGCGGCCCAGCACCGAGCTCAGCGACCAGCTCGAAATCCTCATGCACTCACGACAGTCTGGCTCATCGGATGACGGCCTCCTAGCGAAAATCCGACATGACCCTTCAGCCCTCCCGCACTCGGAGCACTGTCTTTCCCGGCGCTTTCGCGGCGCTCCTGCTGGCGTAGGCCGGCGCTCCCTCGGCCAGCGGAAAGGTCTCGGCGATCGCAACCGCGGTGTCGCCGGCGGCGAGCACCTCGGCGAGCCGACCGAGAGCTGCGGCATCCGCGGCCACGACGAAGAACCGTGCGTCGACCCCGTACTTCGCGGCCAGGTCCGTCGACGGCGGCTCCTGCAGAGTGACCAGGCGACCGCCCTGACGCACCGCCGCGTAGAGCCACTCGGGCGTGCCCGCGCCCACTGAATCGATCGCGCCGTCGAAGCTCGCCGCCGCGAGGTCGTCCGTCTCGCTGCCGACGAGCGCGGTCGTCGCACCTAGCTGCCGTACGCGATCGGCGGCCTCGGACGAGCGCACCGTGGCGGTCACGTCGATGCCTCTGCGGTGCGCGAACTGCACGAGGAATGCGCCAACACCACCGGTGCCACCGCGGATCAGCAGGCGTCCGCCCGGTTCGATCCCGAGGTGGTCATCCAGTGCCTCCATCGCCGTCAGCGCTGGCAGAACGGCGGCAGCGGCGGCGGCATCCGTGATGTTCGTTGGCGTGTGCGTGATCGAGGATGCCGGCACGAGCACGTACTCCGCGGCTGCGCCGTCCCGGTTGAACGGCACGAGGCCGAAGACCACGTCGCCGACGGCGAATCCCGTTGCGTCCGGTCCGATCGCGACGACAATGCCCGAGAACTCGTGCGACGGGATGATCGGGGTGCGGTCCGCGCCGTCGGCCTCCCAGGTGTCGGGCCAGGTGAGCTCGTCGAACGTGATCCCTGCCGCGGAGACTCGCACCAGCACGTCCGTCCCCGTCGGGTCGTGCGGCACAGGAGCGTCCTCGTAGACGAGCTGCTCGGGGCCGCCGCGTGCGTGGGCGCGGAGCGCCTTCATCTGTGCGGGGCGCGACTCGGGGGTGTCACTGATGGTCATTCGTGTGCCTTCTTCGTGATGGGGATGGTGGCAAGTGCGCGTGCGAGCGTGGGGATCATGCCGCCCACGGCGAGTTCATCACCCGGTCGACCATGCTCGCGCGGCGGAAGTCGGGAACGAACCGCTCGAGAACATCGGCGTTGACCGTGCCGTAGGTGGTGTCCGGTCGATGCTTCAGCCCGTCGTGGAAGGCGCGCATGAAGCCGTTCTTGAAGTCGCCGCGGGGGTGGGCGGCGACGATCTCGTCGATCGTCTCGGGCGGGAGGTCGTCGAAGCGCACTCCGAGCGCGTCGGTGAGCACGCCCAGATTCGTGAGCGCGATCTCGGGTGCCATGCGACCGGGGATGCCCGGCGTCGTGTGCAGCGCGATCGCCGACCACACCAGTGCGGCGTCTTCAGGACGTGCACCGTGGTCGAGGAGGAAGCGCTGGGCGTTGTCGGCGCCGTCGACCTCGAACCGCTGCACCGCGTCGGTGGCCGGCGTGTGAAGACCCGTGTCGTGGAACATCGAGGCGACGTACAGCAGCTCGGGATTCGGTGAGAGCCCGAGCGTGCCGGCGTGCAGCGACGCGAACAGGAACACCCGCCGCGAGTGGTGGAAGAGCAGCGGACTCGAGGTCTCGGCGACCTGGCGCGTGGCGTCTACTGCGAGCGCGGTGTCGGGTATCTCGATCCCTGCGATGATTTCGGACATGGGTGCTTCGCTTTCTGAGCGGTGTGTGGTGGCGGACTTTTCGTCCTGCCTCAACGGTGCGCCGCGCCCGGTGCCCTGTGCCGCACGGGTTCGGTCATGAATCACCCGATTCCGGACATCCGTGAGCGCAAACTGCGTGGCGGCCCCCACCGGGTCGGGATCCTGGTCTTCGACGGCGTCAAGCTGCTCGACGTCGCAGGGCCGGCCGAGGTCTTCGCCGAGGCGAACCGTCTTGGTGCCGAGTACGAAGTCGAACTCGTCTCGGCCACCGGCGAGGACGTCACCACCTCCGTCGGGATCAAACTCGACGTCACGACCTCCGTCGCGGACTTCGAGCCGGCGGGCACCCTGCTGATCGCGGGCGGCGACATCTACCCGAGCACGCCGGTCTCCCCCGAGCTCTCCGCCGCCGCCCGAGAGCTCGCAGGCAAGTCGACCAGGGTCGCGTCGATCTGCACGGGGGCGTTCATCCTCGCTGCTGCAGGCGAACTCGACGGCAAACGTGCCACGACTCACTGGCGCGTGGCATCCCAGTTGGCGAGGCGGTACCCCGAGGTCACCGTCGAGCCCGATGCGATCTACATTCGTGACGGCAACACGTACACCTCCGCGGGGGTCAGCGCCGGCATCGACCTCGCTCTCGCCCTGGTCGAGGAGGACCACGGCGCCGAGCTCACCCGTGATGTGGCGCGAATGCTGGTCGTATATCTGCAGCGCGCCGGCGGTCAGTCGCAGTTCTCGGTGCCGCTCGCGGTCGACCCGCCGAAGACGCCTGCGCTGAGGCAGGTGATCGAGCTGATCACGGATGACCCGGCAGGCGACTTCTCCCTCGCTGCGCTCGCAGCGCGACTCAACGTCAGCCAACGACACTTGACGCGTCTCTTTCACGAGGAGCTCGACACCACTCCGGCGCGCTACGTGGAGTCCGTTCGGCTCGACATCGCGAAGGCGCTGCTGAGCCAGGGCCACACCGCCACCGAGGCGGCTGCGCGCGCGGGTTTCCCGAGCTACGAGAGCCTGCGCCGGGTGTTCGCCCGTGAGCTCCACATGTCGCCCGCGGCGTATCAACGCCGGTTCCGCACTGCCCTCCGGCACGCAGCCACCGAGGCCTAGTGCAGAGCGGAGCGGCGCTACTCCGGCCAGGCGCTGTTCAGGATGACGTCGACGAAGTCCTCGCGGACGAAACCGGGTGCATACCGCGCCAGCACATCGGCGTTCACGTTGCCGAACGTCGACTCCGGGCGGTGCTCGTTGCCGTCCGTGAAGGCCTTCAGGATGCGGGTCTTGAACAGCGGGCGGGGGTGGGCGGCGACGATCTCGGCGCGCTCCTGCTCGCCGATGTGCCGATACCAGATGCCGAGCACGTCGGTCTCGACGCCTCCGGTGACGAGCGCCACCTCCGGTGAGAGGAACTCGGACACGCCGGGCGTCGTGTGCAGCGCGATCGACAGCCACGTGTTCTCCGCACGACCGGGTTCGACGCCGCGCTCCAGGAGGAAGTCGCGGGCGGCGTTCGCACCGTCGACCTCGAATCGCAGCCGCGACGAGCGGTACCCGGCAGTGAGGCCGATGTCGTGGAACATCGCTCCCGCATAGAGCAGTTCCGCGTCGACATCCAGTCCGCGCTCGCGGCCCATCAGCGAACCGAAGAGGAATACGCGACGCGAGTGGTTGAACAGCAGCTCATCCTCGGTGTCACGAATGTAGTCGGTGATCTCCCGCACGAGAGCGGTGTCGGGAATCTGGATGCCTGCGATGGTCTCGATCACTGAGGTGTCCCTTCTCTTCTTCGGTCAGTCGGGGCTCGTTCAGTCGGTGGCTCACTCTGCCCACGGCGAGTTCATGACGCGCTCGACGAGATTGATGCGCCGGAATCCGGGCGAATGGTGTTCTAGGGCGTCGGCGTTGATCGCGCCGTACGTCGTGTCGGGGCGGTGCTTCACGCCGTCGTGCAGCGCGCGGATGAACCCCTGCTTGAAGTCGTCGCGAGGATGCACGGCGACGATCTCTCTCACCGCATCGGCCGGCAGCTGATCGAGCCCGAAGCCGACCACGTCGGTCAGCACTCCGAAGCTCGTCAGCGCGATCTCCGGCCGCATGCGCCCTGGGATCTCCGGCGTGCTGTGCAGTGCGACCGCTTGCCAGGCGATGTCGGCCGAATCGGCGGAGAACCCGTGCTTCAGCAGGAAGTGCCTGGCGTGGTCTGCGCCATCGATCTCGAAGCGCTGAACCTTCTCCGGGTAAGGGGTCTGCAGCCCGACGTCGTGGAACATCGATGCGACGTACAACAGCTCGAGGTCGGGCTCCAACCCCAGTCTCTGGGCGTGAAGGGCGGCGAACAGAAACGTGCGCCGTGAGTGGTCGTAGAGCAGCGGGCTCGACATCCCTTCGACGAGGCGGGTGGTGTCTGCCGCTGCCTCGGTCTCGGGAATCTGGATGCCTGCGATGTTGTCGGTCATGGGGATTTGCCTTCTTTCTCCTTTCTACGGTGCGTCCGGACTGTCCGTCCCCATCGCCGCGATCCGGCCAGGAACTACCCGATTTCGGACATACCGTCGACGCCTCGGCCCGCAGGACGCATGATGGGCGCATGACCGATGGCGGCACGCTCACCCTCAAACACAGCGACAAAACCTTCGATGAGGTTCTGACGGCACTCCGCGCGGCCGTGGAGCGGCGCGGCATCACGGTGATGGCCGAGATCGACCATGCGGCGGCGGCGCGCGACGTCGGACAGCAGCTGGCGGAGGAGACCGTCGTGATCTTCGGGAATCCCGCCGTGGGCACCGCGATCATGACCGCCGATCCGCGCGCCGGCCTCGATCTGCCGCTCAGGGTGCTCGTGCGTGAGCAGCAGGTCGGTGCCGAGCTGGTCTACCGCGATCCTCGTTCGCTCGCCGACGAGTTCGACGTCGGGGCAGCGATCGACACGTTGGAGACCCTGGCGCACGTGCTCGACGCGATCGCGTCGGACGCGATCGCGTAGCAGCACCGATTCCGGAATACCCGTCGCGCCATCGAAGTTGAGCCATATAGACTCAAGTTTGTAGGGGCATTCTTCGGTGGTCGTCGACGACGTCAACGTCGTCCGATCCGGGGTGGATGCCGCGCCACCGTGAAGGGGAAAGAGACACAGATGGCGAACATGCAGGGCGCACCCTCCAGCCAGGAGGAGCAGAAGAGCGCGCTCGAACAGTACGGGATCGACCTCACCGCGCTTGCCAAGGCGGGCAAGCTCGACCCGGTGATCGGGCGCGACTCCGAGATCCGCCGCGTCAGCCAGGTGCTGACCAGGCGCACCAAGAACAACCCGGTGCTCATCGGCGAGCCCGGCGTGGGAAAGACTGCCGTCGTCGAGGGCCTCGCTCAGCGCATCGTCGCGGGAGACGTCGCCGAGTCGCTGAAGAACAAGCGGCTCGTCTCGCTCGACATCTCAGCGCTGGTCGCGGGCGCCATGTACCGCGGGCAGTTCGAGGAACGCCTCAAGGCCGTGCTCAAGGAGATCGACGAGTCGAACGGACAGGTCATCACCTTCGTCGACGAGCTGCACCTGCTGATGGGCGCGGGCGGCGGAGAGGGGTCGGTCGCGGCAACCAACATGCTCAAGCCGATGCTGGCCCGCGGCGAGCTGCGTTTGATCGGCGCCACCACGCTCGACGAGTACCGCGAGTACATCGAGAAGGACGCCGCGCTGGAGCGCCGCTTCCAGCAGGTGTACGTCGGCGAACCCAGCGTCGAGGACACCATCGCGATCCTGCGCGGGCTCAAGGGGCGCTACGAGGCCCACCACGGCGTGACGATCTCGGATGCCGCACTCGTCGCATCCGCAGCGCTCTCCAATCGCTACATCACGTCGCGCCAGCTGCCCGACAAGGCGATCGATCTGATCGACGAGGCGATGAGCCGGCTCAAGATGGAGATCGACTCGTCCCCTGTCGAGATCGACCAGCTCAAGCGTCAGGTCGACCGCATGAAGCTCGAGGAGCTCGCCCTCAAGAAGGAGAAGGACGATGCCTCGAAGGAGCGTCTCGCCAAGCTGCGCGAGGAGCTCGTGACGCACGAGCGAGACCTCGCCGACCTCGAAGCCCGGTGGGCCCGCGAACGCATGAGCCTCAACCGTGTCGGCGATCTCAAGAAGAAGCTCGACGAGGCCGTGACGGAGCGCGACCGTGCGCTGCGCGAGGCCGACTACGCCAAGGCGTCCAAGCTCGAGTACGAGACGATCAAGCAGCTGGAGCGCGACCTCGCCGAGGCCGAGCGCGCCGAGAACGCGCCCGGTGAAGAGCGCATGGTGAACGAGCAGGTCACCGAGGAAGACATCGCCGCAGTGATCGCGGCCTGGACGGGCATCCCAGTCGGCCGCCTGATGCAGGGCGAGGTCGAGAAGCTGCTGCACCTGGAGACGGAGCTCGGCAAGCGGCTGATCGGCCAGAAGCGTGCCGTGCACTCGGTGGCGGATGCCGTGCGTCGGTCGCGAGCAGGCATCAGCGACCCGAACCGTCCGACCGGCTCGTTCCTGTTCCTCGGCCCGACCGGCGTCGGCAAGACCGAGTTGGCGAAGGCGCTCGCCGAGTTCCTCTTCGACGACGAGCACGCCATGGTGCGCATCGACATGTCGGAGTACGGCGAGAAGCACACCGTGTCGCGCCTGGTCGGTGCCCCTCCCGGATACATCGGCTACGAGCAGGGCGGCCAGTTGACCGAAGCGGTGCGTCGTCGGCCGTACGGCGTCATCCTGCTCGACGAGGTCGAGAAGGCGCACCCGGAGGTATTCGACATCTTGCTGCAGGTGCTCGACGACGGACGTCTCACCGACGGACAGGGACGCACGGTCGACTTTCGCAACACCATCCTGATCCTCACCTCGAACCTCGGGTCGCAGTTCCTCGTCGACCCGTCGCTGACGTGGGCGGAGAAGGAGGAGGCTGTGCAGGCGCTCGTCCGCCAGGAGTTCAAGCCCGAGTTCGTCAACAGGCTCGATGACATCGTGGTGTTCTCCGCGCTCAGCGAGGAGGAGCTCGGCGAGATCGTCTCGCTGTACATCGACCGGCTGCAGGCGCGGCTGCACGAGCGCCGCCTCGAGCTGGGCGTGACGCCGGATGCCCGTGCCTGGCTCGCCGAGCGTGGCTACGACCCGATCTACGGGGCACGCCCGCTGCGCCGTCTGATGCAGCACGAGATCGACGACCGTCTCGCGACGGCGCTGCTCGACGGGCGCATCCGCGACGGCAGCGTCGTGCGGGTCGACCTCGCGATCGACGGCGACCACCTGGAGGTCACCCCGGTCGAGTGACCGGGGTGCGGCCGACCGCTACGCGTCGACGTCGTCGAGGCGCGCGATCACCACTTCGAGGAGGCGGGCGAGCTCGCCCCGCTCGGCGTCGCTGAGGTCTTGCAGCACGTCGGACTCCACGACGTCCGACCCGCGGATCGCGAGGCCGAACAGCTCCCACCCCTCGTCGGTGAGGCTCACGAAGATACGGGTGCGGTTGCCGGCATCCGGGGTGCGCTCGACCAGTCCGCGCTCGGCGAGCTTGTCCAGCCGATGCGTCATGGATGACGGAGCGACGTTCGTCAGATCGGCGAGCTGGCTCGGGGTGAGCGGCTCACCGGCCTTCGCGAGGGCCGTGACCACCGACCATTCCCCGGCGGCGAGGTCGAGGTCGGCGAGCTGCCGCGCGTACCACTGGTCGAGCTTCTTCGTGAGGCTCTGAACGGCCGTGATCACTCGTTGCACAGACTCCTCGCCGCCCGCCGCGACGTAGGTGGCGACCGCCTGACGATGCAGTTCGGGGGCACTCGGGGTCTTTTTCGGCATACGGGAATTCTCGCACGCCTTCTTCGGTTGCTAATATTTCGATATCGAACACTTCAGGTTCGAAACGTAAGTCGTCGAAGTTCCGCATCGTCAGAGTTCCGCACGAGCCTCGTGCCCGACGACCAGAGACCCAAGAGGGGGTGCCATCATGCGCGCGATGCTTCTCGTGCTCGCGTCAGCCATCGGATCGCTCGGGTGGGGAGCCGTACTCCCCTTCCAGTACGCGTATGCGGCGGATACCCGCGGATGGGGCGCTCTCGTCGCGGCCGGAGCCTCCTCGCTGTTCTCGGTCGGCGCTCTCGTCGCCGCGCCGGTGGCAGGCAGGCTCGCCGACCGGTTCAACCCCGTGGTCGTGGTCGTCGTCTCGCAGCTGATCGGTGCTGCGGCCGTCGGATCGCTCGTCTTCGTGAACCAGCCGGGGCCGTTCCTCGCCGGAATGCTGGTGTTCGGACTCGGGCTCTCCGCCGCGGTGCCCGCCAAGCAGGTGCTGGCGCTGAGGTGGTCATCCCATGCGGATCGCCGCAAGATCTTCGCGTACAAGTTCACCGGAGAGTCGCTCGGCATGGCCGCCGGCGCCTTCCTCGCCGGTCTGGTCGTCGACCTGAACCGCACGAACGGGCTCGACATCGGCTTCGTGATGGCCGCGGCCGGCTTCGTGCTGTCCTCCGCGATCATCGCGGTCGCCGGGGCGCGGGTCTGGTCGCGCGGACCGATGCCGGAGGTCGTGGACGAGGTCGTTGCGGTGAACGTCGCCGGTGCGGATGACGAGGGTCGGGCATCCGCTCGCGCTCTCGGCGCCGTCGACGCCGAGACCGGGGCCATCGCCGTCATGGACCGCGAAGACGCCGACCCGGGCAGGCGGCGCTTCGGTGGCGCGCTCCGAGCGATCTTCGCCGAGCCGGCCATGCGCTGGACGGCCGTCGTGACGATCACGCTTGCGCTGGGCTTCTATGCCCAGTTCGAGTCGGGACTACCCGCCTATGCGCTCACGACGCTGAGGCTCGACCCCTCCGCGATCGGCACCGCGGCGGCAGTGAACTGCCTCGTGATCGTCGCGATCCAAGTGGTCGTCGTGAAGCTCACCGCCAAGCGGACTGCGCCCGCGCTGCTGATGGCGGTCGGCGGCATCTGGGCGGTCTCGTGGGTCATCCTGTCCGTCGCGCAGTTCATGCCTGGCATCGCGTCGGCACTCTTCGTGATGACGTTCGGCGTCTTCGCGGTCGGCGAGACGATCTACAGCCCCGTGCTCAACCCGCTCACGGCGTCGCTGGCGCCGAAGGGCATGGTGGGGCAGACCCTCGGCACGGTCGCGGCGCTGCAGACGGCGTTCTCCGCGGCGGGCCCGCTGGTGGCGGGGGTGCTGCTGGGTGCAGGGCTTGCCGACGTGTTCCTGGTCATCCACCTCGTGATCAGCCTGTTCGCGGTGTTCGCAGCGTGGCGGGTGAAGCGTGCGCTGGTCGCGCGTGGCCCACGTGAGCACGCCGCCGAATCCGACGTGCGACATCCGGCTCCGGCAATGTGATTGCAGGGCGCCACCGCCCGGGCGTACGATGACGATCACCCGAAGCTATGAGCTTCTCAAGGTTTGTCTGTGCCTGGGGGGTCCCGTCATGGGGGATTCAGTCGAGTACGCCGACGCGGTGATCGTGGGGTCGGGTTTCGGGGCATCCGTCGCCGCGTATCGGCTGGCGGATGCCGGCAAATCCGTCGTTCTGATGGAACGCGGCCGCCCCTACCCGCCCGGGTCGTTCGCGCGCACGCCCGCGGAGTTCGGCCGCAACTTCTGGGACCCGAGCGAAGGGCTCTTCGGCCTCTTCGACACCTGGACGTTCCGCGGTCTGGAGGGACTCGTCTCGAGCGGCCTCGGCGGCGGGTCGTTGATCTACGCGAACGTGCTGCTGCGCAAGGATCCCGCCTGGTTCGTGAAGTACTCGCCACTGCCGGGCGGAGGATACGAGAACTGGGCGTTCGGGCGGGATGACCTCGACCCGCACTACGACCGTGTCGAGGCCATGATGGGGGCGACGCGGTATCCGTACCACGACACTCCGAAGACGGAGGCGGTCGAGAGCGCGGCGCGCGCGGCTGGACTCAGCGCGGAGCGTCCGCCCCTCGCCGTCACCTTCGCCCTACCCGGCCACGATGCGCAGCCCGGTCGTGAGCTCCCGCTTGCGGCCTACGGAAACCTCCACCACGCAACGCGCCTGACGTGCACACTGTGCGGAGAGTGCGACATCGGCTGCAACAGCGGTGCGAAGAACACCCTTGACCACACCTACCTCTCGGCGGCCGTCGCGGCACACACTCCTGCAGACGTGCGAACCCTGCACGAGGTGCGCGGCATCCGGCGGCTGGATGACGGGGCGTGGGAGGTTCGGTACGTCATCCACGATCCGGGCGAGGCGGTCGCGACCCGTCATCTTGACGAACGCGTGATCAGGGCGTCGAAGGTCATCCTCGGTGCAGGCACCTTCGGTACGACTTACCTGCTGCTGCGCAACCGCGCGGGCCTGCCCGGCCTGAGCGACGCGATCGGCACCCGGTTCAGCGGCAACGGAGACCTGCTCGCCTTCCTGCTCGATGCGACGAAGGCAGTCGCGGGCGAGAAGCAGCCCTACCCGATGAACGGCAGCCGGGGGCCGGTGATCACCACTGCGGTGCGCGTCGCCGACGAGCTCGACGGCGACGGCGCACCGGGTCGTGGCCACTACGTGGAGGACGCCGGGTTCCCCGGCTTCATCGACTGGCTGATGGAGGTGTCGCAGCTGCGGCAGGCCGTTCCCCGCTTTGCACGGCTGGCGGCACGCATCGTCGAGAACCGGCTGTTCGCCGAGGGGCGCACGAACCTCTCGTCCGACCTCGCCGCCGCGTTGGGATCCGGCGTCTTCTCCGAGACCTCTGTGCCGCTGCTGGGCATGGGAAGGGACGTTCCCGATGGCGTGATGTCGATCCACGACGACAACCTCGCCGTCGACTGGACGCTGGCCACCAGTGAGAAGTACTTCGCCGGCGTGCACGACACGATGAGGGCGCTCGCCGAGCAGATGGGTGCCGACTTCCAGGACAACCCGCTGTGGTGGGCGAAGCGCGTCATCACCGTTCATCCGCTCGGCGGTGCGCCGATCGGAGCCAACGATCGCGAGGGGGTCTGCGACCCGTATTCCGAGGTGTACAACCAGCCGGGACTGTACGTGGTCGACGGCGCTGCGATGCCCGGTCCGGTCGGTGCGAACCCTTCGCTGACCATCGCGGCGCTGAGCGACCGTGCGTGCGACAGGATGCTCGAGACGGCGTGGAACGCACCGAACGCTCGCACCCGCGGCGCCAAGGGGCGGGCCACATCGTCGAAGGCGGCAGCGACGGGCGCAGCATCGGCAGCCGAAGCACCGACTGCCGCACCACCGGAGGCGCCGACCGTCCCGACGCCAGGGAGCACCTCCGTCGCCTTCACCGAGGAGATGAAGGGACACTTCACGCTCGGCGACGGCGACCCCCGGTCGGCGGCGGCCACCGCGCGGCTTCGGCACGAGGACATGATGTTCCACCTCACGATCACCGCCACCGACATCGACGCATTCACGGCGGATCCTGTGCACCCGGGAACCGCGGTCGGCTACCTCGACGCCGATCTGCTCGGCGGCCGTCTCGTGGTCGAGCGCGGGTGGTTCAACCTCTTCGTGCATCCGACGGGCGATTCGGGCAGAAGGATGCTCTACCGACTGCATGTCACGGGTGAGGGCGGCAACCCGATGACGTTCGTCGGATACAAAGACGTGCACGACGACCCAGGCTTCGACGTCTGGGGCGACACAACCACGCTGTACGTGCAAGTCCTGTCCGGGCACCTCGACCCGGACATCCCGCAAGAGACCGCTGATCTCACCGGCCTGCTCGCAGCATCGGACAACCGGGTGCTCGGGGCGGGGGTGCTGCACATCGAGCCGCTGGACTTCGCACGTCAGCTGACCACCTTCACGACGTCCGGTCCGCTCGGCTTCGCTGCGATCGAACGGTTCGGCGGGCTCTTCCTCGGCGAGCTCTGGTCGACCTACGCGGGCATCGCCCACGCCAGGCGGTGACGTCATGCGCGAGGGGGCGAAGCGGCACGGGATGACGCAGCGTGACCTCTCACGCGACGAACACGAGCGCGAGCTCGGCTTCAAGCCGCGGCCCGCCGTGCGCTGGCTCTCGCTCTCGCAGCTCGTGAGCGCCGGACTGCAGGTGGGCACCGCGACCCTGTTCGCCGACTTCTCGGATCGCAGGGAGAGCCAGGCCATCTTTCCGCAGCGCGTCATTCCACTGCCGCAGTCCGACGAGAACGTGGAGCTGTGGCTCGACTTCGCCGCAGACCTCGGCGATGGGTTCGACGCGACGCTCACCGTTGCATCCCTGCTCGGACGGCCCGAGCTCGCGATCACGACGCCAGAGGGCGGCACCGTGACGCTTCCACGGGGCGCCGCGCTCGTGCTGGGCGGGGACGAGGTGTACCCGACGGCGTCGGCCGAGGCGTACGAGGACCGCATGCTCGGGCCGTACCGGGCGGCTGCGCCGGCGGGCGAGCATCCGGATGCCCTCCTCTTCGCACTCCCCGGCAACCACGACTGGTACGACGGACTCACGTCGTTCCTGCGCATCTTCACCCGTCGGCAGGTGGTCGGGTCGTGGCAGACCGTGCAGTCGCGCAGCTACTTCGCGCTCAAGCTGCGGCCGGGATGGTGGCTGGTCGCGCTCGACAGCCAGCTGGGCGAATACATCGACGGGCCGCAGCTCGACTACTTCGACGAGGCGCTTCGCGACCTGAAGCCGGGCGACTCGATCGTGTTCTGCTCGGCGTCGCCGACCTGGGAGACCACGGCCTACGACGCGGACGCTTTCAACTCGCTGCACTACTTCGCGGAGAACTACCTGCTGAACAGAAGGGATCCCGACACGGGCGCCCTCATGCCGACAGGTGCCGAGATCCGGCTGTGGCTGAGCGGTGACCACCACCACTACTCGCGGTACGAGGAACGGCCTCCCGGCGCGCAGGGCGCTCCCGTGGCACACGACCCGCGGGCGACGCAGCTGATGGCCTGCGGGCTCGGCGGCGCCTACCTGATGGGCACCGACAGGCTGGCCGAGTCCCTCGAGCTGCCCCCGAGGGACTCGCGCATGAAGACCAAGAGCAGCACGGTCACGGACTACGACCGCGGCGAGGTGCGGTTCCCCGACCCCGCGCTCGAGAGGCGGTTGCACTGGGCATCCGCGAACCCGTTCTCGAAGTACTGGCTGCCGACCAGGAACCCGTGGTTCGGCACCGGGATGAGCGTGTTGTACCTCGTGCTGTTCGTCGTGCTCGCAGGCATCAACGCCGGCGTGCACGGCACGTCGCTCGGCTGGGCCGTGAAGCAGGCGACGGTCGCGGATGCCGCATGGCTGGTGGCATGGGCGGTCGCTCTGCCCGTCATCGTGCTTCTGGTCGTGTGGGTCGTGAACGCACTCCGCACCGGAAGGCGGCCGGGCGGCGGGCAGGTGATCGTCGGGGTCCTCGTGCAGCTCGCCCTGGTCTGCGGCCTGTTCATCGGCATGCGCTCGCTGCCGTGGTGGGACCACGTGTGGCTGGCCGTGCCGCTCCTGATCGTCGCCGTGCTCGGGTATGTGATCGGCAGCGAGGCGTTCGCCCTGTTCGTCTGCCTGGTACCGCCGGGTTCGATCGGCGACTACAAGATGACGGGGCTCGCCTACGAAGACGGCAAGGGCTTCGTGCGCATGCACTTCACGGCCGAGGGCGACCTCGAGCTGTATCCGATCCTGGTCGACGAGGTGGTTCACGAGTGGACGCTCGTGGATGACGAACCGCGCGGTCTCAAGCCCGCCCCGGCGTCGGGCCTTCCCCAGCCGCGTCTGCTGGAGCATCCGATCCGCATCGCGCGACACGGGTTCGGCTCGACCGGCACCGACGCCCCGGCGACAGCGGAGAGAGCAGAGAGAGCGGAGCCGACGGATGCCTGACCTCACGACTCGCGCAGACCACGTCACCGAGCTCGTACCGCTCACCGCCCGCGACGGCCGGCCGCTCACGCTCGTGCACGTGACCTCCTCCCGACGCCCGGACCCCGGCCGAGGACCCGTGCTGCTCGTGCACGGAGCAGGGGTGCGCGCCGAGATCTTCCGGCCCCCTATCCCCCGCACGCTCGTCGACGCCCTTCTCGACGACGACTGGGACGTGTGGATGCTGAACTGGCGCGCCTCGATCGACCTGCCGCCCGTTCCGTGGACCCTCGACGAGGCCGCGGCGTACGACCACCCCGCTGCGGTCGACGCCGTGCTTGCCGCGACAGGCGCGGAGTCCCTGCCCGCTTTCGTGCACTGCCAGGGCTCGACCTCCTTCACGATGGCGGCAATCAGCGGGCTGGTGCCGCAGGTGACCACGGTCGTCACGAACGCGGTGTCGCTTCACCCCGTCGTGCCGACCTGGTCGCGCCTCAAGATCAGGGTCGCCACCCCCACCGTCGCGAAGCTCACGCCCGACGTCTCGCCGCGCTGGGCGTACAAGTCGCAGGGGTACTTCTCGCGCATCGTGCGCACGGGGGTGCGCGCCACCCATTGGGAGTGCGGCAACGCGGTGTGCCACATGGTGAGCTTCGCGTACGGCAGCGGGCATCCTGCCCTCTGGTCGCACGCGAACCTCGACGAGGCCACCCACGACTGGATCACCGGCGAGTTCGCCGGGTCGCCGGTGTCGTTCTATGAGCAGATGTCACGGAGCGTCGGCGCAGGACATCTCGTTCCGGTGGACGAGGCGACGGGCATCCGTGACGACCTCGCGCAGGTGGCGCCGCAGACCGACGCACGCTTCGTGTTCCTGGCCGGTCTCGACAACCGCTGCTTTCTGCCGGAGAGCCAGCGGCGCAGCTTCGAGTTCTTCGACAAGCACCGCCCCGGAAAGGATGCCTACCGCCCGCTCGCCGGCTACGGGCACCTCGACCCCATCTTCGGCAAGAACGCCTGGCGTGATGTGCATCCGCTGATCCTCGAGGAGTTGAGATCGTGAACCTGCTGCTCCCGCCGCTGCGTGCGGCGATGAACCTCATGCCTTCGGCCATCCCGGCACGGCAGCGCCGCATCGCGGGAACGGCGGCGACGGTCGACGGCATCGATTACGTGATGCCCGTCAATTCCGAGCCGTCGCCGGTGCTGATGGCCGCCTTCCCCACCGATGCGCGACAGGCCGCCGCCCTGCTGCCCGGCGAGGAGCTCCACCCCTTCCTCATGCCGAACGGCCGCGCCCTGCTCGTCGTGACGGTCATCGATTACCTCGCCACCGACATCGGCTCGTACATCGAGTACTCGCTGGCGATCGCCGTCACTCACACGGCCGGCGCTGCGCCGCCGCTCCTCCCCCTGCTGCTGCGCAACACGTTCCAACTCGGCCAGTACGTCGTCGACCTGCCCGTCTCGACCGAGGTGTCGGTCAAGGGCGGCAAGGGCATCTGGGGTATGCCGAAGCATCAGGCGAGCCTCGACTTCCGGGTGACGGAGGGCAGTGTCTCGAGCGCCTACGAGCTCGACGGCGAGCCGGGATGCCTGATCCAGATCAAGCGTCCACCGGCGACGCGGCTGCCGCTGAAGATCGGCGCGGTGAACTTCTGCTCGTTCCGCGGCATGCTCTACAAGTCCACGATCTATTTCGCCGGAACCGCCGACATCGCGCTCGGACGCAACGCGAAGGCCCGCCTCACGTTCGGGTCTTTGCCGCAGGTGGCGGCGCTCGCCGCCCTCGACGTGTCCCCGAGCCCGATCTTCACCATGTACATGCCCGACTCGCACGGCGTGCTCGACGACCACACCGAGCAGTGGTTCCTGTTCGGAAAAGGCGAGGCGCCAGCATCCGGCGAGGGGCTGCAGAGCGTGGTGAACCTCGGCTACGGGCAGGAGTGGCCGCCAGCGCCGAACCGGGCGAGCGCCGAGCTCGAGAACCAGACGTCATGACCACCTGGTGGGGTGTGCTCGCCGTCGTCAACGCCGGAGTCACGCTCTTCGGCGCGACCATCTACCTCGGCACGTTGTGGGTCGTCGAGCTCTTCTTGAGGCCGACCTGGTCGTCGCTCACCCTCGACTCGGTCGAGGTGCGGTTCACGATGCCCATCAAAGCCGCGACCACGTTCTTCCGCGCGGCCGTCATTCCCCTCCTCGTCAGCGGGCTGCTGCTCGTCTGGTCGTCGTGGGGCAATCCGGCAGCCACGGTCTGCGCCGTCGTCGCGCTCGCCTGCTACGTCGCGATCGCGCTCTGGTTCCAGTTCGTCATGCTGCCGATCAACACGGCGGTGATGGCCGGAACGGCCGCAACAGACGACGAGCTGCGCGAGCAGATCCACAAGTGGGCATCCATGAACGTCGCACGGTTCTGGATGGCTGCCGGGTACTGGTTGGCCTCTGCCGGCTTTCTCGTCACGACCGGACAACTCTGGGAGGCGCTGTCATGACTGCTTCGACGACCGAAAGGGATGTCGCTCCCTCGCTCTCCCGCGATCCGTTGCGCATCATCGCGTTGGCGATCGGCGTGATCACCATCATCTCGGGCGCTGCGCAGGTCGTCGCTCCCTGGTTCGTGCTGGGCATCATCGGCGCCGACGTCACCGCGACGACGAATCAGCTCTTCGCCACGGTCGGCGCGTTCATGGTGATCGTCGGCGGTGCCCTCACGCATGCGACCATCGTCGGCGGTCCTCAGCCGATTGTGCTGCTGTGGAGCGTCATCCAGAAGGTGGTCGCCGTCGTGCTGGTCGTCGTCGGCGTCATCGCCGGAGTCTTCGGCCCTCTCGCCCTCGGCGTGGCGAGCTTCGACCTGCTCTCCGCCGTACTGATCGCCGTCTTCGCCGTCGTGAACATGCGCAGGTGGGCGGCACGGCGGGTGGCACCCGGCCCATGAGATCGCTTGTGTTGGCCGGTGGCGGCATGCGGGTGGCCTGGCAGACGGGAGTGATCGCGGCGCTCGAGGAGGAGGGCATCCGGTTCGACCACATCGACGGGTCATCCGGGGGCATCATGACCGCCGGCATGATGCTCTCCGGGCTGAGCGCGCCGGAGATGCTCGAGCGGTGGCTGCATGTACACGTGCCCGACTTCTCGTCGATGCTGCCGCTCAAGGACTACCTGACGGGACCGTGGAACCTGCCTGCGCTCAGCGGCCCCGAGGGCATCGTCGACAAGGTGTTCCCCGCGCTGGGCATCGATGTCGACGCCATCCGCTCATCACCGCTGCAGGGTACGTTCAACGTCACCGACTTCACCGAGAAGCGGTGCGTTCCCATCGACGCGCACGATATCGACGCCGAGCTGATGGCGGCCGGAATGAGCCTGCCCATCTTCACCACACCGCTCCGGCGAGACGGAAAGGTGTGGACGGACGCCGCGTGGATCAAGGACGCGAACGTGGAGGAGGCGCTGCGTCGCGGGGCCGACGAGGTGTGGCTCGTGTGGTGCATCGGGAACTCGCCGTACTGGGGCGATGGGCCGCTCGAGCAGTACGTGCACATGATCGAGATGAGCGCGGCAGGCGGACTGCTGGCCGACTTCGCGTGGGCTGAGGCGGGCGGGCGCGAATTCGTGCTGCACGTTGTGAAGCCCGAGCATCCGCTGCCACTGGATCCCGAGTTCTACACCGGCCGCATCGACGCGCACGCCCTGATCGGCATGGGGTACCGCGATGCCAGGCGCTACCTCTGCGGCCGAACGAGCGCAGGCGTCGCCCCGGACGTGAACGCAACGGCGATGACAGATGCCCCACCCGGCGCCCGCTGGCGGGAGCGGCTCACCGGTGACGACGTCGTGCTCACGCTCACCGTCGAGCTGCCGTCGGACGTCGCCTCGCCCGGTTCGGTCACGGGCACGTTACGCCGCGGACCGAAGCCCGAGTCGGCGCCGGCCGCGCTGTTGGCGCGCGGCGAGGTCGAGATCGACCCGGATGCCGACACCTGGACATATCGCGGGGCCTTCCGCGACCGCGGTTCGACGACCGAGCACGAGCTCGCCGTCGTGCGCCGCCTCGGAAGCGGAGGTGTGGCCGCACTGCACGACGCGATGACCGCTCGCCTGCTGATCGACGGCGTCGATGACCGAGAGCTGCACCTGCGCACCGCCGACGCCCTCGCGATGGTGGAGTCGCTGCAGTCCACCTCGGCTCACGGGCTGATGGCCCGCGCAGAAGCTGTGGCCGCGGTCGCGGGCAGAGGACTTCACGCCCTGGTCACCGGCGACGTCGAGTAGGCGCCAGACCGAGTCAGTGCGTGGTGTCAGGCGGCGACGTCGACGTGCGGCGTGACGACCAGACGGCCGTCGTGGCCGGTCACGGTGAAGCCAACGCGCTCGAGAAAGCCGCGGCAGTCCTGCGTGCCGGCGCCGGCGGGAAGCCAGATGCGACATCCGTGCTCCTCGGCGATGCGCGCAAGGCGTCGCATCGCGCTCGTGCCGATGCCCTTGCCGCGATACTCCCGGAGCACGCAGAGTTGCACGAGCTGCAGACCACGGCCGCGCATCACCGTGAGCAGCCGACCGCAGAGCACCCCGTCGTACTCGATCGCCAGGTCGACGGCATCCGGGAACTGCGCCCGATTGCGCATGTGCTGCTCGACGTACTGCATCGACGCGAGCGCGTCACGCGTCTCGGCGTCGGCGGCGAGAGTCGCGATCTCGTCCGCGCAGATCTGTTGGAACAACCGGAAGAGTGCGGGCCCGTCACTGTCCACGATCGGGCGATACCGCAACTCGCCGCGGCGCAGCTTTGCGCGCGGCGTCCCCAGGTTTTTGTCCCCCATGTCGTCGCTCCCCCAGCGTTCACCGACAAAGTATGCTCGCCACCCTATGGCTGTCGGGCAGTCGAGCGGAAGAGCCGAACCAGCCCGATTTCGGAGAATTGCGAACGTGACCGGCGTGTCGCGGGTGGATGCCCGCGTGTCGGGTTGTACCTCCGTACGAACTCACCCGGTGAGAGGTGGCCCTAGGGTCAGAGGATGGAAGAGGATGACCGCCCCGTCGCGATCGTGACCGGTGGCTCTCGCGGCATCGGTGCAGCGATCGTGCTGCGGCTGGCGCGGGCGGGATACGACGTGGTCGCCACCTATCGGACCGACGCGGACGCTGCCGAGCGGGTGGGGGCATCCGCTCGGGAATCAGGATCGACGGTGGAGTTCGCGCGGGCGGACCTCGGTGAGGATGCTGGCATCGAGGTTCCGTTCGCGGTGGCACGGGAACGGTTCGGGCGGCTCGACGCGGTCGTGAACAACGCCGGCATCACGACGAGGTTCGCACCACTCGCGGAGACTCCCGTCGACGAGATCAGGCGCACGATCGATGTGGACTTCACGGCCACCGTGCTCACCTCGCGTCTCGCGGTGCAGGAGTTCGTTCGCACGGGCACGGCAGGAGTGATAGTGAACCTCTCGTCGGGAGCCGCGACGATCGGCAGCCCCGGCGAGTATCCGCACTACGCGGCAGCGAAGGCCGCTGTCGACGCGTTCACCTTGGGACTCGGCAAGGAGGTCGGGCCGCTCGGGATCCGTGTTGTCGCGGTTGCTCCGGGTCTCATCGCCACGGAGCTGCACGCGGCGACGGGCGACCCGGGTCGGATCGAGCGCATGACGTCGGGCATCCCGCTTGGGCGTCCAGGAGAAGCGGACGAGATCGCGGCTGCGGTCGAATGGCTGCTTTCCCCAGGTGCCTCCTATGTCACGGCCACGACGTTGCGGGTGGCCGGCGGCCGGTGAGGGCGGACATAAAGCTCAAACTATTTGCATGATGGCGTAATTACGTTATCGTGTAAGTATGTCTGAGAGTGAAGCGAGCGATCCGCTCAGCGCGGTGTTCTTCGCCCTCGCCGATCCGACCAGACGCTCGATCCTCGGGCGGCTGGCGAACGGGCCCGCCAGCATCGGCGAGCTCGCTGCTCCCTTCAACCTCTCGCTGGCGACCGTTTCGAGGCACATCACCGTGCTCGAGCGCGCCGGTTTGGTGGGCAAGGAGCGCAACGCGCAGTGGCGCACCGTGCACCTGGAGACCGTGCGGCTCGAGCAAGCGGATGCCTGGCTCGCGCCCTACCGCGCGTTCTTCGAGCAGCGGATCGACGCGCTCGATGCCCATCTGAAGTCGATGACGACAACAACGGAGGAATGACCATGTCGACGACACTCTTCGGCCAGACCCTGACCGAGACGAACCGCAGCTTCACGCTCACACGCGTGCTTCACGCCTCTCCCACCGAGGTCTATCGTGCCTGGACGGAGGCGGCCCGCCTCACCTGGTACTTCAACCCCAGCCGACCCGTTCCCGACGAGCCGATCGTCGTGGATGCCCGACCGGGCGGCACCTTCCGCGTGATGATGGACGAGGAAGACGGCAAGCGCTACTGGTCGGGCGGCCGGTACCTGGAGCTCGTGCCCGGCGAGCGGATCCTGTTCGAGTGGGGTGCCAGCGGCGGATGGCCCGACCTCGACGAGATCCCTGCCGAACGGCGCATTCACTGCACGATCGCGCTCGCTCCCGTGGGCGACGGGTCGATGACCGAGCACGTCTTCACGTGCGCGTTCCCGGCATCCATGACCGACGAGGAGATCGCATCCTGGGTCGCCGTAGGCATGCGCGAGGGATGGGCCATCACGATCGACCGCCTCACGGCATGACCGTCATGACCTGAGCGTCATGGCCTGAGTCGTGTGGCCGCGGCTCTGTTGCGTAAACCTCGTCGCCGACGCGGCCGCTCTCGGGACTACGCCCGACGGAGCGCTCGCCGCGCCGGCGACGTGCATGTTACGCGTTGACGAGGAGGATCTCGTCGAGCGGAAGGCGCGTGCGAGGTGCACGCTCGCGGTCGCGGCTGTCCTCAGGCAGAACGTCGAGGTCGCCCAGCACTCCGACGGCGGTGACGCTGACCGGCTCGAAGCGGTCCTCGACACCGAACGCGGCACGGATGCCGTCGACGTCGAAGCCGCCCATCTGGTGCACATGCAGGCCGTCGTGGTGCGCCTGCACGCTGAAGTGCGCGAGTGCCTGACCGAGGTCGTACTGCGCCCAGCGCATCGGCCTGCCCTCGGCGTTGACGGTCTCGGCGAGTGCGACGATGAGGGCTCCCGCGTTCACGGCCCACACCTGGTTGAAGCCGGCAAGGGTCGCGGCGATCGAGTCGAACTCCGGTGTACCGCGGCGGGCCACGATGAAGCGCCACGGCTGCGTGTTCGCCGCGGAGGGCGACCAGCGCGCGGCCTCGAGGGCGGCGACGAGCCTGGTCTCGTCGAGGGCGGCATCCACGTTGTAGGCGCGCGGGCTGTAGCGATTGGCGAGCACCTCGTGGATCGGGGTGCTGGTCTGCGCAGGGCTGTGCGGCTTCGAGGTGTGGGCGTTGTCGAGCGTCAGAGACACAGGGGCTCCTTGGGATCGTGCGAATGGGGATGTCGGCGACGCTGCCGCTGCCGCGTTCTCACGCGACCGTTACATGCGAACGCATGTGCAGGGCGCCCTATTCCGAATCCGCCAGACCCGATCCGGCCCGGCCCACTCCCGCTCGCCCACTCCCGCCCACTCCGCCCACTCCGGCCCGTCCCAGCTACAGCGCCACTTGCGCTCTATTGCGCCAGCCGAAGTGGCGCAATAGAGCGCAAATGGCGCAGTTGGGCAGACGGTCGGGGTCGCCGGGCCGGCCGTGCAGTCGGGCCGTGCAGTTGGGTTGGAAGGGGACGGCCCTCAGCACTCGATGACGTTCACCGCGAGGCCCGCTTCGCTCGTCTCCTTGTAGCTGGTCGACATGTCGATGCCGGTCTGGCGCATGGTCTCCACGACGGTGTCGAGCGACACATAGTGCGATCCATCGCCGCGCAGTGCGAGGCGGGCAGCGGTCACCGCGGTGGATGCCGCGATCGCGTTGCGCTCGATGCACGGAATCTGCACGAGTCCGCCGACCGGATCGCAGGTCAGTCCGAGGTGGTGCTCCATCGCGATCTCCGCAGCGTTCTCGATCTGCCGGTTGGTGCCGCCCATCACGGCGGTCAGCCCGCTGGCGGCCATGGCGCACGCCGAGCCGACCTCGGCCTGGCATCCGCCTTCCGCGCCGGAGATCGACGCGTTCGCTTTGAACAGGCCGCCCATGGCCGCGGCCGTGAGCAGATACCGGCGGATGCCCCGCCGTCGGTTCGCCTCGACGATGGCCGCCTCATCGAGGAGCTCCTCGTCGGGCTCTTCACTGTCGAGGCCGTCGCCGGGCTCGTCCCCTCCGCCGAGCTCGTGCTGTGCGTGACCCCCGAAACCGAGCAGGGCACTGCCGACCAGTTCTCCGTACGGGGTGACCGCGTTGCCCGCGCCGAGACCGGAGTCGGCGAGAAAGCGCCACCAGTACATTCCGACGGCCGGAACAATGCCCGCAGCGCCGTTCGTCGGCGCCGTGACCACACGGCCGCCGGCAGCGTTCTGCTCGTTCACCGCCAGCGCGAACGCGCCGAGCCACTCCTCCGGGAGCGGGTCGTGGCCGTCCCGTTCCGACTCCTCCAGCTGCTCCCGAATGGACGCCGCCCGCCGCTTCACGTTCAACCGGCCCGGCAGCGTGCCACCGGTGTGCAGGCCCGCCTGGACGCATCCCGCCATCGCATCCCAGATGCGGTCGAGCCCGGAGGCGACCTCCTCTTCGCTGCGCAGCGCCTCTTCGTTGTGGCGTGCGGCCTCGGCGATGGTGATGCCGCGCTCGTCGCACAGCTCGAGCAGTTCGTCGGCCGAGCTGAAGGCGAGAGGGAACGGATGCGCTGCGACGCGCGAAGGTTCGCCTTCGCGCCGGATGAACCCACCGCCGATCGAGTAGTACGTCTCCTCCGAGACGACGTCGCCTGCGGCATCCCGCGCGGTCAGAGTCATCGCGTTCGGATGCCCAGGCAGTCGTGTGCGCGGTGCGAACGCGACGCACTCCCTCTCGAACGGCACGGGGTGGGTGCCGTCGAGTCGGAGCGCGCGGCCGTCGGGCCAGCCCGTCCAGGCGGCGCGCACGACGTCGGGGTCGACCGTCTCCGGTTCGAGCCCCTGGAGGCCGGCGACCACCGCGTCGGGTGTTCCGTGGCCGATGCCGGTCGAGCCGAGGGATCCGTACAGGATGCACGACACGGCGTGCATCCGATCGAGCAGCCCCTGCTCGCGCAGTCGTGCCGCGAAATCGCGGGCAGCCCGCATGGGACCGACGGTGTGGGAGCTCGAGGGTCCTACACCGATGGAGAACAGCTCGAACGCCGAGACGTATGCGCTCACCGATCCAGCGTAATCGGTGCGGCAGCGGGGTTTCGAGACGCTCGCGACTACGTCGCGTGCTCCTCAACCGACGGGAGGCGAGGGGGCGTCAGGCGGCGAGCGCCTCCACGACCGCCGCGACGAAGCCGTCGACATCCTCTTCGGTGGTGTCCCACGAGCACATCCAGCGCACCTCGCCGCGGGCGGCGTCCCAGTCGTAGAACCGGTACTGCTCGCGCACCCGGTCGGCCGCGTCGTGCGGAAGCGCGGCGAACACGCCGTTCGACTCGGTCGCCTGCGTGAACGACAGCCCGGGCGCGCGACCGGATGCCACGGCCTCCTCCAGCGATGAGCGAAGCCTCGTGGCCATCGCGTTGGAGTGCTGGGCGCTGCGCAGCCAGAGCCCGTCGGTGAGCAGTGCGATCAGCTGAGCGGAGATGAACCGCATCTTGGAGGCCAGCTGCATGTCGAGCTTGCGCAGGAAGTTCAGGCCGTCGGAGGCCTCCGGATTGAGCACGACGACGGCCTCGCCGAACAGCAGGCCGTTCTTCGTGCCGCCGAAGCTGAGCAGGTCGACGCCGGCGCTCGAGGTGAAGGCACTAAGCGGGGCATCCAGGTGCGCAGCGGCGTTGGAGATGCGGGCGCCGTCCATGTGCACGCGCATGCCGAGCGAGTGGGCGTGGTCGGTGATGGCGCGCACCTCGTCGACCGTGTAGCAGGTGCCGAGCTCGGTGGTCTGCGTGATCGAAACCGCCAGCGGCTGCGCACGGTGCTCGTCACCCCAACCCCACGCCTGCTTGTCGATCAGCTCCGGGGTGAGCTTGCCGTCCGGTGTTTCGACCGTCAGCAGCTTGAGCCCGCCGACACGCTCGGGAGCGCCGCCCTCATCGGTGTTGATGTGTGCGGTACCCGAGGTGACGACCGCGCCCCAACGCGGCACCATCGACTGCAGTGCCGTGACGTTGGCTCCCGTGCCGTTGAACACGGGGAACACCTCGACCTGGGTGCCGAACTGCTCGGCGAACACCTCGTGCAAGCGCTCGGTATAGGCATCCTCGCCGTAGGAGATCTGGTGCCCGCCGTTCGCGGCGGCGATCGCGTCGATAATCTCGGGATGAGCGCCCGCATAGTTGTCCGAGGCGAACGCGCGTGATTCGGGGTCGTGCAGTCGTGTGGTCATCGTTCACCATTGTCGTCCGTCGCAGGCAGGTTCGCAGACCGTGCAGGCGACCGCAGCACAATCACTTCCGCGCCGCCCTCCGCCCCGCCCGCGTAGAGTGATATCACTTTAGGATCGGGGAGGGGATGACATGGGGGATGAACAAGGTCGGTCGGACTCGGCGCCGTTCGCGCACTCCGGATCGCGGGTGACCGTCGAAGAGCGCCCGGCGTGGTCGGTGAGCGGCGGCTACGGCGTCGCGGCGATCGCGGTGCTTCTCGTGATCGGCATCGTGCTGATCGTGACGGGGCAGCCGAGATTCCTCGCGGCTCCCATCGTGCTGATCATCCTTGTGGTCGGTTCGCTGGTCGTCGTGCAGCCCGGCGAGACCAGGGTGGTGCAGTTCTTCGGCGGGTACGTCGGCTCGGTACGTCGCACGGGGATGTCGCTGGTGGCGCCCTTCTCCACGCGACGCAGGGTCAGCGTGCGCATCCGCAATTTCGAGACGCGTCACCTGCGGGTCAACGATGCAGAGGGCAACCCCGTTGAGATCGCGGCGATCGTCGTCTGGCAGGTCAGCGATACGGCGAAGGCCGTCTACGCGGTCGACGACTATGCCGACTTCGTATCGGTGCAGGCGGAGTCCGCCCTTCGGCAGATCGCGACGACGTATCCGTACGACCCGGCCGGAACGGGCGAGATGTCGCTGCGCGACTCCACGGATGTCGTCGCAAGCGAGCTCTCCCACGAGGTGACGGCACGGGTGGCGGTTGCGGGCATCGAGATCGTCGAGGTGCGCATCAGCCACCTGGCGTACGCGCCGGAGATCGCCCAGGCCATGCTCCGACGGCAGCAGGCAGGAGCCGTCGTGCAGGCGCGCTCGCGCATCGTCGAGGGAGCGGTCGGCATGGTGGAGATGGCGCTCGACCGCCTCAACGAGAGCGACTACGTCACCCTCGACGACGAACGCAGGGCCGCCATGGTGAGCAACCTGATGGTCGTGCTCTGCAGCGACCAGCCGGCAGCACCCGTCGTCAACACCGGAACGCTGTACTCGGCATGAACGCCGAACGCAAACAGGTGCTGCTGCGCCTCGACCCCGCCGTGCACGACGCCATCTCGCGCTGGGCGGCAGGTGAACTGCGCAGCGTGAACTCGCAGATCGAGATCCTGCTGCGCGACGCTCTGAAGAAGGCCGGACGGCTGCCGAAGGATGTCGCACCGCTGCCACGGCGTGGCCGGCCGCCGCGAACCTGAAGATCCCCGCAGCCAGCCTGATCGCCGATCGATCCCCGTTCAACCCTCGTCGTAAAGTGATATCGTTTTTTGCGTGACAGGGAATGAACCCTCGCCGGCGTCGATGGAACCAGAACCGGAGCCGACACCCGTGCCGGAGCCGGCACTCCAGGTCGCCGGTCTGACGGTCGCGTACGGGCCGAAAGTCGCCGTCGACGGGATCGACTTCCAGATCGAGCGCGGTGAGATCTTCGGGCTGCTTGGCCCGAACGGCGCGGGCAAGACCAGCGCGCTCGGTGCCATCGAGGGCCTGATCAGCCCCCGGGCAGGCACCGTGCTCGTGGACGGCATCGACGCGCGGCAGCACCCGATCGACGCCAAGGCTCGGCTCGGCGTGCAGTTGCAGTCATCCAGCTTCCAACCGGAACTGAGCATCGAGCAGATCGCCATGCTCTACGGCGGGCTCTACGGAGCGAGGCTGACCACGGCGCAGGTCAGGGACGGGCTGGAAGACATCGGCCTCGGCGAGGAGCGCGGCAAGCGCTTCAAGCAGCTCTCCGGCGGGCAGCAACAGCGACTCGCGCTCTACATCGCGACCATCCACGACCCGCAGATCCTGCTGCTCGACGAGCCGACGGCCGGGCTGGACCCGCAGTCGCGGCGCTCCCTGTGGAGCCGTATCGAGCGCATGCAGAAGGCAGGCACCAGCATCCTGCTGACGACGCACTCGATGGAGGAAGCCCAGGCGGTCTGCCACCGGGTGGCGATCATCGACCACGGCAAGCTGCTCACGGTCGGAACCCCGACCGACCTCATCGAACACCACAGGGACGATCCCCGTGTGCTCGACGTCGCGCACGGCGAGGTGACGCTCGAGGATGTGTTCATCGGCCTGACGGGAAGTGACCTTCGTGACTGAGACTGCGGCATCCACCACCTCGCCGCCCGTCGGTCGTCCGCCGCTCGGGATCGCTCTTCGATCGCTTCTGCGCGCCGACACGATCGTGCTGCTGCGCAGCAGGGTCGCGACCATTCTGAGCCTTGCGCTGCCCGTGGTGATCCTGATCGCGACGGGCATCGGGGGCCGCACCGGGCAGCGACTGGGCGGATCCGACCTCGTCATCGCGCTCGCGCTGACGCTCGGACTTCTCACCTCGTGCCTGCTCGGCTACAGCCTCACGCTCGCGCACGATCGCGAGGTCGGCGTGCTCAGAAGGCTGCGCGTCACACCGGCGCCCACCTGGGCCATCATGACGAGCCGCATAGGGGTGCAGGTGGTGACCAACCTGGTGTCGTCGCTGATCGTCGTGATCGTCGGCGTCATCCTGCACGGCCTCACGTTCGACCTCGCGCAGTACGTGTTCATCGTGTTGATCGCCGGACTCGGCGCAGCGGTGATCCTCGCGATCGGGCAGGCGATCGTCGGCCTCGTGCCGTCGACCGGTGCGGTGAACGCGATCGGGCGCATCCTCTTCATCGTGCTCGTGCTGCTGGGCATCCTCGGCAGCTCCGGAATCCTCGGCGACACCATGAAGACCGTCGCCCTGTGGACGCCGGTCGGCGCGCTGATGACCATGTTCGCCACTGTGATCGGTGGAACACCGTGGGTCGACCAGGACTGGTACGGGCTCATCGCGTGCATCGGCTACGTCGTGGTGTTCGCCTTCATCGGCATCCGCTGGTTCCGCTGGGAGAGTCGCTGAGTCGCCCCACGTGAAGGTCCACACAGGATGAGCGGAACCTGACCGGTTTTCGCTGCCGGGCCTGCCTACGATGCGTCCATGCCCCTCTCCCGCGTCGCGAGTGGCTCGCTACTGCGACAGCGGCTGATCGCGGCGAGCGACTCGCGCGTCGCTCTCTGGTGCGCCTTCGGCGTGGTCCACGTGGCTCTCGCGGTGCTCGTGTTCACAGCGGATGGCACGCGTCTCGGCGACGTGCTCTCGCACTACCTGCCGTGGGCGGAGCGCGCGGTTCACGGGCACGGAGTGGTGGGCATCCACTCGGCATGGGTGTATCCGATCGCCGCGATCGTTCCCGTCGTGGTCCCCATGCTGTTCGGCGCGCACGCCTACGGGGCGATGTGGGTGCTGATGATCACGGTGGCGGATGCCGTCGTCGTGTACCTGCTCAGCTATCGCAGGCTGCGGCCGCGCATGGTCGCCGCGTGGTGGTGGCTCGCGTTCCTCCTTCTGCTCGGGCCCATCTCGATCGTTCGTCTTGATGCCGTCTCGGCCGTGATCGCGATCGTCGCCGTCCTGTGGCTGGCGTCCCGCCCGCGGGTGGCGGTGGTGCTGCTCACCATCGCCACCTGGATGAAGGTGTGGCCGGCTGCGCTGCTGCTTCCCGTCCTTGTCATGGTGCGGGGGCGCTGGAGAACCATCGTCGCCATGGTCGCGACGACCGTGGCGATCGTCGCCGTGCCGCTCCTCGTGGGGGCCGGCGCCAACGTGCTCAGCTTCGTCGGCATGCAGGACTCGCGAGGGCTGCAGGTCGAGGCGCCGATCGCGACGTGGTGGATCTGGTCGGCCGCGCTCGGCCGTCACGGCTTCTACGTCGAGTACATGCGGGCGCTCAACACGTACCAGGCGGCAGGGCCGGGCAGTGCCCTGGTCGGCGATGTCATGACGCTCCTGCTGGGCGTGGCCATCATCGCGATCGCGTTGCTGGGCATCCGCGCCACCCGCCGCGGCGACGCCGATGCCCTCCCCGCGCTGATGCTCGCCTGCGTCACCGCGCTGATCGTGTTCAACAAGGTCGGGTCGCCGCAGTACATCACGTGGCTCGCCGCCCCGGTCGTGTACGGCATCGTGCAGAACCGACGTGAGTTCAGGATGCCCGCCCTCCTCGTGCTCGCCGCGGCAGTACTCACCCAGTCGTTCTATCCGTACCTGTACCACTTCGTGATCACGGCGGCTCCGCCCGTGCTCGCCCTGGTCGCCTTGCGCAACGCGGCGCTCTGCTGGCTGCTGGCCTGGGCGGTCGTGCGCCTCTGGCGCGGTGCGCCCGTCGACGTGGCTCCTCTGCCGACACCCGAGCCGCACCGGGCGACTTCGCTCGTCGAGTAGCACGCCGCACAGCCCGGTCTCGATACGCGTCGACCTACGGTCGGCGCTACTCGACCAGCGGAGGCCGCGCTACCTGCCCGTGATGCCCTTCGTCGACTCGATGGTGTCGCCCATCTTCTTGTTCAGCGCCTCGTAGAACATCGAGAGCGGGAACTCGTCGTCGAGCACGGCGTCGGTGTAGCCCTTCGGCGCGCCTGCGAGCACCTCGTCAGGCAGCCCTTTCGCCCAGACGGACGCCGGGTTCGGCGCGAGCACACCGCTCACGAGCTCGTACGCTGCGAGCCAGTGCGCCGTCTTCGGGCGGTCGATCGACCGCCAGTAGAGCTCGTTGATGGCATCCGACAGAGCGACAACCGCGTCACCGACGGCATCCCAATCGATGGAGAGCTGGGTGTCGGTCCAGTCGAGCACGTGGTGCTGGTGCAGCCACGCGAACAGCAGCTGACCGCCGAGGCCGTCGTAGTTGCGCACGCGAGTGCCCGTGATCGGGAAGCGGAAGATGCGGTCGAACAGGATGGCGTAGCGCACGAGCTTCGCGTGCTCGAGAATGCTCGCCTGGTCATCCGACAGCTCCTCGACCGGGAGCGCGCCCAGCGTCTGCTCCAGCCGGAACGCCTCCCGGTAGGCCGTGAGGTCGCAGCGCAGCTCTTCGAGGGAGTACAAGAAGTAGGGCATCCGCTGCTTGATCATGAACGGGTCGAACGGCAGATCGCCTCGCATGTGGGTGCGGTCGTGGATGATGTCCCACATCACGAACGTCTCTTCGATGAGCGACTGGTCGTCGAGCAGCCGGGCCGCGTCGTCTGGCAGGTCGAGCTTGGTGATGTCGGATGCCGCCCGCACCACGACCCGGTAGCGAGCCGCCTCACGGTCCTGGAAGATCGCACCCCACGTGAACTTCGGCAGCTCCCGCATGGCGACGGTCTCGGGGAACAGCACGGCGGAGTTGGTGTCGTACCCGCTCGTGAAGTCGATGAGCCGCAGCGAGACGAACAGCTTGTTGCCGTAGTCGGTGCGCTCCAGCTCCGCGACGAACTCCGGCCAGATCGTCTCGACGATGAGGGCCTCGAGGTGGCGGTCGGGCGAGCCGTTCTGCGTGTACATCGGGAACACCACGAGGTGGCGCAGCCCGTCCACACGATTCTGCTGAGGCTGGAAGGCGACGAGGGCGTCGTAGAAGTCCGGGATGCCGAAGCCGTCGTGCGCCCAGCGCATGAGGTCCGCCCGCACCGCCGCGAGGTAGTCGGAGTCGTGGGGGAAGAGCGGTGCAAGGTCGTCGATGGACGCGACGATGGTGTCGACGTGCGTGCGGGCATCCGCGTGCCGTGCGGTGTCGGGAATCGAGCCGTCCTTGACCTGGTCGGCCTGGATGCCCGTCGCGGCGTCCTTCAGTGCCAGCCATGCGGGGTCGGCGGTGATGTCTGCGAGACGGGCGCCCGCATCCGCGTCGAGGGCCTCGTCGGCGCCGGTGGGAAGGGTGATGGACATGACAAGGCCTCCTCTTTACGGTGATTGTCTTGCGTCTGATTCGAGGGTAACGACGAAGTTCGGGGTCGAGTTCGCCGATGTGCGGCTCCACGTTGTGCATTCTTACGGATTCACGCAATGGTTTTGCGCTGGATGGATCGGAGCCGCGATCTGCGCTGACATGATGGAACGGTGACGGCCTTACGTGCGATCGGCAGGTGGGTGCCTGTTGCTGTACCCGTGCTCGCGGCGATCATCCTGGTGATCGCATGGGGCTCGAAGCCCGGCATCGCTGTGGCGGTGCTTCTCGCCATCGTTCTCGCCGCCACCGTGCTCACCGCAGTGCATCACGCCGAGGTGATCGCCCACAAGGTCGGGGAGCCGTTCGGCTCGCTCATCCTCGCCGTCGCGGTCACCATCATCGAGGTGGGGCTCATCGTCACGCTCTCGGCCGGCGGCGACGAGCATGCGGCGACGCTCGCCAGGGACACCGTGTTCTCGGCGTTCATGATCACCACGACCGGTGTGATCGGGCTGTCGATCCTGATCGGCGCGATCAAGTTCGGCACGGTGCGCTTCAACTCGGAGGGCTCAGGCGGTGCACTCGCCACCCTCTCCACCCTCGCGGTGCTCTGCCTCGTGGTGCCGGACTTCACCGAGACCTCGGGGCCGCGGTTCTCGCCGACGCAGCTCACGTTCGCGGCCGTCGCCTCGCTGGCCCTCTACGTGCTGTTCGTCATCACCCAGACGATCTCGCATCGCAAGTTCTTCCTGCCCGTGCCGGTCAACACTGCGCCCGTCGACACGCGCTCCTCCGCGCAGGACGACGAGGATGGCGAGCACTCCGAACCTCCGACGATGGGCGCCACCATCCTCAGCCTCGTGCTGCTGGTCGTCGCGCTCGTCGCGGTGGTCGGCCTGGCGAAGCTGGAGTCACCGTCGATCGAGGGCGGCGTGGTTGCCCTGGGGCTGCCGGAGTCCGTCGTCGGTGTGATCATCGCGTTGGTCATCCTGCTGCCGGAGAGCATCTCGGCGATCAGGGCAGCCCAGCGCAACCACATTCAGACCAGCCTCAACCTCGGACTCGGATCGGCGATGGCCAGCATCGGGCTCACGATTCCCGCGGTGGCGGTGGCGTCGATCTGGCTGCCGGGACAGCTGGTGCTCGGGCTCGGAGCCACGCAGATCGTGTTGTTGCTGCTGTCGATCGTGGTGAGCATCCTCACCGTCGTGTCGGGGCGCGCGACCATGCTGCAGGGCGGCGTTCACCTGGTGATCTTCGCCGCGTTCCTGTTCCTCTCGGTCTCGCCGTAGTCCTTCGTCGTTGCCGTGCACGATGCGGCTCCTGTGAGCGCGGCGTGCGCGTTTTCCGTTCCTGTGACCAATGGGGCAGAACGCCCGGTCTGCGACTTGCGGTTTTGAGGCAACTCTGATTTTCGGGCCGAAAACCGCGTGATTCCGCGGCAAAATCGCCCTCAGTGCCCTTGGAGGGTCTGTGCACACCCTGTCCAGAGCGATTGCGTAGCGTGGCGGAGTCGCTCGCGCGATACCGACTGGATCCCCCCGGGTCGAGGTGTTGCGAGGGCGACCGCCCCGAACCCGACAGGTGCGATCCGTCGCATCAGCGGGGCTTGCGACCGGCCCGCCTCTGCGTGCCGTCGATGCCTGCTGCGCTCCCCCCGGCGTAGCGGTGAGGGGTGTCCAGCCCGCCCGGATGAGCCTGCGTGAATGCGCTGTGCGGCATCCGTTGCCTGGTCGAGCGTGCGCGCAAACCCGGGTTGACGATGCGGGGCAGCACAGAGCATTGGAACCCTTTGACCTTCCTCACCCGTCTCACCCCCGACAACCTCAAGAACTCCCTTCGAACCCTCGGTCAGAAGACCTCGCGCCGCAGTCGTGTCGTTATGATCTCGGCCACCGCCGTGGTCGCCGCGGGCGCCCTCGTCACACCGCTGGCCGTGCAGAGCGCGCAGGCCGAGCCGGCCAGGAAGCCCGCCGCGGTCGACACCGACAAGAGCGGCTGGACTGCCCCGGGCGCCGGCGAGCACTTCGCCGCTCAGGCATCCTTCGGAGCCCTGGCCCTCGCCCAGGAGACGCGGGGCAAGGTGCAGGGCCGTGCCAATCCGGCCGGCCTCGACACCGCCATCCACGCTCTTCAGGCCAATTACTCGTCCAACGCGAAGACGTTGACCACGCTGACCAACGCGGCCGAGACCGCCGTGTTCGAGGCGAACAAGGCAGCGGCTGCGCATGACGCCGCCGTCGCAGCCGCCAAGGCAAAGGCCGAGGCGGAGGCTCGGGCACGGGCTGCCGCCGCCGCCGCAGCTGCAGCGGCCGCCGCTCAGGCGCAGGCCGCAGCGCAGGCTCAGGCGCTGGCGGGGTCGAACACCGTCAGCGGCGCTCAGGCCACCGCGCAGTCGATGATGGCGAGCCAGTACGGCTGGGGCGCCGACCAGTTCCAGTGCCTCGTCAGCCTCTGGGATCGCGAGTCGGGCTGGAACTACCAGGCCTACAACGCGGGCAGTGGCGCTACGGGCATTCCGCAGGCGCTCCCCGGATCGAAGATGGCGAGCGCCGGCAGCGACTGGGCCACCAACGCCGCGACCCAGATCGCCTGGGGCCTCTCGTACATCGCCGGCTCGTACGGCACCCCGTGCGGGGCATGGGGTCACTCCCAGTCCACCGGCTGGTACTGACCCACCTCCTGCGCCGCTGGTTGAGGAGCACGCCGCAGGCGAGCGTCTCGAAACCTCACGTCCTCGTGGCGAGGGTTTCGAGACGCTCGCGGCCGCGCCGCGTGCTCCTCAACCCACGGGGGACGCTCGCGGCTGCGCCGCGTGCTCCTCAACCCGCGGGGACGCTCGCGGCCGCGCCGCGTGCTCCTCAACCCGCGGTGGACGCGCGGTGAAACGTGGCGAGTGTCGGCAGTGCACGGTTGACTTGACACATGGCATCCGTCGCGTCGTCCTCCACGAACTCCGCAGAAGACGTCATGGTGGCGCTCGCCGCGGTGTCGAATGCGGACGACATCCCCGTGCTGCAGCGGTTCTTCAAGACCGGCCAGGGCGAGTACGGCGAGGGCGACGTCTTCATCGGCGCGCGCGTGCCCGCCGTCAGGGCTGTGGTGAAGCGGCTGAAGCCTTCGCTCGAGGCGATCACCGGCCTGCTCGAAAGCGACGTGCACGAGCATCGTCTCGCCGCACTGATCGCGCTGAACACGTTGTTCGCTGCCGCCTCCGCCGGGCGAACCCGCGACGACGACGAGCGTGAGCGGCTGGCCGCGTTCTATCTCGGAGCTGTTCGGGCCGGTCGCGTGAACAACTGGGACCTCGTGGATGCCTCCGCCGAGTTCGTGCTCGGCGAGTATCTCTTCGACCTTCCGCGGTTCATCCTCTTCGAGCTCATCGAGTCGCCCGATCTCTGGTGGCGTCGCGTCGCCATGCTCTCGACGTTCGCGTTCATCAAACGCGGCGACGCCTCGACGACGCTCGAACTGGCGTCCCTGCTGCTGGATGACGGCGACCGACGAGACCTCACCCAGAAAGCCGTCGGGTGGATGCTCCGCGAGGTCGGCAAGCGCGTCGATCGTGAGCTGCTCGTCGGCTTCCTCGACGCGAACGCGGGCCGCATGCCTGCCGTCATGCTCTCCTACGCCACCGAGCATCTCGACGCCGAGACTCGTCTCGCGTACCGGGCGCTGCGCCGCGGTTGAGTCAGGCCGGATCGAGGTCGTCCGGGTAGACGATCTCGATCTCGGTGATCGTGCGAGGGAAGTCCTTGCGGTTGTCGGTGAGAAACCGTTCCGATCCAGCCGCGATAGCGGTCGCGAGGTGCGCCGAATCGGCCGCGCGTAGTCGGTAGGACACCGAGAGCACCGGTGCGAGGCGTGCCGTCGCCTTGTCGGACGTGGTGTCCTTCATTGACAAACTTCCTTACCTTCAGATAGAAAGTAGAAACTGACAGCACTGACCAGCACCGACTCAACGAGGAGTAGTAGAGAATGCCAAGCAATCGCGGGTCCTCCTTTTTCACCAACGCGGCCGACACCCAGCTCAGCCGGCGCGGCCTTCTGAAGGCGACGGGTGCGGGCGCGGCGGCGGTCGGGCTGACGAGCCTGCTCGCGGCGTGCTCCGGCGGAGGCGGCTCGTCCTCAGGCGGAAAGACGACGGTGCGCATGTGGACCTGGTACACGGACATCAAAGACGCACTGCCCAAGGTGATCGCCGACTTCGAGGCCAAGAACCCGAACATCACGATCGAGAACCGCATCTTCGGCACGCCTGACCAGTACCTGCCGGCGCTGACGGCGGCGGTCTCGGGCGGAGACGTACCAGAGATCTTCGCCCCGCACGTCAGGGCGATCACGTACGGACAGCAGGGCATCTCCGCCGACCTGAAGAAGGACCTCGGCAGCGACTTCCTGAAGCAGTTCTTCCCGGCGACGAACCAGGAGTACACGTCGGACGGAAAGCAGTACGCGGTCGGCTTCGAGGCGCAGACCTTCGGTATCTTCTACAACCCCGACCTCTTCGCTGCCGCCGGAGTCGATGGTGAGCCCGAGACCTGGGATGACCTGATCGAGGTCGCCGCAAAGGTGAACGCCACCGGCAAGTCCTCCGTGGCGTTCAGCGCGAACCCCGGCACGAGCGCCCTCGACTTCTTCCTGCCGCTCATCACCCAGGTCACCGACGACCCGACCTGGTACCTCAAGCTCGACCAGCTTCAGAAGGGCTACACGTACACCAGCAAGCCGGTGATCGAGGCGCTCCAACTGAACGACAAGATCGTGAAGGCAAAGGTCTTCCAGCCGTCGACGACGGGTACGGGCGGAGACCAGGCGCAGCAGCTCTTCTTCACCGAAAAGGCTGCGATGTTCTTCGCCGGATCGTGGACCCCATCGGGCCTGATCACGAACGCGCCCCCCGCGTTCGTGAAGAAGTACAAGATCATGAAGACCCCTGCGATCTCCAGCGGGGCCAGGCACTGGACCGCGGATCAGGCGGGTGCAGGGCTGGCTGTCGCAGATGGCAAGAACAAGGACGCCGCCCTCACATTCCTCAAGTACCTGTACCAGCCAGAGGTCTACTCCACGCTGATGAACGCGGCCAACGCCATGCCATCGACCTCGGCAGCCACCGAGAGAATCCAGAACGAGCAGGTCAAGCTGATGGCCACCTGGCTGCCGGACGGATGCCCGCACATCCCGTTCGGTCCGGGATCGTCGGCCGCAGGAGACCCGCTGCAGAAGATCTTCGACCAGACCGCTTCGCCGGCCGAGGTCGCGAAGATGATGCAGACGGCGGTCGAGAACGCCAAGGGCTGAGCCGTCGATCGCATGACTGCCTCATCATCGACACTGTCCGTCGGGGCGCGGTCACGGCCGCGCTCCGGCGCCCGGCTCTGGAAGCTGCAGCGCTCCGAGCGCGTCGCCGGCTACGGATTCGCCTTCCCGATCGCAGTGCTGTTCGCCGTGTTCGTCGGCTGGCCGATCCTGTTCGCCATCTACCTCAGCTTCACCAGGTGGAGCGGCTTCGGGGTGCCGCAGTTCATCGGGGTCGACAACTACACGCGCATGCTCAGCGACCCGGTCGCCTCGGTGGCGTTCGTGAACACCATCGTGTGGGCGCTCTCGGTCACCGTGCTGCAGACCGTCATTCCGCTGGTCGTCGCCGTGCTGCTGAGCCGAGTGTGGAACGGCCTCAGCGTCGTCGTCCGAACCCTGCTGTTCATCCCGGGCATCGTCTCGTTCGTGGTCTCCGGCGTGCTGTGGAAGCTGATCTACGACCCCAACCTCGGCACCCTCAACAACCTGCTCGAATCCATCGGGCTGGGTGCCCTGAAGCAGGACTGGCTCTCGAACCCGGCGCTCGTGCTGCCGTGCATCCTCGTCGTGTCGCTGTGGGGAGCGCTGGGGATGAACATGCTCATCTTCTTCGCCGGCATTCAGGGGGTCGACGTCTCGCTGTACGAGGCGGCGCAGGTCGACGGTGCGTCGGCGTGGCAGCAGTTCCGCTACGTCACCATCCCGAGCCTGCGGGTGGTCACGGCGATCGTCGTCAGCCTCAACCTGATGAACGGGTTCAAGATCTTCGACCTGATCTTCGTGATGTCGTCAGGCGGCCCGAACCACGCTTCTGAGGTGCTCGGCACCTATCTGTACAGTCTGGCGTTCGGCTCGACCTCGGGGTCCATACCCCAGCTCGGGTACGGAAGCGCCTTCAGCGTCGTCGTCATGTTGCTGTGCGGCGTTGCCGTGCTCGTGCAGATCGTGCTGTCGAGGAGGGCGAGCCGATGACCACCGTTGCAACGCGTGCAGGCGCATCGTCGCCGACACGAGCGAGGGATGCCCGGCGCAGGCGCTTCCCGACGGCGAAGTCGTTCGTCGCGTTCATCCTGCTGGCGATCGCGGCCTTCACGATGTTCCCGTTCGTGTGGCTCATCCTGACCTCGATCCGTCCTGCGAACACCGTGTTCAGCGGAGGCTTCTGGCCGACATCGGTCTCGTTCGACGCCTACGTGAAGGCCTGGAACTCGACGGACTTCGGCCTGCACTTCGCCAACAGCATGTGGATCACGCTGGTCACGGTGATCGGCGTCGTGGCGTTCGCATCGCTCTCGGGCTACGCCTTCGCCAAGCTGCGGTTCCCGTTCAAGAACCTCATCTACGTGCTGCTGTTGGCGACGCTCATGATGCCGGCGACGTCGTTGATCATCCCGCTCTACCTGCAGTTGAAGGACCTCGGCCTGCTCAATACTCAGGCGGGACTGATCGTGCTCTACGTCTCGAGCTCCGCGCCGTTCTCGATGTTCTTGATGCGTGCGTTCTTCGAGACACTTCCGGACGAGCTCGTTCAGGCCGCCCGCATCGACGGGGCGGGCGAGTTCGAGATCTTCTGGCGCATCATGCTGCCGCTCGCGCGGCCGGGGCTCGCGACGGTGATCATCTTCCAATTCCTCGCGACCTGGAACGAGTTCATCTACGCGAACACCGTGCTGCAGAACACCGACGAGCTGCCGCTCCAGCCCGTGCTCTTCGGGCTGGTCGGGCAGTACCAGACGGACTGGCCGACGCTGTGCGCGGGGCTCACGATGTCCATCGTGCCGGTCATCCTCGTCTACGTCTGGATGCAGCGGCAGTTCGTCGCGGGCATGACGCTCGGCGCAGTCAAGAACTGATCCATCCCCCAACCCCACCATCAAGAGGAGAAGCATGCCCATCGAGAACATCCAGCTCAACGTCGCCGACGTCGCACGTTCTGTCGAGTTCTACCGCGATCACCTCGGCGCAGTCCCGGTCGGAGACGCGACGGACGAGCGCGCGTTGCTCGACGTGGTGACCGCGACGATCGAGCTCGTGCGAACGGCGCCGGGCGCGGAGTCAACGTGGTCGAGTGACGATCTGCAGCGGGGCTTCCGTCACGTGGGGTTCAAAGTGGACGACCTGGATGCCCTCGCCGGGCGTCTGCGCGACGCCGGAGTGCCCTTCCACCTCGACCCGCTCGAGGCAGAGGGGGACGTGCGCATCACGTTCTTCTTCGACCCGGACGGCACGCTGCTGGAGCTCGTCGAGCGCGACCTGAACTATCACACCGTCGTCGACGACGAGCTGGTCGCGGCGGAGTACGCGCTCGGTACTCCCGAGCGTCCGCGATTCGACCACATCGCGCTCACCGTCGGCGACTTCGAGGCGACGCGCGACCACTACCTGCCGTTCGGGTTCCGCCACCACGGCACCATCCGGCAGCCGCACGATCCCCGTGGCTTCCGCATCGACTACCTCAAGGGCGGCGACACCGTGCTCGAGGTCTTCACCTACGAGACGGCCACGACGGTGCCCACCCCGCAGACCGATGCTCCCGGGTATGTCGCTGCACGCCTCGCCGGTGCAGCGACGGGCGACGTCGTCGTCGGCGAGGGCACGGATGGCGCGATCTACGCCGACTCCGACGGCTTCGCCTACAGCGTGCGCAGCTGACGTCGTCGTCGCCGCTCCGCATCAGCACTCATTCACTCACGCACACCCCAGAAGGAGACATCCATGCCCCTCGTCCGCATCGACCTGCACGCGAGCCTCGCCGACAAGCGGCAGGCGATCAGCGCAGCGGTCCACGACGGACTCGTCACCGGGCTGCCGATGCCTGCCGACGACCTGTTTCAGATCTTCCGGCTGCACGAGCCTGGCGAACTGGTCTACACGACGACGTTCCCCGATGCCGCTCGCACCGACATCGTCTACATCCAGATTCTGCTGGCGAACATCTACCAGCCCGAGGACAAGAAGCGCATGTACGACGCCGTCGTCGGCAAGCTCGTCGAAGCCGGCATCAAGCCGGACAACGTGCTCATCGCCGTGACCGAGAACGCCGGATCGGATTGGTTCGCACCGTCGAAGGACTGGGTAGCGAGCTAACCCCGCAGGTGGTGCGGCGTGAGGTGGCTGTGCAGCACGACGGATGCCGCCCCTTGCGCCGCGGCCCCCGGCCCCGTCTCCCCCATCGTCACCTCGACGGTGTGCACCGCCCGCATGAAGGCGAGGCGGTCGAGCAGGTCGCGCACGACCTCGAGATAGATCGGCCCCGCCGTCGCGAACCCTGGACCGGCCAGGTAGATGCGCTCCAGGTCGAAGATGTTGGTCAACCCGAGCACTGCGGTCGCCACGTAACGGGCGGAGCGCCTCACCAATGCCTCTGCGGCCTCATCTCGGTTCATCGCGGCCGCGGCGATCGTCGCGAACGACGTGCGCACATCCTCGCCCTCGCGATCCTGCAGCCCGAGTCGCTCCCAGAGCTCGGAGTCCTCTCGGGCGTTGCGCACCACTGCCGCCGGCGCCGCAAGAACCTCGAGGCAGCCGGTCGCTCCGCAGTAGCATTCCGGCCCGTCGACATCGAGCGGCAGGTGACCGATCTCGCCGGCATTGGAGGACGCTCCGCGATACACGTCACCGTTGACGAGCAAGCCGCAGCCGATGCCGGTCGCCATGTAGATGGTCGCGAAGTCGTGGGCGGTCGACACCCTGCTCGACCAGAACTGGCCGAGGGCTGCGCAGTTGGCGTCGTTCTCCAGGATGACCGGCATTCCGGTGGCGTCTCCGAGCGTCGCCTCGATGGCGAACTCCTCCCAGTCGCCCGACTGTCGCGACGATCGCAGGACGCCTCCAGAGGCATCCAGCCGCCCTGCGCCGGACACGCCGACCCCGATCACATCGGCGCGAGCGATGGCGTGTCTGTCGAGGAACCGATCGATCTCCCTGGCTGTCCGGTCGATCACGGTCTGCGGCTTGCTGCGGCCGGCGCCCGCGATCGAGTGACTGTACAGCACAGTGCCGTTGATGTCGCAGAGCACGAGCGAGATGCGCGCGTAATCGAGCGAGACGCCGAGCGCGTAGCGGGATGCCGTATTCAACTCGAGCAGCACAGGGCGCTTGCCGCCGGTCGACTCCGCGAATCCGGCCTCGACCACGAGCCGGTCGATGATCAGGGCGCGCACGATCTTGGAGATGGTCGCCTCGGTGAGACCGGATTTCTCAGACAGTTCGATGCGGCTGACCTGACCGCTGGAGCGGATGAGGTCGAGGATGGCACTACGCGTGTCGGCGGAGGACGCCCCTTTGAGTCGACGAGCCATGAGAACCACCGATCCAAGACATTACTTACCTTAACGAAGTATATTGATGCTCATGCGAGTTGCCTGACTTCGACGACGGTGTCGTACAGCCCGTAGCGCCGGAGTCCCTTGTGCGAGTCGATTCCGGTGTACGAGAGGGAGGCATCCTCGTAGCGGCGGAAAGCGAAGACGGCCTGGTTCATGTGGCCCGCGTTGAAGACGCCGAGCGAGACGAGCAGGTTGAAGTCCTCGACCGTCAGGCCGGTGACCGTGCGGAACAGATCGGGTTCGATCTTGGTGATGACGTCGTAGAGCGTGTTCTCGCGAAAGTCGGTCAGGTACATGAACGCCGGAATACGTGTGGCGAACTTGATCAGCTTCTCCTGAATCTGCTTGCTCTTGGATTTGTAGTCCTTCTCCTCGTCCGTGAGGCCCTTCTTCTCGGCCGGCGTGATGTCGTCGCCCTTCTGCCGCTTGGCATCGGCGACCGATTCGCTCTTGTTGACGACCGTCTCGAAGATCCCAGACCCCAACGCTCTGAAGCCCTCGATGTTCATGACGGCCTTCATCGCCGCATCGCTCGCCATGATCTTCTTCAGCGTCAGGTTGTCGACGTTGACGAGCACGGCCGACTCCCATTTGCGGGCGAGCAGGGTAGCCGAGGTTCCGGCCATCGCGATGTCGAGAATCCCCGCGGCATCCACCTGCGTCATGTGCGATCCGTCGTAGGCGAGAACGGGCAGGAACCCGACGAGTTCCTCGACGGCGCGCTCTGGGTTGGGGCTCTCCGGAGCGAGACCTCGCCCGTATTCGCTGATCTGACGCAGCGCCCGGGTCGGCGCGAAGTCGAACACGAAGCAGACCGGCTTGAAGATGGTCTCCTCGTGAGGATCGTCACCATTCGGATTGCGGATGGCCCACGGTGACTGCACACGGAATGCCGCCTGAAAGTAGGTCTCGGGTGACTGCAGGTTGCGCAGCATGAGGATGGACGACCACTGCGGCACGGTCACGCCGGTCGTGAGCTTGCCGACGGTGAGCGTGATCGTCTTGGTGTCGAAGCCGCTGCCGATCGCCGCGCGAACCGGTGGGAGCGCCTCGAGTCCGACCCCGATTCCTGGTGCTGACACGTTGATCACGCGATAGTCACGCCAGAAGGCGTTCTGCGGCTCGGCCAGTAAATTCACCATGGCGGCGCAGGACGCCTGTCGTGGCAGCATCCAGAGCGAGTGCTGCAGGTACGGAAGCAGCCGGGTGTCCGAGTACGGGAACGGTGGTCGGGTGCCCGCCTTGAGTGCATCGACCTGCGTCGGCAGAGAGGAGCCGCGAATGATGTCGAGCCATTTCTGCACGTCATCCTTATGCACGAATTCGGCGTTCGAGCCGGAGCCTTTCGCCTCGAAGAATGCGTTCAGATCGAACTCGTCGAATTCGCCCTGGTGCGCGATCGAGATGAGCTCGTCGGGCATCTGGTAGGTGAGCAGACGCATCTGCGGAAGCGTGGCGTAGGGATTGGGAGCGTCAGGATGTCGGACAGTGAACTCTGCTTTCGCACGCTGTTCGTCCGTGTAGGTCCAGTTGAAGATCTGCTCCTCGATGAAGCGGCCCTCGCGGAGCACCTTGAACGGGGTGCCGGAGAGGTAGAGGTAGGCGCGGGCCTTGATGGGCACGAAGGCGTCCTCGTCCGCACTGTTCTGCTCCAACTCCTCTGCGAAGGTCTCGAGATCTCTGCCGAACTCCTGTTCCGTCTCCTTCTTCTTCGTCGCGTCGTCCTCGCCTTCGAAGAGCTCCATCGCGGTGTCGCGCCAGGCGCCGAAGTGGTACTCGTCGAAGACGACCAGGTCCCAGCTCAGCTCGGTGAGCCAGCGATGCTTGCCCTTGAAGTTGCCTGCGGCATCCCGACCCATGAGGTCTTGGAACGAGCCGAAGAACACCAGCGGCAGGTCGGGGTCGACGGATGCCGGGTCACCGCCCGTCTTGCGCGACAGGTACTGCCATCCATCGAAGTCGACATGCGTCTTGAGGTCGGTGTCCCAGGCATCCTCCACCGCCGGCTTGAACGTGACGACCAGGATGCGCGCGGCGCCGAGCTTCTTGGCGAGCTGATAGGTCGTGAACGTCTTGCCGAAGCGCATCTTCGCGTTCCAGAGGAACTCCGGAACGGCATCGGCGTCGTCCTGCCACACGGACTCGAAATAGGCGGCGGTGCGTTCGACGGCGACGCGCTGCTCGTCGCGCATCGGAAAGTCCGCGTGGTGGGTGCCGGTATACGACGTGCCGGTGCGGAGTTCGGCGATCGCGGTTCGCACGTCTTCGACGGAGCAGCGCATCCACTCCAGGGTCGGGTTCTCGAAGCCCTTCTCCTTGAGCCGGTCGCGCACGTCGAAGTCGCGGAAGACGCTTCCGTCCGGTCGGTCAGCAGGTTCGTCGAGCTCGATCGTGTAGTTGGCGATGGCGGCCGTCTTCACCTGCTGCTCGATGCGGGTCTTCACCTTCTGGGTCGTCATGCCGACCTTGAGCAGGCCGGCGTGAGGGTCGTCGGCGATCGAGTAAGCGTAGATGCGCAGCCGGGTCGCGGGCTTTTCGGGGAGAAGGTCTTCGATCGGTGTGGGCATCGGCTTAGACGGTGTCGTCATCCATCGGGCGCACCATGCTCTCGATGAAGGCGATCTCTTCATCTGAGATGCCGTACTTCGCGTAGAGGTCCGCATCCGTCCATGCGCGCGAGAAGTCCTGCGTCGGAACGAACGTGTACACCCGCGGCGTCGCGTCCTGCGTCGCCTTGTGCAGCAGCACGAGGAACCTGAAGAAGCGGGTGCGGATGTACGACATGACGTTCCGCGCGACGTCGCTCGTCTCGAAAGGGCCGATGTACATGTAGGTCCACGACGAGATCGAGCCCGGCTCACCGAGAAACGGACGGCCGAGGATCGAGTGCGGGAAGGCGTCGCTGCCGCTACCGGCGCGAGGGACGAAGACCTTCCAGAGGTCGACGACATGCAGCTCTTTGGTCTGGCTCGCTCGAGGGAGGTAGCCGATCCCGCCGTTGCGGTAGACCTTCAGGTCGCCGGAGCCGGTCGGAGACGAGGAGCCCCTGAACGTCGAGTCGAGCCCGAATGCGCCGATCGGGCTCACGAGGCGTACGAACTGCTTCGCGTGCGGCAGCGTGAGGGTGTCCGTGTCGTCGGCGAACTCCACCTCGGCGACCTTGCGCAGGATCGAGACACCCTGGTTGTAGCGCACGAAGACGTCTGTCCCCGGTTCGACGAGGCGCCTGGTCGCAGTGGAGACCTTCTCGCCCTTGTCGTGGGTCGTCACGCGCACAGGGCCGGGCGAATCGCGGTCCCAGAGCCAGTAGGAGATGCCGCCCTTGATCTGGGTGCCAGGGAACACCTCGTTGGAATCGGGGAAGTCCTCGATGACGCGAAGTCGGGCATCCTTCAGCATCGACTGCCGGTAGGTGTCGAGGCCCATGCCGCCGGAAAACCAGCGCGACGGGGTGACGTTGACGATGTAGCGCGGCTCGAGCTTCTTCGCCTGCTCGACGAAGAGGTTGTAGAGCGGCTTCGCCTGCACGCCCGCGCCGCCGGAGCTCCCGGTGCTCAGCTGATACGGCGGATTGCCGATGATGACGTCGAACTGCATATCGGCTCCAAACATGCGCGCGAGCCGCGCCTTGATGTCGGTGGTGTGGATGAACGCGTAGGCGTGGGTCTCGAGGTCGTCCGCCCGGTCGTATGCCGCCTTGGCGGCGCCGCAGTACGCGCACCTGTCGCCGGCCCAGACGTGATCGGTGCGCTCGAACCAGATGTTGCCCCAGTCGCGGTCGAACGAGGTCGCGACGGAGTGCGGACCCCTGGCATCCTTCGAGCAGTAGACGCTCCGCCTCGCCAGCATCGCGGTGAGCCGGGTGATGCCGATGCCGTGGACCTGCTTCGTGAGTATGTGGTCGACACGGGTTGCGAGGTCGGGGATCGCCGTCTCGAGACCCCTGCTCAGCCGCGAGACGATCTCGCGCAGGAAGACGCCCGACTTGGTGAACGGGTCGAGGAACGTCACCGTGGGATCCGCCCAGATGTCCGTGCCGCCGTTCGACTCGGCCCAGGCGAATTCGAGCGTGTCCAGCATCTGGTTCGCCAATTCGGGCGGAGTGAACACCTCGTCGTTGGAGAGGTTGGCGATGCAGGTGAGCACGTCGGGGTTGTGACCACGCAGTGCGAACGGCGCCTTGGTCGCGGGAGCGTCGGTCATGCGGCGATCTCTCGCGCGGTGAGTGGTGGATAGGTGCGGATCGGTCTGAAGACGTCGTGCTCGTCGAGTGCGCCGAAGAGGGTGCCCCGAATCGACGCGCGCTGGGTGAGGTGGTCGTAGCGGAAGTCACGGCGCTGGTACTTGCCGCGACCGAGGTATCCCCACTCAGGGAACGTGATCGGGATGCCCGACGCATCCGTCAGCTGCAGCGCGTCACCCTGCACGATGTTGACGGCGAGCACCGCTGCGGCCGCTCTCGTCCACACGTCATCAGTCGGCGGGTCCTCCGTCGTCGCTCGATCCGGCCCGTCGAGGAAGCGAGAGAAGGTCGCCGACAGATTCGCCCGGCATTCGGCGGCATTGTCGGCGAGCAGCTCGATGCCGTAGACGCACATCAGTGCGAAGAGCGCATAGTGCTTCTTCTCGAAGTCGCTCCCGCCGTGGCGCGCCTGCACGGCGGCGAGCTTTCGTTGGAGCACCGGAACCAGAAAGTTGCCCGATCCGCAGGCGGGCTCGAGGAAGCGGGAGTCGATGCGGTCCGTCTCGGGTCTGACCAGGTCGAGCATGTCGCTGACGAGCCATGCGGGCGTGAAGACCTCGCCGTGGTCGGCGACGCGGCGCTTCGACTTGACGAGCCGTTCCGACGGCGCGGTCTGCGAGGTCATGACAGAAGCGTACAAGTACCCGGACACATTCGCCCTGGTACACGTGACCGGGCATCATGATGCTTGAGCGGTGTCCCGCGTCCCCTCCGCCGCTGCAGCCCACATCGGGCGCCTCATGGTGGAGCGTCGGCTCGCGCTGGGCGAGACGCAGGACGAGGTCGCGGTGAACAGCGGGATCGACTCGTCGAACATCCGTGCCTACGAGAGCGGGCGGGCGATGCCCAACGTGCAGTCGCTGGTGCGGGTCGCCGTGGCCCTCGACCTCGAACCGGGCGAGCTTCTGCGGGGCCTCACCCCCGACCTCTTCGCCGTGAACGACGAGGACGGGCGGCGGCGGCGCCCGCGCTGACGGCCGCAGCCATCACCCGGGCTGGGGTGACCGGTGCGTCGTCGCGTCGCGGGCGACCCGCGACAATGGAGGGATGTCACGAACGGTACGAGGCGCGCGCATCCTGATCACGGGGGCGGCGAGCGGCATGGGCCGGCTCTACGCTGAGCGCGCCGTGCTGGAGGGTGCGAAGTCGGTCATCCTGTGGGACGTCGACAAGACATCCCTCGCAACCCTCGCCGAGGCGCTGCGCACGGTCGCCGATCCCGGAACCGCCGTGTACGAGTACACGGTCGACCTCAGCGAACTCGGTGCCATCGCGCAGACGGCTCATCGCGTGCGCAAGGAAGCCGGCGACCCGGACATCCTGATCAACAACGCCGGCATCGTGCGCGGTTCGCTGTTCTGGCACCACGACAACGGCGACGACACCCGCAAGATCATGCAGGTCAACGCGCTCGCGCCGATGTACGTGACGAGGGAGTTCCTGCCGGCGATGCTGAGGGACGGCTACCGCGCCAAGCGCATCGTCAACGTCGCGTCGGCCGCCGGGCTGCTCTCGAACCCGCGCATGAGCGTGTACACGGCGTCGAAGTGGGCAGTGATCGGGTGGAGCGACTCACTGCGGCTCGAGCTGCAGCGTGAGGACCACACCAACGTCAAGGTCACCACGGTGGCTCCGAGCTATGTCGACACGGGCATGTTCGCAGGCGCTCGCGGACCCCTGCTCACCCCGGTCATGCGGCCGGAGTACGTGGTTGATCGCGTGTGGGATGCCATGCTCGCCGGTCGTCCGCTGCTGATGCTGCCGAAGTCGGTCGCGCTGGCCAAGGCGCTCAAGGGCATCCTGCCGGTCAGGGCATGGGATGTCGTCGCCGGCCCCGTCTTCGGTGTCTACTCCTCCATGGACGACTTCACCGGCCGTCGCTGAGCCCGCTCCGCCCGCGAGCCCTTTCTCGTGGCGTGAGACCTACAGTCCGTGCTTGGCCAGCCAGCCGGTGAGAACGTCGTTGAACTCCTGCGGATGCTCGACGCTCGGCAGGTGCGCCGTGTCGCTGAAGATGTACCCCTCGGCCCCGCGCACAGTGTCGACGAGGAACTGCTGGGCCGCCAGTTCGAATGACAGGTCGAACTCGCCCACTGTCGCGAGGAGTGGCACGTCGAACTCGGCGATCCGCTCGTACGCAGGAGGCTCGAGCGGGATCGAGACAGGCGCCTCGCCGCGGTGCGTGGCGTTGGGTCGGTGCAGCGCGTAGGCGGTCGCGACGAATTCGGGGTCGAGATCCGCCTCGCTGCGCGTCGGGGCGATCGCCCACAACGCGGTCTCGAGCTCGGTGAGACGGGGCCAGTCCTGGTCCTCGTATGCATCGTCGAGGGCGTCGAACCCGGCATCCTCTTCGTCCGTCAGCTCGGTGTCGGGGAACCCGCCGGGATTCGACCCGACGGTGACGATCCCGGCGACGCGGTCGGGCGACTCAAGCGCGAGGTCGATGGCGATGCGCCCGCCGCGCGACGCCCCGACGATGCTCGCGCGCTCCACGCCGAGATGCTCGAGCACGTCGCGTGCGTCGTCGCGGTCGCTGAACCGGACGTCGTCCGTCGAGGTGCGGCCGAACCCGCGGCTGTCGAACCGCACGACGAAGTGGTCGGCGGCGAGGGCGGGCACGAGCGGATCCCACATGCGCAGCGACGCGATGCCGGCATGGATGAGCAGCACGGCCGGAGCGGATGCCCGCCCCTCGGCTTCGTAGTACAGCTCAGCTCCAGGCACGCTCACGTGAGGCATGCCCCGAGCCTACGGCGAGGCCGCTGTCGTCTCTACCGCGTGGCCGCCGCTGTCTCTACCGTGCCCGTCGTCATCCGCACCGTCGGCCGTCGTCATCCCTACCGTCGGCCGTCGCCATCCGTTACGGCCGCCATCGCTCTCGCGCCACTTGCGCGCTATTGCGCCAGTCTGGTTGGCGCAATAGCGCGCACATGGCGCTGTTGCCCGTGGGCGAGGTCAGCCGAAGATCATCGGGCGGTCTTCGTCTTCATCGTCTCCGCGCACCGAGAGGTCGAGGTCGACCAGCACGGGCACATGGTCGCTGGGCGCCTCGCCCTTGCGCTCGTTGCGGTGGATGCTCGCATGCGTCACCAGGTCGGCGAACGGCTGCGACCCGAGGATGAAGTCGATGCGCATGCCCTCGTTGCGCGGGAAGCGCAGCTGCTTGTAGTCCCAGTAGGTGTATCCCTCTGGTTGATAGGGACGCACCACGTCGGCGAGACCGAGGGTCTCGAACTCGGCGAACGCTTCGCGCTCGGGCGCGGAGATATGAGTCGAGAGGCCGGGCAGCACGGTGGGGTCGCCGTTGTCGGCATCCGTCGGCGCGATGTTCCAGTCGCCCATCAGTGCGAGCGGCTGGTCGGGGTTGTCGGCGAGCCAGGTGCGAACATCGGCCGCGAGGGTGGCGAGCCAGTCGAGCTTGTACGCGTAGTGCGGGTCATCCAGCGAGCGGCCGTTGGGCACGTAGAGGCTCCAGAGCCGCAGACCGGCGACGGTGATGCCCATCGCCCGTGCCTCGACGGGAAGGTCGGCGCCCTCCTGGCCCTTCGCGAACCCGGGCATGCCCTCGAACGAGGTGACGAGATCTTCGATGGGCAACCGCGACGCGAAGGCGACGCCGTTCCATTGATTGAGGCCGTGGATGGCCAATTCATAGCCTGCGTCTTCGAAGGCCTCGCGCGGAAACTGCTCCGGCTTGCACTTGATCTCTTGCATCGCGAGCACGTCGACGTCTTCGCGCACGAGCCACTCGACGGTGCGACCCACACGGGCGCGGATGGAGTTGACGTTCCAGGTGGCCACACGCATGCCGCAAATCTATCGGCTGCCACCGACACCGCGTCGCGGGCCGGTGCGCTCGCCGTGCTCGCGCGGGATGACCGGTAGGTGGGGCGACCCGGGGCGCGGCGGGTGCCAGGATCGAAGCATGCCCCAGTCACAGGATGCCCCCACTCGTCGCGTAGACGCCGTCATCCTCGATATCGGCGAGACCGTGCTCGACCGCACGCGGGAGTATGCCGCGTGGGCACGCTTCTTCGGGGTGCCCGCGCACACGTTCTCGGCGGTGTTCGGTGCCATGATCGCCAGGGGCAGCAAGGTCGCCGAGGTTGTGCAGTCGTTCGCACCCGACACGCCATACGCCGACCTGCTCGAGGCTCGCCGGGTGGCCGGCCTCGAGGTCGGCATCGAGGAAGCCGACCTCTACCCAGACGTTCGAAGCGCGATGGCCGAGCTCGCGGCATCCGGAATCGTGGTCGGCATCGCGGGCAACCAGCCGGCGCGCACCAGCGAACGGCTGCAGGCACTCGACCTCGGCGCGGCCTTCATCGCGTCGTCGACCGACTGGGGCGTGGCCAAGCCATCGGCCGAGTTCTTCGTTCGCGCGGCGACAGAGGCCGGCTCGTCACCGGAGCGCACCGTCTACGTCGGCGATCAGATTCGCAACGACGTGCTGGCACCTCGCGCGGCGGGCCTCGAGACCATCCGCATCCGCCGCGGCCCATGGGGCTTCATAGAGCGCGACGACGAGGCGGAGAAAGGATGCCTGGCCGTCGTCGACTCGCTGAACGAGCTTGCGGGCATCCTGGTCCGCTGACCATGTTCCCCTGACCCATGTGCCGCCACCTTTCCCGACCGGGCTGCTGACTCGGGTCGTGCGCAGCGCTGCGCCGGACCGGACTCCGTCGCCGCATGCATGGCGGAGGCATAGACTCCGGCTAGGAAACATAAGGGCTGCACGACGAAGGTGGGCTCGACGCGTCTCCCGGTGCACTGCCGGTGGACGCCAGGAGGATCCAATGCACGGAACATCGCTCGCGCTTCCCGCGCGCCAGACCAAGCCGCGAGCACGCGGTCGAACGATGATGATCGACGGCGGCATCCCTACCGCCCAGTTCATCGACATCATCGAGAGCCACCGCGACCTCGTCGACGTCGTCAAGTTCGGCTGGGGCACCGCGCTCGTCACGGCGCAGCTGCAGAAGAAGATCGACGCGGTTCACGCGAACGACGTCGACTTCTACTTCGGCGGAACCCTGTTCGAGAAGTACGTGTCGCAGGACCAGTTCGACGAGTGGCGTGCCTTCGTCGACGGCTTCGGCGCGCGAACCGTCGAGATCTCCAACGGCACGATCGCGCTGTCGAACAGTCGCAAGGCCGACTACATCGCCCGTGTCGCCGGCGACTACAAGATCTACAGCGAGGTCGGCTACAAGGAGTCGGAGCGCTCGGAGACCATGCGGCCCGAGCTCTGGGTCCGCTACATCAACGAAGACCTCGCCGCCGGCGCAGACACCGTGATCACCGAGGCCCGCGAGAGCGGCAAAAGCGGCATCGCAAGAGCGAACGGCGAGGTGCGATACGGGCTGATCGAGGAGATCCTCGAGTCGGGCATCGACGTGAACCGCATCATGTTCGAGTCACCGACGAAGGACCTTCAGACCTACTTCGTGCGCCGGGTCGGGTCCGACGTGAACCTCGGCAACATCGCCCACTCCGACCTCGTGCCGCTCGAGACGCTCCGGCTCGGCCTGCGCAGCGACACGCTGCTCGCACTCGACGCCGCCATCGATCCCGACCTCGTATCCGCCGACGGGCCGACCGCCCCCGAACTCCAAGGAGAAGACACCAATGCGTGAACCTCGCGACGCTTTCCACCTCGCCATCCCCGCTCGTGACCTCGACGAGGCATACGACTTCTACGTGAAGGGACTCGGCTGCAAGCTCGCGAGGCGCTACGACGACCGCATCACCCTCGACTTCTTCGGCGACCAGGTGGTGTGCCACCTCTCGGAGAACTACGACCTCAACCCGAGCATGTATCCGCGGCACTTCGGCGTCACGTTCCGTGAGGCGGATGACTGGCGCAGGCTCGTCGCCCTCGCGCGCACGCGCGAGCTGGAGTTCTTCGAGGAGCCCTTCCACCGCTTCGAGGGCCGCGTCGAAGAGCACGAGTCGTTCATGCTGAAGGACCCGTCGGGCAACCTGCTGGAGTTCAAGTACTACGCGGATCCCCGCATGATGTACTGACTCGCGGTCCGGCGCGCCCTACCAGCCGCCGCCCCCGCCGCCTCCACCGCCGCCCCCGGAGAAGCCGCCGCCGCCCGAGCCGCCGAACGAGCTCGAGCTTCCGCTGCTCGACGATGGCGTGGTGGCGAAGCTCGAGCTGGAGACCGCTGTCGACAGGTAGGCGAGGCCGATGAACGGCGCCGACCCGTCGTACCAGCCGGGCGACTGCTCGCCGGTGGTGGCGTAGCGGTCCTGCAGCACCTTCACCCACTGCTCGGAGACGCCGAGCACCATCGCGTACGGCAGCACCTTCTCGTAGAGCTTGACCACCGCTGTCGAGTCCTGAACGTCGATGCGCTCGGCGGTCTGGGGCGACTGCAGGAACTTCAGGCGGTCGGCCTCCGCGAGCTCGATGTACACGCGCAGGCCCTTGAGGTGATCTCGCACCTCCGCTCCCTGGTCGGTGACGCGGGCGCGGGGCGCCATCAGGAACAGGAGCACGAATGTCCCGATCGCCACCGCGAGATCCGGCACGACCACCCACCACACGCCTGCCTTGTTCATCGCGGCGAGGATGAGATGCCCGATCGACACCACGATGAGCAGGAACGCGAGCGGGAACATCCATCGGTTCGCCCGCACCTTCGGCTTGGCGCGCAGTCCGAGCTCCGTGACGCGAGCGGGAGCGGATGACCGCTGTGCGGCTATCGCGTCGCCCAGAGTCCGATCGGTCTGATCAAGCACCCGGTTGTGGCCGACTGCGGGCTTCGGGAACAGAGCGCCGAGAAGCTTCTTCTCGGACGTGTCGAGCCCGGACCACTCCGTGTTCTGAAGTGTGACCGAGTATCGGGAGCTGGCAGGGGCATCCTGCTTCTCCGAGATGGTGATGTACTTGCGCACCGCGAGCCCGACGAGCTCCGCGGAGAACGCGGTGCTGCCCCTGCGCAAGAAGTCTGCGGCGAGCATCGGCCAGACGCCTGGCGGGGCGTCGTACTCGGCCACGATGATGCCGCGACCCTTGGCATCCCGATACGGTCCGGTGCGCAGATAGATGACCCAGGCCAGCAGCCCGAGCAGGGGGAGGAAGAGCAGCCACGGGATGACCGTCCACTGCCACGCCTGGCTCGCATGCTGCGGCTCCGCGAAGGCGCTGTTGTCGAACCCGATGGCGACGGTCAGGGAGTAGTACGGGTTGAGCTGCTGTACCGAGGAGACGATGGTGTCGCCGTCGCGGCTGATGGTGCACGGCTGCGCAGACGCGGACGGCTCCGACGCCGATGGATAGCACGCCATCTGCCCGGTCAGATCGCTCGAGATGGCGTCGTGCAGACGGATGCGCGCCGAGGTGTCGCCGATCGACGTGTCCCATCCGGTTCCGTTGATGTCCCAGTAGAGCTCGGCGTCACCGGTGTCGGAGAAGTGCCGCACCACGTTGTCGAGGGTGTAGTGCAGCACGTAGGTCTTCGCGCCGTGCACGTAGGTGTTCTTGTCGCCGATGCGCAGCACGAGCATGTCGTCGCCGTAACCGGCATCGCTGGAATCGACCGTTGCGTACGGCTGAGCGACACCCGCACCGTCGGTGATGCTCGTCACGTGGGGGTGCAGCGCGATGTCGTCGTTGTACGTCGGGATGGCCCGCTCGATGCCGTGGTTCACATCGGCGTCGGGGAACCGCACGCTGATCGTCTCGGTGACCTTCATGCTCGACGCCTTGTTCGAGTCGCGGTACAGGTCGTAGACACCGTCGAAGCGATCGATGGTGAGGGATGTCACCGGGTCATCTGCGAAGACGCTCACGGCGGGCCATGTCGTTGTCGATGTCGGGGCGTGAGCCTGCGCCATCGCGGGGGCTGAGCCGGCAGCGCCGAGGGCGGCGACGGCGAGAAGCAGAGCGGCGGATGCGTGGCGAAGGCGCATGAGCCCAGGCTAGCCGGGGTGATCTCCTGCACTCGCGACAGAGGAAGTGGACAGAACGGGTCAGTAGTCTTGTTGCTTGTGACCGACACGCGCCAGCAGCTCATCGACTACATCAAGGCCGACGCCGTCTTCCACGGTGACTTCACCCTCACCAGCGGCAAGAAGGCCTCCTTCTACGTCGACCTGCGCAAGGTGAGCCTCGACCACAGGGTCGCTCCCCTGATCGGACAGATCATGCTCGACCTCATCGTCGATATCCCCGACGTGGACGCCGTCGGCGGGATGACCATGGGCGCCGACCCCATCGCGGCGGCCGTGCTGCACCAGGGTGCCGCCCGCGGGCTCGCCTATGACGCCTTCGTCGTGCGCAAGGAGCCGAAGGACCACGGCCGTGGAAAGCAGGTCGAGGGTCCCGAGCTGGCCGGAAAGCGCGTGATCGTGCTCGAAGACACCTCGACGACGGGCGGGTCTCCGCTGAAGGCGGTCGAGGCGCTGAAGAAGGTCGGCGCCGAGATCGCGGCCGTCGCCGTTGTCGTCGATCGCAACACGGGAGCGCGTGAGGTCATCGAAGAGGCCGGCTACCCGTACTACGCGGCCATCGGACTGGAAGACCTGGGCCTGGCGTAGTGACAGCGGGCTTCGGCAACGGAAACGACGGATCCGACGACGACATCTCCTCGTTGTTCGGGGGCCTCGACGACGATTCCGACGCGGATGACGCTGCCGCACGCCCCCCCAGGCGCGGTGAGCATCCTCCCGTAGTCGAGTCGGGGGATGACGCCCCGGCGACCCCCGCGGACGATGCGACTCCGGCCGACCCCGTCGTGCCTTCGCGCGCCGCCCCTGCGGTGCCGCCCGCTCCTGCGGTGCCGCCCACCCCGGCCGTGGCGCCCACCACGGCGGTGCCGCCGCCGACGCCTGCTGCTCCGGTCACCCCGCCGCCCACCGTTCCTTTCACGCCGCCCGCTGCGGAACCGACCTTCGACATCCCCGAACTGCACATGCCCGTGCGGCCCCGGCCCGAGCCGGAGCCGCGTGGCCCGTCGACGTCGATTCCCGGTGAGACCGGCCGAGCGTTCTTCTGGGGTCTGACGCCGAACGACGAGCCGGATCCGCTCGTACACGGGGCCAAGGAGCACGACGAGCAGGCTGAGCCTGCGGCGACGAACCCGCCGAGGACGCGTGGTCTGGTGCCGCCGACCGTTCCACTCGCGCCTTATGTGCCGGTCGCCTTCAAGGAGACCGCTGTGGAGACGCCGCCCGCGGCGCCTGAGCCGGTGGCACCAGAACCCGCGGCTCCCGCCGAGCCGGCGCCGCCAGTCGTCCCGTCGGCGACGCCGGTGGTCTCAACGCCGACTCCGGCCGAACCGAATCCGCCCGCACCAGCGGAGCCGAACCCTGCCTCACCGGTCGAACCGAACCCGGTATCACCGGTCGAGCCCGGTCCGACGACGGCGGCACCGTCGTCACCGCACGAGCCGCCCGTGAACCAGCCGCTGCCCACGGTGTCGCTGCCGTGGCTGCAGCCCGCCGATCCGTCGCTGCCCGACCCGGTCGACGCTGAACCGCCCACCTTCGAGCCTCCGCGGCCGACCGACGTGACGGATCCGGTCGGGTACCGATTCCCGTGGGAGATGCCGAGCCAGTCCCGGCCCGTGCCGGAACTCGAACCGGAGCCCGAGCCTGAGCCTGAGACCCGCCAGGAGCCGGACGCTCGACAGGAGCCGGAGCAGGATTCGCAGACGACGATGTTCCCGTCGCCGGCGTCTGCTGCGTTCATTCCGCCGGCGCCACCAGCCCCGGCCGAATCCGCGATCCCGCCGATCGTGGAGCCTCCCGCGGAACCCGTTCTTCCGGCGGAATCCGCCCTTCCCTTCGCGCCTGTCGTTCCTGCCGTGCCCGTCGTTCCTCCCGAACCCGTCGTCCCGGTCGAACCGCCGCCTCCGCCCTCGTCGTGGTCGCTCTTCGGCGATGTCGCCGACCATCAGGCATTGTCCGAGCCGACGCCGGTCGTGGACGACGCGGCAGCACATCCCACGTCCAACCCGAGCGAGCTCCCGCCCGGCTCGCCCATCGAAGGCGCGGCAACGCCCGACGGGCAAGCGGTCTCGAACGGCGAACCCGCCTCGTCCGACGCACCACCAGCAGCGGCCGACCAGACGGCGCCACTGATCGACGAGCGGCCGCAGTCCGACATCTTCGCAGCATTCGCCGCCATGTCCGCTGCGACGAACGTGCCGGGCACCTCGGCGGGCGAAGCGGCAGCATTCGACTTTCCTCAGGATGACGACGACGCCGAGCCGGATGCCGCAGTCGACGACGGATCGGACGCCGCCTCCGCCGGCGCTGCGACCGCCGCCGCCGCCGTGGGATCCGGCTCGGCGGTAGGCGCCGGCACCGCGTACCGACGTCGGGCGGGCGGACGCCGTGCCGCGCGTGAGGCGCAGTCGCAGTCAGCCGCTCCGGGTATCCGGGGTACCACTGGCTCCGGCGGGTCGGGATCCGGAGGCTCTGGCGGCCCCGGGGGAAGCGACATCGACGAGGGCGGCCCCTCCCCCCGAGCGCAACGGATCATGCTGATCGTCGCGGGAGCGATCCTGCTCGTTCTCCTGATCATCGCGATGTTCATCGTGGGGCGCGCCGTGTCGAGTCCGGCTCCCTCTCCGACCCCCACCCCTTCGGCGACGACCGCCAAGCCGACTCCCACCCCGACGCCGACTCCCACCCCGACCGTCGCGGCGACGGGCCCAGTGGCGCCTGGCGAGCATCCTTGGGATGCCCTGCGTGGCGGCGAATGCCTGCAGCCGTTCACCACGCCGTGGGCCAACACCTTCACCGTCGTCGACTGCGCCACCCCGCACGCGGCCCAGATGGTCTATACCGGGGTGTTCTCCACCGATCCCAAGGCGGCGTTCCCCGGCGCCGATCAGCTCGCGTCGCAGATCAACGTGCTGTGCTCGAGGCCGGGCATCCTGAACCTCGACGCGGCCGCTCAGTACACCGACGCGCAGATCCAGGGCGCCTATCCCGTCACCGCCGAGCAGTGGAACGCCGGGCAGCGCTCCTACTACTGCTTCGTGAACCTCTCATCTGGCCAACCGATCACGGGCAGCCTTGCCGGGCCAGGTCCGCAGCAGTAGCGACTCGTCGCGCGATGAGGCGGCACGCTCGCGCAGGCGGCGTACGCAGATCACCGCGAGCACTCCGAGGGTGATGAGCACGATCACGACCTGTTCGACGACCGCCGCCGGGCCGGTGGGGATCGCGTGAAGCAGGATGCCGACACCGCAGTACGTCAGGATCGCGCCTGAGGCGAAGCCGAGGGCATCCGGCCGGGCGCGGAATGCGAACAGGATGCCCGCGCCGAGCACCACGATCATCGCGGCGACCGTGACCCACGGCGACAGCGTTTGCAGCAGGTCGAATGCCAGCTGGAACGCGGCGCTCAGTACGAGTCCGGCGACGAGTGAGACCACGAAGCCCGCGCGCGGGCGCTGCTGCTCGGTCGACGCGCGCCCTCGAAGAACCGTGAAGGTCAGGATGACGAGCGCGAGTGCGACCAGCGCGCTGACCCCCAGCTGCCATCCGCTCGCCATGAACCCGCCTGACCACCACGACACGACGAAGATGGCGGCCCCGCCGAGCACGTAGAGCACCGCGGGAACGGCGAGCCAACCGGCGTGGCGCACCCAGGGCTGCTCTCCGAATGCGCCCTCCATCACGGCGATCGGCGATCCGATGCTCCACACGACGTGCAGCGTGAGCACGAGGATCAACCACGGTCCGCCCGTGCCAAGCAACGGGATGTATCCGTACGCGAGCAGATGTTGCCCCACGTAGTCCGGGTTGAACAGCGACTGCGTCGCGATGCCCTCCTCGAGCACCCCGAAGGCGAGGGCGAGCGTCAGGATGCCCGGCCATCCGACTCCGGCCCGCCTGCCGAGCTCGCGGATCAGCACCGCTGCCGAGCCGTAGAACGCGGTGAACAGGATCAGCTGGGGGATCTGCTGCGAGGCGGGCGCCATGCCGCCGAGGTATTGATCACCGAGCAGGAACTCGGCAGTGACGGCGGATGCGACCGCCAGCGACAGTGTGCGCAGGAACGTCTTCATGCGGCCAGGTTGACGCAGGCGAGCCCGCCGACCATGCGGCATCCGTCACGAACGCGTCACGGCATCCGTAACGCGCACCCCGTGACATTCGTCACTGCGTGCCGTGTGGCTAAAAGGAGTCGGACTCCACGGGGTCGGACGAGACCAGTTGGTACACGCCGTCGAGAACCTCGTCGGGCCTGAAGGGGTACTTCTCGATCTCGGCCTTGTCGCTGATGCCGGTCAGCACGAGCACGGTGTGGAGCCCGGCTTCGATTCCGGCGACGATGTCGGTGTCCATGCGGTCGCCGATCATCCCGGTGTTCTCGGAGTGGGCGCCGATCTTGTTCATCGCCGAGCGGAACATCATCGGGTTGGGCTTGCCGACCACGTAGGGCTCGCGACCGGTCGCCCTCGTGATGAGCGCGGCGATCGCGCCGGTGGCGGGGAGCGGCCCGTCGGCGCTCGGTCCTGTGGCATCCGGATTCGTCACGATGAAGCGCGCGCCGCCCACGATCAGGCGGATTGCCTTGGTGATCGCCTCGAACGAGTAGTTGCGGGTCTCGCCGACCACGACGTAGTCGGGGTTGGTCTCGGTGAGGATGAACCCCGCTTCGTGCAGCGCCGTCGTGATGCCGGCCTCACCGATGACGAACGCGCTGCCGCCGGGGATCTGCGACTTGCAGAACGACGCGGTCGCGAGGGCGGATGTCCAGATCGACTCCTCGGGCACGTCGAGTCCGGAGGCGCGCAACCGGGCCGCGAGATCGCGCGGGGTGAAGATCGAGTTGTTGGTGAGAACCAGAAACGGGGTGCCGGTGTCTCGCCACTGGTCGATGAGCTGTGCTGCGCCGGGCAGCGCCTCGTTCTCGTGGACGAGCACGCCGTCCATGTCGGTGAGCCAGCACTCGATCTCGTCGCGGTTCGCCATGTTCGCCCTTCGTCGTGTCGTCCCAGGGTAACGGCGCGGAGGATCGGTCAGGTTTCGGGGCGATTGATGACCGCTGAGCGTTCGCGCCGCGACGTTCTCGGCCGCCGCGGCTGTTCCTCCCCACTCTGCTGATCCGAACGTTGTTCACGTGCTACCGCGACCGCAGGCTGACGTGGACCGGCGGCGCCCTAGCCTGGCGAAACACCGCATGGGATGCTGAGGAGGTGATGACACTGAACGACGCACAGACCTGGACCATCATCGGGGTGCTGGTCGCGGGATTCGCAGCGTTCCTGACAGTGATCATGACGATGTTGAACCGCACGCTCGCCGCCGAGCTGCGAGCGATCCGGTTCGAGATCGCGGCGGTCACGACCAGGGTCGACGGAATGGGCGCCGAGATCAGTTCACTGCGAACCGAGATGGCAAGGCGACTCGACCTTCTCGACGCCGAGGTGGCCAACCTCGCAAGGAAGGTTTTCGGCCAGCACTAGGCCGTGCCGCCGAGCCGTGGCTCGCAGGATGACGGCGGGCGCTCCCTTGCGACGTGTCTAGGCTGAACCCCGTGCCGCACGCCGAACCCGCTCCCGATCCGGCTTCCACTCCGGAGCAGTCGACCGAGCAGTCGACGCACGGTGTCGGGCCCTGGCCCGGCGGACCTCACGCGTGGCCGAGCGACGACCGCTACGACCCCGAGCTGCTGGCGAACGGCGATACCCGCAACGTCGTCGACGGGTTCAGGTATTGGCGCATGGAGGCGATCGTCGCGGAGCTGGATGCCCACAGGCATCCCTTCCATGTCGCCATCGAGAACTGGCAGCACGATATGAACATCGGGTCGATCGTGCGAAGCGCCAACGCGTTCCTCGCCGAGGCGGTGCACATCGTGGGGCGTCGCCGCTGGAACAAGCGCGGCGCCATGGTCACCGACCGCTACCAGCACGTGGTGCATCACGACACGGTGGCAGAGCTCGTCGCGTGGGCCCGCGATGAACGGATGCCCATCATCGCCGTCGACAACGTCCCGGGCAGCGTGCTGATCGAGACCTTCTCCCTGCCGGAGCGTTGCGTCCTGCTGTTCGGACAGGAGGGCCCGGGTCTCTCTGAGGAAGCGATCGCGGCGGCGGATGCCGTGGTCGAGATCGCCCAGTTCGGCTCGACCCGGTCGATCAACGCGTCGGCCGCGGCCGCGATTGCGATGCACGCCTGGATCGTGCAGCACGCGGGCGTCGCGGGTGGCGAGTGAGCCCACCACCACCAAGTGGTCGCCACTTGTGGTGGATTCGTGGGTGGCCATCCCGCAACAACTGGCGACGACTTGCGAGTGCGCCGGGCGGAGGGACGGAGAAATAGACGAGCGGATGGGGTGCGGTGTAGCGTGCTCACGTGATCATCGGAGCCGTCATCGTGGGAATCCTGTCGGTCGCGATCGTGGTGTTGATCCCGTTGTGCGCATCCGGGCGCATTCCCCGTAACCCGTACATCGGCATCCGCATGCCGGCGTTCTTCGTCTCGGACGAGACCTGGAAGGCGGGTCATCGTGCCGCTGTGCTGCCCTGCATCTGCGGGGCCGTCGTCGGCATCATCGGGAGCGTTCTCGTCATCGCGGTGCCGACGTTGGCGAACGTCTGGTTCGCCGTGGCCGCGGGCGGGGTGCTGGTCGGCGTGATCATCGGCGCCGTCGTCGGCATCCGCGCGGCGGAGAGCGTCTCGTCGTAACCGAGGCCGATACTCCGCTGTCGGTTACTCCGTCGCGGGAGCCTCGGTTGCGACAGGCGGCGGAACGGGTGCGCCGAACGCCTCGGCGATGCGCTGGATGCCCGCGGCATCCAGCTCGAACACCAGCTCGCCGTCTCGCTCGCTCGGCGCCGACACGATCGACACCTTCGGCGCGCCAGAGGCCGGCAGATCGATCAGCGCGAACCCCGCGCCGATCGTTGCCCGTTCCATGTCGGATGGCGCTGTGACATCCGACGTGTTGGTGACGCCCGGCGCCACAACGACCGGGATGCCCCGCTCGAGCGTCACGAGCGAGTGGTGGTAGTGCCCGCTGAGCACGATCCGCGCATCGGATCCCTCCAGCACGTTCAGCAGCGCGTGCGGGTCGTCCAGCTCGAGCAGGCGCAGCAGCGGAGTCACGGCACGGGTCGGCGGGTGGTGAAGCACCACGACCGTGCCGAGCTCTGCCGGCTCGGCGAGCACCTCGGCCAGCCACGCCAGCTGTTCCGCTGAGATCGAGCCGTATGCCGCGCCAGGCACCGACGAGTCGAGGGTGACGATGCGGTAGCCGCCGAGTTCGAGCACGCGTCGACGCTCGCCGAGCACCTCGCCGAAGGCATCCGGCAGATCGTGATTGCCCATCGCGTAGACCACCTCGGCGCCGCGCTCGGCGGCCCACGGTGCGATCCGATCGCGGAGTCGCAGGTAGGACTCAGCGGTGCCGTCGTCACTGAGGTCGCCCGACAGCACGACGAGGTCGATCCCCTCGATCTCGGATGCCTGCGCGAGCACCCGGTCGAATGCCGCCGTGGTGTCGACGATGCCGTAGTGCAGCGTTCCGTCGCCGTAGAGGTGCGTGTCGCTGATGTGCAGAATGCGGAGCGCGCCGCTCCGGTCATGGGATGCCGTCACGCGGGCCACGATATCGGCGACTGAGCTCAGAGGAAACCGAGCCCGAACCCCGCGCCCGCTTCGAGACCCCGTTTCACAGTCACAAGATGCGAATTGCCGGGCGAACGTGCGCGTTTTTTGACTGTGAAACGGGTCTTGGGCGGGTGGGTGGTGGGTGCACCAGCTAGCGGTGGCCGCCCAGTACGTGCTCGAAGACCGTGCGGGGGCCGGCGAGGCCGCCGCCGTCCACAGGGAGGGTGACGCCGGTGATCCACGATGCGTCATCGGATGCCAGGAACGCGATCGCGGAAGCGATGTCGGCCGGCTCCCCGATCCGGCCGAGCGGATACAGCACCGCAAGACGATCCGGGTCGTCCTGCCAATCCCAGGTGCGGGTGCGCACGGTGCCGGGCGCGACCACGTTCGCACGCACGCCGTAGGGCCCGAGCGAGACGGCGAGGTTCTTGGCCAGGAGTGTCAGGCCGGCCTTCGCAGCGCTGTACGCAGGCTCACCCCACGCGGCGATGCCGTTCACCGAGCTCACGATCACGATCGAACCGCGACTCTCGACGAGCGCGGCTCTGCAGGCACGGATGACCCGCACCGGCCCCTGCAGATTCCAGTTGACGATGTCGTCCCAGTGCCCGTCATCGAGGTCGTCCTCGGTGACGTGCTCACCGCCGGCCACGCACGCCAGCGCGTCGATGCGGCCGAAGCGCTCCAGGGCGCCGCCGACCGCGGAATCCACGGAGGACGTATCGAGCACATCGCACGCGAAGACTGCCGCACGCGCATCAGGCGCTTCGACGTCGACTCCTCGCTCCGCGAGCCGCCGAGTCGCGGTCTCGGGCTCGAGGTCGAGGATGGCCACCCGCGCACCCTCGTCGAGCAGTCGCTCGACCGTCGCCCAGCCGATCCCGTTGGCACCACCGCACACGACGGCCACTCTGTCGTCGAATCTCATGCGCACACGCTAGCGCGGGCATCCGCCATCGCGACCGCCGGAAGCCGTTTCGTGTGCAGAAAACGCTGTTCCGCTCGGCGCGAAGAGCGTTTTCTGCATACGAAACGATGGAGCTGGCGGCTGAAGTCGGTGGGAGGCGATGGATGCAGGAGTGGGATGCACGGTGTCGCCGGCCCAGCGAGTCATCCGCGGGAGCTGGTTGGGGTGGCAGGTGTCGGGCGTCGGGTGGCAGGTGGCAGGTGGCTGGCGGCAGGTGGCCGGTGGCCGGTGGCCGGTGGCCGGCGGTCGGCGGCGGGTGGCGGGAGTCCTGGGGTGCGGTGTCGTGCGGTGCGCGGACGACGCTCGCCTGCTGATGCGGCGACACGGGAGGGGGCCCGGCGATAGCCTGGGCGGCGGAATCGGGTGCGAGACGGTGGGGTGTCGGATGGGTTTCTTCAGCAAGATCAACGAGGCGTTCGGGGGGACCGACTCCGAGCTGATGAACAACGGGATCCCCGGGGTCGCGCGCATCACGAGCCTGGTGCCGTCGGGCGGCACCGTGCAGATCGCCGGCGGACTCGTGGAGCGCACCTGCGACCTTCAGCTCATGGTGATGCTGAACGGGGCGGTCCCCTATGCGGCCGCAGCGCGACAGCGTCTCCCTGAGGTCTACCTCGCCCAGATCGCAGCGTCGACCGTGGCCGTGCGGGTCGACCCGAACAATGCTCAGCGGGTCGCCATCGCCGTGGGCGCGCCGCTCCCCGAGGTGCGCCTCGCGCAGTCGACCGGGCCTGGGACGGCGGCCTACATCCGCGAGACCGGACGCGACGGCACCGCCGTGATCGTCGCCTTCACGCCGCTCGGGTACATGAACTACCTCGGGCATCCGATGCACGCCTTCACGTGGACGGTCGTCGACGGCGCCCCGCAGCCGTACCAAACGCAGTCCGCATCGGCCGTGCCGCCCGAGGCGCTCCCGTTGCTGTATCCGGGCTCGAAGGTGCACGTCAAGATCGGCGCCCAGCCGCACGAGGTCGTTGCCGACTTCGACAAGGGCGCCGCCTGACGCAGCGGAAGAGGGGTTTCGAGACGCTCGCCGTCGGCGTGCTCCTCAACCAGCGGGAGGTTTCGAGACGCTCGCCGTTGGCGTGCCCCTCAACCAGCGGGAGGGGTGACGGCAGGGGTGGCTCAGCCGATCAGGCTGGGCTGCAGGTCGCGCAGGGTGCGTCGGTGGGTCATCCGGATGACCCCGACCGCCGTCACCGCCAGTGAGATCACCAGCCACACGGCCAGGAACCCCGCGTCTCCCCACGCCAGCGACGAGCTTCCGCCGTACATCGTCTGTCGTATGCCGTCGACGGCATACGACATCGGTAGCCCATGGTGCAGTACGGCGAGCGGGCCTGGCAGCGTCTGCCACGGGAACGTGCCGCCCGCGGTGACGAGCTGCAACACCATCAGCACGAGGCCGAGGAACTGTCCGACGCTGCCCAGCCAGACGTTGAGGGCGAGGATGACCGCCGCGAACGTCACCGACGCGAGCGCCATGATGCCGAACGTGCCCACCGGGTTGCTCACCCCGAATCGCAGGGCACCCGCGACGATCGCATACAGCCCGATCATCTGCACCACGCCGAGAAGTGCCGGCGTGAGCCATCCCGCCAACGTGATGCGGAACGGTGAGCGCAGCGCCGTGATCGCACGCCGCGATACCGGCTTCACGATGAGGAACAGCGCGTAGATGCCGATCCATGCCGACAGCGCCATGAAGAACGGGGCGAGCCCTGCGCCGTATGTTCCTGCGTTCGTGACCTTGGAATTGTCGAGCTTCACCGGGTCCGCGATGGTCTTCGCCTGCGCCGCGCGCTGCTCGGCCGTGCTGGCGGGAATCTGCTTCACGCCGTCATCGAGCCCGCTCTGGAGCTTGGACGTGCCGTCGGCGAGCGTGCCGAGGCCTTCATGGAGTGAAGCGGCGCCGGCAGCCGCCTTGGCCGAGCCGTCGGCCAGCTGGGATGCCCCACTCGCCGCCTGCTGAACGCCGTTCGCCAGCGCCGGAGCAGATGCGGCGAGCTGCGACGCCCCGGCCGCCACCTGTTCCGACCCGTTCGACAGCTGGTTGATCTGACCGACGGCACTCTGCACCTGCGCGTTGCCGTCGGTGACCTTCGTGCCGAGAGCGTCGAGCTGGGCGAGGATCTGCTGCTGCGTCGCCTGGTCGATGCCGTGGGCGTTCATCTCGTCGATGATCTGTGCGCGAACAGAGGGCACCGCATCCGCTGCCTGCTGCGCCAGCGAGCCGGCCTGGTCCGCCACGCCGGCCAGCTGCTGGTTGCCGTCGGCGACCTGTTGGGCGCCCGACGCGAGCTGGGCGGTCTGCGAGGGAAGCGACGCCGTCTGCGACGCCATGGTGTTCAGGCCGTCACGGAGAGTGGCGGACCCGGTGGCCAGCTGCGAGGTGCCGTCCGCAAGGGTCGCCGCGCCGCTCTGGGCGGTCTGCGTGCCATCCAGCAGCTTGCCGGCGGCATCCGCCGCGGTGGACAGGCGGGAGCGGATGTCCGACAGGGCCACCAGGAAGCGGCTCGCCGCCTCCTGGTTGACCTCCTGCACGATGGAGGTGCGGATCGTCTGGGCGGCCTGCTGCCCGATGGTCGAGGCAAGGTAACTGTTGGTGTCGTTGGTCGTGAGAGTGACGGTGGCGCGCTGCGGGTCATCCGTCGAGGCGCTCGCGAGCTGCTGCGAGAAGTCGGCGGGGAACGTGATGGCGAAGTCGTACCGTTGGTCGTCGAGGCCCTTGGCCGCGGCGGATGCCGAGACGATGTGCCAGTCGAAGGTGCCGTCATCCACGAGACGGTTCGCGACCTTCTTGCCGTAGTTCACCGCGGTGTCGCCGCCGGTCGTGTCGCTGGCTGTCGTCGCGGTCGCGCCGGTGCCGCTCGTCGTTGTGCCCTCGTCCGCGACGACGATCGCCGCGGGAATCTGGTCGAGCTTGCCGTACGGGTTCTGGTTCGCCCAGAGGTAGAGGGCGCCGTAGATGACGGGCACGCACATCAGCGCGATCAGCGCGATCGAGGCCATGCGGCTGGCGGTGAGGCGGCGCAGCTCGGCCGCGATCATCTGGGGGACTTTCATTCGGCACTCGATTCGGGAGCGGTCGGGCCAGCGGATTCGGGAGCGGTCGTGTCAGCCGACCCGAGAGCGGCGGAGTCGCTTTGCTCGGAGGCGGTGCGGATGACCGGCACGGGCCGCGTGATCACGTCGGGGAGGTCGAGGAACGACACGTCGGAGTCGTCGCGCGTCGGGTCGGCGTCGGGAGTGGCATCGTCCCACGACGTCTCGAGGCGCTCGACGAGCGAGTTCGCGGCGATCGCGGCCGCGGAGGCGTCCCCGGCGATGACCAGCACCGCAAAGCCGCGCGACGCCACATCGAGGGCGATGCGCCACCAGGCGTTCGGGTCGCCGCCGTGCCTGTCCGGCGCGGTGATCACCACGCCGCGGACGCCGTCGCGCAGCAGCGCGAGCTCGACGAGCAGCCGGATGCGCACGGTCGGCGGCACCTGCCCGATCGCGTCGCGCGCGTGGGCGGCGACGCCGAGCGAGGCCAGCATGCGCTTTGTCGCGGCGGGCCCGGAGGGCCGACCGGCGAACATCAGCTCCTCGGAGGTGACGCCGGCGACCGTCACGTTCGGCGCGGGGTCGCACACGTCCGGGGCGTCGACCAGGGCGATGGAGCGACGGATGACGCCGGCATCCTCGCTGCCGTCGATCGTGACCGTTCCTGCTCCCGGCTTCATGCGGCCCGACGCGATCAGGCCCAGCACGCTCGGCCGTTGCTCCGTCTCCGCGCGAGCCAGCACAGCCTCGCCGGTGCCGTACGTGAGCGACACCGAGTCGAGTGCGGGGCGCTTGGAAACGCCGCTCAGGGTGATCCTCATCGGTCGGATGCCTCCTCGTACGCCAGCTCCGGGGTGCCGGCGATCAGCTCGTCCGCCTCGCGCCAGCCGAGTCCTGCGACGCTCAGCGCCGCGACCATCACCAGAGTGTGTCCTGCGCGGTCATCCAACCCGTCGTGCGTGGCCTCTGCCAGCACATCGAGCGCCACGCGCTCGATCAGCCGCGCGAGCCGGTCGGGGGCGATGTCGCCGCGCAGCACGGCCTCGTCCACCCCACGCCGCACGGTCGCCCGCAGCTTGGCCCTCGCGGGTTCGAGCGCCTCGGCGACGAGTGCCACGTGCGGGCCGCGCACCGCGAACTCCGCGGTGACGCTCGCGTGCTGCACCTCGCGCCACAGCGTCGCTCCGTAGAGGGCGATCTCGACGCGGGGGTCTGCATGCTCGATGGGAAGGATGGATGCCGCCATCCGCGCCGCCCCGAGCGTGAGCACCTCGCGCACGAGGTCGTCGCGCGTGGCGAAGTGTCCGTAGACCGCGCGTCGGGTCAGCCCCGCTTCTGCGGCTATCGTCTCCAGTGAGCCGTCGACGTCTCGATCGAGCACGCGGACGGCCGCGGCGATGAGTGCCGCACGATTCTCTGCCGCGTCCTTGCGGGGCGCGCGGGCGCGCGGCTGCTGGATGGTCGGTGGCATGTCCCCAGCATACTAAGTTGCACACATGTGTGCAAAATAATCTGGCGATCTCCCAGCTTTACTTGCCGATCAGCGCCGCAGCGGCTGCCTCCTGCTTCTCCGGCGGAAGCGCGAGCCGCATGACGTCAGATGCCCGCATCCGCCTGCCGCGCTCCTCGGCGTCGCGCATCAGGTCGGGGAACGCCGTGCGCAGCGGCTCGAGGTATCTCTGGTGATAAACGAACAGCGGGGTGTCGTACATGCCCGACTTCTGCCGCATCTCCTGTGCTGCGCCGGCCAGGATGCCCGCCCTCTCAGCCTGCCCTCGAACGGCCGCGATCGCACAGAGCCCCTCGATGCCGTACGCGGCACCCTCCAGGTGCCCGAGGGTGGCGGAGACGTAGGCGGCGTCGACGAAGGCCGGCTCGGCCTCGTCGAGCCGGCCCTGGAACAGCAGCAGGCGGGCGACATGGTGCTCGGTGATCGTGATCGCGAAGGCGTCGTGGGTGCGCCGCGATACCTCGGCACCGTGCTGATAGTGCTCGAGCGCCGCGTCGTTGTCGCCCTCGACCATGTCGATGCGGCCCATGGTGACCCAGGCGACGGCTTCGCCCCAGCCATCCCCGAGCCGCTGGAAGATCTCGATCGCCCTCGTCAGCTCCGCGCGGGCCCGGGCGCGATCTGAACCGGGGATCTGTGCTCGCGTCATCGCCACGGTGCCGAGCACGACCGCCGTGCCGTCGTCGTCGCCGAGCGACTCGAACACGGCACGAACCTCGTCCAGCCCGTCGGCCACCTCCTGTGTCGGCCCCTGCCACATGCCCATCCACAGCACGTAGAACCGGGCGATGGCCGCCGCCCGCTCCGAGATCTCGTCGTCCGAGTCGAGCAGCTCCTGCATCCAGATGCGCACCTCGCCGAAGAACCCGCCGATCCACCAGAAGACGAGCAGGTTCCACGCGAAGGCCGTGGCGCTGTCATCCTCTCCCGTGTAGACGAGGTGGCGCACCGCTGTTCGCAGGTTGGACCGTTCGCGCTCGAGCCTGGCGAGGGCATCCACCTGTCCTGCACCCTTGAGCTCCGGCCCGAGCTGTTTCGCGAGCCGCAGGTAGTACCTGGCATGCGCGCTGCGCACCTCGGCCTCCTGACCGGTCGCCCTGAGCTGCTCGAGGGCGTACTCCCGCACGGTGACGAGCATCGAATACGAGGGATGCCCCTCGACCTCGTGCTGCCTGACCAGTGAGTTGTCGACGAGGATGTCGAGCCCTTCGATCTCCGTGCCGCCCCACTGCCGCTCCGTCCCGAGTGCCTCGACCGCCTCGAGTGAGAACTGCAGTGAGAACACTGCGAGGTCGAACATCAGCGCGCGTTCCCGCTCGCCGAGCAGGTTCGCGCTCCACTCGATCGTGCTGCGCAGAGTGCGCTGACGCTCGGGCAGGTCGCGAGGCGCTCCGACCAGCAGCGGGAGCGTCTTGTCCAGTCGCTCGAGCATGCCCTGCGGCGTGAGCACACGCATGCGCGCGGCGGCGAGCTCGATCGCGAGCGGAAGGCCCTGCAGCGTCCCGCAGATGCGAGAGACGGTGTCGGCGTTCGACTCGTCGAGAGTGAAGTCGGGACGTACTGCGGATGCCCGCGCCGTGAAGAGCTGCACGGCACCCGACATCCGTGCGTCGTCGAGGCTGGCTCGACCCTCCACGACGCTGAGCCCCTCGACGTCGTAGACGCGCTCACCGCGCACCCTGAGCACCGTGCGGCTCGTCACGAGGAACTGTGCGTCTGGCGCAATGGCGTACAGCCTCACCAGGGTCGGACCGGCCTCGACGATCTGCTCGAAGTTGTCGAGCGCGATCAGCACCCGCTTCCCTGCGAGCGCGATGCCGAGGCGGTCTTCGAGCGATACCTCGCCGGTGTCGCGCACGCCGAGCGTGTAGGCGATGGTCGGCAGCAGCAGCCTGGGCTCCAGCACGTTCTCGAGCGGCACGAAATAGGCGCCGTCGGCGAAGTCGTACCTCGCCCGGTCGAGCACCTCAAGCGCGAGTCGGCTCTTGCCGACCCCTCCCGGACCGACGAGGGTGATCACCCGGTGCGGGCCCTCACGCAGCAGAGCGGCGACCTCCGCGACCTCGCGGTCGCGCCCGATCAGTGGGGAGACTGCCTGCGGAATCGGCCGGGCTGCGCTCAGCGGTGGAGGTTCGGTCGGCGTCGCGGGCGGTGCAGTAGTCGGCACCGCGGGCGGCACGTCGGAGACGTCGTGCGCGATGCCTCGGGATGCCGCGGCCGCGGGACTCGCGTCGCGGCTGTCGTCGAAGCGCTCCGCGAGGAGCGTCGCCAGATCGGATGACAGCAGCTCGGCGAGCTGTCGGTCCGTGGAGAACGAGATGTAGGAGGCGTTGTCGTCGCTGCGGATGCGGTCGATCAGGTGCTTCAGCCGCTCGTCGCGCCGATCGGATGCCTTGATGTAGATGAGCTTGGGCATGCGCGGGTCGGCGAGGTTGTACTCGTCCTCGAGCCCTGAGACCTCCTCGCCTGGCGCGACCCAGCCGTAGCTCTCCCAGTAGATGCCGACGAACACGTCGCTCTGGTCGAGGTACGCGCGATACAGCGAACGAGGTGGATGGGGTCTGGCGCCGAGCTCGAACATCACGGGCGCGAGCCGCAGGCGCTTGATTGCCGTGCGAACGGCCTTGCGCTCTGGCTCCAGCTCGCGGAGAGTCGAGCTCACGAACACCCGCAGCCGTTGATCGGGCGTGCGGATGGCCCCTCGCACCGTTGCCATGCTCCATTATGAGACCCTGAGAATCTCTCAGACAAAGGGTTGGTTGCGCCGGGTGCGAGACCGGGCAGTGCGTCCCGAGCCTGTGATTCCATCCAGCAGTGTGACGGGAGGTCTCAGAGCGACCGGCGGCCCCGGCGATACGATGACGGAATGACCGCCGAAAGCCTGCTTCCCGAGCCTGAGCATCAGCCAGAGATCCGCCTTGACGTCGAGCGGAACACGGTCATCGAGCTTCTCGACGCCGGCGGGGAGCCGAGCGTTCTGAAGCTGGTCGTGGCCCGGTATCCGCGGTCCAGCCTCGCATGGGCGAAGCTCTCCGACGCGACGTTCGACCCCGACTCGCCTCTCGAGTCCTACGCGTACGCGCGGGTCGGCTATCACCGCGGGCTCGACGCCCTGCGTGCCGCCGGGTGGAAGGGTCGCGGCTCGATCCCGTGGTCGCACGAGCCGAATCGGGGCGTCCTGCGCTCGCTCTACGCCCTGCGCAGAGGGGCTGCGGCGATCGGCGAGACCGACGAGGTCGAGCGCCTCACCGAGTTCCTCAACGACGCCGACCCCACGGCCGCTGCCGAGATCGAGGCGTCGCGCACCGCACCCATCCCGGTGCACAACCCGGCGCCACCGACCGAGACGATCGTCATCCGCGGCGAGGACTGAGCGCTCCGGGACGCACCCCGCTACTCGACCAGCGGAGGTTGCGCCATTCGATCGGCGGAAGAGTCACAGCAGGTCGCCCTGCTTCGCCTTCTCCGACCGCAGGCTCTGCTTCACCGCATGCTCGACGAGAACGGGGATGTGCTCGCGCAGCTTGGCATTGCGAAGTTGCTCGTACTCCCGGGCGACGAGCTCACGGATGAACGCCTGATTGACCTCGGGATGCTTCGCGATCAAGCGATCGGCGACGTCGTCGATAGCCTTCCGCTCCGCGTCGTCTTCGGCGCCGTCCTCAGACATGGGCACAGTCTCCGCACTCGCATGGTGCGATGTCAATGAATTTTTCGTGCGAGACGGCCGAACGCTCGCCTGGCCCTGCCGCACGCCCCACCCCGTCGATAGCCTGAACCCGTGCAGGTCACGATTCGTCCAGGTCGTCCTTATCCGCTCGGTGCCCGCGTCATGCGTGGAAGCGTGAACTTCGCGATCGCCGCGCCAGACGCCACAGGCGTCGAGCTGTGCCTCTTCGATCCGGAAGGCAACGAGACACGCGTCGAGCTGCCGGTCTGCGAGGCAGGCATCTGGCACGGTCTCGTCACCGGCATCGAGCCGGGGCAGCGCTACGGCTACCGCGTGCACGGCGACTGGGATCCCGCGCGGGGCAAGCGGTTCAATCCGGCCAAACTGCTGCTCGATCCGTACGCCCGCGCGATCGACGGCGAGGTCACGTTCACCGCCGCGGCATACGGGCACGACGCGAGCGACCCGAGCAAGCCCGACTCTGCCGATTCGGCGTCGGTGATGCCGCGCAGCATCCTGGTGGCCGATCCGGAGCCTGTGGACGACGCGGTGGATGCCCCGCAACGCCGCTCCCTCGCGGACTCGGTCATCTACGAGGTACACGTGAAGGGCTTCACTGCCACCCACCCCGACATTCCGGAAGACATTCGCGGCACGTACGCAGGGCTCGCACACCCAGCGGCCATCGCCCACCTCACCGCGCTCGGCGTCACAGCGGTCGAGCTGCTGCCGGTGCACCACAGCGTTCCAGAGGCGTTCCTCGTCGCGGAGGGCCTCACGAACTACTGGGGATACAACACAGTCGGGTACTTCGCCCCGCACGCCGCCTACTCGTCGGCGGTGCGACAGGGTACGCTAGGCGGCCAGGTGGCCGAGTTCCGCGATATGGTCGCGGCGCTGCACGGAGCAGGGCTCTCGGTCATCCTCGACGTCGTCTACAACCACACGGCAGAGGCAGGCGCCGACGGCCCGACGATCTGCTTCCGCGGCATCGCCAACGAGCACTACTATCGGCTCTCACCCTCCGACCTGAGTAGCTATGTCGACACGACGGGCTGCGGCAACTCGCTCAACGTCGGTGACCCGATCACGCTGCGCCTCGTGATGGACTCGCTGCGGTACTGGGTGACCGAGATGGGGGTCGACGGCTTCCGCTTCGACCTCGCTCCGAGCCTCGCACGTGCTGATGGCTCATTCTCGTCGGTCGCCGCGTTCTTCGACCTCGTCGCGCAGGACCCGGTGCTCGCACAGGTCATCCTGATCGCCGAGCCGTGGGATGTCGGGCAAGGCGACAGCTACGATCTCGGCCGCTTCCCTGCGGGCTGGAGCGAGTGGAACGGCCGCTTCCGCGACACGGTGCGCGACTTCTGGCGCAGTCACGAGGGCATGCTCCCCGACCTCGCCCAGCGCCTCACGGGTTCGCCCGACCTCTACACGCGCCACCGTCGCGGACCGGATGCCTCCGTCAACCTCGTCACCGTGCACGACGGGTTCACGCTGGCCGACCTCGTCTCGTACGACCGCAAGCACAACGAGGCGAACGGCGAAGGCAACAGGGACGGCACGGACGACAACCGATCCTGGAACAGTGGCGTAGAGGGGCCGACCTCCGACCCGGAGATCCTCGCGCTTCGTGCGAGCCAGCGGCGCGCCATCCTCTCGACGCTCCTGCTGTCGCGCGGGGTGCCGCTCCTGCTCGGCGGCGACGACATCGGACGGACGCAGGGCGGCAACAACAACGCGTACTGCCTCGACAACTCCGTCACCTGGTGGGACTGGACCAACGTGGACGACGACCTGCACGCGTTCACCGCGCAGCTCGTACGACTCAGACACGGTCATCCCGTGCTGCGGCGCACGCGATACCCCGACCACCCGGATGCCGTGCGCTGGTTCACCCCCGGCGGCGACCCGATGACGGATGGCGACTGGTCGGACACCTCGGCGAAGAGTGTCGCGCTCGTGCTGTCCGGCGGCATCGACCCGGATCACGACGATACGGGCGCACCCCTGGTCGATGACGACCTGGCGCTGCTCGTGAACGCCTGGTGGGAGCCGCTCGACTTCGCGCTGCCGTGGGCCGACGAAGTCAAAGTGGAGTCGGACAGCTTCGACCCGAAGCGCGCGGGCACGGCCGCGTCGGGCACCATCACGGTCGGGCCTCGATCCCTGATGCTGGTCGCCCTGAGCTGATACCGCTGGTTGAGGAGCACCGCTGCGTCGCTTCGCGCTCTCCTCAACCAGCGAGGGCAGCGACCTACAGGCCGGGGCTCGAGTGCATCAGGCCGCCGTCGACGAAGACCGTCGTGGCGTTGAGGTAGGAGCCGCCGTCCGAGGCGAGGAACGCGATCACCTTCGCGATCTCCTCGGGCTGAGCCATGCGCCCGAGCGGGATGGCGGCGTCGAGCGTCTTCATCTTCTCGGGGTCGGCCATCGTCGAGGTGTTGATGGGGGTCGCGACGGCACCCGGTCCGACGTTGACGATGCGCACACCGTGCGGGCCGAGCTCCTGACCTGCCGTGCGGGCGAGCATGCGAGCGCCGCCCTTCGACAGGCAGTACGCCGTGTTGCCCGGCATCGGCCAGTCCTCGTGCACGGAGCTGACGTTGAGGATGCACCCGCCGTCGCCCTGCGCGATCATCTGCTTCGCAGCGATCTGCGTGCCGAAGAACGCGCTCTTGAGGTTGACGTCGAGCACGAAGTCGTACTGCTCTTCGGTCGTCGTCAGAACGTCGGTGCGTGTCTCGACACCGGCGTTGTTGACCATGATGTCGAGGCGGCCGAACGTCGACACCGCAGTGTCGACGAGCTTCTGAAGGTCTGCGACCTTGCTGACGTCGGCCTCGACCGTCGCCACCTTGTCGCCGAGAGCGACGAGCTGCTGCTCGAGCTCGTCTGCGGCCTCCGGGTGGGTGACGTAGTCGATGACGACCGATGCGCCCTGGGCGGCGAGCTCCAGCACGATGGCCTTGCCGATCCCGCTGTTGCCGCCCGTCACGATCGCGACTTTTCCGTCGAGGTTCATGGTGCTGCTCCTGTTCATTTCTTCTTACCGGTCTTCTTCTGTGCCGCCTTGGCCGCCTTCGCGGCCGTAGGGGTGGTCATGATGAGGTGGGCGACCAGGGCCGTCCATCCCGTCTGGTGTTCGGCTCCCAGGCCCATGCCCGTGTCGCCGTGGAAGTACTCGTGGAACGGCAGGTTGTCCTTCCACCGGGGGTCCGTCGCGAGCAGGTCGTACCAGCCGTGCACCGGACGGCGCCCGTCTTCCCCTGGGAGGAAGATCGAGACGAGCCGCCGAGCGATGTCATCCGCCGACGCCGCGAGCGTCTGCCTGTTCCCGGACCCGGCAGGGTAGTCGGTGGCGAACTCGCCCGGCGACAGCTTGTCGTAGTCGCGCAGCGCCTCGACGAGCAGCACGTTCAGGGGCATCCACACCGGCCCGCGCCAGTTGGAGTTGCCGCCGAAGAGGTCTGTGGTGGACTCCGCAGGCTCGTAGTCGACGGTGGCGATGTTCGATCCGACCTGCATCGAGAACGGGTGCTCCCGGTGCCACGCCGAGATGGCCCGGATGCCGTAAGGCCCGAGCAGCCCCGACTCGTCGAAGAGGTTGCCGAGAAGTCGCTCCAGCCGCTCCGGTGGCACGAGGGCGAGCAAGCGGTGCCGTACGCCATCGATGTCGCGCGTGTGGAACAGGTGCGCGTCCTCCGGGTGGTTCGACAGCCACCACAGACCTCGTGCCCTGAAGTCGGGCAGAGCCTCTGCGACGCCCTCCACGTCGTAGGCGAGCGCCGCCCGCAGCGGAACGAGACCCACCAGGGATTTCACCTTGACGGGGATGTCGACGCCGTCCGAGCGGTGGAAGACGTCGTAGTAGAACGCATCCTCGTCATCCCACATGATGCCCGCGTTCGCGGCGGTGGCGATGGTGGTGAAGTGCTGCAAGAACTTCGTCGCGATGTCTTCGTACGCGTTGTCGTGCATCGCGAGCCGGAGGGCGATGTCGAGCAGGTCGAGGGCGTACATCGCCATCCAGCCCGTCGAGTCGGCTTGCTCGAGATATCCGACATCCGGGGACAGCGTCGAGCGGTCGAGCGGCGAGATGTTGTCGAGGCCCATGAAGCCGCCCTCGAACAGGTTGTCGCTCTCCTTGTCCTTGCTGTTGACCCACCAGGTGAAGTTGAGCAGCAGCTTGTTGAACACCCGCTCCAAGAACTTGAAGTCCGACCGGCCGTCGATCTCGAAGACCCGCACTGCGGCCCATGCGTGCACCGGCGGGTTGACGTCGGAGAAGTTCCACTCGTAGGCGGGCAGCTGGCCGTTCGGGTGCATGTACCACTCGCGCAGCAGCAGGATGAGCTGGTCCTTCGCGAACTCGGGATCGATGTGGGCGAGGGTGACGCAGTGGAACGCGAGGTCCCATGCAGCGAACCATGGGTACTCCCACGGGTCCGGCATGAGAATGACGTCGTGGCTGTCGAGGTTGGTCCAGCTGCCGTTGCGGATGCGTCCGCGTCCCGCCGGCGGCGGCGGGTAGCCGGGGTCGCCCTCCAGCCAGCGCGCGACGTCGTAGTGGTAGAACTGCTTGCCCCAGAGCAGGCCGGCGAACGCCTGCCGTGCGACCCGGTATTCCTCTGAGCGCCGGCCGGCCGGGATCGTCGCGCTGTAGAACGCGTCGGCCTCTGTTCGGCGCAGCTTGAGGATGTCGTCGTACTCGGCGGTGACGATCGCCTCGTCAGGCGTCGAGTCTTCTGGCTCGTCGTCGGAGGGTGAATCGACGCCGACCAGGCGTACCCGCACGCGCGCCGATCCGCCGGCGGGGACCGTCAGCGTGTAGTGGAGGGCGGCCTTGGTGCCCGTCTGCTCGGGGTTGACGGTCTGCGCACCCTGCACGATGTGGTCGTTGATGCCGTCCTTGGGGAACTCGGGTGAGTCGTCATCGCCGTAGAGACGCGACGTGTTGGTCTCGTTGTCGCAGAACAACAACTCGGGGTCGCCCTCACCACTGAATACGAGCGATCCCGACCGCGGGCTCTGCCCCTTGACCCGGCCGCCGTCGGCACGGAGCACCGGCTTGCCGTCGTTGCCCGGATTGCCCCACGACCAGGTGTTGCGGTACCAGAGCGTGGGCAGCACGTGGATGGTCGCCTCCTCGGGCCCCGCGTTCTCCACCGTGATGTTCATCAGCAGGTCGTGCGGGCCGGCCTTGGCGTAGTCCACCGTCGCGACCCAGTACCGGTTGTCGGCGAAGGCGCCGGTGTCGACCAGCTCGTACTCTGGGTCGAGCTTGCCCCTGCGAGCGTTCTCCTCGACGAGGTTCTCGTAGGGGAAAGCGCCCTGCGGGTAGTGGTAGCGCCACGTGTTCCAGGAGTGCGTCGGGGTGCCGTCGAGGTACCACCAGTACTCCTTGACATCTTCGCCGTGGTTTCCCTGCGGGCCGGTCAGGCCGAACATCCGCTCCTTGAGAATGGGGTCGACGCCATTCCAGAGCGCGAGCGAGAGGCACCACGACTGACCGTCGTCGCAGAAGCCGGCCATACCGTCTTCGTTCCAGCGGTACGTGCGCGAGCGGGCATGGTCGTGGGGGAAGTAGTCCCACGCGTTGCCGTCTGTGCTGTAGTCCTCGCGCACGGTTCCCCACGCGCGCTCGGAGAGGTAGGGCCCCCAGTCGCGCCACTGGGCTTCGGCGGCCTCCGCGAGGCGGATGCCTTCTGCGGTGCGCGCGGCAGAGCTGTGGGAGGGAGGGATCTTCGGCATGGTCATGACTCCTTGGGACTGGTGGCGACGGAGGGAGTGAAGCGTATGGCGCGTCCGCGGGAGATGGTGATCGCGGTGGCGGCGAGCAGCACCCCGACGCCTGCACCGACCACGTACACGGAGCCGATGGTCATGCCGGTCGCGGCGGTGAGCGGCGCCACTCCGAACGCGGCGATGCCGTAGCCCACCTGGTATCCGGCGATGAGTTCGCCCGACGAGGTCGATCCCCAGCGGGCGAACTCACGCTCGGCGAAGCTCACCGAGAGCGGGAGCATCGCCGAGCAGGCGAGGCCGGCGGCGGCATAGGCGAGCACGGCGGCGGTGGGAGCGCTCGCCGAAGCCACGGCGAGACTCGAGAGGGCGATCAGGAAGGGCAGCAGGATGTAGACGGCCCACGACGGGACGCGCGCAGGAAGTAGCGCGACGATGACACGGCCGATGGTGACGAACGCCCAGAACGCGGCAAGGGCGGCAGATGCGGTCGCGACCGGGAGCTGACGCTCGCCGGAGAGGTAGAGGCTCGACCAGTTGCCGAACAGGGTCTCGCAGACGCCGTAGAGCACGACCGCCGCGACGTACCACCAGAAGCGGGCCGGCAGAGGCGGGCGACGTGCGCCCGCCGTTGCCTGCGATGCCGTCGGGGCCGGCGAGCCGGGGTCGAGCCGGATGCACCAGGTCGCCACGAGCGCGACGACGAGCGCCGCCGAGACGAGGAGGGGAAGGATCCACCAGTCCGGCAGCAGGATGGCGATCAGAACGGGTGCGAGCGCCGTTCCAAGGCCGAGCATGACGTTCAGCGTGAGAACGCTGCGGTCCTCACGTCCGGGCCGGAGCGCCGCGGCGAACTGGTTGAGCGACGACACGCACGCGCCGAACCCGATGCCCAGGCATCCTGTCGCGAACAACAGGATGACGTAGGCGAGGGTCGACGGCGCCGGCCAGAGGCTGACGACCAGGAGGAGCATGGCGAGCAGGTTGGCGACCAGACCGATGCCGAAGACGCGCTGCAGCGACCACGTGCGGGCGAGCACGGGCGTCAGCGCGGCAGCCGTGATCGCGAGGATGACCTGCGGGGCGAACATGAAGCCGTACTGCGTCGCCGAGAGGGCGTAGCCGCTCGACGAGGTGAGCACGGATGCTGCGGCGGGGAAGCAGACCAGCGCGAGTCCCTGCGCGAGCCCAGCGCCGTACACGAGAGGGGAGGCGCCGCGCGCCCCCCTTCCCGCGTGTACCGTGGCGTCGCTCATGTCAGCCCAGCGTCCATGTCAGCCCAGTGTTCATCTCAACCCTGCACTCATCTCAACCCAGTCGCTCCAGCAGGTGATCGCCGACGCGGAGAGCGTTCGCGGCGGCGGTGAGCGCCGGGTTGACCGCGCCGATCGACGGGAAGAAGCTCGTGTCGACGACGTACAGGTTGTCGAGCTCGTGCGCCTTGCAGTTCGTGTCGAGCACGGACGTCGCGGGGTCGGTGCCGAACCGTGCGGTGCCGGCCTGGTGCGCGCATCCAGCGATCGGCACCTCGTTCTTCATGTACGCGTTGCGCTCGACGATGTTGTGCTCGTCGAAACCGAGGTGGTTGAGGCGGTGCTTGATGCGGTGGTACAGCTCGTCGAGCGGCTTGCGGTTGTTCTGCGTGTAGCTCAGCGTGATGTTGCCGTCGTCGGCGAGCGTCACCCGGTTGTCGGGCAGCGGCAGGTCCTCCGTCGACAGCCAGAAGTCGACGGCGTGGGTCGCCAGCTCGGTGAGGGCGAAGGTCGGAGCCAGCTTCGTCTCGATCGGCTTCTCCCCTCGGTACATCGGGGCCGAGCTCTTGCCGACCATCTGGATGTTGCCCATCGGGTACGGGAACTCGTCGTCGCCGAAGTAGTAGTCGTTCACGGCGAGCGTCTTCTGGAAGCGCGTGTCGTTGCGCTCCTTCGAGATGGCGAGGAAGGCGATGCTGTTGTGGAACATGTAGTTGCGGCCGACCTGGTCGGAGCCGTTCGCAAGCCCGTTCGGGTGCTTGTCGTTCGCGCTGCGCAGCAGAAGCTTCGCGGTGTTCGCTGCGCCCGCCGACACGACGACGATCGAGCCGGCGAAGTGCTGCTCCTCGCCGTCGACGGTGGCGACGACCTCGGTGACGACGCTTCCTGCGTCATCCGTCACGAGTCGCGTGACCTCCGCCTTGCGCACGAGCGTCACGTTCGGGTGCTCGATCGCTGGGCGAACGGCGACGACCTCTGCGTCTGACTTGGCGTGCACGAGGCACGGGAACCCGTCGCAGGTCGCGCAGCGGATGCACCCGCCGAAGGCCATGTCGGCCTCGTTGAGCATGACGCCCGCCGGTGCGTGGAACGGGCGAAGGCCCGAGCTCGTGAGGTCGTCGAAGAGCTGCTGGATGCGCGGCTCGTTCGACACAGCAGGCCACGGGTACGGCGCGCTGGTCGGCGGCTCAGTCGGGTCCTCGCCTCGAACGCCGTGCACCTGGTAGAGCTCCTCGGCCTGCGTGTAGTACGGCTCGAACGCGTCGTACGGGAGCGGCCAGGCGGGCGAGATGCCGTCGTAGTGCTTCAGCTCGCCGAAGTCCTCAGCGCGCAGCCGGTACAGTGCGGCGCCGTAGAGTTTGGTCGCCCCGCCCACGTTGTAGTGCACCTGAGGCTGGAAGGCCTTGCCCTTTTCGTCGTACCAGGTGTCCTTCGAGACGTACCTGTTGCGCACGAACACCTCTGTGGCATCCCAGTTCTGCGTCTCGCGGGGCAGCCAGTCGCCTCTCTCGAGAATGAGGATGCGCTTGCCGGATGGCGCCAGCCGGTGGGCGAGCGTGCCTCCGCCCGCTCCGGAACCGATGATGATGACGTCGTACTCGTTGTTCATGCGGATGCCTTTCCTAGCGGGATGAGGGATCGAAGCGGCCTACGCCGAGCTGCTCTCCGACGGGAGGGTCGCGGCGGGGGCCGTGCTCTCCGACGGGACGGTGACCGCGGGCGCCGTGACCCGACGGCGGAAGACGATGTAGCTCCACACCTGGTACGCGATGACGATGGGCACCATGATGAGCGCTGCGATGCTCATGACCTGCAGCGAGTAGTGGCTCGACGACGAGTTCGTGACCGTCAGGGTCGCCGCAGAGTCGGTCGTGGAGACGAGCAGGTTCGGGTAGAGGTGAGCGAAGAGGGTCACCATGGTGCCGCCGATCATGACGGTCGTCGCGATGAACGCGAGGCGAGACGCCTTGCCGGTGAGGCCCGTGAAGCAGGCGATGATCGCGCCGAGGATCGGAAGGGCGGCGGCCAGGATGCCCCAGAAGCCGTTCGGCGCGAGCACCACCGTCCAGACCGCGACGACGACGGCGAGCACGGCCGCAGGAATGACGAGGACTCTCATGGCGCGGCGTGCTCGAGAGAGCACGGTGTCGGTGGTGCGCAGGGTGAGGAAGGCGGCGCCGTGCAGCAGGCACAGCACGACGAGCGTGATGCCGAGCACGATGCCGAACGGGGTGAGCAGGTCGGCGAACGAGCCGGTGAAGTCGCCGTTCACATTGACGGGCAGACCGGCGAGCAGGTCGCCGAGGCCCAGCCCGATGAGCAGAGGGGCGAAGATCGAGCCGATCGTGAGCGTCCAGCTCCAGGTCGCGCGCCATCCGGCGCCCTGGAACTTGTTGCGGAACTCGAACGAGACGCCGCGCAGGATGAGGGCGGCGAGCAGCAGGAAGACCGCGAGGTACAGCGCAGAGAGCCAGGTCGCGTACCAGCCGGGGAAGGCGGCGAACATCGAGGCGGCGGCCACGATGAGCCAGACCTCGTTGCCGTCCCAGACCGGTCCGATCGTGTTGATCACGACGCGGCGCTCGATGTCATTCCTGCCGATGATCTTGTGCAGGGCGCCGACGCCGAAGTCGAACCCTTCGAGAACGAAGAAGCCGGTCCAGAAGAAGGCGACGATGACGAACCACAGCGTTGGAAGCACCATGAGCCGGCTCCTCTCAGTACGTCAGCGACGGCGTCGCGTCGCTCGATCGGTCCTGGTCGTCTGGCGAGGACTCGGCTGGTTCATCCGGGATGCCGCGCCGAGCGTGGCGGATCATCAGCACCGTCGCGACGATCCCGATGGACAGGTAGAGCACGCCGAGGATGATCAGGCTCGCTATGATCTGCGCCGCCGACCCCGACCCCGATAGCCCGTTCTTGGTCAGCATCAGACCTTGCACGATCCACGGTTGGCGGCCGTTCTCGGTGAGCAGCCATCCGGCGGTGGCTATGAAGAACGGCGTGACCATCACCCAGCTGGAGATCCAGAGGAACACCCGGGCTGACGGAAGCTTGCGCCGCCACATCAGGAAGAGGCCCCATGCGCCGAAGATCGCGAGCAGCGTGCCGCCGTACGCCATGACGCGCATCGACCAGTATTGGATCGCGACCGGCGGGATGTAGTCGCCTTGGCCGAACTGCTGGTTGTACTGCTCGTTGAGCGGAGTGAGGCCCTGCACCTTGCCGTTCCAGGTGCCGGTGGCGAGCACCGAGAGCAGGTGCGGGATCTCGATGATCTTGGTCGGCGGGTCGCTGGCCGTCCAACCGCCGATCTGAAGCACGGAGAACGAGCAGGGCTGGCAGGTCGTCCAGTTGGCCTCTGCCGCCGCGATCTTCATCGGTTGGTAGGTGGTCTCGTTGATGCCCAGGCGTCCGCCGACCGGGAACTGCACGAGTGCCGCGATGAAGACGATCACGATGGCCAGCTTCGCCGTCGACGTGAATTCGGCGACGTTCCGCTTCTTGCGCAGGTGCCATGCGGAGACCGCGAGCATCAGGCACCCGCCGAAGATCAGGGCGGCCAGGATGACGTGGATGTAGCCCCAGATGAAGACGGGGTTCGTGAACAGGGCGCCGATCGAGGTGAGCTCTGCGCGGCCGGTCTGCGAGTTGACGGTGTAGCCGGTCGGGTTCTGCATCCAGGAGTTGGCGGCGATGATGAACACGGCGGAGAGGCACGCGCCGACCGGGACCATCCAGGCGGTCAGCAGGTGCAGGCCTCGCGGCAGCACGCCGAAGCCGAAGAGCCAGAGGCCGAGGAATGTGGACTCCAGGAAGAAGGCGACGAGACCTTCCATGGCCAACGGCGCACCGAAGACGTCGCCGACGAAGCGGGAGTACTGCGACCAGTTGGTGCCGAACTCGAACTCCTGCACGAGGCCGGTGACCACGCCGACCGCGACGGAGATGAGCATGAGGCCGCCGAAGAAGCGCAGCACGCGCTTCAGCTCGGGAGTGCCCTTGCGGTGCCACCTCGTGTGGAGGATGGCGACGAGGATGGCCATGCCGATCGTCATGGGCACGAAGAAGAAGTGATAAATGCTCGTGAATGCGAACTGCATCCGCGCCAGGTCTAGATCGCTCATGCGTCGCCCCACCTCTAGTGCACGCCCGCGTCCCCCGCGAACTCCTGCGGCCGGCACCCCGCTGGGTATCGGCGCGTGGATTCAACGCTACTGGCGGCCTCCGCGGCGGCTTCATTCACAAAAGGTGAATGTTCGGTGGCCGAGACGGAGCGCGTCTCGGCTGAGATTGCGCGGATTCTGGGCTGAGGCTGAGCGGCTCCTCGGCCGAAAGCGAGCGGCCTCTGGGCTGGGGCGAGTGGCTTCTGGGCTGGGGGTGGGCGGCTTCTGGGCTGGGGCGAGTGGCTTCTGGGCGTCGGTTCGCTATCCGATGAGGCGGCCGGACTCGATTCGTACCTCACGGTCGACGAGGTCGCGCCGCACGTCGACATGCGAGATGAGCACGATCGCGCGGTCGGTGGGGACGGCGCCGAGCAGATCCGCGAGCAGGGCGTCCGATGCCGCGGGGTCGACGCCGGCGGTCGGCTCGTCGAGGACGAGGACAGGGAATTCCGCGAGCAGGGCGCGGGCGAGCGCGATGCGCTGTGCTTGGCCGCCGGAGACGAGCCGGCCGCGCTCGCCGACGCGCGCGTCGAGTCCGCCGCGTTCCTGCGCCCATTCGGCGAGTCCGACGCGGTCGAGCGTGCGCAGCAGGTCGTCGTCCGAGGCGGTGTCGTGCGCGAAGAGCAGGTTCTGCCGGATGGACTCATCGAAGAGATACGGCGTCTGCTCGCACAGGCCTACCGTGCGCCTTACGTCGTCGGACGCGAGGGATCTGGTTTCCACACCGCCGATCTCGTACGTGCCGTCGTGCTCGAGGAAGCGCACGAGCGCGTGTGCCAGCGTCGTCTTGCCCGCGCCGGTCGGCCCGGTGACGAGCACGCGCTCGCCGGGCGCGATGGCCAGGTCGACGTCGATGAGGCGCCCCGCGTCCGCGTCGAGCGGAGCATCGGCGGTGTTGGTGTTGGTGTTGGTGTTGGTGTTGGTGTTGGTGCCGGTGCCGGCGGAGTCGCGGGACGTCACGGCGATAGTGCCGGCGGTCACGGCGGCGGTTCCCGCTGTGTCGTCCTCGGCGCCCTTTCGTGCCGGCCACTGTGCCGACATGCCCCTGAGCACGATGCCGGACCCCAGCGCCGGGCCGATGCCCGTTGGCGACATCGTCTCCCGTGGAAGCTCAGCGGGGACGGTGGTGGGGACCGTCTCCGCGATGCGCTGCGCGGCGCCGCGCACTTGCCGCCAGGACGCGAGTGCGAGCGGCACGGGTCCGAACACCTCGAAGACCGCCATCGGCAGCAGTACGACGACGGCGAGCTCGGGCCCGGTGAATCCGACGGTGCCCGAACCGCCGATGACGAGGCCGGGCATGGCGACGGCGAGCGCGGCGAGAGATGCCGCTCCCGCGAGCAGCGACACCGCACCCATCGTCAGACCCTGGGCGGTGGCGCGCCGCACGGTGGCCTGACGCAGGGCTTCGTCTGCCCGTCGCACACGGTCGGCGGCGGCATCCGTCGCGTCGTACGCGGTGAGCACCTCGAGCCCCGTCAACTCATCAAGGAGTGCGTCGGTCAACCGTGAACGCAGAGGCGCGAGGGCGCGCTCGGCGCGCGCTCCGGAAGCCCAACCGAGCCAGACGGCCAGCGCGAAAGCGGCGATGAGGCAGACGGCGAGCGCCACGGCGGCCGGCACGGAGAGGAACGCCACGAAGACGATGCTCCCGAGCGCCGCGAGCCCAGCGACGACCAACGGCTGTACGACCCGAAGCGGAAGATTCTGCAACTCGTCGACGTCGTCGACGAGGTTGGAGAGCAGCGCGCCACGCTTGGTGCGGCCGAGTCCGTCAGGCGCGAGCGGCACGAGACGGCGAACGAGGCCGGCCCGCACGGTCGCAAGTCGGCCGAGTGCGGCGTCGTGGCCGGAGAGTCGTTCGAGATAGCGGAACACTCCACGGCCGATGGCGAAGGCGCGCACAGAGACGACCGCGACGGAGAGGTAGATGAGCTCTGGTTGCTCCGACGCTCGCACGATGAGCCAGGCGCTCGCGGCCAGCAGTGCGATGGCGCTGCCCGCCGTGCCGAGTCCGGCGAGCACGGCCCATACGAACTTGCGCGCGGGGGGCTGCGCGGAGCGCAGGATGTCGCGCACCTCCGCACGTGACGCGCTAGCACGCCCTGCCCGGTCCGTGCCGGCAGCTACGACGCTCGTCCTCGGGGTGCTCATGCTGGCTCCCGTTCGGACGTGCCGTGGACCGCGGCTGAGTTGGGGTCGTCGATCCCGAGGTATTCGGCGGGATCGATCGGAGTGTGGATGTCTGGATCGCGCCGCGTGCGGGTCGCGGGATCGAGGCGGACCACGCGGTCGGCGATGGCCCGCGCGGAGGTGCGGTGCGAGATGAGCAGAACGCCGGCTCCGGCATCCGCTTCGGCGCGGAGCGTATTCCACAGTGCGGTCTCGGTGGCGGCGTCCAGTGCGCTCGTCGGCTCGTCGAGCACGAGGACGCGCGCCCGTGCGCTTCGGAGCCGGTAGAGCGCCCTCGCGACCGCGACTCGCTGAGCCTGCCCGCCGGAGAGGCCGGCCCCGCCTGTGCCGACCTCAACGGATGCGTCGATCTCAGATGCCTGTGCCGCGGCAAGGCACGCGACGGCCAAGGCGTCGTTCGGCTCGTGGCCGCCGATGGTGACGTTGTCGCGCACAGAGCCGGACAGCAGTCCCGGACGCTGCCCCGCCCAGGCCATTGCGCTGCGAGCGTCGGCCGCGGGGGCGCCGTCGACGAGGATGCTTCCGTCGTGGTCTGCGAAGCCGAGGAGCGCGTCGATGACGCTCGACTTTCCCGCGCCGCTCGGTCCTTCGAGAAGCACGATCTCACCCGATCGGATGGCGAGATCGACCGGCCCGATCGTGATGGCACCCCGCGGTATGTGCAACTCTCTCGTCTCGAGGATCGGCACCGCCGTGTCGGAGTCCGCTGGGCCGGGCTCCGCTGGGCCGGGCTCCGCGACGTTGGGCGGGGCGAGGGGGTCGAGAGTCGAAGAGGTGGGTGGAATGTCTGCGGCGGCATCCAGAACGGCGAAGATCTCCTCGGTAGCGGCGACACCCTCGGACGCGGCATGGAACTGCGCACCGACCTGCCGCACGGGCAGATACGCCTCAGGAGCGAGCAGCAGCACGACGAGGCCGACCTCGAGCGGCATCTCCCCGGCGAGGAGCCGGAACCCGATGGTGACGGCCACTATGGCGACCGAGATGCTTGCGAGGAACTCCAGCGCGAAGCCGGAGAGGAACGACACCCGCAGCACGGTCATCGTCTCGCGTTTGTAGGAGGCAGTGACCCGCTCGATCGAGTCGGCGGCGCGGTGCTGCCTGCCGAAGATCTTCAGGGTGCCGAGTCCTCCGACGGTGTCGGCGAACCGGGTGGCGAGCCGTCCGAGTGTGGCGTATTGCCTGCGCTGCACGGCGCGGGTGGCAAGTCCGATGAGCACCATGAAGATCGGGATCAACGGCATCGTCACGATGACGGTGATGCCGGAGATCGGGTCCAAGATCAGGATGGTGAGGACGAGCAGCGGCGTAGCGATCGCCGTCGCCACCAGTTGCGGGAGGTATCGGCCGAAGTAGGCGTCGAGCGCCTCGAGGCCGTGTCCGGCGGTGACGGCCATCGAGGCTGCGCTGCGCTGGGCCAGCCATCCTGGCCCGAGTTTCTCGATCGCGGCGACGAGAGCAGATCTCAGCTGTAGCGAGGCGCGCGCTGCACCCTGCGCCGACATCCGTTCGGAAACGACGATGAGGCATCCGCGCGCAGTCACGAGCACCATTGCCAACGCGATCAGCGGGAGGATGTCGCCGAGCGGCGCCCCGTGGATCGCGGAAACGAGCGCACGGGTGAGCAACCAGGCGAAGCCGATGACGACAGCGGTCTGAACGACTACCAGCACGCCCGAGCGTATGAAGAAGCCACGGGTCGCTCTGCTGTACCTCAGGAGTCTGCGGTCGATCGGGCCGGACACGGAACGACGCGGAGCTGCCTTTGCTGCGTCATCCGTCTCGTCCATGCACCCGATCCTGCCTGAGTGACGCGCGGTGCGTGATGTGCGAGGCACTCGATGTGAACGAATTCGATTCGGCGGCGCCTGTGGACGCAATCAGGTGACCACGACGCGTATCGGGCGGTGGATGCCCCATGAGGGCGCGAGGTGGATGGCGCGACGCGAGTCAGCTCGCCGGGTCGTACATGAACTCCCGGAGCTCCTGAGCGCAGCGGCACGAAGCGGCGATCTTGCGAGCCCATTCCTCGGCCGAGGCGCGGTCGGGTAGCTCGAGCACGGTGAATCCGCCCTTGATCGTGCTGCCGGGGTAGGTCTCGGAGCTGACGGTGCCGTCTGCGTGCACCAGAACGGGGTCGACGGACTCTTCGATTCCGCCGCCGAAGACGTAGACGCCGGCTGCCTTGGCCTCCTCGATCACTGCGTGGGATTCTGCGGCGACGACCGGAAACTCCTCTTCGGTGAGCACCATGGCCTCGCTGGGGAAGGAGATGAGGTACTTGGTCATGGCTCCATCGTCGTCTCGGGGATGCGCGCGGGCAAGGCGTCGGGGTCGCCATGCACCCCACCAGGTGCAAAGTGATCGCCAGTTGTTGAGGGGTGGCCACCCACGAATCCACCACAAGTGGCGACGGCTTGGTGGTCCGGGGCGGGTGGGGTGAGGACGAACGCGGGGGCAAAGACTCCCGCCGACATGGAGAGCGCGGTGGCTCGGGGTTCAGCAGCAGGGCGAAGGTGTGGTTCATTCCGCCTGCTTGGCTCGACCCATCCCGAACGCCGCGTCTAGGTGGCAGGGCCCGGTATGACCTCGTCGCGTGATCGCCGCGAAGGCGCCGGAGCGATCGGCGCAGATGGTGCGGCGCCTCCTGCCCTGGTCCGGAGGGCGGGTCGTGGGAGGGCGAGTCACGGGAGGGGCGGGCGACCGCTCGATAGGGTGGCCCGATGGCGACGGACTGGGCAGGCATGGCGCCGGCATACGCCGCGTCGTTCGGGCGGCTGTGCAGCGGGACGGTCCCGGCGATCATCGACGCTGCGACTGTCGTGCCCACGGGCGGGAAGGCGCTCGACGTCGGCACGGGAATCGGCACAGTGGCCGCGGCGCTGGACGCTGCGGGATTCGACACCATCGGTGTGGATGCCGACGAAGGCATGGTGGGCTTCGCATCGGGCGCACACCGGGGGTCGAGGTTTGTCGAGGGTGCGCTGCCCTCGCTGCCGTTCGTGGACGGCGAGTTCGACCTCGTGGTGGCGAACTTCGTGGTGAACCACACGCTCAAGCCGCGGGCTGCCGTGCGAGAGCTGGCCCGGGTAGCGAAGGCGGGCGCGGTCGTGATTGTCGCGATCTGGCCGGCCGTACCGGTGAGCCCGATGAACGGGCTCTGGGGTGATGTGATCCGGGATTCAGGCGCCGTTGTGCCCACGGGCACACGGCTGCCGGCACAAGACGACTTCGAGCGAAGCAGGGACGGCCTCGGCGCGCTGCTCGCCGAGGCGGGGCTCGCGGACGTGCGAGTGGATGAGCCGTCGTGGGACTTCACGATCAGTGCGGCAGATCTCTGGCGAGGCGTCGAGGCCGGAATCGCGAACATCGGTGCCACGTATCGGCACCAGGACGAGTCCGGTCGCCGAGCGATGCGCGGAGCGTACGGCGCCCGCACGGGATGGGGCGACCTCAGCTTGCCCGCCTCAGCACTCGTCGGCGTGGCGCGTGCCGGTGTGGCGCGTTCCAGTGGGACCGAGGCTCGCTGACGGCCATCGTGGGGCGACTGGGTGCGCGGTGGCTGGGTGCACGGCGGCTGGGTGCGCGGTCGCTGGGTGCGCGGCGGGTGGGCGCGCAGCGGCTGGTTACGCGAGGGCTGGGTGCGCGGGTGCGGCTGGGGTTGGCGCCGGTGCGCCGATAGGCTGGACAAGTCGCGGCGTCGTGAACGCAACCCGCTCTGCGAGGCGGCGGCGTGTACGTCGCCGAACCCGGCCACATGGTCTGCCGACCGCGGCGCGCCGGGCGGGGACCGGCGCGCCAGACAGCGCGGACCGGCGCCAGATAAACAAGGAGCTGCAATGCCCGCAAGTGTGATCGTCGGCGCCCAGTGGGGTGACGAGGGCAAAGGCAAGGCAACCGACCTTCTCGGCGGCCGCATCGACTACGTCGTCAAGTTCAACGGCGGCAACAATGCGGGCCACACGGTCGTCATCGGTGACGAGAAGTACGCATTGCACCTACTGCCGTCGGGCATCCTGACCGATGGGGTCATCCCGGTGATCGGCAACGGCGTGGTCGTCGACCTCGAGGTGCTGTGCGAAGAGCTCGACGGACTGGTCGCCCGCGGTGTGGATGTCTCACGCCTCGTCATCTCGTCGAACGCGCACATCATCACGCAGTACCACCGCACGCTCGACAAGGTGACGGAGCGCTTCCTCGGCAAGCGGCAGATCGGCACCACAGGGCGCGGCATCGGGCCGACCTACGCAGACAAGATCAACCGGGTGGGCATCCGCGTGCAGGATCTCTTCGACGAGGGCATCCTGCGCCAGAAGGTCGAGGGTGCGCTCGACCAGAAGAACCACCTGCTCGTGAAGGTCTACAACCGCCGCGCGATCACGGTGGACGAGATCGTCGATGACCTGCTCTCGTACGCCGAGCGAGTGCGTCCGATGGTCGCCGACACCTCGCTTCTGCTCAACAGGGCCCTCGACGAGGGCAAGCAGGTGCTGTTCGAGGCTGGACAGGCGACGATGCTGGATGTCGACCACGGCACGTATCCGTTCGTCACGTCATCCTCATCGACCGCCGGAGGCGCGGCCACGGGCTCCGGCGTGGGGCCGAACCGCATCGACCGCGTGATCGCGATCGTCAAGGCGTACACGACACGTGTCGGCGCAGGCCCGTTCCCGACCGAGCTCGACGACGAGCAGGGCGAGTGGCTGCGTCAGCGCGGAGCCGAGTTCGGCACCACCACCGGACGTCCCCGCCGCACGGGCTGGTACGACGCACCGATCGCCCGTTACGCGAGCCGCATCAACGGCGTCACCGACTTCGTGCTCACCAAGCTCGACACGCTCACGGGCCTCGAGCGCATCCCGGTCTGCGTCGCCTACGACGTGGACGGCGTGCGGTTCGACGAGGTGCCGTCGTCGCAGTCCGACTTCCACCACGCGGTGCCGATCTACGAGGAGTTCCCCGGATGGAGCGAGGACATCCAGGGCGCCCGGTCCTTCGACGACCTGCCGGCGACCGCGCAGGACTATGTGCTGGCGCTCGAGCGGATGTCGGGCGCACGGTTCTCCGCGATCGGTGTCGGCCCCGCCCGCGACGCCATCGTGGTCCGTCACGACCTGCTGAACTGAACCTTTGCGCATCTCCACAGGCGGGAGATGAAACGGTAGACCGGTGACGGCAACGGTTCGGACACGTGGCTTCGTGGTGGCGGCCATCGTGCTGGCTGCTGCGTTCGTCGTCACCTACCTCTTCTTCGTGCGCACCTACGTGGGCCAGATCGTCGACGAGCGCGCCTTCAACGGCGCAGCCGACCAGCACGCGCTCATCGTCAGGCTCTCCGGCGCGTTCCTCGGAAACGTCGCATACGTGGCGATCGGCGGCGGTCTCATCCTGACGCTCCTCATCGGCGGAATCACGCGTCGCCCGAAGCACATCGTGGTGGCACTGGCATCCGCAGTGGTCGCGCTCGGCTTCGCCGAACTGTCGAAGTACGTGTTCCTGAGCAGGGCGCAGACCGGTGCGACGGATGTCTTCAACAACTCGTTCCCATCCGGTCACGCCACCGTGGCCGCCGCAGCAGGCCTCGCGGTGTTCCTCGTCTCGACGCCGAGGTGGCGCCCGCTCGCTGCCGTGCTGGGCGGCGGATTCGCGGTGCTCACCGGCATCATGGCCGTCATCAACCAGTGGCACCGGCCCAGCGACGTGGTTGCCGGGTTCATGCTCGTCGGCGTGTGCGGATGTCTCGCAGGTGCGACCCTCGTGCTCTGGCACGTCCCTGCCGCGACACGAGCCGCGCGATCGCTGACAGCCCTCTGGTGGATCAGTGGAGCCTCTGCCTTCGTGTCGCTCGTGGCTTTCGTCTTCGTCTACCAGGCTGTGCAGCAGCACGGCAGCCACCAGGAGATCGCCTACATCGGCGGCAGCGCGGCCATCCTCGCGATCGGAAGCGGTTTCGCGGCGGCCGGGAATCGGCTGTTCCGCAACGTGTCGTGATCGGCTGAGTCAGGCGGCCGACACGTACCGCGACGACGGTCGGATGATCTTCGGGTCGCGCGCCTGTTCCAGCACGTGCGCACTCCAGCCGACGATGCGCGCCATGGCGAAGGTCGGCGTGAACAGCTTGCGAGGGATGCCGCACTGCTCGAGCACGACGGCAGCGTAGAACTCCACATTGGTGTGCAGGTCGCGGCCCGGCTTGTACTCGTTCAGCAGTCGCTCAGCGGTCTGCTCGTACTCGATGGCGAGCTCCACCCTCTGGCCACCGAACTCGAGCGCCACCTGTCTGAGCAGGAGTGAGCGCGGGTCGACGGTGCGGTAGACCGCGTGGCCGAAGCCCATCAGGCGTCGGCCGGCGGACAACTCGCCGCGGATGAACGGCTCGATGCGCTCTGGCGCGCCGACGGCATCCAACGCCTCCAGAGCCCGGCTCGGCGCACCGCCGTGCAGCGGGCCCGAGAGCGCACCGAGCGCACCGACGACGCAGGATGCCAGGTCAGCCCCGGTCGAGGCGATCACGCGCGCGGTGAACGTCGACGCGTTGAACCCGTGGTCGAGCGTGGCGATGAGGTAGGCGCTGAGGGCGCGGATGGCCCGGGCATCCGGCTCCCGCCCCGTCACCTGCAGCAGGTAGTCGGCCACGACGCCGAGGTCATCCCGCGGCTGCCGCACGACGGGGTCGAGTCCTGCTCGCGCGCGAGGGAAGGCGGCGAGGATGCCCGGAGCGGCCGCTGCGATCGCGAGTGCCTCCTCGACCCGCTCATCCTCGTTCAGGTCGTAGATCGGCCGGGATCCGCGTGCTGCGGCCAGCACGGGCAGGGTCGCCTGCAACCCACGGAGGGGATCGAGCGCGGTGCCACCGGCGATCGCGGTGGCGGCAGTTGTGCCGACGAGCTCCTGGACGGCGGAGGGGAGCCGCCTCAAAGGCGCGATGCGCGCGCGGAACGCGGCGGCGGCATCCGCGTCGGGCAGTGTGCCGAGCACGAGAAGCTGCCAGGCGCGCTCGAAGTCGCCTGCGCGGGCGAGCTCGATCGCGTCGTGACCGCGGTAGTGGTAGCGGCCCTCAGTGCCGAGCACGTCGCCGACGGACGTCTCCGCGACGACAACTCCGGCGAGGCCGCGCGGTGCATCCAGAGTGGGGCTGATGGTGGTCATGACTTCAGGGTGAGACTTGATCACCGATTCGTCAACGTTGATTGGATCAATATGATGGTGAGATGGATGACGCACTTCCGCGACTGACAGCGGCACAGGCTGCGGCTCGGCTCGGGGTGAAGCAGCAGACCCTCTACGCCTATGTCTCCCGCGGGCTTCTGGGTCGCGAGCGGGACGCCAACGGATCCAGCTTCGATCCCCTCGAGATCGAGGAATTCGCGAGCGGCCGCCGAGCCCGTGCAACGCCGAGGCCCGACGGGCGGACTGCTCAGGGTGCGCCGCTCATGGTGCTCGACACCGACATCGCCCTGATCGAGGACGACGAGCTCTACTTCCGCGGCGTGCCGGCGGAGACCCTCGCGAGGTCGGCGTCGTTCGAATCCGTCGCACGGTGGCTGTGGGATGACGAGCGCGGGCCGGTGCCGCAGCAGGCGCAGCAACGGGCATCCAGCTTCGTCGCCGACCCGGATGCCGTCAGCTCTGCCGCACCAGCCCTCGCGTTCCTCCCCGCCGCTGCGACGCACCTCGACCGCATCCAGGCCTCCGTGCCGATGCTCGGAGCAGCGGATGCCACCCGACACGACCTCGACCCGGATGCCGTGCGCGCGGCGGGCGTTCGCCTGATCGCCGGCGTCGTGGACGTGCTCGGCGGAGGGACGGAAGCCGCTGTACGCACCGCGGGCGAAGGATCGACCATCGCCGACCGGCTGTGGAGCGCGCTTCAGGCGCGGGACGCCGACGCCGCAGAACTGCACGCCCTGAACGCCGCGCTCGTGCTGCTCGTCGACCACGACCTCGCGGTCTCGACGCTGGCGGTCCGAGCAGCCGCCAGCGCCCGCGCCACCCCCTACGCCGCCGTGTCGAGCGGACTCGGCGCGCTGGACTCCGCACTGCACGGCAACGCGAGCGTCGCCGCGGCCGAACTGATCGGCCTGGTGCTCGACGGCACGGATGCCCGCACCGCCGTCGCCCAGACCGTCGCACGCACCGGCCGCGCGGCCCCCGGGTTCGGACAGCCCCTCTACAGCGGCACGGATGCCCGAGCTCGGGCGCTCCTTCCCCTCATCGCCGAGCTCCCGGGCTGGCAACCGGTCGCCGCAGCAGTCGACGATCTCGCTGCCGAGGTCGTCGGGCACACCGGTCGGCATCCGAACGTCGATCTGGCATTGGCCGCGCTGGTGCTCGCGACCGGGCTGCCCTCCGACGCCGGAGTCGCGATCTTCGCCGTATCCCGCATGGTCGGATGGATCGCGCACGCGCTCGACGAATACGGTCGTCGCCCGCTTCGGCTACGTCCGAGGGGTCACTACGTCGGTCCGCTGCCAGACTAGAGGGATGACCTCATCGCTCTGGCTCGGCACGTACACGGGGGACTCAGGCGGTCACGGCCGTGGCATCGGCCGCGTCTCACTCGTCGACGACGGCGGGATCACCGCGGTGCGCACCGCCGCGACGGTCGACTCGCCGTCGTTCGTCGCAACGCACCCGACGCTCCCCGTCGTCTACGCGGTCGAGGAGTTCGCCGGACGCATCGCCGCCTTCCGGCTCACGTCCGCCGGGGACTTGGAGCCGCTCGGCGACGCCCATCCGGCAGGCGAGGCCGTCTGCCACGTCTCCGTGGCGCCCGACGGGGCCTTCGCGGTCGCGACCTGCTGGGGCGACGGGCGCGTGCTGGTGTACGAGCTCGACGAGGAGGGGGCGATCGTCGCGCGAACGGAAGCCCAGGCATCCGTCGATCCCTACCGCGAAATCGCCGAGGAACCGCGCCGCAGCAGGGCGCACACCTCGCTGTTCCTGCCGGACGGGCGCGTACTGACGACCGACCTCGGACACGACACCGTGCGCATCTGGCGCGCAGAGGGTGCGACGCTCGTGCCGGTCTCCGAAACCGTGCTGCCGTTCGGCAGCGGCCCGCGGCACCTGGCGCTGCACCCGGATGGCCAGGTCTACGTGATCACCGAGCACTCGATCGAGGTCGCCGTTCTCGATGCACAGACCCTGGCGCTGACGGATGTCGTGCCCGCGATCGTGCCGTACGAGCGCAACGGCCACGCGGGAGCCCACATCTCCTTCGACGGCGGGAGCCATCTGCATGTGACGGTGCGCGGCGCCAACGTCATCGGCGTGCTCGAGATCGCGGATGGCGGCACGCGTCCGACGGTCGTTGCGGCGGTCGACTGCGGTGGCAACTGGCCACGTCACCACCTGCAGGTCGGCGACAGACTGTACGTGGCCAACCAGCTCAGCGAAGACATCGCCGTCTTCAGGCTGATGGACGGGATGCCCGTCCTGGAGACCACCGTCGGCACCGGGTCGCCGACGTGCCTCGTGCCCGTGGCCTGACCGGATAACCTCGTCACATGCCCGAGAACGACCAGCAGGATGACCGCACGCGCGCGATCGAGACGCTTCACGGCATCCGCGAGAGCATCGACAACATCGACGCGGCGCTGATCCACCTGCTCGCCGAACGCTTCAAGTTCACGCAGCAGGTCGGCGGGCTGAAGGCCGAGCACGGACTGCCTGCCGCGGATCCCGACCGGGAGCGCGAGCAGATCAAGCGACTGCGTGCCATCGCGGTCGAGAGCCACCTCGACCCCGAGTTCGCCGAGAAGTGGTTCAACTTCGTGGTCGCCGAGGTGATCCATCACCACGTGCGGGCCGGCGCAGCACCCGCGACAGACTGACCGGCGCGGTCGACCCATGAGCTCAGCGCGTCTGCGTGACCAGAGGGGCAAGACCGCCGTGGTCACCGGCGCGAACTCCGGCATCGGCTTCTTCACCGCCGTCGGGCTGGCCGCCGCAGGCGCACATGTCGTGCTCGCGTGCCGCCACCCGGAGCGAGCGGATGACGCAGCACGCGCCATCCGCGCCCGCTCGGCAGCCGACGGTGTGACCGCATCCACCGAGGTGCTGCTGCTCGACACGTCCAGCCGTGCCAGCGTCGCTGAGGCTGTTGCGAACCTCGCCGCCCGCGAGCACGTCGACATCGTCGTCGCGAACGCCGGCGCAGTGCATCCGCCCCGAACCCGTGAGACCACCGTCGACGGAGACGAGCTCGTGCTCGGCACGAACGTGCTGGGGTATTTCGCGCTGCTGGCCGGCATCATGCCGGTGTTGCGACGCTCGCCTGGTGCACGCGTCGTGAGTCTCGGCAGCATGGCCACGCGCCTCAGCACGCTTCTGCTCGACGACCTTCAGTTGGAGCACAACTACACGCCGTGGCGGGCGTACGCGCAGTCGAAGATCGTGCTGGAGTCGATCGGGTTCGAGCTGGATCGCAGGATGCGCGCCGCCGAGCTCTCGGCGCGAAGCATCGTTGTGCATCCCGGCTACTCGATCAGCGGACGCACCCCGCGCGTTCCCGGTGTGAACGAGCCGAGCCGAGGAACCGTCTTCGTCGACTCGCTGCAGGCTCCGTTCACGCAGAGCAAGCAGGACGGAGCCCGGCCGGTGCTCGCGGCGGCGACACGAAGGGATGCCGTCGGCGGCTCCTACTGGGGGCCACGGTGGCGGGTCAAAGGCGAGCCGGCACGGCAGGATCCGAGCCGGGTGTCGAGCGATCCAGAGGTCGCGCGCCGGGTGTGGGAGTTCGCCCAGGAGGCGACGGGAGCAATCTTCACCGTGTGAGGGTTTCGAGACGCGCCGCTTCGGGGTGCTCCTCAACCCGCGGTGGGGCGGGCGTCGTCAGCCGTGCCACCACGAGTGGGCGGAGGGAGGGCTCCGGAGAGCGCCTCGAGCGCGGGCAGCACCTCGATGATCGCGGCCCTCTGGGCGTCGTCGAGACGCTCGAGACCGTCGGCGATCACCTGACCCTTCTGCTGCTTCACGCGCTCGTGGGTCTCGCGGCCCTCTGTCGTCAGGCGTACGAGCGTGACCCGCAGATCGGTGCGGCTCGGCTGTCGTTCGATGAGTCCGAGCTCGTCGAGGTGGCCGATCACACGGGAGACCATCGTGGGGTTCAGGCCCTCGAGGGTCGCGACATCCGTCAGCGACATCGGCTCACGGAAGGCGATCAGGCTCAGCACGGATGCCTGGGTCGGCGTCAATCCCTCGTGTCGCGCCGACGCGTTGAACTGGCGCGACAGGCGGTTGACGACTCCGCGGAGCCGTGCCGTGGCGTCGACATCCATGCTGTCTTCCCTTTTCGTGTCGATGGGTCGCTAGTCGAGGGTATCGGTCGGCGGCGTCAGTAATTGCTTGCCGGCAAGCATATACTCGGGTGGGTCGACCATTCGATCCATTCTCGTCACCAAGGCGGCCCACCACATGACTCGTGAACGTTCGGACGCACCGCCGGAGGTCGCGCCCGTTCACGTCGGCGAGCCGCGGGGGGTCGTGACAGAGGAGCGCACTCACAATCGCGGGCTCATCTTCGCGATCGTCGCGATGGCCCTCTTCATGGCAGCCGTCGACGGCACCATCGTCGCGACAGCGCTCTCGACGATCCAACACGAGCTGCACGCAGGCATCGAGTGGAGCGGCTGGATCATCACCATCTACGCCCTTGGACAGATTCTGATCATGCCGCTGGCGGGCAAGCTCGCCGACATGTACGGCCGCAAGCGCGTCTTCCTCATCGCCGCGGTGCTGTTCACGGTGTCCTCCCTGTGCTGCGGCCTGGCTGGGAACATCTACGTGCTCGTCGCCCTTCGGGCCGTTCAGGCCATCGGAGGCGGCGCCTTCATGCCGTCGGCGAGCGGAATCGTCTCCGACCACTTCGGCCGCGACCGGGACAGGGCGCTCGGCATGTTCTCGAGCATCTTCCCGATCGGCGGCATCGTCGGCCCCGTGCTCGGCGGCATCTTCGTCGTGACGTGGTCGTGGCGAGGCATCTTCCTCGTCAACGTTCCGATCGGCATCGCGCTGATCATCCTCGGCCTCATCTTCATTCCGCGGGGGATCGAGCGGAAGGGCGGACGCCTCGACTTCGTCGGCGTCGGCCTGATGGCCGTACTGCTTCTCGGAGCGATGCTCGGCGTCACCTATCTCGGTGACAAGGGCACCTCGATGCTCAGCGCGGGCTTCATCGTGCCAGAGGTCATCGCGCTCGCCGCCGGTGTCGGGTTCGTGCTGCACGCGAAGTATGCGGTGGCGCCGTTCATCCCGTTGCGGCTCCTCTACGGTCGCGGCTTCGGCGTGATGAACACGATCAACCTCATTCTCGGATCGGCGGCGCTCGGCTTCGGTGCGCTCGTACCGCTCTATGCGGAGGACCGCTTCGGAATCCCGGTGCTGCAGGCAGGCACCCTGCTCACGGCGAGGGCGATCGGCATGGTTCTGGTCGCCGGCCTCGCCACCATGGCGTTGCGGCGCACCGGCTACCGCAAGCCGATGGTCCTCGGCTTCTCCATCGTGATCATCGGGCTCCTCGGCCTCAGTCTCGTTCCGCAGGGGGCATCGCCGTACTGGTGGCTCTCCGTCGCGGGAGCGATCACCGGCATCGGAATGGGGCTCGCGATGCCCGCCGCCAACAACGCGACCATGCACCTCGCGCCCGAGAACATCTCAGCGATCGCCGGCCTGCGCGGCATGTTCCGTCAGACCGGCGGCATCATCTCAGTGTCGATCGTGACGGCGGTGCTCGCGCGAAGCGCCGACCAGGGGATGGCTCTCGCCATCTCCTTCATCGTGCTGGCCGGACTTCTGCTTGCCGTCATGCCGCTGATCCTGATGGTGCCGGATCAGCGGGGCAGCTGGTGAGGCGCCGGCACCCTCCGCGGAGCGGGGCTCAGGCGCCCGGCGTGTAGTACTCCTCGGCGGAACCCTGTCCGACGACGGGACCGAAGTGCTCGGCGAGGGTCGCCTGGTGGGATGCCCGCAACTCCTCCAGACCCACGGTGAAGACATCCTGCACCTCGAGCACGGGCTGCTGGCCCACCACCGCGTCCGTGACGCCGATGCGCAGCACGGGGTAGCCCCTGCCCTCGCACAGCCCGCGGAACTTCACGTCGTCCTCGCGCGGTACCGAGACGATGACGCGCCCGGTGGACTCGGAGAACAGCGCGGTAGCGGCATCAACGCCGTCGCGATCCATGATCTCGGTGAGCCACACCCTTGCGCCGACGCCGAAGCGCAGCACGCTCTCGGCGAGTGCCTGCGCGAGGCCGCCGTCTGAGAGGTCGTGCGCCGACGCGATGAGGCTCTCCAGCGACCCGGCCTGGAGTAGTTCGCCCAGTCGCTTCTCGCCGTCGAGGTCGACCGCCGGCGGCAGTCCGCCGAGGTGGCCGTGCACCGAGCCTGCCCACGCCGATCCGTCGAGCTCCTCGCGGGTTACGCCGAGCAGGTAGATGTTGTCGCCCGCGTCCTGCCACCCGGAAGGGATGCGCCGCGCGACGTCGTCGATCACGCCGAGCACGCCGGCGACGGTGGTCGGGAAGATCGGGGTGGCCCCGGTCTGGTTGTAGAACGACACGTTGCCGCCGGTGACCGGGATGCCCAGCTCGAGGCAGGCATCCGACAGGCCCTCGACGGCTTCGGAGAACTGCCACATCACCTCGGGGTTCTCCGGCGAACCGAAGTTGAGGCAGTCGGTGACCGCGGCAGGCACGGCTCCCGTGACGGCGACGTTGCGGTACGCCTCCGCAAGGGCGAGGCGTGCGGCCTGACGCGGGTCGAGCTGGCCGTAGCGTCCGTTGGCGTCGGTCGCGATGGCGAAGCCGAGGCCGCTCTGTTCATCGACGCGGATCATGCCGCCGTCGTCCGGGAACGACAGCGCGGTGTTGCCGCCGACGTAGTAGTCGTACTGGTTCGTGATCCAGCTCTTGTCGGCCAGGTTGGGCGAGCCGACCAGCGCGAGGAACTGCTCGCGCAGCTCGGCGCGGCCCTCCTCCGTTGTGCCGTCGGGCCGGGGCAGAGCTGAGGCGGAGGACGCCCGAAGCGCGTCGATCCACGACGGATACGCGACGGGGCGGTCGTACACGGGGCCGTCCACCGCGACCGTGCGAGGGTCGACGTCGACGATCTTCTCGCCGTGCCAGTCGATGATGAGCCGCCCGGTGTCGGTCACCTCGCCGAGAACGCTCGTCTCGACATCCCACTTCGCGGTCACCGCGAGGAACGCGTCGAGCTTCTCAGGCGTGACGACCGCCATCATGCGCTCCTGCGACTCCGACATGAGGATCTCCTCCGCCGTCAGAGTCGGGTCGCGCAGCAGCACGGCGTCGAGCGAGATGTACATGCCCCCGTCGCCGTTGGAGGCCAGCTCGCTCGTTGCACACGAGATGCCGGCAGCGCCGAGATCCTGGATGCCCTCGACGAGCTTCTTCTCGAACAGCTCCATGCAGCACTCGATGAGCACCTTCTCGGCGAACGGGTCGCCGACCTGCACGGCCGGGCGCTTCGTGGGACCGCCGGATGCGAAGGTGTCGGACGCCAGAATGGATGCCCCGCCGATGCCGTCCCCGCCGGTGCGCGCACCGAACAGCACGACCTTGTTGCCCACGCCCGAGGCGTTCGCCAGGTGCAGGTCCTCGTGGCGGAGCACGCCGACGGAGAGGGCGTTGACGAGCGGGTTTCCCTGGTACACCGGGTCGAAGTAGGTCTCTCCGCCGATGTTCGGCAGGCCGAGGCAGTTGCCGTAGAACGAGATGCCGCCCACGACACCGTGTACGACGCGAGCCGTGTCGGCCTCGTCGATCTTGCCGAAGCGCAGCTGGTCCATCACGGCGACCGGGCGGGCGCCCATCGAGATGATGTCGCGCACGATGCCGCCGACGCCGGTCGCTGCGCCCTGGAACGGCTCGATGTAGCTGGGGTGGTTGTGCGACTCGACCTTGAACGTGACGGCCCAGCCTTCGCCGACATCCACGACTCCGGCGTTCTCGCCGATGCCGACCATCAAGTTCTTCTTCATCTCGGGCGTGACCTTCTGCCCGAACTGCCGCAGGTACTTCTTGGAACTCTTGTACGAGCAGTGCTCGCTCCACATCACGGAGTACATCGCGAGCTCGCCGCTGGTGGGCCGGCGGCCGAGGATCTCGCGGATGCGCGCGTACTCGTCGTCCTTCAGCCCGAGCGCCGCGTATGGCTGCTCCTTCTCGGGCGTCACGGCGGCGTTGTCGACGGTGTCGAGGCCGGTGGCGGCGGGCGTGGTAACGGGCTCGGTCACGCGGCAGACTCCTCAGGGATCACGGGCGCAGAACCCCTCAAGTCTAGGTCGTGACCCTCAGTGCTCTGTCGGGGCCGCGGTGCTGGAGCGCACCACGAGGTACGTCGGTACGACGAGCGTTCCCACCTTGCCCGGTCCGTCCTCGATCTCCGCCAGCAGCGTCTCGACGCTGCGCTGTCCGACGGCCTCGAAGTCCTGGTGCACGGTGGTCAGCGGCGGCCAGAACGACTCGGCCTCCGGCATGTCGTCGTAGCCGACGACGCTGATGTCGCCAGGCACGTCGCGGCCGAGCTCGTGGAAGGCGCGCATGAGGCCGAGGGCCATCTGGTCGTTGGCGGCGAACACCGCCGTGACGTCGTCGCGAGCACCCAGCTCGAGGCCCGCCTGGTAGCCGGCCATCGTCGACCAATCGCCGTGCCGCACGGGAGGGATGGTGCGTCCGGCGCGGGTGAGAACCGAGCGCCACTCGTCGAGCCTGCGGGTCGCCGAGTACGACGGCTCCGGCCCTGCCAGATGCCACACGGTCTCGTGTCCGAGGTCGAGCAGGTGCTGCGTCGCGAGCCGCGCGCCGCCCGCCTGGTCGTTGTCGACGACCGGGTAGTCGGAACGCGTCACCGAGTCGACGACCACAACGGGCAGTCCTGCTGGCAGCTCGACGACCGCCGCGTCCGCCAGGTGCGCCTCGATGACGATCAGGATGCCGTCGACGCCGTGCTCCAACAGCCGGTCGAACGCTGCGCTCACGTCGTGTTGGGTCGGCTTGCCGACCAGCACAAGGGTGAGCGAGTAGCCGCTGTCGGCCGCCGCGGATGCCACGGAGTCGAGCATGCGCATGTTGCCGTACGACGACAGCGTGAACATCGCGACGCCGATGCTCTGGAAGCGGCCAGAGCGCAGCGCCCTCGCTGCCTTGTTGGGTCGGTAGCCGAGTGCCTGCATCGAGTCGAGCACTCGCTTGCGGGTCGAGTCCTCGACGTTCTGCAGCCCGTTCGCGACGCGGGACACGGTCTGCGAAGAGACGCCGGCGTGCTTGGCCACGTCTTGCATCGAAGGGCCCCTGCCCGGCAGGCCGCCTCGTCGCTCCTCCGTCATCGATTCACCCTCGTCTCGCGCATGTTGACGTGAACATGTTAGGGTACAGCGACGATGTTCACGCAAACATCGGAAAGAGAGTTCTCCACACATGACGACGTTGTCTGCCGCACGGCGAAACGGCACGGCATCCGGCCCCCGGCGAGATCGCAGGGACTGGAAGGGCTGGGCCTTCATCGCACCGTTCGCGATCGTGTTCCTCGCCATGATCATCGTGCCCGTCGGCTACGCGATCTATCTGAGCCTGTTCCGCGACCAGATCATCGGTGGCAACGCGTTCGTCGGCTTCGCGAACTACGTGCAGGTGCTCACCGACCCGAAGTTCTGGAACGCACTCGGACGGGTCACCCTGTTCCTGGTCATCCAGGTGCCGATCATGCTCGTGCTCTCGATGATCGCAGCGCTCGCCCTCGACAGCGCTCGTTTGCACGGCGCGGGCATCTTCCGCATCCTGATCTTCTTGCCGTACGCCGTTCCCGGTGTCGTCGCGGCGCTGATCTGGGGCTTCATCTACGGCCCCCAGTTCGGGCTGAGCGCGAACCTCAACGACCTGCTCGGCACGAGCATCAACCCGCTCTCCCCCCAGTGGATCCTCGCCTCGATCGGCAACATCGTCACCTGGGAGTTCATGGGCTACAACATGCTGATCTTCTACGCGGCGCTCAAGGTCATCCCGACCGAGCTGTACGAGGCGGCCGAGATCGACGGCGCAGGAGCCATCCGCACCGTGTTCAGCATCAAGATCCCCGCCATCCGGGGCGCGATCGTGATCGCCACGATGTTCTCGGTGATCGGAAGCTTCCAGCTCTTCAACGAGCCTCAGCTGCTCAAGCCGCTGGCGCCGAACGCGATCAGCACCTTCTTCACCCCGAACATGTACGCCTACAACCTGTCGTTCGCTGGGCAGCAATACAACTTCGCGGCAGCCGTCGCCATCGTGATGGGCATCATCACCGCCGTGATCGCCTACGTCGTGCAGCTGCGCGGAACGAGTCAGGAGAACCGCTGATGACCACCGCAACCACTCGCACGGCGACCCGTGCACCGTCGCGCGCGGCCCGCCGGTCGCGCTCTGCCTCGAAGAACACGGCACCGCGATCGAAGAAGTCGATCGTTCTCACCATCGTCATGGTGCTGTTCGTGATCTACTCGATCGTTCCGCTGCTCTGGCTCATCTTCAACGCCACGAAGACCCAGGGCCAGCTGTTCTCGTCGTTCGGACTCTGGTTCGGCAACACCATCGTGCTCTTCCAGAACATCGGCCAGACGTTCACCTACGACCACGGCATCTTCCTGCAGTGGTTCGGCAACACCCTGTTCTACGTCGTCGTCGGCGCGGGTGGCGCAACGCTGCTCGCGACCATCGCGGGCTACGGCATGGCGAAGTACCGGTTCCCTGGCAGGCGTGTGGTCTTCGCCGTGGTGCTCGGCGCCATCGCCGTGCCCGGTACGGCCCTCGCGGTTCCGACGTTCCTGCTGTTCAGCCAGGTCGGCCTCACGAACACGCCGTGGGCGGTCATCCTGCCGTCCCTGATCAGCCCGTTCGGCTTCTACCTCATCTGGGTGTACGCCTCAGAGGCCGTTCCGACCGAGCTGCTCGAGGCCGCCCGCGTGGACGGCGCAGGCGAGTTCCGCACGTTCTTCACGATCTCGATCAGGCTGCTCGGGCCCGGCATCGTGACGGTGCTGCTGTTCGCGATCGTCGCGACCTGGAACAACTTCTTCCTGCCGCTCATCATGCTGAGCGATCCCAACCTGTACCCGTTGACGGTCGGCCTCAGCCAGTGGAGTGCCCAGGCCAACGGCGTCTCGGCCGCCCCGATCTACAACCTCGTGATCACGGGCTCGCTCATCATGATCATCCCCGTCGTCGTGATCTTCCTCGTGCTGCAGCGCTTCTGGCAGTCCGGCCTCGCAGCAGGAAGCGTCAAGCAGTAGATCTCACCTCCCAGGGCGTCCTGCCCTACTCCTCCCAAAGAAGCGAAAGGAAACCCCATGAAGAACGGACTTCGCTCCGCTCGGACCTGGCGGCGCATCTCCACAGTGATCGCGGCCTCCGCCCTGGTCGGCGGCGCGCTCGTCGCGTGCTCGTCGAGCGGCAGCTCGTCAGGCGGCAGCTCGGATGACGTCGCGTCGGCGCTCGCCAAGGGCGGCACCATCACCTACTGGACCTGGACCCCGTCGGCCAAGGACCAGGTCGCCGCGTTCGAGAAGGCGTACCCGAAGGTGCACGTCAACCTCGTGAACGCCGGAACGGGCAACGACGAGTACACCAAGCTCCAGAACACGATCAAGGCGGGCTCCGGTGCTCCGGATGTCGCGCAGATCGAGTACTTCGCGCTCCCCCAGTTCGCCCTCGGAAAGTCGCTCGTCGACCTGAACTCGTTCGGCTTCGACAAGCTCAAGAGCGACTACGCGAGCGGCTCGTGGAACGACGTGAACTTCGGCGGCGGCCTCTGGGGTCTTCCCCAGGACTCCGGCCCCATGGCGCTGTTCTACAACAAGTCGGTCTTCGACAAGTACGGCCTCACCGTCCCCACCACGTGGGATGAGTACGTCGCCGACGCCAAGAAGCTGCACGCGGCCAACCCGAACTCCTACATCACCTCGGACACCGGAGACCCCGGCTTCACCACGAGCATGATCTGGCAGGCAGGCGGCCACCCGTTCACCACGGACGGCACCAAGGTCAGCATCAACCTGCAGGACAAGGGCTCCAAGCAGTACTCCGCGATGTGGAACCAGCTCGTCGAGCAGAAGCTCGTCGCACCGATCGCCGGCTGGAGCGACGACTGGTTCAAGGGTCTCGGCAACGGCACCATCGCCACCCTCGTGACCGGCGCCTGGATGCCCGGCAACTTCGAGGCCTCGGTGCCCGACGGCTCAGGCGACTGGCGCGTCGCTCCGATGCCGACCTACGACGGTCAGGCCGCCAACGCCGAGAACGGCGGAAGCTCGCAGGCCGTCATGAAGCAGAGCAAGAACCAGGCGCTCGCCGCAGGGTTCGTCAAATGGCTGAACGACAGCAAGGACTCCACGGGCATCTTCGTGAAGTCCGGCGGCTTCCCGTCGACCACCGCCGACCTCGAGTCCAGCTCGTTCCTCGATCTCGCGCCCGCCTACTTCGGCGGTCAGAAGATCAACCAGGTGCTCGTCGCCGGTTCGAAGAACGTTCTGCCCGGTTGGTCGTACCTGCCCTACCAGGTATACGCGAACAGCATCTTCAGCGACTCGTTCAGCAGCGCATACACCAACGGCACGAGCCTCGACCCCGCGCTTCAGTCGTGGCAGAAGGCGCTGGTCAGCTACGGCAACCAGCAGGGCTTCACGGTCACCGGCAAGTAAGAGGCACAGCACACAGCACGATCCATCAGGAGTCGGTCGGCCGCACGCTCGGCCGACCGACTTCTGTCATCACGAAAGCACCATCGCATGAGCACTTTCGGTATCGAGGGGGACGACTTCGTTCTCGACGGCCGTCCCTTCCGCATCCTCTCGGGCGCCATCCACTACTTCAGGGTGCACCCAGACCACTGGGCCGACCGGGTGGCTAAGGCCAAGAGCATGGGTCTCAACACCATCGAGACCTACGTTCCGTGGAACTTCCACGAGCCGGAACCGGGCGTGTGGCTGGAGACCGGGCGGCATGACCTCGCGCGGTTCATCCGCGTGGTCGCCGATGCCGGCATGTACCTGATCGTGCGACCTGGACCGTACATCTGCGCGGAGTGGGACAACGGCGGGCTCCCCGCCTGGCTGTTCCGGGATGCCGAGGTGGGTGTCCGACGCAGCGAGCCGAGGTTCGTCGCCGCAGTGACGGGCTACCTGCAGCGTGTGCTGGGGATCGTCGCGCCGCAGCAGATCGACCGGGGAGGTCCGGTCATCCTGGTGCAGGTCGAGAACGAGTACGGCGCGTACGGCGACGACCACGACTACCTGCGCGAGCTCACCGACGTGACGAAGGCAGCCGGCATCACGGTGCCGCTGACCACCGTCGACCAGCCGACGGACGCCATGCTCGCCGCGGGCACTCTTCCCGACCTGCTCACGACCGGATCGTTCGGATCACGCGCAGCGGAGCGCCTCGCCGTGCTGCGCAGGCACCAGCCGACCGGTCCGCTGATGTGCTCGGAGTTCTGGGACGGCTGGTTCGACGACTGGGGCGCGCACCACCACACGACCTCCGTCGAGCAGTCCGCGGCAGACCTCGACGAGCTGCTCGCCGCCGGGGCGTCAGTGAACATCTACATGTTCCACGGCGGCACCAACTTCGGTCTCACGAACGGCGCCAACGACAAGGGCGTCTACAAGCCGATCGTGACGAGCTACGACTACGACGCGCCGCTCAGCGAGTCCGGCGATCCGACGGCCAAGTTCTGGGCGTTCCGCGAGGTCATCGCACGCTACGCGCCGGTGCCCGACGAGGTGCCGGATGTCGCGCCGGCCGCACCCGCGTTCGAGGCATCCATCGACCGCGTCGTGCCGTTGACGGCTGTGGCCGAGCGACTCGGCATGGCGCACAGCAGCACCACTCCGCCCACGCTCGACGAGCTCGGGCACTACAGCGGCTTCGCGCTCTACTCCACCCACGTCGACCTTCACGCGGATGCCGTTCTCTCGCTCACCGAGATGCGCGACCGGGCCCAGGTGTTCGTCGACGGGCGTCCGATCGGGGTTCTCGCTCGCGACCATCACGAGAGCACCCTCGTCGTGCCGGCGGGAGCGGGGCTCCTCACGCTGCTCGTCGAGGACCAGGGCCGTGTCGACTACGGTCCGAGGATCGGCGAGCCGAAGGGGCTGATCGGCCCTGTGTTGCTCGGGGGTGAGCAGCTCACCGGCTGGGACGTGCGCCCGCTGAACTTCGACGCGCTGTCGGGGGTGCTGGATGACGCCCGCGCGTCAGGCAGTGGCGGGACGGCGGCAGCGAACGCGTCCTCGGAGGCCGGTGGCGTGCGCGGCCCCGCGTTCGCCCGCGCCCGATTCGACCTCGACGGAGACCCCGCCGACCTCTTCCTCGACACCTCCGGGTGGGGCAAGGGCGTCGTCTGGGTGAACGGCTTCAGCCTCGGCCGCTACTGGTCGCGAGGCCCGCAGCAGACGCTCTACGTTCCCGGTCCGGTGCTGCGGCACGGCGAGAACGAGATCATCGTGTTCGAACTGCACTCGTCGGTGCGCGAGACGATCGAGTTCGTTCCAAGGGCGGAGCTGGGGCACACTGAGGCGTAGGGCGCTACGCAGCATCCGGTGGGGGCGGCACGTGCCGATTCGGTGGCTACGTACTCGCTGGGGCATCCGTGCCGCGGTCCGGGCGCGGGAACGTCGCGCGCATGTGGTCGGAGTCCAGGTAGTCGGCCACGCCGATCAGGATCAGGCTGAACACGATCTGCTCCGTGACCATCCAGAGCGGGTACAGCCCGGGGATCGCCGCCAGCACCAGCGTGATCACCGGGAAGATCTTGCTGAACAGCCGAAGCCGCGAGTACCCCCAGTAGTAGCCGAGGGATGCGCGCCACGCGAAGTAGAACAGCGTGGCGGTCATCCCGAGCACGACGACCGTGCGCATCCACACCGACCACTGCACAGGGATGCCGTCCGCCGCCAGCACCAGAGCGATGACGACGGCGGCGATGCCGATCGCGAACTCGACGACCAGGAGCCAGACGATCGCGACGAACGCTCTTCTGGTGCGCGGATGTGCGAGCAGCTCGGCATCGATGCGCAGATCGGAGTAGCGCCCGCCCGCCAAACTGTCGAGTCGACGGAACAGCGGCTCCAACCGCTCAAGCAGCGCGTTCGCCATCGCGTCCTCCTCCGGTGCCGGCATATTCGAGACACCCTGTCTCTATCGTAGGCGCCAGTCCCTGTCGGCGCCCTGTGCGTCGTCGCCCGCGCCGGTCACCGTCGCCCGCACCGTCGCTGTCGTCTGTCGTCGTCTCGCACTAGCGCCACTTGCGCTTAACTGCGCCACCTGTACTGGCCCAATTGAGCGCAAGTGGCGCTAGTGCGAGACCAGCGCGTGAGCGCTGGCGTACGAGTGCGAACGCCGGCTTGCGAGTGCGAACGCTGGCTTGCGAGCGCGAGCGCCGCGTGCGAGTGTGCGGGCTCGGGCTCGGACCGTGGTGCGGGCTACGCGGCCTGCAGGGCCGCGATCGCCGAGGTGAAGAACGTCAGCCCGTCGACGCCGGAGCGCATCGCTGCCCTGGTGTCGGGGCCGAAGCCGGGCTCCGTCGCGTGCTCGGGGTGCGGCATCAGGCCGACGACGTTGCCGCGCTCGTTCGTGACACCTGCGATGTCGTTGATCGACCCGTTCGGGTTGACGCCCAGGTAGCGGAACGCAACGCGCCCATCGCCCTCGAGTCGCTCGATCGTCTCGGCGGAGGCGACGTACTCGCCCTCGCCGTTCTTCAGCGGGATGACGATCTCCGCGCCGGTCTCGAACCCGTTGGTCCACGCGGTCGAGGCGTTCTCGACGCGCAGGCGCTGGTCGCGGCGGATGAACGCGCCGTGGTCGTTGCGGATCAACCCGCCGGGAAGCAGGTGCGCCTCGGCCAGCATCTGGAACCCGTTGCAGATGCCGAGCACCGGCATCCCCTTGTTCGCGGCGTCGATGACCTCGCTCATGATCGGCGAGAGGCTGGCGATCGCACCGCAGCGCAGGTAGTCGCCGTAGCTGAACCCACCGGGCAGCACGAGCGCGTCGACACCCGCGAGGTCGTGATCGCCGTGCCACAGCGCGACGTCCTCGGCGCCTGCCGCGCGAACCGCACGTCGGGCATCCCTGTCGTCGAGGGAACCCGGAAAAGTGATGACGCCGATGCGCATCAGGCGACCTCGACCGGCTGGGCGCTCTGGGCCTCGACCACCGTCACGCCGACGACGTCTTCGATGACACCGTTCGACAGCACGTCGGCGGCGATCTCCCGAACGGATGCCAGCAGCTCGTCGGTCACAGGCGCATCCGTCGTCAGCTCGAAGCGCTTGCCCATGCGCACGTCGAACGTGCCCCGACCCGTGCGGGCGAGGGCGCCGGCGATGGCCTTGCCCTGAGGATCGAGCAGCTCTGCCTTCGGCATGACGTCGACGACGATGGTGGGCATGGCGAACCCCCTGAAGGTTGCGGGACGGATGCCGCAATTCTACCGGTGCCTGGATCGGTGATCGCTCGACATCCGTTCACCTCGCCGCAACCGGCGGCTGGTCGGGCGTTCCCGGCGCCTGCCTAGTCTGTGTAGCCGGCGAGCGCCGTCTCTGCGTCGCCGGCAGGGCCGAGGGAGTCTTCGATGAGCACACACGACGTCGTCGTCAGCAGACGCGCGGCGGAGCAGTCCGCCTTCCACGACCTCGACAACCTGCCCGACGAACAGCTCGACGACTTCGACGAGGTCGAGGAGATCGAGGTCGAGCTCGTCGTACTCGCCCTCGCCGGAACCACCGTGGTGGATGACGGACTCGTCGAGCACGCATACGAGCGGGCGATGGACCGCGCGGGCATCGCGACCGCAGCAGAGGAGCGTGTCGCAGCACTCGCGTTCGTGCGCGAGAACATCGGTCGTGCGAAGTGCGACGTGTTCGCCGAGCTCGCCTCCGACGACGACCAGGCCGGACGTGCTGTCAGCGAGTTCGAGGGCGCGTTCTCCGAGCTGGCAGAGCGCGAGGGGCTCGAAGCTGTCCCCGGCGCCGAGCGCACCATCCGGGTGCTCCGCGAGAGCGGCGTTCGCGTCGCGCTCACCACCGGCCTGACGAGGCGCACGATGGAGACGATCCTCGGCGCGCTGTCGTGGGAAGGCCTCGCGGATGTCGTGCTCTGCTCAGACGACGTCGGACGCGGACGGCCGTTCCCCGACATGGCCCTCACCGCGTTGCTGCGCACAGGGGCATCCTGCGTCGACTCGATGATCGTGGTCGGCGACACGATCTCGGACATCGAGAGCGGACTCGCGGCCGGCGCAGGCGTCACCGTCGGAGTGCTCACCGGATGGCACGACGAGCGCGCACTCATGCTCGCGGGCGCCGACGCCGTGATCGACAGCATCGCGGATCTCCCCACGCTGCTCGGCCTCCCCGCCTGACGCCTCCCCGCCCCGGCCCCGGCTTGTCCGGGCACCCCACGGCGCATCTCGCCGTGCGAAAACCGGAGAGATCGCACTCTTCCTTCGAATACCGACGAGGTTCTCCGGTATTCGATGCCATCGCCGGTTTTCGGTGCGCTGGATAAGCGGGCGGAGGTGCGTGAGCGGACGGATGGATCTGGCCGCTTGCATTCGGCGTACTCCGTGCGTAATATTCCACGTGGAATAATTGGCACGGAGTAATCGACCCAAGCAAGCGAGAGGATGACGCATGTCGGCACTGACCCCCTTGGCGATCGCCGTGCTCGGCCTCCTGCTGGAGCGCCCGATGCATCCGTACGAGATGTTCCAGACGTTCATCACCCGGTCGGAAGACCACATCGTCAAGGTGCGGCCCGGGTCGCTCTACCACGCGGTCGAGCGCCTCGAGCGCGACGGCCTCGTGCGTGCCATCGGCACCGAGCGCGAGGGCAACCGACCCGAGCGCACCACCTACGAGATCACGGATGTCGGACGCGACCGCATGCTCGAGCGTGTCACCGAGATGCTCGGCGAGTGGAAGTACGAGTACCCGGAGTTCCCAGTGGCGATCGCCGAGGCGCACAACCTGCCGGCCGATACCGTGATCCGGCTCCTCGAGCGGCGGATGCTCGCACTGGGCGCCCAGCTCAAGCTTGTCGGTGGTGCGGTGGATCATGTCGAGGGCAAGCAGCTCGAGCGCAAGTACTGGCTGGAGGCGTCGTACCTGCGGGTCATCGTCGAAGCCGAAGCGGCATGGGTGCAGAACCTTCTCGACGAACTCAGGAACGGAACCATCGAGTGGTGACTGTCGATTCGACATCCGCTCATACGTCGTAACTGACGTACCCCACGACGCAGCACTGAAGGAAAAAACATGGAAAAGCAGACTCGTCCATGGCCGGCGCTCTGGGCGCTCGTCATCGGATTCTTCATGATCCTGGTCGACACCACCATCGTGTCGGTCGCCAACCCCAAGATCCTCGAGGGTCTGAACACCGACATCAACTCGGTCATCTGGGTCACGAGCGCCTACCTGCTCGCCTACGCGGTGCCGTTGCTGGTCACCGGACGTCTCGGTGACAGGTTCGGCCCCAAGAACATCTACCTGATCGGCCTCGTGCTGTTCACCGGCGCCTCGCTGTGGTGCGGTCTCTCCGGATCCATCGAGCTGCTCATCACAGCCAGGGTCGTTCAGGGCATCGGTGCGGCGCTGATGACGCCGCAGACCATGGCCGTGATTACCCGCACCTTCCCGCCGAACAGGCGCGGTGCAGCGATGGCACTGTGGGGCGCGACCTCCGGCGTCGCCATGCTGGTCGGCCCACTGCTCGGCGGCGTGCTCGTCGACGGCCTCGGCTGGCAGTGGATCTTCTTCATCAACGTGCCGGTCGGCGTGATCGGCTTCATCGCGGCCGCCATCCTGGTGCCGAAGCTCCCGACGCATCAGCACTCGTTCGACATCCTCGGCGTCATCCTGAGCGCCGTCGGCCTCTTCCTCGTCGTCTTCGGCATTCAGGAAGGCGAGAAGTACGACTGGGGAACCATCACCGGACCGATCACCGTCTGGGGCTTGATCATCACCGGCATCGTCGTGCTCGCGGGCTTCGTGGCGTGGCAGGCCTTCAACAAGGGCGAGCCGCTGATGCCGTTGAAGCTGTTCCGCGACCGCAACTTCTCGCTGGCCAACCTCGCTATCTCGACCGTCGGATTCACCGTGACGAGCATGACGCTGCCGCTGATCTTCTTCGCTCAGCTCGTGCTCGGGTTCACGCCGACGCAGTCGGCGCTGCTCATGGTGCCGATGGCCGTCGTGGTCATCCCGCTGGCGCCCGTCGTCGGACGCCTGGCCGACCGCGTGCATCCGCGGTACCTCTCCTTCACCGGGTTGTTCCTGATGGCCGTGGGGCTTCTCTGGTACTCGGCATGGATGAACCCGGATGTCGACCTGTGGCCCCGCCTGCTCATCCCGAGCCTGGTGCTCGGCGTCGCGAACGCGTTCATCTGGGCACCCCTGTCGGTCACCGCGACGCACAACCTTCCGCCGGCCCAGGCCGGTGCAGGGGCCGGTGTGTACAACACCGTGCGTCAGATCGGCAGCGTGCTCGGAAGCGCGGCGATCGCGGCCTTGATTCAGGCGCGGCTCACGGCCAACGGCCTGCACTCGAGCTCGTCGGGCGCGGAGTTCAGCGGCGCCAAGCTGCCGACCTTCGTGCAGCAGCCCTTCACGGATGCCATGGCCCAGTCCATGCTCATGCCCGCGATCGTCGCCCTCGCCGGTGCCATCGTCGTGCTGTTCTTCGTGCGACCGCGTGACAACTCGGCGTGGTCGGCGACCCATGGCACCCCGGTCGCCGTGAAGCAGGATGACCGGCCGGTCGCGCCCGTCGCGGAGTAGCAGCGAAAGAGGCTGCTGATCTAGTCTGCCGTCGACAATCCCCGTATCGTCTACCCCGTGCGTATACGGGGGAAGGCGCTGGCGGTCGCGATCGCGTGTGGTGCCCTGGTGATCACAGCGGCCGCGCCCGCCTCGGCGGTGCCTGCGGGAACGATCGGCTCGTTCCCGACCTGGACGATGTCGGGCTCGCCCAACTCGTTCACGGGTACCGCCTCGTTCACGAACCCCACCGATGCGAACGCGACCGTCTCGACCGACTCCGTCTCGCTCACGGCACCGAGTGGCGAGTCGGCGTATCTCGGTGCGAACACGGCCTTCGGTCAGGAGTTCGGGTCGACTCGCAAACAGCCCTATCTCACGCTTCGGCCGCGCACCGGTGCTCCTGCCCCGACGCCGCCGTCGACCAGCACGCCCCCGCCGTCGACGACCACCGTGATGTTCAACGCGGCTCCGACGGCGGGATGGGGGTTCGCCGTCGGCGACATCGATGCCGATTGGGTGTTCATCCAACCGCTCGATGCATCGGGAAACCCGCTGCCCACGGCTGACCTCGGCGAGCAAGGCGCGGGGAACTACTGCGAGAACGCATCGCCGAAGCCGTCTGCCTGTGCCGGCGCCACGGCACCCTACGACGTGCCGAACTGGGTTCCGGGGCCGGCCTCGCAGACAGTTGCATACGGCGCATCGTCGATCACGTACACACCGGGAACGGTGTACGGCAACGTCAACGACACAGCGGGGGCATACGTCTGGTTCATGCCGTCGGCGGCGGTGCGGGGAATCAAGCTGCTCTACGGCGCGCTCTCGGGCAGCCCGAACTATCAGCTCTGGCTTGCCCAGCCGGCGCCGGCCACCACGATCACCGGCCAGATCGCGCTTGGAGGGGCGGACACATCGCAGCCCGTTCCCCCTGGAACGAGCGTTGAACTGCAGTCCGCCGACGGAACCCCCGTGCAGGCCATCGACGATGCACCCGTCACTGTTCCCGTGAACAGCGACGGTACCTACGAGATCGTCACCGAACAGCGGGACGAATATCAGATCGCCGTTCTGCCCCCGGCCGGGTACGAGACGCCGGCACCGATCGTCGTGCCGGCGCTGGCCGCGGAGGTCACCGCTCCCGAGATCGTGATGGCGCCGGTGCCGGCGTCGTCGGCTCCCGTCGGGGCGACCGCACCCGCTGCGGCGACCGGGAACACGACGACCGCGACGACGGGAGAACTGGCCGATTCAGGCTCGGACGCGATCGATGGCGTCTGGACGGCAATCGCCCTAGTCGCCGCAGGTCTGCTGCTGTTCGCGCTGCGTCAACGTCGCGCGCTCACTCCTCAGTCGCCTGTGAGGCGCTCGAGGAGCTCGCGGTAGCGGGCAGCGGTGCGCTGCACGATGTCGTCGGGGAGGGCCGGCGGAGTGCCGTTCTTGTCCCAGTTCGCCGCCAGCCAGTTGCGCACGATCTGCTTGTCGAAGCTCGCCATGCGCTCGGCGGGAGTGGTGCCGGTGCGCCAGGCCGAGGCATCCCAGTAGCGGCTGGAGTCGCTCGTCAGCACCTCGTCCGCCAGGGTCAGCTCACCTGTGGAGCGGTCGGTGCCGAACTCGAACTTGGTGTCGGCGAGGATGAGGTCGCGCTCCTCGGCGATGGCGGCCGCGCGCCGGTACACGTCGAGGGATGCGTCGCGAAGGGCGGCCGCGACGTCGGCGCCGACCAGTTCCTCGGTGCGCTCGAAGCTGATGTTCTCATCGTGCTCGCCCTGCGGTGCCTTGTACGCCGGGGTGTAGATCGGCTCCGGCAGGCGGTCTCCGTCGGTGAGCCCGGCCGGGAGCGGCACACCGCACACGCTCTGGGTCCGCTGGTACTCGAGCCATCCGGTGCCGGTCAGATATCCACGCACGACGCACTCGATCGGATACATGTCGAGCGGCTTGACGAGCATCGCGCGCCCGGCCACGGCAGACGGGATGCGGTCACCACCGTCGAGACGGTGGTCGGCGAGCAGGTGGTTCGGCACGTCATCCAGTCGGTCGAACCACCAGAGGGACAGGGTCGTGAGCAGCTCACCCTTGCCAGGGATGCCCGGCTCGAGCACGAAGTCGAACGCGCTCACGCGGTCGCTCGCGACGACCAGCAGCGCGTCGGCCGTGGCGAGCGTGGCGCCATTCGGCACGTAGAGGTCGCGCACCTTGCCGGAGTACGCGTGGGTCCAGCCGGCCAGTGCTCCGTATGGCGGGGTCGTCGCAGTCACCGTCCCATCGTAGAGGCGGGCGGGAGGCGAGCGGGCGGGAGGCGAGCGGGTGGGAGGCGAGCGGGCGGGCGGCGAGGTAGGGGTCACCCGCCGGTGCATAACTCCTGCAGATTGCGGACCGCGGCTCGAATCCCCGCGTGATACCGCGATACGGTGAGCGGCGCCGCGCGAATTGCAGGAGTTATGCACATCGGCCGGGCGGGCCGGACCGCCGGCGGGTCGGGACGGACTGTGGCGTAGGGTGCCGGGACGTGCATAATTGTTCGTAATCACAACAAACCGGGGTGGACCCGATAGGAGAGGCGACGTGGCCGAATCGGCAGGAACGAACTGGGCGGGCAACTACACGTATCGGTCGGCGGGGCTCGTGCATCCGTCATCGGTGGAGGATGTCCAGCGCGCCGTCACCGACGCCCTCGAGGCCGGCACCACCGTGCACGCCCTCGGCACGCGGCACTGCTTCAACGACATCGCGGACTCCGCAGGGACCCAGCTCGCGATGACCTCGCTGCCGCCGCGCTTCGAGCTGGACGAGGCCGCCCGCACCGTCACTGTCTCCGCCGGTGCGCGCTACGGCGACATCGCCGAGCAGCTGCACGCCGCAGGCTGGGCGCTCCCCAACCTCGCGTCGCTTCCGCACATCTCCATCGCGGGCGCCATCGCCACCGCCACCCACGGCTCCGGTGAGCGCAACGTCAACCTTGCGGCCGCCGTCGCAGGGCTGGAGCTCGTCAACGGAACAGGTGAGCTGGTCGCGCTCCGCAGAGGTGACGCGGACTTCGCCGGCGCCGTCGTGGGTATCGGCGCCCTGGGCCTCCTCACGAGCGTCACCCTCGACATCGTGCCCACCTTCGAGGTGGCGCAGACCGTGTACACCGGCCTCGACTGGGACACCGTGCTCGACAACTTCGACGCCATCACCGCGTCGGCGTACAGCGTCAGCATGTTCACCGACTGGGTCGGCGGCGTTCAGCAGGTCTGGCTCAAGCGCAAGGTCTCGGAAGGTCCTGCCCCCGAGACGGTCTTCGGAGCGGCGAAGGCGACAGAGAAGCGGCATCCGCTGCCCGGCGTCGACGCCACGGCCTGCACCGACCAGTTCGGTGTTCCCGGACCCTGGTACGACCGGCTGCCGCACTTCAAGCTGGCGTTCACGCCGTCGAACGGCGAGGAGATCCAGAGCGAATACCTCGTGCCGCGCGAGCGGGCGGCCGACGCCATCCGGGCACTGCTGCCGCTGGCCGAGCAGATGGCGTCGGTGCTGCAGGTGACGGAGCTGCGCGAGGTCGCCGCCGACGACCTGTGGCTCAGCTCGTGCTACGAGACCGATGTGCTGGCCCTCCACTTCACCTGGAAGCGCGAGCAGGCCGCCGTCGAGGCCGTCCTCCCCGCGATGGAGCAGGCGCTGTTCCCGCTCGGCGCACGCCCGCACTGGGGCAAGCTCTTCATCGACGCAGACGGCGTGGTGCCATCGCTGTACCCGAGGTTCGACGACTTCCGCGCTCTGGTGGCGAAGTACGACCCGAAGGGCGTCTTCCGCAACGCATACCTGGAGCGCGTGCTCACCTACTGAGTCGTCTCGGGTGGCGGTCCCATCGATGGGGCTGCCGGCCTCGGCTCTAGGGTGAGAGGCATGGCTTCAGGCAGCGGCACAGACGCGAACGCCGCAGCGATCGAGCGCATACGAGCCGGGTTGGTGGATGCCACTGCCCGGCTCGCTGCGGCCGGCGCACGTACCGAGGCGCTCGCCGAGTACGAAGCCCCCGGCCGGGTGCTGCTCATCCCGCGGGCCGAGCGGCTGCGGCCCATCGGTCGGGTGTGGCGGCTCGGCGTCATCCTGCTCGGCGTGACCGGCGGCCGTGCGGATGGCGGCGGGGATGACCACGGCGCGGATGCCCCGCCGACCGTCTACGCGACGGGCTCCGTCACCCGCTCGCACGAGCCCGGACGCCCGACGTACCAGGCCGCGTCCGCCGAGCGCAGACGCCAGCTGCGGGTCGCGGCGTATCGCGGACGTTTCGCACAGGGCGAGTCCGTGAACTACGACGCTGAGCCGATCGCGCTCGACGAGAGCCTCGTGGGGTCATCCGGAGTGCTTACGGTCATGGACGGACACGCCCTCGTTCGCTGGTCGCCTTCCGACCCGGGTGCCACGACCGACTTCGACGGTTACGTCGCCGACCGCGTCGGCCTGCTGGTCGACCCGCCAGCCGGCGCCTAGAGCCGCCGCCCTAACCCGCGGCGGATGCCGCGACAGCGGCCGCGATGTCGGTGCGGTACTGGCCACCATCGAGCTTGATCGCGTCGATCGCACGGTAGGCGCGCTCGCGAGCCTCGTCGAAGGTGGAGCCGAGCGCCACCGCGGTCAGCACGCGGCCTCCCGTCGCGACGAGCGACTCGGTCGCCCAGCTCGAGGTGGCATCCGCGCTCAGCGTCTGCACCTCGGTGGCTGCGTGCAGAATCTGCACCTCCGGATCTGCGGATGCCGCGTCGAGGCCGAGCAACGCGTGTCCCGTCACCGGTGCGACCGGGTACCCCTCGCTCGCCAGCACGACGCCGACCGCCACGTCGAGCGCGAACTCGGGCCGAGGCACGCCGCCGAGCTCGCCGGTCGCTGCGCCATAGAGCAGTCCGGAAAGCGGCGTGAGCAGCCGGGGCAGCACGACCTGGGTCTCGGGGTCTCCGAAGCGTGCGTTGAACTCGATGACGCGCACGCCGGCATCCGTCACGATCAGGCCGCAGTAGAGCAGTCCGACGAACGGGGTCTGCTCGGCGGCCATCGTGCGCACGGTCGGAAGCGCGACGGTCTCGAGCACCTCGTCGACGAAGCCCTCGTCGAGCCACGGCAGCGGCGAGTACGCGCCCATGCCTCCCGTGTTGGGCCCCTCATCGCCGTCCAGCAGGCGCTTGTAGTCCTGAGCAGGGGCGAGCGGCAGCACGTGCTCGCCGTCGCTGAGCACGAAGAGCGACACCTCCTGCCCCTCGAGGAACTCCTCGACCAGCACTGTTCCGTGCTCCAGCCACTCCGTCGCGTGTGCAAGCGCCGCAGACCGGTCCTCGGTGACCAGAACACCCTTGCCGGCGGCCAGGCCGTTCGCCTTCACCACGTAGGGGGCGCCGAACCTGTCCAAGGTCGCTTCAGCTTCAGCGAGCGTTCCGACGACCTCAGCGCGACCGGTCGGTACTCCGGCGGTCTCCATGATGCGCTTCGCGAAGGCCTTCGAGCCCTCGAGCTGCGCGGCGGCCTTGCTCGGGCCGAATACCGCGATGCCGCGCTCGCGGAGGGCATCCGCGACGCCGGCGACCAGGGGCGCCTCCGGTCCGACGACGACGAGCTCCACTCCGTGCGCCTCGGCGTACGATGCAACGGCGACGCCGTCGAGCGGGTCGACACCGATGGTTCGCACGTCGGCGGCGATGCCGGCGTTGCCGGGGGCGGCGGTGATGTCGTGGTCGGCATCCTCGGCGAGCAGCGCGCGGATGATGGCGTGCTCCCGCGCGCCGGAGCCCAGAACGAGAATCCTCATTCCGCCCATGGTAGTCAGGGCGGGTCGGGCGCCCGAGGGTGTCGTCGGTGGCGACGGCGAGAATGGGATGCATGGCACGGGCACGCATCTCTGAGCTTGACGGCATGACGGCGGTGTCGACGGCGTTGCAGGCATCCGCCACGCGCGATGCCACGGCGACCGCCGTGCGCTACCTGCTGCAGGCGCTCGCCGACAAGGTGCCGGGCAACACCGTCGAGGTGCGCATTCCGCCGTTCGGCGCTGTGCAATGCGTCGAGGGGCCTCGGCACACGAGAGGCACTCCGCCGAACGTGATCGAGATGGATGCCGCAACGTGGCTCTCCCTCGCGACGGGCAGCGCCACGTGGGCCGACGCCGTGGGGTCGGGAGCCGTGCACGCCTCAGGCACGCGGGCCACCCTCGAGCCGTACCTTCCGGTGAATCGGCCCCGCTGATTCGTGGGCGCGTCGTGTCGCTGTGCACCGGGATGACAGCGGAGCAGACGTACAACGACGGTGCGCGACAATGGATACGTGCCACGCGATTCCCACGACCCCGTCACGCCCGCCGTCGACTCCGCCGACAGCCCGGCCGACGACGAGCTCGTCGTAGCCGACGATTCGGAGCAGGCGTCGAGCGAGGCATCCGACGACGAGCCGATCCGCGAAGAGGTCTCGATCGAGTCGGCGCACGAGGTGCGCGTGCGGCGCACGCCGCGGTACGGCCGCTTCATGATCCTGGGCGGCGCCGTGTTCGCAGTTGCGGCCTTCATCGCGACGTATTCACTGCCGCAGGAGGCGGGATACGACCGCAACGTGGTGTTCGGGTTCGTGCTGCTGGGCGCTGTCGCCATCGGAGTCGGACTCGGAGCCCTGGCAGCGATCGTGGCCGCCGCAGCGACGAAGCACACCGAGCGCACCGTCGTCGCCGACCGTATCGACGTGCGCCAGGTCGACGGCCCGGCCGACGACGAGGCGCAGCCCGACCTGGGCGAGCTGCCTGCGAAGGTCGAGGGCGACGAGTCCGCCGAGCGACCGAATCCGCCGAGCGCGTAGCTGACGCGGCGGGGCGGGGTTTCGAGACGCACGCCTTCGGCGTGCTCCTCAACCGGCGGGAGACGCACGCCTTCGGCGTGCTCCTCAACCGGCGGTACGGCTGACCCGGGTGCCTGACGCCGCGTCGTAGGGAGTGCGCCCGCGGCGCACGAACAGGGCGACGATGTAGACGATCGGCAGGGCGTATGCCGCGATCGTGATCACCCACACCCAGGGCGGAATCGCGTCTGAAGTGCTGGCGGAGTAGATCGCGATCACGGCCGCATGTCCGATGGTCCAGGGCAGTGCCACCTTGAGGGCGTTGCGCAGCAGGGCGACCCAGAAGGATGGCCGCGCCACGTCGCGCGCCTGCACGCGGAGTCGGAGCATCCGCTTGCCGAGTGTGGCTTGCCATCCGCTCGACTCGAGCGCGGCTAGGGTGAGAGTCACCGGAACGACGATCGTGGCGGCGGCGATCACGTTGAGCGTGACGTCATCGACGTTGCGCGTGACGCCGGCGAGATACAGCGGAACACCGACCGCCGCGACGACGCCGGCCCACACGAGGATGCACACCCAGTCGATGAGCCAGGCGACGAGTCGCCGCCAAGGATGCCGCTGCACCCGTCGACCCTACAAGCCCCAAGTCCCGCGGATGCCTCAAGCATCCGCCCGGCGCACCCCCGGCGAGCCGACCAACCGGCCACACGGACAACGCAACCCGCTCCACGATTCGGCGGCTTCGCCGGCGAACCACGCCCGGCCGATCGCCCAGACGACCGCGGCGCGCCGGGCGGGGACCGGCGCGCAAAATCAGGACAGTTGCGTGCGCTCGACCCACTCGAGGTACTCGGGCGTGACCGTGCCGGTGACATAGTCGCCGGTGAAGCAGCTCATCTCCAGATCGGTGACGAGGCTCTGGCCGTCGAGGATGGCATCCTTCATGTCGCGCACCTCTTGGTAGATGAGGCTGTCGGCGCCGAGTTCGACCGCGACCTCGGGGATCCTGCGCCCTGCGGCGATGAGCTCTTCGCGGCTCGGCATGTTGATGCCGTACACGTGCGGGAAGCGCACCGGGGGAGCCGCTGAGGTGAACGTCACCTTGTTGGCGCCGGCCGCCCTCGCCATGTCGACGATCTCTTTCGAGGTCGTTCCGCGCACGATCGAGTCGTCGACGATGAGCACGTTCTTGCCGCGGAACTCGCTCGACATGGCGTTCAGCTTCTGCCGAACGCTCTTCTTGCGCTGCGCCTGCCCCGGCATGATGAACGTGCGGCCGACGTAGCGGTTCTTGTAGAAGCCCTCGCGGTATTCGATTCCGAGCTTCTGGGCGACCTGGGATGCCGCGGGTCTCGACGAGTCGGGAATAGGCATCACCACGTCGATGTCGCCGGTCGGTGCGTAGCGGGCGATCGTGTCGGCGAGCCGGTTGCCGAGTCGCAGGCGTGCCTCGTACACCGAGATGCCGTTCATGACGGAGTCCGGACGTGCGAGGTACACGTACTCGAACGAGCACGGCACCAGAACGGGGTTCTTCGCGCACTGCTTCGAGTACAGCTCGCCGCTCAGAGTGATGAAGACTGCTTCGCCCGGTGCGACATCCCGAACGACCTCGTAGCCGAGCGCTTCGAGCACCACGGACTCCGATGCGACGATCCACTCGTCGCCGACCAGTCCTGCGGGCTTGCGGCCGAGGATGAGCGGGCGGATGCCGAACGGATCGCGGAACGCCAGCAGCCCTTGGCCCGCGATCATCGCGATCGCCGCGTATGCGCCTTCGACCCGCTCGTGCACCTGCGAGACGGCCTTGAACACCTGCTCAGGGTCGAACTCGAGGCCGGAGATCTGTCCCTGCAACTCCGTGGCGAGCACGTTGAGCAGCATCTCGGTGTCGCTCGTGGAGTTCACGTGCCTGCGGTCGATGTGGAAGAGCTCGTCGGCGAGCTCGCGCGTGTTCGTGAGGTTTCCGTTGTGCACCAGGATGATGCCGTACGGCGCGTTCACGTAGAACGGCTGAGCCTCCTGCTCGTTCGCCGCGTCGCCCCTCGTGGCGTACCTGGCGTGCCCGAGTCCCATCGTGCCGAGCAGCGAGCGCATGTCCCTGGTGCGGAACGCCTCGCGCACCTGGCCCTTCGCCTTGTGGATGTGGAACGTGCTGCCCTCGGCTGTCGCGATTCCGGTCGAGTCCTGACCACGGTGCTGCAGAAGAAGGAGGCTGTCGTAGACCAGTTGGTTGACCGCCTCGGTCGAGACGATGCCGACGATGCCGCACATGCTGGAAGTGTGCTCCTGAGGGTGGGGATTGCGCCCGCGATTCCGGGTCCGTCCAGTCTCTCATGCGCGCGCCTGGGCGTCGGCTGGTCGAAACCTGAGCAGGATGTCGGAGCCTGGCGTCAGCTGAGCAGATCCTCCGGCAGCAACCCGGGCAACCGCTCGGGGTCGGCGATCACCTGGATCTCGACGACCCGGTCATCCACGACCGTGAACGCCATGACCGAGATCGGACCGTGCGGCCCGACGATCGCGACCCCGGCTGCGTCGTTGATCCACGCCGGGCGGCGATACGGAGACAGCGACGTGAACATGACGGCCTGGCTCGCGATGGCCCGCGGTCCGCGCAGCACGGCGGTGGCCGATGCCCGCAGCGCGCCGCCGTCCGACCGCAGCACGACGTCGGGATGCAGCACCTTGAGCAACCCGTCGAAGTCGCCCTCCCGTGCGGCGGCGAAGAACGCGTCGACGGCCGCGCGCTGCCTGCGTCGATCGGGGTCGGGGGTCGGCGCGGTTCGCACCTTGGCCCGTGCGCGACTGGCGAGTTGGCGTGCCGCTGCCGGCGTGGAACCGAGAATGTCGGCGATCTCGTCGAACGGCACCGCGAACGTGTCGTGCAGCACGAACGCGAGGCGCTCGTCCGGCGTGAGGGTCTGCAGAACGATGAGCATCGCCAGTCCGATCGACTCGGATGCCACTGCCTCGCTCTCGGGCGTGCGCTCGGCCGACACGATTGTCGCGTCGGGAATTCGCGTCGTCTCTGCCGCCGACGGGTCGGTATCCAACGGCGTCTCCCTGCGGGTGGCCCTGGAGCGCAGCATCATCAGGCAGACGCGGCCGGCCACCGTGGTGAGCCAGGCGTCCAGGTTGCGCACGTCGGCGACATCCGCCCGCGACGCCTTCAGCCAGGTTTCCTGCACGGCGTCGTCGGCATCCGCGAAGGACCCGAGCATGCGGTAGGCGAGCGAACGGAGCCGTGGCCGCATCGCCGCGAATGCATTGTTCAGTCGGCTGGGCGTGTCGGTCACCTGTCACATTCTGCTCGGCCCGCGCATCGTGAGTGTGTAGGCAGAACGAGAAGCAGGATCGCAGAGCAGAACAACAGAAACAGAGAGGCATCAGACCATGACACCGTCCATCCCCGATCAGGGTGACTCCACACCGCTCGAAGCCGACAGCGGCACAGGGCTTGTGCTTGTGACAGGAGGGGCCGGCACGCTCGGGTCGCTCGTCGTCGAGCTGTTGCGTCGGCACGGGCATCCTGTGCGTGTCGTCAGCCGTCGCGGAACGGGGCCGCGCGACGACGTCGAGTACCTGAAGGGCGACCTCGACACGGGCGAAGGCATTCAGGATGCCGTCGCCGGAGTCGCCACTGTCGTGCACTGCGCGGGCAGCCAGAAGGGCGATGGCGACAAGGCGCGCAACCTGGTCGCTGCGGCTCGCACGGCCGGCGTGAGGCACCTCGTGTACATCTCGGTGGCGGGAGCGGATCGCATCCCCGTGCACTCGAGGGCGGATCACGCGATGTTCGAGTACTTCGCACAGAAGCGCGAGGGCGAGCTGGCGATCGAGTCGTCCGGCATCCCGTTCACCACGCTACGAGCGACCCAGTTCCACACCCTCGCGTTCGTCGTCGCGGAGGCTGCGGCGAAGTTGCCGGTCATCCCTCTTCCGAAGCGGATGCGCGTTCAGCCCGTCGCCGCCGAAGAGGTCGCGGAGCGACTCGTCGCGCTCGCCGAGGGTGAGCCTGCGGGGTACGTGCCGGAGTTCGGAGGGCCGGAGGTGCACACGTCCCACGAGCTGGAGCGCGCCTACCTGAAGCGCGTCGGCAAGCGCCGCTGGATCGTCTCGATCGGGCTGCCCGGCAAAGGCGCGAAAGCGGTGCTGAGCGACGCGATCCTGTCGAACGGGGCCGAGCGTGGTGTGCAGACGTGGGAGCAGTACCTCCAGGGGCGGATCGGGGTGGCGAACCAGTAGGGAGTTGCTGGCGGTCCCGCGCCGGCAATTGCGCCATGTGCGCTCTAGTGCGCCACTCCGGCTGGCGCACTAGAGCGCACGTGGCGCAGCAACGAGGCGGTCCTGCTGGAGGCGACCCGCCGGCGCAGCCGCTCAGCGCGCCAGGCGCGGACGCCAGCAGCGAGCGGTCACCCCGATCTCGTTCCAGGCGTTGATGGAGACGAGCAAGGCGAGGAGTGCCGCGACCTGCTCGTCGCTGTAGTGGGCGCGAGCCTCAGCGACCACGTCGTCGGGCACGTGCGTCTCGGAGAGGCGGGTCACCGCGTCCGTGAGGGAGAAGGCTGCGCGTTCGGCCGCGGTGAAGAAGTTCGACTCGTGCCAGACGGCCACGGCAGCGATGCGCTGCAGCGGCTCGCCCGCGGACTGCGCCGCGCTCGTGTGGGTGTCGACGCAGTACGAGCATCCGTTCAGCTGGGATGCCCGCAAGCGCACGAGCTCGCGGATGCCCAGGTCGATGCCGGTGCGGTCGAGCTCCGCGATCGCGGCGTCGTCCAGCGCGCTCACCGCACGGGAGAAGGCTGGGACGAGGCCGTCGAAATCGAGGCGACGAGCGGGGGCGATGGCGGTGGCTGTGATCGTGTTGCTGCTGGTGTTCTCTGTCATGCCCATCACGCTACGGACCACGTGGACCCTTGCTAATGTCCAATGACATGAGAAACGACTGGGCCAATTCCGGATTGGATCTCCACCTTGCGATCGACCCGCGCCGCAAGGCCGCGTCGCTCGAGGATGCCGTGCGCACGGCCATCCGCGACGGACGGCTGGCGACGGGAACCCGGCTGCCGGCATCCAGGAGCCTGGCGCGCGATCTCGGCATCGCGCGCAACAGCGTGGCGGAGGCATACTCGCGGTTGGTGGCGGAGGGGTGGCTCGAGGCACGCGTCGGGTCCGGCACGAGCGTCGTCGATCGCACGTTCGCGCCCGCCGCAGAGACGCGACCGCCGGCCGAGCGCACGTTCCGGCTCGACCTGCGTGGCGGCATCCCGGATATCTCCGGTTTCCCGCGCGCGGCGTGGGCCGCCGCGGTGCGCACCGCGCTCGCGAACGCGCCGGCGCCCACGCTCGGCTACCAGGATCCGCGCGGTGTCGAGGTCGCGAGGGCGGCGCTCGCCGCGTACCTCGCCCGTGCCCGGGGGGTCTGGGCATCGCCGGACCAGCTCGTCATCACCCCTGGCTTCGGCGGTGCGCTCGGGCTGGTCACGCGTGCGCTGGCGAGGAGGGGCGCGCGTCGCATCGCCGTCGAGGAGTATGGGCACGCGCTGCACCGAGAGATCCTCTCCGACGCGGGACTGCTGCCGGTGTCGTTGTCGGTGGATGACCAAGGAGCAGTCGTCGACCGTCTCGACGAACTCGGCGTCGACGCGGTTCTGCTGACGCCTGCGCACCAGTTCCCGACCGGCGTCGCGTTGAGCGCCGCCCGCCGCGCCGCCGTCGTGCGCTGGGCGGAACGCACGGGTGGCATCGTGATCGAGGACGACTACGACGGCGAGTTCCGCTTCGACCGGCGAGCGATCGGCGCGCTGCAGGCGCTGGCGCCGCAACACGTGGTCTACGCGGGAACGGCCAGCAAGGCACTCGCACCGGCGATCGGCCTCGGCTGGTGCGTTCTTCCCTCTGCGCTCGTCGAGCCGGTGCTCGAGCAACGACGTCTCGCCGGCGGGGCGACGGATGCCATCACCCAGCTCGCGCTCGCGGCGTTCATCGACGCGGGAGGGTACGACCGCACGGTGCGGGCATCCCGCCTGCGCTATCGCGCTCGCCGCGAGCATGTGGAAGAGGTGCTGCACGAGCGGATGCCCACCGCCCGCCTCATCGGCATGGCCGCCGGGCTGCACTCGTTGCTCGACCTCCCCGATGGCGTCGAGGAAGCGGATGTCGCCGAGCGGGCGGCATCCTCAGGTCTTCGTCTCGAAGGGCTGCAGACCTACTGGGCCGGCGGCACGGACGAGCCGTCAACGCGTCGCCCCGCCATGGTCGTCGGATTCGGAGCCCCGCCGGACGCCCGCTTCGAGGAAGCCGTCGGCGTCGCTGTGGCAGCCATCGCCGCCGCGGCACTAGGCGCTGCGGGTTGAACTCTGCGCCCACAGTTTCCAACCCCGTGAAGCTGTGCACCACTGAGGCGGCTTGGAGCCTGCCGTCCGGCCGATGTCCGTAGCGTCAGCAGTGGCGGCTCGCCGAGGTGGTGGGCAGAATGGCAGGGTGTTTGTGTCCCCTGACGTGATCGGCATGATCGTCGCGCTGTTCGCCTTCACCCTGACGGTGCTGGGCGGCGTGGCGGGAATGCTCGCCCGGCAGACGAGGGTGATGGATGCGCGGCTGGCGACGCTTGATGCTGACGTGGCCGGCATCAAGGAAGAGCTCGTCGGCATCAAGGTCGCGATCGCCCGGCTCGAAGGGCCCTTTCCGCACTTTCAGCGGCCGTAAGGCTACCGGTACCGATCGCCTCGACCGAGCGCACGCAGGGGAATGCGGTCCCCGCCGCACTTAAGCTGTTCTGGTGACCGAGAACTCCACCAGCACGTACCGCGAGGCCGGCGTCGACACGGCGGCGGGCGACCTCGCCGTCGAGCTCATGAAGTCCGCGGTGGCCAAGACCCATGGGCCGGAAGTGCTGGGCGGCGTCGGCGGCTTCGCCGGCCTGTTCGACGCATCGGCACTGCGTTCCTACCGTCATCCGCTGCTGGCGACCTCGACCGACGGGGTCGGCACCAAGGTGGCGATCGCACAGGCCCTCGACAAGCACGACACCATCGGGCAAGACCTGGTCGGCATGGTGGTCGACGACATCGTCGTGGTCGGTGCCCGCCCGCTCTTCATGACGGACTACATCGCGTGCGGCAAGGTCGTCCCTGAACGCATCGCCGACATCGTGCGCGGCATCGCCGCGGCCTGCTCCGAGGCGCGAACCGCGCTCGTCGGAGGAGAGACGGCCGAGCATCCGGGGCTCCTCGGTCCCGATGATTACGACGTCGCCGGCGCGGCGACCGGTGTCGTCGAGGCGGACGCCGTGCTCGGCCCTGAGAAGGTGCGGAACGGCGATGTCGTGCTCGCGCTCGGCAGCTCCGGTCTTCACTCGAACGGCTACTCGCTGGTGAGGCACATTCTCGCCAAGCGCGACATCGCGTTCACCGATCGGCTCGATGAATTCGGCGGTGTCGTCGGCGAGACGCTGCTCGAGCCCACCAGGCTGTACACCGCGCCGCTGCTGAGGGTGCTGGCTTCGCCGAGCGGGGCATCCGTGCACGCCCTGTCCCACGTCACGGGTGGCGGCATCGCGGCCAACCTCGCCCGCGTGCTGCCGCGCGGGTCCTGGGTGGATGTCGACCGCTCGACCTGGTCACCTTCGCCGGTGTTCCGCGTGCTGAGCGACCTCGCCGGCACGACGCTTCAGAGCGCCGAGGGCACCTGGAACCTCGGCATCGGCTTCTTCGCCGTCGTCGAGGCGAATGCCGCGGCATCCATCGTCTCGACCCTCGCGGTCGACGGCATCCCCGCGTGGCAGGTGGGCGCGGTCTCCACGAGCGAGCACGACCTCGCCGGCTACGAGCAGGGCGCCAAGGGCGTCGACGGCGGCGCCGTGCAGCTGGTTGGGGATTTCGCCGACTGAGCGGGCTGGGCGCGCCGCGGCCCAATCTCGGAGATTCGCCGCGACACGCCGTCCCCGGAGGCCGACACGCCGGGGTAAGCCGCATATCTCCGATTTCCGGCAGGCACAGGCCGGGGGGCCGGCAAGTGGTGGACGGAGCCTGGCGGCGTCTGGGTGACAAATGTCACCTCCGCGACGTGATGGGCGACGGATGCGCAGGCATCCAGGTTCCGCTTCGATGGGAAGCGTGAACACGACACCAGCCACCGGGGCCCCGACTGCACAGCGCAGCGAGCCCGCGGCCATCCGCCTCACGGGCCTGAGCAAAACGTTCGGGCCTCTCACCGCGGTCGACGGCATCGACCTCTCCATTCAGCCCGGCGAGGTCGTCGCGCTGCTCGGGCCGAACGGCGCGGGCAAGTCCACGACGATCGACATGGTGCTGGGACTCGCTACGCCCACCGCCGGGGAGGCCGAGCTGTTCGGCGGCACACCCCGCGCGGCGATCGAGACCGGCCGCGTCGGCGCCATGCTGCAGGGCGGCGCGTTGCTGCCGACCATGACCGTCGCACAGTCGGTCGCGCTGATCGCCGCGGCGCACAGGCATCCGCTCAGTGTGCAGGAGGCGCTCGAGCGAGCCAAGTGCACCGAGATCGCCAAGCAGAAGGTGAGCAAGCTCTCCGGTGGGCAGATGCAGCGGGCGCGGTTCGCGGTCGCCATTGTGTCGAACCCCGACCTGCTCATCCTCGACGAGCCGACCGCGGCGATGGATGTCGAGGCGCGTCGCACCTTCTGGCAGTCCATGCGGGAGTTCACGGATGCCGGTCGCACTGTCGTCTTCGCCACCCACTACCTCGACGAGGCGGATGCCTACGCGGACCGCATCGTGATGATGTCGGCTGGGCGCGTGGTCGCCGACGGGACCCCTGGTGAGGTGAAAGCGGTCGTGAGTGGCCGCCGCATCCGGGCATCCTTCGACTTCGCGTGGAGCGCCGAGATCGAGGCCGAGCTGTACGAGCTGCCCGGAGTGCGCAGCGTCGACCACCGCGGCGACGTGCTCACCGTGGTGAGCGACGACTCGGATGCCGCCCTTCGCACCCTGCTGTCGCACCACGCCGACCTGCACGACATTGAGGTCACGGCGCATTCGATGGATGACGCCTTCCTCGCCCTCACCCAGGCCCGCGACACCCCGCCGGCCCCGGAACGCGCCGCAGGCGCGCATCTCGAAACCGCAGACACCAGCCTGAAAACCGCCGACACCGCGCTGATCGGAGACCGCTCATGAGCATCGCATACCTGGGACTGGAGTCCCTCCGTCAGCTGAAGAACGTGCGCAACACCGTCTTCACGTTCGTCGTGCCGCTCGTCATGCTGCTGCTTTTCGGCAGCATCTACGGGGCGGGCGGCCAGGTCGACCCGTCGACGGGACTCCCGTGGATCGTCGTCACCACCGTGCAGATGGCCGGCTACGGCGGCATGATGGCTGCGCTCGGTCAGGCCTTCACGATCGTGACCGAGCGATCCGTCGGCTGGAACCGCCAGCTGCGGCTCACCCCGCTCAGCGGCATGGGCTACCTGATCTCCAAGGTCGTTGCCGCGTTGGCCGTAGCACTGGTGAGCATCGTTGCGCTGATCGTCATCTCGGTGATCGTCTTCCACGCGTCGCTGAGCCCGGCCGGGTGGGCCATGGCCGCGCTCGGACTGTGGCTCGGGGTCATCCCGTTCGCCTTCATCGCCGTCCTGATCGGGCAGTTCGCCAAGCCGCAGTTCGCACAGCCGCTGTTCATGGTGATCTTCCTCGGCATGGCGATCCTCGGCGGGCTGTGGGTTCCGCTGTCGGTCATGCCGTCGTGGATGACCAACATCGCCCAGGTCGTGCCGTCGTACTGGCTGAACCGGCTCGGCCAGATGGGCGCCCATCTCTCCGGCGACGTGATGGAGCCCGCGCTGGTGCTGCTGGCCTGGACCATCGTGCTCGGCGCCTTCATCGTCTGGCGTTACCGCCGCGACGCTGCCCGGCAGTGAGCGCCACCTCTACGCTGAACACCATGGCGAGCGGCAGCGGTGCAGTCGCGGCGGACGGACATCCGTTCGCCGCGGCGTGGCGGGATGCCGTCGCCCGGGTGTTCGCACCGGGCGCCCGCAAGTGGTACTTCGGCTCGCTCTGGGGGCTGGCGTATCTCTCGATCCCGATCATCCTCACCTGGGCGAGCGGGGCAGACCCGGTCACCGGAACTCTGCTGACGATCCACATCGTGGTGCTCGCCGCCGCCTACGTCGTGCTCCCACCACTCTTGTGGGGCCGGCGTTGGCAGGTCGCGGCGGTGGCATTCGCCGTCTTCTTCGCCTACACCTGCCTCGCGTTCCCGCTGATCGGCGTCAACACGATCTGGCTGTGGATGTACGTGCCGATCATGGCCGCGATGAGCTGGCTCCCCACCGCCCTCACCGTGACCGTCATCACTGTGGTGGTTGGCGCGCAGCTCGTCGTGCTCGCGGCGACCGACTCGTTCGTCGAGTACTGGTACGCGGCGGCGTTGACGGCGTCGATCTCGATCATGATGTTCGCGTTCGGTCAGCAGATCAAGGCGATCAGACGCCTGCGGGATGCCCAGAGCGAGATCGCGCGCCTCGCCGTGGTGGACGAGCGGGAGCGTTTCGCCCGTGACATGCACGACGTGCTCGGGCACTCGCTCACCGTGGTCACGGTGAAGAGCGAGTTGGCGCGCAAGCTCGTCGCGCGCGATCCGCGTCGCGCCGAGGAAGAGCTCGCGGACATCGAGCGGTTGTCGCGGTCCGCGCTCGCCGACCTGAGGGCATCCGTCGCCGGCTACCGCGCCATGACGCTGGAGACCGAGCTCTCGGCAGCACACGCAGCGCTCGTCGCCGCGGACATCGTGCCGCATCTGCCGTCATCCGGCGATGTCGTCGCCCCTCAGTTGCGCGAGGCGTTCGCCTGGGTGCTGCGCGAGTCCATCACGAACGTGGTGCGGCACTCCGCTGCGAAGAACTGCTGGGTCGGTCTTGAGCGACGCGCCATCATGATCGGCGACGATGGCAGAGGGATGCCGGCGACGGCGAGCCGCGCAGCGAACGGCACGCACGGTGATGCGCCGGGCGGAGCGCAGAGCAACGGACACGGGCTCGCCGGCATGAGGGAACGCGCCGCAGCGGTCGGCGCAACGTTGACGATCGAACCGAGCGAAGACGGCGGCACGCTGATCGCGGTGAGGGCTGAATGAGCGACCCGATCCGGCTCCTGCTGGCCGACGACCAGGCACTCGTGCGCGGAGCTCTCGCCGCACTGCTCGAGCTGGAGAGCGACCTCACGGTGGTGGCGCAGGTCGGGCGCGGCGACGAGGTGCTGGATGCCGCGCGCGACTCGAATGCCCAGGTGGCCCTGCTCGATGTCGAGATGCCGGGGCTGGACGGCCTTGCGGTCGCCGAGCTGCTGCACAAGAGGCTGCCGCAGTGCCGGTCGCTCATCGTCACGACGTTCGGCCGACCCGGCTATCTGCGCCGGGCGATGGAGGCCGGCGCGAGCGGGTTCGTCGTGAAGGACACCCCTGCGGCTCAGCTTGCGGATGCCGTGCGTCGCGTCGCCCAGGGTCTGCGAGTCGTCGATCCGGCGCTCGCGGCCGAGTCGCTGGCATCCGGAACCTCACCGCTCACCCAGCGTGAGACCGAGGTGCTGCGGGTGGCGCTGCGTGGCGGCTCCGTCAACGAGATCGCCAGGGAGCTGCACCTCTCGGAGGGCACGGTGCGCAACCACCTTTCAGCGGCGATCGGCAAGACCGGGGCCCGCAACCGAGCGGATGCCGCGGCCCAGGCCTCAGCGAACGGCTGGCTCTAGCCACCACCCGAGCGTCGAGCCACCACCCGAGCGTCGAGCCACCACCGAAACCGCGCGGCGAAGGTGGTGGCTCGACGACAAGGTGGTGGTTCGCGGGAGGATGCCGCGCCGGTGGACGTCGCGGGCCGCGCAGCGCAGACGGCGCAACGCAAAGCGCGCACCCCGATGGGATGCGCGCCGCGATGTGCTCGAGGCTCAGCCCGCCGAACGCTCCTGGTAGTCGTCTGAGCGACTCTCGGGCTCGTAGTCCTCCCACGCCGCATAGCGGTCGTCGTTGTGGGAGTGACCGGTGAGCTCGCGCTCCAGCTGGTCGTAGTCGACCGACGGGCTGTAGGACTTCAGCTCGCGCGCGATCTTGGTGTGCTTTGCCTTCTGACGGCCGCGCCCCATGCGAGACCCCCTCACGATGACAGGCCCGGGGCGGATCACGCTCAACCGGGTGGGAGAACAGGGATTGAAAACTAGCGACCAGTTTAGCATGCAGGCCATGCTCAGCCTGGGTAGTCGTTCACAGTCATGCGTGATGGGATATATCGTGTCCCCAGTGTCTGAACGCGCCCAGGTGGTGGTCATCGGCGCGGGTCAAGCTGGGCTCGCCGTCGCGTATTACCTCAAGCGTTTTCAGCTGGAACCCGGCGTCGACTTCGTGATCTACGACCGCGGCCCTGGCACGGGCGGTGCATGGCAATTCCGATGGGACGCCCTCCGCCTCGGCAGTGCACACAAGGTGCACGACCTGCCGGGTATGCAGGAGCTCGGCATCAGCTTCGACACCGCCGATCGCACTCTCCCCGCCAAGGACATCGTCGCGGGCTACTACCGCCGCTATGAGGATCACTTCGGTCTTCAGGTGCGTCGTCCGGTCACTGTCTCATCTGTCGTCAACCAAGGCGCTGACCTCGTCGTGCAGCACTCCGAGGGTGAGACGGCGGCTCAGGTTCTGGTGAATGCGACGGGAACGTGGGGCTCGCCGTTCGTGCCGTACTACCCGGGCGCATGTACATTCCGCGGACGGCATGTACACACCAACGGGTACATCTCCGCCGAGGAGTTCCGCGGTCAGAACGTCGTCGTGGTCGGTGGCGGAACCAGCGCGGTCGGCTTCCTTCTCGAACTCGAGAATGTGGCGGATGTCGTGTCGTGGGCATCCCGTCGCCCCATCGACTTCACCACGGAGCCCGAACCGACGATCGAGGGTGGCGTCGCGGCGGTGCGCGAAGCGGACGCCGCAGCACGCGCCGGCCGAGCCCTCCCCAGCATCGTGAGCACCACCGGCGTTCCGCTCACCCGCAAAATCGCGGCAGGCATCTCGCGCGGGCTGCTCAAGGAGCGCCCGATGTTCGAGCGCGTCGAGCCGGACGGCGTGCGTTGGGGCGACGACTCCTTCACCCCGGCGGACGCCATCATCTGGGCCACCGGGTTCCGCCCGGAACTGCGTCACCTCGCTCCGCTCAAGCTGCGCGAGAAGCAGGGCGGCGTCACCGTCGAGTCCGGACAGGTCTGGACCGACGCCCGCATCTTCCTCGCCGGCTACGGCCCCTACGCGTCGACGATCGGTGCGAACCGCTCCGGCCGCATCATCGCGCGCCACATCATGGCCCAGCTCTGACGTCGCGCTCCGCTGCGCCCCTACTCCCGGCGCCCCGGAATACCGAAGGGTGCGACGAATACCGACGTATTCATTCGGTGTCCGCGCGGAGAGCGCGATCACTACGGCGCTCGGGCGGCAGAGGGTCTCAGCCCCGATGGGGCCGGAGGCCCTCGCGGACGGCCAGCACCTGGATGGCGGCGGCGGCCGACCACGCCTGCGGACGGCATGCCGCGGGATAGGGCGCCGGCGCAGGGGTGTCTGAGGCGGCGTCGCCGGAGTGAAGCTCGGGCATCCTGAAGTCGAAGCGCTCCGCCGCGCGAAGCAGCCCCTCGATCAGGCCCTCCGCTCGCTCGGGCATGCCGGCGCGGGCGAGGCCCCTGATGGCGATGGCGGTGTCGTGCGTCCACACGGAGCCGCCGTGGTAGCTGAGCGGCCAGAATCCGGCCGCGTCGGTCGACAGCGTGCGCAGGCCGAACCCCGAGTCCAGCCGTGGCGACGTGACGAGGTCCGCGACGATCCGCTCTTCGTCAGCAGACAGGATGCCCGTGCCGAGCAGATGCCCGATGTTGCTGGTGAGCGAGTCGACGGGCCGCTTGCGGGCATCCAGCGCGACGGCCGGATATCTGCCGCTCGGTCCGTCGACCCAGAACTCTTCGCGGAAGCGCTCCTTCAGGCGATGGGCCCAGTCGCGCCATCCGTCTGCATCCCGACCGAAGCGCTCGAGCAGGTCCGCGCCGTGCATGGCGGCCTCGTAGGCGTAGGCCTGCACCTCGCAGAGCGCGATCGGGCCCTCGGCGAGAGTGCCATCGCGCCACTGGATCGAGTCGCCCGAGTCCTTCCACCCCTGGTTCGCGAGTCCGTGTCCGGTCGTGTCGACGTACTCCAGAAAACGGTCGCCGTCGCTGTCGCCACTGTCGCGCATCCAGGCGAGGGCGGCCTCCAGGTGGGGCAACAGCGGCAGGATGTCCGCGTCGGGCGCACCCCAGGCCCACGCGTCGTGCAGCAGGCACACCCACAGCGGGGTCGCGTCGATCGTGCCGTAGTACAGCGGCGGCAGCGTGACGCCCTCGGGAAGGGCGAACGAACCGGCTCGCAGCTCGTGCATGATCTTGCCGGGCTGCTCGGCGGTCCGGGGGTCGTCGCGCGTCCCTTGGAATGCGGCGAGCACGCGCAAGGTCGACAGTGCGGGTTCGACCGACACCGGCAACAGGAACCGTGCGGCCCAGATCGAGTCCCGGCCGAAGAGGGTGAAGAACCACGGTGCCCCCGCGGCCAAGAACTCGTCATCGGATGACCGTGCCGTCGTCATCCGCAGCGCGTCGAGGTCCGAGAGGGCCGCCGTCACCCAGCGGTCCAGCCGCCGGTCACCGGTCCGGGCGGCGAAGCCCTCCCACACCGGCGGTCGGGAGGTTCCGGCCACGACGGGCGACGCGTCCGTCATCGCAACCCTCCAGCCGAGCTCGACCGTGCCGTGCGGCGGCACCTCGATCGACCACGCGACCTCGGTGTCGGCGCTCGCCGTGCTCACCTTCGCGCCGGGCGCACGCAGCACAGCGGTCGTCGTGGCGTTCGACCACGTGACGCCATCCTCGCTCGCCGTCGTGCTCCACTGGCGCGCCAGATGGATGCCCGCCTTCACGTCCTGCATCGGTGTGAACGCCGGCGCGAGTGCCACCTCGACGCGAGCCGGCAGGGATACCCCGCGTGCCGATCGCACGACGATGCGCTCCTCGACGGCATCCGTCGTCGCGACCCGCTCGCGGTCGATACGCACCCGCGGGTCGGCGCCTTCCCCGTCGAGACCCCGCACCACCCCGGTGAAGGTCGTGACGGATGCCCCGCGCGGCGCAACCGAGATCCACTCGGGCCGCTCGCCGTCCACGGTCAACGTCACGCCCGAGATCACCCGCACATCCCCGTGGTACAGGCCGTGGATGTCCGCGGCACCGACATCTCCCGTGTGGTCGGACCACACTTGGGTCGGCGCCCGCAGCACGATGATCTGGTCGTTCAGCAGCGGCTGGCGGTTGTGGGGCATGGCTTCCTTCGGAGGTCGGTCTGCGAGTGGGCGTGAGGCTGACGCTGTGGCGGCGCTACTCCTTCACCGCGCCCTCGCTGTTGTTCATGATGCGGCGCTGGAAGACGAAGAACATCGCTGCGACGGGGATGGTCATGATCGCGGCGGCCGCCAGCTTGAGCGGGTACTGGTTGCCCTGCCCGAGCTGTCCGCTGGTCAGCGAGGCGACGCCTTTCGTCAGCGTTGTCAGCGACGGGCTCTGCGCAGAGATGATGAATTGCTCCAACTCGTTCCACGAGCCCTGGAACGACAGGATGATGATCGTGATGAGCGCGGGCCGCGCCATCGGCAGCACGACCGACCAGAACAGGCGGAACGTGCCTGCGCCGTCGATGCGGGCTTGCTCCTCGACGCTCACGGGGATGGACTCGAAGAACCCCTTCATGATGAAGACGCCCGCGGCGTCGACGAGCAGCGGCAGGATCATGCCGGTGTACGAGTCGTAGATGCCGATCTGGTTGATCACCAGGAACTTCGGGATCATCAGTACAACGGCCGGTACGGCCATCACGGCGACCAGGCCCGCGAACACCACGTTCCGACCGCGGAAGTGCAGCCTGGCGAGCGCGTATCCGGCGAGGGAGTCGAAGAACACCCTGCCGAGGGTCACGATGATCGTCACGATCGCGGAGTTCATGAACCAGATCGGGAAATCCGAGTTGGCGAAGAGCTCTTTGAGCGCCGCCGTGCTCCACGGCACGGGAATCAGCGCGACCGGATTGGCCGTGGCGTCCGCGTCGGTCTTGAAGGCGGTCGTGACCTGCAGCAGGAACGGATAGATGTAGACGATCGCGAGCACGACGAGGATCGCGTAGATCACCGAGGTGGCGATGATGGCCCTGCGCGAGCGCGGTCTGCGCCTGCGGCGCCACGGTGTTCCCGTCGCGGCCGTCGTGATCGGCAAAGTTCTGACATCCATGCCGGCGCTCATCGCACGCCTCCCTGAAGCGTCGTCTCTCGCTGGGTCGTGGTGTTCGGCAGATAGGGGCGCATGCGACGCTTCGAGACCTTGCGCTCTCGCAGAATCCAGCGCTGCAAGATCGTGAACGCCACGATGATGACGAACAGGATGAACGCGATCGCCGCGCCCTGGCCCCACGCCTGGTTCGTGAACGCTGACGTGTACGAGAGGTAGGCGGGCGTCAGCGTCGTGTTCGCCGGGGCGCCCTGAGTGCCGGTGTAGATCTGGTCGAAGACCTGCCAGCATCCGATCAGCCCGAGGGTGAGCACCGTGAACAGCGTCGGGCGCAGCTGTGGAAGGGTGATGCGCCAGAAGCGCTGCCACCCGTTCGCGCCGTCGATCATCGCAGCCTCCTGGATGTCGCCGCCGAGGTTCTGCAGCGCGGCGATGAACAGCAGCATGAACGTGCCGCTCGTGGTGAAGATCGCCATCAGGATGAACGCCGACATCGCCACGGACGGGCCGGCCAACCAGTCCCACCAGGTGATGCCGAGGAAGCCGCTCGAGGTGAGCGCGGCGGGTCCGGTCTGCACTCCGAACAGGCCGAGGAACAGGTGCACTATGCCGTCCGGATCGTTGAACCAGTTCGGCCCGTTGATCCCGACCCAGGAGAGCGCCTTGTTGATCGCGCCCGTCGTGCTGAACAGGAACAGCCACAACACGGTGATCGCGACGGAGCTCGTCACGGACGGAAAGTAGAACGCCGTGCGGAAGAAGCCGCGCCCTCGCAGCACCGCCCGGTTGACCATGACGGCGAGGAACAGCGCGACGGCGGTCTGGATCGGCACGACGAGCACCACGTACCAGGCGTTGTTGCGCAGCGACGTGCCGAAGTTCTGCTCAGCGAGGCCGCCGCCGCTGAGGATGGTCTGGTAGTTCGCCGTGCCGACGAAGTGCACATTGCCCGAGAACGGGCTGCCGTTGCCTCCCCAGTCGGAGAAGCTGACCCACAGCGCCATCAGCACGGGGATGACGAGGAAGAGCCCCAGCAGGATGAGCATCGGGGCGGTGAACAGCCACCCCGACGCCGCCTCACCGCGCCGGATGCCCGAGTGTCCGGAGCGGGGATGCCGGCGACCCGGCTTCCCCGAGCCCGGATGCCCGGGGTCGGTGCTCCCGGCGCCGGCGCGATGAGGTCGGATTGTGGTGGTCATGGCACTACTTCAGCAGCGCCTGGAGGTTCTTCTGGGTCTGGTCGAGGATCGTCTTCGGATCGCTCGTCTTGAGGCTCTCGAGCTGCGAGTCGAGGTTGGTGACGACATCCGCAGAGCCCTTCGCCGTCGGCACACCCTTCGCGTACGCTGCGCCGTCGAGGAATGCGGCCGCCGCGGGGTTCTCGCTCTTCCACTCCGATGCAGCCGACTTGATCGACGGCATCACGCCGAACGCCTTCGAGAAGGCGAGCTGGTCCTGCTTGGTGGTGAGCTGCTCGACCAGAGCGAGGGCCGCCTTCTGGTTCGGGCTGTCAGCGGAGATGCCCCAGCAGTTGGTGAACTGAAGGGTGCCCGTGCCCGCCTGACCGGCAGGCAGCTGCACGACCGCGTACTTCACGTTGGGGAAGTCGCTCGACAGCTCGCCCTGCACCCAGTTGCCCTCGACGGTCATGGCTGCCTTGCCCGATCCGAGCGCTTGGCCGCCATCACCCTCACCGAGGTCTTTCGCGGTCTTCATGACTCCTTCGTTGAGCAGCTTCTTCAGGTAGGTGAGTGCGTCGACGTTGGCCTGGCTGTTCGCGGTCGCCTTGGTGCTGTCCGCGTTCATCAGGTTGCCGCCCGCCTGCACCATGAAGGCGCCCATGCGCTCGTACTGGCCGTTCATGCTGAGCCCGATGTGACCAGACGTGGTGAGCTTCTTCGCCACCGCTTCGAGCTGGTCCCAGGTCTTCGGATAGTCGGAGGCGGTCAAGCCTGCCGCCTTCCACATGTCGGTGTTGATCACGAGCTGCAGCGTCGAGAAGTCCTTCGGTGCGCAGTAGAGCTGCCCGTCGTAGGTGAACGACTTCACGAGGCTCGGGTAGAAGTCGCTCTTGTTGGAGAGCTTGTCGCCGTAGGAGAGCAGATCTCCGTTGGAGGCGTAGCCGGCGAGGGATCCCGTGGAGAGGTAGAACACGTCGGCCGGCTTCTTGGCGGCGAATCCCTGGGCGAGCTGCTGATCGAGGTTGTTGGCGGCGAGCACCTTGGCATCTGTGCCGGAAGACTTCGACCAGTCCGACACCGCCTTGGTGACGGCCGTGGTCTCCGCCGGCCCGCTCGAGCCGATCAACACGGTCAGCGGCTTCTTCGATGACGAGAGCGCTCCGCTCGTCGACGTGCTGTTGCCGCTGCCGAACCCGGAACCGCAGGCGCTCAGAGCGAAGGCGGTTGCCACCGCGAGCGCTGCGGATGCCAGCCATCGTGTGCGTCTTTGCATGGTGTGACTCCTTGTGTGTTCTCTTGTGTGCACGGACATGTGTGCCTTGTGCGCAGGGACCGCGCGAACGCGTTTGGGGGGCGAAGCGCGGCGTTAGAACGATCAAAAATCAACCCGAAACCAGATTTGATCGTTCAAATTCGTGTACTGTCAAGCTAACCCCGCGGCGGATGACTGTCAAGGAGCGCCGACGGCCCGTGGCTCGCACCCCGAGCCCGGACTCGACGCCACACCTGACATCCACCCGACGCTGTACCTGACCGCGAGACTGCATCTCCACGCCGAGACGCAGGAAGAACCCACCGCGATGGTGTGGGGATGCGGTCTCGCGGGTGGAGGGCGCGGGCCTTGGGGACGTAAGGGCCGCCGGCGCCGACTGGATGTCGGGGTCGTAGGGATGCCGGAACGCCGGCGGACGAGAGGAGTGCCGATGTCGCGACTACCCACCGTGCACGACGTCGCGCTGGCCGCCGGGGTCTCCCGGCAGACGGTCTCGAACGTGCTGAACTCCCCCGCGATCGTTCGCCCCGACACCAGGGAGCGGGTGCTCGAGGCGATCGACCGACTCGGATACCGCCCGCACGCCTCCGCCAGACGACTTCGCACGCAGAAGAGCTCGACCATCGGCATCCGCCTCGATCCCATGCTCGACGGCATCTCGGGCTCGGTGCTCGACAGGTTTCTGCACGCCCTCACCGAGCAGGCGGATGACGTCGGCCTGCGCATCCTGCTCTTCACCGCCACCGGGCCGGAAGACGAGATCAGACAGTTCGGACGACTGTTAGATGGCTCCGACGTCGACGCCTTCGTGCTGACCTCGACGTTCCACGGCGACCCGCGCACCGAGTGGCTCATCGAGCACGAGCAGCGGTTCGTCACGTTCGGACGGCCGTGGGGCATCGACGACATGAACGACCCGCGGCACGCGTGGGTAGACGTGGATGGCCGCGCAGGGGTGCGTGCAGCGACCGAATCGCTGCTGCAACGAGGGCTCAGGCGCATCGGCTTCGTCGGCTGGCCGGAGGGCTCCGGCACGGGCGACGAACGCAGGGGCGGCTGGGTCGACGCGATGAGCGAGGCTGGGCTCGCCGAGCAGCTCCCGACGTTGCACGAAGAAGCCGTCGACACGGTCGCGGCAGGCAAGGATGCCGCAGCACGACTCCTCGCGCGCGTTCCCGACCTCGAGGCGGTGGTCGCTTCGAGCGACAGCCTTGCGCTCGGGACCGTGGTGGGAGAGAAGGCGGCGGTGCCCGTCGTGGGATTCGACAACACGCCTGTCTCGGCGGCGATGGGATTCTCCAGCGTGGATCAGCGACTCGGCGAGGTGGCCGAGGGCGTGCTCGCCCTGCTGGAGGGTGCGGCGGATGACACCACGCGCCACCGCCTGGTGACACCCGAACTCGTGCTCAGGTCGCCCCCGCATGTCCTACCGGAGGGGTGACCTCTTCCCCTCGCCTCGCTCTTCCCGGCGCCTCGCTCTTCCCGTGCGCATAACTCCTGCAGATTCGCGGCGAGGGCCCGGATCCCGCCCGGATTTCCGCGGTAGTGCCCAGCGGTCTCCTGCAATTTGCAGGAGTTATGCGCGCGAGGGTGCTCGTCTCCGGGCTGGACGCCGGGAGGACTCAGCGGCGGCCGACGCGCGTGGGGGTCGGCTTGTCGCCCTTCTTGCCGCCCTGCTGGGTCTTCGTGCCGTCGGGCTGACCTGGCTTGCCGGCGGACTTGCCCGCCGAACCCGGGTTCTGCTGGGTGGACTGCTCGTCGCCCTGGGCGCGGCGCGCAGACTCTGCCGTCTGGGGCGCCGACTGCGAGGCATCCCTTCGTCCCCGCGACGCGCTGGTGGCGGCCGCCGGTGCGAGCGGCCTGCGGGGGATGGCGCGGATCGGCTCTCCGCGTCGGTCCTGCCCGGGGAGCGGACGCGAGCGGCGACCGTAGATGAGCTCCGAGGAGTCGAGCAGCCACGGCACGAGCGCGATCGTCACGCCGTGCACCATCATCAGCTGCCGAGAGATGCGCCGCGCCCTGTGGTTGTGCAGGAACGACTCCCACCAGTGCCCGACGATGTACTGCGGCAGGTACACCGTGGTGACCTCGGAGCCGTGCTCCTCGCGACGGTGCTTGATGTACTTGATCAGCGGAATACCGAAGTCGCGGTAGGGCGACTCGATGATCGTGAGCGGCACGTGGATGTTCATGTCGTGCCACTGCTGCTGCAGGACGTCCGTCGACTCTTCGTCCATCGAGATGTGCACGGCCTCGATCGACTGGTGCCGTGCGGCGATCGCGTAATCGAGCGCCTTCAGAACCGGCTTCTGCATCTTGCCCACCAGCACCACAGCGTGGTCGCCGCTCGCACCGAACGTGGTGGTCGGGTCGACCTCGACCTCCTTGGCCACGTCGCGGTAGTAGCGGTTCACGCCGAGCATCAGCAGGAACAGGATCGGCATCATGATGAACACCAGCCACGCACCGTGCGTGAACTTGGTGATCGTCACGATGATCAGCACCGTGAAGGTGAGTAGAGCGCCGAACGCGTTGATCGACATGCTGCGGATGATGGTGCCGCGATCCTTGGCCTCGCGCCGGGCATCCTTGTCTCTCAGCATCGTGATCCAGTGCTTCACCATGCCGGACTGGCCGAGCGTGAACGACACGAAGACGCCGATGATGTAGAGCTGGATCAGGTTGGTGAGGTTCGCCTCGTAGATGACCAGCAGGATGATCGCCGCGAGCGCCAGCGCGATCACACCGTTCGAGAACACCAGGCGGTCACCGCGTGTCGACATCGCCTTCGGTGCGTAGGACTCGCGGGCGAGCACCGAGCCGAGCAGCGGGAACCCGTTGAACGCCGTGTTGGCCGCCAGCAACAGCACGACGGCCGTCGCGGCTTGTATCACGTAGAAGGCGATGGAGCCGTTGCCGAACGTCGCAGACGCCAATTGTGCGATGAGGGATGGCTGTGGCTGGGTGCTGCACTGCGTCCAGCCGATCAGGTCACAGGGGTTCTCGACGTAGTGCACGCCGCTGATCAGCGCGATCGCCATCAGACCCGCGAACAGGAAGATCGCGATGCCGCCCATCAGCAGCAGGGTCGTGCGCGCGTTGCGGATCTTCGGGGTGCGGAACGCGGGCACCCCGTTGGCGACGGCCTCGACGCCGGTCAGGGCGGAGCATCCGCTCGAGAACGCGCGCAGCAGAAGCAGCACGGTGCCTGCCTGCACGATGCTCTCCGGCTTGACCGCGTACTGCGCCGACTCGGCGACCGGCGGGTATCCGAGTGCGGTGCGCACGATCGCCGTCACGATCATGATGCCGATCGAGGCGATGAAGACATACGTGGGGATGGCGAAAGCCTTGCTCGCCTCGCGAACTCCACGCAGGTTCATGGCGGCGATCAGGATGACGAAGCCGACGGCCAGCTCGACGCGGGCTCCGTTCAGGAACGGCAGCGCCGAGATGATGTTGTCAACGCCGCTCGCCACCGACACGGCGACAGTCATCACGTAGTCGACGAGAAGGGCGGACGCCACCACGAGTCCGGCCTTCTCGCCGAGGTTCTTGTGGGCGACCTCGAAGTCGCCGCCCCCGGAGGGATACGCCTTCACCAGCTGGCGGTACGACGCGACCACCGTGAGCATGAGCACGACGACCGCGAGAGCGATCCACGGTGAGAAGGTGAGGAACGCTGCACCGCCGATGAGGAGCACCATCATGAGCTCCTGCGGCGCGTACGCCACAGACGACAGCGCGTCGCTCGCGAAGATCGGCAACGCCAGATGCTTCGGGAGGAGCTGCCCCTCGAGCCTCTCGCTGGGTAGAGGTTCCCCGATCAGCCACCGTTTAGCGGTGCGACCGTCTAACCCGGGGACCTTCCCCTCATTTGTCACGAGGGACGACACTACTACCTGCCTAATGACTGTCAAGTCAGCGCGTCTGGTCGCCGAGCGAACCCCCAGCGTAGTAACGGCAGACCCTACGATTCGTCCGTTTTCCGGCACCTTTCGTGACCGGATGACGCTGCCATGCGCGGACGAGTGCGCGGCGCCTTTCCGGGACCCAAGGCTCAACCTGGCGCCATGCCACGAGACAAAGGTGGCGCAACGGTCCACACGCACGGCTTGACCCACGCGGCCGAGTGGCTGGACGACAAGTTGATCCCGCTTTTGGGACCACCGCCGCTCGGCCCCTACGACGCTGAGTCACCGCACGCGACGACGTGTCCGCTCTGCGGTCAGCCGCTCGCCGGTCATCGCACGGAGAAGGAGGAGGGGCGCGTGTTCCTGCACTGCCCCACCGGAACCGTGACCGAGACCGGGCGGGCCGCTTGACCGCGTAACGGTGCACGCCGTCCGCGATCGCGACGCCGCAGAACCGACAGCGCAGAGCGACTGCGCGAAGCCGCTACGCCTGGCTCAGAGCGAGAGCCGGCGCATGAGGCCGTCGCGCACCTTGGCCAGGTCGCCTCGCAACTCGCCGACCACGGCATCGGGAATGCCGCCCAGACCGGATGCCCGGCGAAGGTCGGCCCGCACCTGCTGACGGAACTCGTTCAGCACGATCTCCGCCTCTCGCAGCGCCAGCCGCGACTCGGCCTGCAGGTCGAACACCCTGGACTGCGCGTCGGCCCCGCGTCTGGCCCGCTCCCTGGCATCCTCCTTCGCCTCGCGCGCTGCAGAGGCGAGGTCGGCGCGAAGGCTCTTCATCGCCTCGGTGACGCCCGCGCGCACCTCGTCGGCCATGCGGCGCAGCGAGTCGGTGACCTCGTTCTCGATGTCGTCGAGCTCGGATGCCCGTGACGTGAGTTCTGCCCGGCCCGCGTCGGTGATCGCGTACACCGTCTTGCGGCCGACGGTGGTCTTCGTGACCAGGCCCTCTTCTTCCAGCTTCGCCAGCCGCGGATAGATCGTGCCTGCACTAGGGCTGTACGTGCCGCCGAACCGGTCGCTCAGCGCCTGGATCAGCTCGTAGCCGTGTTTGGGCGACTCGTCGAGCAGGCTGAGCAGGTAGAGCCGCAGGCTTCCGTGTGAGAACACCGCGGGAGTCATGCTGCGCCGTTCGCGGCATCCGTGCTCGTCTGGCGGGCGCTCGCGTCGTGCACGTTGGAAGCCGCCGGGCGTCGCACCACCGAGAGGTTGCCCGACACCGAGTTGACCGACATGTCGACCCAGCGGCCCTCGAGCGTTCCGGTCTCGTGGGTGAACGTCTTGCCCATCGACCCGCGCACGATGGTCGTGCCGTCGAGGTGGGCGACGCCACTGACCGTGTTGATGCGGTAGCGCACGCCGAGCCCGTCATCGATGCGTGCGGTGACGTCGCCGGAGACCGTGTTCGTGCTCACGCTGTATGGCACGTCGAAGAGGTCGAGGTAGACGTTCGCGCTGACGCTCTCGACCGAGAATTTCGGCACGCTGCCCGAGACCGTGATATCGCCCGAGACGGTGTGAGCCGTGATCTCTCCGCGGTGGTCGCGCGCTGTCAGCTCTCCGCTGACGGTGTTGAGGTCGAGGTCGCCGATCAGGCCGTCCGCCGTGATCTCGCCGTTGACCGTGTTGAGCTTGGCGTCCGTGACCAGTCCGCTGATCAGGGCCGTTGCGGACACCACACCGAGCTTGAGCGACACGTCGCGCGGAACGAGGATGGTGACATCCGCCCGCGCCTTGCCTCGCCAGGAACGGAACACGTCGATGAAGTTGTCCCACCGCCACTGCGGGTGGTCGACCTCGAGCGTGTCGCCGTCGATGGAGATCTTGATCTCCTTGCCCTCGACGTCGTTCACCTCGACGCGGGCCGTCGGCTCGTCGTGTCCGATCACGTCGACCTGTCCGCCGACCAGGCTCACCTTGAGCTTGCGGACCACCTCGAAATCGATGGTCTTGCTCTCACCTGGCATCACGAGCCAGCGTTCCTGTGCCATGGTTTCCACCCTTCCCAACGCTTGCTCGATCGAGATATATCGCGACCGATGAGAACACGATATATCGCGTTCCGCATTTCTGCAACAGGCGTAGGAAATTGCAACTCTTGCGCAGGCGTCCTGCATCGCACAGGCTGGCGTCGACGGGTCGGAGACTGCTGGTGCGTCAGGAACGTGGGATGACCACTCTCGGCGCTGTTGCAGCCATGAGTACGGAGGTGTGAGACGTGGACGAGCCCCTGATGCTGCGCGACATCGACGACGACGAGATGCGAACTCATCTCTCCGAGACCCGCGGCTACACCGTCGTTCTGCTGCACCCCGGGCCGAACTATCACGCTCCCGATGCTCGCGCGATCATCTGGGAGCACGGTCGACGCAACATGCAGCTGCGCGACGCGGGAGTGCTCGTTGTCGTGTTGCCGGTGCGCGACGGCGGCGAGCTGGCGGGTGTCGGCATCTTCGACGCCTCCGTCGAGAAGACGACCGCGATCATCGACGGCGATCCGGCAGTGGCAGCCGGTGTGCTCACTGCCGAGCTGCACGAGGCGTCCGGATTCCCGGGCGACGCACTACCGCGCTAGCGCGCCGAAGTCCGCCCGTTCATCTAACGATCGCTTCGGAACGATCGCCGTGCTTGACATTGACGCGACGTCAACGTTTACCGTCGAAGACATGACGGATGACGCGGATGACGGCGGAGCTGTCGAGCACGAACGCTCGATCCAGCAGCTCGCCAGGCTGACCGGGACGACGAGTCGCACGCTGCGGCACTACGACGACGTCGGACTGCTGCCACCGAGCCGCATCGGCTCGAACGGCTACCGCTACTACGACGGCGCGGCGCTCGTGCGACTGCAGCGCATCCTGCTGCTGCGCGGGCTCGGGCTCGGACTGCCGGCCATCGCCGACGTGCTGGAGCGACAGACCGACGCGGTCGGCGCGCTGCAACACCATCTCGACTGGCTGAAGGCCGAGCGGGACAGGCTGGCGCGGCAGGCGGCATCCGTCGCATCCACCATCGAGGCACTGAAGAGAGGAGAGCCGATCATGGCAGAGACAGCATTCGACGGATTCGATCACACACAGTACAAGGAAGAGGTCGAGGAGCGCTGGGGCAAGGCCGCGTACGCGAAGAGCGATGCGTGGTGGCGCGGAATGAGCGACGCCGAGCGTGCCGAGTGGCAGCAGCGGCAGCAGTCGCTGAGCTCCGACTGGCAGAATGCCGCCGCGCGCGGCATCGACCCCGCCGGCGACGAGGCGCAGGCGCTCGCCGCGCGCCAGGCCGAGTGGCTGGGCAGCGTGCCGGGAACGCCGGGGAGTGAGAGCGGCCGCCCGACGAAGCAGTACTTCATCGGGCTCGGCGAGATGTACGTCGCCGACGAGCGATTCGCCGCCCACTACGGCGGGGCGGAAGGGCCCGCGTTCGTGCGCGACGCGATGCGCGTCTACGCCGAGCGCGAGCTGTAGGGCGTCCCGTCCCGTCTGCCCTCCCGCATCTCCGTGGGTTGAGGAGCACGCGGCAAAGCCGCGAGCGTCTCGAAACCCGTCGTCCGCGCGGGCGGGTTTCGAGACGCGCGCCTGCGGCGTGCTCCTCAACCAGCGGTGGTGTCGCGCTACCGACGGGCGAACGGCCACGAGTCGCCCTGCGCTGTTCGGGCGCGGGATGCGGCATCCGACTCGACGACGCGATCGAGCTCGGATGCCGCTCCCGTGTCGCTGTCGTCGTCGGTGTTCATCCCGCGTGACGGCACCCGCAATGCGAACAGCGGAATGGTCACGTGCACGAGCGGCCCGATGAACACGACCACCGCGAGGGTGCCCCAGCCGACGTTGCCGCCGAGCAGCCATCCGATCAGCAGCACGCCCGCCTCGATCACCGTGCGAACCAGCCAGATCGGCCGGCCGGTGCGGGCGTGCAAGCCGGTCATCAGCCCGTCGCGCGGGCCGGGGCCGTGCTGCGCTCCGATGTAGAGGCCGGACGCGATGGAGATCAGCACGAGGCCTCCGGCGAACAAGAGGATGCGCGCCCAGAGTTCCTGCGGCTGCGGGATCGCCCACAGGCCGAACTGCGCGGCCGGCCCGATGAGCAGCACGTTGAGCACGGTGCCGATACCAGGACGCTGTCGCAGCGGGATCCAGAGCACGAGCACGGCGAGCCCAACGATGTTGGTCACGAGGCCGAACGGGATGCCCGTGTGCAGCGTGATCCCCTGTGCGAGCACATCCCACGGCTCGATGCCGATGTGGGCCTGCATCATCGCGGCGATCGCGATGCCGTAGAGGAAGAGACCGATGAGCAGCTGTGTCATGCGCACAGCGCGCGTCGCCGGCCGACGGTGCCACCTCTCGAGAATCTGCTGCATGAAAGAGATCCAATCCCACGATTGGCCTAGTACAACAGTGCCAATCCGCATATTGTGGACTGATGGCATCCACTCCGATCGGATCCAAGACCCTCATCGGCCTGCTCGGCGAATGGCGCACCGACGCTGCGGCGTACGAGGCTCTCGCCGACCGCATCCGTCTGCTGCTCATCGACGGCAGGCTCCCGGGCGAGAGCCGGCTCCCGGCCGAACGCGACTTCTCCGAGCGACTCGGTGTGAGTCGCACGACCGTCGCGGCCGCGTACCAGCGGTTGCGCGAGCTCGGCCTCGCTCAGAGCGTGCGTGGTTCCGGCACCGTGGTCGGACTCGGCTCGTCGCCGGCATCCACTCCCATCGCAGATGGGCTGCTCGACCTCGTCAAGGCGGCGCCTCCCGCCACCAGGCTGCTGCCGGAGGCCCTTTCCAGGGCGGTGCGCGACCTGCCCGCCTACCTGGTGGGCTCGGGCTACGAAGCCCTCGGGCTCCCCTCGCTGCGTTCCGCCATCGCAGACCGCTTCACCGAGCGCGGCCTGCCGACCGACGCCGACGAGATCCTCGTGACCACCGGAGCGCAGCAGGCCATCAACCTCGTCGCCCGGGTGTTCCTCACCCGCGGCGATCGTGTGCTCATCGAGTCGCCCACGTACCCGCACGCGTACGACGCATTCCAGGCGGCCGGAGCGAGGTTCGTCACCGTTCCGGTGTCGACCGACACGGAGGCGGGATGGGACGTAGGGGCGCTCGTCGCCGGCATCCGTCGCGCGAGCCCTGCCCTCGCGTACGTCATGCCCGACTTCCAGAACCCGACGGGTCGCGTCATGCCGGCGTCCGTGCGCAGGGAGCTACTGGACGCTACGGGCGCACAGGGCACGCTCGTGATCGCGGACGAGACGCCCGCGGAGCTGGCAATCGACCCGCACGTCGTGATGCCGCCTCTTGCGGCGGGCGCGAAAGGCGTCTCCGTGATCACGATCGGCTCGGCGAGCAAGACGATGTGGGGAGGGCTGCGCATCGGCTGGATCAGAGCAGAGCGCCAGCTGATCCGAAGGATGCTCTCCACCAGGGCGAACATGGACCTCGGAACGCCGATCCTCGAGCAGCTCACGACGTCGTACCTGATCGAGCGGATGCCCGAGATCCTCGCAGAACGCCGCGCGACTCTTGCCGCTGGCCGCGACGCCCTCGTTCGCGAGCTGGCTGAGCATTTCCCGAACTGGACGGTTCCGCACATGACCGGCGGCCTCGCCGCGTGGGTGGGGATCGGCGAGCCCGTCAGCTCCCAACTCGCGCTCGCGGCCCGTTCGCACGGGCTGCTCATCACCGCCGGCCCGCGGTTCGGGATCGACGGGGCGTTCGAGCGCTTCCTGCGCTTTCCGCTCACCTCGGCGCCCGACGCGATGTCGCGCGCCGTGGCGACTCTCGTGACGGCGTGGCCGGAGGCATCCAGGCAGCCGTTCGGCGAGCAGGGCGGCCTGAGCGCCGTCGTCTGATTCGACGGTCTGAGCGGTGCGTGGTTGACAAACGTCAACCACACAGCGAGGAGTGTGATAATCGCACAGTTCGGCGGAGTTGCCGACGTCCTGCACATCGCGTCGCCACCGACCTGAAATGGATCCAGCGTGCACTCCCTTGCCGTTCTGAGCATGAAGAACCGAGCGCTCATCGCGCTCGTCACGATCGTGGTCGCCGTCTTCGGTGCCATCGCGTTGACCAACCTCAAGCAGGAGCTGACGCCGTCGATCGACTTTCCCGAGCTGGTGATCGTCACCAGCTATCCCGGCGCATCGCCGAAGGTCGTCGAGAACGACGTGAGCTCGCCCATCGAATCGGCCATCCAGAACGTGCCGAACCTCGACAGCACCTCGGCAGTGAGCAGCACGAACCAGTCGCTCATCACCGCCAAGTTCACCTACGGCTCAGACCTCGACACGGCCGAGCAGAAGATCAACCAGGCCATCGGCAACATCTCCTCGAGGCTGCCCTCCACGGTGCAGCCGCAGGTCTTCGCAGGCAGCATCTCCGACCTCCCCATCCTCGAGCTCGCCGTCACCAGCAACGAGAGCCGCAAGCAGCTCGCCGCCGACCTGAACCGCCTGGTGCTGCCCGACATCACGAAGATGGATGGCGTCGCCTCGGCTCAGCTCATCGGTGAAGTCGGCCAGCGGGTCACCATCACACCCGACCCGGCCAAGATGGCGGCCGATGGCGTGAGTGTGCAGTCGATCCAGAGCTCGCTGCAGCAGAACGGCGTGCTCACCGGCGCTGGATCCATCACGAGCGACGGCAAGACGCTCTCGGTGCAGGCGGGCGAGACCGTCACCTCGGTGGACCAGATCGCGGCGCTTCCCCTGGTCCCATCGGCATCGGCCGGTGGGGCGAGCGCGGCTGCGAGTGGCGGTGCGGCTGCGGCCGGTGGTGCAGGTGCGGCCGCGGGCGGCTCCGGTGGGGCATCCTCACAGGAGGCGGCGGCAGCCGCGGCTGCAGCGGCGGCCGCGACCCCGACGGTGTACACGATCGGCGACGTCGCGACGGTGGCCATCACGGATGACCCCATCACGTCCATTTCGCGGGTCAACGGCAAGCCTGCGCTGACCATCGCGGTCACGAAGACCCCGACCGCGAACACCGTCGAGGTGTCGAACGCGGTCAAGCACCAGATTCCGAACTTCGAGAAGTCCGTCGGTCACGGCGCGACGTTCACGAGCGTGTTCGACCAGGCGCCGTTCATCCAGCAGTCCATCAGCTCGCTGGCCGAAGAAGGCGCGCTCGGGCTGTTGTTCGCCATGGTCGTCATCCTGATCTTCCTGTTGTCGATCAGGTCGACCCTGGTCACGATCATCTCGATCCCGACCTCGGTGCTCATCACCTTCATCGCCATGTGGGCGAGCGGCTACACGCTCAACATCATCACGCTCGGCGGTCTGACGATCGCGATCGGGCGCGTCGTCGACGACTCGATCGTCGTCATCGAGAACATCAAGCGACATCTCGTGGCCGGTGTCGACCGGGCGAAGACGATCGTGGATGCCGTGCGCGAGGTCGCGGGCGCGATCACCGCGTCCACGATCACGACCGTCGCCGTCTTCCTGCCGATCGCCTTCGTTGGCGATGTCACAGGGGAGCTCTTCCGACCGTTCGCCGTCACCGTGACGATCGCGCTGCTGTCGTCCCTGCTGGTGGCGCTCACCATCGTGCCGGTGCTCGCGTACTGGTTCCTGCGGGCGCCGAAGCCGAAGGTGAAGAAGGGTGAGACGGCGGAGGAGCTGGCGGATGACGAAGCCAGCCACATGTCGATCGGTGATGCCGTTGCGAGCGGACACGACGAGCTCGAGCATCCTTCCCGTCTGCAGAAGGGCTACCTGCCCATCATCAACTTCACGCTGAAGCACTCGGCGGTGACGATCATCGTCGCCGTTCTGGTGATGGGCGGAACGCTGGCGTTGGCGCCGCTGATGAAGACGAACTTCCTCGGCTCGAGCGGACAGAACACGCTCACCGTTACCCAGTCCTTCCCGCCGGGCACCAGCCTGGAGGCCGAAGACGCCGCGGCGACCGTCGTCAACAAGAAGCTGCAGTCCATCGACGGTGTCGAGACGGTGCAGCTCTCCATCGGAACGTCGGGCAGCGCACTCGCCGATGCGTTCGGCGGAGGGGCGAACAGTGCGACCTTCTCGATCACGACGGATGAGAAGGCCGACCAGGACGCGCTTCAGTCCACCGTGCAGAAGGAGCTGAAGGGGCTCGACGTCGCTGGCGACATCACGGTCTCGTCGAACGCCGGTTTCGGCGGCTCCAGCAGCATCGAGGTGGATGTCACCGCATCGAACCAAGCCGATCTCACGAAGGCGACGGACTCGGTCGTCTCGCAGCTCGACAAGCTGAGCTCGGTGAACCAGGTGACCAGCAACCTGAGCCCGACGCTGCCGTACATCGCGGTCACCGTGAACCGCACGACCGCCGCCCAGTACGGCCTCAGCGAGGTCGCGGTGGGATCTCAGGTGTCGCAGGCGATGCAGCCGACCCAGGCCGGCACGGTGTCGATCAACGACACGTCGCTCACCGTGTACATCGCGGACAAGAACCAGCCGACGACCGTCGACGAGCTGAAGAACCTGCCGATCCAGACCACGCGCGGGCCGCAGCCGCTCTCCACTCTCGCCGACGTGCACGACGCGAAGGGTCCGGCGACGGTCACGACCCAGAAGGGTCTCCAGAGCGCGACCATCACCGCCAACCCCGTGGGCAACGACCTCAGCAAGGCCAACACCCAGGTGTCGCAGGCGGTCGCGAAGGCGAACCTTCCGACCGGGGCATCCGCATCCATCGGCGGCGTGACGGCAAGCCAGGGCAGCGCCTTCTCGCAGCTCGGCATCGCGATGCTGGCGGCCATCCTGATCGTCTACGTCGTCATGGTGGCCACGTTCAAGTCGCTGCGTCAGCCGCTGCTGCTGCTCATCTCCATCCCGTTCGCGGCCACCGGCGCCATCGGGCTGCAGATCATCTCGGGTGTTCCGCTCGGTGTGGCATCCCTCATCGGCGTTCTGATGCTGATCGGCATCGTGGTGACGAACGCGATCGTGCTCGTCGACCTCGTGAACCAGTACCGAACGAAGGGGCTGTCGGTTCCGGAGGCCGTGCGGCACGGTGCGTCACGCCGTCTGCGTCCGATCCTCATGACGGCGCTGGCGACGATCTTCGCCCTGCTGCCGATGGCGGTCGGGCTGACGGGTCAGGGCGGGTTCATCTCGCAGCCGCTGGCCATCGTCGTGATCGGCGGACTGGTGTCATCCACCGTGCTCACGCTCGTCGTGCTGCCGACCCTGTACAACCTCGTGGAGGGTGCGCGCGAGCGGCGCATGGCGCGCAAGGCGGCGAAGCGCGGCGACGGCGGGACTCCAGCCGAGGTACCCGCTCTGGTCGAGTAGCGCGTTCCCCGTGGGCCAGGAGCGAGCCGAAGGCACGCGTCTTCCCGTGGGTTGAGGAGCGAGCCGAAGGCCCCGCGTCTCAAAACCCCGAGCTGGTGGGGTTTCGAGACGCGCGCGGCGGTGGCGCGTGCTCCTCAACCCACGGGATGGACGCGCGCGGTGGTGCCGCGTGCTCCTCGACCCGCATGGGTCGTCAGTCGCGCGACATCGCGGCCTGGAAGTCGCTCTCCAGGTTCACGTAGGAGTCGTCGCCGATGCTGATCTCGACCACGGTGATCGTTCCTCCCGTGAACGCGAACTCCGGCGAGTACTCCTTCGAGACCGAGTCGTCGGCGTCGCGGCCGACGGAGAGGCCGTCGCCGACCAGCGCGAACTGGCCGTTCTGCGTCTTCCACGGTGCGTTCGCCACTGCCTGGTCATCCACGTGCAGGATCGCGGTGCCGAGGGCCTCGTGATGGTCGCCGAGCCCGGACTTCTGGAACTCCGCGCCCAGCACGTGCTTGCCGACGGTGAGGTCATCCGGTGACACGAGCTGCTGCTCCGGCGGGATGCCGATGAAGTTGTTCACGTACCAGAGCTTGTGGTTCTTGATGAACAGCGAGTGACCTCCGAAGCGCGACCCTGTCGAGAAGATCACCCCTTCGGCGTCCGGGTCGGTGAGCTCGACCTGGGCGAGGATCTTGAATGACCGTCCGCGAACGGGCGCCGCCGCGAACTCCGGTACGGCCGTCGCGCCCGGGTAGTAGCGATACATGCCGTCGGACGGAAGGTCTGCCATCGGGAGGTTGGCGATGAGTTCCGCCACGGACCGATTGTCCAGCGGGAGCACGTCGTACTTGCCGGCCTCGACGTACCAGAGTCGCTCCAACTCCTTCACCTTGTCGGGGTACTGCTCGGCGAGGTCGTTCTTCTCCGCTCGATCCACCTCGGAGTGGTAGAGCTCCCACGTCTCGTTGATGTAGTCGGATGCTGTCGCACCCTGCATTGGGGCGCGCTGCGCGACGATGTGCCACCCGTCGTGCCAGAGCGCCCTGGTGCCGAACATCTCGTAGTACTGGATCTTCTTCTGCGTAGGAGCGTCGGCGGCTTCGAAGGTGTACTTCATCGAGACGCCGGGGAGCGGAGTCTGCTCGAAGCCCTGCACCCGGTCCGGCATCTCGACGCCGGTGCACTCCAGGATGGTCGGCACGATGTCGATCGCGTGGTGGTACTGGTTGCGCACCTCGCCGCGAGCAGCGATGCCCTTCGGCCACGAGATCACCAGAGGATCGGCGACGCCGCCCTGGTAGGTGTATCGCTTGAACATCTTGAACGGAGTGGAGAACGCGGAGGCCCATCCCGTCGGGTAGTGGTTGTACGTGTCGGGGCTGCCCAGCTGGTCGATCATCGCCAGGTTGTGCTCGATGTCGTCGGGGTAGGCGTTGAACAGCTTGTTCTCGTTGACCGATCCGTTGGGGCTGCCTTCACCGGACGCGCCGTTGTCTGCGCAGTACATGATCACGGTGTTCTCGAGCTGGCCGAGCTCTTCCAGGTGGTCGATGATGCGCCCGACCTGGGCATCCGTGTACTCCGAGAATCCGGCGTAGACCTCCGCCATGTGCGCGAACAGCCTCTTCGCGTCGTCGTCCAGCTCGGCCCACGGGCGCACGTGGTCCATCTCCGTTGCGGCATCGCCGGGCAGCGGGTTGATGTCGGAGAACTGGGTGTCTTCCGGCACGATGCCGCGCTCGATCATCCGCGGCAGTACCCACTCGCGGTAGGCCTCGTATCCGTCGTCGAACTTGCCCTTGTACTTGTCGATGTACTCCTGGGGCGCGTGGTGCGGGGCGTGGTTCGCGCCGGGGCAGAACCAGAGGTACCAGGGCTTGTTCGGAGCCGTCGTCACGCTGTCGGTGATGAAGCTGATGGCGTGGTCGGCCAAGTCCTTCGAGAGGTGGTAGCCCTCCTCGGGAGAGTACGGCTGCTCGACGTAGTGGTTGTCCTCGACCAGGGTCGGATACCAGTTGTTGGTCTCGCCGCCGATGAATCCGTAGAACCGGTCGAAGCCTCGGGCGAGCGGCCAGTTGCGCTTCGTCGCACCCATCGACCACTCGTCGATGGGCACGTTGTGGTTCTTGCCGACCCAGAAAGTGTTGTACCCGTTCTCACGGAGCACTTCGCCGACCGTCGCGTTCTCCATCGGGATGTGGCCGGTGTGGCCGGGGAATCCCATCGCGCCCTCAGCGATCTGAGCGAACCCGTTCTGGTGGTGGTTGCGTCCAGTCAGCATGCAGGAGCGGGTCGGGGAGCAGAGTGCCGTGGTGTGCCACTGGGTGTAGGTCAGGCCGTTGTCGGCGAGCCGCTGCATGGTCGGCATCTGGATGCGACCGCCGTACGGCGACCAGGCCGCCATGCCGGTGTCGTCGTAGAGCACGACCAGAACGTTCGGCGCGCCCTCCGGCGCCGGCTTCTCCCGGAAGGGTGTCCAATCGGGAACCGAATCCCGCACATCGAGATTCACGACTCCCTTGAACGGCTCGGCCATGTCTGCTTCCTCCCCCTCAGCCCGCGGCCCGGTGTCGCAGGGCAGTTGTTCCTCATAGAACCAGGGCCGCCGTCTTCAGGGAAGACCTCGGGCGGATTGATCGTCGATGCGGCCTCGGCGGGTGTCGGTGTGCACAGCGCTAGGCGCACAGCACACTGCCAGCCGCGCATCCTGTACCCTTGATAGGTCGGCTCTGGACACCGCGCGGTGCGCGGATGGGTTTGTAAGTCCGTTGGGCCGGTTCCGCTGGTGCATTCGCACCGACAGCCCCGATCGACGCGGCAGCGGATGACCACTGTATGCCTGTGTCGAATGAGATTCAGGGGCCCTCACGGTGGCGGCGAGCTCTGCCGTCTGCCCAAGGTTCTGCAAGGACGCGACGCTGTGTCGCGGGTTCTGCCATGCACACCGAGAACAACCCAGAGAACGATCATGCCCAAGAACAAGAAATCTGCCGGTCGACCGAACTTCGACCCGAGCTACGCCAAGAAGTCCGGCCACAAGCCGTACGCGAAGTCGGGCTCCAAGCCCGGCAGCCGTAGCGCCGGCCACCGCGGCTACCGCCCGGAGGACGCGGACTCCACCAAGAAGCGCCGCTGGACGGCCGACGAGCGCGCAGCCCGCGGCCTCGCCGCCGAGCGCCCGCGCGGGGGCTCGCAGGGCGAGCGCTCCCGCGACGACCGCCCGCGCGACGACCGTCCGTACCGCGGCCGCGACGAGCGCGCATCCCGTTCGTACGACTCGTCGACGCGCTCGGCACGCAGCGGCGACCGCCGCCAGTATGAGGACCGCCCGCGTCGCGACTACGGTGACGACCGTCCGCGTCGCCAGTACAGCGAGGACCGTCCGCGTCGCCAGTACGACGACGATCGTCCGCGTCGCCAGTACGACGACGCTCCTCGTCGCCGCAACGACGATGGCCCGCGCCGTTCCTACCGCGATGACGCTCCGCGCCGCGAGCAGCGTGACGACCGTCCGCGCCGTGGATACAACGAGGACCGTCCGCGTCGCGAGTACAGCGAGGACCGTCCCCGCCGCGAGTACAGCGATGACCGTCCTCGCCGTGACTACGGTGACGACCGTCCGCGCAGGCAGTACAGCGAGGACCGCCCGCGTCGCCAGTACGACGATCGTCCCCGCCGGACCCACGACGACGAGCGCCCCCGCCGCTCGTACAGCGAAGACCGCCCCCGCCGTCGCTTCGACGACGACCGCCGCACGGATGCCCCGCGCGAACGCCGCGAGTCCTCGTTCTACCCGAACCGCGACGAGCGCCCTGCGTTCACCTCGAACGACGACGTCGTGCTCGAGCGGCTCGAGGCGGAGGCCATCCAGGCGTCCGACGTCGACGGTGTGACCTTCGGCGACCTCGGCCTCGGCGGCAACATCGTGCGCGCCCTCGCCGAGCTCGGCGCGGAGTCGCCGTTCCCGATCCAGGCAGCGACCATCCCCGACGTGCTCTCCGGCCGCGACGTTCTCGGCCGCGGCCGCACGGGAAGCGGCAAGACGATCGCCTTCGGCGCGCCGCTCGTCGAGCGCCTCATGCAGCTCTGGGCCGAGTCCGGTCGCGCCAACGGCAAGCGCACCATGGGCCGCTCGCCCCGCGCGCTCATCATGGCGCCGACCCGCGAGCTCGCCCTGCAGATCGACCGCACCGTGCAGCCGATCGCGCGCAGTGTCGGCCTCTTCACCACGCAGATCTACGGCGGCGTGCCCCAGGCTCGCCAGGTCGGTGCTCTTCGTCGTGGCGTCGACATCGTGATCGGAACGCCCGGTCGCATCGAGGACCTCATCGAACAGGGACACCTCGACCTCAGCGAGGTCGTCGTCACGGTTCTCGACGAGGCCGACCACATGTGCGACCTCGGCTTCCTCGAGCCGGTGCAGCGCATCCTGCGTCAGACGAGCGACGGCGGTCAGAAGCTGCTGTTCTCGGCGACTCTCGACACCGGTGTCGCCGCACTGGTGAAGGAGTTCCTCGTGGAGCCGGCTGTGCACGAGGTTGCCGGTGAGGATCAGGCATCCGGCACCATCGACCACCGCGTGTTCGTGATCGAGCACCGCGAGAAGAGCGCGATCGTCGAGCAGCTGGCCGACCGCGACGGCAAGACGCTCATCTTCGCGCGCACCCGTGCCTTCGCGGAGCAGCTCGCCGACCAGCTCGACGACGCGGGAATCCCCGCTGTGTCGCTGCACGGCGACCTGAGCCAGTCGCGCCGTCAGCGCAACCTCGACAAGCTCTCGAACGGTCGGGTCTCGGTGCTGGTCGCGACGGATGTCGCCGCGCGCGGCATCCACGTTGATGACATCGACCTGGTCATCCAGGCCGACGCCCCCGACGAGTACAAGACGTACCTGCACCGCTCCGGCCGCACGGGTCGCGCGGGCAAGCCCGGAACCGTCGTGACGCTGATCCCGCGTCAGCGTCGTCGTCGGATGACCGAGCTGCTCGGCCGCGCCGAGATCGAGGCCGCCTTCGAGGAGGTCGTGGCAGGAGACGCCCGCATCAGCGATGTGATGGTCGTCGCGGAGTAGTCTCCGGCCTCCTGGCCCGCGCCACTGCTCGCACCGGCGTCCCGCACTGAAAACAGCCGAAGTCCTCCAGAACAGGAGGACTTCGGCTGTTTTCGTTGCGAGAGCGCGATTCCTGCTGTTTTCGGAGCAGGTGACGGGGAGTGGGGCTCGGAGGAGGTGACGGGGAGTGGGGCTCAGGGGAGGTGACGGGGAGTGGGGCTCAGAGGAGGTGGCGCAGGTAGCGCTCGGGGGCGTCGAGGTACGAGCGCCAGTGCTGAACGAGCTCCAGGTCATCCCATGACGTCTGGCGCAGTCCCCAGTCGCCGATCTCCAGGATGTTCGCGTCCGGCAGCGCGGCGAGCACCGGCGAGTGCGTGGCGCAGAGCACCTGCCCGCCCTCGTCGACGATGCGCTGCAGGGTCGCGATGAGGGTGAGCGTCGAGCTGAACGAGAGTGCGGCCTCCGGCTCATCGAGGCAGTAGAACCCCGGCGAGTCGAAGCGGGTCTCGAGGATGGCCAGGAACGACTCCCCGTGGCTCATGTTGTGGAAGGCGGGGTCCCGCGGGCTGGGGTGGCCTTCGAGGTATGTGTAGAACGAGTGCATCGTCTCTGCGCGCAGGAAGAATCCCCAGCGGCCCGCTCCGATGCCGCGTTGCAGCTGCAGCCACTCCGACAGCGGGGACTCGCTGCGCCGCGTGCTGTGCTGGGCGAAGGCCGACCCGCCCTCCGGCGAGAATCCGTACGCCATCGCGACGCCCTCGACGATGGTGGACTTGCCCGAGCCGTTCTCTCCTACCAGGAATGTCACGCCCGGCGGGAGGCGAAGCCCGTCATCCAGCAGCTGCGACACAGCAGGCACCGTGCGCGGCCAGGTGCCCGGCCGGTCATCCGCATCGTCTCGACGACGGATCGCCACGACGGGCGGCTGAAAGTCCACGTGCGGAGTCTGCCAGACACCCCTGTCGCCCACCCCCCGGGGCACCCCCACCCCGGTCACCCCACGCGAGAACCGGAACATGCACCGAGAACCGGAGAATTCCGTCGGTTTCGTAGCGAGAGCGCGATCACTCCGGTTTTCAGAGCCGGTGGAAGTCCGCATGCGAGCCGGTGGATGTCCGCGAGTGGGGCCGGTGGATGTCGGCGGTTGGGGCGTGGCGCGGCGGGGCGCGACCTACGCGTCGGCGCCGACGGCCTGGAGGACGGCTCGGGCGATCGTCTCGTCCTGGTCGGGGGTGCCGCCCGCGACGCCCAGGCCGCCGAGCAGGCGTCCCTCGAAGACCAGAGGGAAGCCACCCTTGATGTTGGTCAGCAGGTTGCCGGAGCCCAGCGGAAGCATGACCGCGAAGTCGCCCTGCATCCATCCGCTCGGACGACGCGTGGATGACGCCGTCTGCGCCTTGCGCCTGCTGGTCTCCGCGCTGTGCGGCGTCGTCCCGTCCGCGCGGGCGTATGCGACGACGGCCATCGCCGGATCCGTCACCGTCACGGCGACGTTCACCCCCGCCCTTGCGCCTTCGTCGATGGCGGTCTGCACGATGTGGAGGGCGAGTTCGTGGCTGATCGACACGGTCTCGATGGCTTGCTTCACTGTTGTCTCCTGCTGTGTCTGGTCGGTCACGTGTGTCTGGTCGGTCACGCGTCGCGTCGCTTCGCCTCACGCCGGCGGCGATGAAGGATGAACTCCGTGTACCCGTTCGGCTGCGCGGCGCCTTCGAACACCAGGTCGCATGCCGCCTGGAAGGCGATGCTGCCCTCGAGGTTCGCGGTCATCGGACGGTAGGCGGGGTCGTCGGCGTTCTGGGCATCCACGATCGCTGCCATCCTGATGAGGGATGCCCGCACGTCGTCCTCGGAAACGATGTCGTGGCGCAGCCAGTTGGCGAGCAGCTGGCTCGAGATGCGCAGCGTCGCGCGGTCTTCCATCAGCGCCACATCATGGATGTCCGGCACCTTCGAACACCCGATGCCCTGATCGATCCACCGCACCACATAACCGAGCAGGGATTGCACGTTGTTGTCGACCTCTTCGCGGCGTGCTGCCTCGTCCCACGTGGCGGGATCGCCGAGCGGGACGGTGAGGAGTTGGTCGAGGGTTCCGCGGCGTGCCCCTGCGAGCTCATCCTGCCGTGCACGCACGTCGACGCGCAGGTAGTGCAGCGAGTGCAGGGTGGCTGCAGTCGGCGACGGCACCCACGCGGTAGACGCCCCTGCGCGGGGATGGCCGACCTTCTGCTCGAGCATCTCGACCATCTGGTCGGGCGCGGCCCACATGCCCTTGCCGATCTGGGCGTGGCCGGGCAGACCGACCTCCAGTCCGATGTCGACGTTCTGGTCCTCGTACGCGAGCATCCACGGCTGCGTGCGCAGATCGCCCTTGCGGACGATCGGGCCCGCCTCCATCGACGTGTGGATCTCGTCGCCCGAGCGGTCGAGGAAGCCGGTGTTGATGAAGACGAGACGGCTGCTCGCCTCGCCGATCGCCGCCTTGAGATTGGCGCTCGTGCGGCGTTCCTCGTCCATCAGACCGAGCTTGATGGTCTCGGGAGCGAGGCCGAGCAGCCGCTCGACACGCTCGAAGATGCGCACCGTGAACGCGACCTCGGCGGGCCCGTGCATCTTGGGCTTCACGATGTAGAGCGACCCCGTCGCGGAGTTGCGCTTGGGGTTCGCAGGGTCGAGCCCGGGCACCGCGCACAGGGTCGTCATAACAGCGTCGAGGATGCCCTCGCCGATCTCCGCGCCGTCGGCGTCGAGCACCGCGTCGGTCATCATGTGGTGTCCGACGTTGCGCACGAACAGTAGCTAGCGGCCGCGAAGAACGAGATCGGATCCGTCGGGGGAGACGTAGTGTCGGTCATCCGCCAGCCGTCGGGTGAGGGGCTTGCCGCCCTTCTCGAAGGTCTCGGTGAGGTCGCCCCGGTTCAGGCCGAGCCAGTTGCGGTACGCGAGGACCTTGTCGGAGGCGTCGACGACGGAGACCGAGTCCTCGAAGTCGATGATGGTGGTGAGTGCAGCCTCGGCGATGACGTCGCTGACGCCCGCTGCGTCTGCTGACCCGATCGGAGAGCCCGCGTCGAAGCAGATCTCCCAGTGGATGCCGTTGCGGCGGAGCAGCACCGCCTCTGGATGACCGGCCTCGCCTCGCACACCGCGGAGGGCCCGTGGCCTGCGGAGACCCGTCGCACCGGAGGGCGTGGTGACGACGAGGGCGCCGTTCTCGACGGCGTACCCGGTGGCGTCGGCGTGGCTGCCGTTCTCGAGCGGGAAGAACTCGTCGAGCAGCTCGCGCACCGCGGCGATCACCTGTGCGCCCCGGTCCGGGTCGTATCCGCCGGGCTTCGCCGCCCCCGGCAGCGCGTCGGTGCCGTAGAGGGCGTCGTACACCGATCCCCACCGCGCGTTCGCAGCGCTCAGCGAGTACCGGGCGTTCGTGATCGGCACGACGAGCTGCGGCCCGGCGAGTTCGGCGATCTCGGGGTCGACGTCGGCGGTGGTCACCGTGACGTGTTCGGGCTCCGGCAGCAGATATCCGATCCGCTCGAGGTGGGTGCGGTACTCGGTCGCGTCCCAGTCGCCGCCGTGCTGCCGGTACCAGTCATCCAACTCGGCCTGCAGCCGGTCGCGATCGGACAGCAGACGATGGTTGGTGGGCATGAGGTCGGTCAGGATGCCCTCGACGCCGCTCCAGAACCGGGCCGGGGTCATCCCGCTCGCCGCCAGGCCGCTCGCCGGCAGAGCCTCGTTCGCGACGAAGTCGTGCAGCTCACGGGCGAGCTGCAGCCCTCCGATGCGGATGCGGTCGTCTGCTGTCATGCGCGGGTCTCCTCGAAGATGGTGCCGGGGTTGAGCAGGTGCTCCGGGTCGAGCGCCGTCTTGATGCGCTGGGCGAGCTCGAGCGCGTCGTCGCCGATCTGGCGGGAGAGCCATGGGCGCTTGAGTCGTCCCACGCCGTGCTCGCCCGTGATGGTGCCGCCGAGGTCGATCGCCAGGGTCATGACCTCGCCGTAGGCGTTGGATGCCCGTGCCTCGTGCTCGGCATCCGTGGGGTCGACCACCACGAGGGGGTGGGTGTTGCCGTCTCCGGCGTGGGCGATGAAGGCGATCTCGACCCGGTTGCGTGCCGCGATCTCCTCGACGCCGTGGATGAGGTCGGCGAGCCGGGGGATCGAGACGCCGACGTCTTCGAGCAGCACCCTGCCGCGCTGCTCGACAGCAGGGATCGCAACCCGGCGGCCGTGCTCCAGTGCGGCGCCGACCTCAGGGGTCGTCTCGTAGGCCGAGATCGGGTCGCGCCTGGCGAAGGCGTCGAGCATGAACGCGATGTCCTTGCCATCGGGGTCTGCGTCATCGCTGCCTGCGAGCACGAAGGCCGCGGCATCCCGATCGAGTCCGATTCCGAGCATGTCTTCGACGGCGTTCACCGCCGTGCGGTCCATGTACTCGAGCATGCTGGGGCGGATGGAGCAGGCGATCTCGGCGATGGCCTCCGCAGCGTCCTCTGTGGTGCGGAACCAGGCCGCGAGGGTGCGATGCGGCGGCTGAGCCGGGAGGAGCCGCAGGGTGATCTCGGTGATGATGCCGAGGGTGCCCTCGCTGCCGACGAACAGCTTGACGAGGTCGAGGCCGGCGACATCCTTGATCAGCGGGCCACCGAGACGCACGGCACGCCCGTCGGCGAGCACGACCTCGAGCCCGAGCACATAGTCGACGGTCACGCCGTATTTCACGCAGCACAGACCGCCGGCGTTGGTGGCGATGTTGCCGCCGATCGAGCAGATCTCGTAGGACGCGGGGTCGGGCGGGTACCAGAGGCCGTGAGCGGCGACGGCCGCCTTGAACTCGGCGTTGAGCAGCCCGGGTCGCACAACGGCCATTCGTGTCTGATCGTCGATGGATACCTCGCGCATGCGCTCCGTCGTCAACACGATGCCGCCGGTGACGGCGCTGGCCCCGCCGGAGAGCCCGGTTCCGGCGCCGCGGGGGACGACGGGCACCTGGTGCCGAGCGGCCCAGCGCATCACCGCCTGCACCTCGGCCGTCGAGGTCGGTCGGGCCACCGCGATCGGCACGCCGGCGTCCGGGTCGGCTGCACGATCACGGCGGTACGGCTCGACCCCGTCGCCGAGGATGAGCCCGTCGGGCGACAGCTCAGCCCTGAGCTCCTCGATGCGCGGGTCCGTGGCGCGTCCGTCACTGCTCGGGTGCTCTGTCACGTCTGTCTCCCGTTGATCTCCCATCGAACCTATTCCTGGTTTATTCCGCGATGTGGAATTCAAATAGCGCGATGTGGACTTGAGCATAGAGTCGCGGCACCGTGGATGCAACGCGGAGGGGGCGACTAGTGGCTATGAATGGTGAGTTTCAAACATGAATGATTGTTTTCCAACACTATGGGGTTAGGCTCGAACCGGCGCCGGCTGGCGCGGCTACTTCTGCGAAGGGACTCACACGATGACATGGTTGCGCAGCGCCTCGCACGCCCACTGGCTGGAGACGGAAACCGACCGCATCTTCGACTTCGGTCGACGATCCAGAGTTGCGACCGGGTTCGGATGGCTCGACAACAACGGATCTGTCGTCACCGAGAAGCCGACCCAGCTCTGGATCACCGCTCGCATGACGCACAACTTCTCCCTCGCGGCCCTCATGGGCCGACCGGGAGCGAATCAGTTGGTGGACCACGGCATCCGTTCTCTTCAGACCGTGTTCCGTGATGATGAGTTCGGCGGATGGTTCGCAGCCGTGGATGACGCGGGCGTCGTCGACGACTCGAAGTCGGGTTACGCGCACTCGTTCGTACTTCTCGCGGCCGCGAGTGCGGTCGCCGCCGGCAGGCCGGGAGCGCGCGAGCTGCTCGACGATGCGCTGGTCGTGGCAGATGGAAGGTTCTGGGACCACGACGCGAACATGTGCTTCGACTCGTGGAACCGCGACTTCAGCATGACTGAGCACTATCGAGGCGGCAACGCGAGCATGCACTCCGTCGAGGCCTACCTGATCGTGGCGGATGTCACGGGCGAGGTTCGGTGGTTGGAGCGGGCTCTGCACATCGCCGAGGTGCTCATCCACGGGTTCGCACGCAACAACGGCTATCGGGTGTTCGAGCACTTCGACCCGGACTGGAACCCACTGCCGGAGTACAACACCGACAACCGGGCGGACCGGTTCCGTGCCTACGGCAGCACCCCTGGGCACTGGACGGAGTGGGCGCGGCTGCTGCTTCATCTCGGGGCGGGGCTTCAGGCGCGGGGCATCCAGGCGCCCGACTGGCTGCTCGAAGACGCACGCGGCCTCTTCGACGCGGCGTGCCGCGACGCGTGGGAGCCGGACGGTCATCCCGGATTCGTCTACTCCGTCGACTGGCAGGGCAGACCGGTGGTCACCTCTCGCATCAGATGGGTTCCCGTCGAGGCCATCGGGGGAGCCGCCGCCCTCTACAAGGCCACGGGGGACGAGCGCTACGCGCAGTGGTACGAGCGCATCTGGGACCACGTTTACGAGCACTTCATCGATTACGAGAACGGCTCGTGGTGGCAGGAACTCGACGAGAACGGAACGGTCTCCTCGAGCGTCTGGGACGGCAAGGCAGATATCTACCACCTGATGCACTGCCTGATCATCCCGAGGCTACCGCTCGCGCCGGGCCTGGCGCCGGCGCTAGCCGCGAACCTGCTCGACGCCGAGCGCTAGGGGGTCAGGAGCAACTCGACGTCTGCGGCCTCGAGCGCCCTCGTGACCTCCGGTCCGGGATCACGATCGCAGACGACGACGTCGATCTCGTCCCACGAACAGAGTCGCACGGGCGCGAACGACTCGAACTTGCTCGAGTCCAGGAGCACGACTACTCGGTCGGCTGCGGCCATCAGCGCGAGTTTGCTCGGTCGCTCGATGTCCGCGGCGACGTACAGGCCTTGTTTGTCCGCCGCCCCTGCCCCCAGGAACAACGTGCGGAACCTCAGGCCCTCGATCGCCGCGACGGCTGCGGGGCCGACGAATGCCTGGCTCGCCCGGTAGAGGTCGCCTCCGACGGCGACAAGATGTATCCGGTCTCGCTGTGCGAGTTGCAGAATGACCGGCACCGATCCCGTGACGACGCTGCCGAGAAACCCGGCGGGCAGTGCAGCCGAGACCTCGAAGGTCGTGGTGCCCCCGTCGATACCGATGGTGTCCTCGTCGGCGACAAGGCCTGCGGCCACCTCTGCGATGGCGCGCTTCGCGGGCGCGTGCTCGACGGCGCGAACTTCGTAACCGCTGGCGGTCGCCGGGCCGGGCGGAAGGCTCGCGCCCCCGTGCACGACCCGAACGGCGCCGGTTTCCTGCAACTTGCGCAGGTCGCGTCGCACGGTCATGTCAGAGACGTCCAGCTGACTGGCCAGTGAGGAGACCGTCTGGAACCCCGTGAGACGAAGCGCATCGAGAAGCCTTTGATGCCGTACGCCAACCTCGCGCACCCCACGCACCTGCGCCATGCCCCGCCGTCCCTTCGCGTGCCAGCGTAGCCCGGCGTGGTGGCGTCTTCACGTCATCCGCCTGCCAACGCACAAACATGTTGCATTCTCACCATTAATGGTGAAATATGACCATATCGTAATCCACTAGGAAGGGACCTGGGATGACGGCTCCGATCGTCTTCGTCGGTGTGGCGACCTACGACGCCATCAGCCTCGTGCCTCGGTACCCCCGTGCGAACGAACGTGTGGAGGCCACCGCAGTCGTGTTCGCCGGTGGCGGGCCGGCCGCGACCGCAGCCGTCGCAGCGCGCAGACTCGGCGCGGCCGTCGAGCTCATCGCTCCGGTCGGCGACGACCCTGTGCACGATCTCATCGCCGAAAGCCTTGAACGCGAGGGCGTCGGTCTGCACCTGCAGCTCGACGCGGAACGCGCCTCCCAGGCCAGTGCGATCATCTGCGCGTCCGACCAGTCGACCCGCGCGATCACAACGCTCAACATGCGACCGTTTTCCCTCACGGAGCGCCATGCCGAGCTCGTACGCGGCGCGGAGTGGGTGCATGTCGACCACCTCGGCTGGCCGGCCGTCGCGCGAGCCCTCTCGAGCGTGCCGGCGGACCGCCGTCCCAAGATCAGCGTCGACGCCGGGCATCCGATCATCGGCGACGCAGCCCTGTGCCGCCCCGCCGAAACCGCCCTCTTCGTGCCGCCGTTCGAGAACCTCGTCGCGAATGAAGGCGAGAGCGACCCCGACGTGCTCCGCCGCGTCGGAGCCGACGCCGTCGTCGCGACCAAAGGCGGATCCGGTTGCGTCGGGCTCTCGCCGGACGGCCGCTTCCATTCCATCGGCGGAGTGATCGTGCCTGAACTCGGCAGCACGCTCGGCGCAGGCGATGTGTTCCACGGTGCGCTTGCCGCGGCCGAGCCCTTCGATCACGCCATGCGGTTGGCGAACGTCGTCGCCGCCCTCAGCTGTCGGGGAGTCGACGGCCGCAGCCGCATTCCCGACCTTGCCGAAGCCGACGCCTTCCTGACCGCGACCACAACGAACCCTCCTGAGGAGAGATCCCGATGACCGATGCCGACACGACGACCGACCGCACCGCCCCGCTCAGACGCGAATCCGGCGCATTCGCGATGCTGGCCGTGGACCAGCGCGAGGCCATGCGGCTGATGTTCGCAGGCGACGCCGCCCCCAACCCCGACGGCTCGGTGCCGCAGGCGGTGCTCGACGTCGTTCCGGATGACACCCTGATCGACTTCAAGCTGCGAGCGGCGCGAGCGCTGACTCCGTTCGCCTCCGCTGTGCTGCTCGACAGACAGTTCGTGTGGGACCGTGCGATCGCGGAAGGCGTCATCGATCGGGCGTGCGCGCCGATCATCAGCGCGGATGAGTTCATCCCCGGCAGCGGCGAGGCGGTCAACCGGGTGAGGATCGACGAATCGGTCGTTCCCGCCGACGCGGTGACGCAGGGCGCAAAGGCCTTGAAACTGCTCGTCATCTATCGCGAGGACGAGTCCGCCACAGAGCGCGTGGCCATGGTGCGCGACTTCGTCGGGCGATGCGACGCCGCCGGTGTCGCGAGCATCATCGAACCCGTCTGCAAGGCTCCGCGAAGCGGTGGCGGATGGGACTGGGACGCGGGAGTGCTTGCGGCCGCCCACGAGCTCGGTCATCTCGGCGCCGACCTGTACAAGGCCGAGGTGCCGCTCAAGGGAAAGGGTGGCGACGACGAGATCCGAGAGTCCTGCGCAGCGCTCGACGATGCGATCGCATCGCCGTGGGTGGTGCTCTCCAGCGGTGTGGCCCCTGATGACTTCCCCCGCGCTGTGCGTCTCGCGTGCGAGGCCGGTGCATCCGGCTTCCTCGCCGGGCGCGCGGTCTGGCGAGCGTGCATAGGCGCACCCGATCTCGATGCCGCACTCCGCGACGACGCGGTGCCCCGCCTGCAGAGGCTCGTCGCTGTCGTCGACGACGTCGTGTCATCGCGTTCCGGCAATTAGCCCGACCGTGTCGACAAGAGGTCTGACCAATGTCAACTCGCAATCCGATCTTCACCACTATGCGGAGTAACACGAAAAGAACGAAATGAATCCAGCGGTGGTAAGACCTCTTGCCATTCACAATGACACATAGCTACCATCGCAGGGAACCGCGAGAATCCACCCCCGTCGCACACGCGAGATCCACTCAAAGGAGAGAAATCATGAGCGTCATGAAAGACCCGACTCGCACTCAGATCACACGCAGACACCTGCTTCAGATGGTGGGTGCGGGAGCCGCCACTGCCGCCCTCGCGGGCTGTGTCGGACCCGGTAGCGTCAAGCCCGCGTCGAGCGCCGCGGCTACCGACGCCTTCAGCGGCAAGGCAGCCGGCACCGTCAACTTCTATCACTACCGGGGCCAGGACAAGGACGCCTTCAGCGCTCTCATCCAGCGATTCGAGAAGAAGTACCCGGCCATCACCGTGACGCAGACGATCACCACGTCGACCGACTACAACGCAAACGCACTGCAGAAGGTCAAGGCCGGCGGCGTCGGCGACGCGCTCCCCGCGCTGCGCGGGCCGCAGTTCGCGAGCTTCGTGCAGGCTGGCGTCTTCACCAGCCTGGAGGGTCAGCCGATCGTCGACAACTACGACAAGGCGCTCCTGCTCGCGGGCGCCAACAAGGGCACGCAGTGGGGTCTGCCGTATCAGATCCTGCTTCTCCAGCCCCTGCTCAACGAGGACCTCTTCGACAAGGCGGGGGCCGAGTTGCAGCCCACCACCTGGGACGGCTTTCTCAACGTCTGCGAGAAGCTGAAGTCGAAGGGGATCACGCCCATCGCATTCCCCGGTGGCGACGTCGGGAACAACCCACAGATCTTCAGCTCGATGGTCTTGGCCGACGAGCCATCCGTCGACGCGTGTGCGGGATTCGATACCGGCAAGCAGAAGGTCACGGATGACTGGTTCATCCAGGTGCTGAAGAAGTACCAGACGCTCGGTCAGTACTTCCAGCCGAACTTCATGGGCACCTCCCTCAATTCGGCCGATCAGATCTTCGCCAGCGGACAGTCCGGCATGCTCTCGACCGGCAGCTATGACATCGCGACAACGCGCACCCTCGGTGGCAAGTTCCCGATCAACACGATCTTCCCGGTGACGCTGGCCAAGGCCAACCCGGACTGGTATAAGGGCGTCTACAACGCGACGTTCATCTTGGGCGTCAACTCACAGAGCAGCGTTAAGCCTGCAGCTCTCCAGTGGCTCGAGTTCCTCTCCGAGACCGAGAATGCCTCGTACTACGCCAACACGACGGCGCAGTGGACGACGGTCAAGGGCGTCACCTACGAGAACCCCGACCTCAAGAAGCTCAGCCCGCTCTTCAAGGAGAAGCTCTCGCTCGGCGCTCGCTATCAGATCTTGAACAGCAACATCGCCACCGCCGTCTATGCATCGTGCACGAACGCCGCGCAGGGGATGAATGTCGAGCAGGCGGCTGAGAACGCGCAGAAGATCATCGACCAGGCGCTCACGCAATGACTGAAGCACGTGCCGGGGTCGCGCGCGGGAGGGTCAGTGTCACCGGCGGCGCGGATCGAGTCGCGCCGCACCGCCGGCGACGCAGTCCGACTCGCGTGCACTGGACCATCTATCTCTTCCCCGTTCCGGCCCTCGCGTTCACGGTGGCCTTCCTCCTCCTTCCGCTTGTGCAGTCGTTCGAGTACGCGGCAACGAACTGGAACGGCTACAGCGCCGCGTTCGACTGGGTGGGCATCCACAACTTCGTCAACGCGTTCGTTAACGACACGTTGTTCGTGAACTCTCTGGCCAACACGCTGAAGTTCGCGCTTGTGGTCGTCATCGTGCAGACCGCGCTGTCGCTGCTGCTGGCAGTGCTCCTGGTGCGCAATACCCGTCCGGCGGTGTGGCTGCGCTCGCTGTACTTCTTCCCGACCATCCTCTCGGCGGTCGCCATCGGCTTCATCTGGCAGTTCATCTACGACCCGACCTTCGGGCTCATGCGCTCGTTGCTGCACTCGGTGGGCCTCGGAGCGTTGTCAGGGAGCTATCTCGGGAGCCCGACCTTCGGCATCTACCTGGTGGCGCTTACTCAGGTGTGGGCGCACGTCGGTCAACTGATGGTCGTCTTCATCGCGGGCCTGCAGCTGATCCCCCGCGAGCTCTACGAGGCGGCCGAGATGGACGGCGCAGGCAAGTGGCACCAGTTCCGCAGCATCACGTGGCCGATGATCGCGCCGGCCATGACGATCGTCGTGGCCTACACGACGATCCAGTGCTTCAAGGCGTTCGACCTGATCCTCGGCATCGCCGGTCAGCCGACGCCGCTCAACCTCGACATCCTCTCGACGCGCATCTACTCGTCCTTCGCGAACGGCCAGTACGGCTACGCGTCAGCGGAATCCATCATCTTCATGGTCGTGATCGGAATCGTCATCTTCGCTCAGCGATGGATTCTTCGGCTCACGCAGGCTTCGGACTAAGGGAGTTTCGCATGGCTGGAAAATGGGGTCGGCGTGTCGTTCTCCTCGTCTACGCCGTCATCATCATCGTTCCTCTCGTCATCGTCGTCTTCGGCGCGTTCAAGTCGACCCAACAGCTTTTCGCGTCGCCGTTCGGCTTGCCGACGAGTCCCTCCCTGAAGAACTTCGACTCGCTCTTCACCACCGCCAACATGGGCGTTGCGTTCGTCAACAGCGTGATCGTGACGGTCTCGACCCTGGTCATCACGATCGTGGTCGGCAGCCTCGCCGCCTACGGTGTTGCGCGGATCAGGGGATGGAAGGGATGGCTGATCTGGGGCGCTCTCGTGCTCGGGATGAGTATCCCCGCCCAGACCAGCTTGGTGCCGCTCTACGTGATGTTCGAGCAGATGCATCTCACTAACACGCTCCAAGGGCTCATCCTGGTTGAGACCACGCACGCGATTCCGGTCGCGGTGTTCATCCTCGGCGGGTTCATGCGCACGCTTCCGCGTGAGGTGTACGAGGCATCGGAGCTCGACGGATCGAGCACGTGGCGCACCTATCGAGAGATCGTCCTGCCGCTCTCGACCCCGTCGATCGCGGCCACGACGATCTTCCTGTTCGTGATCGTCTGGAACGACCTGTTGTACCCGCTGATGTTCACCTCGAGCCCGAGCGTTCAGACCCTGCCGATCGCGATGCTGAGCTTCCAGGGCGAGTTCCAGACCAACTATCCGGCCATCTTCGCCGGCGTCATCATCGCGTCGATTCCGGTCGTCGTCGCCTACGTCTTCCTGCAGCGGTACTTCGTCGCAGGCATGACGGCGGGTGCGACCAAGGGCTGACACGGCGACGGAAACCACCCCAACTGAAAGGACACCATGCCAGTACAGACCACACTGAGGACCGCGATCGTCGGCCTCATCCAGGGCCTCGAGAACGTCTACACCGTACTGAACCATCCGCGGTACACCCTTGTCGCCCTATGCGATGTCAATCGCAGGCCGTGGGAGTGGCTGACCGGCGAGCGTGACATCAAGAAGGAAGCCGAAGAGGCCGCGGTCTACGCGCACCACATCACGTGGACCGAAGATGCCCGCAACCACCCCGACTTCGGGGCGGTCGAGTTCATCGAGGACTACGACGCCGTGCTCGCGCGCGACGACATCGACGCGGTCATCCTGATCCTCCCTGACAGCCTTCACCGCGATTTCGCCGTGAAGGCGCTCGAGGCGGGAAAATACGTGCTCTCCACGAAGCCGCTCGCGACGACGATCGAGCAGGGATTCGAGATCGCCGACGTCGCCCGCGAGCACCCGAACCACTTCTTGCTGGGGTATCAGCTCACGTACAGCCCCTTCACGACGGGCATCCTCGACATCATTCGCAGCGGCGAGATCGGCACCCCGCACATCGTGCGGTTCGACTACAACCGCGGCCCATGGCGTCCGGTGCACCGCAAGAAGTACACCGAAGTCGACGGCTCCATGATCAAGGAGGGCGGTCACTGGCTCGACCTCTTCTACCGGCTGAGCGGAGAGCTTCCCTTCAAGGCGATGGCGGGGTTCGCCGCCCTCGACAAGCCCGAGAACGACTTCGAGTTCGAGGACGACGGGGTGCTCATCATCGACTTCGAGGGATTCAGGGCTGCGCACAGCTTCACGTACTTCAGGCGCGTTGCGACCACGCCTGAGGACTTTCTCCTCGCAGGGGAGAAGGGAACCATTCGCGGCACGTTCGCCCGGTACACGGTCGAGACGGATAACGGCGTCCGCGAGGTCGAGGTGCCGCCGAACGTGCTGCCTCACCAGCACCACACCGGCTACTACGAGATGCACGACGAGTTCGCAGCCATGGCGCTCGACGACCGAGCACCGTACACGGGATGGGAGACCAGCCTTGAGAACATGCTCATGAGTCACGCGGCCCAGCTGGCGGTCGCCGACGGCCGGGTCGTGACGCGCGAGGAACTGGCCGAGCTCGACTGGCGCCTGCGGTACGCGAAGATAGGTGGCTGAACGCACGAATGACCGGTCGCAGGCTGCTCTTCCTGGGCGGAACGGGGACTGTCAGCGCCTCCTGCGTTCGGCAAGCCGTTCGGGACGGACACGACGTCACGGTCGTCAATCGCGGCACCGGACGGCGCCCGCTCCCTGAAGGAGTGCGGCGCGTCGTCGCGGACATCCGTGACAAAGAGTCGATCGTCAGGAGTCTGCGACGGTGTCATTTCGACGCCGTCGCAGACTTCCTCTCGTTCACCCCCGACGATGTTCGGTCCACGCTGGACTGCGTCGAGGGGATGCTCGACCAGTACGTCTTCGTGAGCTCGGCTTCGGCATACGAGAAGCCGCCGAAGCGGCTGCCGATCACCGAATCGACCCCGTTGCGCAACCCGTACTCGCCATATGCGCAGAACAAGATCGCTTGCGAGGACCATGTGATGGGCGCGTTGCGCGACCGTGGGCTGCCCGCAACGATCGTGCGCCCTTCTCACACCTACGACGAGCAGCTCCCGCCGACGATCGGCCGATGGACCGACATCGCACGCATGCGGATGGGTCTGCCGATCGTCGTCCCGGGCGACGGCACCACTCTGTGGACGATTACCCACGCTGACGACTTCGCGGTGGGTTTCGTCGCATTGCTCGGCAATCCGGCCGCCGTCGGAGAGGTGTATCAGATCACAGGTGACCACGCCCCGACGTGGAATCGAATCTATCGTTGGCTAGCGGAGGCGGCGGGCGTCACGGAACCTGTCGTCGTGCACGTCGCCTCGGAGACTCTGATCGCGTTCCAGCCCGAGCTCGAAGCGAAGCTCCTGGGCGACAAGGCGCATTCGATGGTTTTCGACAACACCAAGATCCGCTCAGTCGCGCCACAGTTCCGGCCGTCCGTGACGTTCGATGTAGGGGCGCGGCAGATCGTGGAGTACTTCGACACGCTGCCCGAATCAGACCGCATCGATCAGGCGTTGGACGCGCTCTTCGACGCGGTGATCGAGCATGTCCGGCAACGGTGAGCCGTTCAGCTCGCACGCCACGCCCTGAGCTCCTCGAGGAGAGAACCGTCCACGCTGAGCTCCGTGTCGGGGGCGACATCCTCTGGCAACGTGCGGGCTGCACCAGGAAGTCGACCGCCATCGTCCACTAGCGTCGCGAGGCGGTCGAGACGGGCCTGTACCGCGCCTGGACTGTCGAATCTGTTCGGGTCGATCGTGATCAGGGTGTGGCCGATGCGCTGGGGCGACGCGTCGTCGTCCTCGTCGAACATGTCGGGCACGTCGACGGCAAGGTTCGGCCCGGCGAGGCCGCCCGACATCGCCTCTACCATGAGTGCGAGCGCATACCCTTTGGGGCCGCCCAGCGGGGCGAGCAGGCCGTGTAGCGCCTCCTGCGGATCCGTAGTCGGACGGCCGTCAGCGTCGAGCGCCCACCCTTCGGGAAGTGACTCACCGCTGGCCGCACGGGCCGCGATCTTCCCGCGGGCGACTGCGCTCGTCGCCAGGTCGACGATGGTGGGACGCGGACGCGTCGGGATTCCCGCTGCCAAGGGAGAAGTCGAGAGGATCGGGTGTGAGCCGCCCCATGCAGGCATCACCGCGGGGCCGTTCGAGAAAGCGAGAGTGAGGTGGCCGCTGGCAAGACCGGGCACCGTGTAAAGGCCGAGGGCGCCGCAGTGACCCGAGTCGGAGACCGTGACGACCGCCACGCCGAACTCCGTCGCCCGCTCGACCGCGATGTTCGCGGCGCGCCAGAGCTGAGCGTGGCCGAGTCCGCCGCCTCCGTTGAATGCGACGACGGGTCCGGTGTCGTATCGGATCTCCAACGACGCTCTCGGGGGATACCCGCCCGCCGCCATGCGCCGCAGGTAGTGCGGAAGTCTCAGTAGCCCGTGAGAGGCGATGCCCCAGACATCCGCCATCACGATGCAGCGAGCGGTGAGGACGGCATCGCCGTCTAGCATGCCCTGGGCCGCCAGCAGGCCCCTGGCGAGCCGTTCCGCCTCGGCCACCGTGATGATCGCCTTCATCGTCGTGCCGCCTTCACCGCACCGACGGCGGATGCTGCCTCGGCACCGGACAGGACGGCTTCGATGTCATGAGCGAGCACCTCGAGGATGCGCTCCTGGCTCTGATCGGTGATGCCGGCGATGTGCGGGGTGAGGATGACATGGTCGAGCGCCTCCAGTCGTCCGAGCTCGGGGGGCTCGACCGCGCGAACGTCGAGAGCTGCACCGCCCAGACGGCCGTTCTCGAGCGCGTCGGCGAGCGCATCTTCGTCGATCACCTCGCCTCTTCCGACGTTGATCAGGATGGCATGCGAGGCGAGCCCGGCGAGCAGTTCGGAGTCGACGAGGCCGTTGGTGTCTTCCGTCGCCGGGAGGTGGCACGAGAGCACGTCGGCGCGCGCGATGACCTCGTCGAGGGATGCAAGTCGGATTCCCGCGGCCGCCAACCGGCTGTCGGCGGGGTCGAGATATGGGTCGTAGGCGAGCACGCTCATCCCGAGGGCACTCGCGAGGCGGCCGCACGCTCGCGCCGTTGCCCCAGCACCCAAGAGACCCCAGGTTCCGCCGGAGAGTTCGCGACCAGCCCTGCGGTTCCATCGGCCGGCACGACTCTCCCTGTCGAGTTCGAGGGTGTGGCGTGAGAGCGCGAGCGCGAGGCCGAGCGTGTGCTCGGCGACGCTCACGGCGTTCGCCCCGAGGGGAGCGGACACGACGATGTCCAGTCGATCGGCAGCGGCGACGTCGATGTTGTCCAGCCCAACGCCTGCGCGGGCGATCACCCGGAGCGCGGGAGCCGAGGCAAGCAGGTCTGCAGAAACTCTCGTTCGGTTGCGGACCACGAGGGCGCGGACCGACTCGACAGCGGCGGGCAGTTGCGGGTCATCCCAGAGCGAAGGGCTGCGGGTGACAGACCAGCTGGCGGCGAGTCGCTCGAAGGGCTCGCCCCAGACATCTTCGGTGATCAGCACGTCGGTGGCCACAAGAGCGTCATCCCTTCTGTACTTCTCGGCGTCCGACACGGTCAGACGCCGATGGCGAGGTAGCGGGTCTCCTGGAACTCCTCGAGACCCACATCCGCGCCTTCTCGCCCGAGCCCGGACTGCTTGGTGCCGCCCATCGGGGCGAAGCACACCGTCGGCAAGGGGTTGTTGATGCCAAGGATGCCCACGTCGAGTCGCTCCGAGAGGCGCCACACGCGGGATTGGTCGCGAGTGTAGAAGTATCCGGCGAGACCCATCTCGGTGTCGTTCGCACGGGCGACGACCTCGTCCTCATCGTCGAAGCGGAAGATCGCGGCGGCGGGGCCGAAGACCTCCTCTTTGGCGAGCGCGACGTTGTCCGGCACGTCGACGAGCAGGGTGGGGGCGGCGAAGGATGGCCCTGGAAGGTCGAAGTCGCGGGTGATCTTCGCGGCGCCCGCGTCGATGGCCTCGGCGATCATCCCCTCGACGGAGCGCACCCGGTTGGCGTCGATGCACGCCGCGAGGTCGGGCACGGTCGTCGCGCAGCCGTCTCCCACCGTCATCTCATTCACCCTTGCCGAGAGCTTCTCGGTGAACTCGTCGACGATCGCGGAGTGCACGAAGAATCGGTTGGCACCGATGCAGGACTGGCCCGTGTTGCGGAACTTGGCGATCATGGCGCCTTCGACAGCGGCATCCAGATCCGCATCGTCGAAGACGATGAAGGGGGCATCTCCGCCGAGCTCCATCAGCGGACGCACGACCCGCTGGCTCGCCTTGGCGATGATCGAACGGCCGACGCCGGTCGACCCGGTGAACGTCACGACGCGTACGGCCGGATGCTCGAGATAGGCGTCGGTGATTGCGGACGCCGGTCCGTGCACGAGGTTGACGACGCCGTCAGGGATGCCGGCGTCGACGATGCACCGGATCATCTCGGTGACAGCGAGTGGCGCCTTCTCCGAGACGCGCGCCACCACGGTGCAGCCCGCCGCGAGAGCCGGCGCGAGCTTGCGTGCCTGGATCGAGCAGGGGAAGTTCCATGGGGTGAGAGACGCGACGACCCCGGCGGGACGGTGGATCGTCAGGTGCCGGCTCGCTGGACTCTCGTTCGGGTGGAGTGCGCCCGACGGGCGCCGCGCCTGCTCGGCGAACCAGCGGAAGTATTCCGCCGAGAAGCGCACCTCGCCGACTGCCTCCGGCAGGCGTTTGCCTGCCTCTCTGGCGAGCAGCAGCCCGATCTCGTCCGACCGCTCCGTGATGAGGTCGGCGGCGCGTCGCAGGATGTCGCCGCGAGCCCGCGCCGGTGTGTCGGCCCAGCCGGGGAACGCCGCGGCCGCCGCGTCCGCCGCTGCCCGGGCGGTCGACGCATCGCCGTAGCCGATAGTGCCGACCACACTTCCGTCGACCGGATTGCAGACCTCGCGCTCGTCGGGGAGCATGACCCACGCCCCGTCGATCAGATTCGTCGCCAGTGATTGGGCCACACCGTCCTCCTTGTTCATGTCGAAATGGAAGATGGGGCCGGGGAAGCTCATCCCGGCCCCATCACATCAGGCGCTCTGGTACAGACGCGTGAACACGTACTCGCGGTGGCCCATCGCCTCCGCGCCGGTGAGCCTTCCCCGGATCGTGCGGTCGATGACGGACATCAGTCGGTCGCCCGCCTCGGTCAGCGAGTAGTCCCTGCGAAGGAGGCCGGAGCAGTCGAGGTCGATGTGTTCGGACATCGTCTCGGCGGTGATCGGGTTCGCCGTCAGCTTGATGACGGGCTCGATCGGGTTGCCGATCACGTTTCCCTGACCAGTCGGGAAGAGGTGGATCGCAGCTCCGGCCGCCGCCATCAGGGTGATGCACTCGGCTGCCGCTGACGAGGTGTCCATGAAGTAGAGGCCGGGGCCGGATGACGGGACCTCGGCCGGCTCGAGGGCGCCGACGACGGGCTTCGACCCGGTCTTGGCGATGTTCCCCATCGCCTTCTCCTCGATCGTGGAGAGACCGCCTCGGATGTTCCCCTGCGTGGGCTGCGAGCCGAGCAGGTTGGCGCCGGTGCGGTCGATCATCTCGATGTATGCGTCGTAGATGGACTGGAACTTCGCGCGGACCGCGTCATCGACGCAGCGCTCTGCGATGAGGTGCTCTCCGCCGGTCAGCTCGCTCGTCTCACCGAAGAGCACCGTACCGCCGGCATCCACCCAGCGGTCCACTGCCTCGGCGGTCGTCGGGCAGGAGCCGAGGCCGCTCGTGGTGTCGGACTCTCCGCATTTGATCGACATCATGATCTCGCCGCGATCGACTGCGGACCGCTCGAGCTCGGAATCCTCCTGCAGGAAAGCTGCGGCGACCCGCGCCGCGCGCTCGATGGTCTTGAGGTCGCCGTTGCGCTCGATGGAGAAGCCCTGCACGCGCTTCCCTGTCTTGGCGATGCCCTCGACGACCCGGTCCGTCCAGTTCGGCTCGATGCCGATCACGACGACCGAGGCGACATTGGGGTTCGACCCGGTGCCGATGAGGGTCTGGAACGTCAGCTCGAGGTCGGGCCCGAACTGGAGGCGACCGTAGGCGTGCGGCAGTGCGAGGGTGCCGGGCACCACTCGCGCGACGGCCTCAGCGGCCGCATTCGAAAGGTCGTCGACCGGCAGGATGACCGTGTGGTTGCGGATGCCGACCGATCCGTTCTCCCGCCGAAAACCGGTCAGGCGATGCTGTTCTGCCACCGTGCGCTCCTTACGTTGTGGACGTGTACGTAGCTCCCCTTCGAGATGGGCTGGGTCGCGACACCGACCTGCAGTCCGTACTCCGTGATCGCCTGCCCTTCGGCGATGTCGACGAGCGCGAGCTTGTGCCCGAGCGGCACCTCGTCGAGCACGTCGACGACGATCGAGGCCGGCCCGTGAAGGTAGCCGCCTGTGTAGGAACCAGGTACCAGGTCTCTGATGGCCACTGCGACGACATCCCCGTCGTCATGGGCCAGGAACCCGGCAACTGATGCGTTGTCGGACATCAATTACTCCTTGGCTAGAGGTCTTACCACTGACGGATGCGATGGTAGCACAAGAGCGGCGAGTCGAGAACTGACCCCGGATGCCCGTGGTAAAGTGGCCAGGCCAGTTGCCCGGATGAAAGCAGGATGCTGTGGCCTCTTCCGTGTGGAAACCCGTTCGTCAGGGCAACGTCTCCGATCTGATCGCCGAGCGAATTCTCGAGGTGATCGAGAGCGGAAGCCTGAGGCCGGGCGACCGGCTACCGCCCGAGCGCGAGCTCGCGACTCTGCTCGGAACGAGCCGTCCCTCCCTGCGGGAGGCGATGCAGCGGCTCAAGGCGCAGGGTCGAGTCGATGTGCGGCATGGAACGGGCGTCTTCGTCGCGGAGAACCCGACGACACGCAGCCTGCAGTCAGCGGTGGCCAACGAACAGATGACGCTCACCGAGCTGTACGACATGCGCGAAGTGCTGGAGCTGCCGGCGGCGGCGTGGGCTGCAAGCAGCCGTCGGCCGGAGAAGCTGGCACAGGTTCAGGCCGCCTTCGACGCACTCATGCGTGCGTCGGAACGAGATGAGATCGACTGGCGAGAGCTCCAGACCTTGGACGCGGCCTTCCACATGAGCATCGTCGAGGCGGCGGGCAACCGGTTCCTGATTCGCACGCTCGGCGTGCTGCAGCAGATCCTCGCGGAGGGCATGGAGACGACGCTGCAGATCCCCGGACGACTCGAGCAATCCAGAGAGGATCACCAGCGCATCCTGAACGCCGTGCTTGAGGGTGACCCGGTGGCAGCGCGTGAGGCCGCTGCCCGGCACGTCGACGGCGCGCGGCGGGCGGCACTCTCCCGCGTCACCCGTCAGCTGGCCGACCGCGAGGGCAACCAGGCCGAGGGCGCCTGACCCACTTCTTCCTCGGCGCTCCCTCCACCCTTTCGGCTCCGTCATTCCGCTCTTCCCTCCGCTGGATTTCGGAGTTCTGCGGCGACGCGCCGGGGAGGCCCCTCGACACGCCGGGCATCCCTGCAGATCTCCGATTTTCAGCACCGGCTCGCGCGGGGCACGGCTCGCGCGGGGCGCGGGGCCGTGAATGTGGGCACCCCACGCTCAGATGGTGCCGGTGAGCACCTGCAGGCCGAGGCTGGTCAGCGCGACGAGCGCCCAGAGCAGTCCGCCCAGCAGTAGCGGGCGGTGCCCCGCCGTGCGGATGGTCGCCCAACGTGTGCCGAGACCGATACCGGTCAACGCCATCGTGATCATGAAGGTGCTCAGTGTCGACAGAGGAGCGTGCCACGACGCCGGGATGAGCCCGAGCGTGTCGAGCGCGCTCGCAGCGAGGAACCCGACGAGGAACAGCGGAACGACCTTCTTCCAGGGCACGCTCCGCCAAGTGGACTTCCGAGGCCGCGCGGCCGGCGCGGCGGCAGGGGCCGGCCCGGCGGCGGGGTCGGGGGTGGGGGCAGGTGACGCGGCGGATGCTGAAGCGGGGGCGGATGCTGACGCGGCGGATGCCGAAGCGGGCGCTGAGGCTGAGGGCCGGGCATCCACCGCGGGCATTGTCGCCGGCTGCAATCGCGCCTGCCGGCGAGCGGTGGTGAAGGCCAGCACCAACGAGATGGGGATGATCATCAGCGTGCGCGTCAGCTTCACGACCACGCCGTAGGAGGCGGCGGCCTGCCCGTACACGGTCGAGGCGGCCACGACCGACGACGTGTCGTTGATCGCGGTGCCCGCCCACAGGCCGAACGCGTGCTGCGACAGACCCATCAGGTGCCCGAGTGCCGGAAAGAGAAGCACGGCGGCGATGTTGAACGTGAAGATCGTGCCCATGGCGTAGGCGACTTCCGCCTCGGTCGCGCCGATCACCGAGGTGGTCGCCGCGATGGCCGACGCCCCGCAGATTCCGGTGCCGACGCCGATCAGCGTGCGGATGTCCCCGTTGACCCTGAGCGCCTTGCCGATCAGCCAGGCTCCGAGCAGAGCGACGGCAAGGGTGCCGAGCATCACCGGAAGGGATGTCGCGCCGACGGTCAACACCTGCCGCAGCGAGAGCCCCGTGCCGAGCACCACGACGCTCGCCTGCAGAACCCGCTTGCCCGCGATGGCGGCGCCGGGGCCGATGGCGGACGGGCCCCGAAACACGGCGGCAACGATCACGCCGAGCACAATGCCGAACACCGGTGCGCCGACGACGGGTGCGAGGGTGCCGAGCCAGGTCGCCACCGCGGCGATCACGATGACCACCGCGAGGCCAGGCACGAGGCGGAGCCCGCGGCGCTGCCACCAGCGCAGGTCGGAGGCAACGGATGGCTCCGAAGCGGTCTCCTTCGTGTCCGCGCCCGCGGGGGTGTTCTTCGTGCCGGACGACGACGCGACGGGCTCGTCCGATGGGTGTTCCTCTGGCATAGCTTCCAGACTCGGCGACCGTGCGCAATCGGAGAAGACCCGGTTCCGGTCATCGACATAAGATCGCCTTATGCCCAGGATGATCGACCAGTACCCCGACATCGCGGGACTGGCGCTGCTCGCCGAGGTGAGCGCCGCGGGCAGCGTCGGCGCCGCGGCTGCGCGGTTCGGCATCAGCCAGCCGGCGGCCAGCCAGCGCATCCGTGCGCTGGAACGCGCGCTCGGGGTCATCCTTCTCGATCGCCGTGCGACGGGTTCCCGCCTGACCACAGCGGGCTCGGTCGTGCTCGACTGGGCCGCACCGCTTCTGACCGCCGCTTCCGAGTTCACCGCTGGGGCCGCCACGCTCTCGGCCGAGGGTGCCAACCACGTGCGCATCACGGCCTCGCTCACCGTGGCGGACTACCTGCTGCCGAAGTGGCTGCAGTCGCTTCGCAGGCTGTTCCCGGACGTCTCCGTGTCACTGCAGGCCGGCAACAGCGAGGTAGTCGCCAGGGCGGTGCGCGGCGGCGCGGCGGACATCGGCTTCGTCGAGGGGCCGGAGGCTCCGAGCGGGCTGCGCTCACGCGCGATAGCGGATGACGTGCTGGTCGTCGTCGTCGGGGCATCCCATCCGTGGGCGCAGCGGATGACTCCCATCACAGCAACCGAGCTCGCACACGCACCGCTGGTGCTTCGCGAGGAGAGCTCGGGAACCCGCGGCGTGCTCGACCACGCCCTCGCCGAGTTGGGACTGGCGCCGGAGCCGATCATGGAGCTCGGGTCGACCATGTCGATCAAGCTGGCGGTGCGCGACGGTGCGTACGCCACCGTGATCAGCAGGCTCGCTGTCGAGGCGGAGCTGGCCACGGGGGAGCTCGTCGAGGTTCCGGTAGGAGGCGTCGACCTGGGTCGCAGGATCCGCGCCGTCTGGCGCCGTACCTCCCCGCCGCGAGGTCTCGCCGGAGCGCTCCTCGCGATCAGCGCCGTCGCTGAGTGAGGACCGACTCCACCTCGCGGGTTGAGGAGCACCGAGAAGCGGGGCCCACCGTGGGTTGAAACCCCGTCGCGGCATTCGACGCGGTGCGGTTTCGGGACGTGCGCCTGTGGCGTGCTCTTCAACCCGCGGTGGGACGTGCGCCTGTGGCGTGCTCTTCAACCCGCGGTGGGACGTGCGCCTGTGGCGTGCTCTTCAACCCGCGGTGGGACGTGCGCCTGTGGCGTGCTCTTCAACCTACGGTGGGACGTGCGCCTGTGGCGTGCTCTTCAACCCGCGGTGGGGCGGCGGTATGCGTTAGCGACCCGCGACCGCCTTCTCGGGCACGTACGCCGCGGTGATCTCCAGGGCGCCGAGCGCCGCCGCCACGGTCGCGAGCTGCTCGTCATCCAGGCCTGCAAGCAGCACCGAGATGCGTTCCGACCGCTCGGCGCGTGCCGCGTGCACCGCAGCGGCGCCGGCGTCGGTGGCGCTGACGAGCGAGGAGCGTCCGTCGAGCGGATCGGCCTCGCGCCCGACGAGCCCGCGCGACTCGAGCTCCGCGATCACCCGGGTGGCGCTGGGGGCGGCGATCGACTCGAGCCGGCCCAGGTCTCCAGGGCGCAGCGGACCCTTGCGCACGATGCTCGACAGTGCGGAGAGCTGCGCCTGGGTCAGGCCCTCGCCGACCGGTCGGATGCGGCGGTTGATCCGTCCGATCGCCACAGCAAGCCGGGCGGCCGTCTCGGCGCGGTCCAGTGGCGCCGGTTCGGATGTGGCGGACATCCCTCGATCCTAATCCGCGGCTCTGCCGCGTCCAGCGGTGTCGATGCTCGGCGACGAGGCTTCGGTCGCCGTCACGACCACGGGGGTCGATGCGGTGCGAGGAGCCGTGCTCGAGGCCGAGCCGTGCTTGTGGCTCGAGTGGGGCAGGTGCGTCGGGGTGGTGTCGACGTGAACGTACTTCTTGCCCCGGCTGAACGATGCGATGGCACCGATCAGCGACATGATCGCGGCGGCGGTGAAGACGACGACCAGGCCGTTGTGGAACGCATCCTGGATGAGCTGCGGGAAGAACTCCTTGCCGGTGAGTGTCGCGGCGTCCGCCGCGGGCAGCTTGGCGAGCACGCCCGTCGGTCCGAGCAGGCTCTGGATCGGGTTGTACCCGAGGAACGCGGCGAACACGCTGCCGACCGGCGGAAGCTCCGCGATCTTGTGTGCCGCGGCCGCCGGCACACCGTGCGAGGTCAGACCGTTGTAGAGGGCGCTCGGCAGCGAGGCGGCGAGGCCGGCGATGAGGAGCGAGAAGAACAGGCCGATCGACAGCGACGTTCCGGCGTTCTGCACCGTGCCCGCCATGCCGGATGCCGAACCCCGCTGATTCGCCGGCACGCTGTTCATGATCGCTGTGCGGTTCGGGGCACCGAACATGCCGGAGCCGATTCCGGAGAGGCCGGTGATGATGGCGAACTGCCAGTACTCGAAGTTCACAGGGATGAGCAGCAGAAGCACGAACGTGATGGCGACGAGCACCAGGCCGGCGGTCGCGAAGAAGCGAGCGCCGAAGCGGTCGGAGAGCACACCGGAGAGCGGTCCGGCGATCAGGAACCCGATCGTGATCGGCAGCATGTAGATACCGGCCCAGAGTGGCGTGTCCACATAGTTGAAGCCGTGCAGCGGGAGCCAGATGCCCTGCAGCCAGATGATCAGCATGAACTGCAGTCCGCCGCGTCCGATGGAGGCGAGAAGTCCCGCCAGGTTCGCCATGGCGAAGGCGCGGATTCTGAAGAGCCGCATGTTGAACATCGGCGCCTTGGAGTGCAGCTCGATGAACGTGAACACGACGAGCAGCGCGATACCGCCGACGATGCCGCCGATGACCCACGGGTTCGTCCAGCCCGTGGTGCTCCCGCCATAGGGCTGGATGCCGTACGTGATCGCGGTCAGCAGCGCCGTCAGACCGACGGCGAATGTGATGTTGCCCGGCCAGTCCAGCTTGCCCGGGTTCTTGGTGCCGACCTCCTTGAGGGAGATGTACGACCAGATCGTGCCGATGATGCCGATCGGAACACTCACGAAGAAGACTGCCCGCCAGTCGATCACGGCCAGCAGACCGCCGACGATCAGGCCGATGAAGCTACCCGCGATGGCGGCGACCTGGTTGATGCCGAGCGCCATGCCGCGGCGGTTGGAGGGGAAGGCATCCGTCAGGATCGCTGTCGAGTTGGCGAACAGCATCGCGCCGCCGATGCCCTGCACGAACCGCCATGCGATGAGCCACATCGCGCCTGCGCCGCTCGTGAACGGGTCGAAGGCCAGAGCGATCGAACCGAGCGTGAAGACCACGAAGCCGAGGTTGTAGATGCGCACCCTGCCGAACATGTCGCCCAGGCGGCCGAACGTGACGACGAGCACAGCGGTCACGAGCATGTACCCCATGAGCATCCAGAGCAGGTAGCTCACGTTGCCGGGCTCGAGGGGGTTGAGACGGATGCCCTTGAAGATGGCCGGCAACGAGATGATGACGATCGACGAGTTGATCGTCGCCATCAGCATTCCGAGCGTGGTGTTGCTCAGGGCGACCCACTTGTAGCGGGGGTGGTCCTTGGTGAAGAGGGCGCGGGAGGGCGGCGGTGTGGTGGCGGTGGTCACGTGACTCCAGGAACGTTACGACAGAATTAGTTGCTTGCCGTGAAGCAACTATACTCCGATGCTCGCGTTCTCGTGCCCATCCGCCGGTCGAGTAGCGTGCCGGGTCTCGATACGCGTCGACCTTGCGCCGGCGCTACTCGACCAACGGAAGTGGGTCTCAGTCCTCCTGGCTCTTGCGGCGGGTCAGCACGATGACGAGCACCGCGACCAGGGCGAGCACCACGATCGCGACGGCGATCACCACGACGACGACGATCGCGCTGGAGCTCACCGTCCCCTCTGGAGTGCCAGCGCCCGCGGTCGCCGCTGCGGTCGATCCTGCGCCCTTGCACGGGCTGACGGATGAGCCGGCAGCCTCCTTCGTTCCGGCCGGCGGTCGATACGTGAAGGTGATCGAGTCCGAGACGACGTGGCCGTCGGCCGACACGATCTGCCACGTCGCCTTGTAGACACCGGGGCCGCCGAGGGCGACGGGGGCCGACACGTTGCGATCGCTCACCGTCGGGCATCCTGTCTCGAAATGCTTCGAGCCGGAGCCCGGCCCCGTGACCTGCAGCAGCGCAGAGGGGCCGGTCTTCGAGAGGTCGAGCACGACGTCGTCGAAGGTGAGGCTCACCTCGTGCGGCGGCGTGGTCACCGTGGACCCGGCCTTGGGGGTGCTCGCAACGAGGTAGTCGTGCGCGCTCGCCGGGGCCGCGACGAAGACGCCGAGCAGTGCGGTCGCGCCGAGCGCGGCCGCGGCCGCCAGGGCAGCGAGCCGCGCGTGCACGACGGAGCGGCGCTGACGCGGAGCGGCAGTCCGTGCCTGCGTGGTGGCGTTCCTCGCGCGCATCATGCCTTCCGTCTGGTCAGCGCGAGAACCGCGATGACGAGCGCGATGGCACCGAGCGCCAGGCCGCCGATTCCGAGCCCGATGCCGACGGCATCCGTCGACGACAGGTCGACCGTCGTCGAGTTGTCGTCACCGCTGGGGGACGTGGTCACCGTGGGAACCGAGGCGACCTGCGATCCGGGCGGCGGATCGTTGATGTAGAGCGTCGGCGCTGGATGCTCGGGCTCCTGTCCCGATGCAGGCGTCGGCTGATCCCACTTCACGACCGTGCCATCCGAATAGGTCTGCGTCGCCGGCAGCTCGACCTTGCCGGTGTTCGGCACGATGCCTGCTGACACGCTGAACTGCTGGAACTGACCAGGCGCGATCTGCACGCCGTGGTCGGCGGTCCACACGACCTTCGTCGGAGCCTCCGTCACTGTGGCGCCCGCGATCTTCACGGGCTTCGCGAGCTTCGACGTGGTCACTACGGCCGACCAGCCGGGCACGGGCTGATACGAGACAGAGGTGAACGGCGTGGTGGTCGGAAAGTCGACCTCGAGCTTGACCGTGCCGGCTGTCGCCGACTCGGTAGGAACGCGGAACGTCAGCACGGCGTAGCTTCCGGCCGCCGCCTGGTCCGGGTCGACGCGAACGTGCGCGCTCGCCGCCAAGGGTGCGGCCAGTGCGAGTGTTGCTGCGACGATGACGGCCGCTCCAGCGGTCGCGAGTCTTCTTCGTATTGTCATTGCTCTCTTCATATGCCTGCTCGCGCATATCTCCGCGCGGGCGTGGAAAGTGGGGTGGGTGAAGGCCGCGGCTGTCTCACGCCGCGCATCCACTGGAATCGCCGAATGGCCCACCAGACTCCGGGCCTCTTCGTGTCGCATCCAGGCGGCGGTAGCGACGGAACGGGACCAGAATTCGGGGCAGGCGGCGAGGTGCGCTCGGGCATCACCCGAGGCGGGATCCGGGATGCGCGGTCAGGCCGCGAGCGCGAGCGTCGGTGGACCGCGGTGACGCAGTGAGCCGAGCACCAGCCTCGGCGTACGAAGGGTGAGGGGGCGCGTCTGCACGGGCATCCGCACCGCTGACGGCATCGGGACGACGACGATCCTGCTGATCGAGGTGACCAGCAGCGCCGTGAAGTTGGCGAGCGCGGTGAGGGTCCCCTCGCCGTGTCGCAGCGCGATGACGGTCACGACCGCCGCGGCGGCATGCGAGATCAGCATGGCGGCACTGTCGTCGTGCATCGCGACGGCGTGACCTGCGGTGAGTCCGATGTGCATGCCGGCGTGCAGGTGCCCGGCCGGTGCCGTGAGCATGGTGCCGGTCGAATCTCCGCCCAGTCCGAACAGAAGGTGCAGCAGCAGCTGGCTGACACCGACGGATGCCGCCTGGCGCCAGAGCGCCATGTGCCGCCCGGCCAGCGCGATGCAGAGCGGAGTCGCGAACGCGAGCGAAAGCGCCACGGCAAGCGGCGAGGGGAGTCCGCCACCCGCGGCGTCGTGGAAGAGCGCGGCGACGAAGACGGCGAAGCCCGCGGCCGCGATGCCGCGGAGAGTGCGGATGCCGCGTGGTGTCATGCCGGTCCTCAATGCGAGTGGGTGACATCCAGGCTATGACATGATGTGTTCATCCAGTTGTACCTATGTCAAACTGGACTACATGTCCTACATCGACATCGTCGTTCTCCGCCACCTCAGTGCCCGGCCGACGCACGGCTACGAGTTGCGCAAGAACGTGGAGCGCACCACCGGCTTCACCTTGCACAACAACGCGCTGTACCCGGCGCTCCGCAGATTCGAAGAGGCGGGCGCTGTCGTCAAACGGGTAGAGGAGCAGAGCGGCAGGCCCGCTCGCATCGTGTACGAGATCACGGATGTCGGCCGAGAGGTCCTGCATGACCTCATCGCCGACCTCCCCATGGATCAAGCGGGAGACGACCTCGAGTTCCTCACCCGCATCGGCCAGTTCGATCTCATCGAGCCGGACGAGCGTGCCGAGGTCGTGCGGCGGCGCATGGAGGCACTGCGAGCGCAAGTCGCCCACCTGGACGAGGTCGAGGCCCGCGCGCACAACGACGTCTGGGGACTCGTCGTGCTGCACGAACTCGTTCGTCGGGCGGAGCAGGAGTTGGCCTGGCTCGATTCGCTCGACCTCGGAGTCTCCGCGGCAGGCTCATGACGACGGATGCCCGGACCCGCCTCGGCGCGACGGTGCAGTTCGCGCTCCTTGCCGGTCCGCTGCTGACGATGCTCGACTCCAGCATCGTCAACGTCGCCGTCGCTCCCATCGCGCGAGAGCTGAATGCGGGCCTCGGCGAGGTGCAGTGGGCGGTCAGCGGGTACCTCCTCGCGCTCGGCGTCGGTCTGACGACGACTCCTTTCCTCTCGCGACGCTTCGGCGTCATCCCGGTGTATCGCGTCGCACTGGTGGCGTTCACCGTGGCATCCGTGCTGTGCGCGGTGTCGCCGTCGATCGGGGCGCTGGTCGCGGCCCGTGTCGTACAGGGCCTCGCCGGAGCTCCGCTGGTGCCGCTGGCGATGAGCATGCTCCTCGGCGGCTCCGGCGCGCGAAGCGCCGTGTCGCCGGTCGCGGGCGTTCTGCTGTTCCTCGGCCCCGCGATCGGGCCGACCATCGGCGGGCTCCTCATCGGGGCGGGCGGCTGGCGGTGGATCTTCCTCATCAACCTTCCGATCGGATGTCTCGCGGCGCTCGCCGCGTGGCGCCTCCCGTCGGGCCTGGCGCCGACCCCGCCCGATCGTGCGGCGCGCTTCGACGCGGTGGGATGGCTGCTCCTCGCTCTCGGCCTCACTGCGCTGCTCTACGGCGCGAGCACGGGAGGCACGGCGGGATGGGGCGCTCCCGCCACCGTCGTTGCGGTCACGGTGGGGGCGGTCTTGCTGGTGGCGTATGCGCTCGTTGCGCGTCGCGCCCGACATCCCGTCGTCGACCTCAGGCTGGTGCGCACGCGAACCGGATGGCTTTCCCTCCTGCTCTGCGGCATGGCGACCGTCGTCACGTACGTCACCGTTTTTCTGCTGCCGGTGTTCGCGCAGCAGGTGCGGGGCGTATCCGCGCTCGAAGCGGGCTGGGCGATGCTGCCGCAGGGCATCCTCACCGGCCTGAGCATGGGGCTGGGTGGGCGGCTGCTGCGATGGTGGAGCATTCGCTGGACCGTCATCGCCGGCTTCGGACTGCTCGCGCTCGCCGGGACAGGCGTGCTGTTCATCCAGGCGTCAACACCGCTCTGGCTGATCTCGCTCGTGCTCGCGTGCCGTGCAGCCGCCCTCGGCCTCGTCGTCACGCCGCTGCTGACGGCCATGATCGAGCCGCTGCCAGAGCATGCCCTTCCCGATGCGAACAGCCTGTTCAGCATCTGGCAGCGCGTGATCGGCTCGTTCGGCATCGGCCTTCTGGCGTCGTTGTACGCGACGTCGGCGGATGTCGCGGGTCCGGTTTCGGCGCTGCACGAGGTGGGTGCCGTCTTGGTCGTGATCTGCGTCGCCGCCGCTCTCGGGGCGATCGCACTCCCAGGGACTCGACTTGCCAGTCTCTCCCGCGATCGCCCTGTGGAGAACCCTCCCTCCCCCGCCAGCCCGTGAGGACGCCATCGCGTCGTGGGGTCCGCGTACCCTGGACCGGTGAGCATCCCCGACCGCTTCGATCCCGTCCCGCTGGACGGCGGTTCGTGGGGTACAGACGACGACGTGCCGCCCGACGACGAGTACGGGCCCGAGTTCCTGTCGGGTGGCGGCGGCAGGGCTGATCGCGGGTCGAGCGGCGGCGTTGGCGACGCGCCCGATGTCGTCGACGACTTCGAGGCGCGATTGGAACAGACATCCGTGCGCCGCATGGTCGGCGCAGAACCGCTCGACGTTCTGCACACCGTGTGGGGATACGACGCGTTCCGGGGCGAGCAGGGCGAGATCATCGACCGGCTCATCGATGGGGGCGACGCCGTCGTGCTGATGCCGACCGGCGGCGGCAAGAGCCTCTGCTACCAGGTGCCGTCGATCGTCCGCGAGGGCACGGGCATCGTGATCTCTCCGCTCATCGCGCTCATGCACGATCAGGTCGAGGCTCTCACGGCCGTCGGTGTTCGGGCCGCGTTCCTGAACTCGACTCAGGATGCCGGCGAGCGGGCATCCGTCGAGCGCGCCTACCTGCACGGTGAGCTCGACCTCTTGTATGTGGCTCCCGAACGGCTGGCGTCGGAGCAGACCAAGCAGCTTCTCGGCCGGGGACGCATCGCCCTGTTCGCGATCGACGAGGCGCACTGTGTGTCGCAGTGGGGTCACGACTTCAGGCCGGACTACCTCGGGCTCTCCGAGCTCGCTCAGCGGTGGCCGGAGGTGCCGCGCATCGCGCTCACCGCGACGGCCACCGAGGCGACCCACAAGGAGATCACCGAGCGGCTGCGGCTGCAGAACGCGCAGCACTTCGTCTCGAGCTTCGATCGGCCGAACATCCAGTACCGCATCGTCGAGAAGAACGACGTGCGCCGTCAGCTCGTCGACTTCATCCAGGGGGAGTTCGCCGGCCCGGCAGACGGTGGTCCGGCTTCCGGCATCGTCTACGCGCTCAGCCGCAACTCGGTGGAGCAGACCGCCGAGCACCTGAAGAAGCAGGGCATCGACGCCATGCCGTATCACGCTGGTTTGGATGCCGGCACTCGCGCCCGCACGCAGTCCCGCTTCCTGCGGGAAGACGGCGTCGTCATCGTGGCGACCATCGCCTTCGGCATGGGCATCGACAAACCCGACGTACGGTTCGTCGCGCACATCGATCTGCCCAAGTCGGTCGAGGGCTACTACCAGGAGACGGGCCGCGCCGGTCGCGACGGCGAGCCGGCGGTCGCGTGGCTCGCGTACGGGCTGCAAGACGTGGTGCAGCAGCGCCGCATGATCGAGCAGTCACCTGGCGACCTCGCGCATCGTCGTCGCATGTCGGCGCACCTCGATGCCATGCTGGCTCTTTGCGAGACGGTGCACTGCAGGCGGCAGAACCTGCTGCAGTACTTCGGTCAGCCCTCGGAGCCGTGCGGCAACTGCGACACCTGCCTCAACGCGCCCCAGACCTGGGACGGCACCATCGCAGCACAGAAGCTCCTCAGCACGGTGGTGCGCTTGAAGCGCGAGCGCAACCAGCAGTTCGGGGCTGGGCAACTCGTCGACATCCTGCGGGGCAAGCGCACGCCGCGGGTCGAGCAATATCGGCACGACGAGCTCAGCACCTGGGGCATCGGCGACGACCTCAGCGAGCAGCAGTGGCGCGGCGTGGTGCGGCAGCTGCTCGCGCAGGGGCTGCTCGCGGTGAACGACGACGGCTACGGCACGCTGATCATCACGCCGGCCAGCGCCGAGGTGCTGAACGGATCGCGCACCGTGCTGCTCCGACAGCAGGCCGACCGCCCTGCTTCGCGCTCCCGTGCGGCGAAGGCGAGTATCGCGGAGCTGCCGGATGCCGCGCATCCGCTGTTCGAAGCCCTCCGTGCCTGGCGCGCCGAGCAGGCGAAGCAGCAGGGGGTCCCGGCCTACATCGTCTTCGGTGACGCCACACTGCGGGGAGTCGCGGCGGCGCGCCCAGAAACGCTCGACGAGCTCGCCCAGATCTCCGGCGTCGGCGCGAAGAAGCTGGAGACCTACGGCGAGCAGCTTCTCGCCGTCGTCGCCGCGGCCGCCTGACTCCGGAGCCGATGTCGTGGCATCGTCACAGACCCTCAGCGAAGCCGATCGGCGTCGCTGAGGGCTGTGGGCGGCCGACTGCGCGGAACGCGTTCTACCGCTGTTCGAGGCCGAGGCGCCGGACGACGATCGCGCCCGAGACGGCATCGAGCGTGCGAGGGCGTTCGGCCGTGGGGAGCTCGACACGGCCGGCGAGGTTCGGCGACGGTTCGTCGCGGGTCGTGCGATCCACTCGGTGAAGAGTCCCGCGGCAAGGGCGGCCGCGCACGCCGCGGGGCAAGCCTCGGGCGTTGCGCACATGGGCGCGCATGCCCTGGGTGCGGCGGCGTACGCGGCGAAGGCTGCCGCTCAGGCTGCGCCCGACGCAGAGGTCGGCCGGGCGGAAGAAGTTCGGTGGCAGCTCAGGCGCATGACGATCGACGTCCGAGAGGCCCTGCGCCTGTTGCCGCCACTCGGCGACGACTCGTCAGGACCCCTGGGTCCCGGGCTGCTCACATCCGGCATGCTCGCCGCGACCATCCGCGAGATCCAGGCGGACCTGTCGCGACCGCAGACTGCCGATTCCTCAGACTGATCCGTCAGCCCGCCCACTCCCCCCGCACCCGTACCGTTTCGAGCACCCGTACCGTCTCGATTGCCCGTCCCCTTTCGAGCACCCGTACCGTTTCGATTGCCCGTCCCGTTTCGAGCACCCCTACCGTTTCGATTGCAAAAAACGCGGTTCCCGCGCTGGTCAAGCGCGTTTTTTGCAATCGAAACGACATCGCGAGACGGGCGCGCTCAATGGGGAGCCGCACGCACTCGTCGCCGCTACGTCAGGTCGTCGTGATCGCCGCGCACCCACTCGATGTAGTGGTCGGCCGAGCCGCGGACGACGGCGTGGGCATCCGACGGCACGCTCCGGCCGAAGTTGTTGTAGAGCCGGTCGAACCGCAGTGCCAGCGCGCTCGACGCGACCCGCTCGACGACCGCCGCGGAGAGCGGTACGAGGTTGGGGAAGCTGCGCATGAACGACACCGACGTACCGTTCGGGTTCGGGAAGATCGCGTCGCCCGCGAACAGCACGCCCTTGCCATCCGCGCCGGCGTCCCACAGCAAGGCGGTGCTGCCCTTGAAGTGCCCACCGAGGGTGTGCAGCGTGAGGCCCGTGGCGAGTTCGAGGGACCCCTCGAACTCCCGGATGCTCGCGTCCGGCCTGCGCACCCACTCGGCGTCCGCGGCGTTGACGTACACCGGTACGTCGCCCAGTGCTCGGGACCACGACACCTGTGCGCCGTACATGTGCGGATGGCTGGCGACGATGCCGATCACCGGACCGTGCTCGAGCACGCGTGCCGCGGCATCGTCATCGACGTAACCGATCGGGTCGAACAGCACGTTGCCGCCAGGCGTGGTCGCCAGCATGGACTGCTGGCCGATGCCCACCGACGGCTGACTGGTCAGGGCGATGAGGCCGGGCTCGATCTCCTCGACCGCGACTCGGATGCCGGCGGCACGCAGCTCATCTGCCGTCGTCCAGGCCTGGCCGGTGCGTGGCACCCACTGCCGGTCATCGCTGCAGATGATGCACTCGGCGGGTGGCGTAGGAGTGTCGGCGTGCTCGACGCCGCAGGTCGCGCAGATCCAGATCGTCATATCAGTCCATCTCCTCCGCGGGGGTTCCCGGCTGCTCAACTCGCCTCAATTGCGGGTGTTCGCGGCTGTCGCCGCTCAACCCGCTGCAATCGGCTCGGCGATGAAAGCAAGCTTTCACCGCTCTCGCCTCAATTGCGGGTGTTCGCGGCTGCCGCCACTCAACCCGCTGCAATCGGCTCGGCGATGAAAGCAAGCTTTCACCGCTCTCGCCTCAATTGCGGGTAAATCGTGTCGCCGCGCTCCAGCATCGCGACATACTCCGTGATCTTGCGCGCCCTCGTCTCCGCCCGCTTCACGTTGCCGATGCGGAACAGGATGGCGAACCTGTTCTGACTCGTCAGCGTGGCGAACATCGCGGTGGCCTCCGGACTGGCCGCCAGAGCCGCGGCCAGATCGTCAGGCACCTCGATCGTGCTCGATCCGGCGTAGGCGGCATCCCACCGGCCGTCCGCCTTGGCGCGCTCCACCTCGGCGCGACCGGCGTCGGTCATCCGGTTCTCCGTCTCGAGCCGGGCGATGTGCTCCCTGTTTCGTTGCGACCAGATGCTCTTGGCCGTGCGCGGGGTGAAGATCTGCACCCACTCCGTGTCACTCATGCCTTGCTTGCGCCCGTCGATCCAGCCGAAGCAGAGCGCCTCGTCGAGCGCCTCCGCGTAGCGGATGCCGGCGGCGGAGCCCTTCGCCAGAACGAGTTGCACGCCCTTGCTGCTCGCGTGGTTCGCTTCGAGCCACACGCGCCAGGCATCCGCGTCGGCGACCCGCAGCACGGGGCGCTCGGACGAGGAGGAGCCGCCCGAGGTCGCCGGGCTCACAGCAGCTTTCCCAACGTGTTCAGGTTGCGGCTCGTGGTGAGGGCCTTGCCGCGGGCGGTGCCGAGTCGCTTGCCGACGACGCTGTCGAGGGTGTGGCCGCGTTCGACCGTCCAATAGAGCACCGATCCGCCGTCGGCGATCTGCTCCAGTGCCGGATCGAGCTCGAGCTCGAGCGCATTGTGGACGATCTCGTCGAGCTCCGCGGGACGCTCGGTTCCCACTCCGCCCGGCGCGGCGCCGATCAGGAAGACGACATAGCGATGCCAACCGTCACGCGCTTCGAACTGATACGCATCGATCGTCGCTGCAAGCGCATCCGTGTCGAGCACGTGCGCTCTCGCGTCGTACTCGAAGCGGTCGCCGAGCGCCTTCTCGATCTGCGACCGCAGAGCCGAGGCCCCGCCATCCGCCTCGAACACCACGTTGCCGCTTGCGAGCACGGTCTTCACGCTCTCGTATCCGAGCGAGCGGAACACATCGGCCAACTCTGCAGACTTGATCGTGCGGCCGCCGACGTTGACGCCACGCAGCAGGGCGATGAAGCGGGTCATGAGATCCAGCATGGCAGTGCCCACCGACGTTCGGCGCGCCGTAGGCTCTCACGCGTGGGGGACGGCGCGAACACCGACGCGAGTGACGACTCGACGCGCACGAATCCTCTGCGACGGCGACCTCGCGTCTCCCGACTGCTCATCATCATCGTCGGATCGTTCATCGTCGTGTACGCGGTCGTCGTCACTCTCTACGCGCTGAGCGGCCGGGTGGAGGGGTTCGGACCGACGGAACCGGAGCCGGCTTCCGGTGGCGTCACCGTCGTGCTCAAAGTCGAACGGGTGGATGCTGCGGCGCAGCGCATCGGCATGAACGTCGCTATCGACCCGTCGGACTCCCTCTACACCGGCGATCACTTCTCCCTTTCCACCGACATCCACGTGATCGTCTCGCCCGTTCAGGGCAGCCAGGCGATCGTCTTCAAGGCGCAATCGGCTCCGTCCACTCAGCCGGTCGAGCTGCTCACGAGCGGCGAGATCGAGAACTGGCCGTTCGACGTCTACCGCGCGAACCCCATGACGGTCCTCGCGTACGTCGTCTCCGACGGGGTCGCGCGCCCGATTCCCACGCATGTCTGGCTGACCGGCGGGGTTCCGGGGTGGACCGTCGACGCGCAGCAGATCGGCAAGGCGCCGGCTGAGATGCCGCAGACGCTGCCGGAGGCTCTCAACACCACGCCGACCATCGATCTGTGGGCGCCTCGCTCCGGCAGCACGATCGCCTTCGCCGTCGTGCTGCTCGCCCTCCTCGTCACCATGCCGTGTCTCGTGCTGTACGTGGCGATCATGGCGTTCCGCGGCAAGCGCAAGCTCGAGCCGTCGTTCATGGGGTGGATGGGCGCAATGCTCTTCGCCACCATCCCGCTCCGCGGGTTCCTGCCCGGATCGCCCCCGATCGGCTCCTGGATCGACTTCACCGTCGTGCTCTGGGTCGTCTTCGGCCTGATCGCCGGGCTCGTGATCTATGTCGCTGCGTGGTCGCGCTGGTCGCGTCCGAACCAACCGCCTCCCGGCGGCCCCTGAAACCTTCCTCGGCCTCAGCCATCTCCCTCGGCTTGGCCCTCTCCGTCGGCCTCAGCCCGCTCCCTCGGCTTGGCGGCCGACCCGGTTCATAACTCCTGCAGATCTGCTGACGCCGGGCCGGCGTCCCGCGTGATTCCGCGGCCGCGGATGGCGGCCCGTCCGTTTTTGCAGGAGTTATGCGCGCCCGGGGTGGTGCAGGGACCCGGCGGGGGCTGGATCGGCGGGGGCTGGCCCGGCCGGGGCCGGCGGGGCCGGGGTCGGCAGGCCCGGGCGGGGGCTGGTGGGCGCGGTTGCGCAATCCCACAGGCATCCGGCGGTCGCCCCGAACCGCGTTTGTCGCATCCGTACGGCGAACTGGCCGCTCACAGACTGCCGACCTACCGTGATGGGAAGAAACGGGATGTCTGCCCGCTGCACCGCGCGCGGCATTCCGTGAACTCGCCGCTGCCGCACCCGCCGGCATGTCCCCGACCAACCCCACGGAAGAAGGCCTTGCGATGGTTGACACCGCCTCGACGCCCGCGACCGAGCGCACCACGCGCCCTCAGCGCACTGACTACACGGCTCAGACCGGCCCGATCGACGTCGATGCGCCGCCCGCGACCATGGATGTCGCCGAGCTCGGCCGTCGGCTGATGGGCACGTGGGCCGACATCCGCATCGCCGCTCGCGAGCTGGCCAAGAACCCCGACATGCAGCGCATCGAGGGGCTCAGCCTCGACGAGCACCGCACCAGGGTCTTCGGCCAGCTGAAGCTGCTCGTCGAGAACGGACAGGTGCATCGGGCCTTCCCGAAGTCACTTGGCGGAGGCGACGACCACGGTGGCAACATCGCCGGGTTCGAAGAGCTCGTCACCGCCGACCCGTCCCTGCAGATCAAGAGCGGCGTGCAGTGGGGCCTGTTCGGTGCCGCCGTGCTGCACCTCGGCACAGCGAAGCACCACGAGAAGTGGCTGCCGGGCATCATGAGCCTCGACGTGCCAGGCGCGTTCGCCATGACCGAGACGGGTCACGGATCGGATGTCGCATCCATCGCCACCACCGCCACCTACGACCCCGCCACCCAGGAGTTCGTCATCGACACTCCGTTCCGCGGCGCGTGGAAGGACTACCTCGGCAACGCGGCGAAAGACGGCATCGCCTGCACGCTCTTCGCACAGCTCATCACCAACGGCGTCAACCACGGGGTGCACTGCTTCTACGTGCCGATCCGCGACGCGGCGACGGGCGAGTTCCTCCCGGGAATCGGGGGAGAGGATGACGGCCTCAAGGGTGGTCTGAATGGCATCGACAACGGGCGCCTGCATTTCACCGGTGTGCGCATCCCGCGCGAGAACCTGCTGAACCGCTACGGCGACGTCGCGGAGGACGGCACGTACACCAGCCCGATCGCGAGCCCCGGCCGCCGCTTCTTCACGATGCTCGGCACCCTGGTGCAGGGTCGCGTCTCGCTCGACGGCGCCGCGACGCTCGGCGCCGCGATGGGTCTCACGATCGCGATCACCTACGGCAACCAGCGCCGCCAGTTCACGGCGGGCAGCGACACCGACGAAGAGGTTCTGCTCGACTACCAGCGTCACCAGCGGCGGCTCATCCCTCGCCTCGCCACGACCTATGCGCAAGCCTTCGCACACGACAAGCTCCTGGTGAAGTTCGACGAGGTGTTCAGCGGCAAGGCCGACTCCGACGAGGACCGCCAAGATCTCGAGACACTGGCTGCGGCGCTCAAGCCGCTGTCGACGTGGCACGCGCTCGACACTCTGCAGGAGGCGCGCGAGGCATGCGGCGGAGCGGGGTTCCTCGCCGAGAACCGCATCACGGGCCTGCGCGCCGATCTCGACGTGTACGTCACGTTCGAGGGTGACAACAACGTGCTGCTGCAGCTCGTCGCCAAGCGCCTGCTGACCGACTACTCGAAGAAGTTCGCGAAGGCGGATGCCGGTGCGCTGGCCCGCTACGTCGTGGGTCAGGCCGCCGACCGTGCCTACCACGGCAGCGGACTCCGCCGACTGGCTCAGACGGTCGCCGACTTCGGCTCGACGGCGCGCTCGGTCGGCCAGCTGCGCGACCCGGAGACCCAGCGAGAGCTGCTCACCGACCGCGTGGAGACCATGATCTCCGAGGTCGCCACGCGCCTGCGCAACGCGAACAAGCTGCCGAAGGACAAGGCCGCCGACCTCTTCAACTCGCAGCAGAACGAGCTGATCGAGGCTGCTCGCGCCCACGGCGAGCTGTTGCAGTGGGAGGCGTTCACCGAGGCGCTCGACACGGTACAGGATGCCGGCACCAAGCAGGTGCTGACGTGGCTGCGTGACCTCTTCGGGCTGGGACTCATCGAGAAGCATGTGGCATGGCACATCATCCATGGCCGTCTGTCGCCCCAACGCGCCCAGGCCGTCTCGGCGTACATCGACCGGCTCGTCGCCCGACTTCGCCCGCAGGCGCAGAGCCTGGTGGATGCCTTCGGGTTCGAGCAGGAGCACCTGCGCGCGAAGATCGCGAGCGGTGCCGAGGCGGAGCGTCAGACCGAGGCGCGCGAGTACTTCCGGCAGCAGCGCTCCTCCGGCACCGCCCCGATCGAGGAGAAGGTGCTGCACAAGGCCCAGCGGGAGGGCTGAGCCGCCGCGCCGCCTTCCCGCGAGGGTGGCTGGGTGGCGCGCCCGGCCCGCCGCTGCGTGCGGCAGCGCTCAGTGCCAGTCGCTGACCTTCAGGTCGTCCGGTGCTGGCGCGCCGGCGCCGGTCTCGAGCAGTTCCTTGAGGCTGACCAGGAAGGTCGCCCACTTCGTGCTGCAGTGGGACATGAATTCGACCTCCTCGCGCCATCCGCGGTGGGCGAAGAGCACGATGGTGAAGTCCTCGGCGTCGTGCAGGTCGAAGCCGATCGTGGTGCCGATCCACTCCTGGGGCCCGTCGATGACTTCCCAGAGCACGCGCTCGCCGGGGACGAGCTCGACGACCTTCATGTCGAAGCCGCCCTGGTCGAAGCGGAACGCGACGACCCCGCCGACGCGATCCGGCTCGCCCGTGGTGTCACGGGTCCACCAGCCGCTCAGGCCGTCGAGGGTGGTGAGTGCCGCGTAGGCGGCGCCGCGCGAGGAACCCTTCGCTCCGACGCGGTGGATGATGTCGACCATGATGCTTCCTTTCGTGTTGTGCGGGCGCGCTGGTGCGCCCCGCGTGCCGCGTGCAGGCGGCGGGTGGTGAGGCGTACTGGGTGGGGCGGTGCCGGTCAGCGCTTCCGTTCGCGCTGGATGCCCTCGGCGATGCGCTTGATGCGGTCGAGCCGGGCATCCCACGCCGCTCCGACCGCCTCGAGCTGTGCGGCCGCGCGGGCGAGCTGAGCTCGATCGACCTCGAAATGACGCTCCCGGCCGACCGTCGTACCGTGCACCAGTCCGACGCCGTCGAGCACGACGAGGTGCTTGGCGACGGCCTGGCGCGTGATGGGGAAGTGCTCGCTGAGCGAGGTGGCGGTGCCCGGGCCCGACGCGAGAAGGATGTCGAGCATCCGTCTCCGCGTCGGGTCGCCGATCGCCGACCAGAGCTCCTCGTCGATCGTCGGCTCGTTCACAGCGTCTCGCTCATCGGGGATTGCTCGCTCATCGCAGGCTGACCGCCCTTGGCGCGTAGTCGACCAGGCGGGGCAGGAAGTGGTCCCAGCCCTCGACGTGGCTGAGGTAGGCCGCTTCGAGCACCGCGACCTCCCAGCCCTGCTCGCGAAAGCCGATCTCGGTCATCCGCAGCGCGGTGCCTTCGCCGGACGGCGTCAGCTCGAACGTGACGAGAAACGAGTTGCCTCGCTCGGGCTCGGCGCCGAGCGGATACGCCCAGCGGAACGCGAAGAGCCGCGGCGGGTCGGACTCGACGACGGTCATCGGCTGCACCATCGCTCCGTCGTCCCCGTGTGCGTTCCAGCGCAGCTCGCCGGTTCCGCCGACCGCGGAGTCGAGGTCCGCGTCGTCCGGCCACCACTCGCGCAGGTGCTCCGGCCGGCTGACGACCTCGAAGACGATGTCGGGTGTCGCGTCGATGTAGATGTCGCGTTCGATGCTGCCGTACTCCACGGGTCCTCCTCGGATGTGCAACTAGTGGTTGCGTATCACTGTACGTCGACATGATCGGATGCGCAACAATGAGTTGCACGTCGCGCCGAGTCGCCCGCCGGTCTCCGCCGCTGGTTGAGGAGCTCGCGGCGTCGCCGCGCGTCTCGAAACCCGTACCCGTAGCGTTGGCGGTTTCGAGACGCGCACCTACGGTGTGCTCCTCAACCAGCGGGAGGGAAGGACGCACACTGCGTGCACTCGTCAACCAGCGGGAGGGAAGGGCGCGCACTGCATGCACTCGTCAACCGGCGGGAGGGAAGGGCGCGCCCTCCGCGCGCTCCTGGACCAGCGGGAGGGGGAGGACGCACAGTGCGTGCTACTCGACCAGCGGAGTGGGTCCGGCTTTCAGCCCGCTCTTCGGCCGGATCTCGAACGGCGGCGCGTTCCTGATCAGCAGCCACGTCGGCAGCGTGATGACGCACAGGATCGGCAGCAGCGTCAGGTCGCTCGTGAGTGCGACGCCGAGGAACAGCGGGATCCAGCCGTCGTGCGTCTCGACCATCACGATGCCCATGGCTCCGCACGCGATCGCGAGCCCGAGCGGCATGCCGGGGATGACGGCGTGGCCGAGCAACCCGATGGCCACCCCGATGAACACGGCGGGGAAGATGCGGCCACCGCGGAACCCCGCGCTCGCCGCGACGAGCAGCGCGACGATCTTGACGATGGCGAAGAGCGCGAGTGTGCCTGCAGAGTACTTGTCGGGATGCTCGATGAGCTCACCGGTCTGCTGCAGCCCCTTGAAGAGGGTCAGCGGACCGCCGACGATTCCGAGCAGGCCGAGCACGAGGCCGCCGAGGGTCGTCATGATCACCGGGTTCCTCAGCGCATGGAAACCGCGGTGCAGATACGGAAAGACGAACGCCCCGGCGATGCCGACCCCGGCCGAGACCGCGGCGACCAGGATGCCCGTGACGAGGTCGATCGCATGTGGCGTGCCGTACGGCGTCACGTGGAACGCCAGTCCTGGCGACCCGAGCAGGTGCATCGTCAACGATCCTGCGGCAGCTGCAGCGATCGGCAGAAACAGCTTGTCCCACAGCGACCCGTGACCCCTGATCGCCGCCACGGTGCTGGTCAGCACCAGCGCGGCGGCCACGGGGGTGCCGAAAAGTGCGCCGATCGTGCCTGCGGAGGCGATCAGGATGATCAACCCTGGCGGAATCCTCGTGGCGAAGCGTGCGGCAGCGGCGACGGCGAGCGCAGCGTTGATCGCGATGATCGGGTTCTCCGGTCCGAGGCTCACACCACCGGCCAGACCGAGCAGCACGACGAGGGCGATGCTCGGGAGCGTGCCGATCGGCGGTGGCGGCGACGAGAGACCGGTGGTCGCGGAGTCGGGACCGCCGTGTCCCGGCATCAGCCAGACCACGAGTCCGACGGCGAATCCGGTGACGGTCAGCACCGTCAGGATCCACCACGGATTGTTCGTGCCGATGCCGATCGCGTGGGGCAGATCGGTCCAGAGCGCCGTTTCGAGCCACTCCGAGAGCGTGTCGAGGAGCCACAGCACGAAGCCGGACGCCACCCCGATGACGATCGCCGGAATCGACAGCAGAAGCAGCACTCGGATGCTCGGTGTCGCGTCATCCGCCGCCGTAGCCCGCCTGCCCGCACCCGCGTCTGTCATGGTCGCCCCTCGCCCGGCCGGTCCTCGCAGGGCTGTCGGCGCCGCGTTCCGGATGCGACATACCGTAACGACTCTTCGGCCTCGTCGGGGGCTCCTGTGCGTGCCCTCGACCGCCGACGTCGCGTGGTAGACAGCGCCGTAGACTCGCTCCATGACCACACCATCAGCGAATCAGCCGCCGATCGTGTGGGACATCGTCCTCTCGATCGTGGTGTGGGTGATGACCGGTGCGCTGATCGGCATCGCGACGTTCGTCGCGCTGTTCGGGCTGGCCTTCATCGACTACTGCCCGCCGGCGTCGTGCAGTGCCAACGGTGCGCTGTTGTCGCTGATGGTCGCGGGCGTGGCATCCGTGGTGGTCGCGCTCGCCGGGCTCGCCGGCGGCCTGGTGCTCATCGTGCAGCACCGCATCTCGTGGTGGGTCACGGTCGGCGCCTTCGTGCTGTGCCTGGCCTGCTGGGTGGCGGGCTTCGTGGGCGCAGCCAAAGCGGTGGGCTGGTAGGCGGCGCCCGACCTGCGGGAGGATGGGGCGCGAGACGTGCTCACGACGACAGTGCGAAGGACCAGATGACCGACGTGAACCCGCCGACTCCGCCTCGGCCGACTCCTCCGACATCCACCCCCGTCGCTTCGCCGGATCCGGATCCGGCCGCTGCCCTGTCGATCCGCACGCTGTACAAGTCCTTCGGTCAGAAGCGCGCGGTCGACGGCATCAGCCTCGACGTTCCCGCCGGAAGCTTCTACGGCCTGGTCGGCCCGAACGGTGCGGGCAAGACCACCACGCTGAGCATGGCGACGGGTCTGCTGAGACCCGACGCCGGCGTTGTGACCGTGCACGGAGTGGATGTCTGGCAACGCCCCCTCGAGGCGAAGGCGCAGGTCGGCGTGCTCTCCGACGGCGCCCGCCTCTTCGACCGCCTCACCGGCGAACAGCTCGTCATCTATGCAGGCCTGCTCAGCGGAATGGACCGCCCGACCGCGGTCTCGCGCACCGCTGACCTGCTGCAGCTCCTCGACCTTCAGACGGCGGCCGGAACGCTCGTCGTCGACTACTCGGCTGGCATGACGAAGAAGATCGCGCTGGCCTGCGCCATGGTTCACGCGCCGCGGCTGCTCGTGTTGGATGAACCGTTCGAGTCCGTCGATCCCGTCTCGGCGGCGAACATCCGCGACATCCTCGGCGGGTTCGTACGCGGAGGCGGAACGGTGATCGTCTCCTCCCACGTCATGGACCTCGTGCAGCGCATGTGCGATCACGTCGCGGTCATCACGAACGGCCAGGTCGTCGCATCGGGCACGGTCGACGAGGTGCGGGCCGGTGCCGACCTCGAGGACCGCTTCGTCGAGCTCGTCGGCGGACGACGCGTGCAGGAGGGTCCCGAGTGGTTGCGACGCTCGTAAGGCTGCGTCTGCTCGTTCTGCGCAACAGCCTCAAGCGCAGCGTCGGACAACTGATCGCCGTGATCATCGGCGGTCTGTACGGGCTGTTCGTGCTCGGCCTGGTCGTTTTCGGGCTGTTCGCGCTGAACTTCGCGCCGGTCGAGGTGCTGCGCACCGTCGTGGTGCTCGCCGGCTCGGTGCTGACCCTCGGGTGGGCCATCGTGCCGATCTTCCTGCCGATCGAGCAGACCCTCGACGCTCCGCACCTCGCGGTCTACCCGATTCCCCTGAACACCCTCCTGACCGGACTGCTCATCTCCGGCGTCGTCGCGATCCCCGGTGCCATCACGATGATCGCGTCGGTCTTCACGTTCGGATCGTGGTTGCGGATGCCCGGCGTGGCCGTTCTCGCACTGGTGTGCGGCATCGCGGGCGCCCTGTTGTGCGTGATGCTCTCCCGTGCTGTGACGTCGGCGGCGACCGGGCTGTCGTCGGGGCGGCGGTTCCGCGAGGCGGCGGGCATCCTCATCTTCATTCCTCTGGTGCTGCTCGGTCCGATCATCGCCGGAACCGCGTCAGGGCTGCAGCACTCCAAGGATGTGCTGCCGAATCTGGCCGACGCGATGTCGTGGACCCCGCTCGGCGCCATCTGGGCCATCCCTTCGCAGGTGGCGCTCGGGGACCCGCTCGGGGCCGTGCTGCGGGCGCTGATCGGGCTCGCAACGATCGCCGTCGTGTTCCTGGTGTGGCGCTGGGGGCTCGCCCGTGCGCTCGTCACTCCGGTGCACGCGACCTCGCGGGTGCGCGCTCAGGGCAAGCTGGGGCTCTTCGGCCGGTTCCCCGACACCCCGGCAGGTGTCATCGCCGCGCGCTGCCTCACCTACTGGTTCCGCGATCCGCGTTACCTGCGGCAGCTCGTCATCATCCCTGTGCTGCCGCTGCTGTTCTGGTTCTACTCGTCGATCAGCCATGCGACGTTCCTGCTGCAGATCTCGGGTCCGCTCGTCGCGTTCGTGCTCGGCGGCGCACTCATCGCCGACGTCTCTTACGACTCGACGGCGTTCGTACTGCACATGAGCAAGGCGGTGCCCGGTCGTGCCGATCGGTGGGGACGGGCATCCGCCGTCCTGATCTTCGGGCTTCCGGCGGTCGTTGCGATCACCCTCATCACGGCGACGGTTGCAGACAGCTGGATGCCCGCGCCTGCGCTCCTCGGCCTCGCCATGGGTCTGCTGCTCGGTGGCCTCGGCGTCTGCTCGGTCACCTCGGCCGTCGTGGTCTTCCCCGCGCCTGCACCGGGGGACAACCCGTTCAAGACGCGTCCGGGCGCGAACACGGCGCTGCTCGGCTCGACCTTCATCACGTGGGGCGCGCTCGCGGTGATCAACCTGCCGGAGATCGTGCTGCTCATCGTCAGCCTCACGACGGGGCAGCAGCTCTGGGGCTGGATCTCCCTCGTGGTCGGCATCGTGCTCGGCCCGATCACGCTCACGATCGGTGCGCGGCTCGGCGGGCGCATCCTCGACCGGCGCGCGCCCGAGCTGCTCGTGCAGCTGCAGAAGGACGCGTGACTTCGCCAGCGCCACCGCTCATGCACGTCCCTGCGATGGCCGTGCGTGACCACGACCACGAGGAGCACATCGTCGTGCACGGTGTAGACGATGCGGTAGCCGCCAGCGCGCAGACCGGGCCGGCCACGTAGCGCCTTGGCACCGGGCGGCCGAGGGTCTTGGCCGAGCAGCTCTATCGCTCCACGGATGCGGTCGCGGTCCTGGTGGTCGATTCGCTTCAGCGCGCGTACCGCCGCGGGTCGCAGCTCGACCCGGTAGCTCACGTCCAGCCCAGGTCTGCCCTGACCCGGGCCCAGGGGATGTTCTCGCCTTCCTCCGCAATCGCTTCGTCGTAGGCGGCGATGTCTTCGACCTCTTCGACTGCTTGCAGCATTCGCTCATAGGCCTCGGGGCTGACGACCACCGCCGCCGGGCGCCCACGACGCTCGATGATCATCTAGCTGATGCACATGTTCACCTCTGCGAGTTGTGGGCCCTTGTTGTTGCCATGCGGAGAGGTGACGACACGACGCGACCACAATGAGGGGCCAGGCCCCAGTGGATGTGTGGCGCTACAGGAGGCCGAGTGCCCGCACGGCGTCGCGCTCCTCGACGAGCTCCGTGATGGAAGCGTCGACGCGAGCCCGCGATCGCGCTTCGACGGCCAGGTCGGGCACGACGACCCACTCGCCATGCTCCGCTCGCACCGGCAGCGAGCACACCAGTCCCTCCGGCACGCCGTAAGCCGCCGCGACCTCGGCGTTCGGCCCGCTCGTGGTGACCCCCGCCGACGTCCAGCGCCCGCCGGTGCCGTTCACCCAGTCGTGCACGTGATCGATGGCCGCGCTGGCAGCGGATGCCGCACTCGACGCCCCGCGCACCTCGATGATCTGCGCGCCTCGGCGCGCCACCCTCGGCACGAACACCTCGTCGAGCCATTCGGTGTCGACCAGCTCGGGAATCGGACGGCCGTCGAGGGTGGCGTGCGAGACATCCGGGAACTGAGTCGCCGAGTGGTTGCCCCAGACGACGACGCCGTCGATCGAGGCGACAGGGGCATCCAGCTTCTCCGCGAGCTGCGCGACTGCGCGGTTGTGGTCGAGCCGGGTCATCGCGGTGAAGCGCTCGGCAGGCACGTCGGGCGCGTGCGACGCGGCGATGAGAGCGTTCGTGTTCGCCGGGTTGCCGACGACGAGCACTCGGATGTCGGATGCCGCGTGCTCGTTGATCGCAGCTCCTTGCGGCGCGAAGATCGCAGCGTTGGCCTCCAGCAGGTCCGCACGCTCCATGCCTGCGGATCGCGGGCGTGCCCCGACCAGCAGCGCGACGTTGGCGCCGTCGAAGGCCTTCGACGCGTCGTCCGTCACCTCGATCGACCGCAGCAGGGGGAACGCGGAGTCGAGCAGTTCGAGAGCGGTGCCCTCAGCTGCGCGAAGGCCCTGAGGGATCTCCAGGAGGCGAAGGCTCACGGGAGTATCGGGCCCGAGCAACTGCCCTGAGGCGATGCGGAACAGCAGCGCGTAGCCGATCTGCCCTCCTGCTCCGGTGACGGTCAGGGTGACGGGTTCGCGGGAAGCGGCGGCCATGCGGCCAGCCTACGGCTGGGGCCCGCGCGGTGCTGGATGCAGGAAATCCCCGAGCACGCGAGACGGCGTACTCGGGGATCCTGGGCGCGGCTTCAGAAGAGCCGCTCGCCTGCCGAGGGGTTTTGGGGGGATATCCCCCGGCCAGGGCTTCAATCTATGGACACTACCGGGATGAACGCTGAAATAACTCTGACGCCACACTGATAGAAATCTATGTGCTCACTGAGAGGAGTGAGGATGCCTGCCGGCGCGTCGCCGCTGGCTCGACCTCACGCGGTGCGTGCGGCCGTCTTGATGGCCTTCTTGGTCTCGCGGACCCGTGCGAGCGACGCCTCGTCCACGATGTCGGCGACCGAACGGTACGACCCCTCTTCGCCGTACGCACCGGCGGCCTCACGCCACCCGGCGCCGTCGAATCCGTACTGCTTGCCGAGCAGCGCCACGAAGATGCGCGCCTTCTGGTCGCCGAAGCCGGGAAGCGCCTTCAGTCGCTTGAACACCTCGCGACCATCGGGTTCGTCGCGCGTCCAGATCGTCGAGGCGTCGCCGTCCCAGTCGTCGACGATCGCGCGGCACACGGCCTGGATGCGCCCCGCCATCGATCCCGGATACCGGTGGACGGCCGGCGGGGTGGAGCAGAGCTTCGCGAAGGCATCCGGATCCGCGTCGGCGATCGCGGCGGCATCGAGCCCGCCCATGCGGTCCCGGATCTTCTCCGGTCCGCTGAACGCGGTCTCCATCGCCACCTGCTGGTCGAGCAGCATGCCGATGAGCAGGGCGAGCGGGTCGGCCGACAGCAGTGCGTCGGCGGCGTCGTCTCCGGTGATGTGCAGGGTGCCGGTCATGCGGTCCATCCTCGCACTCGCCACCGTCGCGCGGGCGGCGGGATGACCGTTCCCGTGCGGCAGAGACCACGTTGTGCACAGCCGATTGACGATGTCGGTGGTGAGGTCTTGCATGGGGGTGACCGGCGTCGGCATGCAGAGCGTGCGCCGGTGCGCATAGGGAGGCATCCATGGTCCAGGCGATCTCGACCCGACAGTTCCACGACGCAGTGCCTGGGGATGACTGGCATCGTGTCTACGGCGGCGCGACCGCCTACTTCGCGACGGGTTCGTTCGCCACCGGCCTCGAGCTCGTGAACGCGGTCGGCGAGCTCGCCGAGGCCGCGAACCATCACCCCGACGTCGACCTGCGCTACGGCGCCGTGGTCGTGCGCCTGCAGACGCACGAGGCGCACGGGCTCAGCGACCGCGATGTCGCGCTCGCCCTGCAGATCTCGGAGGTCGCACGCGGGCTGGGCATCGCCACGGAGTCCCGCCAGCTCCACACCGTGCAGATCGCGATCGATGCGCTCGACATCCCGAAGGTGCTGCCGTTCTGGGAGGCCGTGCTGGCGTACGACCGGCGGGGGGACGAGGTCCTGGTCGACCCTCGCAGGCTCGGGCCGTCGGTGTGGTTCCAGCAGATGGACGCCCCACGGCCCCAGCGCAACCGCATCCACATCGACCTCGCGCTGCCTCGTGCGGAGGCGCAGGGCCGCATCGCTGCAGCGCTCGCCGCTGGCGGCGCCGTGGTGAGCGATGAATTCGCGCCGCACTGGTGGACGCTCGCCGACCCCGAGGGCAACGAGATCGACGTCGCGCCGTGGGTCGACGACACGAACCCCGAGGACACCTGAACTCGCTGGCTTTCAGCTCCAGCGCGCTACTCGACCAGCGGGGTCAGGGCGTGGTTCCGCGTGATGTCGCGACGGTCCCTCGGCAGAAGGAACCCGACGACGATGAGCCAGAGCAGCCCGGCGAACCGGCCGATCGGCAGCAGGATGCTCACCGGCGGCCAGATCAGTGCGAAGAACGAGAGCTCCGAGACGGCCGCGATCACAAGTCCGGTCCACGCGAACCAGCGGGGTGTGAGCCGCAGGACCAGCGACGGCACCGCGGCGCCGGCGATCAGCAGTCCGATGCCGCCGACGAAGCCGACGCCACCGAGCGCGTAGGCCAGGTACGCGAACGTGTGAACAAGAGCCGGGCTCATGCCGGTGACGGATTGACCGAGCACCCAGGTGACGAGGCCGGACGTTCCGAGGAAGACGGAGGCGGCGATGCCGCCGTAGTAGCCGATCGACGGACCCGGAACGCGGATGCCGAGCCGCAGCATCCGTGCGTACGTGGTCGCCGCGTAGATGCCGAGCGGCACAGACGCGCCGAACGTGAAGAACCCGGCGAGCGTGGCGGCGACCGGGTCGTGCGTGTAGTACGCGGCAACCTCCGACGTTGCGCCCAACGGCGAGGGCAACGTGCCTCCCGCGATGGCCGCGCTGATCGCGATGCCCGCGAGCGTGAGCACGGTCGTCACGATGGCGAGGATGCCCGGGTTGGGTCCGTCTGGACGACGCACCGCACGGGTGGTGGTGGGCGATGTCATGGTCTCGCTCCTTCCCGGTGTTTGCAGTACTTACGACACGTAATGATTACATTTCAGAATTATTCTGTCAACGCTGTATTCTTGAAGCGTGCCATCCCATCGACCAGCGCGCATCGGCTTCCTGCTCAGCCAGCTCGGCGCCCACGCGTCCCGCCGCTTCGACGAGCGCGTCGCAGAGCTCGGCCTCACCGCGCAGCAGGCAGGGGTGCTGCGCATTCTCGGCAGGCAGCCGGGCGTCAGTCAACGGGATCTCGCCGACCGGCTCGGGCTCGTGCAGAGCCGTATGGTCGCACTCATCGACGGTCTCGAACGGGACGGTCTCGTGGCTCGCACTCGCAGCGAGGTCGATCGGCGCAGCTACCGGCTCACCCTCACCGACCAGGGAACGGCAAGGCTCGACGAGCTTCGCGCCGTTGCCGAAGCGCACGAGGCAGAGCTCGCCGGGCAGCTCACCGCCGGCCAGCGCGACGAACTCTACGGCCTGCTGCGCTCGCTCGCGGGGTCTCTCGACGTCGACGTCGAGGTTCACGAGGGGTACCGCGCCTTCCGGGAACAGCAACCGGAGGCCGGGGCCGTAGACAGGACAGCGGGGCGCAGGGCGCAGTAGTCCATCGGGCGATCGAGCGGCGAGGTCCGTGCGCACCAGTGCACCGCGGGCCATGCTGGAGGCATGACCGATACAACGCCAGCAACGGACGCCACCGAACAGCCCACCGGACCGCGGATCCTCGTCGGAGTCGACGGCTCCGATCCATCGCTCGACGCACTGCGGCAGGCCGCGCGATTCGCCCCGCTGCTCGGTGCGAGCATCGAGGCCGTCACCACGTGGACGTATCCCGTGATGACCGGGCCGTTCGCGATGGCCGAGGCTCCGTCGTTCGAGGACTTCGCGAAGGAGACGCTCGAGCAGGCTCTGAAGGACGCCTATGGAGACGATCGCCCTGAGAACCTGCTCGCAGAGGTGCGGTTCGGCCACCCCGCACAGGTGCTCATCGACCTCAGCGAGGGCGCAGAGATGCTCGTGCTCGGTTCGCGAGGGCGCGGCGGCTTCGCCGGCCTGCTGCTTGGATCGGTCAGCTCCGAATGCGCTTCGCACGCGAAGTGCCCCGTGCTGATCGTGCGCTGACGCCGGCCGTGCGCCGTGGTCCGTTCGCGGGCTGAGAGGCGATCGTCGCCGGGCGGTGGACGCCTCCGACCGCTCGGCGACGCGAAACGCTAGGGTTCCTCATATGTCGGCCCGAGTGACCATCAGAGATGTGGCACTCGCCGCCGGGGTCAGCAAAGGAGCGGCATCCAACGCCCTCAACGACCGCCCCGGCGTCTCCGACGAGACTCGCGAGCGCGTGAAAGAAGCGGCGCGACAGCTCGGATGGTCCGCGAATCGGATCGCGCGGGCTCTCTCGGGCTCGCGGGGTGATTCGATCGGGTGGGCGATCGTGCGCAGCGCCAAGACCCCGGCGATCGACCCCTATTTCACGGAGCTGTTCTCGGGCATCGAGCTGGAGCTCGAGTCCGGCGAGCTGTCCCTGGTCGCCAAGTTCGTGGCGGATCGCGAAGCAGAGGCGGCGCTCTATCGGCGATGGATGTCGGAGGGTCGGCTCGCCGGAGTGCTGGTCTCCGACATCAATGTCGACGAGCCCCGCTTCGCCCTTCTCCAGGAGCTCGAGACCCCCTTCGTCGCGTTCAGGAGCACTGTCGCCGGCGAAGGCGCGATGCCTGCCGAGCTGCGGGTGACGACCGTGCCGGAGGGATGGCAGGTTCCGACGGTGTGGTTCCAGGAGCGCGGCGCGGTCACCGCCCTGCTCGACCACGCCCTGTCGTTCGGGCACCGCCGCATCGCCTGGATCAGCGGTGATCCTGCGAAGGCAGCCGTGCTGCTGCGGGAACGTGCCGCCGATAGATGGGCCGGCACCAACGGCGTCACGGTGAACACGGTGTACACGGACTACAGCCCGAGCTCCGGTGCGCAGCGCGCCGTCGAACTCGTTCGCGAGCGGGTCGCGCCGACGTTCATCGTGTTCGACAGCGACGTGATGGCTCTCGCCGGTTTGTCGGCCCTCAGTGCGGCCGGCCTGGCGGTGCCGCGGGATGTCTCGGTGGCGTCCTTCATCGACTCGACGCTCTGCGAGGTCGCCCTGCCACCCATCACCGCGCTCGCCCATCCGGTCGTGGAGTACGGGCGGGTGTTCACGCGGCGGCTCGTCCAGCTGATCGACGACGGCAAGGGCGCTGATGCGTGGCTCGACCCGCCGACCCTGGTGCGTCGCGCGAGCGTCGCCTCCGCGCCGACGGAGTGACGTAGCGCCGGCGGTGGCACAGCGTCTCGCGGTCCATCTTCCGTTCGCACCCACCAGCACCGGCACCCCGCGACCCGCAGCCAATCACCCTCCGGAACAGAACAAAACCGGTTCGGGTGTTGACTACTAAACCGGTTCTGTAATACCGTCGGGCGCGAGTCCGATGCCGATCCGGCAGACGAGGCCGTGACGCACGGACCGTGACACGACATCGCCGCAAACGAAGGAGTTTGACATGCAAACCGGTGCAACCAGCAGTCTGAGTCGACGCGGCTTCCTCGCCGGCAGCGCCGCGGTGGCGGTCGGTTTAGGCCTGAGCGCCTGCAGCGCCGCCTCCAGCGGCCCGAAGAGCACGGGCGGGCCGATCACCTTCTGGGACATGGTGTGGGGAACGGGTACGACCTACACGGCCAAGGCGCGCGGCATCGCGAACGGGTATCAGCCCAAGGGCAGCGACCGCGGGGTGAAGTACCAGTCCATACCGTGGGCGAACTGGAACCAGACGTTCACGTCGGCTGCGGCATCCAAGACCACGCCCGCCGTGGCGTCCGGTGCGGCGTTCCTGCCGTTCTACCTGCTCGAGCAGGGCTCCGTCGTCCCCGCCGACAACCTGGTCAAGACGCTGGACAAGAACGGCACCAACGACTTCCTGCCAGGCCTGCTCCAGCAGATGAAGACCAGCAAGGGATACGCCGCACTGCCGTGGTCGATGGACCTCCGCGTGCTGTGGGTGCGCAAGTCGTTGCTGGAGAAGGCCGGCGCCGACATCCCGACCGACTGGGACTCGTTCATCAAGGCGGGCGAGGCTCTGCAGAAGCAGGGGCTGGTCGGCCTCGGTCTCGCAGCGGGCACGACCACCACCGACGCGCAGCACACGGTGTCGGCGCTGATGATCAACAACGGAGGCGGCATGTTCGACGAGAACGGCAACCTCGACTGTGTCACCGATCGCAACATCGAGACTCTGGACTTTCTGAACGAATGCGTGAAGAAGGGCATCATCGACCCCCACGCGATCGGCTACACGAACACGAACCTCGCGGATGACTGGACATCCGGTCGCGTCGCGATGGGGTTCAACCAGACCGGGCTCGACAAGACCTTCAAGCCGGACGAGCAGTCCGACCTCGAGGTCATCGATCCGCTGAAGGGACCACACGGAGACACCGGAACCGTGTACTACATCAACCCGCTCATGATGTTCGACACGTCGCCGTCGCAGGATTCGTCGGAGGCCTTCCTCGCTTGGTATCTCGACCAGATCCACCAGTACTGGACCAGCGGGGTCGAGACGGACCTACCCGTCAAGAAGAGCATCACGAAGCTGCCGGTGATTCAGAACGACAAGAACCTCGTGAAGTCGGTCGACGTCTGGCAGCCGATCGGCAAGACGATCGGAGCGCGCACGGACCACGCCTTCGCGGCGCTGAACACCGTGGACGGCGGCTCCGCTACCGCGACGTTCGTGCAGCAGATCGCCCAGGGCCAGCAGTCGTCGAAGCAGATCCTCCAGACTCTGCAGTCGTCGCTCGAGTCGGTCATCAAGTAGCCCGTGGGCGTCGAATCCGAGGTGGATGCCGTTCTCCGCGACGGCGCGTTGGTCACCCTTGTCGATCTGGTGGTTCCTGCCGACGACTGGCCGTCTGCGTTCCAGGCGGGGGCTACGGCGTTTCTCACCGGGATGCTCAACGAGAGGCCGGAGTGGGCGGGGCGCATCCGCTCCCTTCTCGACGCCGAACGGCCGACGGAGCACCCCGAATGGGAGTGGTTCGCCCAGCTCGTCAGCGGCGGCTTCTACGCCGACCCCGCCAATGGCGGCAACGCCGGCGCTGCATCGTGGCGGATGGTGCAGTGGCGCCCTGAGCCCGTCGGCGGCTGGCCCGCCCTGGCGCCGGAGTCCGACAAACGGCACGTGCTTGCTGGCCCGGGATGGCTTCGCCCTCGGTACGACGCCATCGTGATCGGTTCTGGCGCTGGCGGTGGCGTCGCGGCCGCCGAGTTGGCGAAGAGCGGGCGCGAGGTGCTCGTCGTCGAGGCCGGATCGTGGCCGACGACCGACCGGCTCGACTCCGACCACCTGCGCAACCCGCGCTCGGACTGGGGCCTCCCGGTGCTGAGCGGCCCCGTCGACGCCTCACCGCGTGTGCTCAGCAACGAATCCGGTGACCACCTGCTCGGGCCGTCCGACGCTGGATGGGGCAACAACGCCTTCACCGTGGGAGGTGGCACCCGGGTCTACGGCGCCCAGGCGTGGCGGTTCTCGCCGATCGACTTCCGCATGGCGACGACATACGGAACGCCGCAGGGGAGCGCTCTCGCCGACTGGCCGTTCGGCTACGAGGAGCTCGAGCCCTACTACCAACGTGCGGAGTGGGAGATGGGGGTGAGCGGCTACGACGAGGCGAGCCCCCACGACGGCCATCGCTCGGGGCCCTACCCCATGCCGCCCCTCCGCGGCGGGGTTGCCGACACCGTGCTGGGCCGAGGTGCCGCAGCACTCGGCATCCCGACGGTGCCGCCGCCGCTCCTCATCAACTCCAGGCAGTACCTCGGCAGGGCGGCGTGTGCCCAGTGCGCCATGTGCGTCGGCTTCGCCTGCCCAGTCGGCGCCAAGAACGGCAGCCAGAACACGACACTGGCTGAGGCACTCGACACCGGCAGGTGCACCATGATCGTCGAGGCATCGGCGCAGCGGTTGCTCACGGATGACCGGGGTCGGGTGGACGGCGTTCGCATCGCGGGCATCCGCGACGGCTCCGTCTGGACGGCAGAGGTGCGCGCCGACGATGTCGTGCTGGCCGCAGGGGCGATCGAGTCCGCCCGTCTCCTGTTGAACAGCCCGACCGACCGCGAGCCGAACGGCATCGGAAACGACGCCGACCAGGTCGGCCGCCATCTGCAGGGTCACCTCTACGGCGGCGCCACAGCGATCTTCGACCGCGATGTCGTCGATCTGCTCGGCCCTGGTCCGTCGATCGCGACGACGGCGTACCGGCACGGCAACCCCGGCATCGTCGGCGGAGGGATGATCGCGAACGAGTTCGTGCCGACGCCGTCGAACACCTACCGGTACCTGGTCGCCGCGGGGTTCATCCCGTCGTTCGGCCTGGAGTCGAAGGCCGGCATGCGCGCGTTGGCGAACCGGATGATGCGGGTCATGGGACCCATTCAAGAGGTCACCTCCAGCTCGTCTCGGGTGCGGGTCGCCCACGATGTGACCGACGGGTTCGGGGCACCGGTCGCACGGCTCAGCGGCGGAAACCACGACGAGGACTACCGGGCTCGCGACTTTCTCACCGACCGTGCGGCGGAGTGGCTGCGGGCATCGGGCGCCAGCGCCGTCGTGCCGCTCAGCAGAGATCGGAGCCGCTGGGCCCCGAGCTCGGGTCAGCATCAGGCCGGCACCTGTCGAATGGGGGATGACCCCGCGCGCAGCGTCGTCGACCCGGTCGGCCGGGTCTGGGGGCACGACAACCTGCGCATCGCGGATGCCTCGGTGCACGTGACCAACGGCGGGGTGAACCCGGTGCTCACGGCGATCGCGAACGCCTACCGCACGATGGACAAGATGCTGGCGGAGTAGCGCGTCAGGCCGCCTGCATGAGAACCGGTGCGCGTCCGCCAAGGCGGTAGAAGAAGAACGGCACGGCGGAGAGCAGGCAGCTCGCGGCGGGCACCAGTGTGATGCCGATGAACACGGCGTTCTCCATCTCGGGGGTCACCGTGACACCGTCCTGGTATCCCGCGGCGACGATCACGAGACCGAAGGCGAGCACGGACAGTGCCGTCATGATCTTGGAGACGAACGTCAGGGTGGCGAACGAGATGCCGTCGTTGCGCACGCCGGTGCGCCTCTCGACGTCGTCGACGGCATCCGCGATCATCGTCGCCTGCACCACGAGGAACGCGCCGAGCGTCAGGCCGGTGAGGAAGATGAACACCGTGATGGCGACGATGCTGTCGTAGCCCACGAAGTACATCGCGACGTACAGCACTGCTGCGGCGAACGAGCTGCCGATCGCAACCGTGCGGCCGGTCATCCAACGCATCAGCAGCGGCGTGGCGAACGAGGCGATGACCAGACCGGCGATGATGGCCCCACCGATCAGGGTGAAGAGGTTCTCGTCGTGATACGCGATCACGACGAACACGGCCCCGCCCGCCTGCACGATGTAGCGGCCGAAGCCCAGCACCGATCCCAGCAGCACCATGAGCAGGGGAGTGTTGTGCGCAAGGGTGGTGAAGAGCTGTCGGAAGCTCAGCCGGGTGCGCGCCGCCTTCGACTGCCGTTCGCGCCCGAAGAAGAAGGCGAGCAGGTAGAGCGACATGCCGACGACGGCGACGAGCCCCACCGCGAGCGACCAGCCGGCGCCCGTCGTGGTCGGGCCGAAGCTGAGCGCGCCTGCGAGCCATGGCATGCCGAGCGTCGCGAGCCCGAGCGAGATCGCACCGAACGCGCGCACGTTCGAGACGACGCGATTGCGGATGACCGGCTCGGCGAACGCCGACCCGATGAGCCCCCACAGCGGAACGTCGCAGGCGGTGTACGCGAGGCCCCAGAGCAGGTAGACGACACCGAAGTAGACGAGCTGCACGCTCTCCGCCGTGTCGGGCACGGTGAAGAGCAGCGTGGTGAGCAGGGCGACGGGCGCGGCGGAGAACAGGATGTACGGTCGCAGCTTGCCCCATCGCGTATGCGTCATGTCGATGATGCTGCCCATCACGGGGTCGCTGACGGCGTCGAACACCTTCGCGACCGCGATGATGCCGGTCGCGATCCCGATGCCCGACGTGCTGAGGTGGGCGAACTGCAGCAGGTAGACGAGCATGAACGTCGTGACCGTCGTCAAGATCGCGTTCTGGCCGAATCCGGCGGCCACGATCGCCGTTCGCTGCACACGCGGCGATGGGATGCTGCCGGCGTCGCCCGCCGAGATCGTCTGCTCGGTCATGTCGTCTCCAGCAGGATCGTCTTGATCTCGAAGGGGCCGAACGAGAGCCGCTCGAGATCGATCGGGCCGATCGGCTCCTCCATGAGATTCGTCTCCATGGCGGGGCCATGGGCGAATCCGGTGCTCAGCGAGGTCGCCGTCGTGCACCCGAGGCTTTCGTAGAGCCGCAGCACGACGCCGCGTGTGTTCTGCGCCGGCTTGATCGTCTCGATGACGACGCCGGCGTCGGAGGTTCTCGCCATGCACTCAAGAGTGCGCCCACCAACGGGCAGCAGCGGGTTGTTCAGGCGGTAGCCGTCGCGGATGACCGGCCTGAGGTCCCCGCTCTCGAAGGCCCGGAACGCGTACGTGAAGTGGTGCGTGCCCCTGTCGGCTGTCTTGTCGGGGAACGTCGGCGATCGCAGCAGGTTGATGCTGAGCAGCCCGTTCTTGGCGCGATGCCCGTACTTCGAGTCATTCAGAAGGGCGAAGCCGCCCTTCGCGTCCTCGGTCGCGATCCACTTGTGGGCGCACGTCTCGAACTGGGCGAGCTCCGTGGGGTTGTTCTCCGTCGTCGGGCGGGCGATGTGGCCGAACTGGATCTCCGAGACCGCCGTCGGCCCGAAGTGCGTCGGCCGGAACTCGGCGCGGAGCATCTTGCGTCGCTCGTGCCAGTCGACCGTCGTCTCGATGCGCACCAGGTCGCTGCCGGCTTCGAGCACGATGCGTTGGGAGATGGATGACCGTCTGGTGCGGAACGTGTGGTGGCGCACCGCCGTTGGGCCGTCGACTTCGGCACGGACATCCGTCGCCGTCAGCGTGCGCGGCGTGCGCTTGGTGTAGCCGGCGCCGATGTCCCACGCGTCGAAAGGGAACTGGAACGGATCGCGGTGCAGAACGAGCCGGTTGAGTCCGGATCCTGCGTGCTCGTGTCCATGCGTGTCGCGGAACGACACGATCTCGCCCGTCGGCCCGAACCGCAGGGTGATGAGCCCGTTCGTGAGGGTGTCGTCGGTGTCGCCGAGCTCGGGGTAGGACGACCTCGCGGGGGTGAGCGGTGCGGAGGCGTACGGTTCGGCATCCACCTCGTGCCACCGGCCCGCGACGCGCACGTGCTCGCGTCGCGGAAAGCCGGAGAGGTTGAGCACGGATGGCGCGGGGGAGGCCGGCAGCCGTTCGGTGAGCGAGGCGGTGAAGCCGTCGAGCGTGCCCTCGACGCGTTCGTACAGCTCGATCGCCTCGCGGTTGACGCGGGTGATCGACGACCCGGGCAGTACGTCGTGGAAGTGTGTGAGCAGCACGTCGCGCCAGAGCGGTTCGAACGTCGCGCCGTCGTCTCCCACCGCCGCAGCCACCGCCTCTGCATCGTGCAGCTTGCGCTCGATCAGCCGGTTGCGACGCTTGAGCTCGGCCTGCACGGTGTACGTGCCCTGGTGAGTCTCGAGGTAGAGCTCGCCGGTGTGCGTGTGCTCGACGGGCATCCGTTCGAGGCGGCGGAAGAAGTCCGTCGCGGTGGAGTACTCCACCTTGGGTAGACCGCGCAGGCTGTGCTCGCGCTCGGTGACCTCGAGGTGGATCTCGCCCGGTCCACCCCCGCCGTCGCCCGACCCGTAGACCAGCAGCGCCGTGCCGAGCGCCTTCTCCGGATACCGCCGCAGCCCGGTGAGCAGGTTGTCGGCTGCTGCCCTGCTGTTGTAGTCGCCCTCCGGTGGCATGTGCACGAGCACGCTCGACCCGTCGATGCCCTGCCAGGTGAAGGTGCGGTGCGGGAAGACCGTCACCTTGTTCCACGCCAGCTTGATGGTCATGAACCAGTCCATGCCGCTCTTCGAGAGGAGCTGAGGCAGGTTGCCGCTGTAGCCGAAGGTGTCGGGCAGCCAGCACAGGCGCAGCTCGTCTGGCGTGCGGCCGAACTCCTCGGCCAGGAAGCGTCGGCCGACCAGCGCCTGACGCACCAGCGACTCGCCGCCCGGAAGGTTGGTGTCTGTCTCGACCCAGAACGAGCCCTGCAGCTCGAGCCGTCCGCCGTCGACGGCCTGCTTCAGCCGTTCGAAGAGGGCAGGATGCTCGTCCCTCATCCACTGCAACTGCTGCGGCTGGCTCGTGCCGTACACGTATCCGGGTCGCTCAGCGAGGTTGCCGAGCGCCCGCGCATAGGTGCGAGCAGCCTTGCGGCGGGTCTCCCGCCACGGCCACAGCCAAGCCATGTCGAGGTGGCCGTGCCCGACCGCGCTGTAGACGAAGTCGCTCGTCGATTCCACGGCAAGGAGGGGTGCAAGCTCGGCGCGGGCGGCCTGCGCATCGCCGGCGGTGAATCGGCGCCATGCTCGGTCGAGTCCGGACCGCAGTTCGGCACGGAGGTGGTCATCCTCGGTCGCCGCGGCGAGCACCACGAGGGTCAGGTAGTCGTAGTAGAGGCCGTACGCGATCGGGTCGCGTCTGGCGAGCATGGCGCCGTGAAACCGACCCCGACCGATCGGGTAGAGCAGCCATCCGTTGTAACCGAGATCGACATAGAAATCGACGGTTCCACCGCTGGTGTCGACACCACGAACAGGACGGAATCGGCCGCCGCTGTGCGGCAAGTCGCCCTGCTGGAACACCGTGCTGACAGCGTCGAGCACCTCGCCATCCGCCGAGTAGACGAGCCCTTCGCCGCCGATGCCGAGCAGGATGACGAGGTCATCGTCCTCTGCCTCGAGGGTCCTGGGCGCAGAGGTACGGGCCCCCGCCGAGGTCTGGGCAGGCACGGCGCCGTGCACGTGCAGCCACGCGCAGTCACCCGTGCGCCCCCACACCGCACCCGGTCGAACGGGCGCGAACGCGTCGCGGTCGAGCTCGGCGAAGGGGATCGGCTCAGGGGAGGCGATCAGCTCGGCATCCAAGCGGCCGATCGAGGTGTAGACGTGTTTGCGAATGCGCGTGAGCCGGCGGTACTGCCGTGGCTGCTGGGCCGCCAGCCCGACCAGCCAGTCGGCGAAACCGAACACGTGCGCCTCCTGCCGCGCGCCCGGCCGTCGGGTCGGATTGCCTCGATGCCGCGCCGCTTGCGACCAGCCTATGGGGGACAGGGTGAGGCACCGGGCCCTAACCTGGGATGGTCGGGGATGGCCCCTGAGAACCGGGCGAGGGGGACGCATGGACGACAGGACCGATCGGGCGCGCACCGGTCACGTCTCGGTTCTGAGTGAAGACGACTGCTGGCGGTTGATGGCGACCCAGGAACTGGGCCGTCTCGCCATCGCCGCGGATCGCATCGAGATCTTCCCAGTCAACTTTCTCGTGCACGAGAGGGCCGTGTACTTCGCCAGCGCTCCCGGCGCGAAGCTCGCCGAGTTGATCGGCCGCCCGGAGGTCGCGTTCGAAGCGGATGGCGAACACGAGGGACTGCTCTGGAGCGTGGTGCTCAGGGGTCGAGGTGTGAGGCTGGCCGCCGACAGCGACATCGAGAGCTCGGGCATCCTCACGCTGCGCGGCTGGCATCCGACCGTGAAGCACAACTACGTGCGCATCGCGCCCGGCGAGATCACCGGCAGGGCATTCCGCAGGGCCGCCTGAGAATACGCTTGCCTGCATGGGCACGGTGATTCTCGTTCGGCACGGCCGCACCGCTGCCAATGCGCGCGGCATCCTGGCGGGTAGAACGGCGGGGGTCGCCCTCGACAAGACCGGACGAGGACAGGCAGAGCGGATGGCCGAGCGGCTGGCCGTCGTGCCGCTCGTCGGCGTGGTGTCGAGCCCACTGGAGCGATGTCGTGAGACATCCCGCGCCATCCTCGACCGGCAGCAGGAGAGTCCGGCGCTGCGCATCGAGCGCGGGATCACGGAGTGCGACTACGGGGAATGGCAGGGGCGCCCGTTGAGCGAGCTCGCACGGGAGCCGCTCTGGGCACAGGTGCTGCGCAACCCGGCGTCCGTCGTCTTCCCGGGAGGCGAGTCCATGGCGGGCATGCAAGCGCGTGCCGTCGCCGCCATCCGATGCCAGGACGACGCGTTCGTGGCGCAGCACGGGCCAGGTGCGGTCTGGGCGGCGGTGAGCCACGGCGACCCGATCAAGTCGATCCTGGCCGACGCGCTCGGCATGCACCTCGACCTGTTCCAGCGCATCACCGTCGGGCCGGCATCCGTCTCGATCGTTCGATACGGCGACGGCCACCCCGAGGTGGTCGTGACCAACACCGACGCGGGCGACCTCTCCTGGCTGCGGGAGACCACACCGCGAACGGATGCCCCGGTCGGCGGCGGCTCGCACGGCCACTGACCGCAGGGGACGGTGACTGACGGCGGGGCTCACGCGAGCGGGCCCCGCCTCTTAAGATGGGGCCATGCCCACGGTCGTCCACGGATTCGACTGGCCAGACCGCGTCGTCGTCGGCACCATCGGTCATCCAGGATCACGCACGTTCTACCTGCAGGCCCGCGAAGGTCGCAGGGTGATCAGCGTGCGCCTCGAGAAGGAGCAGTCGGCGGCGCTCGCCGAAAAGATCGAGCAGATCCTCGACGAGCTGATGGCCGAGGATGGCAACCCGCTCGGCATCCCGGCCGAAGCGATGCCCGAGCTGGTCGACACCGCACCGCTGGAGCCCGTCGACGAGCAGTTCCGCACCGGCGTGCTCGGAGTGGGATGGGACCCCTCGACGGCACAGGTGATCGTGCAGGCCTCGTCGTTCCCCGAACTCGACGACGACATCGACCTCGAGTCGGTCGATGTCTCGGAGCTCGAACCCGACGAGGCGATGCAGGTGCGGATGCCCGTCGGCACCGCCCGCGCATTCGTGCACGCCACCCGCGAGATCGTCGCCGCAGGGCGTCCGTCGTGTCCGCTCTGCGGGCAGCCGATGGACCCGGAGGGCCACGTGTGCACGTTCTCCGACGAGCCGTGACCACCTCCGACGTGGATGCCGGGTCGGGCGACCTCGGTCGTGGTGAGCTCAGCGGCGAGCTCGAACTGCTGGGCCGCATCACCGTGGCATCCAACGAGACGTTCCTCGCCAGCGTCGACGGCATCCAGGTCGTCTACAAGCCATCGGCAGGGGAGCGCCCGCTCTGGGACTTCCCCGACGGCGACCTCGCCGAACGTGAGGTTGCCGCATACCTCGTCTCGCAGGCCATCGGCTGGAACATCGTGCCCCGCACCTGGATGCGCGACGGGCCGTTCGGACCGGGCATGGTGCAGCTCTGGCAACAGATCGACCCTGAACAGGATGCCGTCGACGTCGTCCTCGCCGACGCCGTACCCGACGAGGGATGGCGACTCGTGTTCGAGGGCATCGACGAGGAAGACCGCCCCGTCGCGCTCATCCACGAAGACACTGCGACTCTGCGACACATGGCCGTGTTCGACGTGATCGTGAACAACGCCGACCGCAAGGGCGGGCACATCCTCGCCATGCCAGACGGCCACCGCTTCGGAGTCGACCACGGCCTGACGTTCCACGCCGAGCACAAACTCCGCACCGTGCTGTGGGGCTGGGCAGGCGACGCGCTTCTGGATGACGAACTCGACGGCATCCGCCGCGTGAAGGCAGGCCTCGACGGCGAGCTCGGAGCAGCGCTCGCCGAACTGCTCGACGCGGAAGAGCTCGACGTCCTCGCCGCACGCTGCGACAGGATGCTCACCCGCCGCCGCTTCCCCGCCCCCAGCGGCGAGATGCCCGCGACGCCTTGGCCGCTGTTCTGATGTGCGCGCCGGTCCCCGCCCGGCGCGCCGCCGTCGGGTAGGTGCATGGGTGCGTTCGGCACCGGCATAGCCGCCGCCTTGTGGAGCGTGTCGCCTTCGCTGGTTGAGTTGCACCTGCCGCAGGGCGTCGCGTATCGAGACCTGTCCGTTCCGCTGGTCGAGTGGCGCCGGCTGCAGGTCGTCGCGTATCGAGACCTGTCCGTTCCGCTGGTTGAGTAGCGCCGCCCGCGGGCGTCGCGTATCGAAACCCGCCGCCGACGACTACTCTGCGGTGGCGCGCTTCGTGTGCTCGGCCAGGAGTTGCTCGATGTGCTGCTTCAGCGGATCGACGCCGAGTCCGAGGCCGGTGAGCGGCTCTGCAGTCGGACCGGCTGCCGCAGCGGAAAGCAGCAGGTGCTCGGTGCCGATGTAGTTGTGGCCGTAGTGCAACGCGATGTCCAGACTGCGCGCGATCAGCTCCTTCGACTCATCATCGAACGCCACCGTGCGCACCTCGGCAGCAGGTGCATCCGCGTCGGACGCCGACACGTCGGACCGCGGAAGACCCAGCGCATCCAGCACCGCTCCGCTCGCCACACCGAGCCTCTCGATCGCGCGGGCCGCGATGCCCTCAGGTTCGCCGAGCAGTCCCGCCACGATGTGCCGAGGCTCGACCGGCACTGGAGTCGCCGTTTCGTCCGAAGATGACCCATCCTGCGCAGCCAGCGCGCGGGCCGCCACCAGGGCAGCGCGGGCTCGGGCCGCGAAGCGTGAGAACAGGCGCTCGGAACCACCGGGCACGAGGTCGACTGCACGGGTGACGAATCTCTTCTGGGCCGCCTGCTTCGTGACGCCCATGCTCTCGCCGATCTGACTCCACGAGGCGCCGGAACGCCGAGCCTGATCGACGAAGTGTCCGATGAGCGAGTCCGCCTGATCCTCCAGGCGGGTCGAAACGCGAACCGCGTCCGACAGGTGAGCCAGAGCGTCCCCGTCCGGATGCACCGCACGGACGAACGCGATCAGGTTGTCGAGCGAGATGGGGAATTGTTCCATGCGTCAACTCTAGGTTGACGCAGATGCATCGTCAACCCTGTGTTGACGCGGCGTCCCCGCTCGCCGCCTCCAGCAGCTCGCGGATCGGCATCGGGACCGCCTCGAGCGGCATCGCCTCGGCCAGGAGCTTCGCGTAGCGTGCCTTGTTGCCGCTGCGGCCGCCGAAGAAGCGGGCGAGCTGGGCTTCGACCGCGCGGTCGCGCTGGGCGGGCTGGTGCTGCATGCGGCGAAACGACTCGACCTCGTGCTGCGCGGCGATCACGGCCTCGACCGCTGGAACGCCGAGCGCGCGGATCAGCTCACCCTCCAGATCGGGATCGCAGACGAACACCCTGTCGAGCACCCGTTCGAAGTCGGCGCGCTGGTCGACATCCACGAGCCCTAAGAGTCGTTCTCCGACGAACTCCTCGGCCCCGCGTCGTGCGCCCTTCGACCCGCCGACGGCGACGACGGGAGGGAGCGAGAGCCCGAGCCTGCTGCCGAAGGTCTCGAGAGCGATCCTGTCGCTCTCGCCCTCGACGAGGATGACGGTCATGCGCGCTCCCGCCTGTCGTGCCCGCCGGGTGCCGAAGGTCAGGCGTGTTCGATGGCGTCGGCGAGGGCCGTGAGGATGAGTGCGACGGAGTCCGGCGAAGCGTTCGGCCCCATCAGCCCGATGCGCCAGACCGAGTCGGCGAAGCGGCCGACGCCGGCGCCGATCTCGATGTCGTACCGGTCGAGCAGGTAGCCCCTGACGGCCTTGGAGTTCACGCCCTCCGGAACACACACTGTCGTCAGGCTGGGCAGCCTGAACCCCTCGGCCGCGAAGAGCTCCAGGCCGAGGCCCTCGAGTCCATCTCGGAGCTGAGCCCCGGCGAGCTCGTGACGGCGCCACACATTCGGCAGTCCCTCGGCGAGGATCCTGGACAGTGCCGCGTGCAGCGACATCACCATCGCGATGGGTGCCGTGTGGTGGTAGGTCCTCGCCGCGCCGGATGCCGCCCCGACGTATCCGCCGAGCAGGCCAACGTCGAGATACCACGAGCGGGGGTCGACGACGCGTCGCTCGAAGGCGGCGTCCGACATCGTGAAGGGTGCGAGCCCCGGAGGCACGCCGAGGCACTTCTGCGTTCCGCTGTAGCCGATGTCGACGCCCCAGTCATCCGCCGCGACCTCGACACCGCCGAGCGAGGTCACCGCGTCGACGATGAGGAGGGCGTCGCCCTTGCCTGCGCCGAGCGGTGCGAGGTCCGACAGCACGCCGGTCGAGGTTTCCGCGTGCACCGCTGCGATCACCTTCGGCGCGGGATGAGCATCCAGCACGCGCTGCACGTCGACAGGCTGCCCCCACTCGTGGTCGACGCGAACCACCTCGGCGCCGGTGCGCCGTGCGACCTCGCACATGCGCTCGCCGAACAGTCCGTTGACCGCGACGACCACCGCATCGCCGGGGTTCACGGAGTTGACGAAGGCGGCCTCCATGCCGATGGATCCGGTGCCGCTCAGCGGCAGGGTGCGCGCGTTCTCGGTACCCCACACTCGGCGGAGTGCGTCGCACGTGTCATCCAGAATCTCGATGAAGAGCGGGTCGAGGTGGCCCAGGAGCGGTTGGCTGAGTGCGAGGGATGCCTCGGCGTACGCCTCGGTGGGTCCGGGGCCGAACAGGTGACGACGGCGAAGCGGTCGCGACACGATGACGCCCTCGCCCTCGCGAAAGGACGTGCTCGTTCCCTGGGTGAGTGTCATGATCGTTCCATCCCTCTCGGCGGGCATCCCGATGCTTCCTGGCCGGCGACTCGACCACCATCATTCCACACGGCTATTCCACACTATGGAATGATGATTCCGTTATGCGGACCGAGAGTAGCACGTGAGCTGACCACGTCAACTGCGGTGCTGTTGCGGAAGGGGAGCCACATGAGCGGGGATGTTCAATCGGTCGTTCGCGCCGCGCTGGTGCTGGAGCGACTTCGCCAAGACGGTCCTCTCGGCGTCAACGAGCTCGCCGAACGGCTCAAGCTGCCAGGAGGAACGGTGCACCGACTGGTGCGCACCCTGGTGTCGATCGGTCTCGTACAGCAACTCGGCGATCGCCGGTACGGGCTGGGCGTGCGACTCGTCGCCCTGGGAGCCGCAGCCAACACCGTGCTCGGACAGCGTGCTCGCCCGGTGCTGGTCGAGCTGGCGCACTCGGTGGAGGAGTCGGCGAACCTCGCCATGCTGAGCGGCGCGCGCGTCGAATACATGGCACATGTGGCCGGCCCGCTCGCCATGCGCATGTTCACCGAAGTGGGCAGCCGGGTGCCGCTGCACTCCACCGGGGTGGGCAAGGCGATCCTCGCCGGCCTCGACGATGCTGCCGTGCGCGACATCCTCGACCGTCAGGGCATGCCGCCCGCCACGGCGAAGACCATCGTCGACCCCGATGCGTTCCTCGCCGAGCTCGCCGTCATCCGCACCCGTGGATTCGCGATGGATGACGAGGAGATGGAACTCGGCGTGCGATGCGTCGCCGCCGCCTTCCATGGCCCGGCCCCGATGGCGGTCTCCATCTCGGGGCCGTCCGGCCGGCTGCACGCCGACGCGCTCGACCGTGCGGCGAGCAAGGTGATGCTGGCGGCGCGAGAGCTGGACGCGATCTTCGCCGCGGGCTAGCCGCGGGCGCTAGGCCCCTGCTGGGTCCGCGGTCGACACCTCGGGCGGCCGGTTCCCCAGGCCCTTGAAGGCGCGGGAGCCTGCGAGCACCAGCAGGAGCGGCAGCGCCGAGGTGCACGCGACGACGGCGAAGGCGGTGTGCGGCCCGGCCGCGTCGTTGATGAGGCCGCCGAGGAACGAACCGAGCGACATCCCGCAGATCACCAGGGTGTTCAGCCACGCCAGCGCCTCGGTCACGATCGCCGGCGCGACGATCTCGTGCGCCACGTGATTCACAGAGATCATCAGCGGAGCGATCGTCGCTCCCGCGAAGAAGCCGAGCGGGTAGAACCACCAGATGGTCGGGGCGAACGCGAGGGATGCCCAGGTGACGAAGAGCGCGAGCGAGGTTCCGACCAGCATCTGCCGGGAGCTGAGCCTGGTGGACAACGCGCCGAAGATGAACCCTCCCGATGCGCTGCCGATCGAGTACGCGGTGAGCACGGTGCCCGCGAGTTCTGGCACGCCGCTGGACGTGGCAAGCGAGACGATCGACAGGTCGTTGATGCCGAAGCCGATGCCCGTTGCGAAGCTCATCACGAGCAGGATGAGGAACGGCGCCGAGCGCAGCAGCTGGCCGGGACGGTGGGCGTGCTCCGTCCTCGGCAACGGCTTCGCGTCGGGCATGGCCCGCAGGAAGAGGGCGCCGAGCGGGCCCAGGATGCCCGACAGGACCAGTCCTCCCGCCGGGGCGATGCCCGCGGCGAGGAACGCCGCCACCGCGGGGCCGAACACCCAGACGATCTCATCCGCGACCGCCTCGATGGCGAACGCCGTGCGCAGCAGGAAGCCGTCCTCGACGAGTGTGGACCACCTGGCGCGCATGAACGCCCCGACCGGAGCGACGGTCACGCCGCAGAACACCGACATGATGACGAGTCCCACCATGGAGCCGAGGTATCCGCAGAGGATCGCGCCCGCGATGGCGATCGGGTGCGTGATCGCGGATGCCAGGAGCAACTGCCGTTGCCCCCGGCGGTCGGCGACGCGTCCGGCGAGCGGCCCGATGAGGCCCATCGAGGCGATCGCGAGCCCGGAGGTGAGACCGCCGAGCGCGTAGGAGCCGGTTGCGGCATGGGTGAAGTAGAGGAAGCCGAACCCGAGCACCGCGATCGGCGTGCGCGCGAGGAGCCCCGCGGCCACCATCAACGTGCGCGAAGGAGTGGAGAGCAGCTTGCCGTAGGCGCGGAACCCTGGCTCGCTCACGAGACGATCCGCGTGTTCAGCAACAGCCCCAGCGCCATCTCGTCGACTCCTTCTTCGTCATCTCCGAGACGACCGAATCATCCTATTCGTACGCGGCGAGCAGCTCCCACCGATCACCGTCGCGCACGACGTCGACCACGTGAACGTCTTCGGGATCCGTCACGCAGGTGACCTGGAATCGCCACCCTCGCAACGGCCTCAGGGGATGAGTGAGGGCGGGATGCAGCACCTCGTCCCCTGGCAGCGGGGTGGGCGAGTCCGTGACCACATATCGTCTGCCTTGCCACACCATTCGCACCGGCCGACCGCCATCCATCCACAGCGCCACCGAGTCGGCCGCATGAAGAACGCCCATGACCACCTCCCACCGAACAGTGATTCGAGGGCTTAACCGTACAACATTCGAATCTATGTACCAATGGGCAAAGGAGCAGATAATATGTCGTGCAACATACATAAGGGATGGGATCCGAACGATGCCACGGCGAAGCGATGCCCGACAGAAGATGATCGACGCGGCGCGAGGGCTGATCCGCGAGCGCGGCCTGACCGCCACGGCGATGTCGGACGTGCTCGAACGCAGCGGCGCGCCCCGAGGCTCGGCGTACTTCCACTTCCCGGGCGGCAAAGCCGAGCTCGCGGTCGAGGCCGCGGCGTCTCACGCCCACGAGCAGGTCGAGCTGATCGACAAGCTGGCCGCAGATTCCTCTTCAGCTGACGGGCTCATCGAGCGATACGTCGACGCGGGCCGTGAAGGGATGATCGCAAGCGGCTATTCGCGGGGGTGTGGCATCGCGCCGCTCGTCATCGACGGGATGTCCGATGCGGACTCGATCTCCGAGGCCGGCCGCCGCGGATTCGCGGAGATGACCGACAGGTTCGCGTTCCATCTCCTCTCGTTCGGCGTCGAGCGCTCGTCTGCCCGGTCGCTCGCCGAAGCGGTGATCGCCGGCGTCGAGGGTGCCATGATCACCTCGCGTGCCTCGCGCAGTGCTGATCCTTGGGCATCCGTCGACGCGTCGCTTCGCGTGTACGCGAAGTCCCTCTCCTGAGTCTCTTTGTTCTGCGCCGAGGCGGCGGTGTTCAATCTTTCTATGTATAGTGACCGACATAGTAAAGATCGTGATGACGGGATCGCGACCGCTGGATCGGATCGTTGGGTGAAGGGACTTGACCATGGCACGTGTGCTCATCACGGGAGCATCGCGAGGCATCGGACGCGGCATCGCTGAAGAGCTGACGAGTCGCGGGCACGAGGTGATCGCCACCGCGCGGGACCTCTCCTCGCTGGACGAGGTCCCCGCCGCACAGCGACTGCAGCTGGATGTCACGGATCAGGCCTCGGTCGATGCCGCCGTCGCGGCGGCAGGGCAGATCGACGTGCTGATCAGCAACGCGGGTGCGACCGTTCGCGCCCCGCTCGAGACGGTGCCACTGGAGGAGGTCATCCGCCTCTTCGAGCTGAACACCTTCGGAGCCATCCGAGTCGCGCAGGCGGTTCTGCCGCAGATGCGACAGCGCGGCTCAGGTCGGCTCGGCTTCGTCTCGAGCGTTCAGGGACGGGTGGCGATCCCGCTGATCGGCCCCTACTCGGCATCCAAATGGGCGCTCGAAGGCTTCGCGGAGGGGCTCGCCATCGAGGTGCGTCACTTCGGTGTGGAGGTGCAGATCTTCCAGCCGGGGGCGGTCTTGTCGGGCGGCAGTGAGCGCGCGAAGGTCTTCCTGGGCGAGGATGACCCCTACTTCGCCTTGTTCGAGCAGGTCGCTGCCTTCCGTACCGCCCCGGTCACCGTGGAGCACGTCGCGAACGTCGTCGCCGACGCGCTCGAGGCGCCCGATGTGCTGTTCCGCATCCCGATCGGCGAAGCTGCGGCGGCTCAGCTCGCGGCACGCAAGGCGGCCCCTGAAGACGAGCCGTTCGTCGCCGCGCCGATCGACTGGTGACGACGACGACGGTGCACCGGCCTGCTAGCGTGCCACGGCGTGCTCGCGTTGGCGCCGATCTGCAGGCGCCGCCTGAGCCGATGTCCTCCTGCGCCTGCGTTCCTCGCAAACGCTCAGTGAGACGTTGTCTGCAACTCCCGCAGCACGGCGGCTTGAACGGCGTCGTCCCGGTTGATGAGGGCGAAGTCGTCAGTCCCGGACTCGTCGATCGCGGCGCCGACGGCCGTTTTCACGATCGCGGACGACCCGATGCGTTCGGCGTCGGGATGCACGTACGAGGCTCGCGCGACGGTCGGGGTGTCTCCGAGCAGCTGCGCAGCCCCGTCGTACGCGTAGAGGGCGACGTTCCGGCGCGTTCTCTGCGGATCTGCCAGGCGTGCGCCCGCGAAGATCGTGCACGCGGCGACGGTGGCGCCCCAGGTTCGGAAGACCTTGGCGGTCGCGGCGCACCCGCCGTAGGTGTGCAGGTAGGAGTTCACGGTCGCACTGTCGACCAGGCGCCAGACAGGAGGATCGAGAAGGGCGAACACCCGTCCTTCCGGATGCGGCTCCTGGCGCAGGAGCCCACCGACGACGGCGGCGGTCCGGTCATCCTCGACCGTGATCCGATGCGGAATGTGCTCCTTGCCGACGAAGGTGAACGTCATCTGCGGGCCACCGACCTCGACGTGCTCTCGCCGCAACGTGGTCAGGCCGTACGTGTCGTTGTCGCGTGCGTATCGCTCGTTCCCGACCCGGAACAGCCCGCGGTCCAACAGCCGCACCACCGCTGCGGTCGATCGTGCGACCTCAGCGGAGTCGGTCGTCGCGGCATCCCGCAGGTGTCCCTTCACCGCCTGGCGGATCGCCGGAAGCGCAGCAGCGAACTCGACCATGCCGGTGAACTTGTCCCGCTCGGCGTCGGCTCGCGCTTCGTCCGAGTAGCGGTACTGGGTGCGGCCCCGAAGATCGACTCCCGTCGCTTGCACCCGGCTGCCGGCATCCGACGACGCCCACACGTTGGTCCATGCGGGTGGGATGACCAGCCGTGCGAGTCTCGCCAACTCGGCCGGCTCGGTGAGCCGCTCCCCCGAGGAGTCGACCCATCGCTCCGGCCGAGTACCCAACCGGTGGTACCCGTACGGTCTGATCACGTGACGGTACATGGCGATGCTTTCCGGGCGGCTTCACCGTCAACCTACTAGGCGGCGCCGACAGGCATGTACGCGGACCACCTGCAGGTGACCGACTCATCGACCTTCAGGTGGTCGACTCAGCGATCGGCGCGGACGAGGCGCGCGATGCGGTTCTGCCAGGCGACGAGCACGCGAGGCGGGTCCTGGTGGTGGCGGTTGGGGCTCCGAAGAGCTGTTCCCTGGTGGCCCGTGCCGTGCGCTCGACGTGCGGCCTGACGGCTTCGGGTGTTGGCTCCGTTCGAGTGCTCGGGAACGCCGGGCATCCGGTGCGTGAGGGCGTGAAGAACGTTCGTGACAGTATTCATGGCGATTATCTCCTATCGGTGTTCAGTCGGGGATGATGACGAGTCGGCGTCCGCGCAGGTCGTTGCGCGTCCAGGCTTCTGCGATGCTGCTGAGGGGCATGGTCTCCACGGCGATCGTCAGCTCGCGGCCGCGCACCCAGTCGACGACCTGCTGGTAGGCGGCACCCATGCCCGCGGCGGCACCCCTGGCGGCGCCGTAGACCTCGAGCCCAGACGTTCGCAGCGAGTCGGCGGTGAGACGGATGTCCCGGCCGGCGGCCTCACCGATCTGAACGAGTCGGGTCGGCGTGCCGAAGGAGAAGCTCGCGGGGATGAGCGCACGGGTGAGCAGCTCGGTCGGACGCCCCCAGAGGTAGTCGATGACGACGTCGTAGCCGTCGCCGGCTTCGTCGGCGAACGCTTGGATCAGCGCGTCGTCGTCGACGGCGGTGTTGATCGTCGCGTCGACGCCGAGCTCGCGTAGCTTCTCGAGCGCATCCTCGTCACGCCCCGTGGCCACGATCCGATCGGCCCCGAGCAGCCGCGCGATCTGGATGGCGAGCCGTCCTGCGACTCCGGTGCCGCCCTGCACGAGCACGGTCTCTCCGGGCTTGATGCCGGCGGCGCTGCTCAGGCCCAGCATGCCGCTGATTGCCGACGACAGCGCTGCGGCGACGGCCGGCGCGATCCCCTCGGGGATCGGCGCGGTGTACGCCGCGGGCACGGCGACGCGCTCAGCCAGGGCGCCGGCCGGCGGCTTCAGCCCGCCGAAGCCGACAAGTGTGCCGTCCGGAAGGCGCCCGATGCCGTCGAAGCAGGGAACTGCCGGCAGTGCTGCTTGAAAGTCGGCCGAGGTGTAGTGAGTGCCGGCGACGATGGCGCGGTCCACGTTCTCGACCGCCACCGCCTCGACGGTCAGCACGACCTCGCCGTCGTGTGCGTTCGGCTCCGGCCAGTCGCGGTACTCCGGGATGCCTCCGCGGAGTTCGACCACTGCTGCTTTCAACGCTCAATCCTCTCTTACAGTGTTAGAGAACGAGATATGTCTAACATTGTTAGAGACGATGCGCAAGACCCGAGGGGACGACGATGCCGCTGAACCGGGGGCGTGTGCTCGACGAGGCGCAGCAGCTCGTCGACGACGACGGGTTGGACAAGCTGAGTCTGCGCGGCCTCGCCACCCGGCTGAACGTGCAGGCGCCGACGCTCTACTGGCACGTGAAGAGCAAGGCGGAGCTGTTGGATGCCCTCGCCGACGCGATCATGGACGAGGCGATCGCCGCGACGCCTCAGCCCGAGGATGACGGCGACGGGCGTGCCTGGCTGCTCGAAGCGCTCGGCGCGTTGCGCTCCGCCCTGCTGAGCCATCGTGACGGGGCGCGCGTCGTCTCCGGATCCCGCGATTCGCTCCGACGCGGAGACTTCACCGAGCTGGCGATGGCGACCCTCGTCCGGCACGGAATGGACCTTCAGCGCGCACGCCTGCAGGTGCTCGTCGCCGAGCGGTTCACGGTCGGCTGGGTCCTCGAGGAGCAGGCGCCTCCTCCCGATGGTCAAGGGCCGGCCCCGGAAGAGCTGCTGGCCCGATTCCCTGTCGCGACCAAGGCCATCGGTGACTACTTCAGCGGCACCGGCCGCACGCGCGACGACCTGTTCCGAGACGGAGCGCGGCTCGTCCTGCAGCTCCCCGCGCCGACGGCGGAGTAGCTCGACGGCGTGGTGAACCGTTCGGCCCATGACCGAGATCGCATACGCGGGCGATATGCGGTGATGCGTAGGATTCCTGCCGATGCGTGTTTTGGTGGTGGAGGACGAGCCTCTGATGGCCTCCGCGATCCGTGATGGCCTGCGTCTAGCGGCGATCGCCGCGGACGTCGCCGGTGACGGTGACACCGCGTTGGAGCTGCTGAGCATCAACGGCTACGACATCGCGGTGCTCGACCGGGACATCCCCGGGCCCTCCGGTGATGAGATCGCTGCGAGCATCGTCGCGTCCGGATCGGGGATGCCCATCCTGATGTTGACGGCAGCGGATCGGCTGGATGACAAGGCGTCCGGGTTCGGAGTCGGGGCGGACGACTACCTCACGAAGCCGTTCGAACTCGCAGAGCTCGTCATGCGGTTAAGGGCGCTCGACAGGCGGCGCGCGCACATGAGGCCGCCGATCAGGGAGCTGGCCGGTCTGCGACTGGATCCGTTCCGCCGGGAGGTCTACCGCGAGGCCCGCTACGTGGCGTTGACCCGCAAGCAGTTCGCCGTGCTCGAGGTACTCGTCGAGGCGGAGGGTGGTGTGGTCAGCGCGGAGGAACTGCTGGAGCGCGCCTGGGACGAGAATGCCGATCCCTTCACGAACGCCGTCCGCATCACGATGTCGGCGCTGCGGAAGCGTCTTGGTGAGCCATGGGTGATCGCGACCGTGCCGGGTGTCGGGTATCGCATCGACATCCCGCACGCCGACAGCCCTCGCTCCGACAGCCCTCGCTCCGACAGCCCTCGCTCCGACGTCCGTCATTCTGACGTTGACCCGGCTGAAAAGGACGCCTCGCATGAATAGGGAGCCGGGGATGAGCGTGCGGCTGAAGCTCGCGCTGAGCTACGCCGCCTGCGTCGTGATCGTCGGCGTGCTCCTTCTGGCCGTTGTGTGGGTCTTTCTCCTGCGCTACGTTCCGCCGAATGCCGTCCCCACCATCGGGGGATTCACGCCCGGTCGGGATGACCTCATCCGGGCATTCGTTCCGGCGGCGGCCTGGGCCATGGTCTTCCTCCTGGTGTTCGGCTCCTTGGGCGGCTGGCTCCTCGCGGGCAGGATGCTCCAACCGCTGTCGAAGATCACTCGTGCCACTCGGATCGCCGCCGGCGGATCCCTCTCGCACCGCATCGCGTTGAAGGGGCGCGACGACGAGTTCCGCGAACTGGCTGACGCGTTCGACGTCATGCTGGCGCGCCTTGAGGTGCAGGATGCCGAACAACGCAGATTCGCGGCGAACGCATCCCACGAGTTGCGCACCCCGTTGGCGATAACTCAGACCCTTCTCGACGTGGCCAGGAGCGACCCGGAGCGCGACTCAGACGAGCTGATCGAACGGCTCAGGGTGGTGAACGACAGGGCGATCGACCTGACCGAGGCGCTGCTGCTGCTGAGCCGCGTCGAGCAGCGATCGTTCGTCGCCGAGGATGTCGACCTTTCACTTCTCGCGGAGGAAGCGGTCGAGACGTTGCTTCCGCTGGCCGAGAAGCACGGCATCGAGCTCGAGGTCTCAGGAGAGGTGGCGCCCACGGTCGGTTCGCCTGCGCTCCTCCTGCAGATGGTGACGAACCTTGTGCACAACGCGATCGTGCACAACCTCCCCGATCACGGGATCGTGCGGGTGAGCACCTCTGCCGACATCGACACTGTGACCGTGATCGTGGAGAACACGGGCGAACAGCTGAGCGCGCAGTTGGTGTCCACGCTCACTGAGCCGTTCCAGCGCGGGAGGGCCCGTGTGCACCGCGACCACGCCGGAGTGGGCTTGGGGCTTGCGATCGTGAAGAGCATCGTGTCGGCCCACGACGGGACGTTGTCGCTCGCCCCGCGCGCCGAAGGAGGCCTGCGTGTGACTATCGAGCTGCCGGCACAGTGAGCGCGCCCGCGTCGGGCATCCGCTGCTAGTCGATCGGAAAGTCGTAGTACGTGTGCGGATGGGGCTCGTTCCGCAACGTGTAGTGCCACCACTCGGCCGGATACGACACGAAGCCACTGCGCTCCATGACGGACCGCAGTGCGTCCCTGTTGCGCGCCTCGAGGTCGCCGATTCCTGCGGCTCCGTGGTGGGAGCACCGATCCATCAGGTCGTGACCTCCGCCCATCGCGGTCAGCGCACCCGTTGCCAGGTTGTAGAGAGTCAGATCGACGGCGCTGCCCCTGCTGTGCCCCGACTTCGTCGCGACGTATCCGAGGGTGAACATGTCGGAGCGTTCGATGTTCGGGTAGTGGCGCTGTTTGGTCATCCCGTCCTCCGGCTGCCTCGACCACCGTACGAAGTCGTCGACCGCTCGCTGCGGACGGTAGCCATCCCAGAGGAGCAGCCCGAACCCGCGGGCTTCGGCTTCTTCCGCGGCTCGTGAAAGGGCGCTGCAGAGCGCCGTGGTGCCGACGACCCGGTTCGCACGATACCCGTCGACGGGCTTGCCGACGAAGTTGTCCCAGGTCGCATACTTGGCGTCCCACCGGATGCCGGGGACCAGGTCATCCACGTAGACGAAGTCCTCGGTCATCGCGACTCTCCCCTCATCGCGAACGAGATGAGGCGGTCAAGGAGGTCCGGAAGCGGGATGCCGGCAGCCGCCATCATGCGCGGGTACCGGCTGTACGACGTCATGCCCGGGAACGTGTTGACCTCGTTCAGGATGACCTCGCCGGACTCCGTGACGAACAGGTCGACGCGCGCCAGGCCTCGGCACCCCAGAGCTCGGTAGACCACCCGTGCCGTGTGCTGAACGCGATCCCGCAGAAAGGGAGGGATGTCGGCAGGCACCACGACGGTCGAGTTCTCCGACTTCCTCTCCGGCTCGTCTTCCTGGTGGATGCGGAAGAACCCGTGCGAGAGCCGGATCTCGTCGACCTCGCCGACGATCAGGCCGTCCGTCGTCTCGAGCAGCGCGCATCCGATCTCACGACCCACGACGGCTTCTTCGATCAAGACCTTGCTGTCGAACTGCTGCGCCGTCGCTACCGCACCCTGGAGCTCTTCGCTGCGGTCGACGCGGGTGACGCCGAAGGATGACCCAGAACGCGCCGGCTTCACGAAGACCGGGTAGGTGAGTCGTTCCGGATCGCAATGCCCGTCACCCGTCACCGTGCGGAACTTCGGGGTCGCGACCCCCGCGCTGCGCGCCACGAGGTAGGTCAGCGATTTGTCCATCGCGAGTGCTGAGCTCGTCACACGGCATCCCACGTACGGGATGCCGGAGAGCTCCAACAGGCCCTGGATCGCACCGTCCTCGCCGAACCGGCCGTGCAGCACGGGCAGAACGGCGTCGAGTCGGATGGTCCTGTAGCGGCCGCCATCCCGCAGCATCAGGCCGTGAACCTCGCGATCGGGGGAGAGGACCACGGGAGGGCGATCGGAGCCGTCCCCGTCCTGGCCGGGGCTACTGCAGAGCCTCCAGTCGCCATCCCGCGTGATCTCGATGAAGACCGGATCGTACTTGGCGGGATCGAGGTTGCGGGCGATCTCCCGTGCCGACTTGATGGAGACGGGATTCTCTTCCGACATGCCGCCGAAGAGCACCCCGAGCTTCAGCTCAGGCATGCCGGCTCCGTTCGAACTCGATGCAGTTGCGAAGCGTGTTGGTCACTGTGTCGCTCAGCGCGTTCTCCGTGTAATACGCCGTGTGCGGGGTGACCACGACGTTCGGCATGCGAAGCACCCTGCGGAGTGTCTCGTTCTCGATCGACCGGCCCCGGCGATCGGTGTAGAAGATTCCGTCCTCGCCCTCGACGACATCAAGCCCCGCTCCGCCGAGTCGGCCGTCCTCGAGGGCGTCGACGAGGGCTTCGGTGTCGATGAGTGCGCCCCTGCCGGTGTTGATCACGAATGCGCCGGGTTTCATCAGCGCGATCCGGTCGCGATTGAGCAGGTGGAACGTCTCCGCGGTCAGCGGGGTGTGCAGGGTGACGATGTCGCTCCGGCTCAGCAACTCGTCAAGGTCGACGTGCTCGGCGGCCGACTTCGCCGTGCGGTCGTGGGTGAGGATGCGACATCCGAACGGACGCAACCGGTCGACGACCGCGCTGCCGATGCGGCCGGTGCCGACGACGCCGACCGTCAGGTCGTGCAGCTCTTTGCCGCGCACGCCGGCCAGCCGGAAGTCCCCGACCTCGGTGCGCGTGATGACGGATCGCGCGTTGCGCAGAGCCATCAGCATCAGCATCACCGTGTAGTCGGCGACGCCGTCCGACGAGTACTCGACGCCTTCCACCGTGATGTCGAGCTGCCTCGCGACGTCGACGTCGATGTGATCGGTGCCCGCGCTTCGCGTGGAGATGAAACGGATGCCCGCGTCCGCCAACCCCTGAAGCGTTGAGCGAGACACCGGAGCCTTGTGGCTCACACTGATGCACCGGTTGCCGCTGGCGAGGTCGATGGCGGACCCCGATGCGGCCAGGTCGGTCATCCTCAACGTCACGCCGAACTGCGGCGCCAGCTGCCGGAAGAGAGCCTCCTCGTCGGGTGCGCAGTCATAGACGGTCAGGCCGACGAACGGCTCAAGGGTGGCCGCGTTCCACGGCCGCCGATCACGTCGGCTCGAGTTCCGCATCCAGGACGGGCCGCGTGAGAGCACGGAACTGTCCGTCCCGATCGATGCCGATTCGCTGTGGGTCATGCATCCAGTGCACCGGGACGGCCGTTGCCAGGGCGTATCCGATTATCGATACGTCCGCGATATGCGCGGGCATCCTCAGCGCGCTCGCGTGCGACACGCCTGCATCAGCGATGGGCGACCGGTGTCGACCGAGAGGATTGTCGTCGATGCGAAACGAACGTCTCATCCCCAGGCGCACTCCCGAGTCGAGGGCGGCAACCGAGCGCACGCAGGTCGTCATGGACCTGACCTCGCGCCTCAACGTGCTTCGCCACAACGATGTCGAGGGGCGCGCCGCGATTCTTCGCGAGATCTTCGGCCGGGACGTGCCAGAGACGCTGACCCTCTTTCCGCCGTTCTACTGCGACTTCGGCCTCAACCTGGAGTTCGGGGAGCACGTCTTCGTGAATCAGAACTGCTCGTTCTTCGACATGGGCGGCATCTCGATCGGGGACCGCGCGCTGATCAGCCCAGGGGTGACGCTCGCCACGGCGGGTCATCCCGTCGACCCCGCGAAGCGATTCGACGGGATCACCGTCGCACCGATCGTCATCGAGGCGAATGTCTGGATCGGAGCCAACGCCACAGTCGCCCCTGGGGTGACCATCGGAGCCGGGGCCGTCGTCGCGGCCGGCGCCGTCGTGGCGAAGGACGTGCCCGCAAACTGCGTCGTCAGCGGCCACGGCCACATCGTGCGTCGGGACTTCGGCGTGACGCCGTAGGCAGCCAGAGCCTCGGCTGGATTTCGCGTCGGGTGCATCAAAGCCGACAGATTCGGCACCTTAGAAGTAGGAGTCCTTCAGCCGATGAGTCGACTCCGTTCAACCCGACAGCTGCACCCAGCAGCAGGCGATCGGAGACCACCATGGCAGCGCGTAGCGACCCGACGGCCGATGGCAGGTGGATCGTGTGCTGTGTCGAGTGCGACCTACTTCCCTCCGACGACACGGCAACCGACTATGAGACAGCGGAGCGCGAAGCTGCCGTTCACAACGTCCACGTCCACACCCGGTTCGACGGGCCCGAGTGGGAGGAGGTCCTGGTGTGGTCGAGCGAGCACGTGTCCACGGGCCTCATGGCGCGACAGGCCCGTGCGTCTTCGATCTAATAGCTGCGGGCGACGATCGCGTACAGCTCCTCCGTGGTGTCGGCGGTCGGCAGCTCGCCGTCCGGCGTTTGAAGACAGCGGACGGTGATTGCGTTGGCAGCGAGCTCGTCTTCGCCACTCTCCCCGAGCGTCGCGTAGGGGATCCGTGCGAAGCCGCTGGCCGCGGCGGCGACGGCATCCGCCACCGTGTCGACGTCGGCGGTGCTGCCGTTCAGGCGCTGCGTCGCCTGCGCGAACATTTCTGCCTGTATGTCATCGAGCAGCGCGGGCACGGATGCGCTCAACCGATCGAGCGGCAGCGTCGCCTTCGCGGGCTCGTCACGGCGTGCGATCGTGGCCTGCTGGGCATCCAGATCCCGCGGGCCGACCTCGATGCGCAGGGGGACGCCCTTGAGTTCCCATTCGACGACGCGGCGGCCGAAGCCCGGGGTGCTGCGTGCGTCGAGTCGCACCCGCACGCCGGCATCCGTCAGCTCATCGACGATCGCGGATGCCGCCGCCACCGTTCGCTCGTCGTCTTTCACCGCGATGACGACCGCCTGTATCGGTGCGATTCGTGGAGGAATGCGGAGCCCGCCCTGATCGCCGTGCGACATGATCAGGCCGCCCATCATGCGGGTGCTCGCACCCCACGAGGTCGTCCAGCACGTCTGCACCGTGCCCGAGGCATCCGTGTAACCGATGTTGAAAGCGCGCGCGAAGTTCTGGCCGAGCTCGTGGCTCGTCGCCATCTGCAGCGCCTTGCCGTCGCCCATCATGGCCTCGCAGGTCATGGTGTTGATCGCACCGGCGAAACGCTCCCTGGGGCTCTTCACCCCAATGAGGACGGGGATCGCGAGCGTGTCCTGCAGAAAGTCGCGGTAGACCTCGAGATGGATGCGGCGTGCATAACTCGTGGCGTCCTCTGCGGTCGCGTGCGCGGTATGGCCCTCCTGCCAGAGGAACTCGGTCGTGCGCAGGAACAGCCGCGGCCGCAGTTCCCAGCGCACCACGTTCGACCACTGGTTCAGCAACATCGGAAGGTCGCGGTGCGACTGCACCCACTTGGCCATCAACTCGCCGAAAACCGTCTCGCTCGTCGGGCGAACCACGATCGGCTCGCTCAGCTCCTTACCGCCGGCGTGCGTGACCACAGCGAGCTCGGGGCTGAACCCCTCGACGTGCTCAGCCTCACGTTCCAGGTACGACTGCGGGATGAAGAGAGGGAGGTAGACGTTCTCCGCGCCGGTGCGCTTGATGCGGGCATCCACGTCGGCCTGCATCCGCTCCCAGATCGAGTACGCATACGGTCGGATGACCATGGTGCCGCGCACCGGACCGTTGTCGGCAAGCTGTGCCTTCTCCAGCACGTCCTGATACCAACGAGGGAAGTCATCGCGCACCGACGCCAGAACGCCGGAGCCGCCTCTTTCAGCCATCCCCCCACGATATGGGGAAACCCACCGGCGTTCGCACGAAGGGTGCAACCGCAGGTGTCTGGCTGTTGAAGTCGCGTTTACTCACCGTTTCCCTCGTCGTCGCCTGCGGTTAGCGGGCGCTGCTTCCCTGATGAGGTTGTGTCGACTCTCCGCTGGAGAGTCGAGTCGTCTCAGGCATGCGGGAGTCTTGGTGAACTCGTTATCTCTTAGCCCAATGGGCAGCGCGCGGCGGTTGACTCGAAAGGTCGCACTGATTTCTGCGGTGGCAATCGCGGCCGTGGCTTCGGGCACGTTCACCGCCGTCGCGGCACACGCTGCTCCCTCGGGTTCGGGTGAGATTCGCATCACCGAGCTCGCCTACGGCGGCAAGATCAGCTCCAGCACCGGCGACGGGGAGTACGTCGAGCTGACGAACATCGGTTCGGGAACCCAGAGCTTCGCGGGCTGGACCTACACGGGCAAGCCGGGAACGGCCCCGTTGGCGCTGGATGACTTCGGTACTCTCGCGCCTGGCGAGTCGGCCATCATCACGGATGTCACACCCGGAGAATTCCGCACCGAGTGGTCGCTGCCGAACTCGCTCAAGATCATCGACGACAGCGCCAACGGCAACTCCACCACGCTCGACAAGGGTCCAGACACGCCGACCGTCTACGACGGGACCGGCACTGTTGTCGACTCCGTCTCCTACGCGGCCGGGTTCTTCTCCGGCAAAGGCGTCTCCGCGTGGCCCGATGCCGCCGCCCTCGGCGCGAAGTCGGGTACGGCCGGGTGGAACATCTCGACGGTCGGCGATGCGGAGGGCTCGCGGACGAGCGCTTCGGGCGCGGTCGGCTCGCCGGGCGTCACGAGCTACGGCACGAGGACGGCAGACATCCGCATTACCGAGCTCGCCTACGGCGGCCTGATGAGCAATGCCAGCGGTGACGGGGAGTATGTCGAGCTGACGAACGTCGGTACGGCGCCGCAGAACTTCACGGGCTGGACCTACACCGGCAAGTCCGGTTCGGGCACGCTGCCGCTGGACGCGTTCGGATCGGTGGCTCCCGGGCAGTCCGTGATCATCACAGACGTGGATCCCGCGTCATTCCGCACCGAGTGGAATCTGCCCGACTCGGTCGAGATCGTTCAGGATGACGCAAACGGGTCCAAGGTGACCTTGGACAAAGGCCCTGACACTCCGACCGTTTATGACGCCACCGGCGCTGTCGTCGACTCGGTCGCGTACGCCGCCGGTTACTTCCCGGGCAAGGGCTACTCGGCATGGCCGGACTCGGCCCACGTCGGCGCGAAGGGCGACACCACCGGTTGGACCATCTCGACGGCTGGCGACGCGGAGAACTCGGCCACCAGCGCGTCGGGCGCCGTCGGCTCGCCCGGCAGCTACGTCTCGGCTGCCGCCGGAGCCAGCACCGGCGGCGGTACCCCGGGCGGCGGCAACCCCGATGGGCAGCCCTTCCCCGGCCCTGCCGGCACCGAAGCGAACGCGTCCACCTACAACTTCGGTCAGAACCTCTCCGGCCTGTTCTACGTCGCAGGCGCTACCAGCTCGCAGGACTACATGTGGGGCGTTGAGAATGGCGACTCCGGCGCACCGCTGAACACCGGCGGGTCGACTCTCTGGAAGCTGACTCAGGACCAGAACGGCAAGTGGAGTCCTGCCGACAGCAGCTGGGATTCGGGCGTCAGGCTCCACTACCCCGACGGCAGCGGCCAGCCCGACTCTGAGGGTGTCACCGCGGTCGGCGGCCAGGTGTTCGTCTCCACTGAGCGCGACAACGACAACAACGGCGTCTCGCGCACCTCGATCCTGCAGTACGACCCCAGCGCGATCTCGGGCGGCTCCTGGAACGCCACCCGCGAGTGGAACCTGGAGCCCGACTTCAATCTGCCGACCGCAGATGCGAATCTCGGCCTTGAGGCCGTGACCTTCGTGCCGGACAAGTATCTGGTCGCCAACGGCTTCAAGACGGATGCCGGAGCGCTTTACGATCCGAGCGCATACGGAGACCACTTCGGCGGCGTCTTCTTCGCCGGCCTCGAGGCCAACGGCAACATCTACGCCTACGTACTGCAGGCCGACGGCGGGTTCCACCGTCTCGCTGAGTTCTCGAGCGGCTTCAACCAGATCATGGACGCCACGTGGGATCCGGCCCAGGACGCGCTCTGGCTGGATTGCGACAACGGATGCCAGGAGCAGACGTCGATCGTCAAGCTGGACACGACCAAGGGTGACCCGAACCAGGGCCACTTCGAGCTCGACAAGATCTACAACGCTCCCGACGGCATGGCGACCACGCTCAACAACGAGGGATTCACCCTGCAGCCGGCGAGCGAGTGCGACTCGACGACCAACACGCGCTCGGCATGGTGGTCCGACGACAACAACGACTCCAACATCGCGTTGCGCACGGCCAAGGTGAACTGTGTCACCCCGATACCCGGCCAGGTCGGAGCGACCGTCTCTGTCGCATACACCCAGCAAGGCAAGGCGGCACCGGCGGTCACGAACGGGGCCGGCGCGTACACCACGCCGCTGACCGCGCACTTCACCTGCACCGACGTGGACGCGGTTCTGAACCAGGCCTGCCCGGCAGCGGTCGACATCACGACCAGCCAGCCGGCGACTACTGTCGAGACCCTCACGGACACTCTTGGCAAGGTCTATCAGGCCCAGATTCCGGCGATCACGATCGCGAGCGGAACCACGACCACCCCGTCGTCCGCGACGTTGTCACTGTCCGCCGGCTCGGGCAAGGTCGGTGACATGATCACCGTCTCGGGCACGAACTTCACTCCGGGTGACCAGGTGTCGTTCGAGTTCCACTCGACCCCGGTCGACCTGGGAACCGCTAAGGCAGGATCGGACGGAACCGTGACGTTCAGCTTCGCAGTGCCGCAGGTGGACCCTGGTGCCCACTCGATCACCGCATCGATCAATGGCGATGTCGTCTCCTCGGCTGCGTTCACTGTTGCCGCCGCGTCGAACACCGCCTCATCGAGCACGCAGGCCGATGCCCTCGCGTCGACCGGCTCCGTCATCAGTCTCACCGCGATCATCGCCGCCGTCGCACTGCTCGTAGCAGGCTTCGTCTTCCTGATGCTTCGCCGACGGAAGACGGACAAGGTCACCGAGATCTAGACGAACGCACCGACCGTCACACGGATCTGACCGGATCGGAGCATCCAGGCTGAACGGACGGAGGCCCACCCTTTTCGCGGGGTGGGCCTCCGTTGCGTGCCATGATTCCCAGGGTCTCAGCGTTGCACCCGGAAACGCAAAAACCCCCGGCCACCCGGGGGGTTCTATTGGTGGCACCGACCGGCATCGATCCGGTGATCTTTCGATTTTCAGTCGAAACTGGCGCTCTTGTGATACCAGGCGGAGAGCCCAAAAGCCGCGTGATTACGCGGATTTTGAGTGATCTTGGCACCACTTGAATGCAGTCGGTTTCGGCACAGTTTGTAGTCAAAATGTAGTCACGCCGAGTTGGCGCGAGACAGGTGCGGATAGGGCCCGCTTGTCGATTCCATCGAGGGGTCGCGCTTCCAGTATCAAGGAACTGATCGAGAGGGTGTGGCCGCGAGGGGTGGCCCTAGTGGCCGTCCCCCCAGCTATTCGTGGACGCCCGCAGTCCCTGTAGCGATCGTGCCGGTACGTGTCGACCAGCGCCGCGGCGAGGTGGCGATGTGAAGCTTCGACCCGTGTTTCATCATCTGATTGATGGGCTTCACCTGCGGGGTCGTATCACCATCCGTCGTAGCGTCGCGCGGGAGACGAAATGCGGCCGCACGCGAAGCGAGTGTTCACGGGGTGCGAATCCGATTCCATGGAGCCCCTTCGTGATGATCGCGTCCCTCCGCTTCGAGAGCTTTGGGACCGGGGCGACGAAATCTGATCCGAGCTTCGCAGGGTATGGACGACCGGCAAGAGCCACCCAGATGGCTGCAATGGACCACCGTCGTAGGAACAACCAGTCGGATGCAAAGAATGCGGAAACGAAGTACAACGCCAGTGCGGACAAGCCACAAATCAACATCCAGATCTCATCTGTACTGACCAGAGACACGACATACAGCACCACAGACACGAAGAGACCTACGCACGCCCAGCCGAGGCGCGATGCGTACCACGGGCACATCGACTTCGCGACGATGTAAAGTCCGCGATCGTCGAGGAGCCTCTTTACCGCGGAGTACGGCGGGGTGCCAGGTACCAGGGACCTGAGCAACTCCGCGAGTGCTTTCGCCTGTCCCCGCGATGAAACCGCTTGACCCCAGAGTGTGAGGAGGGTGCCGATGGCCACAGCAACGCCCAACATGGCGAGCAGGTTGGTCTGCCACCACGGCGATGTTTGCTGCGCTGCAACCACCATCAGCACATGCACATCATAGGCACAGGATGAGCAAATCTCGCCTATCTGTCACCGAGGCGTCGCAGACCCCAAACGCAGTCTTTCGGAATCACCCCGACCATCCGTGCCGTCTAGTTGTCTCGATCCGTTGTTTTGGACCGAGACGCGTCCTCTCCTTGTTCTCCTTCGTCCCGTCGCGCCTTCGCCGTCCTCGTCTTTGAAGAACGTTTCTCCGGCCACTCATCGCCGGCGCTCGACTACTGGGCTGGGCTCGATGCGGCCGAAGTCGGTCAGATGATGCGGGACTGGCCGGGACGCAGAACCGTCTTCATCTCATTTCGGTGGAGTCTGGATGGCGAGCGCCGTTGAGAGAGACCGAGGTGACATCGGCCGGTCCGTTCAGCCCTTCCTTCCGCAGCCAGAGGTGGTCGCGTTGAGCGCGCTCTTGATCAGGCCCGAACAGGTCCACGTGAAAGCCGCGCCCTAGGGAGCCATCGACTCGGGGTATTGCAGCAGGTGCGGGCGGACTACACCGTCGTACCGGAGAGCGACAGACGGAAGTAGTGGGATAGGTGGGGCGTATCGTGGCCGGTCGGCAGCTTGGCGTTGGCGAGGCGTGCGCGGCTCTCTGGAGTATTTCGCCGCGCACGCGCTGCCGGTTGATCCCAGAACCGAGCCCCGATCAAACCCGGATCCCCGCGGGCCGCCGAATCAGCTTGCCGGCGGCATCAGCACCGTGTCGATGAGGTACACGGTCGCGTTCGCCGTGTGGACGCCACCGCACACCACGGCCGCATTGTTCACCTTCATCGTGTCGCCGTTGCCGGTGACAGTGAGGTCTTGACCCTCGACGGTAGCGTGCGAGCCGTCGATGGCGTCGGGAGCGATCTGCCCCGCCACCACGTGGTAGGTCAGCACCTTCTTCAGGGTGTCAGCACCAGCGGGCGTACCGAGGGAGGCGAGCGTGGCCGGATCCAATTTCGCGAACGCGGAGTCGACAGGGGCGAAAACCGTGAACTGGCTGCCGTCGAGTGTGTCGACGAGGTTCACGCTGCTGTTGAGCTTTCCGGAGACGGCCTTCACCAGGGTGGTCAGCATCGGATTGTTCGACGCCGCGACCGCGACCGGGTCCTGTGACATGCCTTTGATCGAGCCGGCACCGCTCGGGACCTGCTTGGCGTAGGCGGCACATCCCGGTCCGACCAGGTCGGCAGCAGGGTCGGCGGAAGCCGTTGCGCTGGACTTCATGTCTTTCGTCGGACTCGCTTGCCCTGAGCTCGTGCCGCTGCCGGAGCATCCTGCTAGGCCGAGCACCGCAAGTGCTGCGATTCCCACTGCCACGGTGTTGCGCTTCATGATTCGCATTGGAATCTCCTTCGTCCGCTGTGCATGTGAGACCGCGGCTTCGCGGCCCTCACCGCGTTGTTCGGAGCTCAGGGCCGATCGGTTTGGATCGCATCGAGATCCGGCGGCAACAGCTCGGCGTCGGCTCTTGAATCGATCGCGAACACGATGCGGCTCAATCCGCAACACGCCCCTGCGCCGAATACCTGCCGACACCGACACACAGGAGGGCCGACGTGTATCTGACACTCACGCTCATCGGATTTCTCGGCGGGCTCGTCACCGGCATCTCGCCGTGCATCCTGCCGGTCCTTCCGGTGATCTTCTTCTCGGGCGGCGTGCAGTCCTCCAGCGCGACAGCGGCCGCCCCCGTCTCGCGGTGGCGGCCATACCAGGTCATCCTCGGCCTCGTCGTGAGTTTCAGCGTCTTCACGCTCGTCGGGTCCCTGCTGCTGGCGCTGCTGCACCTTCCACAGGATGTTCTGCGCTACGCCGGCATCGTCGTGCTCGTGCTGATCGGGATCGGCCTGATCGTCCCTCGTTTCGAGGCGATTCTGGAGAAGCCGTTCTCGTGGATCCCGCAGCGCAACGTCGGCACGAATCGCGGTGGCTTCGTGCTCGGAATCGCACTGGGCGCCGTCTACGTTCCGTGCGCCGGCCCTGTTCTGGCTGCAATCACGGTCGCCGGCTCGACGGGCAGGATCGGCCCGGAGACCATCGTGCTCACGCTGTCGTTCGCGATCGGCGCAGCCATTCCGCTGCTGATCTTCGCCTTGGCGGGACGTGGCGTTGCCAACCGGGTGAGATCGTTCCGGGTCCATCAGAAGGGCATCCGGATGACGGGCGGCATCCTGATGATCGGGCTCGCCGTCGCACTCACGCTCAACCTTCCGCAGCTGCTGCAGACCCTCGTGCCCGACTACACCGCCGGACTGCAGAACGGGTTCTCCACGTCGAAGCAGGTCTCGAAAGCGCTCGACCTCGGTGGCATCGTCAACGCTCAGAACAAGAACCTCTCGAAGTGCGGCAACGATGAGACCGAGCTGCAGTCGTGCGGGACCGCACCCGATATCACGGGCATCCAGCAGTGGTTCAACACTCCAAACGACAAGCCGGTCACTCTGAAGAGTCTGCGCGGCAAGGTCGTGCTCATCGATTTCTGGGCCTATTCGTGCATCAACTGCCAGCGTTCGGTACCGCACGTCGTCGCATGGAACAAGGCATATGCGAAAGACGGGCTGCAGGTGATCGGCATCCACTCGCCCGAGTACGCCTTCGAGAAGGTCGTAGACAACGTGAAGTCGGGGGCGAGTCGACTCGGGATCACATACCCGGTTGCAATCGACAACGACCTCTCCACCTGGACGAACTATCGCAACCGCTACTGGCCCGCTCACTATCTGATCGATGCGAAGGGTGTCGTGCGCAATGTGCAGTTCGGAGAAGGAGACTACGCCTCGACGGAATCGATGATCCGTACCCTCCTGAAGGATGCCAACCCAGGCATCCACCTTCCGGCACCGACCGAAGTGAAAGACGACACCCCCACAACACCCACCACGCCCGAGACGTACCTCGGCACGACGAAGCAGGTGAACTACAGCGGCAAACAGGTCTATTCGACGAAGACCGCGTCGCCGTTCACGCTGCCGTCGTCGCAACCGAAGAACACCTTCGCCCTCGAAGGTCGATGGTCGCTGCAGACCCAGTTCGCGACACCGCGCGACGAGGATGCGCGCATCCGGCTGACGTACACGGCCTCCCGTGTGCAGATGGTGCTGGGCGGCAAGGGCACCGTCACGGTGAGTGACGGCGACCATAACGTCACCCTGCACGTGTCTGGGGTTCCGCGCGAGTACACGGTTCGCGCGCAGAGCACATCGTCGACGTCGACACTCACCGCCACTGTCTCGCCAGGCGTCGACGCGTACTCGTTCACCTTCGGATGACTCGACGTGACGGCCACCGCCGCCACGGGGTCAGCTGACGATCGTGACGACCGGCTTGGTCGTCGGCTGTTCCGACCCGCCACGGGGCTCGACCGTCAGGCCAACAGTGTCGCCCTTCTGCAGCGTGCCCGCCAGCACCTGCCAGGCTCCGGACATCAGCCCGGCCGACGTCGCGTCACCATTGCGGATGTACCACAACTGGTACGTGTGCCCGTCGGGAGCCGCGCTCAACCCGTCGACGATCATGGCCGACTTGCCGAGAGATTCCGACCAGACGAGGGTGGCCGTGCCGCCGCCGGTGACGGGGCTTGTGGCGCGCTGAGCATCCGGCGCAGACGTGATCTGTGCCAGCGAGTCGGCCTGTGTGCTGACGACGGCATGCTGCGAGATGCCGAAGCCGACCGCCGCTCCGCCGGCGAAGATCACGACGGCTGCTGCCGCCGCGATGACGATGGCGGCCGGTCTCCTGTACCAGCGAGCTGCGGCTCGTCGTTCGGACGGCCTGGGGGGCGGCGGCGGTGCGTCGTCAGGATCGACAACAGTGCCGGCATCCGTCCCGACCTCGGACTGGGCAGACTGCTGCTCGGTGACGGCGATTTGCGTCATGAGACGTGCTTTGAGATCTGACGGGGGCTGCGCGAGCGGAGGCGCGGCGTTCAGTACGTCGGCGACCGCGCTGAACTGCTCGCGTTCGCGTGCCGCGTCGTCCGATTCGCCGACAAGGTGTTCGTAGCGCGCCCGTTCTTCGGGTGTGAGCGAGCCGAGAGCGTAACCGGCGGCCAGATCGCGTGCTCCGTCGACTTCGTCGGAGTGCGCGTCATCTCGTTCGCTCATGCCGTCACCCCCAACTCGTCCCTCAGCCGAATCATGCCATCGCGCAACCGAGTCTTGACTGTGCCGATGGGCACGACTAGCAGCTCGGCGATCTGCGCATGGGTGTATCCGCCGTCATAGGCGAGCGCGATCGCCTGACGTTGCACGTCGGACAACCGCTCCATCGCCCTCGCCACCCGCTCACGCTCCACCGAGAGCTCGGCTGTCTCTGCCACGTCGTCTTCCACCCGGTAGTCGCGGATGCCGACCCGCAGATCGCGATCGCGTGCGGACTGCGCCGATCGGATGCGATCGATCGCCCTTCGCTTCGCCATCGTCATGATCCATCCGATCGCTCTCCCCTTATTCGGATCGAAGGTCGGTGCGGATTGCCAGACTTCGAGGAAAACCTCCTGGGCGACTTCTTCGGACTGCGCACTGTCGATCAGCAGCCGCTGAATGGTCCCGAGCACTCGAGGGGCGATCACGTCGTAGAGTTCGCCGAATGCGGCCTGATCGCCGGCACCCACACGCAGTAGAAGCGTCTGCGCCGGGTCGACGGTGTCAGACGCCTCGCCGGCCGGCTCGGCTGTCGGGTCGGAGTGCACGGGCTCCAGCATCGCAGGTCTCGGCATCGTCGAGACAGGGGTGGACATTGTCGACCGAATCGCGGACTGACGAAATCCGGCAAACCTGGTGCCTCCGAACCACCAGCACAGGCGAACGACATCGCCAACGATTGCTAGGAGGCATTCCATGAAGTCATCCCCGAATCGCATTGTCGCGACCGTCTTCGGCGCGGTCTACCTGTTGGTCGGCGTGCTCGGCTTCTTCGTGACGTCGGGTGTGGGGTTCGTCTCCACTCATGGGGGACTGTTGCTGGGTATCTTCGAGGTGAACCCGTTGCACAACGTGGCCCATCTTCTGATCGGCGCGGCACTGCTGATCGCCGGCCTGACCTCCGTCATCGCGGCGAAGACCGTGGACATCGTCGTCGGTGCCGCCTATCTCCTGCTCGGAATCGTCGGGTTCTTCATCGCGAGCACGCCTGTCAACGTGCTCGCACTGAATACCCCCGACCACTTCCTGCACCTCGCGAGCGCCCTCGTGCTGCTGGCGGTCGGACTGAGCGCCGATCGAGTGTCCAGCCATGCGGCGGCCACGGCCTGACGAGTCATGCGCGGACTGATGCGAACGTGGCCGGCGCTGTGTGCTCTTGGCGCCGGCCTTGTTCACCTCGCCGTTGCGGCGTCGTCGCCATGGTGGTGGGCTCTGCCGCTGATCGCGGCCGCCGTGGTCGGGCTGGCATGGTCGCTAGCGTTCCTGATCCGCGACGCTCCGGTCCTTCCACAAGGCATGCTGGCGGTCGCACTCGTACCTGTCGCCGCCCTCGGCGTGTCGACCACGATCGACATCATGGTGGAGCATGACTCGACCATGGCGATGGGCTCGGGGATGACCATGGCGGTCGCACCGCCGATCTTCCCGCTGATCGCCGCCTCGACGCTCGACCTGGTCGTCGCCGCATTCTGCGCCATGTATCTGCGGCGGATTCGCGCCGTGTCGGCCTCAACGAAGACCGCGTCGACCGCAGGGGGTGCGGGGCCGCTGCGCACGATCACCGGGATACTCCTCGGTGCGACACTCGTCGCACTGATCACTGTGCCCGCGATGGGATCCACCGATGTCGGGCACCAGGCGAGTCAGCACATGACGATGTGAGTGCGCCGCGACCCTGACGGTGCGTGTCGCCCAAGCGTCCGCAGAATGAATGAGCACACGAACGTGGAGTCGACCTGGGCATCCGTCGCGCCACGGCATCTTAGATCGCCGAGAGCACGGAATCGGGTCTTCAGCGATCGGTGCGACGCATCCAATATCCCGGACGGCGCCTTTCGTGCGTGTACCCGATGACGACGATTTCGTCGTCGAGCTAGAGATAGATGACCTGGAACGGGAAGCCGGCAACGCCGCGAGAGTAGACCTGTGGCCTGCTCGGCTTGTCGCCACAGAAACTCCAATCGATGGTTGGATCGAGGATTGCTCTCGATCGCTGTGTCGACGGCAGCCATGAAGGACTCGCCCGACCCAGATCGAAGACGAGCGAGGTGTCGTATTACTCCTCGATGCCGGGGAACCACACCCGTCCGGAAAGGCGGGTGGTGGTTCCCACAGGCGAGCCCGCGTGCAGGCGCAGTGTGCAAGTCCTTGAATGGCTGGAAACGGAGGACGAAGACGGTCACTCCCAGGCAGCGCATCCATCAGATTTCGCGCCAATCTATTGCATTCTCTAACGTCGTATAACGTCGTATATACGGACTTTTAGGGGGTCACAGATGCCGGAGGCGAACCCGTTCGAGCGGGCGAACCACCGTTCGCTTGAGGACTCCTAGTCCCGCGGCGCTACAGAGACCGGGCGCCCCTTGAACCGCAGTGCGACGGCGTCGCCCGGCTCCGGCTGATCGCTCACGTCATGCTGCACCGCGACGATGGCCTCGTCGACCAGACGCACGAAGGTGCGACGCAGCGATCCGAGGAAAGTCGTCGACACGACGGTGGCGGACAGGCCGGCATCCGCGAACGCGATGTCCTCGGGGCGCACGAAGGCTGTCACGGGCCCGGGCGTCGGGGCATCGCCGAGCACGTTGAGCGGCTGGCCGTAGACGGTCACCACTTCCCCGACGACGGTGCCCTCGAGCTTGTTCGACAGCCCGACGAAATCCGCGACGAATGCGGTGCGCGGCGTGAGGTAGAGCTCTTCAGGGGTGCCGATCTGCTCGATGTTCCCTGCTCGCATCACGGCGACGCGGTCGGCGACGGCAAGCGCCTCTTCCTGGTCATGGGTGACGAACAGCGTCGTGATGCCGAGGTCCTTCTGGATGCGGCGGATCTCGTCGCGCAGGCTGACACGGACCTTCGCGTCGAGAGCTGAGAGGGGCTCGTCGAGCAGCAGTACGCGCGGGCGGGTCACGAGGGCGCGCGCGAGCGCCACGCGCTGCTGCTGGCCGCCTGAGAGCTGGTGCGCGAAGCGCTGCGAGAGGTGCCCGAGGCCGACCATCTCGAGGCCCTCGGTGGCGCGCACTGCCCGCTTCGCACGAGCGACGTGGCGCATCCGCAAGCCGAACTCGACGTTCTGCTGCACGGTCAGGTGCGGGAACAGCGAGTACGACTGGAACACCATGCCGATGTCGCGCTTGTTGACGGGTACGGTCTCGACGTCGATGCCGTCGATGCGGATGCTTCCCGCGTCGATCCGCTCGAGTCCGGACAGGGCGCGCAGCGCCGTGGTCTTCCCGCAGCCCGAGGGCCCGAGTAGTGCCACGAACTCACCTGGCTCGAGCCGCAGGTTGATGCCGTCGAGCGCCCGGCTGCCCGAATACTCCTTGACCACGCCCTCGAGCTCGACGGCGATGCCGGTGTTCGAAAGTCGCTCGGTCGACGAGATTTCAGCGGTGCTGGTCATGATGAGGCCTTTCGGGCACGGCGGATCGACCCGAGGGAGCCGATGAGCACCAAGAGGAGGAACACGAAGATGAGTGCGGCGAGCGCGAAGGCGGTCGCGACATAGGGGTCGGTCTGCTGCAGCAGGAACAGCGCTGTCTGAAAGGTGTTCTGGCTGAGGAACGCGGCGATCGTGTATTCACCGAGCACCACGGAGACAGTGAGGAGGGCGGCGGTGAGAATGCCGCGGCGCAGGTTCGGCAGAATTACGTGCCACAGTGAGCTGAACCAGTTGGCTCCGAGCGAACGCGACGCCTCGTTGAGGGTCGTCAGGTCGAGCGCCGAGATGTTCGACTGGATCGGGCGGTACGCGAACGGAAGCGCGATGATCCCTATCGCGAACGCGAGCGTCCATGTGGAGTTCCCTGCCGTGCGCCAGATTGCCTGGTAGACGGGGATGAATCCGATCGCCAGCACGACCGTGGGGATCGTGATCGGCAGCAGGCAGATGAACTCGATCGTCTGCCGCATCTTCGGGAATCGGAGCGACGCGAGGATCATCGTCGGCAGCAGGATCACGAGGACGATGGCGACGGTCACGAGTGCGATGACCAGCGAGGCTGTGAGGCCCTGGAAGAGCTGGTCGTAGATGTACTCCTGGGCAGGGTCGATGATCGCCTTGAGGTGGATCAGCGTGAATCCGGACGTGCTGTCGACGGGACGGAAGATGAACAGCGTCATGGCGTACAGCGGAAGCACGAACGCGATGGCCGCGATCACCAGGATGATGGTGCTGGTCACCCGGCTCGGCACCGCTCCGGTGCGCGGCGTGCGGCTCATCGCTCCCACCTTCGCGAGCGGCGCTGCAGCAGCGAGTAGAGCCACATGATGACGACCATGATCACGATCATTCCGAGGGCGAGGACGCCCGGCGTGTTGGCGACGTTCGGGATCGTCTCGCTGCTGAGCTCCTGCTTCATTGCAAGCGGCACCAGGACTCCCGAGTTGATGAGCGCCGCCGCCGTTGCGAAGGACGAGAACGCGTTGGCGAACAACAGGATGAGGCTTCCGAAGAAGGCGGGTGCGAGCACCGGGAATGCGACGCGCAACCAATAGGTGAACCGGCCGCCGCCGAGGGTCGCGACGGCCTCGCCCCACTGCGGCTTGAGCCCCTCGAGGGCAGGCATGAAGCTCAGCACCATGAGCGGGATCGAGAAGTAGAGATACGGGTAGATCAGACCGGACACCTGGTACAGCAGCGGGCCGGCCTTCTTGTCGAAGGCGAGGTCGTTGATGTCGAAGTGCAGGTAGTGCTGCAGCCAGAGCGTCAGAAGACCCTGCTGACCGATGAGGGCGATGAAGGCGAAGGCGAGCATGACGCCGCCGAACTGCGCGAACACGCTGCTGAGCGAGTCGACCACGTTGCGCAGCAGGCCGTTCGGCTTCGTGCCCAGCATCGCCACGCAGATGACAGCACCGATGACGGCGCTCACGGCGGCGACCAGCGCCGACAGCCAGACCGAGTTCCAGAACGCCTTGAGGATGAAGGGGTCCTTGAAGGCGGCGAAGTTGTGCAGGGTGAAGGCACCGCTGCCGTCCAGGAATCCGCTCGCGACGGCCCAGACCGTCGGAATGGCGAGGAAAATCAGGATGTAGACGGCGAAGGGCGTGAAACCGAACACGGCACCCGAGCGGCGCCGGGGCTTGAGAGCCCCGGCACCGTGGGTAGTGCCGGCTGACGCGATCGCGCTCGAGGCAGCGGTCATGAGCCGAGGTGTCGCTTCGCTATCCGACAGCCTTGGACCAGCCGGCGGTCAGCGCCGCCGCGGCCTTGGTGGCCTGGTCGTCGGTCAGCTGGACGAGGCCGGCCGGCGGGGTGCCGACGTCCTTCTGAGCGGTCTTGTCGACCGTGCCGTTCTTGGCCATGGCGTCGAGAGTGGCCGGGTAGGCGCCGGCCTGGTAGTAGAGGTTCTGCGCGGTGGGCGAGTAGATGAACTCCTCCCAGAGGCGCGCGGCGGCCGGGTCGGCAGCGTTCGGGCTGACGGCCTGGTTGTAGTACGAGCCGAGCGAGCTGCCGTGAAGGATCACGGTCTTCCAGTTCGGGTTGCCCGACGAACCGGCCGCGGGGCCCCACGCCACGTTGTTGTACGACCACTGGATGACGACCGGGGTCTCACCCGAGTTCACCGTCGCTTGCGTCGGAAGCGTCGTCAGGTAGTTGCCCGCCGACTTGAGCTTGCCGAACCAGTCGATCCCGGGCTGCACGTTGTCGGCCGAGCCGCCCGACTGGAGCGCCGCGAGGTAGACGGCCGAGGCGGCCTCGTTCGCCTGCGTCGGGTCGCCCTTGATCGCGACCTTGCCCTTGTAGTCCGATCCAAGCAGGTCCGAGAGCGACGTCGGGGCGGTCTTGATCTTCGACGAGTCGTAGCCGATCGACATGAGACCGGTGTAGTCGTAGACCCACTTGCCGTCGGGGGCCTTGAAGTCCGCGGGGATGTCCGACCAGTTCTGGACCTTGTACGGGGTGACCAGGCCGAGGTTCTGGTTGAGGACAGCCGTGCCGACGTCGAGCGTGTCGGGCGCGGTGCTCTGGCCCACGGTGGACTTGACCGCGTTGAACTCGTCAGCCGACGAGCCGTTCGGGTTCTCGTCGTTGATCTTGATCTGCGGGTACTTCTTCTCGAACGCGGCGATGATCTTGCCGTAGTTCGCCCACGAGGGCGGGTCAGCAATCAGGTTGAGGTGGCCCTCTTTCTCGGCCGCCGCGGCGAGGCAGTCGAGGCCGCCGAAGGCGTCAGCCGAGGTGGCCTTGGACGCCTGAGCTGTGGTCAGGGTCTTGCAGTCCTTCGCGGAAAGACTGGATGCGCTGCTGTTGCTTGAGCATGCGGTCAGCGCAACGGCTACCGCAGCCACCAGCACGAGGCCAGAGGCCGCGCGGCGGAGCTTGCTGTTCATTGTTCTCCTTGGTTGCAGGGGGATGTGGAGGTGTAAGTCGAGAACCGGGTCAGTCGAGAACGGATGCCACGAGCCCAAGTGCCGTCGTCATGCCGATGCCGCTGGTGACGGACACGGCGGTGACGCTGGGCGCAGGGGTTGCGACCAGGTAGGTCCCCTTCGGGCCCACGGCGACGTCGTAGTGGGCAGCGGTATCGCCGAGCACGGAAGTCACGACTGCCACTGTGGACGATCCGGACAGCCCGATTCCACGAAAACCGGCACTTGTCATGAGAAGTTCAATCGCTAGACCGTGAGGGTAACGATGCGTGAACAACCCTCGTCTCGGGCTTGCGGCACAAGTTCGGGCCACTTGTATTAACACCGTGCGAGTGCCTCTACACGCCGTCGTCGCCGACGCACTCCGCGAGCGCATCCGCTCCGGGGACCTGGCGATCGGTGCCCCGCTTCCGTCCGAGTCCGACCTCAGCGCGCTGTTCGGCGCGAGCCGCGGACCCGTGCGCCAGGCGCTCGCTCAATTGCGCAACGAGGGACTGATCGAGACGAGCCAAGGCCGGGTTCCGACCGTGCTCGGGCGACCGCTGGCGCACTCGATCGACGACTTCTTCTCGTTCAGCGCATGGGTGCAGGCGACCGATCGGACGCCGGGGCAGCACACCATCGAGCTCGCGTGGCGGGTGCCTCCCACCGACGTCGCCGCGAAACTGGAGATCGCGGCGTCCGATCGCGCCGTCGTCGTCGTTCGACTCCGCTCGATCGACGGCATCCCGGTCATGCTCGAGCGCAGCTGGTACATCTCCGAGGTCGGCCGCGAGCTCTTCACCTTCGACCCGGACGAAGGCTCGATCTTCGGCACACTCATCGAGCGCGGGGTGGCGCTCGACGTCGGAACCCACACGATCGACGCGGTAGCGGCCGACGAGCTCGACGCCGTGCAACTCGACGTGCCTCTCGGTTCGCCACTGCTACGGGTCGAACGCGTCACGTCGACCAACGCCGGTCTGGTGCTCGAATACGCCGAGGACCGCTATCGGACGGACCGGGCCAAGCTCGCCATGCGCAACTCGCGCAGCACCTCGGCCGTGTCGCGACCAAGCATCGCCCGCCTCGCGCCCGCGCTGGCACCCCCGGACAGAAGCGCCACATGAGCGTCCGTCTCGCGTCCTTCGACATGGCCGGAACCACCCTCGCCGAGCAGCGCATCGTCTACGACGTGCTGCGCTCGACGGTCGAGAAGGTCACCGGCCGCACCAACGACGATGCGCTGCTCGCGAAGTGATTCGGCCATCTCTCGTGAACAGCCGGTCTGCAGCGCTACGGCGACGCCGCGTCGCAGTCAGTTGTAGTCAAACGCCTCACGGAGGTGCCATCCGTCGAGACGAAAAAACCCCCGAATCCCAGTGGGATCGGGGGTTTTGCTTGGTGGCTCCGACCGGCATCGATCCGGTGACCTTTCGATTTTCAGTCGAACGCTCTACCAACTGAGCTACAGAGCCGAGACATCCATACGGATGCCCACTGGAGAAGAAGCCCTCCATATAGAAGGGCTTCTCCAGCGCGACCCTGACGGGACTTGAACCCGCGACCTCCGCCGTGACAGGGCGGCACGCTAACCAACTGCGCTACAGGGCCTTGATGTGTATTCGATTTTCCAGTGTAGTCGTGACCCCAACGGGATTCGAACCCGTGCTACCGCCGTGAAAGGGCGGCGTCCTAGGCCACTAAACGATGGGGCCGTCTGCGCCCGTGACGCCTGACTACCGAGGGTCAAGCCTAAAGGAACCCTCGGCAATTGCCAAACCGAGACCGGCGGGCTCCGGCATCCGGCGCATCCGAATCCCGCGACGGGCCCGGAATGGCGCGGAAACCTGCCGAACCGAGCGTTACGGTGGCTCGAGTTCCGAGCATGTCGACCGGCGGCCGGCGGCCAGCCGAGGAAGCGAACGATGACGCGAGACCCCCGCAAGCGACGGCGCGCGCGCCTTGGAGTCGTGCTCACAGGCATCCTGATCGCTGCCCTTTGCGGCGGCATCGCTCAGCCTGCCTATGCCGACGAGTACCCGAGCTGGCAGGACGTGCAGAACGCCAAGGCGAACCAGGCAGCGGCGCAGGCCGAGGTGACCAAGATCCAGGGGCTCATCTCCAACCTCCAGACCAGGGTGGAGCAGACGCAGGCCGCTTCGGTGCAGGCCGGCGAGGAATTCAACCAGGCGCAGCAGAAGTTCGACCTCGCTGATGTGAAGGCGCAGACGTTGCAGTCGCAGGCATCCGATCTGACCAAGAAAGCGACCGACGCCACGACGCAAGCCGGACGTCTCGCCGCCGAACTGTACCGGTCCGGTGGCGAGAATCTCACGGCCAACCTCTTTCTGAGCGGCTCGAAGAACCCGAAGGATGCCGACAAGCTGCTCGATCACCTCGGTTCGGCCTCGAAGCTGGTCGAGAACACCAGCGGCATCTACGCGCAGGCGGAACAGGCGCGCAACACGGCGAAGGCCATGAGCGATCAGGCGAACGCCGCGCGCACCGAGCGCGAGAAACTGCGGATCGACGCCGAGGCCGCGCTGAAGCGTGCGGTCGCGGCGGCTACTGCCGCGAGGGAGGCGCTCACCACTCAGCGGGCGAAGTCCGTCGTGCTCAAGGCCCAGGTGGCCGCTCTGCAGGACAAGACGAAGACCACGGTCGCCGGCTATGAGAAGGGCGTCGCCGCCCGTGCCGCCGCCGCTGCAGCCGCGCAGAGCGGCGCCGGTCTACCTGGAGGGTTCGTCGGTCCCCAAGGCTGGGCTGTGCCAGCGTACGGGCCGATCACCGACGGGTTCGGACCACGTGTCGCGCCGTGCGACGGGTGCTCTACGTTCCATGAGGGCGCCGACATCGGAGCATCCTGCTACTCCACCATCTACGCCGCATTCTCCGGTGTCGTGAGCTATGCGGGGCCCAACGCTGGATACGGCAACTTCATCCTGCTCGACAACGGGGGTGGTGTTTCGACGGCGTACGGACATATCGTGAACGGAGGCACCCTGGTCGGCATCGGCCAGAGCGTAGGGGCGGGGGAGCCGATCGCGAAGGTCGGCTCGACCGGCAACTCGACCGGGTGTCATCTGCACTTCGAGGTGCGGATCAGCGGGAGCGCGATCGATCCGATCCCGTTCATGGCGCAGCGGGGGGCACCACTTGGCTGAGAACACGAAGCGCGCTTCAGAGCGCGAGCATTCGGGCGCGCGGTCGCGATCCGCTGCAGGCAAGACCGGACCCATCCGTCCCATTGCCGTCGGTGCTGCTGCGGTCGGCGTCATCACGGCCTCGATCGGAATCGTCGCGCCGCCGGCGCACGCCGACGAGTATCCGAGCTGGAACGACGTGCAGCACGCGAAGCAGAACGTCCAGGCTCAGCAGGCGCTTGTCGACAAGATCACCGGCCTGGTCGCCGAGCTTCAGTCCAATGTGGATGCCGCAAACAAGGCAGCCGACATCGCCGCGGAGTCCTACCTCGAGACCAAGATCAAGTTGGATGCCGCCACGACGACCGCTCACGATCTCGCCTCGAAGTCGAAGGCTGCTGAGAAGACGGCGAAGACCTCGGCGATGCGGGCGGGCCTTCTGGCGTCTCACCTGGCGAAGGCCGGCGGGGACTCGTCGATCAACCTGCTGCTCTCGGGCGGCAAGGTCGACGAGTCGAACCAGCTGCTCTACCAACTCGGCACGATGAGCCAGCTCACCGAGCAGTCGACGACCATCTACCGGCAGGCCGTGAGCGACAAGAACGCCGCGGACTCGCTCGCAACACAAGCCGCATCGGCCGAGAAGACCAGGGAGTCGTTGGCGGCGGATGCCAGCACGGCGCTCGACAAGGCGAAGGCTGCGGCGAACGACGCGCAGTCCGCCCTCTCGCAGCAGCAGTCGAAGGAGACGGAGCTCGTGTCGCAGCTCGCGACGCTGAAGAACACGTCGGAGCAGGAAGCGTCGCAGTACCTCGTCGGGAAGCAGAAGGCCGAGGAAGCTGCGAAGGCGGCCGAGGCTCAGAAGGAGGCGGCTGCGGCGCAGCAGGCAGCGGCTCAACCGCCGGCGTCGGGTGGCGGCTCAGCGAGTAACGGGGGCGGTCAACCGGCCGGCGGCTCTTCCGGGGGCGCACCTCAAGGTTCCGGCTCCTCGGGAGGCGGGCCGGCTCCGTCCGGCGGCGGGTCGGCGGGGGCGCCCAACAGCAGCGCCGTCGAGACCGCGATCGCGTACGCATATGCGCACATCGGCGCCCCGTACGACATCGGCGGCCAGGGGCCGGTCTACTACGACTGCTCAGGGCTCGTGATGATGGCCTACAGTGCTGCAGGCATCTACGTGGGCGACCACAGTGTGACGTCGCAGTTCTACACGGCGCAGGGACGAGGACAGCTCGTCCCGCTCAGCCAGCGCCAGCGCGGCGACATCATCTTCTGGTACGACGGCGGCTTCTACCACGACGCCATCTACCTCGGCGGCGACCAGATCATCGCGGCTCGCGACTACGGTGAGCCACTCGCGGTGCAGTCCCTCTGGGGATCCCCGTACCCCTACGTGGCCCGTCCCTCGGCCTGACCCCGGTCGCGCCGTGCGCCGGCGTCGTGCCAGCTGCGACAGCCCCGGCCGGGGACGGCTACCGCAAGGACGACGACGGTACCGCCAGGCGCGCCCTCGACCACGTCGGTGCAGTGATAGGCCTGGGGGTTCGGCGGCGTCTGCGCCGAACCGATCGCAACCACGTGTCCGGCCGACTGCAGCGCGCCGGGCGGGACCGGCGCGCAAGACAGCTCAGTGCTTTTCTGCGGCGAGCCTTGCGATGGCTTCCTGCACGAGCTTGTCGGCGTCGGCGGCGTTGCCCCAGGCATCCACCTTCACCCACTTGCCGGGCTCCAGGTCCTTGTAGTGCTCGAAGAAGTGCTGGATCTCCTTGCGCGTGTACTCGGGGATGTCCTCGACATCCTGAATCCACGTCCACCGCGGGTCCTTGTACTGCACGGCGATGATCTTGTCGTCGCCGCCCGCCTCGTCGCTCATGTGCAGAACGCCGACCGGGCGCACCTTGACGCCCACGCCGGGGAACAGTGGGTAGTCGAGCAGCACGAGCACGTCGAGCGGGTCGCCGTCCTCGCCGAGGGTGTTCTCGAAGAAGCCGTAGTCGGTGGGGTAGCTGAAGTTCGTGTACAGCACGCGGTCGAGGAAGACGCGACCCGTCTCGTGGTCGACCTCATATTTGTTGCGGCTGCCGCGCGGGATCTCGATGATTGCGTCGTAGTCGGCCATGCGAGTGCTCCATTCGTCGATGCGGCCACGCCGCCCCACCAATCTACCCATCCCCGCCCGCCCAACGTGGGCGCCCCCGTGGTCCCGACGCGGTCGCCCCGGCGCCGCCCAACGTGGGCGCCCCGGCCTCGACGCGTCGCCCCGTGCGACCCGAAGTCGTCGCCACTTGTCGTGGCATCCATCGGGGGAAACCCGCACAAAGTGGCGACGCGATGGGATAACCCCATCCGGGCGTCGCACCGACGCTGGTCCTCCATCCCAAGTGGTCGCCACTTGTCGTGGCATCCCGCGCGGCGAACCCGCACGAAGTGGCGACGACTCGGGGGTGGTGGGTCCAATGGGCCCACGCGCGCGGATGACCCACGTATGGATGACCCAACCCACGCATGGATGACCACGCGCATGGATGACCCACGCATGACCTAGCGTTGGGGGATGACCGAAGCCGAGCGCCGACCACGGCTCACCCCGCCGATCGCGGACGTCCGGCGCGCGGTGCGCGGTGCGTTCGCCTCTGCAGGGCTCGACCAGGGCGCCTTCGTGCTCGTCGGCCTCAGCGGCGGGGCGGATTCACTCGCGCTGGCAGCAGCGGCGGGCTTCGAGGGGCCTCGGGCGGGCATCCGCGTCGGGGCGATCATCGTCGACCACGGGCTGCAGGATGCCTCAGCCGAGATCGCCGACCGCGCACGCGAACAAGCGGTGGCCCTCGCACTCGATCCGGTGGTCGTCACGAGCGTCGAGGTGCCCCCGGCGGCCGAGGGCGGCGGCCCCGAGAACGCCGCACGGGATGCCCGCCGCGCAGCCTTCGCCGAAACACTCACCACGACAGGTGCGACCCATGTGCTGCTCGGGCACACCCTCGACGACCAGGCGGAGACCGTGCTGCTCGGCCTGGCACGCGGTTCTGGTGCCGCGAGCCTGCAGGGCATGGCCCCGGTCACCGACACGGTGTTGCGGCCGTTGTTGGGCATCCGCCGCGAGACGACCAGGCAAGCATGCCTCGACGCTGGCCTCACGCCGTGGGATGACCCGCACAACACCGACCCCTCTTATACGCGCGTGCGCGTCAGGACCCAGGTCCTTCCCGCGCTGGAGCGAGAGCTCGGACCGGGCGTCGCCGAGGCGCTGGCGCGCACGGCGGAGCAGCTGCGCGAAGACGCGGAAGCCTTCGACGAGATGATCGAGGAGGTCATCGAAGACATCTGCGCGCCGGCCGAGGCGGGAATCGCGGTTTCGGTGGGCGCGCTCGAAGCCAATCCGCCGGCGTTGCGCAACCGGATCATCCGGTACGTCGTCTTCAGCGAGTTCGGCATCGCGTTGGAGCGTGTGCACGTGCTCGCCGTCGCCCGTCTGGTCACCGACTGGCACGGCCAGAAGCCGCTCGACCTTCAAGGCGGAGTGAGTGCGGCGCGATCCGGTGGGTACGTCGTGTTCTCCACGACCGGGTCGACCTCGGTGCTGCCCCACGAGCACTGACCGGCACCGTGACCTCCGCTGGTTGAGGAGCGTGGCGAAGCAACCTGTTCGGAGACCGCACCTGGCGGCGGGGGTTTCGAGAGGCGCGCCTTCGGCGAGCTCCTCAACCAGCGGTTGGGGAGGGCAGGGGCGGGCACGGCAATATCCGACCGCCGAGACGGCGGTCGGCGCTGGGCCCCACGAGCCGGTTCCGGGCGGCGCTGTTCCGCCGTCCGGCCGAGCAAGAGGGAGCGTCGCGGCGAAGGCCAGAAATGGCCTTCGCTTAAAGCTCCAGCGCGCATGCGAGGATTGGCTTCATGCTTCCCGAAGACATCGAAGGCGACCTCACCCAGGTGCTCGTAACCGAGGAGCAGATCAAGGAGCGGCTCGATCAGCTCGCCACCGAGATCGATGCCGAGTACGCAGGCAAGGACGTGCTGCTCGTCGGCGTTCTCAAAGGCGCCGTCATGGTGATGGCCGACCTGGCGAGGGCGCTGACCATCCCGATCAACATGGACTGGATGGCCGTCAGCTCGTACGGCGCCAGCACGAAGTCGAGCGGTGTGGTGCGCATCCTGAAGGACCTCGACTCCGAGCTCGCCGACCGCCACGTGCTCATCGTCGAGGACATCATCGACTCCGGCGTCACCCTGTCGTGGCTGCGCGAGAACCTGCTCTCGCGTGGACCGGCATCCGTCGAGATCTGCGCGCTGCTGCGCAAGCCGGATGCCGCCAAAGTCGAGGTGGATGTCAAGTACGTGGGGTTCGAGATCCCCAACGACTTCGTGGTCGGTTACGGCCTCGACTTCGCCGAGCGGTATCGCAATCTGCGTTCCGTCGGAGTGCTCGCTCCGCACGTGTACGAGTAGGGTCTCTGCGTCCACAGGGTTTTGCTGAGGAAGCATTAGCACGCCGTCGGCGAACACGCAGATTGCCTCCAGCACCGTAGCGGTACCCTGACAGCACCATGAACCTGAAAAAGATCTTCCGTGGCCCCATTCTGTGGATCGTGCTTGCGGTCGTCATCGTGTGGATCGGCTCGAGCCTGATCACGATGTCGGGCTACAAGGGGATCACCACCGAACAGGGCCTGCAGCTGCTGAAGGACGGCAAGGTCTCGACGGCCACCATCGTCGACACCGACCAGCGAGTCGACATGACCTTGACCAAGCCTGACGGCAACAACGGCACCGAGGTGCAGTTCTACTACGTCAGCCCGCGCGGCAAGGATGTCGTCAACGCGGTCACCGACGCGAACCTCGCCAAGGGGTACAACGACCAGGTTCCCCAGCCGAGCTGGTGGCTGTCGGCGTTGAGCATCCTGCTCCCCGTCATCCTGATCGGCGCCTTCTTCTGGCTCATGCTCTCCGGCATGCAGGGCGGCGGCAACAAGGTCATGCAGTTCGGCAAGTCGCGGGCGAAGCTCGTCTCGAAGGAGAGCCCGAAGGTCACCTTCGACGACGTCGCCGGCAGCGACGAGGCCATCGAAGAGCTTCAGGAGATCAAGGACTTCCTCAAGGAGCCGGCCAAGTTCCAGGCCGTGGGTGCACGCATCCCCAAGGGTGTTCTGCTGTACGGCCCTCCCGGTACCGGTAAGACGCTGCTCGCTCGCGCCGTTGCGGGTGAGGCGGGCGTGCCCTTCTACTCCATCTCGGGTTCGGACTTCGTCGAGATGTTCGTCGGTGTCGGCGCGAGCCGCGTTCGCGATCTGTTCGACCAGGCGAAGCAGAACGCGCCGGCCATCATCTTCGTCGACGAGATCGACGCAGTGGGTCGTCACCGTGGCGCAGGCCTCGGCGGCGGACACGACGAGCGCGAGCAGACGCTGAACCAGCTGCTCGTCGAGATGGACGGCTTCGACGTCAAGACGAACGTCATCCTCATCGCGGCGACGAACCGCCCCGACATCCTCGACCCGGCGCTTCTGCGCCCCGGTCGCTTCGACCGTCAGATCGGCGTGGATGCGCCCGACCTGCTGGGCCGCAAGAAGATCCTCGAGGTGCACGGCCGTGGCAAGCCGCTTGCCGCCGGTGTCGACCTCGAGGTCGTCGCCCGCAAGACGCCGGGCTTCACCGGTGCCGATCTGGCCAACGTGCTCAACGAGGCCGCGCTGCTCACCGCGCGCTCGAACGCGCAGCTGATCGACAACCGCGCTCTTGATGAGGCCATCGACCGTGTGATCGCCGGCCCGCAGCGCCGCACCCGTGTGATGAAGGACCAGGAGAAGCTCATCACCGCGTACCACGAGGGCGGTCACGCGCTCGCTGCTGCGGCGATGCGGCACACCGACCCGGTGACGAAGATCACGATTCTGCCGCGCGGTCGCGCCCTCGGCTACACCATGGTGCTTCCCCTCGAGGACAAGTACTCCGTCACCCGCAACGAGCTGCTCGACCAGCTCGCCTACGCGATGGGCGGGCGCGTCGCCGAAGAGGTCGTGTTCAAGGACCCGACGACCGGCGCGTCGAACGACATCGAGAAGGCCACGGGCATCGCCCGCAAGATGGTCACCGAGTACGGCATGAGCTCCGACATCGGGTCGGTCAAGCTCGGCCAGTCCTCCGGCGAGATGTTCCTCGGTCGCGACATGGGTCACCAGCGCGACTACTCGGAGCGCATCGCGGAGCGCGTCGACTCCGAGGTGCGGGCGCTCATTGAGAAGGCGCACGACGAGGCGTGGCAGGTCATCAACGACAACCGCGAGATCCTCGATTCGCTGGCGCGTGAGCTGCTCGAGAAGGAGACGCTCGACCACCACCAGATCGCCGAGATCTTCAAGAACGTGAAGAAGCTGCCGGAGCGTCCGGAGTGGGTGTCCGCCGACAACCGCGTCTCGCCGGGCATCCCGCCGATCGCGTTCCCGGAGCCCGCGACGGCGCCGATCGATCCGGGCATCGTGGATGGCGACATCGATTCCTCGCCCAAGCCGAAGCGTTCGCGTCAGATCAAGCCCCGCCCGGCTACGGCGTAGGCCAAGGGCGTAGGCACAGACGCAGATGGCCGTCGACCGCGCGCGTATCGAAGCGGCCGTCGCCGAACTTCTCGCCGCGATCGGCGAGGACGTGACGCGGCCGGGTCTCGAGCAGACTCCGGCCCGCGTCGCGGCGTCGTACGACGAGTTCTTCGGAGGCCTGGCGCTCGACCCGGTCGAGCCGCTTCGCGACAACGTGCCGCTCGGCGAGAGCGATCCCGAGACGGTGTTGCTGCGCGACATCCACTTCCGCTCGATGTGCGAGCATCACCTGCTGCCGTTCGAAGGTGTCGCGCATCTCGCCTACCTGCCCGGCGACCGCGTCGTGGGGCTGGGCAGGCTGCCGAAGGTCGTGGAGATCCTCGCCGCGCGGCCACAGGTGCAGGAGCGGCTCACGGAGGAGATCGCCGACACGATCGTGCAAGGCCTGGACCCGCGTGGTGTGCTCGTCGTGCTCGATGCGAGGCACGCCTGCGTGACCAGTCGCGGCGCTCGCCAGTCGGATGCCACAACGGTGACGATCGCAAGCCGCGGGCAGCTCAGTGACCCGGTCGTGCGTGCCGAGCTCATCACCCTGATCGGCCGAGGCGTGAAGTGACGCGCATCATGGGCGTCCTCAACGTGACGCCCGATTCGTTCAGCGACGGCGGACGATGGGCGTCGACGGATGCCGCGATCGACCACGGTGCGGAGCTCGCGCTGCAGGGGGCCGACATCGTGGACGTCGGCGGGGAGTCGACCCGTCCGGGCGCCGAGCGGGTGCCCGTTCCCGCTGAGCTGGGGCGGGTGCTGCCCGTGGTGCGAGAGCTGGCCGCGCGGGGCATCCGCGTCAGCATCGACACCATGAACAGCGAGACGGCCAGAGCCGCCGTCGACGCGGGGGCGACCCTCGTCAATGATGTCTCGGGCGGGCTGGCCGACCCTGCGATGGCGCCGTTCGTGGCCGAGAGCGGTGTGGACTACATCGTGATGCACTGGCGCGGGCACAGCGATCGCATGAACGACCTCGCCACCTACACGGATGCCGCACGCGAGGTCCGTGAGGAGCTGCTGCGACGCGTGGACGACCTTCGCCAGAAGGGTGTCGCGGTCGAGCACCTCATCATCGACCCAGGGCTCGGCTTCGCGAAGAACGCCGATCACAACTGGGACGTTCTGCATCACCTGCGGGAGTTCGAGGCGGCGGGACTGCCAGTGCTGGTTGCGGCATCCCGCAAGCGGTTTCTCGGCGAGCTGATGCCCCAGGGGGCATCCGTTCAGGATCGCGACCTGCCAACGGCTGTGATCACGGCGCTCGCCGCGCGCGAGGGCGTGTGGGGCGTGCGGGTGCACGACGTGATTTCGACCCGCATCGCTCTCGACGTCGTTCGCGCCTGGGACTCCGGTTCGGCCGCCGCGGCGCGTTCGGCCGCCGAGCGATCGAGCGAGGCCGATCGGAGCCGGAAGTCCCTCGGGGAACCCAGACGCGAGAAGATGGACGGATGACCGGCGACCGCATCACCCTGACCGGCCTGCGCGTGCGCGCGAACCACGGGGTCTTCGACTTCGAGCGCGAGAACGGCCAGGACTTCGTCATCGACGTGACCGCGTGGCTCGACCTCGGCCCTGCCGCCAGAGGCGACGAGCTGGCGGCGACCGTGCACTACGGGGAGTTGGCCGAAGCGGTGACGCAGGCGGTGGCATCCGACCCGGTCGACCTCATCGAGACCGTTGCGGAGCGGGTCGCGCGGGTCGTGCTGTCCTTCCCGGCCGAGCGAACGGAGGTGACCGTGCACAAGCCGGATGCCCCGATCCCGGTACCGTTCGGAGACGTCGCCGTCACCGTCGTGCGCGACCGCGCCTGGTACGAGAGCGGCCTCGCCTCGTGATGGCGAAGCCTCAGCGGATGCGCCCCCTCGAGCCCGCTGTCGTGGCGTTCGGCAGCAACCTCGGCGATCGTGCGGTGACGATCCGAGCCGCACTGGACGATCTCGCGGTGACGCCCGGCGTGCGCCTTGACGCCGTCTCACCCTTCATCGAGACCGCCGCCGTGCGGCTCGACGGCGTCGACGAGGATGCCCCACGCTACGTGAACGGAGTCGCCCTGGTCTCCACAGCACTCGACCCGCACGCGTTGCTCACCGAGCTGCATCGCATCGAGGATGCCCACGGTCGAGTGCGCACGGAACGCTGGGGGGACCGCACCCTCGACCTCGATCTCATCGCGATGGGAGACCGCCAGGTGGACGACGACGTGCTGCAGCTGCCGCATCCCCGTGCATCCGAGCGGGAGTTCGTGCTCGAGCCGTGGCTCGCCGTCGACCCGGACGCCGAGCTGCCGGGGCTGGGACGGGTGGACGCGCTGCTCGCGCAGCTGAGGGCATCCTCTCCGGGTGAAGACGGGCAGACCCGCGAGAGCGGGCGGTCCGAGGCCGGGCAGGCCAGGGACGGCCAGCCTCGCGACGGCGGTGCCTCGTGAGGCGCACAGGGCCCGGCGCGCTCGTCCTGCTCGGCGTCGTCGGCATCGCGATCGGGTATCTGCTCGAGGTCGCCCTGGTGGCCGCGGCGGCGGCGACGCTGATCCCGCCCATCGCGCTGTCGATCACGCTGGTCGCCATCGCGCTGATCGTCGTGCTGCTGGCGATTCCGATCAGGCGGGCCGTGCGCAGCAAGGTGAAGGTGCACATCGATCCGTTCAGGGCGATGCGCATCGCTGTGCTCGCCAAGGCGTGCAGCCTTGCAGGTGCGCTGCTCACCGGCACGGGCATCGGCGTGGTCGTCTACGTGCTGACCCGCCCCGCGATGTCGTCCGGCGCGGTGTGGCTCAGCGTGATCGCGGCCGTGAGCGCGGTCATCCTGCTGGTCGGCGGCCTCGTCGCGGAGTCCTTCTGCACGCTGCCCCCATCGGATGACGACAAGGAGCACGCCGACCACGCTCCAGCGCGCTAGGCGGTGGCACCCGTCCCGCTCCTCAACCACCGGGAGAGGGCGATTGCCGGTGGCGTGCACCACACTGGTCTTATGGGCGTTGACCTGGGGGAGTTGCGGCGGCTGAGGCGTGCGCGGGACAGGATGGACCGCGAGTTCGCCGAGCCGATCGACGTTGCGGCCCTCGCGAGCACGGCGCTGATGTCGCAGGCCCACTTCAGCCGCCGGTTCAAGGAGACCTACTCCGAGACGCCCTATTCCTACCTGATGACGCGGCGCATCGAGCGGGCGAAGGCGATGCTTCGGTCGACCGACCTGAGCGTGACGGATGTCTGCTTCGCCGTCGGCTGCACCAGCCTGGGTTCGTTCTCCAGCAAGTTCACCGAGCTCGTCGGCGAGACCCCGACGGACTACCGGGCTCGCAATCACGATGAGCTGCGGCTCTTCTCGCCGTGCCAGGTCATGGTGTTGACCAGGCCCCGCATCACGCGCAACGGGGAGGGCACCCAAGTGAGCAGTTTCGGAGAAGCGCCGGCGGCATCCCGCGCATAGCTTTGAAGCATGTCAACTTCACTCAGCGGCGTGCACATCGTGGTCGACGACCCGGATGCCGCCCTTGCCTTCTACCGTGACACCCTCGGCCTGACCGTGCGCAACGAGGTCGCCAACGGCGGTTTCCGCTGGATCACTCTCGTCACCGACAGCCAGCCCGAGGTGGAGATCGTCCTCGAGCAGCCGCATGCCGGGCGTTCGCCGGAGAACGGGGATGCCGTCGCCGCCCTCCTCGCCAAGGGGGAGCTCCAGATGGTGCAGTTCCGTTCGGATGACCTCGACGCGACCTTCGAGAAGGTTGCAGCGTCGTTCGGCGCCGAGGTCGTGCAGGAGCCGACCGACCAGTTCTGGGGTGTGCGCGACTTCGCGGTGCGCGACCCAGCGGGCAACATGGTGCGCATCGCCCAGGCGTAGCCCTTCGGGTGAACGCGTGACCGCGCCGGTTCGCCGGAGCAACTCGTAACAGCGCCACTTGCGCTCAACCGCGCCAGCACGACTGGCGCAATAGAGCGCAAGTGGCGCTGTTACGTTCGCGGTGTGCGCGGAGGCGCGCTCAGTACGATGGTGTGCACCGAATCAGAGGCGGGGAGCACAGTGTCGCAACGACTTGACGTGGCCGCGCAGTGGCGTCGGGTGTCGCCGAAATACGTGGTGGTCGTGGTGGTGAGCTCCCTCATCGGAGGCGCGATCGGCGCGGCGATCGCCCTGTTCGCCTGGCTCGGGCTCGGCTGGTCGTGGGCATGGATCGCGCTCGTGATCATCGTCGCCATCGCGGTCGTGCAGCTGATCATTGCGCCGCGTCGCGCCAAAGCGATCGGATACCAGCTGCGCGACGACGATCTGCTCATCCGCCGCGGCATCATGTTCCAGCGCTTCGTCGCCGTGCCGTACGGGCGCATGCAGCTGCTCGACATCGAGCGAGGGCCGATCGACCGCATGCTCGGTCTGGCCGAGCTGAGGTTCGTGACCGCGGCGGCGTCGAGCAGGGTCTCGATCCCTGGGCTCGTCGACACGGACGCGGCCTGGTTGCGCGACCGTCTCGTCGAGCTTGCGGAGTCGCGCAGGACGGGGCTCTGAGCTCGTCGTGACCGAGTCGTTCACCGCCGCCACGGGACTCGCCGACGGCGAGTGGCACCGCATGCACAAGGCGACCCCGCTGTTGCGCGGGGGGATCGCCATCATCGCGATCGTCGGCATCATCATCGCGAACCTGCGCGAGCGCATCATCAACTTCGTGCTCGGAACGCCCGACTACCCTTCGGGCGATCCGATCGACGCGATCGTCAACCACAACCTCGAGCTGCCCGCGATCGGCATCGCCGTCGTCGTGATCGCGGCATGCGTCGGCGTGTTCGCCCTGTCGTGGCGGGTGCAGACGTTCCGGGTGACTCATCAGGCTGTCGAGCTGCGCAGCGGCATCCTTCGCAGGCAGGAGCGCAAGGCCAGACTCGATCGCATTCAGGGCATCAATGTGCACCGGCCGGTCTTCGCTCGGCTCTTCGGCGCAGCGAAGCTCGAGATCGTGGTCGCGGGCCACGACGCCAACCTCGACCTCGCTTACCTCCCGTCGGGCGTCACCGAGACGTTGCGGCGCGAGATCCTTCGCTTGGCGTCAGGTGCGCTGGAGGAGGAAGCTCACGAGGCGCGTGATGCGCAGGGGGCGGCAGTGGCAGGCTCGGCCACCGCGGGGGCGGTCGCCACGCCCGACCGCACTGCGGCTCGTGACCTCATCTCGGATCGCGTCGACGAGTTCATCCTGCGTCCTGCCGATCTCGATCCGGATGCCGCACCTCCGGCATCCGTCGTGCGCATGCATCCAGGCCGACTCGCCGGATCCCTGCTTCTGAGCGGGCCGAGCATCGCGCTGATCCTCATCGTGCTCGCGATGATCGGCGGAACGCTTACGGGGCGCCCATGGCTGATCATCCTCATCTTCCCGATCGTGCTGAGCCTGGGCGGGCTGTACATCCGTCGGTTCACCAAAGCTCTGCGCTACAACATCGCGGGCAGCGACCAGGGCGTACGCATCGGCTTCGGGTTGCTGACGACGAGCAGCGAGACAGTGCCGCCGCGGCGCATCCATGCGGTCGAGCTGGTGCAGCCGCTTCTGTGGCGACCGTTCGGGTGGTGGCAGGTGCGGATGAACACCGCGGGCCATACCCGAGGCAAGAACTCGGCCGGCGAGGCCCGCACCACGACCCTTCCCGTCGGCAGCCGTCGCGACGTGCAGCGCGTGCTCCCGCTGCTGCTGCCCGGCATGGATGACAGGGTGCGGGATGCCATCGCGCACGCCGGGATGACGGCGCGTGCCGACCAATCCGCGTTCTCACGAGCGCCACGTCGGGCCGCGTGGCTGCGCCCGTTCTCGTGGCACAAGACCGGTTATACGATCGCGGACGGTGTGATCGTCGTGCGGCACGGCGCCGTGTGGCGACGAGTGGTTTTCGTGCCGCTGGCACGCATGCAGAGCGTCGAGGTGGAGCAGGGGCCGGTGCGGCGCATCCTCGACCTGGCATCCGCGGACGTGCACGTGATCGACGGGCCTGTGCACGCCAGACTGCCCGTCGTCGACGTGCGCGCAGCCGAGGAGCTCTTCGCGCTCGCCGGGGCGGGGGCCATCGCATTCGCCGATGGCGCGCGCTGGAGCTTGGAGCAGAGGCCATTTCTGGCCTCTGCCGCGACGCCAGCGCCGTCCGCCGTCTCGGCGGACGGGTCAGACGATGAAGCCGAGTACCCCGTGCCCGACCAGATGACGCACGACACCGACCCCATCACAGGAGAGGATGCCTGATGGTCGCCAGATCGGGACGCCTCGGCGTCGGCATCATCGGCGCCGGCCGCGTCGGACCCGTGCTCGGGGCTGCCCTCGCCGGAGCGGGTCACGCCGTCGTCGGCATCGCGACCTCGAGCGAACAGAACAAGGAGCGTGCGGAGGCGCTGCTGCCCGGCGTCCCCGTGCTGTCGGTGCCCGACGTGATCGAGCGCGCCGAGCTGGTGCTGCTCGCTGTCCCCGGCTCGGAGCTGCCGTCGCTGGTCAGCGGGCTGGCGCTCGCCGGCGCCTGGCAGCCGGGGCAGCTCGTTGTGCACACCGCGCCCGAGTACGGCGTCGACGTGCTCACGCCGGCGCTGCAGCGGGGCGGCATTCCGTTGGCCATCCATCCGGCGATGGTGTTCAGCGGCACCAGCCTCGACCTGGCGCGGCTCGCCGAGAGCTACTTCGCCGTGACAGCTCCGGCACCCGTTCAGCCGATCGGGCAGGCGCTCGTCGTCGAGATGGGCGGCGAGCCGGTGATCGTGGATGAACGCGACCGCGCCGCCTACGCCGAGGCGGTCTCCACCGCCACGACGTTCTCGCGGTCGATCGTTGAGCAGGCATCCGGGATCCTCGCCGCCGTCGGCATCGAGAACCCGGGTGCGTATCTGTCGTCGCTCGTGCGCTCATCCGTCGACGAGGCGCTGCGCCGTGCGGGTGCGCCGACCGAGCTCGACGCCCTCGACATGCCCGAGCTGCTCAGCGAAGGCCTGCACGGCACGACAGGGCTGGGCGGGCCGGCTGGCGACATCCACGGCCTCGAATCCGACGGACCCGACGGCTCTGACCTCAACGACCGCGACGGCGCCAACCCTGACGGCAACGACCGCGACGACCCCGACCAGGAGGACACATGACCCCGCCCCGCGTGGTGCACACGATCGCGAGCCTGCGCGAGATGGTTCGGGATGCCCGTGCCGATGGCGCCCGCATCGCGCTCGTGCCGACGATGGGCGCGCTTCACGCAGGGCACCTGTCGCTCGTACGCCGTGCGCGCGAGCTCGCCGACGTGGTGGTCGTCTCGGTCTTCGTGAACCCGCTGCAGTTCGGGCCGAGCGAGGACTTCGAGCGCTACCCCCGCACGTTCGACGCCGACCTCGCCGCGCTGAGCACGCTCGCCGACACCGTGTTCGCGCCCGCGGTGAGCGAGATGTATCCGAGCGGTCCGACGCAGACACGGGTCACCGGCGGAGAGGTGGCCGGGTTGTTCGAGGGGGAGTCGAGGCCCGGACACTTCGACGGCATGCTCACCGTGGTCGCGAAACTGCTGAACATCGCGCAGCCCGACGTCGCGCTTTTCGGGCAGAAGGATGCCCAGCAGGTGTTCCTCGTGCGGCAGCTGGTCACTGACCTGAACCTCTCGGTGTCGATCGAGGCCGTTCCCACCGTGCGCGAGGAAGACGGCCTCGCCCTTTCCAGCCGCAACCACTATCTCGACGCCGACGGACGACAGGCCGCTGTCGTGCTCTCGGCAGCGCTACAGGACGTCGCTGCGGCCGGACACCTCGGCGCGGCGACTGCACTCGACGCCGGGCTGGCGCGCATTGCCGCCTCGGCGACCGTTAGGCTTGACTACCTGGCCATCGTCGACCCGCAGACCTTCCGTTCCGTCGAAGACTCCTTTCGCGGACCCGCCATCGCGCTGATCGCGGCACGAGTGGGCGAGACGCGACTCATCGACAACGCGAACGTCATCATCGGGTAGGCGATCCCACCGTGGGTGAGGAGCACGCCGAAGGCGCGACTACCGTGGGTTGAGGAGCACGCCGAAGGCGCGCGACACTCGTGGGTTGAGGAGCACGCCGAAGGCGCGCGTCTCGAAACCCGGCCACACACCGTCCGACTGCACAACGAAGAGGAACCATGGCGAGCGACGTGACGCCCGAGACGCCCGGTACGACCGAGCTGAGCGCCGAGGAGATCGGCGAGCAAAAGGCCGTGCGGCTCGCCAAGCGCGAGCGGCTGATCGCCGAGTCGGATGTCGCGGGTGGCGCGTATCCCGTAAGCCTCCCGGTCACCGACACGATCGCAGAGCTACGCCAGCGCTACGACTCGCTCGCGGCCGACGAGACCACGGGGGTCTTCGTCGGGGTCGCCGGACGTGTCGTGCACCTGCGGAACACCGGCAAGCTGTGCTTCGCCGCGCTGCAGGCCGGTGACGGTTCGCGCATCCAGGCGATGGTCTCGCTGGCGTCGGTCGGCGAGGAGTCGCTCGCGCGCTGGAAGGAACTCGTCGACCTCGGCGACCACGTCTTCGTGCACGGCGAGGTCATCTCGTCCAGGCGTGGAGAGCTCTCGGTCATGGCCGACGAGTGGGCGATCGCATCGAAGGCGATCCTTCCGCTGCCCAACCTGCACAACGAGCTCTCCGAAGAACTGCGGGTGCGCAACAGGTACCTCGACCTCATCACGCGCGACCAGGCGCGCGTCAACGTGCTGAACCGTGCGAAGGCCGTCGCCTCACTGCGCGCCACGTTCGATTCGCGCGGCTACGTCGAGGTGGAGACGCCGATGCTGCAGACGATGCACGGTGGGGCATCCGCACGGCCGTTCGTCACGCACTCGAACGCCTTCGACACCGAGCTGTTCCTGCGCATCGCGCCCGAGCTGTTCCTCAAGCGTGCTGTTGTGGGTGGCATCGACCGGGTGTTCGAGATCAACCGCAACTTCCGCAACGAAGGCGCCGACTCGACGCACTCGCCCGAGTTCGCGATGCTCGAGGCGTACGAGGCCTACGGCGACTACAACACGATGGCGGAGCTGACGCAGACGCTCATCCAGGATGCCGCCTGGGCGACTTGGGGTGGCCACGTGGTCACCTGGGCAGACGGCACCGAGTACGACCTCGGCGGCGAGTGGGACTCCATCTCCATGTACGAGAGCCTCACGGATGCGCTGACCGAAGCCGTGGCATCCGGTCGCGTCCCGTGGACGGGCGGCACCGACATCACGCCGGAGACCCCGCTGAACGAGCTCGCCGCTCTGGCCGAGCTGCTCGAGATCGACGTGAAGCACCCGATCGAAGGCAAGTACGTCGAGGAGCTGTGGGAGCACTTCGTGAAGGGCGGCCTGGAGAGGCCGACCTTCGTGCGGGACTTTCCGCTGGACACGTCACCGCTGGTGCGCGCGCACCGCTCGAAGGCCGGTGTGGTGGAGAAGTGGGATCTGTACATCCGCGGGTTCGAACTCGCCACCGGATACTCCGAGCTCGTCGACCCCGTCGTTCAGCGGGAACGCTTCGTCGAGCAGGCCAGGCTGGCGGCGCAGGGGGATGACGAGGCCATGCGCCTCGACGAGGAATTCCTTCGCGCCCTCGAGTTCGGCATGCCCCCCACCGGCGGCATGGGCATGGGCATCGACCGCCTGCTGATGGCCCTCACCGGCCTGGGCATCCGCGAGACGATCCTCTTCCCCCTGGTGAAGTAGCGCCGCACCGGGCACCCCGCCCCACCGGGCCGCCCCCCTCGACGCGTCGCGAAAACAGCAGTGATCGCGCTGTCGCGCTCGGAACAGCAGGATGTCTGCTGTTCCGAGCGACATCTGCTGTTTTTCCGAGGGCTGACCTTCCGTACCCAGCAATGGGTCTGTTGGCGTAATCCACCGATCGGTCGGCAGCCCGGTGATGCCGAGCGGGCAGCTGGCATCTTTGCGGCATGGATGTCGCACGCGCACTCGCGCAGTTCGGTGGCCTTGCCACCCGAAGCCAGCTCCGTCGGCTCGGATGCAGCGACAGATTGATGCGCGCATATGGGGAGTCGGTCGGCAGTGTGCTGCGGCGGTCGTGGATAGCGGCGCCCGATGCCGACCCGAACGCGGTACGTGCCGTCGCGCTGGGCGGAATCCTCGGCGGAGAGAGCGCGCTGCGCTCGCTGGGCGTCTGGGTCTCGTACGACACGGGGCTCTGCGTAGCCGTCAAACCCGGAATCAGCAGGCTTCCTCGCCTTGCAGACGGTGAGTATCGGATCTATCCGCATGACTACACGTGGCCGAACGGCATCCGCTGGCGTGCTGATCCCGTGAGCGCCCTCGTCCAGCTCGCGCTCCGTGTGGAATGGCAGCACTTCGTGGCCTCAGCCGAAAGTGCGATGCACTCTCGCGTCATCCCTGCCACGCGGCTGGACGACCTCTTTGCGCGACTGCCGCGCCGACTTGCTCGACTTCGATCGATGCTGGATGCCCGCGCTGAGTCCGGGATCGAGTCGCTGTTCCGTGTCGCTGCGCTGATGCAGGGCTGGTCCGTCGAGGTGCAAGTGTTCATCGACGGGGTGGGACGGGTGGACTTCGTCATCAACGGCTGGCTGGTGATCGAGGTGGACGGCGATCAGTGGCACTCCACCCGCGAGCAGCGTGCGCGCGATCGGCTCCGCGAGGCCGAACTCGTGCGTCGAGGTATGGGGTCGCACCGCTTCAGCTACGACCAGGTGATGAACGACATCGATGGGTGCACCGATGTCGTCCGGACGCTGCTCGCCAGTCGGGCCTGAATCGGTGTCGCCGCTTGGGATCGTGGTGTCGTCGAAACAGCAGATGTCACCTGAAACCGCAGACATCCTGCTGTTCTCAGCGCGAGAGCGCGACCCCTGCTGTTTTCGGGACGCGTCGGTTGCCGGTTGCCGGTGGCCAGTGGCAGGTGGGCTGCGGGCCGCCGTGCTGGGGGTGGCGCTGACTGGGCTGAGGAAGGAGGGACTAGTGCTGCTGGTAGCGACGGAGGTGCTCCTGCGTGAGGGCATCCATCTCTTCGTCGGTGAGGTCGTCCATCTTCTTGGCCTCGCGCCGATCGCTGTGCATCCAGCGGACGAAGAGAATGATCAGCACGGGGATATCCGCGATCTCGGCGATGAACCACAGAAAGTCGCCCGAGAGGTGCTGATCGTGCAGCGCATTGGGGAACCAGGGCGGCAGGGCCCCGGTGACCCGGGAGGCGTGGTCGAGAACCGTCTCGTTGAGGCGCAGCAGGATGCCCGGGATGGCGTCCAGCACGAGCTCGACGAATGCGAGCATGAACTCCGCCGTGATGAACAGGCTCGTGCGCACCAGGCCGCTGTCCGTGATGGGCAGCACCATCAAGGTTCCGACGAGCGGCACGCCGACGGAGATCGCCGCTTCCCAGCCGGGATCGAGTCGCAGCGCGGCGGCGAACGGCGTGAGGAAGAGGCTGAATCCGATGAGCGCGACGATCGGGGCGAACATCGCGTTTCCCATGAGACGCACCGGCCAGGAGTTCAGGATGCGTTCGAGCACCTTGGCAGGCAGACCGGACAGCGCGGCGCGCGCCAGGCTCACCGGCTTTCCGAGCGAGACCAATGCGGGCACGATGAACAGCAGGAACGCGATCCTGGTCGTGAAAGCCCAGCGCAGTTCGACGCTCCAGGTGCCGAGGAAGCCGAACTCGACCCACGCGTAGAAGCCGAGCCCGAGAACGTAGAACGCGATGGTCGGCCACGCGGGCCACCTCACGCCGTTGCGTCGTGCGAGGTAGATGCCCAGTCCGTAGCACGAGGCCGCGATGACGATCGCGACGAAGGCATACGCGTTGAACGAGTACGTGGTGAGGAAGGTCAGTACGTCAGGCGTGGCGGGCTCCCGGTTGCAGGGCGGTAAGGCCATTATCCGTCGCGTTCCTTTGCACGCGATCCGGGTGGGATTCGAGCCCGCACCCGTGTGGGATGTCAGCGGTGCCCGGTGCTGGATATGAGCGGTGCCCGGAGCTGGATGTCAGCGGGGCCCGGTGCTGGATGTCAGCGGTGCCCGGTGCTGGGTATGAGCGGTGCCCGGGGGCGGCGTACGAGCCGGCATCATGTGCGGATGGGGCGGCGCAAGGTCACAGGAGCGGCGCGTATCCTTGATGACATCATGAACGGCGTTTGGGAAGGCATCGTCTGGGCGCTCGCGCCGACCATTCTGGTCGGCCTGGTGTTCTGGGTCGTGATGCGCGCGATCGTGCGCGCCGACCGAAGCGAGCGAAAGGCCTACGCCGAGATCGAGGCCGAGGAGCGTGCGCGCCGCGGCCTGCCGAGCAAGCCGTAGGCACGGGCATCCCATCTCGCGCCGGCCATAGCTCCATGCACCACTGACAGGGCTGTTCGCGGCACCGTTCGGTGGTTCCTACTCCAACGCCCAGCTGAGTGCTAGCCTCAGGGCGCGGTGCACGAGGGGAGCGGCATGGACAGTGGCACGGTGACGTGGATCATCATCGTCGTGCTTCTCGTCATCGACTTCGCACTCCGCATCGTCGCGATCATCATCATCCCGCGCAATCGACGTCCCACCTCGGCGACGGCGTGGCTGCTCGCCATCTACTTCATCCCGTTCATCGGGTGGGTCTTCTTTCTGCTGATCGGCACGTTCAAGCTCCCCAAGGAGCGGCGGCTGAGGCAGCAGCAGGTCAACGAGTTCATCCTGGAGTCGACTGACGGCATCGAGCTCGTGAGGCGAGATGCGCCCTGGCCGCCGTGGCTGCGGTCGGTGGTGACGCTCAACCGCAATTCCGGCTCGATGCCGCTCGTCGGAGGCAACCGGTCATCGCTCATCGGCGACTACCAGGGCTCGTTGGATGCCATGACCGACGCCGTGAACAGCGCGGAGCGTTATGTGCACGTCGAGTTCTACATCCTGAGCTGGGATCAGACGACGGGGCCCTTCTTCGACGCGCTCGAGGCGGCGGTCAAGCGGGGCGTGATCGTGCGGGTGCTGCTCGACCACGTCGCCTCGCTGCGCACCCGCGACTACCGGCGCACGATCAGGCGTCTCACCCGAATCGGGGCGCAGTGGCGGCTCATGCTGCCGATTCAGCCGCTGAAGGGCAAGTACCAGCGACCCGACCTTCGCAACCACCGCAAGCTCCTCGTTGTGGACGGTCACGTCGGCTTCATGGGCTCGCAGAACGTCATCGACCGCAGCTACAACAAGAAGTCGAATCTCAGGCGTGGCCTGAAGTGGAAGGAGCTCGTCGCCCGGCTCGAGGGGCCGATCGTCGCCGGGCTCAACGCGATCTTCATCACCGACTGGTACCTCGAGACGGGCGAACTTCTCGACAGAGAGCGGGATGTCGCCGAGCCGGTGCGATCCGACGACGAGATCGACTGCCAGCTCGTGCCGAGCGGTCCGGGGTTCGCGGGCGAGAACAACCTCAAGCTGTTCCTCGCCCTGCTTTACTACGCGACAGACCGCATCATCATCACGTCCCCGTACTTCGTGCCCGACGACGCCATGCTCACCGCTCTGACCACGGCGGTGCAGCGCGGCATCCACGTCGAGCTGTTCGTCTCGGAGATCGGCGACCAGGGACTCGTCTACCACGCGCAGAGGTCGTACTACGAGCAGCTCCTGCGGGCGGGAGTCACGATTTGGATGTACAAGGCGCCGTACATCCTGCACGCCAAGCACTTCACCATCGACGACGAGGTCGCGGTGATCGGCTCGAGCAACATGGACATGCGGTCGTTCCAGCTCAACGCGGAGATCTCGCTGATGGTGCGCGGCCACTCGTTCGTCGCCGAGATGCGGCGCGTCGAGGAGGGCTATCGCGAGGCCAGCACGCAGTTGAAGCTCGAAGACTGGCTCAAGCAGCCGTTGCGCTCTACCGTGTTGGACAACCTCGCGCGCCTCACCTCCGCGCTGCAGTGACTACTCCTCCCCAAGGCGCTCAATTGGATGTCGCCCCACAGGTCTCGCGTCGCATCATCGACCAGCACCCGATACTTCGATACTCTGGCGGCTCGACGACAAGGAGACCGCCATGGCGTTCGACGGCACTCAGATCCACGACCCCCACGGCAACGGCCAAGGTGGGATTCAGGGCGCAACGGGCAGGCGCACCAGCGTGCTCGGGGTGTGGGGAGCGCGTATCGTGCTCATCGTCGTCGGAGTGTGTGCCCTCATCTCCGTCGTCTTCATCCTCTTCGGCGCGAGCGGAGGCACGCTCAGCAGGGTGATCGGCACGGATGTCGCACTCATCCTCTTCGCGCTGCTGGTCTGGCTCGACACGGTCATCGGTGCCCACCGGCCCGAGTGGTTCGAGTTCGCGTCGCTCGCGACCGACGCCTACGTGTTGCTGCTCTGGATCCTGATCATCTGGACCGACCCGAACAGTGGCGTCTTCGATCTGCCGATCGCGATCTGGCACGGCATCCTGTGTCTGATCTTCATCAGGGGGATGGTCGCCCTGGCAGACCTGGTGCGGTTGCTCTTCCGCACGTGGTGTTCGACCGTCACCAGGGTGCTCGCCTACATCGCGTGGTGCACGTTCGGCGTTCTGGCCGTCATGGTGACGATCCCGGCGCCGTACCCTCTCAACGGTCTCTGGGACTACGACATCTACGGGCGCATCGTCGCCGCGCTCGCCGTGATCGGCGGGGTCGCGCTCGTGCTGATCCCGCTCTGGGGGCTCCTGATCAACCGCAACCGCGGGGTCCGTCGATCCGCTCCGGTGCCGTATCCGGCATACGGGGCGCCTTACGGCGGCTACCCGCCGGCGCAGGCACAGCAACAGGCGACGGGGTATCCGCAGACGCCCGGTTATCCGCAGACACAGGGGTATCCGCAGGTGGCGGGGTACCCGCCCGTGCCCGGGTACCCTCAAGCGCAGCCGCAAGCCGCCTTCGTCGCGACTCCGGGTTCTGCGGTGCCGCCCGTGCCGGTGCCGCCCGCTGCGCAGGTGCCGCCCGCCGCGCAGGGTCCGGCAGCCTGGCAGGTTCCGCCGTATGACCCGGCGTCAGCTCCCGAGGCTTCCGCACCGCAGGAGCCCGCAGTAGTTCCCGCAGCTTCCGCACCGCAGACGCCGGCAGCGCCAGCAGCCCCGCAGGCGCCCGCCGCCACTCCCGAGGCCGCGCAGGCGTCGCACCCGCCTCTGGCATGGCCCAAGCTGCGTGACGGTCGTCCAGTGCCGGCCGGATACGACGGCAAGCCTGACTTCGCTGCGGTCGCCGGCGCCCCGCTCGCCTGGCCGACCCACCTCGACGGGACTCCAGTCCCAGCATCGCCGGACGGACGGCCGCTCTACAGCTGAGGGGCCCGGGCCACGGCCGCGCGCCTCACTCCCGCGGCTTGAGCCGCACTGTCGGCATCACCGGTGCCGGGAGCGGCTTCCCCGGGTAGTCCGCGACCGTGCCGAAGCGACCTGCGGCATCCGCTCCGTCGATCACCTCGTGCTGCCACTGCTCCCGAGAGGCCTCGACGTCTTCGTGCGTGCGGCCGATGAAGTTCCACCACATCACGATCTGCTCGCCGAGCGGCTCGCCGCCCAGAAGCAGCACCCGCGCGCCGCCGACGGACGACAGCCGAAGCAGCCCTCGTCCAGGCGGAACGTAGGCGAGATGGCGATGCGGCACCTCGACGCCCTCCACCGTGATGTCGCCGAGGTCGAGCAGGATGCCGTGCTCGAAGTCCGCCCGCACGTCGAGCAGCACCGACGCTCCGGCATCCAGATCGAGCTGAGCGCCGAGCAGGGGACTGAACACCGTCGCCTCTGCCGTCGCTCCTGCTAGCTCGCCGATGAAGACGCGTGCGACGACATCCCCGATCCGTGTCGGCGTCGGCACCGTGCGCTCGAAGAAGGGTGCCTGATCGCGCCAGGAATCCGGCAGGGCGAGCCACAGCTGTGCACCGTGGAGCACGGTCGTCTCGGGCGTGGAGTCCTCGGAGTGGCTGATGCCGTGGCCCGCTGTCATCAGGTTGAGCTCGCCGGGTCGCACCATAGCGTGCGAGCCGACGCTGTCGCGGTGCTCGATCTCCCCCTGGAACAGCCAGCTCACGGTCTGCAGGCCGGTGTGCGGGTGCGGGGGCACGCGCATACCGCCCGTGATCGACACGTCGTCCGGTCCGTAATGGTCGAGGAAGCACCATCCGCCGATCGTGGACTTCTTGCGCTGCGGCAGCGTGCGGTGCACGGGCATCGCACGGGGGCCGCCGAGGGGGACATCCCGTGGCTCCAGCAGGACGACGTCGCCGATATCCGACCGGTCCAGCGTGCGCTCGCCGCCAAGGGTCTCGCTCCCCGCAGAGCCCTCCGCCGCCCGCGGTGCGTCGCACTGTGCGACGAGTTCGGCGGGATGCCGCACGAGGTTGCTCATGTGCGGCATCCTAGGCGCGCCGACGTGCCGCGCGCGGTCCATCCGCGTCGCAGCCGAATGGCCACGGTGACCCGGCACTGCGGACTGGGTCACAGGGCCCTAACGAACTGGGCAGACAGCCCGTTTCCCCCGTGGTCCGAGGGGCCTCTCACCCCTACGATTGACACATGCCGCGCCGCCGCCTCGCTCACGTTGTCATGGCCTCTGCCGTCGCCCTTCTGACCGTCGCGGCACTGGCCGGATGCGCAGAGAACTCCACCAAGGCCGTCACCAACTACAAGGGCGAGCCGAAGGGTGTCGAGGCGCCCCCGAGCAGCGCAGGCGGAGCACCGTTCTCGGTCTGGCTCAAGGGCGGCGACCAGTTCACCGTCACGCTGTACGGCAGCTCGACGTGCCCGCCGGTCGCGAGCAGCTACAAGCTCACCGGCCACAACAAGGTAGAGCTCACCATCCCGCTCCCCGACGCGAGCAAGCCGTGCACCATGGACTACGTGCCGCACACCACGGTGTTCGCCACGTCGAACACGATCGACCGCAAGGCGGATGTCTCGATCAGCGGCCAGGGCCAGAGCTGGGTGCTGAAGGCGATGTCGTCGAAGTAGGACACGTCCTTAACGCCGACGGCGAACACCCGCATCGGCGAGGCTCCCGCTCATTACTCTCGAAGTATCGGAGCCGACGTGCGGGCATCCGGATGCACGCGAGCGAGTCACGCGAGCATCCCGCCGGCACTCCGCCAGCGGCTCTGTGAGGAGTGACCACATGTTTGAGAGATTCACCGATCGAGCCCGTCGTGTCGTCGTCCTGGCCCAAGAAGAGGCCAAGATGCTCAACCACAACTACATCGGCACCGAGCACATCCTGCTCGGGCTGATCCATGAGGGTGAGGGCGTCGCGGCGAAGGCCCTTGAGTCGCTGGGGATCTCGCTGGATGCCGTGCGCGAGCAGGTGCAGGACATCATCGGGCAGGGCCAGCAGCAGCCCACCGGGCACATCCCGTTCACGCCCCGTGCCAAGAAGGTGCTCGAGCTCTCGTTGCGCGAGGCGCTGCAGCTCGGCCACAACTACATCGGCACCGAGCACATCCTGCTCGGCCTCATTCGTGAGGGCGAGGGAGTGGCGGCCCAGGTGCTCGTCAAGCTCGGCGCCGATCTCAACCGGGTGCGCCAGCAGGTCATCCAATTGCTCTCCGGCTACCAGGGCAAGGAGCAGGTTCAGGTGGGAGCGAACGAGCAGCAGGGCGCCCAGGGCGGCAGCCAGATTCTCGATCAGTTCGGCCGCAACCTCACGCAGGCCGCGCGCGAGAACAAACTCGACCCCGTGATCGGGCGCGAGAAAGAGATCGAGCGCGTCATGCAGATCTTGTCGCGCCGCTCCAAGAACAATCCGGTGCTCATCGGTGAGCCCGGCGTGGGCAAGACCGCCGTCGTGGAGGGGCTTGCCCAGGCGATCGTGCGCGGCGACGTGCCCGAGACGCTGAAGGACAAGCAGCTCTACACGCTCGACCTCGGCTCGCTGATCGCCGGCTCCCGCTACCGCGGTGACTTCGAGGAACGCCTCAAGAAGGTCACCAAGGAGATCCGCACGCGTGGCGACATCATCACGTTCATCGACGAGATCCACACCCTGGTGGGTGCCGGTGCCGCCGAGGGCGCGATCGACGCGGCGAGCATCCTGAAGCCGTTGCTGGCGCGCGGTGAGCTGCAGACCATCGGTGCGACCACGCTCGACGAGTACCGCAAGCACTTCGAGAAGGATGCCGCACTCGAGCGCCGCTTCCAGCCCATCCAGGTTGCCGAGCCGTCGCTGCCCCACGCGATCAACATCCTCAAGGGACTGCGCGACCGCTACGAGGCGCACCACAAGGTGTCGATCACGGATGGCGCGATCGTCGCGGCCGCGAACCTCTCCGACCGCTACATCAGCGACCGCTTCCTTCCTGACAAGGCGATCGACCTGATCGACGAGGCCGGCGCCCGCCTGCGCCTGTCGATCCTGTCGGCGCCGCCGGAGTTGCGCGAGTTCGACGACAAGATCGCCAAGGTGCGCGAGCGCAAGGAAGCCGCGATCGAGGAGCAGGACTTCGAGAAGGCGGCATCGCTGCGCGACGAGGAGAAGAACCTGCTCGGCGAGCGGCTTCGCCTCGAGAAGCAGTGGCGCTCGGGTGACGTCAAGACCACGGCCGAGGTCGATGAGGGACTCATCGCCGAGGTGCTGGCCCAGGCGACGGGCATCCCCGTCTTCAAGCTCACCGAGGAGGAGTCCAGCCGGCTCGTCTTCATGGAGAAGGCGCTGCACCAGCGCGTCATCGGTCAGGAGGAGGCCATCTCGGCGCTCTCCCGCACGATCCGCCGTCAGCGCGCAGGCCTGAAGGACCCGCACCGCCCGAGCGGCTCGTTCATCTTCGCCGGCCCGACAGGTGTCGGAAAGACCGAGCTGGCCAAGGCGCTCGCCGAGTTCCTGTTCGACGACGAGTCGGCGATGATCTCGCTCGACATGTCGGAGTACGGCGAGAAGCACACCGTCTCCCGCCTGTTCGGTGCCCCTCCCGGGTTCGTCGGTTTCGAAGAGGGCGGACAGCTCACCGAGAAGGTTCGCCGCAAGCCGTTCAGCGTGGTGCTGTTCGACGAGATCGAGAAGGCACACCCCGACATCTTCAACTCGCTGCTCCAGATTCTGGAGGAGGGACGTCTGACGGATGGCCAGGGTCGCGTCGTCGACTTCAAGAACACCGTCATCATCATGACGACCAACCTCGGCACGAAGGACATCTCCGGCGGCCCCGTCGGCTTCCTGGTCGAGGGCGACACGCAGACCGATTACGACCGGATGCGCGGCAAGGTGAACGAGGAGCTGAAGAAGAACTTCAAGCCCGAGTTCCTCAACCGTGTCGACGAGATCATCGTCTTCCCGCAGCTCGACAAGAGCGAGCTGCTGCAGATCGTCGATCTCTTCATCAAGCGCCTGAGCGACAGGATGCTCGACCGCGACATGACCATCGAACTGACCACTCCCGCGAAGGAGAAGCTCATCGAGGTGGGCTTCGATCCCTCGCTGGGCGCACGGCCGTTGCGCCGCGCGGTGCAGCACGAGGTGGAGGACCGTCTCAGCGAGAAGATCCTGCACGGCGAGCTCAACGCCGGCGACCACGTGACCGTCGACTTCGTGAACGGCGAGTTCGTGTTTACGACCGCAGCACGCAAGGACCCGGTGGGTGCGCTCGCAGCCGGCCCTGTAGGCACCGGCTCGGTGACGCCGGACCTCGCCGCCGGACTGTAGACATCCACTCCAGAAAGGGGTCGGCCCGTTTGGGCCGGCCCCTTTCTGCATCCCTAGACTGGAGCGCGTGCCAGACCTCCATACCGAGCCCATCTCGACCGTCGAGACGCAGGGGTTCAGGGTGCGACGAGCGCACACGGGCGACGTGCCGGGCATCCAGCGGCTCGTTCAACCGCTGGTGGACAGCCGCATCCTGCTCGGCAAGGAGCGCGTCGCGCTGTACGAAGCGGTGCAGGAGTTCCGGGTCGCGGTGGATGCCGCAGGAAACCTGATCGGATGCGGCGCCCTTCACGTGCTCTGGGAAGACCTGGGCGAGGTTCGCACGCTCGCGGTGGCCGACGAGTGGCGAGGACGCGGTGTCGGCCACGCGATGCTGGAGCGCCTCGAGCACGACGCCGTCGGGCTCGGTCTGAGCCGGCTGTTCTGCCTGACGTTCGAGGTGCGATTCTTCTCGCAGCACGGATTCGTCGACATGGGCCACGAGACCGTCGATCCGGATGTCTACAACGAGCTCCTGCGCAGCCGCGACGAGGGCGTCGCGGAGTTCCTCGACCTGGCGAGGGTGAAGCCGAACACGCTCGGCAACACCCGCATGATCAAGCTTCTCTAGGTCCGGTCGCCGGCCGCCCGAAGGCCGGAGCCGGTGACGCTCAGGGTCATCCGCGTTACCACGACCGCGGCCTGCGATTGCGCCTTGCGACCGGCGAGTTGCCACAGGTGCCGCACTGCTCGCGCTTAACCTGTCTGCATGTCGAGCCTGAAGCATCCGGTCGGCCCCCAGTCGGGGAGGGTGTATTGGCGTCGACGACTCGTGGTGGGGCTGGCGCTCGTCGCGATCATCGTGGTGGTGCTCCTCATCGTGTTCGCTCCGCGAGGCAAGTCGGATGCCAGCGCACCGGTCGCCACGCACACTCCGGTCACTTCTGCCTCGACCTCGACCTCGCCGAGGCCGACCACGAACCCCACGACGGTTCCGACGACCCACGCGACAGCGAGCGGCAAGGCGTGCGACACGTCCGCCGTGGATGTCGAGGCGATCACCGACTCGAGCAGCTACAACGCGACCACTCAGCCGAAGATGTCGTTCTCGATCACGAACACGGGATCGAAGCCATGCACCTTCGACGTGGGGACGGCCAAGCAGGTGTTCACGATCACGAGCGGCAACGAGGTGTACTGGACGTCGACCGACTGCCAGACCGGAGCGAAGAGCACGGTCGTGATGCTGGAGCCGGGCAAGACGCTGACGTCGGTGCCGATCGCGTGGGACCGTACCCGCTCTGACCCCTCGACCTGCAAGGCGACGAACCGCCCGCCGGTTCCGGCAGGGGGAGCCTCGTACCACCTCAAGGTTCAGGTGGACGGCGTCACCTCGACGACGACGAAGCAGTTCCTGCTGTACTGACGGCGAGCGACCCGCAACCGGCTGTGCCAGCGGCGCCGGCTCGATCCGCGCTTGGTGGATGGCTCAATCAGCGGTTCGCGCGATGCTGGGCGACCGCAACGCGGTACGCCTGCACCATCGCCCAAGCTTCGGGGCGCTCGCTCTCACCGTCGCCCTTGTGGGCGTGCGCGACCTGCCATGAGTCGAGCGCGCTTGCGTAGTCCCGAGCCACTCGCGCGGCCGACACGATCGTCTTGGTCTTGCAGATCGGCTCGCCGTCGGTGGTATGAACCTCGTACTCATCGGCCCGCTCAGTCGCGACGTCGTAACCCACTTCGGTGATCACGGCGACCGGCTGGTGATTCCTGCCGCCGAGGTAGCTCCACCTGGTGGGCCGGCAGTTGGCCCGAAGGCTCATCAGCTCTTGCTCGTCGGCGTTCTGGCTCACGTAGGCAGAATACGGAGGGCAGCCGACATCGGCGCCCCTGGATTTGTCCCAGGTTCTGCGGCCGTCCCAGGGCGGCAGCCCTGCACCGACTGCTCGCCAGCGCGTGGCGGTTTCACAACCGGATGCTGCCGATGATCGCTCTCGCGATGTCAGAACGCGGCGTCGAGTTCACGCTCCCGTGGGCTCAGCCCCGAGGCGAACGCGGTGCGCAGCGCCTGGCTGATGCTGACGGCGCTGGAGTCGACGTGGGTGCGGAAGCCGAGGCGTGACGCCTCCGCAGCGCGGTGGCGCGCGGCGTTCACCGTGCGCACCTCACCGGCGAGGCTGATCTCGCCGAACGCGACCGTGTCCTGTCCGATGGGTTTGTCGCGCACGGCCGAGGCGACGGCGATCGCGATCGCGAGGTCTGCTGCCGGCTCGGTGAGGCGCACCCCGCCCACCGTCGAGACATACACGTCTTTGTCGGAGACGCGGATGTTCGCGCGGCGCTCCAGCACCGCCAGCAGCATGGCGAGGCGTGCGGCATCCACACCGCTCGTGACACGTCGTGGGTTCGGTGCCTGTGTGTCGATCACCAGGGCCTGGATCTCGACGGGAAGGGCACGGCGGCCCTCCATCGCGACGGTGACGCACGTGCCGGAGACCTGGGTGGCGTTGCGGCTGAGGAACAGTCCGCTCGGGTCGGGGACCTCCGCGATGCCATCGCCCGTCATCTCGAAACAACCGACCTCGTCCACCGGACCGAAGCGATTCTTCAGCGCCCTCACGAAGCGCAGCGCGGTCTGGCGATCGCCCTCGAACTGGCACACGACGTCGACCAGGTGTTCGAGCACTCTCGGACCGGCGACCTGCCCATCCTTGGTGACGTGGCCGACGATCAGGATCGGAAGGTTGCGCTCTTTCGCGACCCGGATGAGTGTGGTCGCCACTTCGCGCACCTGGCTCGGTCCTCCGGCGAGACCGTCGAGCGCGCTGTTCGAGACCGTCTGCACCGAGTCGACGATGACGAGCTGGGGATCGACGGCGTCGATCTGTCCGATCACGGCCGACAGATCGGTCTCCGCCGCGAGGAACAGGTTCGCGTGCAGCGCCCTGGTGCGTTCCGCGCGCAGCCGGACCTGCCCGGCTGACTCCTCGGCCGAGACGTAGAGCACTCGCGACTTCGCAGCGGCCGCCCGCGATGCCACCTCGAGGAGCAGGGTTGACTTGCCGACGCCCGGCTCGCCCGAGAGTAGGATAGCGGCTCCCGGGACGATGCCACCGCCGAGGACCCGGTCGAACTCGTCGATGCCGCTGGGCCAGTGGTAGACGGCATCCGTCGACACCTCGGTGATGGGCGTGGCTGTGCGCTCATCGGCGATGCGGGCAGACACGACGCGACCGGACGGCTGGGTCACCTCGGTCATCGTGTCCCAGGCCTGGCAGTCACCGCACTTGCCGACCCATTTCGCCGTCATCCACCCGCATACCGTGCAGCGGTACCCGCCCTGCGCTTTTGCCATCGTCGCTCCGACCTGCCCTGCCTTGCCTCTGACCCCGCCGCTGACGTTACGGCACACCGCCGACGCTGCAGGCGGGAGCGCTCCGTGGTGTGCGGAACCCACCGGTCGTCCGGTATGAGGACGAGGAGATCGAAAGGTCGAGGCTCAGGCGTCCGCTTGCCCGATCGGCTGGTTTGCAGTGATGAGCTCGTCAACGCGTTCGTCGACCAGCGGCGCGAACGCGGACGCCCACAGTGCGTAACCGGCATCGTTGGGATGGAACCGATCGCCGGCGAAGAGGGTGAACACGCCGAGCAAGCCGGCCCGCTTCGTTACGGCGTGGAGGGGTGCGACGCGCAGCCCGCGGGCATCCGCCAGTCGTCGGATGAGTCGATTCGCCACCGCGACCCTGCGCTCGCTGCGCGGCAGGTAGAGGTAGGGGAGATCAGCGACGATCGCTCCGGTGGGCAGCGCGTGGAGGATCTCCGTGATGCCGGCCGCGAACGCGCGTTCGTTCCATGCGGCGAGGTCGTTGACGCCGATCGCGAGGGTGACGATGTCGGGCTGAAGCTTCATCAGCCGTGGAAGCTGGTAGCCGACGGCATCCGTCGTCGTCGATCCCGACACGCTCAGGTTGACCGTGCGAACCGATCGGCCACTTCGCTGCGCGATGCGGCGGAGCAGGATGCCGACGTATCCATCATCCGGCGCCGTTGCCCCGATGCCCTGAGCCGAGCTGTCGCCGAGCGCGACGTAGAGCAGCTCGCCCTGTTCCTTCGCGCGGGCTCGCCACCATGCGGAGTGCACCGGGAGCGTCTCGTTCAGCACGGCCGAAGCGCGTCTCCTCGCCGTGAGGAAGCGACGAACCCAGAGGCCGATGGTGACGACAAGGCCGAGCGCCGACAGCAGGATGACCGGACGCACGCGCATCCACCCACCGTACGTCGTGCGGCGACAGCGCTCGATTGGCCCAGCGGATGCGCGTCGCGTACAGTAGACGGCGGTACCGTGTCCGAGCGGCCGAAGGAGCATGTCTCGAAAACATGTGTGGGGGCAACTCCACCGTGGGTTCAAATCCCACCGGTACCGCCGCGAAGAGCCCCCGCGATCCCAGTGTTTACAAGGGATCCGGGGGTTCTCGCTTCTCCCGGACACCGCGTTTGCCCACAATTTGCCCACACTTTTTCGACGAGTGGCCAGGCTTAGTCGCCCCGCGACGACCTGTCGAGGTCACTCGGAGCGGCGGCGGAAGGGCGTTCAAGAGGGTTTCGGCTGGACAGTTCTCCGGCACTTGACGTCGCCGTGCCGGCTCGGCGTCGCGATTCGATCCGCCGAGGCTTCCGGAAATAGCGACATCCGTCTGCGACCGGCGGTGCTGGTCGCAGACGGATGTTGTGATGCTCAGTCCACGTCGTGGCGGTTCCAGCGCCGTCCGTGTCCGGTCTGGCGGCGGACCTTGAAGGGTGCGCGGTAGGCGTCGCCGTTACCGGCGTGCTTGTAGGGCTTGCAGAGCTGGCAGCCCTTCCAGCGCCTTCCCGATGTGCGTGCCATGAGTGTTCCTCTCCGAGTAATTGCCCCACCCGGACGGGCGGGGTTGGAGGAACTTCGGCGCGGTCATACGCGGAAGGCTACTCCGAGAGTCTGCGCTCTGAGCTCGGCACCGCAGAGTCCGCCTGCTCGGACAGCGACGCGCCAGAGAAGCCGCGTGCACCCACGCCCGACATTGAGCGCGCTGTATCGAGAGCGTCCGAGACTGCATCCAAGTCGTCGTCGAAGAGATCTGCGTACGTGTCCAAGGTCATAGCGGCGGAGGCATGACCCAGCATCCGCTGCACCGCTTTCACATTCGCTCCAGCAGCGACCGCCAAGCTTGCCGCCGTGTGCCGGAGATCGTGAAGCGTCAGGTCGCTCGGCACGTTGCTTCGGCTCTTCGCCGACGCATACCAGCCCTTCCGCTGGTCCGGGCGACGCTGATGGTTATGTCCATCCCCGAACACGAGCCCTCGCCGTGGCTTTCCCGCGCAGAGTTCGGCGAGCTCGTCGGCGAGGAAGCGCGGGAACGGAACGCTTCGACGCTTGTGCGTCTTCGGCGTGCCGACGATGATCTCGCCGCCGACGTTTACGGCGTTCTCGTCCACCTGGAGCCGGCGTCGTTGGAGATCGACGTTCTCCACCCGGAGGGCCACGGCCTCGCCCCAGCGGAGGCCGGTGTAGGCCAGGAGTCGGACCAGCGGTCCGTGCTCGCGTGACTCAGACGCGAGCTGCTCAACCTGCTCATGGGTGAGGTAGGGATGCCGTTTCTTGTCCTTGCGAGGCAGCGCGACGCCGCGGCACGGGTTGCTCGGAATACGACGGTCACGCACGGCCGTGTCCATGATTCCGGCCAGAATTCCGTGCGCTCGAATCGTTACGGCGGGGCTGCGGATCTGGGCCAGCTCCGTTACCCACTCCTGCACATCCGAGAACCAGACGTCACTCAGCGCGACGTCCTCCCAGACCGGCGCGACATGCAACCGCCACGTAATCTCCAGCACCCGGTACGCCGAAGGCTTCAAGGTCGCCTTCTTCGCGTTCAACCAGGACGCATGACGTTGCCCGACCGTCGCTCTCGCAAGCGAAGGATCGATGTACTCACCAGTTGCCATGCGAACCGATACTGACGAGAGAAACAATTCGGCATCACGCTTGGTACGGAAGCCGCGCTTCTCCTTCTGCCGGTGCGTCTTATCACGCCACCGCACCCGGTAGCGCTTACCCGCCGCAGCCTCGTAAGGCTCAATGCTTCCCATGTTGTGCCTCCGCAGCACTTACACGCAGGCAACCACAGGCCCACGACAACCTGACGGAGAAGCCCCGGGCCAGGCGACGCCACGACACGGTCTGCGCGATACTGCACGACCGTAAGACCTTCGCGTCGACCACCACTCATGAGCGGAGCCGCGTTGCGGCTCTGACCTCGTCGTGTCGTCCCGCTGCGCCGGGGGCTGCTTCTTCGCGCGTTCTGTTTACCTTCCGGCCGATTGAGCATATGTGGTGCTTTCCCCCGCGCCCAACGGCTTTCGCGGCATATCCTCCCGCCGCTGCGCTCTAGTCCGGTATTCCACGGTCCGTTGATCGCTCCTCCAGCACCACAACTGCTCCCTCTTGCCGGAAGGCAAACAAAGCGGCAGAGGGATTTAATTCGAATCTTGAAGTCTCTCCGCCGTGACCGCCAGAAGAAGGCACCCGGCCAAACCGAAGATCAAGGAGAGGGAATAATGAAAGCGGAACTGGTGAACTTGGTCACCACAGGCGGCACCGAAACAGCCGTCCTTCTAACCACCGAACTCGACGAACTCACACCAACCGAACACGTCCGAGCACTCGAACTCACCATCTGGTTGGTCGACGAAGGATGGACCGTAACGACCACTACCGGCTCGCCACTCGCATCCGTTGTCCGCAAAGGCGCCGAAGCAATGCACGGTACCTACCATGCGATTCCGGACCTGACCCTTACCCGCATCCAACGGTCCAGACACCACTTACCTCCACGGTTGGGTATCCGACTAATGGCCCCCTGAAGGACATGATGCTGATTCCCAGGGACATTGCCCGGTCGACGCCGCGTCTGCGGAAACGCACCCGCCCACGAGACCGTCGGGAAGCCTACTTGCCGCCAGAGGGTTTAGCTATGCCAGACGGTGTCTTCGGCGGCGGCGGTGCCGGCTTGTGATCGTTCGGCGCAATGCCGCGAAATGTTTCGCGCCGTGGCGGTGGCGGGGTGGGCTGTCGATCGTTCATTCTTCGTTCTCCTTTAGCGGGGCGATCCACTCCACAATGTCGCTGTCCTGGATGGTTATCCAAAATCCTTGACCAGGAAGTGGCCCGCCGATCGTTCCAGCCGCATCTATCTCAAACTGCTGATCTAAGTAGATGCTCCGCGGTTCCGGGTACGAGGTCATGAACGAGCCACCCGTGTACCAGCCTGCAAGGCGTGACCCGTCGGCGCGAGTAACCCTAATCCAGTTGTTCTGCCGTGTGCTGGCGGCGAAGTCCCACGCTGTGGGAATGTCCGAGCGTCCTGTCTTCGACCTGGGCAGCCGAATCCATGAGGGCCCACGACTAACGCCAACCCACTCAATGTCTGAATGGTGGACCGCAATTGAGATCGCCAATGGAACTATCACATACAAGACAAGGACCGCGAGCCCGACCAACTGCGGGGCCTTGATCGCTACTTCGCCCGTGGGAGAGATGCTAATCAATCCACTGACGACTGACCCGAACAGAAATGCATAGAAGGCCGAAAGGGCAACAGCGAACACAATGCCGCGAGCGAAGGACAGCCCAACATCACGATCTCCTGATCGTTCCCCGCCCGCCCAACGTCGTACGCTCGCATACGCGAGGGCTGGGACAGTAAGGACGATGATCGCCAGCACCGCGAAACCTGTCGTCGGTATGCTCACATGTGCTCCTTTTCCGCCTTACCCGCAGAGCTCGCTTCACGGCGTCGTGCAGTTCGTGAGAGGAGGCGTCGAGCGGTCCTCCCGCCGCGTTCGCGCTATACGCGGATCGGCAGCTCGACAATTGGCTGTAATGCTTCTAGGCGGCCGGCGAATGCACGTAGAACGCGATCGTAGAGGTCGACTGTCCGCGTCGATTCCACGGTTACTACCAGCGCGTAGGGGATAGCACGCGGCGATTGCGCATTGGCTCCGTTAGCGCGGGCGTTGTAGTGGACGTCGAACACAGGATTGCGCAGCCCCGATCCTCGCATCGTTCGGGAGCTGTTTAGTGTCGTCTCCCAAAGTTGCGCATCCCGCCGAAGGGTGCCTTCGGTGTCGTAGCCACTGCGACGGAAAAAGGGGCCGGGCTTCGGATCCACTGCTTCTGACGTGGCGAAGGTTAGATCATGGGGACGGAAGGTGATGTCCAGCCCAGCGCGGCTGTAATTCCCCGGGTCCTCTGGATCGGTCTCGGTCGCGAATGTAAACGTCGCGCCGATCTTGACATTGCCTTGCAACTGCTCGGCAGGCAATGGGATCTGTGCGCGTAGATACTGCGCCGGCGTAAGGGTGCCCTGATAGATAACGCGCACCTGTCCATCGGCACACGTCATGATCTGCTGGAGATCGGGTGGTATCCGGCCCCAGCCGACTTCGGCGCGCGAATGCCCGATCCCGTTTGCCGTGTGGAGTAAGAGAGCTTTAATTCCAAGCGGTGTAAGCCGTTCGCCAAAGTGTGCCCGCAACGCGATACCACGACGCAATGCGCTCGGAGCGGCAAAAGAGGTCCCTGTCGTTATTGCGACATTACCCCGGGTCTGCAGATCGGAAACGACGAATGGTTCGGTAGGGCTGCCCCCGAATTCCAGTGCGTCGGGCTTCACGAAGCCGGGTGCACGTCCTGGACCCACCGCGCTGTAGCCAGCCCGCCGCCATCCGTCTCGGGTGGAGTCCGCGGCACCAATCGCGAGGCCGTTGAGGCAGTCAGACGGCACCTGGATCCGTTGGTCCGCTTCGTCGGGAGACCCCCCATTATTGCCGACAGCGATCGAAACGAGGATCTGCCCGGTTGACATATGAGCGTCGAGCAGTGCTGTCCAGGGATGTACGTCGTCATCTTCGACACTCATATATGGGCCGATGCTGAGGTTGGCGAAGTCGTACTTCTTCTCGCTCAGGACGGAGTCGATGCGTTGCAGCACGTCGTAGAGGTCGAACGGATCCTCCTGGGCCCGAGCATCGAGCACGCGGTAGTGATCTACTCGGGCGAATGGAACCGATGCTGCAACTCCGGGCGTCAAGGTGCCGAAGAGTACTGCCGAGCAAACGTCATGACCGTGCTGCTCAAGAGCCGCGACGGACTCCCCCAGCCCCGGCAGATCGATACCGTTTACCCAGTGCGCGAGTGGGCTGGACTCCGGGAGTCCGCCGTCGAACACCGCCACCCGAATGTCGCCGTCGACCACCCCGCCGCCCGGCAGCGGAGCTGCCGCGAGGCTCGGCATCGAAGTGGAACGTTCGACGGCGGGTACTCCGCGTAGCCGCGAAAGCGGCCGCGCAACGCGTAGGAACGAGAAGAGTGCGAGCTTCTCCAATTGCTCGGCTGTCGCCTCAGCAGGGATGAAGCACAAGCCGCCGGCGAAGAGTCGGCGGTCCACGCGCGCGTCGACACCGAGGGTGCTCGCGTATTCCGTGAAGCCCTCCAGAATGTACGCGTCCGTCGCGGCGGCGTGCAGCAAGAGTTCGACGAGGAGCGCGTCGCCCGTGCGCTCGGCTTGATCGAGTTTGCGCAGGCGTTCAGTGGTCTCCGGTGCTCTGACGCTCTCGACCCGTCGGACGGCTTCATGGATGCGCAGTGGAACAGTAGAGAAGTCTTCTGCCCATCGATCAAACGAATTCCTGTCACCAGCGATGTAGAGCTCAGTGGAGTGGCTTAACTCCGGTTCACCCTTTTTTGTCCATTTCTCAGGAAGGATCTCGATCGGACGTGAACCTACCTGACGGAGGTTGTACTGCCCGAGAAGTCGTGTCGGATGATAAGACTTCGCCAACGATTGGGGATGGAGCGTCATCACGGCGACGGCCTCGTTATCAGGACACGCATCGGCAGGAAGCGCTTCGAGCGCTTCCGCCGTCTGAGTAACGACGGGAGCGAGCCGCTGGATAGCCTCTTCAAACTCGTACGCGGGACCTGGCGGAGGTCCGCCGTGCGGTGCTGGGACGGGGCCTGTCAACCGCTCGCCATATCCGAGCAAGAATCGTTCATCAGCTGCCATCGCTCTCCCCTACCTTGACCTGGCCGACATATTTCCGCAGGGTGTCACGGCTAACGCCCGTGATCTCATGAACTGCACGTTGGCTCAAACCCGACAATGCCATCAAACGTGCCGCGGCCGGGCCACGCTCACTGGGTGGCATTCGTGAGAACCGCTCTCTGGCGAAACCAAGGAGTGAATCAACCGGTGATCCGCCGTTCATTGCCGCGAGGCGGCGCGCACGAAACACGTCTCGTTCGAGTCGGCTAAGTGTCTCTCCGCGGTAAAGGCGGGCGATGAGTGCAGCCGCGGATGGGTCGGTGTTGGGCTCGTCGAGGAAGCTCATCACGCCCTGCGTAAGGGAGCTCTCGTCGGGGAGAGGAAAGTCGAGGATGACATCGAATCGGCGCCACACGGCGGGGTCCAGGAGGTTGGCGTGATTGGTTGCCGCGAGTAGCAAAGCTCCATCGGGCCACGCGTCAATCTCTTGCAATAGGACAGTAACCAGCCGCTTCAGCTCGCCGATCTCTGACGAATCATCTCGCCGTTTCGCAACTGCGTCCAACTCATCAAGGAGCAGGACTGCAGGAACGGAACGCGCATAGTCCAAGACACGACGGACGTTGCCGCCCGTGCGACCAAGGAAGCTGCTCATGACTGCCGAGAGGTCCAAAACGAGGAGAGGTAAACCGAGCTCACGCGCAATCCAGCGCGCCGCCAGCGTCTTCCCGACACCTGGTGGGCCAACTAAGAGAGCGGTGCGAGTCGGCGAGAGGCCCGACTCAAGGAGTCGCTCGCGACTGTGATGCTCATCGGTAATCTGTTGAAGCGCCGCCGCAACCCCCTCGTCCAGGATTGGCTCGTTGGCGATCACGACGGGATCCTCTTCACGAACCAGCGGAAGCCGGCTGTCAGCGTCGATCGGTTGGTCGATGGAGACACCGGATCCAACTGCGCGGAGCGGACCATCGCGCAGGGTCTCAACAATCGCGCGCGCGAAGTTCGGAGCCGATGACTTGTACTTGCGCGCAAGCCGCCTTAGCAAGGCGTGGGCACCGGAAGCGTTGCCCGCTGCGGCAAGTCGCATGACTTGGACTACATCCGATTCTTGTATCGCACTGTCTTCCATAGCCACGCCACTCATATACCTATTCTACCGTCAGGCATGGACGAGTTGCGAGCCCAATGAGGATTTTAGTCCACTCCGAATCCAAGGACGAGCGTCTCCTGGCCCGAGGCTCACCGTCAAACGTTCACCGTCAAACAAGGACGGGCGTCCGGTGCGTGGTCCGCGGCGCGAGGCGTCGACGCGGATCCCTGGCGGTCTGCCTCCGACGGCCGGCCACGGTTGGGCCAGCTGAAGGACAAGCAGCGGGAGCAATGAAAACAGAACTCGCCAACGTCGTCACCACAGAAGGCCACGAAAACTGTCGCCCTCCTAGCCACCGAACTCGACGAACTCATCCCCATCGACCCCGTCCGAGCGCTCGAGCTCACCAATTGATCCTCGCCTGAGGCCGGAGAGTCAGGACGACGATTGGCTCACGACTCGAATTGGTGGTGTGAAAGGTGCCGAAGGAATCCGCGGCACCACCGAGTGATCGATGACGCCAGATCGAGCGGTCATATCACGAGCTGCCTCCGACATTTGCGAGAAGGCGGATCGGGGCACTGAAACGCAGCTGGCGCCACTACTGGGCACCCTGCGGGCTGTGTTTCGCAACTGACGTTGCCGTGCTCGTGATCGCGCAGCTGGAGCAGGACAGCGAGTAGGGCGACGATCTCCCAGTTCGCGTCGAACCTTCCCGATTAGCTCTAGGAGCTGGATTACCGGCGTCTAATGCGGTTTCCAGCTTGCAACGCGCTCTCAAGATGCTCACGGGCGCGCCCAAGCTTCAACGCCGCCGCAGGAGTCGGCGTGTCCTGGCCAACAGGGTTGGCGCGGATTCTCGACAGATGGACAGCGGATCTGACGGAGGAATCAGGGACGGGGACGAGATCAAGGTGGAAGGAAAACAAGACGGGCAGAACGGACGAAGGAGTGAAGAAGGTTGAGGGCGAAAAAAGGGTAAATGCACGCAGGCACTTTGCAGTGAGAGGTACGATGGGATCGTGCGTGGGGGTGTGGCGCGGTGGAAGCGTGGGGTTGCTTCGCAGGGTGTGAAGCAAGCGGTCGCGTACGCCTTCGGCGGGGTTTGTGACGCCACGTTGACCGCCAAAGACGCGGCCGGTGTGGTCGCGGCGGCCGACTATGCGGACGCTGTGATGACACGGTACATATGTGAGAACGGGTCCATCCGCGACGACCTCCTCACCCGCAAGCAACTCCGTGCGTGGGTTGACGGTGTCGATCCGCTCATCGGTGAACGACGCGGTCGTGACTTGGAGTCTCCGGTGGCGGATTTGGTGTTGGATGCGACGGTGAACGCCCCGAAGTCGTTCTCGATCGCGGCTCTCCTCGACGCGGAGTTGAACGCGGCGTATGAGGATCTGCAGGACCGGTTACGGGACCGGATCATCCACCTCTGGCAGAGCGAACTCAACGCACGCCGCGGTGCCGGCGGCCTCATCCGTGAGGACCTCGCCCGCGTGGAAGTGGTCGAGCTGAAGCACGAGCGGTCCCGGTCGTTGGATCCGCACAAGCATCGCCATCTGTGGTTGAACGTCAAAGTCCAAGGCCAGGACGGGAAATGGTCGAATCTGGATACGCGGGTGGCGTTGCGGTTCCAGAATGTGGTGAACGCGGAGGGTGACCTCGCCGCACGGACTGATCCTGCGTGGGTCCACGCGTTGGCCGCGAAGGGGTACACGCTGAACGCGGACGGGGAGATCGAGCAGCTCACGCATTTGGTGCGGCCGTTGTCGAAGCGGTCAGCGCAGATCGAAACCAACCGTGCCGCCCGTCTCGAGTGGTGGCGAGAACAGCATCCCGGTGAAGAGGCGTCGCGGGATGTATTGAACCAGATCGACCGGTGGGCATGGGCCACCGACCGCCCCAACAAACCCCGCGACCTGGACGAGGACGGCTGGGCGGCCATCATCCGTGACGAGATCCGTGCCGCCGGTGTTGACATGACCGCGCGATCCGCGGTGGTCGTGACGCCGGTCGACGTGGCGGACATTGACCTGGATCTCGTGGCCGCGCGCGGGGTGGTGGATGCGGATGGCCGCTCCACTGGAACGGGTGGCCGGTTCAGTGTGTTCGATGTCCGCGCCGGCATCCTTCGCGCGTTGTCCTCTTCGGGCTTGATGACCGATCGCGATGACCTCACCTCGATGGTCGATGAACTCGTCCTGAGGGCGGTTGCCGCTCACACGGTCCGCCTTCTCGACCGGGAAGAGGTCGTGCCCGATCACGTGAAGCACCTCGCGGCCACCGAAACGGTTGTGGCGAAGTACTCGCTCGCCAACCAGCTGTCGCTCTTCCCCGAGACTGGGGAACCGCTCCCGCCCGAAGCGGTGCAGAAGATCGCAGCCGTCGTCGATCCTGGTCGTGTCTTGGACTCCGGCCAGATCGATGGTGCGCGCGTGATTTCCGGCACGAGCACTCTCGTGACGGTGATCGGCGCAGCCGGGACCGGTAAGACGACGATGTTGAAGGTGGCCGCCGCGGCGCTCAAGCTTCAGAACCGTCGGATCGTCGTGGTCGCGCCGACAAAGAAAGCCGCCACCGTGGCCGGCCGGGAAGTCGGCAGCGAATCCTCATCCCTCCACCAACTGCTGCACACGTACGGGTGGAGGTGGAGCGAAGACGCCAGCGGACGCACCGTATGGTCACGACTCAACATCGGTGAAATCGACCCGACCACGCAGCAACCGTTCGAGGGCGTCCGGGATCGTGTGTTACGCCCGGGAGATCGGGTCGTGGTGGACGAGGCCGGCATGCTCGACCTCGATGCCGCCAACGCGCTCGTCAAACTCGCGCACGAAACAGGTGCTGGTATCGCAGCAGTCGGTGATCCGAAGCAAGCGTTGCCGGTCGGTCACTCCGGCGCCATGGAACTCATTTGGCGCCGGAGTAGGGATTCGGTTGAGCTTCTGGATGTGCATAGGTTCAAAGATCCGGAGTGGGGACGATTCACGCTTGAGCTAAGACGTTCCGAAACGGAACAGGACCGGAACGACCTGGCAGCCCGCCTCGTGGAGACTGGACACGTCCAGCTGGTCAACAACACCCGTGCAGTCGAAGGAGCGATGACCGACGCGTGGTTCGAGGCAACGAACCGGCGCGAGACCATCTCCCTCGTTACCGCGACACTCAGCGAAGCTCAGGCAGTGAATGAGTCCATCCAGGCCCGACGTGTCCAGACCGGTGCACTCACAACGGGTAAGGTCGCTGTCGGGCAGGCCGGGCAAACCCTTCTGCAAGGCGACATCGTGCAGACGCGTCGCAACAACCAGCCCTCGGGAGTCGAGAACCGGCAGAACTGGATTCTCCACCAGATCACCAACGAGGGTCTCGTGCTGGCCGGTCTGAACGACTCGACCCAGTTTCGGAAAGTCAGCCACGACTACGCCGCACAGCACATTCACCTCGGCTACGCCTCCACCGTCTACGGTGCGCAAGGTGAAACCACAGACCGTTCGATCGTCGGACCCGGTGTTGACGCCGCGGGGCTCTACGTCGGTCTCACCCGCGGACGACTCTCCAACAACATCATCCTCACCGCCCCCACACCGGAGGCAGCGACCGCTGAGCTCACTGAGATGATGCAACGCGGGACCATCGAACCCACCATCGAAGCGTCCCGCAACGCCGCACGCGAAGAACTCAACCGCTCGGCCGCGCTGGTGACCCCTAGACAAGCGGCGCCAGCTGGGGTTTCCGTGCAAGGCCCACCCCTCTACGGCAGACGGTAGGAACGGCAAATCGGTACGGCCACCCGATTTCGTGCCGCAATATCACCCGACTGCGACATGTACGTGATCAGTGCGATCCCGTGCGCGTCCGCAAGTCGCGCGGCGTCGATGAGGCAGCCCCCGGAGTGGAACACCAAGGCGCGGCGTCCATCGGCCGTACCCAGGGCTATCGCCCGCTGTACGAGAGGAATCTCGATGTTTCCGATCCGGTTCTGAACCAGCGCGACGTAGCGTGAGCTGTACAGATCACAGATCGCAGCCGTCTCGCCCGACGCGATGACCGTGTCATCCTCGCCGAGATAAACCATCCACTCTTTGCAGAATTGAACCGCAGCGCTCCCAGACGATCCGACCTGTCGGGGCAACGGACGCATAACGTAGTCGACCACAGGTCAAGAATCCTCTCAATCTCGGACACATGGGGGGCCTCCGGAGCTTTCATTCATTCGTGACATGGGCATTAACCACGCCATATCGCCCATTCTCGCGTTGCAGATGTGGGGGGAGAGACCTCGGTGCTGCCCAGTAAACAGGGCCGTCGAAGCATCCGCGCTCGGGATGCTGAACGGGTCCACGCAATAGTCGTTGGCCGGGCGGAGTCGGCAGGGTGATTGGAGGGAACGCTTGCCAGGCGGAGGGCGCTGTGCGGCCGGAGTCAGTAACGAGTGATTGGACCGTGCGGCGCAATCCGTTGGGGGTGCCCCACGCCCAAGACGGAACGAGGAGCACCCCTGCGGATGTCAGGCTGCTTCGGGGGTCTCCGGACCTTCGAGCTCGGCGAACTTGGCCTTCATAGTTTCGTTCCCGCGCGTGAGCCTCTTGATCGTGAGTTCCTCGGACTTGTCGTTGGCGAGACGGAGGTTATTCGCCGACTTGTGCAGCGCCTCCTTCGTCTTTTCCAGGTCCTTGATGGCCTCGTCGATGCGCTTGATGGCTTCCTCGAACCCGTCGGACGCGAGGCGCCAATTGCGCCCGAATGCCTTCTTAAAGTCGTCGAGGCTCTGCTCGAACATTGTGATGTCGATGTTCTGCTGCTTGACCTGCTCCAGTTCGGCGCGAACCGAGATCGTCTCCTGCGCTGCACCCCTGAGCAGCGCGATGATGGCGAGGAAGAACTGCGGCCGGACGACGAACATCTTCGGGTACTCGTGGGAGACGTCGGTGATTCCGGTGTACAGGTCGGAGCCTTCTTCGAGCATGGACACGAGCACGGCGTACTCGCAGCCCTTGTCACGGCGATCCTTGTCGAGCTTCGCGAAGAAGTCGATGTTCTTCTTCTTGGTCGACGTGGTGTCGGCCTCGTTCTTCATATCGAACATGATCGAGATGTACTCGACCCTGTCGTTGCTGAAGTCGCGGAAGATGTAGTCGCCCTTGGTGCCGGTGGAGATGTCGTTGTCCTTGCCGAACTTGGCGTTGGGGAACGCCATCGCTCGGACGCGGTTGAACTCGGTCTCGCAGTGCTGTTCGAGCGACTCGCCGAGCAGCTTCACCGACTGTCGCGCCTTGAAGTCGCGGTACTGCTCGACCTGCTCCTGGAGGAGTGCAACCTCCTTGGAGTGCAACTCCTTTAGTGCCGACTCCTTTACCTCCTGCTCGGCGGCATGGAGCTCGAGTTGACTCTCAGCCGAGGTGAGTTTCTGCTGCAGCTCCGAGACGGCCCTCGTGACGGCCAGCTCCTGGCTCGTGCCAGCCTTCTCGACTTCGCCGCGCAGCCGCATGATTTCGGTGTCCTTCTCGGCCGCCGTCCTCTGTGCCTCCTCGGAAGCCTTCGTAACGGCGAGCTGCTGCGCGGTACCCGCGCCGTCGATCTCGGCCCTGAGCCGCTCGATCTGCGCGTCCTTCTCGCCGAGCGCCTTCTGTGCCTCCTTGGCGGCCTCGGCGATGGCGAGTGACTGGGCCTTCCCGGCGCCCTCGACCTCGTTCCTCAGACGCTGAATCTCAGCGTCCTTTTGAGTGGCAGCCTGCTGCGCCTGCTGGGCGACCTTCGCCTCAGCCAGTTCGATCTCGGTCTGCTTGGCCTTCTCCGCCTCGGCGAGCCGTGTATGGAGTTCCTGGTCGAACTCCTTCGTACGCACCTGCGCGACGATGTTGGCATACTGCGCCTCGCCCATGGTGAACACTGCTCCGCAGTGCGGGCACTTGATCTGCTCCAATGGCTACCTCCTTCCTGTGTCACATAGGTCAATCCGGCCTGACCAGGAGGATGTAAAGGCCTCAGAAGGAGAAGTCCTCGTCGTTCGCGGCGAAGATCTCAGCCTGTTCGACCACAAGCTCGATCGCCTCGAATTCGGCGTCGGGCGGGTAGTCGTAGCGGACCAGGATGCGCCGGACAGCGGAGCGCATCTTGGCGCGCACGCTCTCCTTGACGTCCCAGTCAATGGACCAGTTGTCGCGGATCGTGTGCACGAGGTCACGGGCAATGGCCTTCAAGGTCTCGTCGCCGAGTTCGGTGACAGCCGACTCGTTCTGCGCGACGGCGTCGTAGAAGGCGATTTCGTCCTCGCCCAGCCCGAGCACCTCGTAGCGCTGGATATCGGCGCGCATCTGCTTGGCGAGCGTGACCAGTTCGGCGATGATCTCGGCGGATGTCAGCGACCGGTTGTTGTACCGGTTGATCGCCTCGTCCAGCATCTCGGAGAATTTCCGGGTCTGCACGACGTTGGTTCGCTTGATCGTTCGGATGCGGTCGTCGAGAAGGCGGCGCAGCAGCCCGATCTGGAGGTTCGGCTTGTCCCTGTCAGCAAGCCCGTCGAGGAACTCATCGGACAGGATCGACAGCTCAGGAGTATTGACTCCGGCGAGTTTGTAGATGTCAATGACCTGATCGCCGGAGACAGCCTCGTTGACCAGCTGCCCGATCGCGGTGTCGACATCGACCGCCCCTGAGCCGCTGCGTCCCGAATCGGGGTCGAGCACCTTGAGGATGGCGGCCCGCACGTCGATGAAGAGTCGCACATCGTTGCGGATGGCGACGGCCTCGTCACGCGCGCCGCAGAGCGCGAACGCCTTGGCCAGCGCGAGCACCTGGTCGTTGTAGCGCTTCGTACGATCGGGGTCGGCCATCACGAAGTCGAGTACCTTGGCGTACTGCGCCAGGCGGTCGGCAGCGGTGAGGTCGGGAGAGGAGTCAAAGGTGACACCGTGCAGGAGCGACGTGACGATGTCGTGCTTCTCCAGCATGACGGCGACCATCTTGTCGATGGGCACGCCAGCCTGGTCGCGATCGGAAGGCGAGTAGACCTTGAGCGCCTCCTGGAGGCTGGCGTACACGCCGACGAGGTCGACGATGAGCCCGCCCGGCTTGTCGCGAAACGTGCGGTTGACCCGGGCGATCGCCTGCATGAGGCCGGCACCCTGCATCGTCTTGTCGACGTACATCGTGTGCATTGCCGGAGCGTCGAAGCCGGTGAGCCACATGTCGCGCACGATGACGAGTTCCAGCTCGTCCTCGGGGTTCTTGGCGCGGAGCTGGATCTCCTTGCGGGTGGCTTTGTCGTACAGGTGCGGCTGGTACTCCTGCGGGTCGGCCGCAGACCCCGTGATGATCACCTTGATCTTGCCGGTCATGTGATCGTCGCTGTGCCAGTCGGGCCGCAGCGCAACGATCTTTTCGTAGAGCTTGACCGCAATGCGGCGGCTCATGGAGACGATCATGCCTTTGCCGATCATCGACTCGCGGCGCTTCTCCCAATGCTCGACGATCTCGCTGGCGACCAGGTCGAGGCGCTCTTCCGCGCCGACGATTGCCTCGAGTCGCGCCCAACGTGACCTCGCGGCCGAGGCCGCGGTCTCTTCGACCTGTTCGGTGATTTCGTCGGCGAGGTCGTCGAGGTCGGCCTCGATCTTCTCGCTGAGCCCGACTTTCACGAGCTTGGGCTCGTAATAGATCTTGACGGTCGCCCCGTCCTCGACAGCGCGGGTGAGGTCGTAGATGTCTATGTAGTCGCCGAACACGGCGCGCGTCGACTTGTCGGTCGTCTCGATCGGGGTGCCGGTGAAGCCGAGGCAGGTCGCGCCGGGGAGTGCGTCACGCATGTGCTTCGCGAGGCCGACCTTGAGCCGCCCCGCGGAGTCGAGGGTTTCGGTGAAGCCGTACTGGGAGCGGTGGGCCTCATCGGCCACAACGATCACGTTCCGCCGGTCGGTGAGCACTGGGTTCGTGTCACCTTGCTCGTCGGGGGCGAACTTCTGCAGCGTGGAGAAGATGATGCCGCCAGATGCGACCCTCAGCAGCTCGCGCAGGTGGGCACGGTTCTCCGCCTGGACGGGACGCTCCGGGAGGATCGTCGCCGGGGCGAAGGTCTCGCCGAAGAGTTGGTCGTCGAGGTCGTTCCGGTCGGTGATGAAGACCAGGGTCGGGTTTTCCATGCGCGGGTCCCGCATGATCTTGGCCGCGTAGAAGACCATCTCGAAGCTCTTGCCGGAGCCCTGGGTGTGCCACACCACGCCGCCGCGCTTGTCGCCGTCGGGGCTCGCCGCCTTCACGGTCGACTCGACGGCGGTGTTCACGGCCCAGTATTGGTGGTACTTCGCGACGCGCTTGACGAGCGAGCGCATCGGCTGGCCGGTTACCTTGTCGGTGACGGTCTCGTCACTGAAGACAATGAAGTTCCGCAAGATGTCGAGGAACCGCTTCGGTTCGAAGACGCCGCGGATCAGCACCTCCAGCGCAGGCCGGTCGGGAACGACGGTGCGCCCGTCAATCGTCTTCCACGGCGCGTAGTGCTCGAAGGCTCCCGTGAAGGAACTCATTGCTGCGCTTGCGACGCCGTCAGAGATGACGGTAAGCGCGTTGTAGTCGAAGATCGGGGCGATGTCGGTCCGGTAGGTCTGGACCTGATTCCAGGCGCCCTTCATGTCGGCGTTCTCGTCCGCCGGGTTCTTAAGTTCGAAGAGGGCGAGCGGCAATCCGTTGACGAAGACGGCGACGTCCGGCCGGCGATTCTTGCCTTCCTTCACGATCGTGAACTGGTTGACCGCGACCCAGTCGTTCGCTTCGGGGGTGTCGAGGTCAATGAGCTTCACCCGGACGGTGCGGGTCTGCCCGTCAGCGCCGCGGTGCTCGACCGGAACGCCCTCAATTAGGAAGCGGTGGATGCGGTAGTTCTCGTCGATCGGGTTCTGCGATTCGGGCCGGAGCAGTCGCCTAATCGCCTGGTCGATGACGGCGGGCTCTATGCCCTGATTCAGCCCGCGGACCGTCGGCACGAGTCGGTCGATCAGGACGGCGTCGGCAAACGAGTCGCGGAGCTGCGGTCCGTCTCCACCTGGCGCGATGTTGGGCCCATAGAAGGTCTGGTAGCCGAGATCGGCAAGCCACTCCAGCGCGGCCTGCTCGACGACGGATTCGTTGAAGGAGCTCATGATGCGGTCTCCAAGGTGGCGTCATCGACCGAGCGGACAAGCACACTCAGGGGAGCGAGGTATTCGAGGGCCCGCTGCTCCGACATCTCGTGGTGTACCACGTGAGCCAGCGGGTGTCGGATGCCCGCGAAGACACCCCCCGCGAATGTGCGCGCGCCACGCTGGACTGACTTGAAGGTGGTGCTGCTACCGTCCTTCATGCGGTGAAGCCGAGGCTTCCCAGCTGCCGGAGGCTGCTCGCTGAACGCCTGATTGAAGAGGTCGGTCACGCTGATGTCGCGGCGGCGAAGCTTGTTCTGAGCCTCTGCATTGGGCTTCCGAATCGCGCCCTCGACAGACTCTCGATAGTGTCCAGACTGCCAGAGCGACGATGCGACGCTCCAGATCCACAGATGGAAGTCGCCAGCCGAGATGTGTGGGGCCGAATCACCAAGCCTTTCCCGAAGTTCGTCCCGACGCTTGAGGGCGGCGATCCCGCGGCTCGCCGCATCACGCAGCGGTGCCCGCCGGTCGCAGTCCCGGAACTTCCGCGACCGCTCGTATCCCCTAGTCCGCCAATCACAAAGAACTCGATCAAGAATCTGCTCGGTTACGTGAGCGTGCTCCGCGACCACCTCGTCCGACTCCCGCTGATACATGCCGTCCATGCCTGATGCATAGACGGATGCCTCAAGCTCCGCGATTGCCCAGGCGACATCGAGCTCACTCATGCTTCCGCCTCCACAGGGACACGGATACGGCCAGATAGGAGCTCCGGAAGAAGCGCGTCTCGCGTTGCTACGAGCATTTGAGTCTCCCGACGCCTCGCCTCGACTAGCCTCAACAAGTCGGCGGCCAAAGCAACGTTCGGCCCGTCAAGCTGGGACACATCCGGCACCTTTACGGAGAGCAAATCGTCCGGCCGTATCCGCTGGTGGCTTCCGGACGTACCAGTCACTCGTCTGGTGATCTCACCCCGGAATCGCTCGTCCCTGACCGCCAGCCACAAGGCGGCGAGGGTCACGCCCGGCTTTGGTAGCAGAGCGGCAAACTCCGTTGAAGCTAGCGCAACTGCGTCGCGCTGCGGAACCGCCCACCATGTCCTGTTTGTCTTCGGATTCAGACGTGATACCAGGAGGGTCGTGCTGCCAAGGCTGAGCTTGTTGCTCTTGATCTTGGATGCTTCAACTCGCTCCGGCAGACAACCGAGGTCGAAAGCCGGAAGGCTGAAATGGTCAACCAGCGAGTCGCCTAGGGGCGCCGGATCGGCCGTCGCCTTGCTGAGTTTGGCTAGTTCACCCAGCGGCCGAGAAGCGAACCATAGCCCCGCCCGGCTTGAGAGTGCGTCGAGCAGTTCCTGCAATTTCTCAGCAATCCGCCGATTTGACTGGATCTTGTCATCGAAGGCAGTCAGGGTGTCAGCGATGGCTGTCTGCTCAGCAAGGTCTGGCGCTGAAATCGGAATCTGATTGAGGGCCGACTGACTCAGTTTCGGCTGAGTCGACCCCGTGATGTAGGCCGACACGTCGCTGGACTCAAGTGCGTAGGCGAGGTACCGGAGATCATTCGCAGGATTCGCCTGTAACACGTGAGCGTGGTTATTTACCCAGAATTGACCGTCCGCAAGGAAAGCAATGGGTGTCTTCCGGGAACGAAGGTTCTCACCGTCCTCCGCAACAAGGAGATGCAGGCCCTCGAAAATAAAGTCATCGACCCAATCAACAACGCCGCTCGCACCGTAGTACGGAAATGGGCCCCGACGCCGGTCCGTGCCCGTGACGGGAATACGTTGGCGGTCATGGTTCACGGTGCGGTCCCGAAGAGGCTGCGTCACCCACTCACTCACCAAGCGCCTCCAGTCGTCGCCTGACCTCATTCTCAAACTCTTGGTTACGATCGAACTCCGCGAAAAGCTCCGAGGTGAGGCGCTCGATCTTCTCATCAATCGGCTCGTTGTCGGCCTCGGGTTCCTCGGTTCCGACGTAGCGGCCAGGGTTCAGCACGAAGTCGTGACTGGCAATCTCGTCCAGGGTTGTGGCCCTAGCGAATCCCGGGATGTCCTCATACCTTCCGTCGTGATTGCGCCAAGAGCGGTAGGCCCCGGCAATTGCCTGGATGTCGGAGTCACCAAGCTCAATGACTTTGCGGCTCACCGGATGCCCCAACTTACGGGCGTCGATGAAGAGAACCTCACCATCACGCTTGCGGTGGCCGTTGCCGCCTCGATCCTTGGAAACGAACCACAGCGAGACCGGAATCGGTGTGTTCAAGAAGAGCTTTGGGGGCATTGCGACAATGCAGTCCACCAGGCTGGCCTCAACCAGCTTGCGGCGAATCTCACCTTCCCCACTCTGCTTCGAGCTGAGCGATCCGTTGGCCAGGACGAAGCCTGCCGTGCCGCGAGGGTTCAGGTGGTAAAGGAAGTGCTGCACCCAGGCGAAGTTGGCATTGCCTTCGGGCGGGGTGCCGTACTTCCAACGCGGGTCGTCGGTGAGCTTCGCGTTCCACCAGTCGGAGACATTGAACGGCGGGTTTGCGATGACGTAGTCTGCACGGAGGTCTGGATGGAGGTCCTGGGAGAAAGAGTCCGCCGACCTGTCCCCGAGGTCGGCGTCGATGCCGCGCAGGGCAAGGTTCATCTTCGCGAGCTTCCAGGTGGTCGCGGTGAACTCCTGGCCGTAGACAGAGATGTCGTTGCGCTTTCCGCCGTGGGCCTTCACGAACTCGGCGGATTGCACGAACATGCCGCCTGAACCGCACGCCGGGTCATAGACGCGGCCGTGGTAGGGCTCTAGCATCTCGACCAGGGTCTTGACGATGGAACGGGGAGTATAGAACGCTCCAGCGTCCTTGCCGGTCTCCTTGCCGGCGAATTGGCCGAGAAAGTACTCGTATACGCGCCCAAGCACGTCGTCAGAACCGTGGTCGTCGCTGCGCGTGAAGCCGATCGAGCCTATGATGTCGACTAGTTGGCCGAGGCGGCCCTTGTCGAGGTCCTCGCGGCCGTAGTTGCGAGGCAGGACGCCGCGGAGCGACGGGTTCTCGCGCTCGATGAGGTCCATCGCGTTGTCGATAGACTCGCCAACTTCGGGTTGCTTTGCGGCCCTTTGGATGACGCTCCACCTTGCGGCCGCGGGAACCCAGAAGACGGAATGGCTGGTGTACTCGTCGCGATTCTCGACGAGGCGCTCAACCTGCTCGGGGTTGAGGCCGTCGGCGAGGAGTTCGACCTCGATCTCTTTACGCCGACCCTCGAACCGGTCGGAGATGTACTTGAGGAACACCAAGCCGAGCACGACGTGCTTGTACTCGCTCGGCTCCTGATTTCCGCGCAGAGCGTCGGCGGCATCCCAGAGCTTCTGCTCCAGAGTCTTCGTCTCGGTCTTACGTGCAACTCGCGCCATACGGCGCCTCCCTTCTTCCTGGGTGTCATTGCCTCTCGGCCCGACGTCAAGACCAATCCGGCTTGGCTCGGCGGTTGTGAAGGAGGTGGCTACTCGGCCCCTGCGGCCTTTGCGCGGCGCTTCCTGACCGCTGCGGAGAGGATCGCGTGTTCCTCCTCGGTAGCCTGGTCGAAGAAATTCTCCGGCCACTTATCGATGCCGCCGAACTCGTTCTGCTGGACGAGTTCGTAGGTGGTCGCACCCTCCACGCGCTTGGCGAAGTAGATGCCGATCGTCTCCTGGAGCCTGTCCATCTCGTCCTCTGCGACTCTCCTGCGGAGCCGCGAGATGAGGTACTCGCTGTGCGTCTCGACGATCAGGTGTCGACCGCTCTGCGCCATCGCCAACAGGAAGTCGGCCAGTCGTTGCTGCACCCTCGGGTTCAAGTGAAGTTCGGGCTGCTCGATAAGCAGGAGCGAGCCCGCAGGGGCCTGCACGCACATCACGATCACGGGCAGCAACTGGCTCACGCCAGTGCCGACGCTAGTGAGGTCGAGGTCGCCCTCGACATCCGCCTGCCGCACCTGCATCTGGATGCCGAAGCGCCCCTGGTCAGAGACCGAAAAGCTCTCGCCGATGTCGAGGTATTTCGTCCAGCGGCTCACTGCGGTCATGAGCTGAATCGGGCGGCGCGGGGTCTTGATCGCTCCCTCATCGTCCGGGGTCGGGACGCTGACCTTGCGGTCACCATGGCGTTGCAGCACGGATGCGGTGAACTCACCCTTGGAGCCGACATAACTGTCGTCGCCTTCGGGCGAGTCGGCGTAGGCCGCACGCGGTTCCTCACGGAGTGGGCCGAGGTACCGAATTCCACTCCTGAGGTACGAGGACGCGAGATTCGACGCCCTGCCGAGATCGTCCAGACGATGAGGGAAAGGGACCTCGCCCTGCACGCCACCCTTCGTCAGTTCCTTGACCACCTCATCGCCGAAGCTCTCCGCCGATGCGATGTTGAGGTCGAACCTTGTGCGCGTTTCGGGTGACTTCGAACTCAACTCGAATCGAACCGCATCGGCGTACTCGCTCGTGGCTTCCGCGACGGCGGCGTGCACCTCCAGAAGTATCCGGCTCACCTCGTCGATCGCGTTCACGACCGTGAGCAGGTCGTGCTCGACCTCGTCACGCCCGTGGATCGAGCGGCGCAGCAGCATTTCGCGCCAGGTCTCGAAGAGGACTTCAGCGCGGGGACGCATCACCGACGCGTCCAGCGGAAAACCGCCTTCGACGAGGATGTCCACGACCTCAAGGAGGTTGCCATTCGCCCCAGCGAACTGGCCAGAGAAATAGTGCGGGATTGAGCGCGCATCGTCGTCCTCGTCCAGCGGCACCAGATCCTCGGCGTCGTCGTCAGCAATCGCGAGCACCCATGCCCGATCAAGACGAGGCGCTTGCCGCGGGAGCGTGTCGTGATCTGCTGGTTTCAAATCGACGTTGAGGCGTTCGATCTTCGCGATGCCCTTCTGCCGCGACGACTCGCCAAGCTTGACCTCCCACGACAGAGTCGCAAGCACCGGAGCGGTTTGCGTAGAGCCAATAGCCCTTCCGTCGCGATAGATCCCGCGAGGCGCCTGAATCTCAAAGTCCGCTCCGATAATGAGCGGTTCCTCGTCGCTGCTCGGACCGCGGTATTTGACTTCGGAGACCGTGCCGAGCCGAACCCCGCGTCCATTGAGCGGGTAGAGGTATCCGGCCGTGCCCGTTGCTTGGCTTGCCGCACGAATGCTCTGGAGGAGCGTGCTCTTGCCAGCGCTGTTCGCACCGACAACTACGGTGAGCGGTCGGAGCTCAACCTCGGCATTCCGCACGGACTTGAAGTTCTGGAGGCGCCACCGCCGAAGGCTGATTCCGCGTCGCGTCGCGAACGGCACGCGGCGCTCGAAGATGGGATTGCTCATGCGTAGACCTCCCGGTACTGGGTGACGTGCGCGATGGTGGAGACGAGGGCGACCTGGATGAGGCGACCGGCCTGCGTGCGCGCCGGGCGCGCCTCTATCGGCCCGTGAATGTCAGTCGACCGGCCGAGTAGCCAAATGTTTGAGTAACCCGCCGACGCGGCGTATTCGACCTGAAGTTCCGCATACGCGCCGAGCGTCGTCCTGGTTGGCGCCCTGCTGGGAACGCTTGCGGTGTCCGCGTACTTCATCAGAAGGCGAAGCGCGTTGAACAGGCCGGCCGCGCGGTACGCGTCTCGGAGCTCCTCGTCAATGGCGATCTCGACAAGCCATCCAGGAATCCGAGCTGCTCCCCGCTCGACTTCCTCGACCGCCCCGACGACGAACTCCTCGAAGGCTTCCTTCTCCGCCTCGGTCTCCGGCACCCGCAGCGCGTTTGCGTCGATTTCCGGGACCCGATCGCCATCGATGAGGTCGTGCGTGCAGTCCGCTGTGAGAGTCTGAAGCCGCTTCAGTTCGTGAACCTTGAAGCTCCACCGTGGGTCCGTCCGCTCGACTACAGGCGGTCCTGCGAGCGGTCGGTCAACGGCTTCCTCGTCGCGAAGAGCATCGAGTGCTTGGAGTACGTCCGTGTCCACGCGTCCGACGCGTCGATCGAGCTGCACGAACCAGGCGTACCCGAAGATGTCCGATTCAGCGAGCAGGTCGTAGGCGCGGCCGATCTCGTCGCCTGTCAGGACAAGGTCGGTATTGCTACCGAATTCCATGTCGGGGCTGAGGAGCGTGACCGTTGTGGACTGCGTGGATGTGTCAATGTCGGTCACAAGTACGAGCGCGGAAGGCGAGTTCCTGTCCATCGCGACCGCGCGGTAGATACCGCCGACTTCGATCTCGGTCATGCGGCACCTCCTTCTGCCTTGCGGATGACGAGCGACTGAAGCCGCCCGAATGCTTCGCTGATGAGTGCTTCGGTCTGGTCTGCCAGCTCAGCACGAACTTTCTCGAACGCGGAGTCCTTGTACTTGGCAGCAGTGGGACGGCTAACTCCAAGGCGGCGCGCGATGTCGCCATCCGAGTCGCCGATCCACTTACCAGCCAGCATGGTTGCTTCCTCCTTGGTGAGCGCCGCGACGATCCGCTCCGCCAGATCGTTCGCCAGGGTCAGCTCGCCCGGGTCGAGTTCGGCGGACCGGTCCTGAGCACCAGCGTCATTAGAGACAACCTCTGCTGTTGCGAAGACTGTCAAAGCTTCGTCGAAAATCCTCTTGAGATCGGACTCCTCGACCTCGCCGACAGCACCACACAACAGGGTAAGCGCATCAGTCATCGTCTCTGCTGTCCAGAGCGCACTCGCCCTCTCGGCACCGTTACCAGGCAGGCGGGGGAGCGCCGCAAGCGATGCGGTAAGCCGGCTGGTATACGGAATAGGTTCCGCTTCGGAGCCGATAAGGCGCCAGGACCTCGGCTTCTTCCTCACCTGCTCGAACGGCGCCGCACCGAGCCGATCGACAGCCCGGTCGTACAGGTTGTCCACGACAGTCCGTTGTCTCCGGTCGATGAGGGTCATCCGTACCTGGCGATAGATCAGCGCCCGTGCGTGGTCGAAGTCGTTCGCAGCGTCACAGATGTACTCGGCTTGGCCCTTGGTGATCATGCGCTCAACGACGTCCTGAACGAGGTCGTTGATCGCATCGTCATCCCAAGCCGAGGAGCGCGCGTAGTAACCAGGGCTGTAGCGACGTGCGACACGCGGTGTCGCTTTCCTGATCTGGTAGAGCCAGAGGGTGCCGAGACCCTGTCGGGAATGCTCGTCGATTAGGGCTTGCAAGTCACCGGCTTCGACATCGGCGAGGTCGATCTCCTGGTTGACGTCCGCGAGCGGGCCTCCAGGAATCACTTCGTCTGCCACCGCGCTGCTTTCACCGAGTCGATGGTTGCTTGGTCGTCCTCACTACACAGACGGTGTGACTCATCGAGTGCATCCGTGGCAACAGGGAGCGGGCGCGAGACGACGATGTTGCCCTCGTCGCGCAGCCAGCACCTCGGCCATTCCTCATGGTGGTCATGCCCAGGGTTGCGCACCTCGACGCGATCGAGACTTGATGTGCGCGCGAAGACGTATGCCAGCGGACCAGACGGGGGCGAATGGCGCACAATGATCGGGCGCATCGCGTGCGGCTTCTGCGGAGCGAACCCGACGACAGCTTCGGTCTGCTGGTACCACGCGTACATGAACGGACCCATGTTGAGCAACCCTGCTAGGTCCGCGAGACCGATCCCCACTGAAATCCTCCGCTGCCGAAGCGGAGCTCGGCCGTTTGCGCCATCGTGGCATCGTGGCATCGACCAGCGTATCGAGTTGGCCGGCCGGACCAGGGCGAGGGTAACGAATGTGCCTTGAACTGGGTACGGCGTCGGTCGGCCATGTAGCAGCCCCGCGCTCATTTGGTGGCGACTCGAAACGATCGTCATATTCCGATACTCCCTGGCGAGGAAGTCCCGTTACCGATCCGAATGCGTATCCTCGACTATGGCCTCTGCCTCCGCTTACCAGCGCCTCGTCATCGGACCGGCCTGGGCGGTTTGCCCACACTTTGCCCACAATTGTTCGAATTCTTAGCCGATCGTGCAGCGTCGCAGTAATCTAAAAACACCGAACTATCAGGTATTTAAAGTTCCTCCTCAACCGGGTATTGGGATTTGATTCGATTTCAAATCTCACCGGTACCGCCGCGGCTAAGGCCCCGAATCCCTTGAAAACACTGGGATGTCGGGGCCTTTGCTTTAGGTACTCGCCCATTCGGTGCAACTGCGCTTCCGTTGCGGAACTGTGGGCGAACGGCTGGCACTGAGCGGCCGCTCGAAGCCCATGCGAAGCGTCTCGGTGGCGTGTATCGGATGCGGAAGGAGGGGCTCTCCAAGGTCGAGATGAAGGACCGGGTTGGGCAACGGTCGAGGGCTCGTGTACCCGTACGACAGGATCCTCGACGCGGTGACGTCCGCGGCGTGACGTGAGCGCACGCCGCTGAGGACATGTCCACCGACGGGCCCGATGCCCTCTGTCTGGGATGCCCGGCATGCCCTCGGTCCGTTTACACTCGTATGCACCCGGGCTCGCGCCCGGCTGCATCCTGTGGGGGGCCATGCATACGTCTAGGACCCGAAGAGCCCTTTCTGTTCTGTCAGCAGCGTTGCTGGTCGGGGCGATGTTCTCGGTCGCCGAAGCCGCATCAGCACCCACGGCGGCACATGCCGCGGACCCGACGATGGTCAATCCGATGACCGTCAATGGTGGTTTCACCGTCTATTCGCGTGGTGACGCGACTCTCTCGAACAGTGAGACGGAGGGCAGCATCGCCGTCGGCGGCGAGCTCACCATGGGCACGTCGGCGACGTATCAGATCGCGCACGTCATCGCCGGCACAGGGGCATACATCCCGCCGACGATCGACAACGATCCGACACGACTGCTGATCGGCAGCTACAACCCGAATCCGGCGCAGAATCCGGGCCGCATCAACATCACCAATGCCGGGGCGACGGAGCCGTCGCAGATCGGCGATCTCAAAGTCGTCGAGCGGAACACACTATTCACCTCGTTCGCGCGCGGCGGCTTCCTCAGATACGGACTCAACCCGGCCGACGCTGACGCACCGCCGCTCATCGACTCGCAGAACCAGACCTATCCTGCCGATGCCACACCGCCGACCACCTCCGCTGGCAACGGCAGCATCTTCACCTACAACACCACGGCGGGCGGCACGAGCACGGAGGATGTCGTCGCCGACTACGTCGGGCGTAACGCGCAGGCCTCTATGGACCAAGTTGCTCAATGCTTGGCGAACATTCCCGCTCCTGGAGGCACTGGACATCAGCTGACCGCGGTGGATGCCGGCGGAGGGCGCTTCGTCCTCTCCGAGCTCACGCCTGGTGTGCCCAATTACATCGACTACACCGACCTCATCGGCGCAGACAAGATTCAGTTCGCCGGCACCGTGCCGGATGCCACGACACCGCTGATCATCGTCGTTCCGGCGGGTACGACGGATATCCCAGGCCCCTCGATCGATCCGCAGGGCACGTACTCGCCGTTCGTCTTGTGGGATGCGTCTCGCGTGACAGGTCCCCTGAACATCCACAGCGGTGGGCGCGTCGACGGATCGGTCTACGCGCCCAACGCCGACCTCACCATCTCTGCCGCCCCGTGGGACGGTCAGGTGCTGGGAGGAACGGTGAACCTTTCGGGCGCTGGGGAGATGCATTCGTACATGTTCTCGAGCGCGATTCCCTGCGACATCAGTGGCCAGAGCGGTACGTTCTCCGTGGCGAAGGCGCTGGCGGGCGTAACAGCAGGTGAGCTCTTGTCGACGACCTTCACGGTCGGCTACGTCGCCACGTATCCAGACGGATCGGTGCATCCAGGCACACTCCAGATCGCGGCGGGCGCCGCGCCAGCGAGCCCGGGCATCGAGTTCCCCTACGGCACGACGATCGCTGTGGCGGAGGTACCGCCGGACGGCTCGATGCTCCCGCCTGGACTGGCATGGACGGACGTCACGTGGAACGGCGACACGACTTTCACCATTGACGCGACCCATCCGTCGGTCGCCCTGGTGGTGACGAACACGGCGTCCTCGACCCCGGCCGGATTCACCGTGACCAAGACGGTCGCCGGCAGCGGCGCGACCGTCGTGCCGTCGGACACCGAGTTCGGTCTGGAATACCGCATCAACGGCGGCGACTGGATTCCACTCACCGTGAGCCCTGAGAATCCTGCGGAGGTCAGCGGTCTCGATCCGTCGGACACGATCACGATTCGCGAGACGACGATGCCGCCTGTCACGGGCGTCTCCTGGGGGACCCCGGTGTGGACCGTCAACGGGGGTTCGGTCGCTCCTGACGCCGACGGGAACGTGACGTTCTCGCTCACTGGAGGAGACACAGTCGACATCGGACTGGAGAACGTGGCGACGGCCGTCGGCTCTCTGACGGTCTCGAAGCAGGTGGCCGGCAGCGCAGTCGACGACGTCGCCGACGTGGACTACACCGCGACCTACAGCGTCAACGGCGGTCCGGAACAGACCATCACGTTCCACGGCGGCGACTCGGCGACTATCGATGACATCCCCGCGGGCACCACCATCACCGTGCATGAGGGTCCACTACCCGACCTTCCCGGCATCGAGTGGTCGACGCCGGCCTGGACGCTCGACGGCGTCCCACTGGCTCCGGATGCCGATGGCAACGTCACGATCGTCATCCAAGGCGGCGAGACGATCGGCCTGATCCTGACCAACACCGCCAACGGATTCGGCACGCTTCAGGGCATGAAGACGGTGACGGGGGACGGTGCATCGTCGGTGCCCGCCGATACCCAGTTCACCGTGCTCTACCACGTGGACAATGGACCCGAGCAAACGCAGCTCGTCCAGGTGGGCGTGCCTGTCGTCTTCGGACACCTGAACACCGGCATCACCGTTCACGTCAAGGAAGGCCCGATGCCGGACATCGCAGGCATCACCTGGGGCACACCGCTGTGGACGATCGACGGGCAGCCCGTTGAACCGGGTCCCGACGGTTACGTGAGCTTCACAGCGGAGACCGGTACACGGATCGCGCTCAGCCTGGAGAACGTCGCCTCTCTGACACAGACCGGCGGATTCAGCGTGACGAAGACGGTGTCGGGGAGCGCGGCACCCGCTGTTCCGAGCGACACGCGGTTCACGGTGACCTACACCGTCGACGGCAGTCCGTCCCAGACTCTCACCGTCACGCCAGGGGACGCGTCGACTGTGAGCGGAATCCCGACAGGATCCACCGTGACATTCGTCGAGGCGACTCCGCCGGACATCGCGGGCGTCACATGGGGTACGCCGACGTGGACCGTCGACGGGAGGGTGATGACGGATCCCACCATCACGATCGGCACGGATCAGACCATCGCCCTCTTGCTGACCAACGCGGCCGATGCGCCAAGCGGCGGCTCCGGCGGCGGCACCCTGCCGGACACCGGATCGGATGTCGTCGGCTGGCTCTTCGGAGCATTAGCGGTGACCATCGCGGGCGGGCTGACCCTGCTGATCGGAAGGTCCCGGAGACGATCGGCCTGATCGGACAGGCCGCAGACTCGGCCACACACGTCCGAGGTGACACCGCAGGGACGATCTGATCGGCCGTCGCCACGGGGAAGTAAGTCATGCGTCTGTGACGAGTGAGCCCTCTGATTCGGGACGGGGTATTCGGCGCTGCGCTTGGCGGAACCCGCTCGGCGAGATGCCTCTCCGTCGAGCGAATTGGCGGGTGAAGTATGCCGGATCCGTGAACCCTACCCGTGCAGCTATGGCGTTGACTTCGAGATCGGTCTCCGCAAGCAACGACTGCGCGCGTGTTATTCGGGCCTCGATCAGCAGCTGAAGCGGGGTGAGCCCCGTTGACTCAATCGTCGACTTCCGCAACTCAGCCACGGACATCCCCAGCATTCGCGCTCGCTGCCCCATCGGCATCGCTCTGGAAGACTCGCGGGTGAATGTCTCCACGACGTTTGGGGCGGACGAACGCATCGAGGGTGCTGCGAGATCGGCGATCCAGGAGTAACACAGCGCGGACGACCGGAGAACGCCGACCGAACTGGTGTCGTCGAGCGCCGTGCGAAGTTCCGAGAACGTACTGGCGAGCGTCGGCGGGATCGCGTTCAGTCCGACCACGGGCGCGGAGCGCCTCCAAGCCGCGAGTTCGTCGAGCGCGTGTGTCGCCGCACCACCGAACAGGACCCAGTGCTCCGTCCAGCCGTCGACCGCGGGCCAGTAGCCGTGCTCGGCTCCTGGAAAGAGCCAGATCAACGTTGGCGCCGAAAACGCAACCACACCCGCTACGTCGCTGGAATACCAGCCACGGCCGGCGGAGACCACGACGGCTCCGTGTGACGGCAGCTTGCGGCCGCGAAACTCGGCGGCGGTTCCGGTGAACTCGCCGGCTCCGAAGCATGTCAGTCCGAGCCCGGCGAACACCGTGCTCGGATTCGCATACGCAGCCCAATTGCCCACAATCGTCCAAGTATGGAAGACGCGGCAGAATAATCCAACAATTTCGGACGAGAATCCATAGACGAATCATCCAATCGCCCTCGAACATGGACTCATGCTCACCTCAAACGGCTACGTCCTCGACGAGAGCCCACGGCGCCTAGGGCGGCTCGAACCGACACCGCGCGACGTGCGAAATGACAAAGACGCGCTCTGGCGACGACTCCGTCGCGACGGATACCTCTATCTCACCGGGCTCCTGGATCCGGCCGTCGTATGCGACTTTCGCGCGTACTACTTCGGCAAGCTTGCCGTCACCGGTCTGGTGTCGCCGGAGGGCATCTCGGAGGGCATCGACTCGGGAGGTGAAGTCGACCGCGCGCTCGTCCGTCGTGCCCTGTTCGACGAGATCGTCCCCGGCGATCAATACTCCGCGCTAACGGCGCATCCCGTCATTCGTGCCTGGTTCGAGTGGTTCCTCGGTGATGACGTGCACCTTCACAAACGTCGCATCATCCGTCACATCCGACCCGGGGAGAGCGGAATCGGCACCGCAACACAGGCCCACTATGACCTTGTGTATCTCCGCGAGGGAACCGACCGGGTGCTCTCGCTGTGGGTTCCGCTCGGCGACGTTCCCCTCGAAGTCGGCGGTCTCGCCTACCTCGAAGGAAGCCACCACCGGGTCATGGCGCAAGAGCGCGCAGGCGTACTGAAGGCGCCGGCGGCATCGATCACCGCCGACCTTCCCGGACTCGCGGACGAATACGATTCGCGATGGCTGGTCACGGACTACCGCGCAGGCGACGTGGTGGTGCACTCCGCCCATATCGTGCACGCCTCCACCGACAACGTCGATCCACGCAATCGGATCCGATTGTCCACGGATATTCGATACCAGCGTGTCGCTGATCCAATCGACTGGCGTTGGCAGGAGCACTGGAACGACCTCGACGGTCTGTGACCGATGGCGAAGTCACGGTGACGGCGGTCGTCTGGACAACGCCGATCGGCGTCCGGCGCGACGTAACTTCAAAGTCTGGCCCGACTGTTCACTCTGTGGCCGAGCTCAATGAGCGCCTCACGTCACCCTGTCAACCGGATGGTGGCCGACGCTCAAGAGGCCTACGTTCATGCCATGGCAGAGACACGAGAAGGATCACGAACAAACATTGATGGACTGCCAACCAGCACGGTTGCGCACGTCATTCACTACGGCAAGCAGAGCTTCACGCTCGACCAAGCGCAGGGCAACGAGACGTTGGGCCGCATCCGCACACTGTTGCGCGACGGATCCAGTGACGTAGTCGCCGTTGCGCACAAGGACGGACTGAGTTGGCTCGCGGTCGGGCCGGGCATCCCGATCGTGATCGATGAGATTGCACCCCAGCAAGGTCAGAGTGACCGCAAGGCGCTCAAGGAAGTCGGACTCGCCTAGTCGACGCCGCTTCGGCCAGCGAGGGGGAGTATCAGCGGGACCCGTCTTGCCAAGGAAGTTGCGACGAGGATGCCCAGCCCCTTCACCCGACGCGGTCGACCTCGTAGAGCACCTCGTGGGCGCGGACCGTTCCGATGAGGCGTCCGTCGTCGTCGGTGATGATTCCGCGGCTGCTCGGGGCCGACAGCGAGGCATCGAGCGCCTCGCGAAGGCTGCCCGATCGGCGGGCCACAGTGCCGCCGAGGTTGACGGCTTCCAGGCTCACCACCTCACTGCCGGATGTCTCGGCGATGCTCACACAACTCGCCGACAGCCAACCGAGAGGGCGCTCATCATCGTCGACGACGATGGCCCAGCCATCCTCGAGCGACAGCGCCGCCTGCTCGATCGACTCGCCGAGGGTGATCGCGCTCTCGACGTGGATCGGCAGGTCTGCTGCCGACTTGAAGCTCAGGCCGCGGTAGCCGCGGTCGCGTCCGACGAACGCTGCGACGAAGGCGTCGGCCGGGGCGTTGAGGAGCTGCTGCGGAGTGTCGAGCTGTGCAAGAACTCCTCCGGGCCGGAAGACCGCGATCAGATCGCCGAGCTTGATCGCCTCGTCGATGTCGTGGGTGACGATGACGATGGTCTTGGCGATCTTGTCCTGCAGGGCGAGCAGCTCGTCCTGCAGCTGCGCCCGCACGATCGGGTCGACGGCGGAGAAGGGCTCGTCCATCAGGAGCACGGGCGGGTCCGCGGCCAGGGCGCGGGCAACGCCGACGCGCTGCTGCTGTCCGCCGGAGAGCTGGTTGGCGTAGCGGCTGCCCATCTCGGGCGTGAGTCCGACGAGTTCGATCAGCTCGGCCGCGCGGTCCTCGGCCTTCTTCTTCGGCCACTTGAGCAGGTTCGGTACCGTCATGATGTTCTGCGTCACCGTCTGCGTCGGGAACAGTGCTGGGGACTGCAGCACGTAACCCATTCGCCTGCGCAGCGTGATCGGGTCGATCCGCATGGTGTCGACGCCGTCGAACGTGATGACGCCGCTCGTTGGCTCGATGACGCGGTTGATCATCCGCAGCGTCGTCGTCTTGCCAGAGCCTGACGAGCCGACGAGGGCGGTGATCCTTCCTGCCGGGATGTCGAGGCTGAGGTTGTCCACGGCCACCGTGCCGCCAGGGAACCTCTTGGTGACCTTGTCGAAGGTGATCATGGTGCATCCCCCAACCGAAGTGACGTGATGCCCAAACCTTGCAGCACAGCGGAAACACCAGGTGAACTCGATGGTCCAGTTTCCTGGTCGGTGCGCGTCATGAAGCGGGAGCTGAACCCTCCAAGCGATCGCGGATGACCGACACCCCGTCACCCTCGAGGTCGTCGATGAACGCGGTGCGACCCGCCATGGTCATGATGAGAGCGAGCGTGGAACCTCGCACCAGTGGGCCGTCACCGTACCTGAACGGGGCGTCGGTGGATCGGCCGTCGGCGGGCTGGTCGTCGGTGGATTCGAGATGCAGGCCGCGGATCGTCTTGTTCGAGGGCACCGCTGCGTTGGTGCGCGCGTAGAACGCGGCGACCGTGGTGAGTACCTCCGCGGGAGGCTCGTGGTGCAGCCCGAGCGGACGCCGGATGTCTGTTGAGTGCACCACGATCTCGCCGAGGGATGCCGCGGGAGGCACGGGAGCGGACGTGCGGCTGTCGATCACACGGCGAAAGCGCTCGAACGTCTCCGCCGGGGTCGCGCCTAGGTGGTCATCCTTGCGCCGTTCGTTGTGCAGATCGAAGTCGAAGCGTGCGCCGATCACGCTGCCCATCCAACGTACGGGACCGACGCTGGCAGAGGCGGTGAGGTGGGCGACGACGTCTTCGACGGTCCACTCACCGCAGAGCGACGGGATGGCCCATTGTGCGTCATCCAACGTGGTGAGGTCGGCCGCCAAGGCCGTGCGCTCGGCGCGCACCGCCGACCAGATTCTGTCCTTCGAGGGTGTCGCAGCCATGGGACATTGCTACCAGCACGAGGTATCCGCGAGGTTTCGTCGTGGCGGGGACCCGTTCGGCCCAAGTGGTCGCCAGTTGTTGTGGGATCGCGGGGGTGGATTCCGCGATAAGAGGCGACGACTTCGGGTGGTGGTGGGGTGCCTGGGGCAGGCATGGTGTGTGTGGTGTGGGTGGGGCGCCGAGGCCGGGCGGGATGGGTTACGCGGCGGCCGGGGGTGGGGCGTCGGGGCGCCGGGCGGGCGGGAGGCCCTCGGCCACGAGGCGGTAGGAGTCCAGTACGAGGCCCTGCAGGAGCTCCTCGTCGAGGTCGCCTCCGGCCTCGGCCGTGATCCAGTGCTTCTTGTCCATGTGGTAGCCGGGCGTGATGTCGGTGTACTGCTCTCGAAGGGCGATGGCGTCATCCGGATCCGCTTTCAGGACGACGACCGGATGCCCGGGCAGATCCGTCATGAGCATGAACACCTTGCCGTGCACCTTGTGGCGTGTCCAGTTCGGGTGCGACTGCACCTCAACCGTCGTCTCGGGCAGCGCCGAAGCGTATCCGGCCGCCTTCTGCTGGAGTGCGTGCTCTTCCACGTCGATCAACTCCTTATGTCGAATTCGTTCCGGTGGTGGGGTGGGGAAGTCGGGGGTGCGTGGGGTGGGAAGCGTTGAGTGGGGCGGGGAAGTCGGGGGTGGGGCGGGGAAGCGTTGGGCGGTGCGTGGCCGGGGGCGCCGGAAGGGTGCCGCGCGTCATCCCGCGTGCTGACGTTCACCCGCGCATGCGTGCCACGATGACCGCCGAGACGGCGGCGAGAACGGCCGAGGCGAGAATGATGATGCCCGCCGTGAGAAAGAGGGCCTGCAGGCTCGTCGTGCTGATCAGGATGGCGCCCAGTCCCGATCCCGCGGCGAGGGCGATCTGCAGGTTCGTCACGTTCACCGCGGATGCCGCCTCAGGGGCATCGGGCGCCGAGTCGAGCATCCACACGAGGGTTCCGGGGTTCACGATTCCCCAGAACAAGCCCCACAGGATGAGCAGCAGGCCGGCCAGCCACGGCACGGGTGTCGTGCACGCCAGAAGGATGACCAGGATCGCTACCACCGCTGCGGCACCGGCGAAACTGCGGATCACGCCCCGCTTGAAGAGCCATCCGGCGAGGACCGACCCGGCGATGCCGCCACAGCCGTAGATGACGAAGAGCACGGAGATCGTGTCGCTCGACAGGTGCGTGTGGCTGATCAGAAAGGGCGTGACGTAGGTCCACGCGGCGAACTGACCGATGAAGACGATCGCGCCCGTGATCATGCCCAGGCGGGCGACGGGTCGCTTGACCACGCCGATCAGATCGCTCAGCCGGGTGTGACCATCGGCCGGCAGGCTCGGCAGTACGATCAGCTGCGCGACCACGACGACGAGAGTTGCGATCGCGGCGACCGCGAAGGTGAGCCGCCACCCGATGAGGTTGCCGAGGAACTGGCCGGCAGGCAACCCGACGACGGTTCCACCTGAGATGCCCGCGGCGATGATCGTGATCGCCCGGGTGCCGCTCGCACGCCCGACGAGCTTGGGCCCGAGCGGGGACACGACCGTCCAGAAGGCCCCGAGGGTGGCGCCGAAGAGCATGCGGGCGACGAGCACGAGCACGAAGCTCGGCGCGATCGCGACGACGGCGTTGGAGATCAGCACGGTGACGCCGAGCAGCAGGATGAGGGTGCGCCGGTTGATGCCGCCCGAGCCGAGGAAGAACAGAGGGGCCGCGACGGCTGCGGCGAAGCCCGGCACGAGAATCAGCAGACCGGCCAGGGCCAGCGACGTGCCGAGGCCGGACGCGACCTGGGGGAGAAGCCCGACCGGGAGTGTCTCGGTCATGACGATGATGAACGCGCCGAGCGCGACGGCCCCCGACGGATGCCCACCCGCGCGCACTGTCGGGCCGCTCGGTAGCCGGTGTGTCCGGCCCGGTGAGAGGGACGGCGGCCGTGCACGTCTGCCCGGACACGACCTGCACCACGGGGGTGCGATCGGTGGTCGTGCCCGCTTCGATCATGTCGTCTGGTGCCGTGCGCCGGGTCGGATGGCGCGATCAGCCCTTGATGAGTTCGATGATGTGGCCGAAGCCGAGCTGCGACTCGAGGGCCGTCAGGTCACCGCTCGCCAGCTTGGCGGCGCCGCTCCTGGCGGCGTCGAGTGCGTGCGTGTAGGGGTCGACGCCGAGGCTGATGCGGCGCACGCCGATCTCTCGCAGCTCGTCGAGGCTGCGTCCATCGGTCGGACCGACGAGGAGGTTCACCGGCTTGGGCGCGACCGCCTCGACGACGGCGCGGATGGCCGCGGTGTCGGGCAGGCCCGGAGCGTAGAGCACGTCGGCACCGGCCTCCGCGAAAGCGGTGAGACGTCGGATGGTGTCGTCGAGGTCGTCGATGCCCCACAGGAAGTTGTCGGTGCGGCCGGTCAGCACGATCCTTCCGCGTGCGACCGACGCCGCTGCCTGCATGCGGCGCACGGCGTCGTCGAAGTCGCGGATGGGGTGCTCGGGATCCGCCGAGGTGTCCTCGATCCCGATTCCGGCGAGGCCGCGGTCGATGGCCGCCTCGACGGTGGCGGCGACGTCCTCGGGAGTGGTGCCGTAGCCATCCTCGAAGTCTCCGTTGATCGGAAGGCCGGAAGCCGAGGTGAGCAGCGCCGCGTGGTCGAGGTGCGTCTCGCGGCTGACCGCGTGGATGCCGTCGATGCGGCCCAGCGTCGCGGCGAAGGCTGCGGAGGAGGTGGCGATCGCACCGAATCCGGCCTCCTTGAAGAGGAGCGCGGAGGGGACATCCCACACGTTGGGCATGATGAACGGCTCCGAGCGACGGTGGAGCTCGGCGAATCGCTCGTACTTCTCGTGGGCTGTGGTCTCAGACATGGCACTTCCAGACTAGAACTAATGGGACCAAATGGTCCAGTGGTGGTGTGAATCGAGCGGGTGGGCAGGCGAATGCGGTGTGGGCAGCCTCACCGTCAGAGTCGAGCGGCCTGTGGCACCTCTCGTGCCAGCAGGATCGCGACGGCTCCGAGCAGAGTCCCTGTGATGCGACGCTGCCACTTCGTCCATGCTGGCCGAACCTTGAGGAATGTCGCTATGGTTCCGGCGGCGAGCACGATCAGCGCGTTGACGATCATGCTGACCGTGATCTGGATGCCCCCCAGCGTGAACCCCTGCGCGGTGGTGCTGCCCGTCGCGGGGTCGATGAACTGAGGGATGAGCGCGAGATACATCACCGCGGTCTTGGGGTTCAGCAGGTTGGTGACCAGACCCATGCGGAAGAGCTTCCATGCCGAGTCATCCCTGAGGGAGCGCGCCTCGAAGAGGCCGGTTCCGCCCGGCCGCAGTGCCTTCCACGCGAGCCAGGCGAGATAGAGCACGCCAGCGGCCTTGAGCCCGATGTAGAGCCACGGGACGACAACGAACACGACCGCCAGCCCCAGGTTCGCCATCGTCAGGTAGACCAGGAACCCCGTCGCGGTGCCCGCCAGCGAGATGAGCCCTGCGGTTCTGCCCTGCGAGGTGCTGCGCGAGACGAGGTAGATCATGTTCGGGCCGGGCGTCACCACCATGATGAGGGCGGCGACCGCCATCCCGCCCGCCGCCGCCCACGACACCCCACTGCCGAGTACTCCGCTGCCCAGCACCCCACTTCCCACCACCGTCATGATCGTTCCCTCCTCTTCGCGCTTCCTTTCCACGATGCTGTAATGGTCTTATGCATCTCAACCCTTACGGCGAGTACGCGGTGCTGCTCGCCGCATCCTTGGCGAACGACTGGCCGGATGATCGCGAGGGCGTCGTCGAGCGAGCGCGGTCGTTCGGGATGCAGATGCCGTTCGCACCGGCGCAACAGTCGGACCATGCGGGTGTTCGGCGCGTGATCGACGACTGGCTGACTGTCGTCGACGAGCCGGTTCCTGAGCGGAGAGCTGCACTGCTCAACGGGCTCCTCGCGCAGGCGGCCGCCTATCCGCGGCTGACGGACCACGATGGCGAGGGATGGCACCTGCACTACCGCGACGCCGACCAGGGTCTTCCGCACGTGCTCGAAGCGGTGATCAGCGTGGGGACCGCGCTGCACCTGACGACGCGCGGTATGAGCCGGCTCCACCGATGCGCGGCAGGAGACGATCCCGGAGACGCGTGCCGCAACGTTGTTGCCGATGTCACGCGCAACGGGCGTCAGCGGTACTGCAGCGTTCGGTGCGCGAACCGCGCCGCAGTGCGGCGACATCGGGCGCGCCAGGTGTGACATCCACTCGGCGATCGGACTCGACGATGGTCGGTTGGGCCGGTTGGCGAGTGCTGCCGGCTGGCGTCGCTGACGGTTGTCAGTTGCCTCGGTGGTCCTGGATGGTCAGCCGCGGCGCCTGCCTCGGCCTGCGCAGACCACCCGCGTAGATGAGGCGGATGACACGCTGCCGGTCCCCGCGCCAGGGCTCGAGCAACTCGAGCATGCCGTCGTCGTCGACGGGTCTGCCGATGAGAGCCCATCCGACGTCCTTGGAAAGGTGGTAGTCGCCGACGCTGACTGCGTCTGGATCGCCGTGCGACACCTGCGTCGTCTCGGCCACCGTCCACGCGCCGACGCCAGGGATGCTTCTGAGTCCAGCGCCCAGCTTCTCGTCGGCGGGGTCGAGCGTCGCCAGTCGCTCGAGGGATGTCGCACGAAGGGCGGCAGCAACGGCGGTGCGCGACTGGCTGGACTGAACACCCGCGCGATGCCACGCCCACGACGGGATACGGCTCCACTGCTCCGCGCTCGGCGGGACCATCAGTCCCGACGGTGCAGGGCCGGGCGCCGCGGCGCCGTGGCGGGTGACGAGGTACCGCCACGAGCCGCGCGCCTGGCGGCCCGTCGTCTTCTGGCCGAGCACGGCGCCGACCAGGGCAGGGAAGACGAGCCCGGTGCGCGTCAGGAACAGGCCGGGGTTCTGGCGTCGGACCTCCGCCAGCTTCGGGCTTCGCGAGAGATCGAGGTGACTCCAGTCGTCGCGGGCGCCGAGCAAGTCCGGTGCGGACGAGCGCGCCCACTGCGCGCCGGGCCCCCAGGATTCGATCCGGAAGGCGCCGCGGTCCGCTCCCGTTCCCGCCTGCACCCGGAGCGTCGCGGGGCCGTCAGGGGTGAAGACGCCCCGCCAGAACCCTTCGGCGGTGAGCCGGAACGTGGGGTCGGCAGCGCCGTAGCCGAGGGGTCGCGCCGTCTGGCGCAGGTCGACGGGATGACGTGGCCGATAGACATCCATCTCGTCTGCCTCGCTCGTCATGACCCGTTCACCTCCGTTCTCTTCTGCCACGATCACTTCGGTCATCCCGTTCAGTCCTGAAGCTAGTCATCGGGCGCTGTCAGCGGTACAGCGGGGCGGTTGCGAAGTGTCTCACTTGGAAGAACGTGGTATCTGGACTGCATAGTCCCGTATTGGGTAACCTTTCGACATGGCCCAGATCAGCGAGCGGCGCTCGCCGCTGACGGCATCGACGAGTACCCCGCACGACGAGCCCTACCGCAGCGCGCTCTGCCGCGATCGTCACGAGCTCGCCGGCGTCGAGGGCGTGGCCGATCTGTACCGGTGGTGCGATCGCCTCGTCGACGAGCTGGTCTGTCCGGACTCTGCACACGCCAAGGCGATGAGCCCCGCCGTATCGAGGGCGAACATCCACGAGCCGCCGCGGACGGCTTTCCTCGACGAGTGGACGACCCTGGTCGAGGGGACGGTCGGGCGGCTTCAGTGCCAGGGCACGATAGCGAGCACGCGTGCTCCGGGGAACGTCGCCACGGCGTTGCTGGCCGGTATTCAGGGCGGGATGCTGCTTGCCAGGGTGACGCGTGACGCGGAGACCCTGCGTGACGCGATCCGGTTTCCGTTGGATCAACTGGACCGCTCAGTACCATAGGAACATGTCTGACGCGCCGGAGAGTGGGCCCAATCCACGCCTGACCCCGCGCGGTGCGCAGACGCGAGCGCGCATCGTCTCCGCCGCGGCCGAACTGATGCGCGTGAAGGGCGTCGACGCGACGACGCTGGATGACGTGCGTGCGGCATCCGGCACCAGCAAGTCTCAGCTCTACCGTCACTACCACGACAAGAGCGAGCTGGTCAGGGACGTCATCGAGTTCACCGGCGACTTCGTCATCCGGCGTGAGCAGGAGCGCCTCGGGCGCGTCTCGAGTGTCGCGGGGCTGCGTCGTTGGCGTGATGCTCTGGTGCAGGCGAACGACCTGCAGCACGGTGCCTACGGGTGCGCGCTCGGATCGCTCGCCGGCGACGTGGCGGATCACGACGCGCTCGCGCGGGAGCAGCTGTCGCGGCTGTTCGGCACCTGGACGACCTTGATCTCCGGGGCGCTCTCTCGCATGCAGGAGCGCGGGACGCTCGGCCAACAGGTCGATGCCGATTACGTCGCCAACGGACTGCTCGCTGCACTTCAGGGCGGTTACCTGCTCGCGCAGGCGGCTGGAGACTCCGCTCCGATGGCGTCGGCCATCGACATGGCGCTGGACTACATCGACAGCCTGGCCGTGAAGGCCAGCTGACCCTTGTTCACCTACTCCGCGAAGCTGCGCACGTAGCTCAGCGCGGAATCCAGCGCTCCCTCGAGCGGGGCGGCGTCCCTGCGCGTCTGGCACAGCAGCAGGCCACCCTGCAGTGAGCTGAGCAGGAACGTCGCCAGGGGGGCCACGTCCGTTCCGGGACGCAGGTGGCCGGCCTCGAGCATGCGGCCCAGCCCGATCTCGAAGCCGCGCTCCCATCGGTCGAAGCCCTCGTTGAGCGCCGTGCGCGCCGACTCGTCGGAGTCGGCCAGCTCGTTCGCCAGCGACCCGAGCGGGCATCCGCCGATGAAGCCGTTTCGGCGTTGTATCGCGACGATCCGGTCTTTCCAGGCGTCCCAGTCCGCCCAGGATGACATGCGCTCGAAGTCTGGCTCGTGCCCACTCATGACCCGTTCGGTCTCGAATTCGATGACGCCGCGCACGAGCTCCGACTTGTCTTCGAAGTAGTGATAGATCTGCGATTTGCCCACGTCGGCGGCCGTGCAGATCTCCTCGACCGTCGTGGCGTTCGCTCCGTGATCGAGCATCAGGTCCGCTGCGATCCGGATGATCCGCGCTCGCGTCTGCTGCCCCTTCGGCGTGAGCGCTGCACGCCTCCCGGACGCGACAGACATGGGCACCTCCGGCTGCGCTTTGTACTCGATATTACATTTCGGGCTTGCTAGGAATGTACCGAGCCGACCAGGAAGGCAGACGAAACACATGTCAGACAACCAGTTCCTCAACGACGCGGCCGCGCGCAGCGCGGAGACGTCCACCGACGCCGAGCAGCTCGACAAGATGGTCGCAGTGGCCGCGGGCGACACCGAGTCGAACGACTTCGACCCGAATGCGATCAGCGACGCGTCGATCCTCAACTTCGCGCTCAACCTCGAGTACCTCGAGGCGGAGTTCTACCTGCGGGCATCCACCGGCGAAGGCCTTCCGGCCGACCTCGTCGGCGGAACGGGCACGCCCGGCGACGTCTCGGGCGGCAAGCCGGTCGACTTCCAGAGCGTTCTCGTGCGCAACATCGCTCGGGAGATCGCCATGGACGAGAAGGGCCACGTGACCTTTCTGCGAGGCGCGCTCGGTTCCGCTGCCGCATCGCGGCCGGCGATCTCCCTCGACCAGAGCTTCACCGCTGCCGCCCAGGCCGCGGGCCTGATCAAGGAGGGGGAGACGTTCGACGCCTACGCGAACGACCTGAACTTCCTCTTCGCCGCGTTCCTCTTCGAAGACGTGGGAGTCACCGCGTTCAAGGGCGCCGCGCCGTTCATCTCCAACCGCACCTACCTGGATGCAGCAGCCGGCCTGCTGGCGACCGAGGCCTACCACGCGGGCATCGTGCGGGCGACCCTCTTCAACGAGGGCCTGCTCAACGACGACGTCTTCGCGGCGATCGACAAGATCTCGAACGTGCGCAAGGCCGTCTCCGGACCGGCTGACGACGACCAGGGCATCGGCAACGCCGCAGAGGCGAACCTGATCCCCACCGACGACCATGGAGGAACGTTCGGTCGCAGCCCCGAGCAGATCCTGAACATCGTCTACCTGAGCCCTACGCCGGCGACCTCCGGCGGTTTCTACCCCAACGGGCTCAACGGCGAGCTGCGGATGAGCGGGGGTCAGTAGTCGCGTACTCGGCGATGTGGTCGATGGCGAGGTCGAGCGCGACCTCCATCGGCCTGATGTCGTGGGCGGTCTGCGCAAGAAGATAGCCGCCCTGGAGTGCAGCCATGAGGCCGACCGCGAGTCTTTCGGGGTCGGCCTCGGGTGATAGCGCACCTGTGGTCTGCATCCGCTCGAGTCCACGGGCGAGAAGCTCGTCCCATTCCACGAAGGTGTGCGCGAGAGTCTGCCGAGCCGTCTCGTTCTGATCGGCGATCTCGTTCGCCAGTGAGCCGATGACGCATCCGTATGCACCGCTCTGCAGCGTGTTCTGCTGAACGATGGCATCCCGCCACCGCCGCAGTCCGTTCAGAGACTTCACGGAGCGCAGCCGAGTGGTCTCACGCTCCAGGACGACCTGCGATTGCGATGCGACGACCTCGTCGACGAGGGCATCCTTGTTCGCGAAGTGCTGGTGGAACTGCGACTTGCTCGTGGTCGTCGCGCGCAGCACGTCGTCGATCGTTGTCGCGCTGACTCCTTTGACGCGCATGAGGTCGGCTGCCGCGCGCACCATGCGCTCTTTCGTCGCTGCGCCGCGGGCGGTCACGCGACGCGTCGGCACCGTGCCGTCGTTGTGTGTTGTGCCGTCGTCGTGCACCGTACCGCCGTCGCGGACGGTGCTCTCACGCTGCTCGGGCATGCGGTCAGCCTAATTGCGACATGTACCGTCGTATAGAAGGGACCCGCACTCAGATTCTCAGGTCGCTGTTTCCTCGCGCGAGCGCGTGCTCCACGAACGCCGCCGCCGCGCGTGTGAGCGGCTTCGCCCGATGGATCAGGTGCACGTCGTAGCGCTCCGGGGGAGAGACCTGTCGGACGACAGCGCCTCGGCGTGCGGCATCCTTCGCGACCGACTCGGTCAGGAAGGCACTGCCGACACCCTCGAGGATGAGGGGCACGATGGCCTCGCGGTGCGGCGTCTCGACCGCGACGTTCAGCGGGATGCCCTGCTCGAGCACTCGATCGAGCAGGGCTCGGGTGCGCGTCCCGGTGAAGCCGCTGATGAAGGTGCGGCCGCCGAGCTCGTCGAGCGTCACGGGACCGCCGGCCGGGGAGCCGGGCGGGCTCACCAGCATGATCTGGTTCGCCGTGAACGCGTGTGCGACCAGCTCGGAGGAGGCGACCGGGCGGTCGACGAGAGCGATCTCGCACTGAGCAGAGAGCACGGCCTCCGCCGCGATGGCGCCGTCTTCGGCGGGGAAGAGCGCGACGACGACCTCGGAGTGATCTCGGCGGAAGCCGCCGATGAGGTGGGCGAGCGGGTCGACGGTCAGCCCGGGAGGCGCCGCGATGCGCACCTTGCCGCCGTGCAGGCCGCGCAGAGCGACCATCTCGTCGCCGGCCTCCTTGATCTCCTGCAGGATGTGCCTGGCGTGCGGCAGCAGGGTCAGCCCTGGCTCGGTGAGGACGACGCCTTTGCCGCCGCGATGGAACAGCGGTGCCCCCACCTCGGTCTCCAGGCGACGGATGCCCTCGGAGAGCGACGGCTGCGTGACATGCAGGGCATCCGCTGCCGCGGTGAAGCTGCCGCGCTCGCTCGCGGCGACGAAGTATTCGAGGAACCGTACTTCCATAGGCACAGTCTATGAGAGTCATCGACAGAATAGGCTGGCGCTTTGTCATTCGGGGAGCTTTGATCGTTGGGAGCTGGTTCGCCAGCCGTGCGCGCTGACCCCCAAACGCGCGTACCCTCACACTGATCAGGAGTGACCATGAACAACGGAGTTACCGTCATCCGCTCCAGGGACGATGTCGTTCGGGAGGTCAACGAGAGTCCGCGGCACGCGGGTCTGACCCGGATGATCGGCATCATCGCCCTCGGCGGGTTCTTCATCGATGCGTACGACTTCACCAGTCTGAGCGCAGGCGCCGTGCAGTTGAAACAGGAGTTCGGGCTGAGCGACGCCGTCTTCGGCGCTGTCACCGCCGTGATGGCGCTCGGCGCGGTCATCGGCGCTCTCTCGGGCGGATACTTCGTCGACCGGTTCGGACGGCTCCGTATGTTCATGGTGAACATCCTGCTGTTCGTGGTCGCGACCATCGGGGCCGCGCTGGCCCCGAACTTCGGCGTGCTGATCGTCTTCCGCTTCCTCATCGGCGTCGGCGTGGGCCTCGACGTTCCGGTCGCGATGGCCTTCCTCGCCGAGTTCATGGCGATGAAGAAGAAGGGCCGCTGGGTCGAGTCGGCCGCCGTGATGTGGTCGGCAGCAACCATCACCGGTCTGCTCGTCGCGCTCATCCTCAACGCGGCAGGGGTCGGGAACGAGCTCTGGCGGTGGGCCATCGGGCTCGGCGCAATCCCCGCGGTGATCATCCTGATCCTGCGCTACCGCTACATGGCGGAGAGCCCGATGTGGGCGGCGAGCCGTGGCGACCTTACCGAGGCAGCGCGCATCCTCACCCGCGTCACCGGTCGTGCGTACGAAGTGGACCCGAACGCCGAGGTGGCGGCACGCGAGGCCGTGAAGCCGAAGGGCTACGGAACGGTTGCGCGCGAGCTGTTCTCCTCGAAGTTCCGCAGCCGGAGCATCCTGATCGCGATCATGAGCTTCACGCAGAGCATCCAGTTCTCCTCTGTCGGGTTCTACATGCCGCTCATCGTTTTCTCGTTCATCGCTCAGAACGTGCAGACCTCGCTGCTCGCCTCGATCGGCTCCAACGCCTGTGGCCTGGTCGCCGCGCTGCTGGCGAGCTACATGGTGAACCGTCTCGGCCTGCGCACACTGTCGATCATCGGGTTCACCGGCGTCGCGGTCATCCTGATCCTGCTCGGCGTCTTCGGCCCGTCGCTGCCGGTGTTCATCGGACTTGCGCTGCTCGCGCTGTTCGTCGGCTTCCACACCTTCGGCCCCGGCTCCACCGCTCAGTCGTACTCGGCACTCTCGTACCCGACGGAGATCCGAGGTGCAGGCGCCGGCCTCTCGCAGGCGTCGAACCGCACAGGAAGCCTCATCGCCCTGTTCCTCGTGCCCGTTCTGCTCGGTGCGTTCGGTCTGTACACGACCTTCCTCGTGCTGCTGATCGCTCCGGTGATCGGCCTCATCGCACTGTGGGCGATCAAGTGGGAGCCGATCGGCAAGAACCTCGAGGGAGAGGCGGAGAACGTCTCGCTGCTCGCTCACTGATCCGGCGACCCGGCCACCACGACGAACCTGAGGACGAGACGAGAGACGATGAACCGCAAGACGCTGCTGACCATTCTGAAGCCCCAGCTGGACGACGTCCACGCCGAAGGTGCAGGCCAGTTGCTCGATGCGGTCGCCGCGTACCTCGACGACGTCGGACCGACACGGCTGACGGATGACCCGCCGGCGTTCAGCTTCGATCCGGAGGCCGCGTCGTCGTTCCACCCCGCACCGGTCGACCTCCCGGCCGCCGAGGCGGGCAGCGGTACTCAGGCCGCCGAGGTCGAGCCGGAGTGGATGGATCCTGCGCAGCTCGCGGAGGCGATCCGCGCCGGGGTGCTCGATCGGCTCGAGGTACTGGAGCGGTTCCAGACGCGCATCGCCGAGCTGGACCCGGTGCTGAACGCGTTCGCGCGGGTCACCCTCGACCCCGCTGCGGGCGCGGACGGCACGCTCGGCGGTGTGCCGATCGGTGTACAGGACATGATCGGCACCGCGGGGGTTCCGACGTCAGCAGGGTCGCGCCTGCTCGACGGGTACGTGCCCGATGTGGACGCGTCCTCCTGGTCGGCGCTCGCCGCAGAGGGTGCAGTGCTGGCCGGCAAGCTCAACACCCAGGAGTTCGCGGCGGGCACGAGCGGTGAGAACGAGTGGTTCGGCGCGGTGCGCAACCCGTGGAACCCGTCCCGGCTGGCCGGGGGAGCCGCGTCCGGTCCTGGTGCGGCGGTGGCGGCTGGCCTGGTCTCCGCCGCGATCGCGACCGACCCGGGCGGGTCCATCCGGGTGCCTGCCTCGCACTGCGGGGTGGTCGGGCTCAAGCCGACCTACGGCGCGATGGACCGAGCGGGAACCATCCCGCTGACCTGGTCGACCGAGACTCTCGGCGTGCTCGCCCGCACGACACGCGGCGCCGCCCAGCTCTCCGACCTGCTGCTCGACGGCCGTGCGCGCACCCGGTGGGGCACGAGCTGCGAGACCGCCGCACAGGCGGGCGCCGCATCCGGCCGCGTGCCGCTGCGCATCGGCGTGCCGTCGACCTGGCTCGCGATGGGCCTTGACCCCGAGGTCTCGGCGGCGTTCCAGAGCGCGCTCGACGTGCTCGTCGGGCTCGGCGCCACGATCGTCGACGTCGACCTCCCCGATGCCGCGAAGATCGCGCCTGCGCACCGTGCGATCGCGTTCTCCGAGGCGTCGAGCATCCACGAGGAGTTGATCCTCACCCGTGCCGACGGCTACGGCGAGGTCATCCGCGACCGCCAGGAGGCCGGCCGGGGTGTGATGGCCAGCGAGTACCTGAAGGCGTGGCGGCTGCGCGGGCAGTTCATCCGTCACTTCTCGGAAGCGTGGCGGCAGGCCGACGTCATCGCGCTCCCGACTTCTCCGGTGCCCGCCGCCGAGCCGGGGACGACGACCTTCACGACCGGTTCGCGCGGACCCGAGCCCGTTCACACGGTCTACACGCGCTACTCGGCCCCGATGAGCACCCTCGGACTCCCCGCGCTCTCCGTGCCGTGCGGCTTCACGGTCGACGGTCTGCCGATGGGGCTGCAGCTCACCGGGCCGCCGCACGCGGAGCCGCTGCTGTTCCATGTCGCCGGGGCGTATGAGGCCGCGGCCGGGTTCGCGGGAGCACACCCGTTCCTGGCCACCGAAGAAAGGACGGAAGCGATATGACCGACACCTTCGACACCGTCATCGCGGGCGGAACCGTTGTGACGCCGTCCGGCGAGGTTCAGGCCGACCTGGGGATGCTCGGCGAGATGATCGCCGAGATCGGACCGGAACTCGCGGGCCGCGCACGCCGGGTGGTGCGCGCGGACGGCAAGATCGTGCTCCCCGGTGTGATCGACGCGCACGTGCACGTTCGCACCTGGACCGACCATGCCGACGAGCTGATCGACAGCCACCGTTCGGCGGCGTTCGGCGGGGTGACGACCGCGATCACGCAGATCCGTGCTGCGGCGCACATGTCACCCGGCGAGGCCATCCGGACCTTCATCGAGGAGGGCGAGCGGGACTCCGTCATCGACTTCGGGCTGCACACCATACTGCGGCCGGAGCACCACTACGAGTCGGCCATTCCCGAGGTCGCCTCGCTGGGCAGCCCCTCCGTCAAGTTCTTCATGTCGTACAAGGACAACGGCATCATGACGCCGGACTCCCGCCTGCTGCGCGGGTTCGAGGTCGCACGCGACAACGGCGCGCTGACGATGGTGCATGCCGAGGACGGCGAGCTCATCGCCCGTCTGATCGAGGACTCCCGCGCGGCGGGCAAGGTGCGCATCGAGGATTTCCTGCCAGCGGAGCCGGCCTCGTCCGAGGACCTCGGTACCGTCAAGGCGCTGACGTACGCGGCCGCGATCGGCAATCCGCTGTACATCCTGCACATGACCACCGCGGGCGCGGCACGTGCGCTGCGCGAGGCGCAGCAGGCCGGGCAGCGAGCATGGGGCGAGTCGTGCCCGAAGTACCTGCTGCTGACCAACGACGACCTGATCGAGAAGGGTCCGCTGGCCAAGGTCGGCCCTCCGCTGCGAACCACGGCCGACAACGACGCGCTCTGGGATGCCATCGGCGACGACGTCATCTCGGTGATCGCCAGCGATCACGCTCCGCGCGTGCGCGAGAGCCTGACCACGACGACCGACATCTTCGACGAGCCGTACGGCGCACCCGGGACCGAGACGATGCTGCCGGTCATCTACGACGAGATGGTCGTGCGCCGCGGCCGCTCGCTGACCGAGCTGGCGCAGGTGCTGGCAGCGCACCCCGCGAAGATCTACGGCCTGTATCCCCGTAAGGGAGTGCTCGCCGTCGGTTCCGACGCCGACGTGGTCATCCTCGACCCGAATCGCCCGACCACCATCCGCGCGCGCGACCTGCACTCGACCGCGACCTACAGCCTCTACGAGGACCGCACAGTCGCAGCGTGGCCGACGCACACGTTCGTGCGAGGCCACGCCGTGCTCGCTGACGGCGCTCTGCAGCAGCAGCCGGGCTTCGGCGGCTACCTGCCTCGCCGCGCAGAGGACCTCGTGCAACTGGAACCGGGTGCGTCAGCACTGTGACCGACGCGCTCTGGCGGCTCTCCGCACGTGAACAGGCTCGCGGCATCGCCGCTGGTCAGTGGACGGCCGAGGAGCTCACCGGATCGGTGCTCGAACGGATCGGCGAGGTGGATGCCTCGATCAATGCGGTCTGCACGCTCAACGACAACGCGCTCGACCACGCCAGGGCGGCCGACGAGGCGGTCAGGCGCGGCGTTCCACTCGGCCCGCTGCACGGCGTGCCCTTCACGGTCAAGGACCTCATTCCGACGGCAGGCATCCGCACGACGCTCGGCAGCCTAGCGCATCGCGACTGGGTGCCCGACGATGACGAGCTCGCCGTCGCCCGGCTGCGCTCTGCGGGAGCCGTGGTGGTCGGCAAGACCAACGCGCGCGAGCTGGGCTACGGCGTCGTCACCGACAACGCCGTGTTCGGCGCCACCCGCAACCCGTGGGACGCGAGGATGACCGCCACGGGCTCGTCCGGCGGTGCGGCCGCGGCCGTCTCCGCGGGCATGGGTTCCCTCGCGCTGGGCAGCGATGGGGGCGGCTCCCTCCGCGTGCCGGCGGCCGCGTGCGGCGTCTTCGCCATCAAGCCCACGTTCGGCGTCGTGCCGCTCTATCCCTCATGCCGGGTTCCGCTGCGGATCGGGCTGGACTCGTGGGAGAGCCTGGAGTGCATCGGCCCGATCACGCGCACCGCAGACGACGCCGCCCTCGCGCTCGGGGTCATCGCGGGCTTCGACGAGCGCGACCGGCACGCGGCACCCGACTGCAGCTCGCGCTTCCGCGCCCCCGACCCTTCGAGGGCCTGCCGTCTACGGGTCGTTTTCAGCCCGAACCTCGGCATCGCGGAGGTCGCCTCCGAGATCCGGAACGTCGTCGCGGACGCGGTCGCCAGGCTCGCGTCCGCTCTCGACTGGGAGGTCACCGTCGGCGCTCCCGACCTTGCGCCGCTGCGCGAGCTGCGGGAGACCTTCCAGGCGACGATGGCGATGGACACCGATCGGACCGCGCTGCGCTACCTCGCCGACCGGTTCGAGGTCTCGCCCGACATCCGCGAACTGGTGGACCGTGAGTGGACCACGACGGACTTCGACCGTGCTCGAGTCGCTCGCCGTCGAGTGCACGACGCGTTCCGCACCGCGATGGGCTCGATGGACCTGCTGATCACCCCCACAACGGCGACGACGGCGTTCCCGCTCGGTCTGCGCTTCCCGGCCGATGGTGTGGCGGGCATCCGCGACGGTAGGCAGTGGTCGCCGTTCGCGTTTCTCGCCAACCTGACCGGGCAGCCCGCGGTGAGCATCCCGGCCGGCCTGGCGGCATCGGGGCTACCGGTCGGGCTGCAGGCGATCGGCCGACGGTTCGACGACATGCTGCTGCTCGATGTGGCCGCGGCCGCCGAGGAGATCATCGGCACGCAGGTGCCGTGGGAGGACGAGTCATGAGGGTCGCGGAGATGCACGACACCCAGCTGGATGCGGCGCGGGAGGCACGAGAGACCTCGCGGGTCGGTGCGGCGGATGCACGATCGTGGCTGCTGCTGTCGGCCCTGGCCGCCGAGCGGTTCGACGCCGCACAGCTGTCACGGGCCGATCAGGTCATCCTCGACCTCGAGGATGCGGTGGACGGCTCGCTGAAGGATGCCGCGCGGTGCGGGGTCATCGACTGGCTGGAGGGCGGTGGTAGCGCGTGGGTGCGGATCAACGACCGCACCTCGCCGCACTGGGCGGACGACATGGCCGCGCTGACGCGTGCGCCGGGTCTTCACGGAGTCATGCTCGCCAAGGCGGAGGCCGCCGAGCAGGTCACGGACACCTTCCAGCGACTCGGCGGGGCCGTTCCGGTGATCGCGCTGATCGAGTCGGCGCTGGGCATGGAGGAGGCCGCCGCGATCGCGCGGGCCGCGGGAACGGCGCGGCTCGCGTTCGGCAGCGGCGACTACCGGAGGGACACCGGCGCCTCCAACGACGATCTGGCGATGGCGTACCCGAGGTCGCGTCTCGTCGTCGCCAGTCGGCTCGGCGGGCTGCCCGGCGCGATCGACGGCCCCACGGTCGCGACCACCCATGCCGTGCTTCGGGAGCAGAGCGGCGTCACGGTCGCGATGGGGATGACCGGCAAGCTGTGCCTCGACCTGGAGCAGCCCGACGTGGTGAACGAGTGCCTCAGCCCGAGCCCTGCAGATGTGCGATGGGCGCTGGACTTCCTCGACGCGTTCGAGGCGGGCGGGCGCATCATCCGCGACGGGAGCGACAAGCCGCGACTCGCCAGAGCAGAACTGATCAGGACGCGGGCCGAACGGTTCGGCATCCTGCCGTCCTGATCGCGCGGCGGCGGTGGGACAGTCGGGCACCCTCCCGCTGTGCGAGGGTCAGGCCTGCTGCGGCGGAAAGTAGTGCGATTCGGTCGGTGGCTCGGCCACTTCGCTGAGCGCCGCGCCGATGATCTCGCGGTCGCGCCCGGTCAGCCGCTCAGTGTTCTGCCTGCGGAACTCGCCCCACGACGGCACGACGAAGCTCTCCCGGTACCGGTCGGGGTGGTCGCCGTCGCAGTAGAGGCGCCAACGGGATGCCCCGGTGCGCTGCCTGCTCTTGTGCACACCCCGCATCGCACGCTCGAACGCCGCCCGGTTCTCCCGCGCCACGGTGTAGTCGATCATGATCGTGACCGGTCCGTCCGTGGGCTTCGGGTCGAACACGAGCGTGGGGGTCGGCCACGTGAAGTCGATGGTGCGATCGATCTGCCCGGTGTTCCGGCGAAGCGGGACCAGCGGGACGCTCGCCGCGACCAGGACCAGCGCGATGGCGGCGATGGTCAGGCTCACCGGTGTGGTGAGCAGGTTGCCGAGCCACCCCCAGACGACCGATCCGAGAGCCTGAGCGCCCATGAAGATGAGGAGATAGACGGCGACACCGCGCGACCGCACCCACTGCGGCAGCGTCAGCTGCAGCGCGGCGTTCAGAACCGTCAGCGTGCCGATCCACGCGATGCCGGAGACGATGAGGAGCAGGACGGTCAGCGTCAAGGGGAACCAGGCTGCTGCTGCGGTTCCGAGGGCGAAGAGCGCGGCGCTGGTGCCGAGGATGACGTTGTCGGACACCACTCGTCTGGCGAGCGGCAGAAGGAAGACGCCGGCGACAGCACCGACTCCGAGTGCGCCGAGCAGCAGACCGTAGCCGGCGGACTGCAGGTGCAGACGCTCGGCCGCGAGCGGCAGAAGTGCCCAGAGCGCGCTCGCAGGGAGGGCGAAGAGGGCCGAGCGCAGCAGGATCCGTCTGATCAGGCCGGCCGAGGCGACGTAGCGCACGCCGGCGCGAAGGGCATCCCAGAAGAACTCGCGGTTCTCCAGCCCGGCCTGGGGCGGGCGTCGCCAGCGCCACACCGCGAAGGCCGCCACCGCGAACGACAGCCCGTTGATGGCGAACACCACCGCCGGACCGGCGAGGGAGACGAGGATGCCCGCGAGTGCCGGCCCGATCGCGCGCGCACCGTTCACGGTGACGCTGCCGAGGCCGCTCGCAGCGGAGATCTGCTCGCGGGGAACGAGCTCCGGTTGGATGGCCTGCCACGCCGGCGAGGTCAGCGAGGCCACCGAGCCGAGCACGAAGGTGAACGCGAGAAGCACCCAGGGGCTCAGCGCACCCGCGACGGTGACGACCGTGAGCACCGCGGCGATCAGGGCGCTGAGCAAGGAAAGGATCATGATCAGCTTGCGTCGGTCGAGCACATCCGCGAGCACGCCGGCGGGCAGCGCGAAGATCAGCGATGGCGCGAGGGTGGCCGTCTGCACGAGGGCGATCAGCAGGGCTCCCGCATGGGCGTCTACCAGGAACCACTGGGCGCCGACCGACTGCATCCAGGTGCCGATGTTGCTGCCGAGCTGCACGAGCCACAGGGTGCGGAACGTGCCGTTGGCCAGTGGGGCCCACGCCGATTGCCGGGAGGCGACATTGCTGCTCATGCAGGCCGTCTCAGCCCTTCCGCAGCTCCTGCGCGAGCATCACGAGGATGCCGCTCGGCCCGCGCAGGTAGGTCAGCTTGTAGACGTCCTTGTAGGTGGCGACGCCGCGAAGCGGGTGACATCCATGCCGCGCGGCGATCTCGAGGGCCTCGTCGATGTCGTCCACCGAGAAGGCGACCCGGTGCATGCCGATCTCGTTGGCGAGCGTCGGATGCGTCTCGATGGCCTCCGGGTGGATGTACTCGAAGAGCTCGATCTGCCCGTGACCGTCAGGCGTCTGGAGCATTGCGATCTTGGCGTGGTTGCCGTCGAGGCCGACGGCGGTGTCCGTCCACTCGCCGCTGACCGTGTCGCGGCCCACGATCGTGAGGCCCAGGTCGGTGAAGAAAGAGATGGTCTCCTCGAGGTCGCGCACGGCGATGCCGACGTTCTCGAACTTGATGCCCATGCGCCGAATGCTACCGATTCGGTCGTCTGCGGAGGCGTGCCCGGTCCGACCGGCCCGGCTCGCCGGGCCAGGGCCGTGCCCAGGCCGCGCGACTTGCCGGGCCGGGCCGTGCCCAGGCCGCGCGACTTGCCGGGCCGGGCCCAGGCCGCGCATAACTCCTGCAATTTCGGTGGCCAGGCCTGCGAGATCGGCCAAGACACAGCGATCCCGTCCCAGCGCGCCCGGAAATTGCAGGAGTTATGAAGGCGGGGGGAAGGGGGGGCGGCAGTTCGCTGCTCCTTGCTTCGCTACTCCTTGTTTTCGCTCGCGGCTCCCGGAGAGCCTGGGAACAGGCGGCGCGCGGCGCCTTCTTCACCGTGCAGCCGCTCCTCGACCTGATCGGGGTCATCGGCGTTGCCTTCGAGCCCTTCGATGATGCCGTTCGTCTGGTCGAACGGATGTGCGGCATCCCTGGCCAAAACGCTCAGGTCTGCCTCTGAGTCGTCAGGCCGCTTCGTGGTGTTCTCTGCATCAGACATACGCGAAACGTGACACGGCGGAACGTGCTCCGCAAGGACTTGACGAGGGTTTCTTACCGGCTCAGACTCAAGGTGCTGGATGCCCCCGAATGGGGGACATCTGTCATCAGAGCGTGTGCTCGACGTCGAGCTCGACGCGGGATGCGGCGAAGCGGGTGATGCCGACCTGCAAGGGCGTGCCGTCGGGGAGTGCGTCGACGGCACGAACGACCAGGAGCACGGCGCCGGCGGCGAGGCCGAGCAACTCGGCCTCGTCGGCCGTGGCGTGGCGGCCGCTCACCGAGGTGGCCACCCGTACGTAGTCGGCGATGCCGATCTCCCGCAGTGCGCCCGTGATGGTGCCGAGCTCGCGGTAGCGCTCGGCGAGTCCTGGCACCAGGTCGGCGACCCACCACTGGGTTCCGACAGAGATCGGCGTGCCGTCGACGGCGCGGGTGCCCTCGATGCGCAGAGCAGGGCGTCCCTCGAGACCGAGCCGTTCAGCGATCGCGGCGGGTGGGTCGGGCTCGATCGCCCAGTCGAGTAGCCGTGAGGTGGCGGTGCCGTTGCGGCCGAGACTCTGGCTGAGGCGGGTGCGGGTACCGATGCGGTGAACGAGGATCGTGTGGTCGGCCACGAAGGTGCCGCTTCCGCGCCGTGAGACGACGAGGCCGTCGATCACGAGTGCCGCGACCGCCTGGCGCACGGTGTTGCGGTGCACCTCGAAGCGCTCGGCCAACTCGTGCTCCGGTGGCAGCTTGCTGCCGACCGGCCACCTGCCGTCGGCGATCTCCTGGCGCAGCTCCTCGGCGATGAGTCGCCACGCCGAATAGCCGCTCGGCGATCTGCTCTGTGTCGACATGGTGCTCCGAACTCTATACGTCTGACGAGGTGCGGTCGGATGTCGTCGGCGGGTGCGGCATCCGTCTTCCGATGGCCGACATTCGTTAGTCCTTCGTTCACCCTCGGCCGGGCGTGCGGGGCTAATGTTCAGTTATCTAGATAACTAGACAACTTTGCAATGGAGGACGAATGGCGCACACGACAGAGCCGGGAGCCCCGGATGCCGACGGCATCCGGCTGCGGCAGCGGTGGATGCACGCCCTGGCGATGGCGGAGACTGACGCCCTGGCATCCGCATGGCAGGACTGGACGCCGAAGCCCGAGGTCGACGCGATCCGTGGTCCCGAGGCCGGCCTGGTGATGGTCCGCAGCCGCATCGATGCCGGAGGCGCCCGCTTCAACCTCGGAGAGGCGACCGTCGCGAGGGCGACCGTTCGCCTGCACGGATTGCCGCTCGAAGACGACGTGCTCGGCACGTCGTACCTGCTCGGCACCGACCTCGAGCACGCCCGGCTGGCGGCCATCTTCGACGGGCTGCTCGTCGACGACGGACAACGCGAGCGGGTGCTCGACGAGGTCATCGTTCCGCTCGAACAGGTGCAGGCCGACCGCGATGCCGAGCGTCGCGCCGATGCCCGCGCCACGCTCGTCGACTTCTTCACGGTTTCAAGGGAGCACGCATGATCATCACGACTGAGGTGGCTCCGACGAGTGCCGCTATCCCGAGCCCCGGCTTCGCCGATCCGACACGGGATGCCCAGTCCGCGTTCCGCGCGCTGCTGGACGCCCTCGCCCACCCGACCCGCGACTACCCGCTGTCCGGACCGGCCGAGCCGCCGATCGGACTGGGCCGGGGGCTCGCCGCAGTCGCGCTGACCGTGCTCGACGAGGACTCGACCGTGTGGCTCGGCGCGCTCGCCGACGACGCGGAGGTCGTGGCGTGGCTGGACTTCCACACCGGTTCTCGTCGCGTCGCCGACGTCGGCGAGGCGGACTTCGCGTTCGCGACGCCGGCAACCGCGCCGATGCTCGCCGGGCTGCGGCTCGGCACCGACGAGGCGCCGCACCTGTCGACCACCTTGGTGCTCGACGTGCGCCAGGGTGTCGATGGCACTCAGCCCACGGACGGCGCGGCGGATGACACCCCGCGGTTCGTCGCCGAAGGGCCGGGCGTCAACGGGCGGGCGGAACTCGCTGCTTCCTGGATCGGTAGCTGGCGTGCCGGCAAGGACCAGGCGGCCGCACCGGACGCAGGCGCCGCCGAGTTCCTCGCGGAGTGGCGCGCCAACGGTGCTCTCTTCCCGCGCGGTGCCGACCTGCTGATCGTCGGCGACGACTCGGTGAGTGCCCTACCGCGCACGACGCGGCTGACGGCATCCGGCTCGCACGAACCCGCGGCTCGGGCATCCAGTTCACGGAAACCAGAGGCATCGGCATCCGCATCGGACGAGAAGGAGGCGTGACATGTACGTCGCGGTGAAGGGCGGCGAGAAGGCGATCGCCAACGCGCACGCGCTGCTGGCCAAGGAAGGGCGCGGCGACGAGAGCGCCGAGCGCATCGCGCACGAGCAGATCGCCGGGCAGCTCGCTGTGCTCGTTGCGCGCGTGATGAACGAGGGGTCGCTGTACGACCCGGCGCTCGCGGCGCGGGCGATCCTGCAGGCGCAGGGCGATGCCCTCGAGGCCGTCACCCTGGTGCGCTCCTACCGCACGACGTTGCCGCGTTACGGGTACACCGAGCCGCTGGACACCGCAGGGCTGCCGCCGCAGCGACGTGTCTCGGCGACGTTTAAGGACATCCCTGGGGGGCAGCAGCTCGGCGCGACCTTCGACTACACCCACCGGCTGTTCGACGACGGTGGGTTCGAGGGGCTCGAGTTCGACGACGATGAGCACGACGACGAGGTCATGCCCCGCGTCGCCGACCTGCTCGGCGTCGAGGCACTGATGGAGCCGGAGCGTCCGGAGGGCTTCACCGATCCCGACCCTGCGGACCTCACCAGGGAGCCGACCGTGTTCCCGATGAGCAGGGCCGAGCGGCTGCAGGCACTCGCCCGCGGCGACGAGGGCTTCCTGCTCGGGCTCGGGTATTCGACGCAGCGCGGGTTCGGCCGAACCCACCCCTTCGCGGGCGAGATCCGCGTCGGCGAGGTCGAGGTGGAATACGTCGCACCGGAGCTGGGCTTCCCCGTGCCGCTCGGCCGCATGGAGGTGACCGAGTGCCAGATGATCAACCAGTTCACCGGCAACGCCGAGACCGCCGCGCAGTTCACCAGGGGCTACGGTCTCGTGTTCGGCCGGGCCGAACGCAAGGCGATGTCGATGTCGCTCGTCGATCGGGCACTGCGCGCCGACGAGTTCGGTGAGCGCATCGTCGCCCCGGCTCAAGACGAGGAGTTCGTCATCAGCCACGCCGACAACGTGGAGGCGACCGGCTTCGTCGAGCACCTCAAGCTGCCGCACTACGTCGACTTCCAGGCGGAGCTCGGGCTCGTTCGTCGCTTGAACCGCGAGTTCCAGGAACGGGTCGCCGCAGAACGACGGGTCGCAGAAGAAGTGGAGACCGACGCATGAGCATGCTGCCCAGCTACAACATCGGCTACCTCGACGAGCAGACGAAGCGGATGATCCGCCGCGCCCTGCTCAAGGCGGTCGCCATCCCCGGATTCCAGGTGCCCTTCGCCTCCCGCGAGGTGCCCATGCCACGCGGCTGGGGAACAGGAGGCGTTCAGGTGACCGCCGCGATCATCGGCGAGTCCGACACTCTGAAGGTCATCGACCAAGGAGCGGATGACACGACCAACGCCGTCTCGATCAGAGCGTTCTTCGCCAAGGTCGCCGGCGCGAAGACGACGACGAACACCGAGGCCGCGACGATCATCCAGACCCGCCACCGCATTCCGGAGGCAGACCTCGGCGAGGGGCAGACCATGGTCTACCAGGTGCCGATCCCCGAGCCGCTGCGGTTCCTCGAGCCGCGCGAGACCGAGACGCGACGCATGCACGCGCTGGAGGAGTATGGCCTCATCTACGTGAAGCTCTACGAGGACATCGCCAAGTTCGGCCACATCGCCACCACGTACGCGTACCCGGTGATCGTGAACGGGCGCTACCTGATGGACCCGTCGCCGACGCCGAGCTTCGACAACCCGAAGCTGCACCAGAGCCCCGCGCTGCACCTCTACGGCGCCGGCCGCGAGAAGCGCATCTACGCGGTGCCGCCGTACACGGATGTCGTCAGCCTCGGCTTCGAGGACCACCCATTCCAGCCGCAGGTCTTCGAGCAGCCGTGCGCGGTCTGCGGCTCCACCGGCGTGTACCTCGACGAGATCATCACGGACGACGCGGGCGGCGTGATGTACGCCTGCTCCGACACCGACCACTGCGAGCGCACGGTCGCGGCGAACGCCGCTCGCGAGCACATCACCGAACCGCAGGAAAGCGAGGTCGTGTCATGACGACGCGAACGGATGACGACGAGCGGCCCCTGCTCGAGGTGCGGGGTGCCGGCCACAGCTACGGAGACCGGTTCGGCTGCCGCGACGTGAGCTTCGAGCTGTGGCCCGGAGAGGTGCTGGCCGTCGTCGGCGAGTCCGGCTCGGGCAAGTCGACACTGCTCGGCGCGCTGTCGCAGCGGCTGAGCCTCACCGAGGGGGGCATCCGCTACCGCCTCGCCGACGGCGATGTCGTCGAGCTCGCCGACCTGAGCGAGGCGCGGGTTCGTCGCCTGTGGCGCAGCGAGTGGGGCTTCGTGCACCAGAACGCGGCCGACGGGCTCCGCATGCACGTCAGTGCCGGCGGCAACGTCGGCGAACCGCTGATGGCGACCGGTTGGCGCCACTACGGCAAGATCCGCGCGGCAGCCGCCGAGTGGCTGGAGCGGGTGGAGATCCCGGCCGACCGCATCGACGACACCCCGGCATCCTTCTCCGGCGGCATGCGGCAGCGGCTGCAGATCGCTCGCAATCTCGTGGTCTCTCCGCGGCTGGTCTTCATGGACGAGCCCACCAGTGGCCTTGACGTCTCCGTGCAGGCCAGGCTGCTCGACCTCATCCGTTCGCTGGTCGCCGAGCTGGGCCTCGCCGTCGTGATCGTGACCCACGACCTCGCCGTCGCGCGGCTCATCTCGCACCGCACGCTCGTGATGAAGGACGGCCACGTGATCGAGTCCGGTCTCACCGACCGCGTGCTGGATGACCCGCAGGCCGCATACACGCAACTTCTCGTCTCTTCCATTCTCCAGGGGTGATTACGCAGTGACTCTCACAGACCAGATCGCACCGACCGCGGCCACGACCGACCGGGCGGCTCCCGTTCTGACCGTCACCGACGTGCAGAAGACGTTCACCATGCACCTGCAGGGCGGCGCGCAGCTTCCCGTGCTGCGCGAGGTCTCGTTCGAGGTGCGTGCGGGGGAGTGCGTCGTGCTCGGCGGTGCGTCGGGTGCCGGCAAGAGCTCGATCCTCAAGATGGTCTACGGCAACTACGCAGCCGACCGCGGCTCGATCGTGCTGGATGCCCGTGCAGGGGCTCGCGAAGGGGCCGGTGCTTCCGCCTCGGGTGCCGCCGTCGACCTCGCGACTGCCGACCCGCGCCGGGTGCTTGCAGCCCGCCGCGACACCATGGGATACGTGAGCCAGTTCCTGCGCTGCGTGCCGCGCGTCCCCGCCATCCAGGTCGTCGCCGAACCCTTGGTCGAGCGGGGTGTCGACGTCGCCGACGCTCGTGAGCGCTCGGCCGCGATGCTGAGGAGGCTGGGCATCCCCGAGCGCCTCTGGTCGCTGCCGCCTGCCACGTTCTCCGGTGGTGAGCAGCAGCGCGTGAACATCGCGCGCGGGTTCATCGCCGAGCTGCCGATGCTGCTGCTGGACGAGCCGACGGCATCCCTCGACTCGCGCAACCGGGACGTCGTCGTCGATCTCATCGCCGACAAGCGCGAGCAGGGCGTCGCGATGCTCGGCATCTTCCACGACACGGAGGTGCGCGAGCGGGTCGCCGACCGCGTCATCGACGTCGAGGCGTTCGCTCCCGTCGTCGCGAGCCCCTTCGGCGCCGGGACCGCAGCAGCCGACGGAGCGGCGGCGTGACCCGCGTCGCGATCTACGCCGCGCCCGGTGCCATGGCTGCGGACGAGACGTGCGTCGACCCCGGTCACATGCTGCTCGACCGCGCCGAGTCGTGGCTGGGCCGCAGCACCTCGGGACGCCAGGTCGAGCGGACGGCACCGGCGGGCTGGAGCCGCGAGGACGTCGACGCCATCACCGTCGACGCTCGCCGGTACGGGTTCCACGCGACGCTCAAGGCACCGTTCCACCTGGCGGAGGGGCGCACGCTCGACGAGCTGGACGCGGCTGTGGCACTGTTCGCCGCCGAGCGTCCGGTCGTGTCGATGCCGAGCCTTTCGCTCAGCCGAATCGGGCGCTTCTTCGCCCTGACGCCCGGCGATCGCGCCGACGCGCTGTACTCACTCGCCGAAGAGATCGTCAGGCGATTCGACGAGTACCGCGCGCAGCCGTCCGAGGCGGAGCTCGCACGCCGCAACCCGGACGGCATGACGCCGAGGCAGCGCGAGCTCTTCGAGCGGTGGGGCTACCCCTACGTGCTCGACGAGTATCGCTTCCACCTCACGCTGACCGATCGCATCCCGCCCGAGCGCCAAGCGGATGTCGAAACCGTACTCGAACAGTGGTTCGGCGACTCGATCGGCGCCACCCTTCCGGTGAACGTGCTCGCCCTCTTCACCGAGGCCGAGCCCGGAGCACCCTTCGAGCTGTCCTCCGTACACCCGTTGACCTTCACCAAGGAGACCCGATGAGCCGCGAGACCGTCCTCACCAACGCCCGACTCACCCTTGAAGACGGGGTCGTCACCGGATCCGTCGTCGTGCGGGATGGGGCGATCGCCGACATCCACACCGGCACGTCATCCCTCGGCTCGTACTCCGGCGCGGCCGTCGAGGACCTCGAGGGCGACTACCTCATGCCAGGCCTCGTCGAACTGCACACCGACCACCTCGAATCGCACATCGAGCCCCGGCCGGGCACCCACTGGGACCCGGTGCCCGCCGTGCTCGCCCACGACGTGCAGGTGAGCGGAGCCGGGGTCACGACCGTGTTCGACGCCGTGCGCATCGGCTCGATGGGTGGTCGCGAAGATGCCACGGCGTTCGCAGCGCAACTCTCCGAGGCGATCGGCTACGCAGCAGACGCAGGGATGACCCGCGCCGAGCACTTCATCCACGTGCGGTGCGAGGTGTCGGCGCCCGGCGCGGTCGACGAGTTCGACGCGTTGAGCGAGATCGCGAACATCCGGCTCGCGTCACTCATGGACCACACACCCGGCCAGCGCCAGTACGCGGACATCGAGGCCTTCCGCACCTACATGGTCGGCAAGGGACGGCTCACGGACGAAGGGTTCGTGAAGTTCGTCGCCGAGCTGAAGGACGTGGCGGCCGTGCACTCGGTCCCGAACAGGGCGCAGATCGCCAAGCGCGCGAGGGAGAGGGGCATCTCGCTCGCTGCCCATGACGACGCGACGGTCGAGCACGTGGACGAGTCCGCCGGTTTCGGGGTGCTCATCTCGGAGTTCCCGACCACGAAGGTCGCGGCCGAGGAGGCGCGCCGTCGAGGGCAGCTCATCGTGATGGGGGCGCCTAACATCATGCGCGGCGGCTCCCAGTCGGGCAACGTGGCGGCCAGCGACCTGCTCGGGGACGGTCTGCTCGACATCCTGTCGTCCGACTACGTGCCGGCGAGCCCGCTGCAGGCGGTCTTCCTGCTCGACGCGGAGGGCGCGCTGCCGCTGCACGAGGGCGCCAAGCTCGTGGCGACGAACCCGGCGCGTGCCGTCGGGCTGGATGACCGAGGTGCGATCGACGCCGGACGCCGCGCCGACCTCGTGCGCGTGCGTGCCCACGACCTGCCCGCCAGCGAGAAGCGCCCGAACGGGCACCGCGTTCCCGTGGTGCGCAGCGTGTGGCGCGAGGGGGTGCGGGTGTCGTGAGCGAGTCCCTTGGCGATTCGCTGGGACGCGTCCCGGACGAGTCGGCGGGCGAGACGGCGGGTGCCGTCGCCACGGCGGCGATCGGGCCGGGCGCGTTCGTCGCGATCGTCGGCGCGAGCGGGGCCGGGAAGGACGCGCTCATGTCGTATGCGCGCGCCCACTTGGCCGCGGAGTCCGGCCTCGCGGCGGAGTCTGGCCTTGCGGTGGAGTCGGGCCTTGCGGTGGAGTCGGGCCTTGCGGCGGAACCGACCCTTGTGGTGGAGTCGGGCGTTGCGGTGGAGTCGGGCCTCACGGCGGACTCGACCCCTGCCGCCGAACCGACGGCGGGGGTGTTGTTCCCCCGCCGCGTCATCACGCGGCCGGCCGGGGCGGGGGAGGACTTCGACTCCGTCGACGAGCACTCGTTCGTGGATGCCGTCGTAGAGGGCGGCTTCGCCGTCTGGTGGCGTGCGCATGGGCTCGGCTACGGCATTCCGGCCTCCGTCGACGAGCACGTCCGCCGTGGTGGCGTCGTCGTCGTGAACGTCTCCCGCGGTGTGCTGGACGCCCTCGCCGGTCGGTACGACCGCCTGGTGGTCGTACGCATCTCGGCGTCGGATGAGGCACGGGCATCCCGTCTGCTCTCCCGAGGAAGGGAAGCGGAGCACGACATCAACAGTCGTCTTGCGCGTAAGGACCCGGCGCCGGACTTCCCCGTGGATGCCGAGATCCACAACGACGGCACGCTCGCAGAGGGCGGCGAGCAGCTGCTGCGCATCATCGCGGGAGCTCTGGAGCCGGTCCGATGACGCGCTACCAGCAGCTCGCAGGGGAGCTTCGCACCCGCATCACCGACGGGGACTTCGCCGTGGGTACGCTGCTGCCGGCAGAGCACGCGCTCGCTGCGGAGTACGGGGTGTCGCGGGGGACCGTGCGCAACGCGCTCGGGTCGTTGGCGCTGCGCGGGATGGTCGAGCCGACGCGCGGCAACGGCTGGATGATCTCGTCCGCGCTGCAGACCCGCGAGCTGGGCTCGATGAGCACGTTCGCCGAGTGGGCGCATCAGCAGGGCCTGCGTCCCGGCGGCCTCGTCGTGGAGTCGGGTCGGGACGCGCCGACCGCGGTCGAGGTGCGCGCCCTGCGCATCAACCGGCGCGATCCGGTGCTGCGCATCACCAGGGTTCGCACCCTCGACGACCGGCGCGTGATGATCGAGCGCAAGGCGTTCGCGCCGTGGGTGACACCGCTCATCGAGTCCCTGCCGGCGGACGAGCCCTCCATCGTGCGGGTTTTGTCGCGAGAGGGCATCCGCTCGGCGCAGGCCACTCATCGCATCGACGCGATGGCGGCGACGAGCGAGGATGCCCGCCTGCTCGAGGTTGCACGCTCCAGCCCGCTGCTGCGGGTGCGCCACGAGCTCGGCGACAGCCGCGGCCGCATGATCGAGGTCGGCGAGGACCGCTACCTCGGTGGTGCGATCGCCTTCGCCGTAGACGCCTTCGCCGGCTGACCGCGCCCCGTCGCCCCCACCCACAGCACCACCGAAGTCGTCGCCACTTCATGCGGGTTCCCGCGCGGGGATTCCACAACAAGTGGCGACCGCTTCGGGTGCCCACCGGCGTCGCCCCGCACACCGTCCCCCTCCAAGTCGTCGCCACCTCGTGTGGGTTCCCGGACGGAATCCCGCGACAAGTGGCGATGACTTCGGGATGGGTGGCGCGGCAGGTGGGGGATGCCCCACCGCGCGGCTACTCCGGGTTCGCGAAGAGGGTGGTCACCACTCGGGGCCAGGTGGCGGTGTCATCGACGAGGGCGAAGTCGGCGCGGAGGCCCCGCTCGATGCGTCCGCGGTCGGTGAGTCCCCCGACGGCTGCGCCACCCGAGGTCACCAGGGCGACCGCGTGCGGCAGATCGAGGAGGCGGTCGCGCACGACCACGGTGACACACCCGAGCAGGCCGCTCGGCAGGTAGTCGGAGGCGATGGCATCCACCAGGCCCTCCCTCACCAAGTCGACGGCCGAGACGTTGCCGGAGTGCGAGCCGCCGCGCAACAGGTTCGGCGCCCCCGCGACGATGAGCAGCCCGCGCTCGCGAGCACGCCGCGCCGCCTCCATGGTGGTGGGGAACTCGGCGATCACACCGCCGCGCTCGACCAGCTCGTCGATCGCCTCAGGGGAGTCGCAGTCGTGCCCGAGCAGGCGCGCCTTGCCGGTGCGCGCAAGCTCGCCCGCCCATGCCAGGTTGGCATCGCGGATGTGGTCGGTCGCCCTCGCCTCGGCGATGCGCTCCTGCACCCGCCTGGTCGCCTCGTCCCTGTCCTCCCCGCCGGCGACGAGGAAGTCGATGTGGTGCTGGATGTCGGCGTACTGCCCCTGCCCTGGCGTGTGGTCCTCGTGCGAGAGCTGGATCGGCAGCTTGTCGGCCGGCAGTCCCTCGATGCGCTGCTTGATCATGGCAGCACCCTCGTCAGCACGCACGTTGAAGCGGTGCAGCACGCGGTGGTCGACGCGCACGCTGGTGGTGGCATCCACGAGCTCTGCCTGCTCGAGCGCGCCGAACGGGGTGCGGCGGGCGCCGTCGGAGACCTTGTTGTGGAAGCCAGCTCCGTGGAACATCGTCGTGACGCCCGCTGCGGCGATCTTGGCCTCGAAGGATGCCATCGCGAAGTCCCACGGAAGGGTCGCGGTCGGCCGGGGCATCCGCTCCTTCTCCAGGGCGTCGCTGTGCGTGTCGACGAGTCCGGGCATGAGCAAAAGGCCGTTGCCGTCGAGGTCGCCACGGATGCCGGATGACCCCTCGATCACCTCCGCGATGCGTCCGTTCTCGACCACGACCGTCGCGCGATCGGTGACGCGGTCGCCGAGCACGACGCGAACGTCGGTGACGACGTACGCCGACGGGGTGCGGTCCAGCGGCCACCCCGAGCGCAGGTCGCTGCTCGGCGCCGTTGTGCCGGCGATGTCGGTCGAGCCGTCCACGTCCGGGGTGTCAGCGAAGTCGGTGGTGTCGGTCAGAATGCTCATGCAACTAGCTCCTCGAGTACTGCGTGGCCGGCGTGCAGCACGTCTTCTGGCGTGCCGTCGGCCGCGATGACCCCGTCCTGCATGAGCAGTACGCGGTTCGCGACCCGCCGGATGATGTTCATGTCGTGGTAGATGGCAAGCACCGTCACGTCGTGCCGGTGCAGGTCTTCGATCACCTCCAGCGCGAGCGCACGGTTGGCGGGGTCGAGCGCGGAGACGGGCTCGTCGAGGAGAAGCAGCGCAGGCGGGCTCACCGTTCCCGCGGCGAGGTTGACCCTCTGCCGCTCTCCACCCGAGAGAACGCTGCAGTCGACGTCCCACAGCCGCTCCTCGATGCCGAGACGCAGGAGTGACTGGATGGCCGCGTCCCGAGCCTCCTCGTGCCCGAGACCGCGCCGCACGGCCGCATTCGTCACGAGGCGAAGCGGGCCCTGCCGCGGCGGCGCCTTGAGGAACTGCGAGACGTAGCCGATGCGGCGGCCGCGCAGACGGGCGAGGCTGCGGTCATCCAGCGCCGTGAGGTCGATGTCGATGCCCTCGGCGGTGGTGCCGTCGGTCTCGGTGCCGGTACGCGCCGTGTCGATGCGGTCCGTGCCCGCGCGGTCGTGGAACACGACGCGCCCGCTGTCCGGCAGGTAGTTGCGCGTGACGCAGCGCAGCAGGCTCGACTTGCCCGCCCCGCTCGCGCCGGCGAGCGCCAGGTGCTCGCCCTCGTAGAGCGTGAAGCTCACCGAGCGCAACGCCTCGACGGAGCGGTGGATGGCGTGCAGCGTGAACGACTTCGTGAGGTCCTCGACGGTCAGCACCGGTCTCGCCGAAGCGGCGGTGCGGTCCAGTCCGCCGCCCGCGAGCGCCGGCGAAGCGAGGTGCCGCCCTGAGGTCTGCTCTGTCATGTTCTCCTCCATCAGATGCGCGCCGCCGCGACGAGCTGCTGCGTGTACGGGTGGTGGGGGTCGGCGAAGAGCTGGTCGGTGAGGCCGGCCTCGATTACCCGACCCTGCTTCATGACGATCGCGCGGTCGGTGAGCGCGTCGATCACCGAGAAATCGTGGCTCACGACGACGACCGCGAGCTCGCGCTCCTCGAGCAGCTCGGTGAGCAGGTCGAGCACGCCGGCCGCGACCGAGGCGTCGAGCCCCGTGGTCGGCTCGTCGAGCAGCAGCACCTGCGGGTCGGTCGCCAGCGCCTTCGCGATCTGCACGCGCTGGCGCATGCCGCCCGAGAACTGCCCGACGACGTCATCCATGCGGTTCAAGGGCACCTCGACACGCTCGAGCAGCTCTGCCGCCCGACGACGGATCTGGTGGTACGACCGCCAGCCTGCCGCGATGAGCGCGTCGGCGATGTTGCCGCCTGCGGAGATGCCGAGGTCGAGGCCGAGCGCCGGGTCCTGGTAGACGACGCTGAGGATGTTCGTGCGCAGCCCACGCCGCTCCGGCGCGCTGAGCTCGAGCAGGTTCGTGCGTCCGTCGTCGACGGCGCCGATGCGGATGCTGCCGGTCGCCTCCAGCTCGTCGCCGATGATCACCTTCATGACCGTCGACTTGCCCGACCCGGACTCGCCGATCACGCCGAGCGCTTCGCCCGGTGCGACGTCGAACGAGACATCCTCCGCCGCGATCACCTCGGAGGATCCGCGGCGGCCCTGATACACCTTGCCGAGGCTCTCGACCTTCAGCGACCAGTCGGCGCCCGGTGCTGTGATGCCGGCCGGCGCCGCCGGGTGTGCGGCGGGATCGACCTCCAGCCGCTCGCGTGCACGAACGCGCCTGGCCGGGTCCGGGTAGTAGCGGCGCGGCACGAGGGCATCGTGCCTGGCGGCATCCGCGACGCCCGCCCGCACCTTGAGGCACCACTGCACGTCGGAGCAGATCCAGTCACCGGTCTTCGTCTCGACCATGAACGCCTCGTCGCTGCCGCACTTGGAGCAGCGGATGCCCGCGCTGTACTCCACCTCGAACGGCACGTCGTCGAACGAGAGCGGCTCCACCTTCGTGTACGGCGGCACCGCGTAGATCTTCTTGTCGCGTCCGTGGCTCAGGATCGTGAGGTGGTCGCTGAGGTGCAGCCGCGGGATGTCCCAGCGCGGAATCGGGCTCGGCGCCATCAGGTACCTGTCGTGCACCATGACCGGATGCCCCGCGCCGCTCCCCATCACGCCGGTGAGTGCGAGCCGCTCGTACAGGTGGACCCACATCTTGGCGTAGTCGGCCTCTGAGTGTCGGCGCTTGCACTCGAACACCGACTTCTCCACGACTCGCAGCGGCTCGGACTGGGGAACCTGCAGCACGAGGGTGGTGTCGTTCGACATCCACTCCTCCGGCACACGGTGGCGTGACTGCACGATGGTGGCCTCGTCGGTGTCGGCTGTCGCGGCGCTGCCAAGGGTGCCGACGATGAGGCGCCGCAGGTTCACCGCGTTGACACCCTCCTCGTCGCCCTGGTCGATCACCTTGACGACGTCGTCCGTGCCGCCGATCGCGAGCGTGACCTGGAGGCCGCCGGATCCCCAGCCGCGTGCGACGGGCATCTCGCGCGAGCCGAACGGCACGATGTAGCCGGGAATGCAGATGCCCGACAGGATCGCCCTTCGTACCTCGCGCTTGGCCTGCTCGTCCATGACGACGGGCCGACCGCCGTTCGGTTCCTCCGGCATGAGGGAGGTCAGGATGTCGATGCCTGCGTCGTCCGCACGCGCGGGGTTCCGGCCACCTGGCCTGGCACCCGTTGCCTGCACGACCGGGCTCTCAATGGTGCTCATTGTCGTTCTCTCCCGATCAGTGCTCGTGGCCGTCATGCTCGTGGCCGTCGTGGTCATCCGCATCGTCGTCGAGCAGCCGCTCGAGCTGTGCGGTGGCCTCCTCGCGGGCGGCCATCGCCGCGTCGAGTCCCGACTGGAACGTCACGAAGTGCGGCAGCTTGAGGTGCTCGAGGAAGCCGCTCGCCGCGAGGCCGTCCGTGGTGTGCAGCAGCACCTGCTCCACCTCGTCGCCCATCGCGGTGCCGCGGAAGCGCCACGCAACGATGTCCATGCACGCCGCAGCGATCGCCTTGCGCTCGTTGTGCCCGAGCGCCATCGAATAGCCGACGTCGTAGGTGGTGGGATCCTCGCCTCGCTCCGACCCGAGATGAGCGACGGCCTCGGTCTCGGAGACGCGGATGCGCCCGACCTCGACGTTCTCTCCAGTGTGCGGGTGCGCGACTCGCAGCGGGACGCGCCCGTGCCGCACCTCGCCGAGCGTGACGCTCTCCGAGGGATATCCGCTCGGCCCGAGCACGCCCTGGTACCAGATGTTGATCAGGGCACCGGTGTCGGCCTGCGCCAGGTACGACAGCCACGCGGAGCGGGTGGCAGGCAGCTGCGCTGCGACCATCTGGATGTCGAACGGTTCGTCATCCGTCTCGACCTTGCGATCGACGAGCACGCCCTTGTCGGACAGGTAGTCGCGGAAGCGTCGGAAGGGCTCGTCCGCCGGGTGCTCGATCGGGGTGTCGTCGTGCTCGTCGACGATCGGCAACGGCAGCTCGTCGCCGTCGTGCAGGATGCGCGCCGTGTAGTCGACCGTCTCGCCGAGCAGGATCGGGCCGTCCGGCTGCCGCTGCGTGGAGACCACGCGGCGCAGAATCTGCAGCTCGCGCGGGTTCAGCGGATGACTGAACGCGAGCCTCGGAAGCGTCGATCGGTGCGCGCGGATCAGGTGCACGGCCTCGGTGATGTCGCCGTTCGCCTGGAGGAACGCAGATGCCGCCGTCGCCTCGTCCCAGAGGCCGCCTTCGCCCATGATGCGGTCGATGGCGAGGGGGAAGCTCTCGACAACTGTGGCGGCGTCGAGGCCGGAGCCCAGTCGCGCCCTGCGGTCGAGCACCAGGCGCTCGGCGGCGATGATCGCCTCCGTGCCGCCCTTGTTCGTGCCTGCGTACATGTCAGCTCGCCCCGTTCTGCGCGGTGCGGCCGGGCATGGTGCCGTCGGCGTGTGCGACTCCAGGCTGCGCGCTGTCATCGACCACGGTGATCACGGTCGTGCGGGAGAGCCCAACCACGTCGCCCCGGTCCGTGACAAGCAGAACGTCGATGCCCGACGGGTAGTCGCTCACGCGTTCGGCACGCTGGGAGACGAAGCGCTCTCCGAGGCCGCCTACGTGCAGCAGCACGGGTTCGCCGGGCTTGACGCCGGGGCCGGTCAGCCGCCAGATCGCGCCGTCGCGGTCATCCGCGCCTGCACGCTCTTCGGCTTTGTCGCCCGCGACGACGTGGATGCCCGTGACCCGCTGGAACAGCATGGCGCCGGCCTCCGGCGACCAGTGCGATCCGCGGTTGAGTGCGCAGAGGTCGTGGGGCTCCGCGAAGGCGAGGCCGAAGCGAGCGGATGTCGGCGCTGTCGCCTTCGCAGCGACCAGTCGGGAGATCACCGTGATTGCATGTGCGGCGAGGTCGTCGTCGTCCGAGTCGATCGCCGCGATGGGCGTCATGATGTCCGCCAGCGCGAGCAGCGGAGCGACGACGGCCGGCACCCGCGAAGGAACCGCCCCTGCGGGGAGACGGTGCACGGTCCCTGGGCGGGCGAAAGCCTCCATCGTCGCGTGGAAGGCGCGCTGGGCGGTGTCGCCGTCGAGCTCGCGCAGCATGGGCCACTCGGAGACGGGAGCTGGCCGTGCGGCCGCGTCGAGTCGTGTGTCTGCGATGGTCACGGGATCTCCTCGAACTCGACGATCGACGGTGCGAGCCGCTCCCACTCCTCTGCACGGGCGAGGCGACGGGTCTCGGTCGCTCGCTCGACGAGCTCCTCGATCTCCGCACTGCGAGGACCGGCCGCGACCCATTCGGCCTCGAGGATGGCCGCCGACAGCGCAGCCATCCGGTCGGAGCCGAGCCGCATCGCCCAGCCGAACGCCCCACGCCGCTGCACCTCTGCCTGGGTGACCATGACGTCGCCGAGGATGAACCGCTCCTCTGCGACGACCTCGCGCACCTGGGTCACAACCACACCGGTGACCGGTGGGCGAGTAACGGTCAGCTCCGGGTCATCCGCGAGGCACAGGGACGCGAGGGCGATGACCTCGCCCCCGTCCGCCTGGTTCAACTCGGAGCTGATCCGCGACCGCTCGCCTGCGGACGTCGGGGGAATGTCGGTCATGAACGGCCTTTCGAAGGTGGGGACCATTCGAGGATGCCGGTTCCTCAGCCCGCTTCATCCGGCGTTAACCGACACCTGACGACAGCGGTTCGACTAACTCACGGTTGCTCAACTGCGGTTTGTCGTGCGTTCACATTCGCCGGAGACCGTGATGAACGTCCGTCGGGTCTCACCCCCCATCCGAGGCCCACATCCCATTCGAAAGGCGCATTCCGATGCACTTCCGCATCCGCACCAAGAACATCGCCCTCGTGGCCGCGAGCGCAGCGCTCGTCGCCCTGCTCGCGGGCTGCGCGTCATCCGCGAACGCTGACAGCACGGCGGCCGCGAAGGACCAGGGCACCTACGCCCAGGACTCGAAGACGCTGGTCTTCAGCACCCTCCCCTCCGAAGACGGCACCGACAGCAGCAAGCCGGTCGAGGACTACATCGCCAAGGAGACCGGCCTCACGGTCAAGTACGTTCCGACCACCTCGTACAGCGCGCTCATCGCCGCTGCTCTCGCCGGCAAGGTCGACATCGCCAACTTCGGCCCTGCGAGCTACGCGACCGCGCTGAACAAGGGCGCGAAGCTCACCGTCGTCGCCGGTGAGAAGTCCGAGGCCGACCAGACCGACCCCGGCTACTACTCGGGTGCGATCGTCGCAACCAAGAACGCGCCCAAGTACCAGACGGTCTCGCAGTTCAAGGGCAAGAAGATCTGCTTCGTCGACCCGACCTCCACCTCGGGCTTCCTGTACCCGATCGTCGCCCTGAAGGCAGCCGGCATCGACGTGGTTCCCAGCGGAACCGACGCCTCGGGCAACCCGACCTTCAAGGACTTCACGGCCTACTTCGCCGGTAGCCACGACAAGTCGGTTCAGGCCGTCGCCGATGGTCAGTGCGACGTCGGATTCGCCGACAACTACTCGTACGACGCCGCGAACTCGGGTGTCACCACCATCAAGGACGCCAAGACCGCCGGTGACGGCAAGGGTGTGCAGCTGGTCCCCGGTGATCCGATCGTCGTGGCCACCGCACTCCCCGCCGCGATGAAGACCAAGCTGGCCGGCCTCCTCGGCGGCCTCACCCCGGCGAAGATCAAGGCGGCAGGCATCGACGTCCCGGCCAACTCGCCGTTCGTCGGCTATGCGGCAGAGACGAAGGACTACTACCAGCCCATCTACGAGGCGTGCACGGACAAGGACGTCGCGAAGGCGGCGACCGCGGTCTGCGGCGGCTGAGCTCACCCCGCACATCCGACCCTTCCCTCACACGCACTGACGAGACCAGGTAGAAGCAGATGAGCGCCACGACGACCTCTCCTCGCACGACCGATTCAGACACAACGGCGAATCCGGTCATCACCCTCTCCGGAGTCACAAAGGACTTCGGCTCGACGATCGCCCTGAGCGACGTCGACCTGACGGTGAACAGAGGGGAGGTCGTCGTGCTGCTCGGCCTCTCCGGGTCGGGCAAGTCGACCCTCCTCCGTCACATCGACGGCCTCGAACGACCCACCTCGGGTGACGTTCGGGTGCTCGGCCAGCTCGTGCAGAAGCTGAGGCCGAAGCAGCTGCGACGCCTGCGCGGGCGCGTGGCGATGATCTTCCAGCAGTTCGAGCTCGTGCCGTCTTTGACGGTGCTCGAGAACGTCGCCACCGGCGCGCTCGGGCGGCTTCACGGTCCCCGGCTCGGGCTCGCGATGTACCCCAAGTCCCTCAAGAAGCAGGCGCTGCAGCACCTCGACCGCGTCGGCCTTCTCGAGAAGGCGTACCAGCGCGCCGACCAGCTCTCTGGCGGCCAGCAGCAGCGTGTGGCCATCGCCCGTGCGCTCATGCAAGACCCCGAGATCCTTCTCGCCGACGAGCCGGTCGCATCGCTCGACCCGGAGTCGTCGAGCCAGGTCATGCGGCTCATCCGCGAGATCGCAGCGGATGACGGCCTCACCGTGGTCTGCTCCCTTCACCAGGTCGACCTCGCGCTCGGCTGGGGCGACCGCATCGTGGGGCTCCGGCACGGGTCCGTCGTGCTGGACACCCCCGTTCTCGGCCTCTCCAAGGAGCAGGTCATGGAGATCTACGGCCGCGTCGCCACCACCACGACCGAGCTCACCGCCATCGACGCCGAGCTCGTCGCCGCTGACCTCGTGGATGTCTCGCGCGTGGCCGAGCCGGCCGCCATGAGCGGCAGCACCCGATGACCACGGTCGAGGCCGCGGCTCGCGCGACAGCGTCCGCTGCTCCTGCTTCCTCGGCGACCCCGCCGCGTCGCAAGGTCTCAACACAGCGCATCGCCGGCTGGATCGCCATCGCGCTCATGCTGGCGTTCGGTGTGTACTCGCTGAGCCAGCTCGGCCTCAACTTCGACTACTTCGCCACGGCAGCTCAGAAGGTGCAGACCTTCTTCGGCACGGCGAACAACACCATCAGCTTTCCGTCGCTCGGCGACCTCTTCTACCTGATCGGTCTCACCCTCGGTGTCGTCGTGCTCGGCACGCTCGTCGCGGCGCTCATCTCCGTCCCTGTCGCGTACATTGCGGCGGCGAACACGGCGCCGACGCCCTGGCTGCGGGCGGTGGGCCGCACCATCGGCGTCATCACCCGGGCCATCCCCGACGTCGTCATCGCGTTCTCGTTCGCGCTGATGTTCGCGCTCGGCAGCACCATCCCGGGTGTGATCGCCATCGGCCTGCACTCGATCGGCATGATCTCCAAGCTCTTCGCCGACGCCATCGAGCAGATCGACGAGGGACCTCGTCAGGCCATCCGCGCGGCCGGCGGGTCGAAGTCGCAGCAGTTCTGGGCCGGAGTGATCCCGCAGGTCATGCCGTCGTGGATCGCGACCACCCTGCACCGCTTCGACATCAACCTGCGCGGCTCCGCCATCCTCGGATACGCGGGCGTCGGCGGACTCGGCTACGCGATGTCGCTCTCGTTCAACCAGTTCAACTACGGCCGCGGGCTCGGCATCGCGCTCGTCATCTTCCTGATGTGCGTGCTGCTCGAGATCGTCTCCTCGACGATCCGTCGCAGTCTGCTGGGCGTGCAGCCGTCCGGCAAGGGCATCGGCGACCGCATCGTTCGTGCTGCGACGAAGAAGCGCGGTGCATCCACTGCCTCGACGGATGCCGGAGCCCCGCTCTCCTCCAGGCGCAAGGGCTCAGACGCCGGGCGCATCGCGCTCACCGTCGAGGCATCCATGCACCGGCCCTGGACGCGCAGCCGCATTCGCACCTGGGCGTGGATCGTCGTCACGATCGCGTTCATCGTGCTCTCGGCATGGTGGGCGCAGATCAACCCGAATCAGATCATGTGGAACCACGTGATCACCGGGCTGGAGGCCTTCTGGCCGCCGTCGCTCGGCACAGCAGGGCCGATGACGTTCGTCGACGGTCTCTTCGTGACGCTGCAGATCGCGTTCGCAGCGGCGACCATCTCGCTCGTGCTGTCCTTCGTGATCGGCTCGCTCGCCGCGAGGAACGTGGCACCGAACGGCATCGTGCGCAACACGTTCCGGGTCATCCTCACGATCCTTCGTGGCATCCCCGAGCTGATCGTTGCGCTGTTCCTCATCGTCATCGTCGGCCTCGGCGCCGTCCCGGCGCTGATCGCGCTCGCGATCGGCGGCATCGGCCTGCTCGGCAAGCTCATCGCCGACTCGTTCGAGGAAGTGCCGAACGGCCCGGAGACCGCGCTGAGCGCCGCAGGTGCCACCCGCGGTCAGCGCTTCCTCTCGGCGACGCTGCCGCAGGGCCTGCCGTCGCTCATCGGCAACTCGCTCTACCTCGTCGACACGAACATCCGTGCGGCCACGCTGCTCGGTGTGGTGGGCGCGGGCGGCATCGGCTACTACCTCGCTGTCGCGGCCGGACAGGTCGATCAGCACAACCAGGTGACGACGCTGGTGGGAATCCTGGTGGTCGTCGTGCTCATCATCGAGGGCATCGCGGCATGGCTTCGGAGGGTCTTCAAGTAGCAGTTGTGTGAACGTTCCAGCGCGACCCGGGCCTCGCGACCCGGGTCGCGCTGCGGCTCACTCGAACGCGCCCTCGGCTCGTTCAACCTCTTCTTTGGCCTTCTCCTCGTCGACGGAGATCTCCTTCTTGGTGGAAATGTCGTCATGCAGGGAGCCGACTCTTCCCTGCCGTGCAAAAATGCGCAAGCATTTGCACATCTCAGAGTGGAACATCGCCCAGGGTAAGTCAATCCCTCCCGGCCTGTCATTGACAGTGCCCGAGAGCGGATCTACTCTGGCCGAACCCCGCGATTTCGCGTGTCTTCCACCATTTTGAGAACGACGGAGTTCATTGTGAAGGTTCGATCGTTATCCATCGCGACCACGCTCGCCCTGCTCGGCGCGTTAGCCATACCCACCTCTGCGCAATCACTTGCGCGACATAACGACAACGGCGGTGGCGCCAAGTCCACAGTGGCCTCGGCCGCCCCGCCGACCGTCTGTCCGGCCGCAACGCCCAATCCGACGACGGACAACGTGACCGACTACCAGCTCGACTCGAACGTGGTCGGCGCCGGCCGTTGGTCGTACGAATCCATCGACGGCAACACGGTCGGGATGCTCCACAAGGGCGGCACCGGAGCTTTCGCCGCCGACGAGTGGGCGGCCGACACGGCCAAGCCCGAGCACGCCTGGTTCGTGAAGGCCGACGGCTCGATCGGCACCGACTACCGCGCGATCTCGGAGACGTACACGGTTCCGGACGTCGCGGACGGCAAGAACGTGCACATCACCGGCTCCTTCACCTCGCCGGGCGGACGGTTCCGCGTGCTGCTCTCGCACGACGGCGATCCGAACACCATCGGGAGCCCGAGCGCATTCACGCAGCTCTTCACCTACACCGGAGTGTCGACCACGTTCGACCTCAACGTCACGGCGGCGAAGGGTGACGACATCCTGTTCGTCGACGACGGCGTCACCACCTGGTGGGTGCCCGGCAAGCTGAAGGCGTCCGTGACGACCGAGGTCTCGACACCGCCCGCGCCGGTGACCTCGACTCCGGGCCAGGGCTCGATCGACTCCGGCGACGCCGTCAAGCTGTCGACGACGAGCGGCGGCGCCTGCATCGCCTACACGACGGACGGCACCGACCCCATGACCTCCGCAACGGCGAAGGCGTACGGCAAGCCCATCACGATCACGGCGGACACCGACATCAAGGCCGTCGCCATCGCAGCCAACGGCGCCCCCAGCGCCGTCGCCGATCTGCCCTTCGTGCTCAACGAGCCGTTCCGTGCTTTCGCAGGCGTGAACCAGGCGGGCACCACGGGTCTCGTCGACAACCTGCAGTGGTCGCGTCAGGACTTCGACTGGGGCACGGTCGAGCCGGCGAAAGGCCAGATCGACAAGGCGGCGCTCGCCGAGTACGTGCGGCAGTTCACCGAGGCCAAGGCGCACGGCGAGACCATCCTGCCGGTGCTCGACTACACGGCACCGTGGGCCGCGAACCGCACCGGCTACACCTACGACTTCCACGGCAAGACGTACGTGTACGGTCCCGTCACTGCTGAGCAGAACGGCAACTTCACACGCCAGCTCGTGACGAAGGATGCCGACGGCACGGTTCTCTCGACCGAGACGGTGCAGACCAGCATCGGCCGCACTCCGCCGCAGGATCCCGCCGACTGGGCGAACTTCGTGAAGATCGCCGTCGACGCTCTGAAGCCCATCGGCATCACCTACTTTCAGGTGTGGAACGAGGCGTACCCAGGCTCGGGCTTCTGGGAGGGCGGCATGGATCAGTACATGCAGGACATCCAGTTGCCTGCTGCGAAGGTCATCCACGCTGCGGGCGTCAAGCTCGTCTATGGCGGCTGGATCTGCGGCGCGCCGCTGAGCGAGTACATCGCGCTCCTCGACAAGTGGAACGCGTGGAAGACGGTCGACGTCTACGACATGCACTACATGCCGATCGGCACGATGCAGACCATCTACGCCGCCGCCAAGAAGCACGGCATCAAGAACCCGTCGGTCTGGCAGACCGAGCTCGGTTTCACCACCGAGGACAAGTTCTTTGCCGACGTCTACCCCCGAGCGTTCGAGTGGGCGCTCTCGAAGGGCGGCACGAACCTCAACCAGTTCAAGCTGCTCTACTTCGCGAGCTGGTCGCCGGATGACCCCGCTTCGTACGGCTACAACCGCACGGTCTACAGCGGCGACTCACTGAGCACCAAGGGCAAGACGCTCGTCACGCTGGCGAACCTGCTGCGGGGGAGCAAGGCGGAGGTCTACAACGACTTCACGACGTCGCCCGACCTGAAGCCGCAGCTCAACGAGGCGCTCTCGACGGCGAACGGCTTCCGGCTCGACGACAACCATGTCGTGCTCGCGATCGACCTCAAGCGTCAGAATCAGGCGGACATCTTCGAGGATCAGGAGACCGGTGACACGATCCACCTGAACTTCGGCGATCCGACCATCACGGTCACCCTGCGCGACGTGCACAACGTGAGGTCGTTGAACAGGGTCGACCTGTTCGGCAACACGACCCCGCTCACCTGGAAGAGCGTCGGCAAGAACGCGATCCAGGCGCAGGTGCCGATCATCGATGCTGACAAGACGGTGCACGACCTCAACCAGACAGAGAACGAGGACGTGTTCTACCTCTCGCTCCAGCAAGGCTGACGCCTTCGCCAGGCTGGCCCGCCCGCAAACCATGCAATCATTCACAGGCAGGAGGATCGATGGCGAAGCGGGCCAGCATGAGCGACGTCGCGAGGGCGGCCGGGGTCTCGCTGACCACGGCATCGCGTGCGCTCGGGGGAGTCGGCCGGGTTTCCCCGGAGACCCGCGCCAGGGTGATCGAGACAGCTGAGCGGCTCCAGTTCCAGCCGGACATGATCGCCCGCTCGTTCGTCACCGGCAGGAGCTTCATCGTCGGCGTGCTCGCCGAGGCCGCGCACGGACGCTTCAGCATGCCGCTCATCGTCGGAGCGACCGACTACCTCGGCCGAGAGAACATCGCGGCGGTGACGCTGGACGCGCACGGCACCCCACGAGTGCTCAACGACTACCTCAAGCGGCTCAGGTCGCGTCGCATCGACGGCGTGCTGGTGGTCGGCGACGACCCGAACAGGGCGAGCCTCGTGCTCTCCGAGGACTTCGGCGCCCCCGTCGTGTTCGCGTCGTCGTCGGCCACCCCGGAGACGGACTACGTCGTCGCGCCCGACAACAGGGGAGCGGGTCGCCTCGCCGCCGAGCACCTGATCGGACTCGGGCGTCGGCACATCGCCCACGTCACCGCTGCGGTGCACGAGCCGGCGGTGGATGCCCGGGCATCCGGATTCACCGAAGCGATGGCGACAGCCGGCATGCCGATCGCCATGGGTGCCCCGCTCTACGGCAGCTACCTTCAGAGATGGGGTACCGACGCCGCTGAGCGCATCATCGCCAGCGGAGAGCCGGTCGACGCGGTCTTCGCAGCGAACGACGAGATCGCGATCGGGCTCTTCGCCACATTCCACAGGCGCGGCATCCGGGTGCCCGACGACGTCGCGATCGTCGGGTACGACAACCGCCTGGCGGGGGTGCGACGCCCGGATGACCCGCTGACCACGTTCGACCCCGAGCTCGACCGCGTCGGCGAGCGGGCTGCGCAGCGACTGCTCGAGGCGATCGGCGGTAGCGGAGAGCCGGGGGTCGAGTTCGTCGAGCCGAGGTTCATCCCGGGGCGCTCCACGGTGGGCCCGACGCTCGAGCCGTACGACCTGCTGTAGCGGCAGCGGCTGGTCATCCCTCTCCACTCCCTTGCTGAAGATCGGAGATCTGCCCCGACACGTCGCCGCCGGAGCATCACGGCCCGCGTGTCGCCGCAAATCTCCGAAATCCGACAGGTGAGCACCGCGATCATCCGACCCCTATTCAGGGGGGCAGGACGAGCGTAGTGTTCCGCTGGGCCGTCGCGACGACGCGGCGGCGGGACAAGGAGCAAACCCATGAAGCGCAGAACGCTCGTCTCATTCACCATCGCCGTCTTAGGAGCCGCCACCCTTGCGGTCTCCGCCTCGGCTCCGGCATTGGCGGCCACGCCGAGCGCGGCCAGCCCTGACACCAGCGGCACCTACACGGTGCATCCGTTCGTCGAGAAATCGACGCTGTCGACGAGCGCGATCAAGCCCTCGCTGACACCCGCCGACTGCCTTGCGCAGACCGGCGGAGCCGTCGCGTGCCAGACCCCGGACAGCATCCGTGCCGCGTACAACATTCCGGCGACGGTGAATGGCGTGCCGGCGGGCACCGGGCAGACGGTCGTCATCGTCGACGCGTTCGGCAGCCCGACGGTGCAGTCCGACCTCACGACGTTCTCGCAGACCTTCGGCCTCCCGGCGCCGAACCTGACGGTCTACTACCCGGGCGGCAAGCCGACGTGGAACGGTCGCGGCACGCAGACCGGCTGGGCTCAGGAGACTTCCCTTGACGTGCAGTGGGCGCACGCGGTGGCACCCGGCGCGAAGATCGCGCTCGTCGTCGCGGCGAACGACCACGGCGCCACAATCGACAACGCGGTGAAGTACGCGGTGAACAACCACCTCGGCAACGTGCTGTCGATGAGCTACGGCGAAGCGGACAACCTCATCTCGTCGCCGAACGCGAACAACGGGCAGACGAAGCAGGCGCAGAAGTCGTTCGTCCAGGCGGCAGGCCAGGGGATGTCGCTCTTCGCGTCCTCCGGCGATGAAGGTTCCGACAACGGAGCCGGCTTCGCGAACTACGGGTTCCCGGCCTCCGACCCCAACGTCACGTCGGTGGGCGGAACCAACCTGTGGACGGGCAGCGGACTGAGCCTGCCGCAGGAGACGGTCTGGGGCGACTACGCGAACTGCCCGCTCACCTGTGCTTTCGGCGTTGTCGGTGAGACCGGCGGTGCGCAGAGCCTGTTCCTCGCGAAGGGCGGGTCGGATGTCTCGTACAACGCCAGCGTTTACACCGGAGTTCTCACGTACCTCGGGTTCATGGGCGGTGACGCCAACGGGTTCTACTACTTCGGCGGCACCTCGGCGGGATCACCGCAGTGGGCAGGAATCACCGCCGACGTCATCCAGGCCGTCGGTCACACGGTCGGCAACGTCAGTCAGTACGCGCAGGGTTGGGCATCCAAGGGCCTTCTCTTCGACGTGACGCAGGGCAGCAACTCGACCGCGACGTTCAGCGGCGGCTTCTCCGGCGCTGTCGGCTGGGACCGTCCGACCGGATGGGGCACGCCCGACGTGAACGGCATCATCGCCGCACTGAAGTGACGGCAGTCCTCTGATCTGACATCCGCCGGCGCGTGGCACGTCCATCGCGTCGGCGGATGTCTGTGTCCCGGGTGCACGCCCTGTAGGCACCCGAGGCGGGCACGACACCCCGCCGTGCTACGGTCGGAGACCGGTCTCGTCGCCGCGCCGCCGCCCGTGAAGAAAGGCGCCGCCCACGAGCCAGTGAGGAGCGAACACGATGTCCAGCCCCCGTGGCGTCGCCTTCTTCGACGTCGACGAGACGTTGGTCTCCGTGCGCACGCTCGAGTCGTTCCTGCTCTATTACCTGAAGCGCGTGCCCTCGATGGTCTCCCTCGAATACCTGGGGGAGCTACGACAGCGGGTCCTGGAGCTGAGCCGCGCAGAGTTCAACGCCCTCTACTTCCGCGTCTGGGCCGACCAGCCGCAGGCCGACGTGCTCGAAGCGGGTCGCAGCTGGTTCGCCGAGGCGTCCTCTCAACCCGGCTTCTACCGCCAGAACGTGCTCGCTCGCCTGCTGGAGCATCAGGATGACGGACACGACATCGTGCTCGTCTCCGGATCCTTCGAGGGTCCGCTTCGACCGCTCGCCGCGGCGCTCGGCGTCGACGGGCTCTACTGCACGGGCCTCGAGGTGCGGGACGGCATCTACACCGGCGAGATCAGCGCGGCGATGATCGACGACGACAAGCGCCACGCCGTCGAGGCCTACCTGTCGACTCGTGACCCGGAGACACCGAGCTGGGGATACGGCGACCACCCCAGCGACCTCCCGCTTCTCGAGCGCGTCGGCAACCCCGTCGTCGTCGGGTCGGATCCGGCACTCGTCGCACTGGCTGAGGCACGCGAATGGCCGATCATGCAGATAGACCAACCCTTGGCGCCGCGCGCCTGAATAGCGAGATGATGCCGCCTGAACCCCTGTCGCGGCGCACACGGTACGCGGTACCTTGATCATTACCCCGCAGTTTTCTATGCGAAGGATCCGCATGCCATCGATCTCAGCTGCCCTGTACGACCTGATCAACGAGCAGGAACTCTCGGTCGAGGATGCCCTCGATCGGCACTTCAGGCCGGAGTTCCGACAGAGCACCAACGGCGACTGGATCGACAGAGCCACCTTCGCCGAACAGATGACCGGGCTCCGGTCCTTCGTCGACCACGTCGAGATCGAGGTGGTGACCGAGCTGACGCAGGGCGGCACCTACGCAGAGCGCCACGTTCTCACGGCCACCCAGCGAGACGGTGGGACGGCGAGCCAAGAGGTCTTCCTCTTCGGCGACATCGCCGAGGATGGCCGGTTCGCGTCCCTCGAGGAACTCGTGCGGCCCCTGGCCAGTTCGCCGGCCTAGGTCGCGCTCACTGCTCGGAAAGATCGCGCAGCCTCGCCTGCACGTGGCGCTGTAGATCACGGGGCCGGAACGGCTTCACCATGTAGACGTCGGCGCCGGAGTCGAGGCTGTCGATCTCATCCCTCTCCGCGCCGCTGGCACTCAGCACCACGATGAGGGCGTCGCTGATCGACCGCACCTGCCGTGTGGTCTCGATGCCGCTCATACCGGGCATGCGGATGTCGACGGTGACGACGACGGGATCGCACTGCTGTACCGCCGCGATGCCGTCGCGACCGTTGGTGGCGGTGATGACCTCGAGACCTGCACGCTCGAGGACGACACGGATGAGAGAACGGATTCCGTCGTCGTCCTCGATGACGACAGCATTCCGATGCGTAGCCTGAGTCACCTCGGTCCTGATCCGTTCCCGCGTCGCTCTTCGGGTTGAGATTCCGACGGGAACGATAGCCGTCGATCGCGAAAGAGTCTAGGCGGCAGCATCCGCGGACTGTTCACGCGATGGGCTCCTTCTGCTCGACACAAGACTCGAACATCCAATCTAGACGCCCGTCTTATATGCCGAAACCCCCAGGAGTGGGGACGAGCATCGCTCAGTATGTGTCGGATTCGTTCCGGAGGCGCTTGACTCGCTCCGGGGCATCCTCGATGCCGAGGGCCGGAAGCATGATGAGCCAGAAGTGCGAGACGCGCTGATGGATGTCGCGCGCCTTCGTCAGCCGGTGTGCAACCTGCTGCAGCCCGGTGAACGCCTCGACCAGAACCTCGGCTGTCGAGTCGATGTCGATGCCGGCGGGAAGCCTCACGCTCGATGCATCGTCGGTGAGCTGCGCGCGAACGATCTCCATCCAGCCGACGAACGGCACGGGGAGGTCGACACCGTGCAGACCCGCGTCGTGCTGGAGACGGATGCCTGCACGGATGAGAACGTCGTCGCGGAACCGGCGAGATACGATGAAGGAGAGCATGACGACCGCGTCGATACCGGAGTATCCGGCGTCTCTGATGTTGGAGACCACCGCGTCCCACTGCTCGTGAGGGTGCGCTGCGATCTCTTGCGCCAGCGACGCCTTCGACGAGAAGTGATAGCTCATCGCGCCCTTGGTTCTGCCCAATCGCGCGCCGATATTGGAGAGGGACGCTCCCGCGTAGCCCATCTCATCGAACTCGGCGGCGGCAGCACGCACGATCTCATCCCGTCGTGCGACGGCCCGCGCCTGTGTCATCCTATAAAGCCTAGGGGTTCCCGACGCCGCAGAGAAGAGGGAACGCCTACGTGGCAATGCTCTCAGAGGAGCGTCGAGGGTATGACATGGCGCCCTGGGCGCGAGCTATCGAGGTAGTGCGATTGCTACGCTTCAAATCATGGGAGCGGTTGAGGGGGACTGTGTCGTTGTCATCGAGGATGACGACGGCATACGCGAGCTTGTCGGCACCGTGTTGGGGCAGCTCGGTCTGGAGGTGATCGCTGTCTCGAACGGGGTGGACGGCGTCAGTCAGGTGGAGCGACGGCAGCCGGTGCTCGTGACGGTGGATGTCAGCATGCCGGGCATCGACGGGTTCGAGACCGCCAAACGCATCCGTGCGATCAGCAGCGCCTACATCATGATGCTCACGGCCAGGGACGAGGAGATCGACGCCCTTCAGGGTCTCGGCGCAGGCGCCGACGACTACGTGCTGAAGCCGTTCCGCCCGCGTGAACTGCGGGCGCGCGCAGAAGCGATGCTTCGTCGGCCGCGCAACGTGGAGCGCCCGTCGTCTTCAGGGGCGTCCGCCGCTGGGGCGACCTCACCGGCCGGTGCCGACACCGCTGAGGCCCCGGTCTCGCTGCACACCGCCGCACTACGGCACAACGGCGTCGTTCTCGATCCCGACACACACATCGTCGAACGTGACGGGCACGAGCTCGACCTCACGCGCAGTGAGTTCGAGATCTTGCAGGCCCTGCTCCGGTCGGGTCGCACGGTACGCAGCAAGGATGACCTGGCGCGTCTCTTGCGTGGCGACGGTTACGTCACGAACCCCTACGTCGGCGATGCCGACCGACGCGGAGTCGAAGTGCATGTCGGCAATCTGCGCAAGAAACTCGCGGATAACGCGGCCTCTCCCTATCTGATCGAGACCGTCAGGGGCGTCGGATATCGCCTCGCCGCATCGCAGGACTAGGGGTCGTTCGGGTGTCGACCCCCGTTTACGGGGTATGTCAAGGGATTTCGGTTGTCTAATGTGTGGATAACTCCAGGTGGGGGCAGATACCCTGGAGTTCTCCGCACCGCTGTCTTATGACGTGCAGTGTGCCGAGAGACCACACATTCGGGTTGAGGTACGTCTCGGACTTTAGGGAGGGGGGCACCTTCATTCGGGTTGAAGGTGCCCCCATCAAAGGCCTTCGCGCTTCGGCCTCGCGGCCTTCGCTCTTGGGCGACATGAACAGTCTGCAGGCCGACTCGACGGATTGAGCGCGGGGAATGCTCAAGAGTGGCTCAGGACCGGTGGCCGCAATGGATGACAGCGGTGATGCTGCAGTGCCGCAGATGCCGCGATCATCTAGCGTTGCCGTGAGAAAGGAGCGTGCGATGTCGAGGTCTACCGCTTCCACCACCGCCCCAACACCGGATATCACCCGGGATCAGGAGAAGAACGGGGGCGCCGGCGCGAATCCGCGCAGCGTCCTGGTGCTCGCGACGAGCGCCACCGCAGCAGCAGCCGCGCAGTCGGCGCTCGACGACGCCGGCATCGGCCCCGAGGTCGCGAAGGTCGAGAACGAGCTCGAACCGCGCACCCGTCGCCCCGTGCTCGTCGTCGCCGAGTCCGCCGACGAGCTCGACGATGCGCTTGTCGTTGCGTCGGTCGATCGCGACTTCGTGTTGCTCGACGATGTGCGGCAGGCGCTGCCGGTGCGCGTGAGGCTCCTGATGGAACGCTCTCTCCGAAGGCGAGAACGACTTGAGAACGCCGAGGAGCTGCGCGGGCAGACGATGCGGCTCACGGGCGCAGTGCACAAGGCAGAGACCCGCGAGGAGCTCGCTGCCACCGTGACGGAGGGCATTCGCCGCATCTTCAAGGCGCACGCCGTCTCGCTGATCATCCCGGCCGACCCTGGCCGCGGCGAGGATTCGACTCTCGCCTGGACCACCAGCGGTCGTGGCTCATCTGCGCTGGCAGCGACGATGGAGTCGCTCGCAAGGTCGCACACGCGGCACGACGGGCGTTCATCCGTCGACTCGAGGCTCGACGATCTCATCGTCGACCTCAGGCGAGAGCACGACGCCTCGACGGTCGACTCGCTGTTCGACGCGGACGTGCAGCACATCATGCTGGTGCCGATCACCTTCGAAGACGCCGCCGCGGGCGCACTGCTGGTCGCGGACTCGGCAGGGGCGGCACGCCGTACCGCATTCGAGCGCGCACTCATCGCGTACCTCGGAGTGCAGGTGGGACGTGCGACCTCGGAGCTCTGGCTGTACGACCGCCAGCTGGCATCCGAGGAAGAGCTCCACCGCACGTCGGCGGAGTTGCGTGAGTTCGTGAGCCAGATGGATGACCTCGGCGTGGTCATCCGATCGATCGCCGACACCGTCAACGTTGGCGTCATCTTCTACGACAACGAGAACCACCCCAAGCTGCGCAACGGCATGGTCGAGCGGCTGCTCGCGCTCGCGGGCTTCGATCCGGAGACCGGTCTTAGCACGCACGTCTACGGGTCCGACCGGCGCACCAGGGTCAAACAGGGCAAGAACATCGTCTCCGAGACGCTCGAAGGCGATCAGCGCGGCCTCATCTACTGGATGGGCGATCCCGAGGGCGAGCAGCGTGCCGTCGTGACCGAAGCCCACACGATCGTCAAGCCGACCGGCGAGCAGCTGGGATCGGCGATCGTCACATATGACGTCACCGATCTGGCGAACGCCATCGAGATCAGGGAGGAATATCTCGCCACCGTCTCGCACGAGCTGCGCACGCCTCTGACCTCTATCGTCGGGTACCTCGACCTGATCGACGACGGCTTCGACGTGGAGGAGCTCGGCTTCGGCAAGGAGTTCCGGGTCATCCAGCGCAGTGCAGAGCAGATGCTCGCGCTGATCAGGGACCTGCTCAGCACCAGCACGCAAGAGCTCTCGCTGCATGTGGAGCCGGTGGATGTCTCTTCGCTGCTCAAGCTGTCGGTCTCCACTCTTCGGCCGGTCTTCGAGGCTGCGCACCAGACGTTGCGCCTCGAGGAGCCCGCGACCACGGTGCTCGCGCACCTCGACGCCGCCCGCATCAGGCAGGTGGTCGACAATCTCATCTCGAACGGCTCGAAGTACACGCCGGACGGCGGAGAGATCACGGTCGGGCTCGAACGCGACGACGACACCGTCGTGATCACGGTCGCCGACACCGGGCGAGGCATCAGCAAGGCCGACCAGGCGAGGTTGTTCGACCGATTCTTCAGGGCGCGGGATGCCAGAGAAGACGCGATCCAGGGCGTCGGCCTCGGGCTCACCATCGTGAAGACGATCGTCGAAGCCCACGACGGCACCATCTCCGTGCAGAGCGAACCCGGCCATGGTTCCACCTTCACCGTGCGACTTCCGATGCGCGCCGAGGGTTCGCCGCTGCCGACGCTGCCGATGGAGCCGTGACCCCTCAACAGGGCTTTTCATGCGATTTGTGCGTTTGTGCAACAGCGCCGACCGTTAGTGTGGAGTCACCCTCGCGAGGCCGTACCCGAAGCGGTCACAAGGTGCCCCGAACTGTGCCACGGTTTTCAGGCGCAGCCCCCGGAAGCGAGCAGAACAAGTTAAGGGTGCGTCACTTGCCTCTCATCGACAGTAGCGCCGCTCATCGTTCCACGCGCTCCGAGACCCTCGTCTGGGCGATCGAACGCGCGTCGGAGCACCTCTGGTACGCCGACGTCGAGATTCCGCGCAGTCACTGGCTGTGCCATCCGGTTCCCGATATCGTGCCCGTCACCCTGCTGGCCGAAGCCTTCCGCCAGGCGGGCCTCGCGATCTGCGTGGCCGGGCTCGGCATGGGGCAGTCGGTGCACTTCGTCGTGTCCAGGATGACCGTGAACGTCGAGGTCGAGGCGCTCCACTTCCCCCGCTTCGGCGCCCTCGCCGGACGGCTCGAAGTGACCTTCGCCGACATCGGTTACCGCAAGGGCGTGCCGCACGTGCTCGACGTCGACTACGTGCTGCCGGGCTTCGCGTCCGGCCATGTCGATGCGCGCATCCTGACCGACCACGACTACCAGGTGCTACGGCGCAACGCGGCGCCTCTTGACGAGGAGATCCAAGGCTCGGTCGAGAAGCTCGTGGATGTCATCGAGCGCGACGGCTCGCACCTCGTCGCACGCCTCGGCCTCAACGAGTCCGACCCGTTCTTCTTCGACCACCCCGTCGACCATCTGCCGGGAATGCTGATGCTGCACTCGGCCGCGCGGGTTCACGAAGACGAGTTCGGGGTCGCTCCCCGCTTCCTGACGATCGAGTTCCCTGCGTTCGGCGAGTTCCGCATGGAGACTGACCTCACCGCCGACCTCACCGAGCACGGCGCCGACATCACCTTCGGGCAGGGCGGCCGCGAGATCGCCAGGGCCGTCACCGACACCTGCATTCTGGGGCGGTAAAGGCCCGGGCGGTCAGCCGGCGGGCCCGCGAGGTGGAGAACCGACCGGTTAAAAGACTGTGGTGCCGGGCCCGTCCAGATCACGCTTTCAAAGCGAGTGACGGGCCCAGCACCGACCACGACCTCAGGACTTGCGTCCCTCGGACGAGGCGGTCCCATTCGGGTTAGGACCGCCTATTCGAGTTGGTCCCATTCGGGTTAGGACCGCCTCAGTTCGGGGTTGAGGTTTCCGCGTCTAACGCGGTAAAAGCCATGCTGCCAGGGCACTTGACAACGAGAACGCGGGAATTCCTCAAGATTTACTCAAGCCGATCGTGCGGCGTGAAAAGGGCCTCCGAATGGGGGTCGGAATCACCCTCCAACGAGGGTCGAACCTACCACGATCGCACGGTTCGGAGCACCATCGAGGCCACCGTGAGAGGCTCGGAGCAGACGACGAAGGCGACGAGAGGATGCCCGTGACGACCACGACCGAGAACACCAGCGACCTGCCAGCGACTCGCAGGTGGCGAACGAGCACGGCCGGGGCGCAGGGCGTCGATCCGGCGGGCATCCGCGCACTGATCGAGGATTACGACGCTGACGAGTCGCAGGATCCGCACGCGATCGTCGTGGTGCGTCACGGCGCGGTCATCGCGTCGGCGGGGTGGGCGCCGTACGCGGTGAGTCGACCGCAGCTGGTCTACTCGCTGAGCAAGAGCTTCACCAGCACGGCTGCAGGGTTCGCGGTCGCAGAGGGGCTTCTCGACCTCGACACTCCGGCGGTCGACTACTTTCCGGAGTACGCCGACAGCATCGCAGAGGCGAGCCGCGGCATCCTGGTTCGTCACCTCGCCTCGATGGCGACCGGTCACCTGAACGACATGATCACGTCGTTCGACGTCGACCCGCAGCATCCCATCAGGGCGTTCTTCGCGACTCCGCCGGAGCGCGAGCCCGGCTCGGTCTTCACATACAACCAGCTCGCGACCTACACGCTGGGTGCGATCATCCAGCGTCGTTCAGGACTGCGGCTGAGCGAGTACCTGCGCCCACGCCTGCTCGAGCCGCTCGGCATCGCGCCGCTCGGATGGCAGCAGCAGCCCGCCGAGGTCGAGCTCGGGTTCTCCGGGCTGTTCGCCCCGGCGGAGGCCGTTGCGAAGCTCGGTCAGCTCTACCTGGATCGCGGGGTATGGAACGGTGAGCGACTGCTCTCCGAGGAGTGGGTGCGCCAGGCGACCAGCTTTCAGGTGGACAACGCGACGCCAGGCGACCCAGACGTGGCGTCGTCGGACTGGGATCAGGGCTACGGGTTCCAGTTCTGGATGGCGCGCCACGGCTATCGCGGCGATGGAGCATTCGGCCAGTTCTGCATCGTTCTGCCTGAGCACGACGCGGTGGTCGCCATCACCTCACAGACGCTCGACATGCAGGATCAGCTGAACCGAGTCTGGAAGCACCTGCTGCCTGCGTTCCGCGATATGGCACTCGAGTCCCAGCCCGATGGTGCCGACGACGGAGGTGACCTGCACGGGATCGTGCGGCAGATCGGATTCCCGTCGTCGCTCGCCTCGCTTGACGGGCTCGACGAGGATGCTCAGGGTGAGTACGCCAGGGCGGCGGACGCCGAAGCCATCGCCGCGTTCGAGAGCCTGACGGTCGCGACCCTGGAGCGCGATGGCGAGCGCTGGAGGCTCACGCTGCGTGAGGACGGCACGGGAGCCCCAGAGGCCGCCGCATTCCGCGGCACGGCGGGCGGCCTCATCGGAGTCGGCGAATGGCTGACGACCGAGGGGAACGCCTCGGGCAGCCTCGGCGTGCCGGTTGCGCTGAGGGGCGGCATCCTGCCGGATGGCACTTTGCACGTGGACGTGGCGTTCATCGATACGCCGCACCGGCTGACCCTGCTGTTCGACGCGGCATCGCGCACTGTCGTGCCGCGCTGGCAGACCCGCCCACTGCGACTGCTCGGCATGCGGGAGTTGCGTGCCCTGCAGCCGGGGGAGCGTTTCGAGCTCGCCGGGTAGTGCGCTACCCCTCGACGGGCACGTGAATCTCGTCCGGCGGCCGTAGACCGCCGTCGGACGAGCGCGCCCGCACAGCAAGGGCGATCGCGGGGAAGAGGAGCACCGAGAGCATTCCGGCGCCGACGAGCGCGCTGGCGGTGCCCTGGGTGATGTCGTGCTGCTGCAGTCCGATGTTCGTGACCGCGACGATGATCGGCAGCCCGGTCGCGGAGAACAGCGTGAGCGCCGAGAGGTCGCGGCCCGTCGATCCGGGCGGCGCGGCGAGCAGCCCAGGCAGCCCGCGCACGATGAGAAGCATCAGCACGAAGATCGGCAGCAGGATGAGCGCCCGCGAGTCTGAGAGCAGCCCGCGCAGGTCGAAATTGACGCCGGTGGCGATGAAGAAGATCGGCACGACGACGCCGAACGCCACGGCCTCGAGCTTGCCTTCGATCTGCACCGCGTCCTCCTCCCGCGCGCCGGAGAGCAGCACGCGCGCGAGCACTCCGGCGGCGAAGGCGCCGAGCAGCATGTCGAGGCCGAGGGCGAGGCTGAGCCCGACCAGTGCCGCGATGATCGCGATCACGAAGCGCACTGCGAACTGACCGCTGGTGTGCAGCGTGGCCCGGATGAGGCGGTGGAACCTGTCGTTGGTGCCGCGTGAGGCCAGCCAGATGCCGAGAACCGTGATGATCACGAAGCCCGCAAGCACGAGCGCCGCCGACAACGGCGTGCGCCCCGACAGGAACAGCGAGATGGCGACCAGCGGCCCGAACTCGCCGACAGCGCCGACCGCGGTCACCGCGATGCCGAACGGCGTCTTCATCTCGCCCGTGTCGCGCAGCAGAGGCAGGAGCGTGCCGAGGGCGGTCGAGCAGAGCGCGATGCCCACGTAGACCCCTGCGATCGGGGTCGGTGCGAGCAGCACGCCGAGCACGACTCCGACGACGAGCGAGATCAGCCAGCCGAAGGTCGCGCGCCGCAGCGGCCGTCCCTTGATGGTGCTGAAGCTGATCTCGTTGCCGGCCATGAAGAAGAGGAAGGCGAGCCCGAAGTTCGAGATCATGTTGAGGCCGTCCGACTTCGGCACCCAGCCGAGCACGCTCGGGCCGACGATGATGCCGAGCACGATCTCGAAGACCACGAGGGGTATCTTCACGATCCGGCCGACGAGCGTCGCGAGAATCGGGGCCACGACGGCCAGAACGGGAATCAGCACGATCGGAGCAATGGTCGCGGCCATGATCAGGATGCTACTGCCACGGCCGCGCGCGTCCGGGAGGCTGATTCCCGCTCAGCGGTGAGTCAGGGTCAAGGGCGAGGGATGACCGTGAGCACGCGCAGTGTGTGCTCGAAGAACTTCTCCATGAAGTTGCGAAGGAACACCTCTGTACGGTCCTCGGTGATGGTGCCATCCGACTCGATGAGACCGGGCGTGAACTGAATGTAGGCCTCCGGCGCGGTCATCTGGCGCGCATTCAAGAAGCTCAGGGTGGCGCGCAGGGACTGCTGTGCGAGCGCTGTTCCGATGGCGCCGGCCGAGGCGCCGATCACGCCGGTTGGCTTGTCGGCCCAGGCGTTCTGGCCCCAGGGCCTGCTGCCCCAGTCGATCGCATTCTTGAGGGCACCGGGGATGGAGCGGTTGTACTCGGGGGTGACGAAGAGGATGGCGTCCGCACTCGCGACGGCTGCCTTGAAGTCGAGCGCGACCTGCGGGTAGTCGGTGTCGTAGTCATAGCTGTAGAGCGGCAGGTCGGCATACGAGATCTCGAAGAACTCGAACTCCGACGGTGCGACCTTCTCCAGTGCGTTGGCGAGCTTGCGGTTGATGGATTCGCGCGCCAGGCTGCCGATGATGACGCCGACGCGGTAGGGCGGCTCGTGCTCCAGGATGTCGATCTTCATGTTTTCGACTGTACCGGGGTGCCCCAATGCGTTCGCATGCATCTGCGGGCATCCTGCCGTCAGGATCGAGCTAGTGGCGATCGGCGGCCCCACGCGCGTTCGCCCGGAGGAAGGCGTCGACCGTCGACTCGACGTGGGAGTGGATGGCGGTCGCCGTCGGTGCCGGCTCGTCGGGAGCCAGCAGCGCGCGATCCTGCAGCGGGCCGACGAGCGCGTAGGCGAACTGCGTAGCGGCCTCTCTGGTCTCTGGGACGACGAGCTCGCCGGAATCGCGCATGCGCTCGAGATGTGCGGTGAGCAACTCGACGGTCGACGCCGGTCCATTACGCCAGTACTCGGTGACGGCCGTTGGGAATGCGGATGCCTGCGCGATCGCCAGCCGCCGCAGGCTCAGCACCTCGGGACGCAGAACGCCGTTCACCAGAGCAGTGCCGACAGCGATGAACCTCGCCCGAAGATCGCCGTCTCCCTCGAGTCCCGCGGTCGTTCGCCGGAGGATGACGGTCGCCTCGGCCGTGACCGCAGCGAGCAGAGCGACGAGCAGGGCGTTCTTGTCGGCGAAGTTGCTGTACACGGTCGCCTTCGAGACGCCGGCTGTCGACGCGATCGCGTCGATGGAGGTCGCGCCGAACCCGTCTCGAAGGAAGAGCTCTCGCGCCGCGGCGAGGATCTCGGAGGACTTGCGTTCGCGCACGGTCGGAGCCTAGCATCAAACCAAACTAAACCGGTCAGTATTGATTGAAGGTGACGTCATGTCCTCCTCGATGCGTTACGACTGCACGCCAGAGGCCCGGGTCACGAAGTCGTTGCTGGGATACGGGGTGATCGCAGGCCCGTTCTATGTGGTGGCCTCCATCGTGCAGGGGCTGCTCACTCCGGGGTTCGATTTCGCCAGCGACAGCTGGAGCCTGCTCTCCCTCGGTACGGCGGGCTGGGTGCACATCGTGGTGTTCATCCTGACCGGTCTGATGATGATCGCGGCCGCGATGGGCGTGCACCGCCACGTCGCAGAAGGCAGAGGCAGAACCGCCTGGATCTACCTGGTCGTGTACGGCGCGCTGCTCGTGCTCGCTGGAGCCTTTCTGCCTGACCGGCCGGGTGGCGGGTTCACCGCGCATGGCATGCTGCACCTGCTGGTCGGCGGACTCGGCTTCGTCGCGTTCGCCGTCGCCGCGTTCCTTCTCGCGAGGAGGTTCGCCCCCGCGTCGCGAGCGCTCGCCGTGTCAAGTGTGATCGCCGGAGTGCTGCTTCTCGTGGGTTTCGTCGCGATCGCGTCCAGCGGCGGGAGCGTCGTCGCGAACCTGGCGTTCACCGTCGTCGTGATCCTCGCCTGGGCGTGGTTCAGCTGGGCGTCTGTGGTGTTCTACCGCGAGGCAGCGATCGAGGGCCGCATCGAGGTGACGCGGCCCCGAAGCTCGTCGAGCAGGTCGGCGTCGCGGGTGTCGGGCGACGCAGAGTAGAGCACGATGCGCAGGTCGCTGCCCTCGATCGTGAGCACGTCGCAGTCGAGGGTGATCGGGCCCAGCTCGGGGTGCACCACAGTCTTGTGAGTCGGAACGCTCTGCACCGTCTCGTAGCGGTCCCAGAGCTCGGCGAATCGGCTGTTCGCCTCACGGAGGGCGGCGATGAGCTCCGAAATCGCGCGGTCGTCAGGGTAGCGATCGGCGGCGCGGCGCAGATCGGACACCATCTCGCGTTCGAAGGCGTCGACGTGACGGTCCGTCCACTCGACGCGGGACGCCGTGTGACCCGTGACGAAGTGACGCCAGATCAAGTTGCGGGCCCGCCCGTCGAGCGCGAGCGGGTCACCGAGCAATGCGGTCCACAGCGCGTTCCGTTGCACGGTGTCCCAGGCCGCGGTGAAGACGGCGAGCGGGGTGTCGACCATGCGATCGATCATCAGCTGCACGCCGCGGGGAATCGTCGTCGGCAGCGAACCCGACGACGGTGCCGTCGACCCGCCGAGGCGATAGAGCAATTGGCGCTCGCCGCCCGAAAGCCGCAACGCGCGCGAGAGTGCCGCGAGAACCTGAGCCGACGGGGTCCGCGCCCGACCCTGCTCGAGGCGCACGAGATAGTCGACCGAGATGCCGGCCAGAAGCGCGAGTTCTTCGCGCCGCAGACCAGGCACACGCCGGTCGCCGCCGACAGGAAGACCTGCCTCTTCGGGCGTCATCCGGTCACGCCAGGCCCGCAGGGCCGCGCCGAGCTGAGTTGCGGATGTCACGGCTCAAGTATGCGCCGCACGATGGACCACCGGCTGGTACCACCAGTCCCAGGGAGTGCAGGGACCTGGGAGATCCGCGGCAGTCGGCTGAGCATCGAGACATGACCATCACTCTGATCACAGGAGCCAACAAGGGGCTCGGTTTCGAAGCCGGCCGTCGTTTGATCGCGGAAGGCCACGAGGTGTGGATCGGCGCGCGCGACACGGACCGCGGTCAAGCCGCCGCCGCGGAGACGGGCGCTCGATTCGTTCAGCTCGATGTCACGGATGACGCATCGGTCGAGCGTGCGGTCGACACCGTGCGAGCCGAGGCGGGCCACGTCGATGTGCTGATCAACAACGCAGGCATCAGCGGGGGAGGGACGACTGCACCGGATGTCACGGCTGACGACATGAGACGGGTCTTCGAGACCAACGTGTTCGGGGTCGTGCGCGTCACGCACGCGTTCCTGCCGCTGTTGCAGGCAGCGACCGCGCCGTCTGTGATCAACGTCTCCAGCGGGCTCGGCTCGTTCACGATGGTCACCGAGACCGATGCCGGTCGCTTCCGCACCCTGGCGTACAGCTCCTCGAAGTCGGCCTTGACCATGCTCACCATTCAGTACGCGCACGCCCTGCCGGGCATCCGCTTCAACACGGTCGATCCCGGTTACACCGCGACCGATCTCAACGGGCTCACCGGCACCCAGACCACCGAGGAGGGAACAGACGCGGTCGTGCGTCTTGCGACTCTCGGAGACCTGACACCGACGGCCACCTTCACCGACCGCAACGGCACGGTGCCCTGGTAGCCGACTCGCTCCTTCGCGGGGCGGAACGTCACGGCCGCAAGAAGCCCCGGATGCGTGCGGCGAAGACGGCGGCATCCACATCGTGGGTCTGCCCGGGCAACACGTCGAACGTGCCGCTGCCGCAGGCTGAGCCGACCTCACGGGCGCCGTATTGCAGCATCACGTTCGCGTCGCCGGCCAGCGCGAGCACAGGCACGGAGATCGACGCGACGAGGTCGACGGGCACCCTGCTGTCGCCGAGCACGGCGTCGTCGTACGCGAGGGTCGGCGCGATGCCGGTCATCCCCTGCCATGCGGGACTCTGCCGCATGCCCGCGATCGCCTGCTCGGGCATCCCGACCCTGCCGAGGAAGAGGGCGAGCGCCGTGTCGCGGTCGCCGGATGCCAGTGCCTTGCCGAGCGCCTCCGTGTAGTCGCGCGCGCCATCCACCAGGTCGTCGGGCATGAACGGCGGTTCGTAGACGACGACCGAGCGCACGCGATCGCCGAAGCGCGCTGCGGCGCGCAGGGCGAGGGCGCCGCCCGAGGAGATGCCGACGAGCGCCGGCGGGCTCGCCGAGCCTGCGGCCTCGGTCAGCGTGCGGAGGAGCACGTCGAGGTCGTCGAGCTCGCGGTCCACCGAGTGCGGCTGCGTGTCGGCGCTCTGCCCGCGCCCGCGGCGATCGTAGATGAGCACCGTGAAGTCCTCGTCGAGCTGCGTGCAGATCGGTCGCATCGGTCCGCCGTCGCGGAAGCACATCGCGCCGTCGATCAGGATGACGCCCGGCCCGTCGCCGTGCATCTCGTAGGCGATGGCGGTGCCGTCGGCGGAGTGTGCGACGGTGGCGTGCGCCTGGGTGGCGGGTTCAGTCGACATCGTGCGATTCCCTTCGGTCTGGATGGCTGTCGGTCGGCCGCTCCTGCGGGTGGCCGTCGAGCTGGGTGAGCACCGGCCCGAGCTGCTCGAGCGCGGCGGAGAAGCCCTTCTCGACGCCGTTCGCGACGGCTCGATCTCGTTCGAGCGGCGAGACGAAGACCAGGTGCACGTCCATCCGCGTTCCCCCTGCGACGGGCGCGTTCTTGACGGGTGAGAGCCGGGAGGGCGTGATCCGGGTTGGGGCCAGTGACACCGTGACGACCGAAGTCGGTCGATCGTGGACGACGCGCGCGTCGGCATCCGACCCGGTCTCCGCATAGACGAGCCGCTCGTCGGGAACGATCTCGCGGTAGACGGCACGACTCCAGTGCTCGGTGCCGTCGGGGGAGAGCAGGCGATAGTGCCAGAGCCCGCCGACCCTGAAGTCGACGCTGCACTCGACGACCCGGCAGTTCGGCGGCCCCCACCAACGCATCAGGTGCTCCGGCTCCGAGAGCGCGCGGAAGACGGTGCGCGGCGACGCGGCGAACGTGCGGCTCAGCGAGATGCCGCTCGCCGTGCGCCGCACCGTCGTGACACCGAGGGGGGCCTTCGTCCGGCCGTCGACTCTCATGCCGGTCGGCTGGGTCGTCGTGTCTGTCATCGCGCGACCTCCGCGTCGAGGCTCGTCAGATAGTCGTCGAGTCCGTCGAGGCTGCCCGCCCAGAACCGCTCGTACCGCCTCGACCATTCCGCAAGGCTGGTGAAGCCGGTCGGCTCGAGCCGACAGACCCTCCGCTGAGCGTCGCGCTGTCTGGTGACGAGTCCGGCGCGCTCCAGCACGGTGAGGTGCTTCGAGACGGTAGGAGCGCCGAGTCCGATCTCATCGGCGAGCGCGCCCACCGTCGACTCGTGGTCGTGCAGCACCTCGACGATGCGGCGCCGAGTGGCGTCTGCCAACGCGGCGAACACCGCGCCGATGTCCTCTACCGTCGAGCCCGGCTCGTTGTATTTTCCTTCGATGGAAATTGCCACATGAGGAAAATACGACGCAATCACGGAGCCGTCAAGTGCTGCTCGCCGTTCGGCGGTGTGGGATGACCCGCGGTCAGACCACCGCGGCCATGGCGTCCGCGACCGTCGCGTGCGTCCGTCCGGCCGCCTGCATGCCCTGATACCACGCCAGCTTCGCCGCGACGTCGATCGAGCGCTGTGGCATGCACGCCACGTGGAGCGTGATTCCCTTCGCCGCGAGCTCGCGGTCCAGGTCTTCGAGCCCGTCGAGCACCGTGATCGTCACGATGTAGAGGCGCTCGACGTTGAGCACCAGGAATCTGATGGGCGGTTGCTGCTCGACCGCCAACGCGATGATGGCGCGTTCGTTCTCCATGACGTTGGCGGTGTACAGGCCTCGCGCGAGGTGAATGGCGATGGCGTCGCTCCTGCGCTCCTCGACCTCGAGGAAGGGAGTGTTGAGCTCCTTCAGCACCAGAACCAGAGTGGCGACGACGCCGACGAGTACCGCGGGGAGCAGCCCGAGGGTGAGCCCGACCGCGGCCGTGGCGAGCGCTATCCAGAAGTCGCGCGGGCTGATCTTGGCGAGGCGCAGCAGGCCCTTCACGTCGATCAGGCCGAGCACCGCGACGAACACGAGCGAGGCCAGGGTCGCCTGGGGCAGCAGCGAGAGCACCGGGCCGAGAAAGAGCGCGACGAGGACCGCGAGGATGACCGTCGTCGCCTGAGCGAGCTGTGATCGAGCACCCGAGTTCTGGTTGACGGCGCTCTGCGAGAACCCGCCGGCCGCCGGAAGCGTGTAGAAGAACGAGCCTGCGATGCTGGCGGCCGAGATGGCGAGCAGCTCGCGATTGCTGTCGATCTGCGGGTCATCCGATCCGCGGATGCCCCGTGCGACCGCGACAGTCTCGAGGAACGCCATCAGGGCGATGCCGAACGCGCCGGGCAAGAGGTCGATGGTGTGGGTGAGATCCGGCAGATGCGGAACGGGCAGGCCCTGCGGCACCTGCTGAATGAGCGCGACGCCCTCGTGTTGGATGCCGGCGATCGCGACGAGCAGGATGCCGCCGACGACCACGATCAGCGCGGCGGGCACCGTCGGGGCCAGGCGCTTCAGCACCAGAAGCAGCGCGACCGACACCACCGATAGCACCGTGGTCGGCCAGTTCGCACCGGGTAGCGCCTCGACGACCGCGACGATCGAGCGGATGAACCCGTGTCCCGTGAAGTTCGTGTCGACGCCGAACAGCTTCGGCAGCTGGCCGACGGCGACCGTCGCGCCGACACCGCACTGCACCCCGATGATGGTCGCCTTGCTGATGTTCTCGACCAGGGAGCCGAGCCTCAGCAGTCTCATGAAGAGCAGGATTGCGCCCACCAGCAAGGTCAGCGTGATCACCGAGCCCTCGGCGTCCTTCGAGCCGGCGGCCACGCCTGCGGTGACCAGGGTCGAGGCGGTCAAGGTGGCGATGGTCGAGGTCGTGGACACGCTCATCGCGCGCGAGCCGCCGAGGAACACGTAGACGAGCATCGGCACGATGCACGTGTAGAGGCCGACCTGCACCGGCAGATTCGCGATGGTGGCATACGCCATCGCCTGCGGCACGACGACCGCGCCCGCAGAGAGTCCGGCGAGCAGGTCCCTCGCCAGCCATCGCGGCCGGTACCCGCTCATGCTGGGGAACAGCCACTGCGGCGTCCTGCGAGTGGCTCGGGCGGTGGTCGCCCCGCTCATGAGGCGTCGGGGTCGACGAAGATCGCGCTCCAGTCATCCTTCACGCTGACGACGGTGTAGCCGCGCTCGTCGGCAGCAGACAGCGCCTGCTCGGCGCCCGTGTCGTACGGAATGTCGTCACGGCCGTCGTCGTCGTGACGGATGAGCAGCGCGGCACCGTGCGGTCCGCGGCGCGCATAGTCGAGCATCTGCATGTCACCGTTCGAATTGCCGACCGCGAGGAGTGGGCGGCGGCCGACGCGGGTCCAGATGCGCAGCGGCTTCTGCTCCCCGTCGTCGAGGAAGCCCAGTGACGCCGAGTAGCGCACCTCGGCCGCCTCCTCGTCGTAGCTCAGTCCGTATGCGGAGCCGACGACGCGCTCGGGCGGGATGCCGTAGTAGTCCTCCGTCATAGGGCGCATGAAGTCGCGCTCACCACCGGAGACGATGTAGCACGCGAACCCGTTGGCCTCGAGGTAGCGCAGCAGCTCGATCATCGGACGGTAGACGGTGTAGGCGTACGGACGCTTGAGCGTCAGGTGCCGAGCGGTCTCGTAGAACGTGCCGACCGACGCTGCGTACTCCTCGACGCTCATGTCTTCGGTGACCGCCGTGATCGCATCGACGAGCTCGCGAAGATCGCTGTCGTCGCCCGCGTAGTGCTTGTCGATGGCCTCGCCGAGCCATGCGAGCTCCCCGGTCGCCACCGCCTTGTACGGCTGACGCTCGGCGAGCGCCGGGTCGGCCTTGACCGCCTCGGTCCACTGCTGCACGAGATAGTGCAGCTGAGTGGGCATCGGCTTCTCGGCCCAGAGCGTGCCGTCATTGTCGAAGACCGCGACGCGTTCCTCTTCCGGGAGAGCGTCCGGTCCCGTCGTCACTGACGCGACGAACGTCTCGATCGCTCTGCGCGTCGCAGTGTCACGCCATGACGACAGATCTGTTCCGGCCACGGTCCGCCCCCTCGCTCGCCGACCTCGCGAGCCGCGGGAAGGCGTTTCACGCGAGATCATCCCATGGACGGGTTGCGGCGAGGAGCCGAACAGGCGGGAATCCTGGAGACGGATGACCCGAACACCCTGCCGCCAGGATTCCCTATTCCCTATGGACGCCACCGGGAAACGCACCGCTCGCCCCCATCGAGACGGTGCCGCCTTCTTGGGTTGCTCGGCGCCACATCCGGTGACTGTACCTACAACCTAGCGCACTTTTGCCCCCCTATAGGGGGGATTGACGGTGAATTCTTTCTGTGATTTTGGCACCGGTCAGCCGTCGACGAGCGTGCGGGAGCCGCCGGGTGAGGCTGCCTCCGCACGCTCGTCGCGGACGAGCCTGACTCGCAGCGAGATCACTCCGGTTCGCACCGCACGAAGCCGTGGCAGCAGTGCGCGGGCCGTGGAGGAGGCCCGCGCCATCGCCGTGGATGAGCTTGGCGCGTTCACCACGAGAACGGCAGTGACACTGCGGTGCGACCTGTCGTGGCGCACGCCACAGACCCCTTCGGAATCCTGGAGAAAGGGGACCAGCTGGCGGCGGAGCATCCGGAACTCCGAAGCCGAGAAGCCTTCACCGGAATACTCGATCTCCGCTGCGTAGTCAGGCACGTCTCCCATGCTGTGCGAGGTCGTTCGGCGTGGGGTGTGGGAGGGCTATGACCTCTCTACGTCCGTGCGGGCCACGCTGTACATCCGCTCAGCGTGGCATCACCGGGCGTAGCGCAGCGCGAACGCCCGAAGCAGCGTGCTCGGCCAGGTGACAGGAGGAGCTGAGCGGATGCCCGTGACGGTGTCATCCAGGGCCGAGGGCTCGAAGTATCCCTCGTGGCGATACGCGCGCACCCGCTCGACGATGCCGTCGGTAGTCAGCTCAGGGTGGAACTGCGTCGCGTAGAGGTTCGCTCGAATGCGGAAGGCCTGCACCGGGCACGCGGCGCTCGTCGCGAGCAGAACGGCGCCGGGAGGCAGCGTCGTCACGGCCTCCTTGTGACCGACCCAAGCGCGGAAGGTCGAGGGGATGCCCGAGAAGAGCGGATCGTCACGCCCGGCCGCGGTGAGGGTGACCTCCACCGCACCGACCTGCTCGCCGTACGTGCGGTCGATCAGGCCTCCCTGGTGCACTCCGAGCGTGCCGACGCCGTAGCAGGCGCCCAAGAAGGGGAAGTCTGCGGCGACGACCCGGTCGAGCAGCGACGCCGTCTCGCGCTCGACGCGCAGTTGAACGTCGCTCTTGGCATCCATCTGATCACTGGCGTTGAACGGGCTGCCTCCTACGAAGAAGCCCGAGTAGTCGTCGAGGTCGATGGTCGGCATCGGCTCCGACTCGAGACGCACACGCACCAGCTGCTGAGGTCCGAGCCCGGTGAACTCCAGGAACGCACCGTACTCCGCGTCGGCGATCGCGTCGTCGGAACGCGTGGCGAGCAGCAGGAACGGGCGCACGGGTTCCAGAGTAGGGGCGGAACGGCACTCATGGTCTACTCAGGAAGCGTTGGGCCCGGCCTCGGCTTTGACACAGAAGAGGCATGGGTTCGCGGCCCATCATGGAGTCATGAGAAAGACGCGAGGTGAGCAGACCTTCCACCTGGGACAAGAGGTCGAGGCGCTCGGCCGTCGCGGAATCGTCGTCGCCATCCTCACCATTCCGTCGTGCATGGTGCGGTTCCCCGACGGCAAGAGGTACATCATCCGGCAGAGCGCTCTCCGCCCGGTGCCTGCGCACTCCGCGCCGGTCGCGATCACGCCCGAACGGCGCTCATCCGGCCACGACGGCCCGTTCCTGCGCCGCACCGCCTGAGCCTTCCCGCGGCGCATGCTTGGCTACAGCGCCATTTGCGCTCAATAGCGCCAGCCCAAGTGGTGCAGTAGAGCGCAAATGGCGCAGTTGGGCTGGCGGCCACTTGGCGGGTCCGTTCCGTGGGTTGAGGAGCACGCCGAAGGCGCGCGTCTCGAAACCCGTCACTCGCCGTGGAAGATGAGCTGCCCGAGCACGTGCGACCCGAGTGACGACATCCGTTCGCTGTCGTCGCTCGCCGTCGCCAGGGCGGTGCCCATGCAGAGCGCCCATCCGCGCGCACGGAGCCACGTCGCGTCATCCGTCCGCGTCGCGTCGTCGATGAGGGCGCGGAACACCGCTCGCGACTCCGGCCGGAAGGTGAGCCACGCCGTCGCCAGGTCGGTCGCCGGGTCGCCGGCGGTCAGATCGCCGAAGTCGATGACTGCGGCGAGATCGCCACGGTCGTCCAGCAGCAGGTTGCCAGGGTGAAGATCGCCGTGGATCCAGATCGGCGGACCCGACCACACGGGTGCGGCGAGCGATTCCTCCCACAGCTCGGTGAGCAGTCCGGTGTCGTAGTCGGTGCGCAGCTCGCGGAGTCGTCCACGCACGGCGGCGTCACGTGAGCTCAACGGCACACCACGCACCGGGTTGAGCGGGATGTCGGGGTGCAGCCGTCCGTCGGCGCTGTGCGGCGCAGGAACGTGCAACGCGGTGACGAAGCGGGCGAGCGGAACGGCGAGCGACGTGCGAGCTGATGCTCCGACATCCGCTCCGTCGACACCGTCGATCCAGCGCACAACACTCCACGGCCAACGGAACCTCTCGCTCGGCACGCCCACCCGAACGGGAACGGGGACCGGCACAGGGAGCCCGGGCGCGAGCAGCGGAAGCCACCGCTGCTCGTGCGCGATCAGGTGCGCAGCGACGCCGCGACGCGGCACGCGAACGGCGAGGTCGTCGCCCAGCCGGTAGATGGCGTTGTCCCAGCCGTTGGTGACCAGTTCGAGGTCGCCGGTGAGGTCGGGATGCTGCTCGGTGAGCAGGCTCCGAACGAGCGAAGCGTCGACGCGGAGGTCTGCTGAGGGTGTGGAGGCCATGGCCTCACCAGGGTACGCGGCATGCGACGTGAGGTCGGTACCCCGGCACTAGGCTGGCGGAACCCGACGCCGGGCGGTGCGCCCGACGGCTTCGTCCCGTTGGGAGCACCACGTGCCAGAGCCTTCAGCTGACGCCACCACTGCGTCTTCTCGCGTGCCGCGCGCACTCGTGACCGGAGGGTCGCGCGGGGTGGGGGCACGGATCGCGGCTCTGCTCGCCGCCGACGGAGTGGACGTCACGCTCACCTACCGACGGTCTGCCGATGCAGCGGAGGAGGTCGTGGCCGGCATCCTCGCCGCGGGTGGCACCGCGAAGGCCGTTCGGGCGGAGCTGGAGTCTGCTGAGGACATCGACGCCCTGTTCGCGGATGACCGGCCGTACGACCACCTCGTGGCGAACGCGGCTGCCTCCGCCTTCAAACCCATCGAGCAGCTCTCCACCGGAAACCTGCAGCGTTCATGGCAGACCAACGTGCGGTCGTTCGTACTGCTTGCGCAGCGTGCGGTGAGCAGGATGCCCGACGGCGGCCGCATCGTCGCCGTCACCAGCTACGGAGCGCAGCGAGCGTTCCCCGCGTATGGCGCCATCGGCGCGGACAAGGCCGCCCTCGAATCGTGGGTGCGGCACATGGCGGCCGAGTTCGGCGAACGCGGCATCACGGTGAACGCGGTCAACGGGGGCCTGATCGACACCGACTCGTTGCGCCACTTCTACGCCGGCCCCACACTGCCCGACCTCGAGACCATGGCCGAGCGCATCCCCCTCGGCAGGGTGGGAAGCGCCGACGACCTCGCTCACGCGGTGCGCTTTCTGCTCTCACCGCAGGCCGGGTACATCACCGGCCAGACCATCGTCGTCGACGGCGGTCTCACGATCGTCGCACCGCCCTACTGGTCGGAGGTGCGTGCTGCTTCGCGCCGGGACGACCCGGCGTCGCACGACGGCCCGAGACGGCCGCTGGAACAGGAGGAGAAGAGACAACCATGACGGCAGACGGCAACGGCGAGCGCGCAGGCAACACCGAATACGACCCGGGCGACCTGCAGCGGGTGTTCGAGGAACACTTCACCTGGGCCGCCTCGTTCGAGCGCAACACCCATCGCTACGCCAACCGACCGGCCCTGACCGACCCGCCGACGGGCAGGTCGTACACGTACCGCGAGCTCGGCGAGGTCACCGGTCGGCTCGTCGAGGGGCTCAGGTCTCGCGGCGTCGGCGTCGGCGACATCGTCTGCTACCAGCTGATGAACGTGCCGGAGTTCGCCTTCCTCTACATCGCGGCGCAGGGGTTGCGTGCCGTCAGCTCGCCGATGAACTTCCGCCTGGCGCCTGCGGAGACGGCGCACATCCTCGACCAGGCTCACCCCGCGGTCTTCGTGTACGACACGGCGGACTCGGCGAACGCCGCTTCGGCGCTGGGCATCGCGGGCCACGCACCACGCATCGTCGCAGGGGTCGGCGACGGCGAACTGCTGCCGGGCGCCGTGCGCTTCGACGACCTGCTGGCGGATGCCGCACCGAGCTTCCACGCACCTGCCGACGCCAGCACCTGGGACGAGACCTCGCGCCTCTACACCTCAGGCACGACGGGGATGCCGAAGGCGGTGCCACTCACCAGCCTCAACGAGGTGCTCACCGCACACGATGTGATCATGCACTTTCCCCTCGCGCCCACCGACAAGACCATGAACATGTCGCCGTGGTTCCACCGCGGAGGAAACTACTGTGCAGGGCCGAACACCGCGTTCTTCGTCGGCGCCGAGGTGGTGACGCTGCCGCGATTCGATCCCGACGTCGTGCTCGACAGCGTGCAGGATCACCGGCTGACCTACGTGATCGGGGCTCCGACCAACCTCGAGCGTCTCGCGGATGCCCAGGAGGCACGACCGAGAGACCTGTCATCCCTTCACGGCATCGTCACCATGGGCGCGCCTCTCGACCGCGCGGCGGCGCTTCGCTACCAGAGCGTGCTCACGTCGCGCATCGCCAACGGATACGGCACCACCGAGGCGTTCTGGAACACCTACCTGCGGCCGGATGACCTGCCGGACGCCGCCGGCGCGGCCGGGCGCGCCTGCCTCGACGACGACGTCGCGGTGGTGAAGGTCTACAAGGAGGGCATCGCCGCGCCGGACGAGCACGCGAAGAAGGACGGCCAGGAGATCGGCGAGGTCATCATGCGGTCGGTGAAGAGCGGGTACGCCTACCTGGGCAACCCGACGGAGCAGGCCGAGAAGTTCCGCGACGGCTGGGTGTACCCGGGCGACCTCGCGACCTGGGACGAGAACGAGATCGTCACGATCGTCGGGCGCAAGGACGACATGATCATCTCCGGCGGCGAGAACGTGCATCCCGTGCAGGTCGAGGAGGTGCTCGCCGCACACGAGGGCGTCGCCGACTCGATCGTCGTCGGTCTGCCCGACCAGCAGTGGGGCGAGCTCGTCGTCGCCTATGTGCAGCCCCGCGACGGCGAGCTCGCGGATGCCCCGGCCGCCGCTCGTGAACTGGACGCCTATCTGCGCGCGAGCGTGGCGCTCGCCGACTACAAGCGTCCGCGCCGGTACACGTTCGTGACGGAGCTGCCGTACACCGCCACCGGCAAGAAGCAGCACTTCAAGCTCAAGGAGCAGGCGCCGCAGGATGCCGCGGACGGGCGGTTCGTCGCGCCCTAGGCGCTGGCCCCGTTGGTTGAGGAGCTCCGCGTAGCGGCGCGTCTCGAAACCTAGTCCGCTGTCGGGCAGCGGGTTTCGAGACGCGCGCCTGTCGGCGTGCTCCTCAACCGGCGGTGTGACGCGCGCCTGTCGGCGTGCTCCTCAACCAGCGACGGGCGCCGGCTCCACGTGACCGTCGACGGTGCGCGGGATGCCCAACGGGTTCGCGTCTTGCAGCGACGGCGGCAGCGCGGCATCCGGCACATCCTGGTAGGCGACGGGGCGCAGGAAGCGGTCGATGGATGCCGTGCCCACCGACGTGAAGTGCGGTGCGGTCGTCGCGGGGTAGGGGCCGCCGTGCTGCTGTGCGTACGTCACGGAGACGCCGGTCGGCCATCCGTTCCAGAGCACACGCCCGGCCTTGTCGGCGAGCACGGAGACTAGGGCTGCGGCATCCGCGTCGTCGTCCTCACCCTGCACGGTCGCCGTCAGCTGGCCGTCGAGCGCGTCCGCGATCGCGACGGCCTCCTCGGCCGAGTCGTATCGGACCAGCAGGGCGGCGGGACCGAAGTGCTCCTCGAGCAGCTCGTTCGGGTGGGCGAGCAACGAGGCGGCATCCGTCGCGTAGAGCGTCGGAGTCGGCACCTCTGCGCTGGTCGGGTCGCCTGCGAGCAGCTCGACGTCGGAGCGGTCGGCGAGGGTGCCGAGGCTGGTGAAGAACCCGTCGCGGATCTTGTCGTCGAGCATGACGCCGCCGCTGGATGCCTTCACAGCGTCGACGACGAGCAGCTCGAGTCCTGCGTCGCGCGGCACGAGCAGCACGCCCGGCTTCGTGCAGAACTGGCCGACGCCGAGAGTCATCGAGCCGGCGAAGCCCGTAGCGATCTGCTCTGCGCGCGCCGCGGCGGCGTTCGCCGTGACGAACACGGGGTTCACGCTGCCGAGCTCGCCGTAGAAGGGGATCGGCGTCGGGCGGGACGCTGCGAGGTCGAACAGGGCGCGTCCGCCACGAACCGACCCGGTGAACGTCGCCACCGTGAGGTCGGGGTGCAGCACGAGGTCGCGGCCGGTCTGCAGGCCCTCGACGAGAGCGAAGGTGCCCTCAGGGGCGCCGGATGCCCGAAGGGAGTCCTCGATGCGCTCGGCGACCGCGCGTGAGAGCTCCGGATGCGCAGGGTGAGCCTTCACGACGACGGGGCAGCCGGCAGCGATCGCGGCCGCGGTGTCACCACCGGGAACGGAGAACGCGAAGGGGAAGTTGCTCGCCGCGTACACAGCAGCGACCCCGAGCGGGCGCATCACGCGGCGCAGGTCGGGACGCGGTCCCATGCCCCAGGTGGCATCGGCGTGGTCGATCGTTGCCTCGAGGTAAGCGCCGCGCTCGAGCAGCTCGGCGAAGAGCCGCAGCTGGAAGGTCGTGCGCACGAGCTCGCCGGTGAGGCGCTGCTCGAGCAGGTGGCTCTCGCGCATGGCGAGCGGCACGAGCGTCGTCGCGTCGGCGTCGAGGGCGTCCGCGATGGCGCGCAGCCACCCTGCGCGTTCCGTCGGAGCGGTGGCCGCCAGTACGGGCGCCGCCTTGACGGCTGTCGCCATCACCTCGTCCAGCTCGGGGTTTCGCTGCGTCTCGGTCGTGCTCTCGCTCATCGCGTCTCCTCCATCGGTGTCGCCTGCTGGTTCGCCCGCTCGGTCATCCTGACGCCGCACCGCGTCAGAAAACGTTTGCTGACTCTATTGTGGCCGAACTCACCGTCCGACGCTGATCACCGGATTCGTGAGCGTACCGACGCCGTCGATGCCGATCGTCACCTCGTCGCCGGGAGTAAGCGTGAAGTCCGCGCCGGGCACGACGCCGGTGCCGGTGAGCAGGAACACGCCGTCGGGGAAGTCGAGACCGCGCAACAGCCAGTCGGCGAGGTCGGGCAGCGAGCGAGCCATGGCATCCGTCGAGGTCGTGCCCTCGAAGACCGTCACGGAGTCGCGCGCGATCGCCATCGAGATCTCGAACGGCGCATCGACGAGCCATGCGGGCACGATCTCGGGTCCGAGAGCGCACGACGCCGTGTAGACCTTGGCCTGCGGCAGGTAGAGCAGATTCTCGCCCTCGATCGAACGGCTGCTCGCGTCGTTCCCCGGCACGTAGCCGAACACTTCACCGGCCGCGTCGAGCACGAGGCCGAGCTCCGGCTCCGGCACGTCCCAAGTGGAGTCCGCACGAACGGCGACCGGGTCGCCTGCAGCCACGACGCGACGACCTGTCGCCTTGAAGAAGAGCTCCGGTCGCTCTGCGACGTACACGCGATCGTACGGCGAGCCATCCGTCGCCTCCTCGATGCGTCCGTCGCGGCTTCGCAGGTAGGTGACGCCCGCGGCCCACACCTCCTGCGCGTCGTCGATCGGGGCGAGCACTGCGTCGACGACGAGCTGTGCGGATGACTGCGCGGCCTCATCCACGACGGCTCGGGCATCCGCCGCAGACAGCCGCAGCAGCTCGCTGAGGGTCATGCCGAGAGCGGCATACACCTCGCCGTGGCGCACGGCCCACTGGATGTCGCCGCCGGAGCGGACTCGGGCGATGGCTACCGGAGGGGTGGTGGTCATGGGAGTCATCCTTTCGTAGGGGTGGGCTCAGTGCGATTCGCGCGTCACCGTGGAGCCGCTGGAGCCGACCAGGAAGTCGAGGTCCGCGCCGGTGTCGGCGCCCTGCACGTGGTCGATGTAGAGCCGCTGCCAGCCGCGTTCCGGGTTGGCGAAGGCCCCGGTCTCGCGGAACGGCGGCTTGCGAGCGGCGAGCTCGGTGTCATCCAGCTCGAGCTGCAGGCTACGGTTCGGCACGTCGAGCGAGATGATGTCGCCGTCGCGGACGAGCCCGAGGGTTCCGCCCGCTGCAGCCTCCGGCGCGACATGCAGCACCACCGTGCCGTATGCCGTGCCCGACATGCGTCCGTCGCAGACCCGCACCATGTCGCGCACGCCCTGCTTGAGGAGTTTGGCCGGGAGGGGAAGGTTCGCGACCTCGGGCATGCCCGGATATCCCTTCGGGCCGCAGCCACGCAGCACGAGCACCGAGTCGGCGTCGACCTCCAGGTCGGGGTCGTCGATACGGGCGTGGAAGTCCTCGATCGAGTCGAAGACCACTGCCTTGCCCCGGTGCACCAGCAGTCCGGGGGTCGCGGCCGCCGGCTTGATGATGGCGCCTCGCGTGGCGAGATTGCCACGCAGCACGGCGATTCCTGCGTCATCCTGCAGCGGGTCTTCCCGCAACGAGATCACGTCGCGGTCCCACACCGGGTGGTCGCCCAGGAACTCGGTGAGTGCCGCGCCCATCACGGTCTGCGCCGACGGGTCGAGCAGGTCCTGCACCTGGTCGAGCACGGCGAGGAAGCCGCCGGCACGGAAGAGGTCCTCCATGAGGTACTCGCCGGCCGGCTGAAGGTTGACGAGCAGCGGCACGTCCTTGCCGATGCTGTCGAAGTCGTCGAGCGTCAGATCGATGCCGAGCCTTCCGGCGATCGCGAGAAGGTGAACGACGGCGTTCGTCGATCCGCCGATCGCGGCCAGCGCGACGATCGCGTTGTGGAAGGACTCCTTCGTGATGACCGTCGAGATGCGACGGTCCTGGCGCACCAGCTCGACGGCGAGGCGACCGGTCGCATGGGAGGCTTCGAGCAGGCGGCTGTCGGGGGCCGGGGTGCCGGCGACTCCCGGGATCGTCATGCCGAGCGCCTCGGCCACGAGCCCCATCGTCGAGGCCGTGCCCATCGTGTTGCAGTGACCCTTCGAGCGGATCATCGATGACTCGGAGCGCTCGAACTCGGCCTCACTGAGGGTGCCGGCGCGCACCTCCTCGCTGAGTTGCCACACCCCGGTGCCGCATCCGAGCAGCTCCCCGCGGAAGTGACCGTTGAGCATCGGTCCGCCGGGCACGACCACGGCGGGGATGTCGACGGATGCCGCACCCATCAGCAGCGCGGGAATGGTCTTGTCGCAGCCGCCGAGCAGCACGACGGCATCGACCGGGTTGGCGCGCAGCATCTCCTCGACCTGCATCGCGGCGAGGTTGCGCCACAGCATGGCTGTCGGCTTGACCAGCGTCTCACCGAGACCCATCACGGGGAGCTCCAGCGGGATGCCGCCTGCCTCGTACACACCGTTCTTCACGTACTGAGCGACCTCGCCGAGGTGCATGTTGCACGGCACGAGGTCGCCACCGGTGTTCGCGATCGCGATCTGGGGGCGCTTGCCGCCGAAGGCGTCCGAGGGGATGCCGCGGCGCATCCACGCGCGATGGATGTAGGGGTCGCGGCCTTCGCCGCCGTACCAGTCCTGGCTGCGCAGGGTCACGGGCAAGCTCCTTCGCTTCTGCTGCATGCGTCCCGACGCTGGACGCAGACCCAGTCTGCCCAATTTGTTCTGGCTTCACGCAATTGGGCGCGATGGACGACCCAGTGCAGTGCATCCAGTGAACTCCCAGCTGGGGCTCACCATTCATAGCTTTTACATGGAGGAGTCAAAGAGGTTTTCCGCGTGAGCACGGTCCACTTGAGCAATCGACCACGGCACCAAGGCCGTCGAACACGGACCATCACATCAGAACAGGACTTGTCATGAGCAACCAGAAACAGCGCCGGCACCTGGCCGGTTGGATCGTTGCCGGCGCTGCAGCGACCGCGATCTTCACCGCCGGAGGGGCGGCCCTGAGCTACACAGCCGTGAACACAGTGGCTTCGGCCCTGTCCTCGGCGTCGGCCTCGCACAGCTCGAACCAGCGTGCCGGCTACAACCCCTACACCGGGTCGGGCAACGGGTCGTCCAACGGCTCGACCACCGATCCCTTCGGCGGCTCGACGGGCACCGACCCGTTCGGCGGTTCGAACGGCGGCTCCAACGGCGACCAGTCGGGTCAGAGCGGATCCGGCTCAACGGGCCCCGTTGCGACCGCGAACGAGGCGAAGGGCGTCGTGCTCATCGACACCGTGCTGCAGTACCAGGGCGCACAGGCTGCCGGAACGGGCATCGTCCTCACCTCGAACGGCGAGATCCTCACCAACAACCACGTTGTCGAGGGCTCCACCAGCATCAAGGTGACCGTCGCCTCCACCGGCAAGAGCTACACGGCAGACGTGGTCGGCACCGACGCAACGGATGACGTCGCCGTGCTCAAGCTCGAGGGCGCTTCCGGTCTGACGACCGCCCCCCTCGACGCGAGCGGCAACGTCTCGGTCGGCGACAACGTCACCGCCGTCGGCAACGCAGGCGGAACCGGCACCCTCACCTCGGCGAGCGGCAGCATCACCGGCACCGACAAGACCATCACGACGCAGGCTGAGGACGCCGTCGCCTCCGAGACCCTGAACGGGCTGATCGAGACCGACGCCGACATCCAGGCCGGCGACTCCGGCGGACCGATGTTCAACTCGAACGGCAAGATCATCGGCATCGACACCGCCGCATCGTCCGGCTCGTCGACTCCCGACGGCTACGCCATCCCGATCGAGGATGCCCTGAGCATCGCCCACCAGATCGACAACGGCAATGCGAGCTCCACCATCACCATCGGTCTCCCCGCCTTCCTCGGCGTCGAGGTCGGCGCCGACAGCTCGACGGGCGGCTCGTCCGACGGGTCGAACGGGGGCCTCGGCGACGGATCGAACGGCTTCGGCTTCGGTGACGGCAGCGGCAGCAGCAACAGCTTCGGCTACAGCGACGGCTCGGGCAACGGCTACTCCTCGAGCGTCGCTGGTGCTCAGATCTCGCAGGTCATCGACGGCACGGCAGCGGCGAACGCCGGTCTGCAGGCCGGCGACACCATCACCGCGGTGAACGGCAACGCCATCTCGTCTTCCAGCGACCTGACGACAGCGCTGTCACAGTTCAAGCCGGGCCAGAAGGTGCAGATCACCTACACCGACGGCAACGGTTCGTCGAACAATGTGACGGCGACGTTGGGTTCCGGCCCCGCCGCCTGATCCCGCTCCACCCCAGTGGTGGCTCGCCCGCGAGCACCTGACTCCCCGCGAGCCACCACGCCCCAACCCCGCACTCGACCGGCGAGCCACCACTCAACCCGCGAGCCACCACCCAACCGACGAGCCACCACCGTAACCACGCAGATTCGGTGGTGGCTCCGCGGCACGGTGGTGGCTCGTCGCATGTGGGGTGCTCGCGCGGTGTGAGGGGCCGCAGTCGGGTTGGTCGCGCCGCGGAGGCTGCTAGCTCTGGCAGGTCGGGCAGAACCACGTGTCGCGCAGCTCGAGCTCGTTACGCCCCAACCGTAAGTGCTCGACCGGCGTTCCGCAGCGGCGGCATGGCATCCCCTCTCGGCGGTGCACGTACGACGTGCGACCACGCCTCGTCTCTCCAGTAGTCGAGCGGATGACGCGGTCTTTGTTCGCCACGATCATGCGGTGCGCCAACGCGACGGTCCTCGGCAGGTCGACCTCGCGCACGGGGCGAGTGGGCAGCGTGCCGCGCACGAAGCAGACCTCGTTGACGTACTCGTTGCCGAGGCCGGCGAGGTTGCGCTGGTCGAGCAGCGCGACGGCGATCGGAACGTCGGGATGTTCCGCAAGACGCCGAACCGCCTCGCGCTCATCCCAGTCGGGACCGAGCAGATCGGGGCCCAGATAGCCGACGACATCCACCTCGCGCGCTGTCGGGACCACCTCGAGCAGACCCAGCTCGAAGCCGACCGCCTGCGCCTGCGCCGTGCCGAGCACCGCCCTGGCCTGGAACGCCGGTCGGCGCCACGGCTGGCCGGGCTCGTAGACGCGCCACTCGCCTTCCATCTTCAGATGGCTGTGGATGGTCTGCTGTCCTACCCGGATGAGCAGGTGCTTGCCGCGGCTGACGACCTCGTGAACGAGCTGTCCGCTGAGGTCGACGGTGGCGAACGCCGGAACCCGCAGATCGCAACGGGTCAGCACCTGCCCGGCGAGTGCCCGGTGGAGCATCCGTGCCTGCTGGTAGACGGTGTCACCCTCAGGCATCCATCACCGCGGCTCTCCGCTACGACCGCATCGAAAGCGCGCCGGCCCGGCTGCGACGAGGCTCACGAGCGCAACCTCAGGCCACGCGGCGTCGGGTTGAACCCGGCCGCGGTGAGTGCCTCTCCGAAGGGCGTGCCGAGCACGAAGTCGCCGCCGACGGTCTCGATGGTCAGTGTCGACATGCGACCCCGATGGATGACGTCGGCCAGCGCCCTCGCCGCTGGAGCCATCACCTCCTCCGCGTGGTCGAAGAGAAGCGTGGTCTTTCCGCCGCGCTCGACGTAGAGCACCAAGGCGCCGTCGACGAGCACGACGATCGCGCCCGCCTTGCGCCCTGGGCGGTGTCCGGTTGCCGACACGGCGCCGCCCGAGGCCGATGCCTGTGGCCAGGGCAGTGCCCCACCGTACGGGTTCGCCGGGTCGGTGGCGGCAAGCGCGATCGCGGCGCGCGGCGGCTCGAGTGTGCTGTCGAGCGTGAAGGTGCGCAGGCGATCAACGGTCGCGCCGGTGGAGAACTGGGCTGCTCCCAGCGTCTCGACGAAGTAGCCACGACGGGCGCGGCCGGACTCCTCGAATCCGCTGAGCACCCGGTAGGCGAGGGCGAAGCCGCCCGGCTGGTTCTCGGCCATCACGGATCCGCGCGTCACGACGCCGTACCGCTCGAGCAGGGTCTCCGCTGCGGCTTTGGCTCGGACCGTCGCGTCGGGTTCGGAGTTCGACAGGGGGAGGGGAAGGATGGACCACCTTCCCGCGGTCGTGGGCGGGCCGGAGCGCGCCGATGCCGCTCGGAGACCGTCCGCGAACGTCGGTCGTCCGTAGCCGCGCGGTGCGCGCATCCGACCACGCGGCGTTGCGCGTTGGGGCTTGTGCGCACCGCTTCCCCCGGTGAGCGCGCGCAACGGAGCGAACGTGTCGTTGGTGACAAGGCCGGCCCAGACGAGATCCCACAACGCGGTAGTGAGGGCGGCGTCGTCGAGCGAGCCGACCGCGTCCGATAGCTGACGGAAGAAGAACGCGCCCCCAGCACCGAGCGCCGAGAGCACCTCGCGCTGCAACTCGTCGGTCGCATGCTCGGGCGGCGGGATCATGGTGAGGGCGGCGCTGTCTGCGAGGTGCAAACTCACCCATCCGTCATTGCCGGGCAGCGATCCGCTGCCGCTCCAGAGCACCTCGCCGCTCGCCGTGAGCTCGTCGAGCATGGTGGGCGCATAGTCGGCGACACGCGAAGGCAGGATCAGGCTCTCCCACGCCGACGCCGGGACACGAGCGCCGGCGAGTTGCTCGATGACCGATGCGACGGCATCCACACCGCGCAGACCACCGCCGACGTGCTGCCACTGGGGAAGGAATCGTGCGAAGGTCTTCGGATCGACGGGCTCCACCTCGTGCCGCAGTGCAGCGAGCGACATGCGGCGGAGCCTGCGCAGCACCTCGGAGTCGCACCACTCGGTGCCGCTGGCGTTCGGTCGGAACTCGCCTTCTGTGACGCGACGGTCTTGCGCAAGGCGTCGGAGGGCGTCGTGTGCGACGACCGCGCCGAGGCCGAATCGGGATGCCGCCTCGGGGACCGTGAACGGACCGTGGGTGCGGGCGTATCGACTGAGCAGGTCGCCGAGCGGGTCGACGACGGGCTCGATGAACGCCGTCGGGACGCCGATCGGGAGCGGCACGCCGAGGGCATCGCGCAGCCGGGAGGCGTCTTCGACCGCTGCGTAATGCTCGGCGCCGGCGATGATGACCCGAAGCGCGCGCTTCGCCGCGACGAGCTCGTCGAGGGTGGAGCGCACTTGTCCCGCTGGTTGAGGAGACGGCGCGGCCGGGGTGTCGGCTTCGTGATCGCCACGCTCCAGGGACCAGCGTTGGGCGACCTCGTCGACGGTGAGGGGGCCGAGCAGCCGCAGAAGGTCTGCTGCTCCCTCGAGGCCGAACATCCTGCGCTCCGGCGTCAGCCGTTGCACCTCCCGCTCCACCCTTTCGATCACGGCCGGGTCGAGCAGCTCTCGCAGCTCGGCGCGGCCGAGCAGCTCGGAGAGCAGCGATGCATCCACGGACAGGGCCGCGGCGCGGCGCTCGGCCAGCGGAGAGTCGCCCTCGTACATGAAGGCGGCGACATATCCGAACAGCAGCGAACGGGCGAAGGGCGACGCCTCTTCTGTACCGACCTCGATGATGCGGATGTCTCTGCTCGCGATCCGCGCTGCGACCGTGCGCAGCGCGGGCAGGTCGTACACGTCTTGCAGGCACTCGCGCATGGTCTCGAGGATGATCGGGAACTGAGGGTGCCGACGTGCGACATCCAGAAGCTGGGCCGCCTTCTGGCGTTGCTGCCACAGCGGCGAACGTCTGCCCGGGTTGTACTTCGGGAGGAGCAGTGCACGTGCTGCGCACTCGCGGAAGCGAGACGCGAACAGTGCCGAGCCGCCGACCTCGTCGGTCACGATCTGCTCGAGCTCGTCCGATTCGAAGACGAAGAGGTCGGCTCCAGGGGGCTCGGCCTCGGTGTCGGGGATGCGCACCACGATGCCATCGTCGCTGGCGATGCACGAGCCCTCGACATTCAGCCGCTCCCTCACACGCGCAGCGACCGCGAGAGCCCATGGGGCGTGCACTTGCATGCCGTACGGGGAATGCAGCACGATCCGCCAGTCGCCGAGCTCGTCCCTGAAGCGCTCGGCAACGAGCGTGCGGTCGGTGGGGAGGTGGCCTGTCGCCTTCTTCTGCTCGTCGAGGTAGGCCAGCAGGTTGCCCGTGGCGAACTCGTCGAGGCCCGCGTTCGCGGTGCGGGCACGGGCATCCTTCTCGGACGCCGCGGCGACCTCACGCACGAACCCGCCGACCGCTTCACCCAGCTCTGCCGGACGCCCGATGCCGTCGCCCTTCCAGAACGGCAGCCGGCCGGGTTCGCCGAACGCCGGGCTCACGAGAACGCGGTCGTGCGTGATCTCCTGGATGCGCCAGCTCGTCGCCCCGAGCGCGAACACGTCGCCGACCCGGGACTCGTAGACCATCTCCTCGTCGAGTTCGCCGACGCGGCGGCCGCCCTTCGCTGGGTTGGTCTCGTCGGTCGACCCGACCATGTACACGCCGAAGAGTCCGCGGTCGGGGATGGTCCCGCCGCTGGTCACCGCCAGCCGCTGCGCGCCGGGCCGCCCGGTCAGGATGCCCCGGTCGCGGTCCCACACGACGCGCGGACGCAGCTCGGCGAACTCATCACTCGGATAGCGGCCAGCGATGAGGTCGAGCGTGGCGTCGAACGCGCTGCGGGGGAGAGTCGCGAAGGGCGCGCTGCGACGCACGGTGTCGAACCACTCGTCGACGTCGACAGGGTCGAGGGCGGTGGCAGCGATGGTCTGCTGCGCCAGGATGTCGAGGGGGTTCGCGGGAACCCGCAGCTTCTCGATGAGGCCCGTGACCATGCGCTCGCTCGCGACCGCGGAGTTGATCAGATCGGAGCGATGCTTCGGGAACATCACTCCCTTCGACACTTCGCCCACCTGGTGACCGGCGCGGCCGACACGCTGCAGGCCGGACGCCACGGACGGCGGAGCCTCCACCTGCACGACGAGGTCTACCTCGCCCATGTCGATTCCCAGCTCGAGACTGCTGGTGGCGACGACGCATCGCAGGCGACCGCTCTTCAGGTCATCCTCGATGACAGCACGCTGCTCCTTGCTCACCGAGCCGTGGTGCGCACGCGCCAATATGCCCGAGTCGGCATGTTCGTCGCCGGCCGTGCTTTCGGCGGTCCATTCCCGGGGCTGCCTGCGTTGCTCGACCGTCGCACGGACAGCAAACGGATCGACGGATGCCCCGGCACGACTCGCCTTCGTCTGCCCGCTTGCACCGATCAGCTCGGCCGGCGCGCGTGTCGCACGTCGGGTTCCGAGCTCGTCGAGAACCTGTCCGACGGGAACGGGGTCGCCGGGCTGGTGATCGCGTTCGGAGGCATCCAGCAACCGTTCCTCGTAGATCTCGTTCATGCGCGCCGTCAGCCGCTCGGCGAGCCTGCGAGAGTTGGCGAACACGATGGACGACCGGTGCTCCAGCACCCTGTCGACGATCGCCTCCTCGACGTGCGGCCAGATCGACCCACCTGCCGGACTCGAGTCGTCTTCGTGGGCAGCGGGGCTCAGGTCGCGCATGTCCTCAACAGGCACGATGACCTTGAGATCGAAGCGTTTCTGCGAGGGCGGCGCGACGATCGTCACGGGACTGCGGCCGCCGAGGAAGCGCGCGACCTCCTCGGGCGGACGCACTGTCGCCGACAACCCGATGCGCTGAGCAGGCTTCGGCAGCATGGCGTCGAGCCGCTCGAGCGAGACGGCCAGGTGCGCGCCGCGCTTGGTCGCAGCGACCGCGTGCACCTCGTCGACGATGACCGTCTGCACCTCTGCCAGCGTCTCGCGTGCCTGCGAGGTGAGCATGAGGAAGAGGGACTCGGGGGTCGTGATCAGGATGTCCGGCGGCTTCGACAGCAGCGCGCGCCGGTCGTTCGCCGGGGTGTCGCCGCTGCGCACCCCCACCGTCACGTGCGGCGGTTCGGCGCCGAGCCGCTTCGCGGTCTGCGTGATGCCGACGAGGGGCGACCGAAGGTTGCGCTCGACATCGACGCCGAGGGCCTTGAGGGGGGAGATGTAGAGCACGCGCGTGCGCGGGATGGCTTTCGGCTCCGAGGCCCTCGGCTCGGCGGGTGTCGGCCCCACAGCGCTCTCGTGCATCAGCCGGTCGATCGACCAGAGGAACGACGCCAGCGTCTTGCCAGACCCGGTGGGAGCGATCACGAGGGTGTGCTCGCCGCGGGAGATGGCATCCCATGCACCGAGCTGGGCGCTGGTCGGTGCGTCGAACGCGCCCTCGAACCACGCGCGCGTGGCGGGGGAGAAGCGGTCGAGCACGTCTGTCACCGTCTCATCTGAACACAAACCACCGACACCGTCTTCACCTCCCCATGGGCGGCTAAGGTATGAGGCTGTTGTGTCGCAGATGAGGGTGCCGAGTTTCGGAGATTCGCCTGCGTCGCCGGCGAGTCGCGGTGCGGCGTCGGCGAGTCGCCGCGAATCTCCGAAATCCGGTACGAACGACGGTGGCCATGGCTATCGTCGGCCGCATGCATACCTTTCTCATTCCAGGACTCTGGCTCGACGCATCGTCGTGGGAGGGCGTGACCCCTGCGGTCGAAGCGGCCGGCCACGACGCGCATCCGCTCACGATGCCCGGACTCGAGTCGGATGCCGCCGACCGCTCCGGGATCACCCTCGACACCCACATCGACTACGTCGTGCGGCTCATCGACGACGTGCCCGCCGGCGAGAAGGTCGGGCTCGTCGCGCACAGCGGCGGTGCCCTAGTGGCGCACGGTGCGATCGACCGGCGTCCCGACCGCGTCGAGCGCGTGGTCTACGTCGACAGCTGGCCAGGCGGCGAGGGGTCGATCGTCAACGACGACCTGCCGTACGACGACGCCGACATGCCGTTCCCCGGGTGGGACGCCTTCGACGAGAACGACGTGCGCGACATCACGCCGGAGCTGGGAGACGAGATCGCATCCCACGCCCACATCTCGCCGGCTCACGCCGCGGTCGACCCGCTGCACGTGAGCGACGAGCGGCGCCTCGAGGTGCCTGCCACCATCATCCTGTCGACGATGCCGAGCAGCGACATGCGCGATCTGATCGCTCGGGATGTCGCCTGGCTCGGCGACACCGGTCACCTCCGCTCGTTGCGTCTCGTCGACCTGCCGACCGGGCACTGGCCGCAATACACCAAGCCAGACGAGCTGAGCACCCTGATCGTCGAGGGGCTCGCCGGCTGACGGATCCTGGACCAGTGACCGAGCGTCCACAGGTCGGGCACCTCGCCGCTCGTCCACATCGTCGTGCGGTGCGGATGTCCGGCCACGGGTCATCCGTATGATCAACCCATGGCGGTGCGAACTCCCGATCCCGATCCGGAGGACTCCGGGCCTCTGGGCGATGGATCCTTCGGCGGACCATTCGACGGTTCGGCCTTCGACGACGGCACACTGCCCGGCGTGGGACCGGGCTGGCTCAGCGACATCGAGCTGGAGCAGGCACGGCACCGATTGCCCATTCTCTACGTCGAGGCGGTTCCGGTTCGCGTCGACGGGCTCGGTCAGGTCATCGAGGTCGGGCTCCTACTGCGAGCGAACGCCGTCGGCGAGATCACGCGAACGGTGGTCTCCGGCCGCGTGATGTACGGCGAGACGCTGCGTGACGCGCTCTTCCGGCACCTCGAGAAAGACCTCGGGCCGATGGCCTTCCCGCAGCTTCCGGCCAGTCCTGTGCCGTTCATGGTCGCCGAGTACTTCCCGATCCCCGGTGTTTCGGCGTTCACGGATGACCGGCAACACGCGGTCTCGCTCGCCTACGTCGTTCCCGTCACCGGCACGACGGAGCCGCGGCAAGACGCCCTCGAGCTCACCTGGCTCTCACCCGCCGAGGCCGCCTCCCCGCAGGTAGCCGCCGAACTGGAGGGCGGACGAGGCGCCCTGGTCAGAGCAGCACTCGCTTCCGTCGGCGTGCTTCCCTAGGCAGAACCCGTCACTGCGTGCGGACGGGCCGCACCATCCGCACCTCGTGCGCCGGCTCTCCACCGAAGGTGTCCACCTTCGCGGCGCCGTCAGGCGCGAAGCCGTTGCGTCGGTAGAACGCCTGTGCGCGAGGGTTGTCGGCGAGCACCCACAGGTACGCCGCGGAGTCGCCCAGTGCGGCATCAAGCAGCCGTTGCCCCGCTCCGCCTCCGTAGTGATCGCGCAGCACATAGATGCCCATCAGCTCGACCGGCGCCGGACCGTCCTCGTCCCGTGCGGTTCCCGCGGACGCCCAGCCGACGACTTTGCCGCGGGACTCGGCCACCCAGACCCGAACACCGTCGCCGATGGTGCGTTTCCAGCGTGCGGCTCGGGTGTCGACATCCAGGGTCTCCAGCAGGTGAGCCGAGAACACGTGCACGTAGGCCTCCCGCCATGAGCGCACGTGCACCCTTGCGATGCCGCGCGCGTCGGCGACGGTCGCGCGTCGCACCGTGACGGATGCTTCCCCCTCATCCACAACAGGGACGATAACAAGGAGTGCACTGCGTTATCGGTGACCCGTGGTTAAGCTGTTGCGGTCGTGCCGAGCACACCCGTATCGCCGCGATCGCCGCTCGCAAGATCGCCGTCGCACATCGTGGCCGCACACTTCGTGGAGGGAACCGCGTGAAGCCGCTGACCGAGGATGACATCCGCTCGTCGTTCGTGAACGCCACCACCGAGCAGGTCGAGCGGCTGCCCATTCCCGGCATCCACGAGACCCTGTGGGACGAGCGCGAGTACCTCGGTTGGCGCGACCCCCAGGCATCCCGTCTCGGTTACATCGTGCACTGGATGGATGGCCGACCGACCGGCATCCTCGTGCGTGCGGCGACAGGTGGCCTGCGGCCGGGCATCGCTGCGATGTGCTCGTTCTGCCACTCGTCACAACCGGCGACCCAGGTGCGCATGTTCAGCGCGCCGCGCGCTGGCGAGGCGGGCCGCAACGGCAACACCATCGGCTCGTACATCTGCGAAGATCTCGCGTGCTCGCTGCTCATCCGCATCACGCCGCCGCACGCGCAGTCGTCCGAGCACATCGCCGAGCGCGGAGCAGCTCTTCTCTCCAGGGTGCAGAACTTCACCGCGACCGTGATGAAGACCGCCTGAGCTCGCCGCCCCACGCTGGTCGAGTTGCGCGCCGACGACACGCGTATCGAGACCCGTGCCGTCAGGGTCTCGATGCGCGTCGGCCTGCGGTCGGCGCTACTCGACCAGCGACATCGCCACTATCGCCGCTGACGCGGCTCACCGACTCAATCGCCGTGGCGATACGAGCAAGCTCGTCCCGCCAAGGCTCAATCGCCGATAGCGTGGAGGCTGTGAACGCACCCGTCGACGCCACCACCACGTCCGCCTGGGCCGAGCTCGAAGCCCACCGCAGCGCCTTCGCGCCCGATCTGCGCGGCTGGTTCGCCGCGGACGCCGGTCGTGTCGAGCGCCTGAGCTTCACGCTCGCCGACCTGCACGTCGATCTCTCCAAGAACCTGGTGACCGACGGCATCCTGGCTTCCCTCCTGCGCCTCGCAGAGCAGGTCGGCGTCGCCGAGCGGTTCGGCGAGATGCTCGCGGGTGAGCACATCAACACCACCGAGGACCGCGCCGTGCTGCACACCGCGCTGCGCAGGCCGAGGGATGTCTCGCCCGAGCTCGTCGTCGACGGCCAACACGTCGATTACGACGTTCAGGAGGTGCTCGACCGCATCGCAGCGTTCGCCGAACGGGTGCGCTCCGGCGAGTGGAGCGGCGTCACGGGCAAGCGGGTCGCCACCGTGGTGAACATCGGCATCGGAGGGTCCGACCTCGGCCCCGTCATGGTCTACGAAGCGCTGAAGCCCTACGCGGATGCCGGCATCGAGGCCCGCTTCATCTCGAACATCGACCCGACCGACCTCGCGCAGAAGACCGCAGACCTCGACCCGGAGACCACACTCTTCATCGTCGCGTCGAAGACGTTCACGACCCTGGAGACGCTGACCAACGCGCGGCTCGCCCGCGACTGGCTGTGGGAGGGCCTGGCAGCTTCCGGCGCGATCGGCGACGACGAGCAGAGCAAGAAGGATGCCGTCGCCCACCACTTCATCGCCGTGTCGACGGCGCTCGACAAGGTGTCGGCCTTCGGCATCGACCCGCAGAACGCGTTCGGATTCTGGGACTGGGTCGGCGGTCGCTACTCGGTCGACTCTGCGATCGGAACGTCGCTGGCGATCGCGCTGGGCCCGCAGAACTTCACAGACTTCCTGGCCGGCTTCCACGCCGTCGACGAGCATGTGCGCACGACCCCGCTCGAGCGCAACGTGCCCGTCCTGATGGGCCTGCTCAACGTCTGGTACTCGAACCTGCTTGGCGCACAGTCGCACGCCGTGCTGCCGTACGCGCAGCAGCTCCACCGCTTCCCCGCTTACCTGCAGCAGCTCACGATGGAGTCGAACGGCAAGTCGGTGCGATGGGATGGCTCTCCCGTCACGACCACGACCGGCGAAGTCTTCTGGGGTGAGCCCGGAACGAACGGTCAGCACGCGTTCTACCAGCTGATCCACCAGGGGACGCGCCTCATCCCCGCCGATTTCATCGCGTTCGCGAACCCCGCCTACCCGCTGTCGGATGCCGGGCGCGACGTTCACGGACTGTTCCTCGCCAACTTCCTAGCCCAGACCAAAGCGCTCGCCTTCGGCAAGACGGCCGAAGAGGTCGAGGCGGAGGGCACAACCGGACCGCTCGTCGCTGCGCGCACGTTCGCGGGGAACCGGCCGACGACATCCATCTTCGCGCCAGCACTCACGCCCCGCGTGCTTGGCGAGCTCATCGCGCTCTATGAGCACATCACCTTCACACAGGGTGTCGTGTGGGGCATCAACTCGTTCGACCAGTGGGGTGTCGAGCTCGGCAAGCAGCTCGCACTGCAGATCGCGCCGGCGATCGAGGGCGACACGGACGCGCTCGCTGCACAGGATGCCTCGACCCGAGCCCTGCTGGAGTACTACCGAGCGCACCGCAGCTGAGTCGCCAGACCGGTGCCGACGCACTCGCGGCCAGCGCAATAGCGTTGGAGCATGGCTGACGAGAACAACAAGGTCTGGTTCATCACGGGTACCTCGCGCGGCTTCGGTCGCGTGTGGGCCGAAGCCGCGCTCGAGCGCGGCGACCGGGTAGCGGCGACCGCGCGCGACGCCTCATCACTCGACGAGCTGGTGGAGAAGTACGGCGACCGCGTGCTGCCCCTTCAACTCGATGTGGATGATCGCGAGGCGGACTTCGCCGCGGTTCGAGCGGCTCACGAGCACTTCGGTCGGCTCGACATCGTCGTGAACAACGCGGGCTACGGCCACTTCGGATTCATCGAAGAGGTGACAGAGCGCGAGGCGCGCGCCCAGCTGGACACCAACCTGTTCGGCGCGCTCTGGGTGACCCAGGCGGCGTTGCCGTTCCTTCGGGAACAGGGCTCCGGACACATCATCCAGGTGTCGTCGATCGGTGGCATCTCGGCGTTCCCGCTCGTCGGCATCTACAACGCGTCGAAGTGGGCGCTCGAGGGATTCAGCCAGGCGCTCGCGCAGGAGGTGGCGCCGTTCGGCATCCACGTGACGCTCGTCGAGCCCGCAGCGTTCGCCACGGACTGGGCGGGGTCGTCGTCGAAGCACTCCGCCGAGCTGCCGGATTACGCCGACGTGCACAGTGCCGTTCAGGAGGGCCGCAAGCAGCGCAACGGCACGCCGGGGGATGCCGCCGCTTCGGGTGAAGCGATCCTCAGGGTCGTCGACGCCGAGCAGCCGCCGCTGCGGGTGTTCTTCGGCACCGGTCCGCTCTCGATCGCGAAGGCCGACTACGCGTCGCGCCTCGCGACCTGGGAGGAGTGGCAGCCGGTCGCCGAGCTGGCTCAGGGCTGAGTCCGGGCACACGCGAAGGCCGGTGCGGCGTCATTCCGCCCGGCCTTCGCGTGTCGGTGTCAGTAGTCGGTGTCAGCCGCGGGCGCGACGGCTTCCGTTGCCACGGGAGGTGCCTGCGTTGGGTCGAACGACGTCGCCGACGCGGATCGGTCGACCACTGCGGCCGCCCTGGCTGCCTCCGCGAGCGCCCTGGCTGCTCTGCGTGCCCTGCGCGCCGCGCGCCTGGGTCGAGCGACTCTGATTGCCGCGTGTCTCGGTACTGCGACCCTGGTTGCCGCGTGCCTCCGTGGGGCGGCCCTGGGCCGAGCGACCCTGGGCCGAACGACCTTGGGTGCTGCGACCTTCGGAACCGCGACCCTGCACATCCACGCCCTGACCGTCGCGTCCCTGCGAGCGACTGCGCCCGCGACCGCGCGTGCCGCGAGTGCTCGAATCACCGGAACCTGAACCGCCGTTGCCGCGGTCGGAGCGCGTCGTGTTGCGCGAACCGCGCCCGCCCTGCGAGCCGCCCTGGGGCCGCCCGCCACCGTTGACCGCCTGACGCGGCGCCGGCTTCACGTACGCCGCCGGCTCCCCGACGAGCGTCGTCACCTCGGCCGAGGTCGCCGTCACCTGAACGGGAGTGACGCTGATCGCGGCCTTACGCAGAACGTCGCGCAGGTCGCGACGCTGCTCGGGCAGTGAGATCGTCACCACGTCGCCCGTCGCACCGGCCCGTGCGGTGCGGCCCGAACGGTGCAGGTACGCCTTGTGCTCCATCGGCGGGTCGACGTGCACCACGAGCTCGACGTCGTCGATGTGCACTCCGCGGGCCGCGACATCCGTCGCCACCATGACGCGCACGCCACCGTCGCCGAACGCCGCGAGGTTGCGGTCGCGCTGCGGCTGCGACAGGTTGCCGTGCAGGTCGACGGCCGGGATGCCGGAATCCGTGAGCTTCTTCGCGAGACGCTTGGCGTGGTGCTTCGTGCGCATGAAGAGGATGCTGCGACCCTTGCCGGAGGCGAGCGCACGCACGAGGTCGTTCTTGCTGTCGACCGAGTCGACCTCGAACACGTGGTGGGTCATCCGATCGACGTGGCTCGTCTCGTCATCCACCGAGTGCAGCACCGGCGAGTGCAGGAACCGCTTCACGAGCTTGTCGACGCCGTTGTCGAGCGTCGCCGAGAACAGCAGTCGCTGGCCATCCGTCGGCGTCTTGTCGAGGATGCGCGTGACGACGGGCAGGAATCCGAGGTCGGCCATGTGGTCGGCCTCGTCGAGCACGGTGATCTCGACGGCGTCGAGAGAGACGAAGCCCTGCTTCATCAGGTCTTCGAGACGGCCGGGGCAGGCGACGAGGATGTCGACACCCGCGTTCAGCGCGTCGACCTGGCGCTTCTGGCTGACGCCTCCGAACACCGTGGTGGTGCTGAGGTCGTATGCAGCGCCGAGGGGCTCGAGGGTCGCCGCGATCTGCGTGGCAAGCTCCCGGGTGGGGGCGAGCACGAGGGCGAGCGGATGCCCGGCCCTGCGACGTCCGCCGGCCAGACGGGTGCCGAGGCGGGCCGCGATCGGGAGCGCGAAGGCGATGGTCTTGCCCGAGCCGGTCTTGCCGCGACCGAGCACATCGCGCCCGGCGAGGGTGTCGGGAAGCGTGTCGGCCTGGATCGGGAACGGCTCGCTCTTGCCGTCCGCGGCCAGAACGGTCACGAGCGGCGCGGGCACGCCGAGGGAGGAGAAAGAGGTCATGGGGGTGCCTTTCCGAGGCAGCCTGTCGTCGCGGGCGCGACGGACAGGATCGAACAATGGCGAAGGCGCCGGTCGGCGCATCCGTTCGCCGTGAGAAAGAATCTTCGTGCCGCGGCCACATGGTGATTCTGGGCGGCGTGCACCGGGTGATGCGCTCTGACGACGCAGGCGGATCCCGTCAGCGGGACCGCAAGATGACTCAGATTAGCAGGCTGTCCTTGGCTCGGCTCACAGGTCTGAGCAGGGGCCCGCCGACTAAGCTTGTTGGTCCTGGCGTCGAACGGGGGTCGCGTGAACGATTCGGAACTCGATCGTGAACGCCATGTTGTAGCTGGTCTGTATCGCCTTCTCGATCGTCTTCGCGACGACACGGCGCAGCGGCTCGCTGCCGTACGCAGGCAGACCGCGGGCGGCACGCACCAGGCCCGAAGCGAGCGGGATGCCTATGCCCGCCTCTACGAAGACCGCATTCTGCAGCTTCGCGACGTCGACCCGCGGCTGGTGTTCGGCCGACTGCAGCTGGAGGCTCCCGCCGCCGGCGCGGCCGACCCGCTTCGCGACCCGCGGCTGAGGTACGTCGGACGCATCGGGCTGCGCGACGACGACGAGCACACCGTGCTGCTCGACTGGCGTGCCCCGCAGGCCAGCGCCTTCTACCAGGCGACCGCCGCCAACCCGCTCGGCGTCGCGGCACGACGACGCCTCACCATGCGCGACCGCGAGGTGCTTCGGGTGGATGACGAGCTCTTCGACACCCACCTGCTGGCCGAGGCCGGTGAACGTCCGGACGAGGTATCGGGCGACGCCGCGCTGATGGCGGCGCTCGTCGCTCAGCGCACCGGCCGCATGAACGACATCGTGGCGACGATCCAGGCTGAACAGGACGCGATCATCCGCAGCGAACTGCGCGACGCGCTCGTGGTGCAGGGCGGACCTGGAACCGGCAAGACCGCTGTGGCACTGCACCGCGCCGCCTACCTCCTCTACGCGCACAGGCAGAAACTCGAGACCTCCGGCGTGCTCGTCGTCGGCCCGACGCGCGCCTTCCTCACCTACATCGAGGAGGTGCTGCCATCGCTCGGCGAGACCGGCGTGGTGATGCAGAGCCTCGGCGAGCTCTACCCGGGGGTGTCCGCCGACACGGACGACCCCCCTGCGACGGCCCAGCTCAAGGGCTCCAAGCAGATGACGACCCTCCTCCGCACCGCTGTCGAATCCCGTCAGAAGGTGCCTGCTGAGGCATCCACCGTCGAGGTCACCGGCGAGCGCCTCGTCGTGCAGCCCGCTCTGATCGCGGATGCCCTGCATCGCGCCCAGCGCACCGGCAAGCCGCACAATCTTGCCCGCGTCGTCTTCGTGAAGCAGGCCCTCTCCGCGCTGACCGCACAGCTCGCAGATCAGCTGCGCGCGAGGGGCGGGACCCTCGACGATGAGGACCTCGTCGTGCTGCGCGAAGACGTTCGCACCAGCTACGACGTGCGCGTGCTCCTCAACACCGCATGGCTGCCGCTCACCCCGCAGAAACTTCTCGCCGACCTCTACGCGAGGCCGCAGTGGCTCGCCGAGTTGACGCCGAAGTGGAGCGACGAGAAGCGGTCGCTGCTGCGTCGTTCACGTGATGCCGCTCTCACGATCAGCGACATCCCCTTGCTCGACGAGGCCGCCGACCTGCTGGGCGAGGCGCCGGAGGCGCAGGATCAGGCATCCAAACAGCGTGCAAAGGAGCAGCGCAAGCGCGACCTGAGGATGGCCCGCTCGGCCATCGCCGACGCCGGCGCAGGCGGATTCGTCACCGCCGAGCAGCTCGTCGACGAGGCGACGCACGGCGACGGACTCACCACGGCGGAACGCGCCGCCGCCGATCGCACCTGGACGTACGGGCACGTCGTCGTCGACGAGGCTCAGGAGCTGAGCCCGATGCAGTGGCGGCTGCTGGTGAGGCGTTGCCCGATGAAGTCGTTCACCATCGTCGGCGACATCGCTCAGTCGTCATCCGCTCGATCGACGCTCGCCGGCGGAGGCCGGAGCTGGGCGGATGCCATCGGTCCTCTCTTCAAGAACCACTGGCGTCTCGAGCAGCTCACGGTCAACTACCGCACGCCTGCTCAGATCGCGCGCGAGGCGGAGGCCTTCGCGCGGGCCGCCGGCCTGCCGATCACGCCTGCTCGGGCGGTGCGCGAGGGCGACTGGCCGGTTCGCGAGGTTCGGGCTGCGGGCCGAGCAGAGACCAGCGACGCGCTCGCCGCGGCGACCGTCGGTGCGATCGAGGATGACCGGGCCATCGACGACACAGGAACCCTCGCCGTCATCGTGCCGATCGACCTTGCCGACGACATCGCCGACGCCGTCGCGCAGCGCTTCGGCGTGGACGCGGGACGCGGGGCCGCCGGCCTCGTCAAGCCGATCGTTGTGCTGACCGCCCAGGATGCGAAGGGCCTCGAGTTCGATTCGGTCGTCATCGTGCATCCTGACGGGGTGGTCGCGGAGTCGCCGCGTGGGTCATCCGCCCTCTACGTCGCCATGACGAGGCCGACGCAACGCCTGACGATGGTGAGGCCGTAGCGCGCGGCCGAGCACGCAATGGGCGCGCCGATACGATGGCCGAGTGAAGACGCCGCTCAGTCCAGACGACCCCACGCAGCAGAACTACGAGGTGCGTTTCGACTGGGGCAGGGATGGCCTGCGCGGCATCGCGCCGACGGCCGGGGTGATCGTCGTGGTCGACGCCATCTCCTTCACCACCACGGTGGAGATGGGCGTCGCGTTGGGCCTCGAAGTGCAGCCGTATGACGGCGTTCGTCACGAGGCGGAGGCAGCGGATGCCGCTGGCGACTTCGGTGACGCCCGCCTCGCCGGCAGACGCGGTGCGCCGGGCGTCTCCCTGTCGCCGTCGAGCATGACCGAGCAGAACGTGGCCGAGTTCGGCGCGCGTCGGGCAGTCGTGCCCTCGCTGAACGGATCGCGGCTGACGGCGCTCGCTGAGACTTACGGGGTGCCCGTCGTCGCGGCAAGCCTGCGCAACCGCATGGCCGTCGCTCGGTGGATCCTCGACTACCAGACCCGCATCGGCCAGCGTGCGATGGTCGCTGTTGTCGCGGCCGGAGAGGTGCGCACCGACGAGTCCGTGCGGTTCGCCGTCGAAGACCTCCTCACGGCAGGCGCCGTGATCGACGCCCTCGGCAAGGTGGGCATCGACGCGTGCTCCCCGGAGGCCGCCGCGGCGTGCGCCGCTTACACGGGCTTGGCGCGCGGCATCCGTCACATGTTCACGGCCTCGGTGTCGGGTGTCGAACTGGCGCAGGACGACCAGCGAGCCGACGTCGAGGTCGCCTACCAGACCGATGTGTCCGCCACGGTTCCCGTGCTGTTCGACGGCGCATACGTGGACGCCGAGCGCGCAGCGGCGAAGGCCTGAGTCTCCGGGTCATCCAGCTGCTCGAGGCCGGCAGATCTTCGGCGGAGTCGGGATCCGCAACCCGTTCAACTGACGTCGGTAGGTCAGGCGCTCGGGAGCGAGGCCCTGCCAGACCAGTCGACCGAGGTGAAGATCGCGTTCCCGCTCTTGTCGAAGCCCGTGATCTCACCGGAGACCGCCACGGGTACCGGTGCCTCGGAGAAGAACGTGCCCGTGCTGCCGTCGGAGGCCGAGGCATCCGCGAGGAAGGTCGCCGATCCTTTCGCCGTCGTGTCGACGATCCAGCCGTGGCTGCCCCAGTCCCCGATCGTGAAGGTGGGTGCCGTGACGAGCGTCCACTTCTGATTGGACAGTTGGATGCCCGGGTAGTCGTTGATCAGCCCGAAGCTGCAGCCCGCCGGCTGGAGTGCAGGGCTTGCGACGCACGCGGCCACCCATGCGTTCACCGCGGCGGACGCCGCCTTCTTGCCCGTGTCGGTGAGGGTGGCCGCCAGGGTGACAGTCCGTGCGGACGAGTTGGAGGAACCGACGAGGCTCGTGACCGTGGTGCTCTCGCCAGGCGCTGAGTAGTCGGCATTCGTCGCCATCACCACGTCGTAGCGGCCGGGGAGCACTGGGAGAGAAGTGCTGCCGCCGTGATCGACGCCGATACTCGCGTTGTTGACTCGCACGGACGCGGTGTCGGGTCCATCGACGGCAACGGCGAGTCTCGGCAAGGTCACCGGTTCGAGAACCCACTTGGTGAAGAAGAGCATGTCCTTGCCGGAGTTCTTGAGCTGCAACGTCTCCGAGTAGCGATGCCCGCCGAGCTTGTAGCCGACGACGACGCTCGCCGTCGCGGAGCCGGTCGTTCCTCGTGCGATGGAAAACGCCGTGATGTGGTCCTTCGTCTGCGAATAGACCTTCTGCGTGACGAGCACACTGGTGTCGTCGATGTTGCCGGCCTGCAGTGCCCCTGCGACATCGCCCTTGACCAGCGCCCGCATGAAGGGCTCCGCCGCGGCCTGCGGCGTGTGTGCTGTCGTCTCGAGGCCGAACCACACCCCGCAGGCAACAAGAAGGGCGAGCACGAGCACGCCGCCGCCGATCAGACCGATCAGGAGTCCGGAGCGCTTCCTCTTCAGGACCGCCGGCGCTGCCGGGCCTTCGCTTTCAGATCCAGCGCGCGGATCGGTCATGTAACACTCCGTTGGGGGTCGAATCGCGGCGCGCATCGCCGCGAGCGAGCACAGCCTATACGATCGACCAGTCGCAGCACATCAGGGAATTGCATCCGCTCGCGCGACGTTTGCCAAGAGCGAAGGAAGGGATGAAACCGTGAAAGCTGTCGTGAACGGAACCGTCATCGCCGAGGCCCCCGTCGAGGACCTCATCAAGATAGAGGGCAACTGGTATTTTCCGCCGGCCAGTGTGAAATCCGAGCTACTGGAGAAGAGCCCGACCCCGTACACCTGCCCATGGAAGGGCGAGTGCCAGTACTTCACCGTGAACGCGGGCGGCCAGCGTCTGCAGGACCGCGCGTGGAGCTACCCGACGCCGTACCCGACCGCGTTCGACCGGGTCGGCAAGGACTTCAGCGACTACGTCGCGTTCTGGAAAGAGGTCCAGGTAGAGGACTGAGCGTCGACGTCATCCGGGGACGATGACGGATCGCACTCCGGACAACGACGCGGCTGTCCATGCCTCACCGATCCCGCTGAGCGGGAACGTGCGGGTCTGAACCCGAACGGTGCCATCGGTGATCAAGCCCAGATAGACGGGCAGCTGTCGCATGATCTCGGCAACCGATCCGCTTCCCGCGCCGGACCCCGAGATGCGGATGCGGGTGCTGCGCAGAAGAGATGCAGGCAGCGATGCCCGCGGCCCGGCGAGCTGGCCGATCTCTATGTAGGCGGTGTCACCTTCGTCCTCGTCCAGACCGGCGCGCGAAAGGGCATCGAACGCGGCCTCGGCCGGTTCGCCCCAGACGAAGTCGAGAACCGTGGAGGGGTTGAGGCCGTCGAGCACCGTCCGCATGGCAGCGGCGTCGGTGTCGAGGTCGCCAGTCAGCGCAAGGGTCTCCGCGCCGCGCTCCGCCGCGAGCAGGAGCCTTTCCGGGTCGCGCCCTGCGCCGATCACTCGAGTCGCGCCGAGGGCGAATGCATTCTGAACGGCGAGCATTCCCGCTGTGCCTGTGACACCGAGCACGAGCACAGTGCCGAGCGCGGAGGCGTCATCGGCGCGTGCGAGCTCGTCTCTGCGGGCGAGCAGAGGCATCCACGACGACAGGCCCGGATTCATGCCCGCGGCCACCTGAACGGGGTCCGCGCCTTCTGGCAACTCGATCCGCATCCCTCCAGGCACGGCGAAGCGCTCAGCCAATGTGCCGTACGGAGCTGAGACGTAGCCGGTGTAGATCAGGGCGCCGTCGGAGGTACGCGCGACGGCGTCTACGCCGGGAATCGAGGGGAAGATCCCGTGCGACCCGTAATGCTTGCCCGTCGCCATGGCACGCACGATGGGGTGGATGCCTGTGGCGACCAGCGACACGAGCTCGTGCCGAGCGTCGAGCCCCGGCTCCGCGAAGTCCGCAAACCGCGGGGTGGACCCGGCCGAATACACGACTGCTGCCTTCATGATCATTCTCCTTAACGTTGTTAAATTCGATCATCACTTAACGTTGTTAAGCTGTCAAGGACGGTTCCGGCGCACCGTCACGGCGGAGAGGCGATCATGGCGAAAGGGCTGACCAAGGCGGTCATCGCGAACGAGGCGCTCGCCCTGCTCGACGAGGTCGGCATGGACGGCCTCACGGTGCGTGCGCTCGCAGCGCGGCTCGACGTCAAAGCGCCCGCGCTCTACTGGCACGTGCGCGACAAGAACGAACTGCTCGATGAGATGGCGACGCAGGTGTGGCGCGGGATCGGCGCGGAGCTCGCTACGGGATCCGGCCTAGCGGACTGGGAAACCGATCTGCGACGTTTCGCCGATGTGCTGCGCGCGGCTCTGCTCGAGCATCGGGATGGCGCCAAGGCGTTCAGCGGCACCTACATGACGGATGCCTCCGTGCTCGCCGAGCAGGAGGACGGCCTCCGGCGATGGATGACACAGGGCTTCGCGCTCGCCGCGGTGGTCCGTGCCTTCACGCTGATGAGCAGCTTCGTGGTCGGGTTCTGCATCGAGGAGCAAGCCGTCGCTCAGTCGGACGACCGCCAGCAGTACGACCCGGCGACGCGTGCGGCGCGGGTCGGCGAAGCGGAGCATCCGTTGGTCGTCGAGGCTGGAGGCGAGATCTTCGGCGATCGCGACGCGCAGTTCGCCTCGCTCGTCGACCTCATCGTGGATGCTGTCGGCCGGCTCCGCTCCGCCGCCCCTTAGGCGCCGGCGGCCTGTCGTGCGCGGTGCGCGCGCACCTTGGCGCGATTCCCGCACCGCTGCATGGAGCACCAGCGTCGGTTGCGGCTGCGCGAAACATCCAGGTAGACCATCGAGCAGTCGCCTGCACCGCACTCCCTGATGCGCTCTCGGGCGTCGGAACCGAAGACGGCGACGGCGTCGCGGGCGATGGCGCTGAGCGCCTGGGTGGCGCGCGGGCGCGTGCGGCCCGCCTGGCGGCTGCCGCCGGCGAGGGCGGGCGGCAGATCCGGTGTCGACGCGTAGAGGTTCACGATGTCGACGTCGCGGGCGGCGTACGGATGCCGGCCCAACGCTGCGTAGGTCAGGTTGGCGATCGCATCGCGCAGCGTCACGGCATCCCGAAGCTCGTGATCGGCGCAGGTGGCGTCGATGGCTGGGAAGCGCTCGTGCAGCCACGCCTCGAGGTCGTGCGGCGTGCTCAGTCGTTCGCCGATGGCCCCCCACGGTGCCACGCCGGTCAGATGCCCGGTGTAGGCGAAGTCGAGGCACAGGCATCCGGAGTCGAACCACCAGCGCTGTCCGTCGGACCCCTCGAGCCATTGACCCGTCATGGCGGCTGGGCGTGGCTCCGAGGCCGTCAGCGGGTCGTCGGCGGTCGTGGTCACGGGTCTCCTGTCAGATGTGTGCGCTCTCAGCGCGCTGCGGGACGGATGTAACCGTTGTGATCGGTTACCGCGCAAGCCTAGCGATTCCGGGGGACGGCGCTCGTCAGGCGATCGGCCCGGTCATCCGGATCGCGGCCGGGCGAACCCGGGCGTGGGCGAACAACACCGGCTAGGCCCGTGCGGCTCGAGACTCCCAGACGATGAGGAACTCCCGCGAGAACCTGCGAGAGCACTTCGCGCACGACATCTGTCTGGTCGGCCGTCGATAACGGTAGTGCAGATGGCCGTGGGGGCAGTGGCCGACCCACGGGGCGAGATCTTCGGCGACCGGCTTGTCGAGTGTGCGGCTGCCCACGTATCCGAGCTCGCGCGCGATGCGCCGCCACGTCGCACCGTGGCCCGCCGAGGGACCGGCGAGGGCATGGGCCACCTCGTGAAGCAGCACCTGGTGGATCTCGTCGTCGTCGAAACGCGCCGCGAGATGTCGCGACACCGTGATGCGCTTCGTCGAATGGTTGCACTGACCTCCGCGGGTCTTGGCGTTGTCGAAGCCGAAGGTCCAGACGCTCGGATCGAGGTGCATCACGATGAGTGCCTCTGCCCATCTGCGAACGCGAACCAACTCAGCCACTCTTCGAGGCTAACGAGCGCGGCCGACGCCCGGGGCGACGCGCCGGGAGCGTGGGGAGAGCCGATCGTCGCGACATCCTGTGGGCGCGTGGACGTGGACGCATGCACGTGGACGTGAACGCATGCACGTGGACGTGTGGATCTGAAAGTGGGGCCGCCGCGCACACCGGAAGCGCGGGCACAATGAGGGGATGCGCACGATCGACGTGAACTGCGACCTCGGAGAGTCGTTCGGCGCCTGGACGATGGGCGATGACGCTGCGATGCTCGACCTCGTCTCGAGCGCGAACGTGGCGTGCGGATTCCACGGTGGGGATCCCGCGACCATGGTCACCACCTGTGCGACGGCGCGCGAGCGCGGCGTCGTGATCGGAGCCCACGTCTCGTACCGCGACCTCGCAGGGTTCGGTCGGCGCTTCGTGGATGCCGGCACGAGCGAGCTGCACGCCGACGTGCTCTACCAGCTGGGCGCTCTCGCCGGGGTAGCGGCATCCGTCGGCGCGGAGGTGCGCTACGTGAAGCCGCACGGTGCTCTGTACAACCGCATCGTGGCGGACCCCGTTCACGCGGAAGCCGTGGCGGATGCTGTCGCGGCGTACCCCGCCGACCTCCCCGTGCTCGGCCTTGCGGGCAGCGCCATCGAACGCGCGTGCCGGGAGCGTGGCGTGCCGTTCGTGTACGAGGCGTTCATCGACCGTGCCTACCTCTCCGATGGGTCGCTCGTGCCGCGCAGCCGCCCTGGCGCCGTACTCGGCGCGGACGACGGTGTCGCCGAGCGCGCGGTGCGCATGGCCGTCGAGGGTGTCGTGCAGACCATCGACGGCGAGATGATCGAGCTGGATGCTGCGTCGCTGTGCGTCCACGGCGACAGCCCCGATGCGGTCGCGATGGCGACAGCGGTGCGCGCGGCTCTCGAGGCTGCAGGGGTACGAGTCGAGGCCTTCGGGTGAACGCCGGGTTCGACATCCATCGCCTAGGCGATCGAGCCCTGCTCGCCGAACTGCACGATCTCGACACCGTTCTCGCAGCCCGCGACGCCCTCGACGCCACGCGACCGGACGGCGTCGACGACATCGTGCCGGCGGCGCGCACCGTCGCGGTGCTGTTCGATCCCCGCGAGGTGCGGCTCGATGCGGTGCGCACCTGGTTGGACCGCACCCTCAGCGAGGTGACGGCGCACGAGAACGACACGGCGGGGAACGCGGCTCCCGAGGTTGTCATCGAGGTCGTGTACGACGGCGAGGACCTCGCGGAAGCCGCTCGGCTCGCGGGCGTCGAGGTCGACGAGCTGGTTCGACGCCACGGCGAGGAGGTCTGGCGGGTCGCGTTCGGCGGCTTCGCTCCCGGTTTCGGCTATCTCGTGGCAGAGGGGGAGTGGTTCGAGATTCCGCGCCGGTCCAGCCCGCGCACAGTCGTACCCGCCGGTTCGGTCGCGCTCGCCGGCGGCTTCAGCGGGGTGTATCCACGCGAGGGGCCGGGCGGCTGGCAGCTGATCGGCCGAACGGATGCCCCGCTCTGGCGCCCCCGATCGTCGCCCTCCGCGCTGCTCACGCCAGGAACCGTGGTGAGGTTCCGCGCGGTCGACTCGCTCGCCTCGGGAGAGCCGACGCGCAGTTCGTCACCGCTTCAGGCTGCCGTCTCGTCAGCTGAGCAGGATCACGCAGCGCCACCCGCGTCGCCTCACTCGATCACCGTGCTGCGCGCCGGACCGCAGCTGCTCGTCGAGGACCTCGGTCGCACGGGCACGGCCTCCATCGGAGCCGGGCGCTCGGGGGCGCTCGACCGTGGAGCCCTGCGGCTGGCGAATCGACTCGTCGGAAACGCCGAACACGCGGCGGGTCTCGAGGTGGTGGTCGGCGCCGAGCTGCGATTCGAGCGGCCGACGTGGTTCGCGGTGACGGGCGCGAGGGGTCGGTTGCGCCTCGGTGGTCATCCGATCGAGCCGGACGTCGCGGTACTCGCCGATGCAGGCGACGTGCTGAGCCTCGGCATCGCCGAGCACGGGTTGCGATACGTGATCGCGCTGCGCGGCGGAGTGGATGTCCCACTCGAGCTCGGCTCGGCGTCGACCGACATCGGTGCAAGGCTCGGCCCGGTAGCGCTCGCCGACGGAGACACGATCGTCGTCGGCGGGAACGCGAAGGGCGACATCCCTGCTGTGGATGCGCTCACGATCTCGTCACCGCCGGATGCCGAGGTGGACGTGCACGTCGTGCCCGGTCCCCGCGAGGCCTGGTTCGCCGACGAGGCCGTCGAGGCGTTCTACGACACCGAGTGGGAGGTCACGCAGCAGTCGAACCGCGTCGGGGCGCGACTGCGGTCACCGAGCGGGGCGACCCTCACCCGGGCGGAGACGCGCGTCGGCGCAGAGCTCGCGAGCGAGGCGATGGCGCCGGGCGCCATCCAGGTGCCGCCCTCAGGCGAGCCGACCGTGCTGCTCGCCGACGGGCCTGTGACGGGCGGATATCCGGTGATCGCCGTCGTCACGGATGCCGACCTCGACGCCTTCGCCCAGCTGCGGCCCGGCCAGCGCCTGCGCTTCCGCCATTCCCGCTAGGGCTGATTCTCTAGTCGCGCAGCTGGAAGACCGAGCGGCCAGGCAGCGGAGAGGCGACGGCTGTGTCATCCGTCACCACGGGTGCTCCAGCGACGAACTGCCTGAGCTCGTCGCCCGCGACAGCCTTCGCCGGGTGCGGCCCGCTCGCCAGCAGTCGCGGCAGCCAGTCCATCGGCAGTGCGGCGTTCGACCCGACGAGCACGACGTTGCCGAACCGCTTGCCTTTCAGCACCTGCGTCTCCGCGAGCGCCGCGACATGCTCGACGACGGAACGCAGAGTGGATGCCTGCCCTCGCGCGAACGAGAGCGGCGGCCCGTCCGCAACGTTGACGAGCACCACCCCCTGCGGCGCGAGCAGCGACACGGCCTCGCGGTAGAACTCCACGCTCGTGACGTGCGCCGGGGTGCGGGCGCCGCTGAAGATGTCGACGATCAGCAGGTCGACAGTGCCCCGCAGCCCGGCGGGCAGCTTGGCGACGACCTCACGGGCATCCCCGTGCCGCACCCGGATCTGCGCCGACTTCGGCAGCGGAAGCTCCGCTCGCACCAGATCGACCAGGTCGCTCTCGAGCTCGATCACCTGCTGACGCGAGCCCGGACGCGTCGCCGCGACGTACCTGGGCAGCGTCATCGCGCCGGCGCCGAGGTGCACAGCGGTGATCGGCTCGCCCGGCTCGCCCAGCAGGTCGATCACGTTGCCCATGCGCTGCACGTACTCGAAGAACAGCCTTGTCGGGTCGTCGAGGTCGACGTGCGACTGAGGCGTGCCATCCACGACCAGCTCGAAAGCACCTGGTACCCAGCGATCCGGCTCGATCACGGCGCGCAGGCCGCTGTGCTTCAGGACGACCGACGGATGCTCACGCACGCACCCAGCCTATGGGCGTGCATCTCCACCCGCTCGTCTCGTGCAGATCTCCACCCTCGTCTCCACCCGTGGGAGGTGGGACCGACGCCGGGTTCCCGGGAGAGTTGATGCATCGAGAGCGAGACCATCCGCTCGCAGATCCATCAGAACGAAATAAGGAGCATCGTGTCCATCCAGCTCGTCACCAATGCGATCGTCATCATCGCGCTCGTCATCTGGGTCGGCTACCGCCAGATGACCTGGCGTGCCGTCGACCCCGGTCGCATGTGGCGACTGCCCGCAGTGCTCGCGATCGTCGGCATCATCACCATCGGCAGCATGACCAAGGTGTCGGCGATCACCGGAGTCGACATCGGCGTGCTCCTCGTCGAGGTCGTGGTCTCGCTGGGCATCGGTGCGCTCATGGGCGCCATCGCGACGATCCGGCCGCTGACCGACGACGGCGTGCGCCTCTACCAGCAGGCCCACGCGAACGACCGCCGACCGGGCAGCGCCCTCGTGACGCTCGAGACCCGCACCGGATGGCTCGGCATGCTGCTCTGGGTGGTGTTCATCGTCGTGCGCGTCGGTGTCGACTTCCTCGCCACAGCAGCAGGTTCGGCGCTGGCGGCGTCGACGGGGGTCATCCTGCTGATGGTCGCCGCGAACCGCATCGCTCGCGTCGGGGTCATCCTGTACCGCGCCAACCGTCTCGCTGCCCCGGCACGCGTCTGACACCGACCTGCACCCATGACGATGCGGCAGGATGATCGCAAGGCCGCAGCCACGACATACGCCCGTCCGGCCCAGCCCGGACGGGCGTTGTCCGTGCAGGCGCCTTCGCGAGAGGTTCGGGCCGGCAGTGGGGTCCGATCGGCGATGGAGGGGGCGAGGATGACCGTGAATGGGCGGTCCTCGCGCCTGGGGCGCACCGGCTTCGGCGTCACGCTGAACGCCCTCGGCATCCTCGTGGTGTGCACGTACCTGGTCGCCGAGCGAGTCGGCGGCCACCTCGAGCTGTGGCCGATTCCGTTCGCCGTCGTCTCGGTGCTGGCGTGGGTCGTCCTCCTGCTCGTTCCCGACAACGGCCGGTTCGTCGTGCTGGTGCGCGTGCTCCTTCTCATCATGATCGTGTTCGGGGCTCTCACCGCCTGGCCGACGAACGGGCTGATGATCGTGCCGGTGATCTCCGCCCTGCTCGCGATGACCGGCACGAGCGACGAGCCGGCGTGGCTCGGCTACCTGTACGCGCTGATCGCCGCCGGGATGGTGGCGGCCGTGCCCGTTGTGGCCGCCGCGACGGGCAGTGCGAGTGTGTCGGTGGAGGGCATCCTGTCCCTCGAGTTCGCGGTGGCGATCGCGGTGCTCGGAGGTGCCAACCGGCGGCAGTCGAGAGCAAGGCAGGATGCTGCGATCGAACTCGCGGAGAGCGCAGCGAACATGCGGGAGGAGCAGGCGAAGGCCGCCACCCTCGCTGCGCGGCAGGCGCTCGCCCGCGACATGCACGACGTGCTCGCGCACAGCCTCGGCGGCCTCGTGATCCAGCTCGACGCCGTCGACGCCCAGCTCGAGGCAGGCAAGACGGATGCCGCACTCGCCCGCCTGCACGACGCCCGCTCGATGGCCGCCTCCGGCCTGGCCGAGGCCCGTCGAGCGGTCGAGGCGTTGCGGTCCTCGGCGGATGCGTCGGCTCCCGTGCCATCCACCGACCTGGCCGCGTCCCTGATCGACCTCGTCGACGCCCACGAGCGCTTGGGCGGCCGTATCGATTTCGAGCAGCTCGGCTCCCCGCGTGATGTGCCGAACGCGCTCGCGACCGCCCTGCGGCGAGCCCTGCAGGAGTCGCTGAGCAACGCGCGCAAGCACGCGCCGGGCGAGCCCGTGACGGTGCGCATCACCTGGGGCGATGATCGCGTCGAGCTCGATGTCAGCAATTCGGTGTCGAACGGCTCGCCCGCCGGCGCGCTCGCCGCCTCGGGCTCCGGTCGCGGTATCGACGGCATGCGCGAGCGATTCGCCGAGCTCGAGGGGGGTAGCGTTCAGATCGAGCGACAGGGCGACTCGTTCACGGTGCACGCGGCCGCGTCGCTTGCTCCCGTCGGCTCCGACAGCTGACGCGGTCCGCACAGCGGAGACCACCGATCCCGTCCATGACCCCTCGTCGAAGGGAGCCCCGAGATGACCGCAAATGACGTCATCCGCGTGGTCGTCGCCGACGATCAGGCGATCGTGCGCGACGGGCTCGTCACCGTGCTCGACCTGCTCCCCGACATCGACGTCGTCGGGGAGGCCTCCGACGGCGAAGAGGCATTCCGGCTCGTCTCCGAAGTGCTGCCGGATGTCGTGCTGATGGACCTGCGGATGCCCGTGCTCGACGGCGCGGGCGCGACGGCTCGCATCGTGGCGGAGCACCCGTCGGTCGCTGTGCTCGTGCTGACGACGTATGCCGACGACGCATCAGTGATGGGAGCGTTGCGCGCAGGCGCCCGCGGATACCTCACCAAGGACGCCTCTCGCTCCGAGGTGGCCGCTGCTGTGCGTTCCGTCGCGCGCGGCCAGACCACGCTGTCCGGCGACGTCGGCGCGCGCCTGATCGGCGGCCTCACGGGCGTGCCCGCGACGGTCGAGCCCGAGTCCGGCGCTTCCGGTGCACCCACCCGGGCCGACGCGCGCGCGGGGGCGCCATCCGCCGAGGAGCTGCGGGAGCGTCATCCGCAGCTCACCCAGCGCGAGGCCGAGGTTCTCGCTCTGGTGGCGGAGGGCCGCAGCAACGCCGAGATCGCGTCATCCCTCTTCGTCAGCATGGCGACCGTGAAGACCCACATCAACGCGCTGTTCGCCAAGCTGCAGGTGCGCGACCGAGCGCAGGCGATCGCCTTGGCCCGCTCCTGAGGAGGGAATAATCCGACCCGAAGCTGCGCTTATACCCCTAGTCGTGTCTCAGGTCAAGAATCTAGTAGACACGAACGAGTGAATGCGCATATACTCGTACTTTGCGCTCCCACACACTCATGCCTTCATATTGCGGTCGGCTCGGCGTGTCTTCTCGTGTGTATACGGGCTCGGCTCCTCGGCGCAGGAGCGGGTCAGATAGAGCACATCGGCAAGCCACCACTGTAGCGGGAGTCCTCGTCCACACCACAACCTGACCGACAGTCACCCGCGGTTCCTCGTGGAACCCCATGGAGGTTATTTCCTTGGCTGCTGCGCGCAACGCATCTTCCACTCCCACACCCAAGAACGGACGAGACCACTCTCGTCTTTCGTTCGCCAAGATCACTGACACCCTCACGGTTCCGGATCTCCTCGCCCTTCAGACGGAGAGCTTCGACTGGCTGGTCGGCAACGACGCGTGGAAGGCGCGCGTCACCGAGGCCGAGGCACAGGGTCGTCAGGATCTGCCGTCTCACAGCGGCCTGGAGGAGATCTTCGAAGAGATCTCTCCGATCGAAGACCTCAGCGAGACCATGCAGCTGAGCTTCACCAACCCCTTCCTCGAGGAGAAGAAGTACTCCATCGACGAGTGCAAGGAGAAGGGCAAGACCTACTCCGCGCCTCTCTACGTCGAGGCGGAGTTCATGAACCACATCACGGGTGAGATCAAGACCCAGACGGTGTTCATGGGCGACTTCCCGCTGATGACCGAGAAGGGCACGTTCATCATCAACGGCACCGAGCGTGTCGTCGTGTCGCAGCTGGTCCGCAGCCCCGGCGTGTACTTCGAGCGCACCCCTGAGAAGACCTCCGACAAGGACATCTACTCCGCGCGCATCATTCCGAGCCGTGGCGCATGGCTCGAATTCGAGATCGACAAGCGCGACCAGGTCGGCGTGCGCATCGACCGCAAGCGCAAGCAGTCCGTCACGGTCTTCCTCAAGGCGCTCGGTCTGACGAGCGAGGAGATCCTCGAGGAGTTCAAGGGCTTCACGTCGATCGAGCTCACGCTGGAGAAGGACGCCATCCTTACGAAGGAAGAGGCGCTCAAGGACATCTACCGCAAGCTGCGTCCGGGCGAGCAGGTGGCCGCAGAGGCCGCACGCGCGCTGCTCGACAACTTCTACTTCAACCCGAAGCGCTACGACCTCGCCAAGGTCGGCCGTTACAAGATCAACCGCAAGCTGGGCCTCGACGCCCCTCTCGCGGACTCGGTGCTGACCAACGCGGACATCATCAAGACGATCAAGTACCTGGTCGCCCTGCACGACCCGACAGCGCCTGTCGTGAAGCAGCTCGGTGAGAACACCTACGCGATCGACGGTGTGCGTCACGGCAAGGCGGCGGACATCCGCCTGGATGTCGACGACATCGACCACTTCGGCAACCGTCGCATCCGCGCGGTCGGCGAGCTCATCCAGAACCAGGTGCGCACTGGCCTCAGCCGCATGGAGCGCGTCGTTCGCGAGCGCATGACCACGCAGGACATCGAGGCGATCACCCCGCAGACCCTGATCAACGTGCGCCCCGTCGTCGCCGCGATCAAGGAGTTCTTCGGAACGAGCCAGCTGTCGCAGTTCATGGATCAGAACAACCCGCTCGCGGGCCTGACCCACAAGCGCCGCCTGTCGGCGCTCGGCCCCGGTGGTCTTTCGCGTGACCGCGCTGGTGTCGAGGTGCGCGACGTTCACCCGTCGCACTACGGCCGCATGTGCCCGATCGAGACGCCTGAAGGCCCGAACATCGGTCTGATCGGCTCGCTCGCGTCGTTCGCGCGCATCAACTCGTTCGGATTCATCGAGACGCCGTACCGCAAGGTCGTCGGCGGCAAGGTCACCGATCAGATCGACTACCTGACGGCATCCGAGGAAGACGACTTCGTCGTCGCCCAGGCGAACGCGCCGCTTCAGGCGGACGGTCACTTCTCGGAGGACCGCGTTCTCGCCCGCCAGAAGGGCGGCGAGGTCGACCTGGTCCCCGCCGACCAGATCGGGTACATGGATGTCTCGCCGCGCCAGATGGTCTCGGTGGGCACCTCGCTCATCCCGTTCCTCGAGCATGACGACGCGAACCGCGCCCTCATGGGTGCGAACATGCAGCGCCAGGCCGTTCCGCTTCTGCGCAGCGAGTCGCCGAACGTCGGAACCGGTATGGAGGGCTACGCGGCCATCGACGCCGGTGACGTGCTCACGGCCGAGAAGGCCGGTGTCGTCTCCGAGGTGTCGGCCGACGCCGTCACCATCCAGCTCGACGAGGGTGGAACGCAGACCTACTACCTGCGCAAGTTCGACCGCTCGAACCAGGGCACGAGCTACAACCACCGCGTGATCGTCAACGCCGGTGAGCGCATCGAGGCCGGCGAGGTCATCGCCGACGGTCCCGCGACCGAGAACGGCGAGCTCGCGCTCGGCAAGAACCTGCTCGTCGCGTTCATGCCGTGGGAGGGCTACAACTACGAGGACGCGATCATCCTCAGCCAGAACCTGGTGAAGGACGACACCCTCTCCTCGATCCACATCGAGGAGTACGAGGTGGATGCCCGCGACACCAAGCTCGGCAAGGAGGAGATCACCCGCGACCTGCCGAACGTCAGCCAGGACCTGCTGGCCGACCTCGACGAGCGCGGCATCATCCGCATCGGTGCCGAGGTTCGCCCCGGCGACATCCTGGTCGGAAAGGTCACGCCGAAGGGCGAGACCGAGCTGTCGGCCGAGGAGCGCCTGCTGCGCGCCATCTTCAACGAGAAGAGCCGCGAGGTGCGCGACACCTCGCTGAAGGTTCCGCACGGTGAAGAGGGCACCATCATCGGCGTCAAGGTGTTCGACGCTGTCGACGGAGACGACGAGCTCGGCTCCGGCGTGAACCAGCGCGTCGTGGTCTACATCGCCCAGAAGCGCAAGATCACCGCCGGCGACAAGCTCGCGGGACGCCACGGCAACAAGGGCGTCATCTCGCGCATCCTCCCGGTGGAAGACATGCCGTTCCTCGCGGATGGCACCCCTGTCGACGTCATCCTCAACCCGCTCGGTGTTCCCGGCCGCATGAACTTCGGCCAGGTGCTGGAGATCCACCTCGGGTGGGCCGCCAAGCAGGGCTGGAAGGTCGACGGCAACCCCGACTGGGCCAAGGCCCTTCCGGAGGCCGCACGCGAGGCCGCCCCGAACACCAAGGTGGCGACGCCGGTGTTCGACGGCGCGCTCGAGGAGGAGATCGCAGGTCTGCTCGACTCGACGCTGCCGACTCGTGACGGTGAGCGCCTCATCGACCACAGCGGAAAGACGCAGCTCTTCGACGGCCGCTCCGGCGAGCCGTTCCCCGAGCCCATCTCGGTCGGCTACATGTACATCCTCAAGCTGCACCACCTGGTCGACGACAAGATCCACGCGCGCTCGACCGGACCGTACTCGATGATCACCCAGCAGCCGCTCGGTGGTAAGGCGCAGTTCGGTGGCCAGCGCTTCGGTGAGATGGAGGTGTGGGCGCTCGAGGCATACGGCGCCGCTTACGCACTGCAGGAGCTCCTGACCATCAAGTCCGACGACATCCTTGGCCGCGTGAAGGTGTACGAGGCCATCGTCAAGGGCGAGAACATCCAGGAGCCGGGCATCCCGGAGTCCTTCAAGGTTCTCATCAAGGAGATGCAGTCGCTGTGCCTGAACGTCGAGGTGCTCTCGGCAGACGGCACTCCGGTGAGCCTCCGCGACACGGATGACGAGGCGTACCGCGCAGCCGAGGAGCTCGGCATCAACCTTTCCAGCCACTTCGAGTCTTCGTCGATCGACGAGATCTGACGCTTCGCAGCTCAGCTCTCGAATACGACTACTGACGAACTTTCTTACGAGGAGAGAAATTGCTCGACGCAACAACTTTTGACGAGCTTCGTATCGGCCTGGCCACGGCAGAGGACATCCGTCGCTGGTCCCACGGTGAGGTCAAGAAGCCCGAGACCATCAACTACCGCACCCTGAAGCCCGAGAAGGACGGTCTGTTCGGTGAGCAGATCTTCGGGCCGTCCCGTGACTGGGAGTGTGCGTGCGGAAAATACAAGCGCGTGCGCTTCAAGGGCATCGTGTGCGAGCGCTGCGGCGTGGAGGTCACCAAGTCCTCCGTGCGCCGCGAGCGCATGGGCCACATCGAGCTCGCCGCTCCGGTGACGCACATCTGGTACTTCAAGGGTGTGCCCAGCCGCCTCGGCTACCTGCTCGACATGGCTCCGAAGGACCTTGAGAAGGTCATCTACTTCGCCGCCTACATGGTGATCGACGTGGACGAGCAGGGTCGTCACGACGACCTGCCCGGACTCGAGAACGAGCTCCGCCTCGAGATCAAGGCGCTGACCGACCAGCGGGACTCCCGCGTGGCCGACCGTCTCGCCAAGCTCGAGGGCGACCTCGCCGCTCTTGAAGAAGAGGGTGCGAAGGCCGAGCAGAAGCGCCGCACCCGCGACGGCGCCGAGAAGGAGATGTCGCAGATCCGCAAGGGCTTCGACGAGGACATCGCCAGGCTCGAGCGCGTGTGGGACTCGTTCCGCAACCTGAAGGTGGGCGACCTCAAGCCTGAGGACGCCGACTTCAACGAGCTCGTCGACCGCTACGGCCTGTACTTCACGGCCTACATGGGCGCCGAGTCGATCAAGAAGCGTCTCGAGGCCTTCGACCTGACCGCCGAGGCCGAGCTGCTCCACGACCAGATCGCCAACGGCAAGGGTCAGAAGAAGATCCGCGCCATCAAGCGCCTCCGGGTCGTGAACTCGTTCCTGCAGACCGGCAACTCGCCGGCCGCCATGGTGCTCGACGTCGTGCCGGTCATCCCGCCGGAGCTCCGCCCGATGGTGCAGCTCGACGGTGGCCGCTTCGCGACGAGCGACCTGAACGACCTGTACCGCCGCGTGATCAACCGCAACAACCGCCTGCGTCGTCTGCTCGACCTCGGTGCTCCCGAGATCATCGTGAACAACGAGAAGCGCATGCTGCAGGAGGCCGTCGACGCGCTGTTCGACAACGGCCGCCGCGGTCGTCCCGTCACGGGTACCGGCAACCGCGCCCTGAAGTCCCTGAGCGACATGCTCAAGGGAAAGCAGGGTCGCTTCCGCCAGAACCTGCTCGGCAAGCGCGTCGACTACTCGGGCCGTTCGGTCATCATCGTGGGCCCGCAGCTCAAGCTGCACCAGTGCGGTCTGCCGAAGGACATGGCGCTCGAGCTGTTCAAGCCGTTCGTCATCAAGCGCCTGATCGACCTGCAGCACGCGCAGAACATCAAGGCCGCGAAGCGCATGGTGGAGCGCGCCAACCCGCAGGTGTGGGATGTGCTCGAGGACATCATCCGCGAGCGCCCCGTTCTGCTGAACCGTGCACCGACGCTGCACCGTCTGGGCATCCAGGCGTTCGAGCCGCAGCTCGTCGAGGGCAAGGCGATCCAGCTGCACCCGCTCGTGTGTGCCGCGTTCAACGCGGACTTCGACGGTGACCAGATGGCCGTTCACCTTCCGCTGTCCGTCGAGGCTCAGGCCGAGGCGCGCATCCTGATGCTCGCGTCGAACAACATCCTGAAGCCGTCCGACGGCCGTCCGGTGACCCTGCCCGCACAGGACATGATCATCGGTCTGCACCACCTCACCACCGTCCGCGAGGGCGCTGAGGGTGAAGGCCGTGCGTTCTCGTCGGTCTCCGAGGCGATCCTCGCCAAGGACCAGGGTTCGCTCGACCTGAACGCCAAGGTGAAGATCCGTCTCGAGGGTCTGTACCTCGCTGAGGAAGACGCCCCTGAGGGCTTCGTGCAGGGCGGAACCGCGCTACGCGAGACCACGCTGGGCCGCGCGATCTTCAACGAGACCCTTCCGGTGGACTACCCGTACGTCGAGGCCGTCGCCGACAAGGGCAAGCTGTCGTCGATCGTGAACGACCTGGCGGAGCGCTACCCGAAGGTGGAGGTCGCTGCAACGCTCGACCGCGTGAAGGATGCCGGTTTCTACTGGGCCGCACGGTCCGGTGTCACCGTCGCCCTGAGCGACATCGTCACCCCGCCCTCGAAGAAGGACATCATCGCCTCCTACGAGAAGAAGGCCGCGAAGGTCCAGAGCGAGTACGAGAAGGGTCTGACCACCGAGGCGGAGCGTCGCCAGGAGCTGATCAAGATCTGGACCGACGCCACCGATGAGGTCGCCAAGGCCATGCGCGAGAACTTCCCGGAGCACAACACCATCAACCGCATGGTGTCCTCCGGAGCTCGTGGTAACTGGCTGCAGGTGCGCAACATCGCCGGTATGCGTGGTCTGGTGAACAACCCGAAGGGTGAGATCATCCCGCGTCCGATCATCTCGAGCTACTCCGAGGGACTCTCGGTGGCCGAGTACTTCATCGCGACGCACGGTGCCCGCAAGGGTCTGGCCGACACGGCTCTCCGTACGGCCGACTCGGGTTACCTCACCCGTCGTCTGGTGGATGTCTCGCAGGATGTCATCATCCGCGAGGAGAACTGCGGCACGACCAAGGGGCTCGACCTCTCGATCGGTGCTCGTGACTCCGAGGGTGTGCTCATCCGCGACGAGAACGTGGAGAACTCCGTGTTCGCCCGCACCCTCGCCACCGACGCTGTGGACGAGAAGGGCACCGTGATCGCCGAGGCCGGTGAGGATGTCGGTGACGTCCTGATCGACAAGCTGATCGCGGCCGGCATCGAGACGATCCGCGTGCGCTCCGTGCTCACGTGCGAGTCCGCCGTCGGTGTCTGCGCCCAGTGCTACGGCCGCTCGCTCGCAACGGGCAAGCTCGTGGACATCGGCGAGGCCGTCGGCATCATCGCGGCCCAGTCGATCGGTGAGCCCGGAACGCAGCTGACGATGCGTACCTTCCACACCGGTGGTTCGGCATCTGCAGACGACATCACGCAGGGTCTGCCCCGCGTGCAGGAGCTGTTCGAGGCGCGCACCCCGAAGGGTGCATCCCCGATCGCCGAGGCCCCCGGCCGCGTCACGATCGAGGACACCGAGAAGGCCCGCTACGTCGTGCTCACCCCCGACAACGGCGACGAGGAGCACCGTTACCAGGTGCTCAAGCGCTCGACGTTGCTCGTCGAGGACGGCGACCACGTCGAGCTCGGTCAGCAGTTCATCGTCGGCACGGTCGACCCGAAGGAGGTGCTGCGCGTGCGCGGCATCCGCGCGGTGCAGGAGCACCTCGTCGGCGGCGTGCAGGGCGTGTACCGCTCGCAGGGTGTTCCGATCCACGACAAGCACATCGAGGTCATCGTTCGCCAGATGCTGCGCAAGGTGACCGTTGTGGATCACGGTGAGACCGACCTTCTGCCCGGTGAGTTCGTCGACCGTGCGAAGTACAACGAGATCAACCGTGCTGCGCTCGTCGAGGGCAAGAAGACGGCATCCGCTCGCCAGGAGGTCATGGGTATCACCAAGGCCTCGCTCGCGACGGAGTCGTGGCTGTCGGCCGCGTCGTTCCAGGAGACCACGCGTGTTCTCACGCAGGCCGCCATGGAGGGCAAGCGCGACCCGCTGATCGGTCTCAAGGAGAACGTCATCATCGGAAAGCTGATCCCGGCCGGTACCGGTCTGCAGCGCTACCGCAACGTGGCCGTCGAGGCCACCGAGGAAGCGAAGGCGGAGCGTTACCCGAACCGCATCTTCACCGATGACACCGTGTTCAACGAGAACGACCTGAGCTTTGTCGACTTCGACAGCTTCAGCTCGGACGACTACACCCCGGGTACCTACAACTGACCAAGGTGAGAGCAAAGCGAGCCTGCTCGCTTTGCCGAACCGCGGGAAGTTGTGAGCCGCGAAGCGGCGATACAACTGATTGAGGCTCCCACCCACCAGAAGCCCCGCGCCACTCGGCGCGGGGCTTCTGTGCATCTCCCACCACCCCCACCACCCGCAGCCCCCCGCCAGCGGCAGCGAAAACAGCAGATGGCGCCGAAAACAGGAGGATTTCTGCGGTATTCGGTGAGAGAGCGCGATCCCTGCTGTTTTTACGGCGGCCGTAGCGGGGGTGGGTGACGCCGCTGGCGTGGTGGCCGCGTGGCGGTGAGGTGGGTGCGATGGGGCGGGTGCGGCGGTGCGCCAGGGTGGCGGTGCGCCAGGGCGGCGGTGCGCCTGCTGTGCCTGAGGCCGGGGCGTTGCTACGGTGGCTGCAGCAGTCTGGGTACGGCGAAGCCGCGAGCACCACCGGCCGGGGAGGCACCATGAGCAACGAAACGCAGGGTCCCAACGAGGGGACGGGCGAGCCGGTCGACGGCTCAGAGGCGACGGGCTCAGTCCCTGTCGAGCCCGCGGAGTCGGCCGAGTCCGAAACTGCCGAGTCCGGCGATCCGGGAGCAGAGCCCGGCGCGGATGCCGAAGCGGCCGAACCTGTCGCCGCGGCTTCCGCAGCACAGAACGGACCTGCCGAGCCGGCTGCCGCTTCGGCGGCCGAGCCCGCCGAAGCGAAGGCCGAGTCCGCCGGAACGGAGGCTGCGGCTGCCGGAGCGGAGGCTGCGCCTGTGGCATCCGAGCCCAAGTCCGCGGCACATTCCGAGCTACCGGCGGATGACGAAACTCGGCGGATCGACGAGATCCCCGTGGATGTCGGCGAGCCGGAGCCGGCTGTCGAGTCATCCGACGTCATGACGGGATACGACAGGCGTACCGAGTATGGGCAGGAGCCGTACGCGGGCTACGACGCGGCGGCGACCGAGACCTACCCGGCCGAGTACGCCGGTGCAGCAGCAGGGGGCGCAGCTGCCGGAGGCGCAGCAGCCGGCGCCACAGCGGCCGGCGCCGAAGCGGCCGCCCCGAGCGTGACGCCGACGCCGGTGTACGTCACCGCGCCCACACCGCCGAAGGCCAAGGGCAACCGACTGATGGGCATCCTGATCGCGGTCGTGGGGGCCGTCGCGTACGCCGTGGTCTTCGCCGTGGTGACACTCGGGCTTTTCGCGCTCCGCCAGCCCCGCGGGTCGGTCACCCTCTGGGAGAACTACCTGCAGACGGCGGGCTTCTGGGTGCCTGTCGTGGTCTTCTTCCTCGCCTTCGTTCTGCTGATCGTGATCGTGAATCGCGGTGGTTGGTGGGCGTACGGCATCGGGTCGTTCTTCGTCGGCGTGATCGTGTACTTCGGCTATGTCGGCGGAGCACTGCTCACGGTGAGCGCGTGGAAGTTCAGCTCGGGCGAGGTCACGCAGTTCCTCGGAACGCTGTGGTCCAGCCCGCTGACCTTCGCGGCGGCCGTCGTCGCCCTGGAGACGTCCCTGTGGTTCGGTGCATGGGTTGCGGCACGAGGACGTCGGGTGCGCGAGCGTAACCTTGAGGCGCAGCGCGACTACGACCGTCGCATCCAGGCAGGTCCGACGGCCTGACCCCGCAGTTTCGGTCCAGCGTCGTCGCGTCACACCATGGACTTTCGTCGCTACGCCGCAACCCTCGCCGCCTTCGCAACGGTGCTGTACGGCGCGCTGTTGATCGCGGCGCTCGGGGTGCTGAGCGTGCTGCTCGAACGCGACGTGATCGATGACCCGAATGCGGGCATCCTCGCCGGTCCGATCGCCGTTGCCGTCGCCGTCGCCGTGGTCTTCGCCGGCCTCCTCGTGCGGGCACTGCGTGTGCCGCCTCATCGACACGACATCGCGATCGGCGTCGCGCTGCTGCTCGGGGTCGGCTCGTATCTCGGCTACGCCGTTGGCGGGGGAGTCGTCGTCGGCATAGCCGATCCCTACGCGGTCGGCCCGTTCGTGGTGGAGCAGCTCATCGGTCCGTTCGCGGCGGCTGCGGGCATCCTCTCGTTCATCGTCGTACTGCTCGACATGATCGTGCTGGCCTCGCGTGTCGACCAGCGCGGACGGCCCCGCTGGCCGTGGGAGAAGCGCGACTAGGCGCCTCAGTCCCGCACTTCTGCTGTGGCGCCATGCCGGTTTCGGAGATCTGCGGCGCCACGCCGCTGAGCGGAGACGACTGGCCGCGCATCCGGGCGAATCTCCGAGATCCAGCACGGTCTCGGATAGGTATTGACAGCATGAGTACTTGATCTGTTACAGTACTTCACATGGACCACAACATCGATCGAGCGCACGGCGAAGGCGGCGAACTGGGGAGCCCCGGCGCAGCGTCGAGCGGCGACCAGGGGAGGCGCCCCGGCGCAGCGTCGACCGCCGACCGAGCATCGAGCGCCGCGGCACAAGACGACGCGACATCCTCAGCGTTCGCAGCCGACCTGCTTCGCGGCCACACCGACACCATCGTGCTCGGAGTGCTGCGCCGCGGAGACAGCTACGGCTACGAGATCCACAAGGCGATCCGGGATGCCACAGGCGGCGGCTACGAGATCAAGGAGGCGACGCTCTACGCGAGCTTCCGCCGCCTCACCAAAGACGGACTCGTGGAGCCCTACTGGGGCGACGAGACGCAGGGCGGCCGCCGCAAGTACTACCGCATCACGGATGCCGGCCGTGCCGTCTACCGACGCAACGTCGGCGACTGGGTCGCCACACGACGCATCATCGATTCCCTCCTCGACGTGAAGGAAAGCTGACATGAACACCGACATCCACCGCCTTCTCGACGAGGCATTCGCGGGAGTCGAGATGACCCCGGAGACGCAGGACCTGAAAGAGGAGGTCCGCGCCAATCTGGTGGCGCGGGTCGACGACCTCGAGGCCGCAGGCGTGTCGCCAACAGACGCCGCGAGCCGTGCCATCGCGGAGCTCGGAGACGTGCATGAGCTGCTGGGTGAGCCGGAGGCGGCATCCGCCCGAGCGGCATCCGGAACTCCCGCAGCAGTCGCCCAGAACGGCTACACCGCCCTCGCCCTGCGCAACAGGGTGCGACCGAAGCCGGGGTTCGTGGTGCGCACCGTCGTCTGGTCGGTCATGATCGTCGCCGGCGTCACCCTCGCCATCCTGGGCGCGACGGCGGTGCTGCCGCTGCCGGCTGGTCCCGTTATCGCGCTGCTGGGAGTGGCATCGACAGGGCTCGGCCTGCTGGTCGGCGACGCGCTCTCGCAGGAGACGACGACGAATCACCCGATGCCGCAGAACCGCGCGGCCGGCTATGGCCTCGCCAGCTTCCTGACGCTGTACGGACTCGGCTTCGCCGGACTCGTCGCGCTCGGGGCTCTGCCCGTGTGGTGCATCGTGTTCGCCGCGCTCGGGGTCATCGCCGCGATCATCCTGTACGCGTTCCTCGGGGCGACGCAGACCAACCGGCACAAGGCGTGGACTCGCACGGCGCGCGACACGATGCCGCCTGACCGCTTCACGGAGCACCCGGAGGTGGCTGCCCGCTTCGGCATCTACACCGCAGTCATCTGGATCGTGACCTTCGCGATCATCGCCATCCTGGTGTTCACCGTCGGATGGTGGTGGGCGCCGGTCGCCTTCGTCGGAGGCTTCGCCGCGATGCTCCTGCTGCTCGCGCGCATGCTCTTCGGCCACACCGACAGCGATCACACCGAAAGCGATCACTCACACCGCTGACACCACACCGCTGACACCGGCCGCACCACCGCGGCCCCTTCGACGCCCGACGGCTCAAGCGCAGCCGCCACACACGAACCCTCAATCGGAAAGGGATGCTCGTCATGCCCGGAAACTCCAACGCGATCGTCGTCGACGACCTCGTCAAGACCTACTCATCCGGCCGCCGCACCAAGGTGCACGCCCTGCGCGGCCTCACCTTTCAGGTGCAGCCCGGCATCGTGTTCGGCATGCTCGGCCCGAACGGCGCCGGCAAGTCGACAACGACCAAGATCCTCACCACCCTCAGTCGCCCCACCGGCGGATCGGCTCGCGTCGACGGCATCGACGTCGTCGCGAAGCCCGCCGAGGTGCGCACCCACATCGGGTACGTGTCGCAGGGCGCCAGCACCGATCCGCTCCTCACCGGCCTCGAGAACCTGGTGCTGGCTAGCCGGCTTCGCGGCATGACCTCGGTGGATGCCCGGGCACGGGCATCCGCTCTGTTGAGGGAGTTCGGCCTGGGTGACACCGCCGACCGCCCCGTAGGAAAGTTCTCCGGCGGCATGCGGCGCAGGCTGGATGTCGCGGCCGCCCTCGTGCACGCCCCGCGCGTTCTCTTCCTCGACGAACCGACCACCGGGCTCGACCCGGAGTCGCGTGCTGCGATGTGGGGGGAGATCCGCAGGCTTTCCGCGGAGCGCGCCATCACGGTCATCCTCACCACGCACTACCTCGAGGAGGCCGACCGTCTCGCCGACGACATCATGATCATCGACCGCGGCACCAAGGTGGTCGGCGGCAGCCCCGACGAGCTGAAGGCGTCGCTGAACGGGGATGCACTGCGTGTCGCCCTCGTCGAGCCCGACGCCGACCGGGTTCGCCGCGCCGTGGCATCCGTCGTCGGTCTGCGCGATGTCGTCGTCGAACTCCAGGGCACCAGCGGACAGCTCATCGCACGCACCGACGACGCGTCCGCCGCCGTCGCGCCCACCATCGCGGCGCTCGAAGCCGCGGGCATCGTCTTCGGCGCGGTGTCGGCTGCCCGGCCGAGCCTCGACGATGTCTACCTGCACTACGCGGGACGCTCCTTCGACCCGGCAGACGCTCGTGCCGACGGCACGGATGCCGGTGCCGAAGGACAGACATCCGACTCAGACCTGAAAGGACAAGCAGCATGACCACCGCAGTCGCCACCCCCGTCAGCGCCCGCCCGGCGCGCGCGGGATGGCTCACCCAGACCGCCCAGATCACGGGCCGTTGGCTCATCAACGTGCGCCGCCAGGCATGGGGCGCAGCGTTCTCCCTCGTGCAGCCGATCGTGTGGATCCTGCTCTTCGGACAGGTCTTCTCATCGCTCGGCACTCTGCCGGGATTCGGCGGCGTCGGATACGTCACCTTCCTCGTGCCGGGCGTGCTCATGATGACCGTGCTCTACAGCGGCGCGTGGGCAGGCACCGGGTACATCGACGACATGAAGTCCGGCGTCATGGACCAGCTGCTCACCGCTCCCGTCGCCCGCACGGCGATCATCACCGGGCAGCTCATCCAGCAGCTCATCATCTGCCTGGCGCAGTCGATCGTCGTACTCCTGATCGGATGGCTCGGCGGCGCCGGCTATCCGGGAGGCGTCGGCGGCATGGCCCTCGCGCTGCTCACCGCGTTGCTGCTCGCCACTATCTTCTGCTCGCTCTCGACAGCGGCCGCGCTCACCGCGCGCAACCAGGTCGCGCTGATCGGCATCTCGCAGATCGTGGTGCTGCCGGTGACCTTCCTCTCGACGACGATGATGCCGGCATCCCTGATGCCCGAATGGGTACAGAACGTGTCGAAGTACAACCCGATGACGTGGGCTGTCGACCTGGCGCGCAACACCCTCGCGGGCACGGTGGATGACGCCGCGATCTGGCAGGTGGGAGGGCTCGTGGCCCTGGCGGTGCTGGCCTACATCTGGTCGGTGAGAGCGCTTCGGGGGTACCAGCGCTCACTGTAGGCACCACCACAGCCTCCGGATTTCGGAGATCTGCGCCGCCACGCCGCCGAGGTGATACGACACGCCGGCAGGCAGCTCAGATCTCCGATTTTCGGCATCCGGGGCAGCAGGCGCCGGGGGTTGACCGGGCTGTCGATATCCTTGAGGGGCACGCGCCACGGCCGCAAGGGCAGTGGCGCTTACGTCCGGTCGGTACGACCGCCGCTCGAGGAAGATCCGCCAGCATGCGCCTCAAACTCACCCTGAACCGTCCGTCAGGAGTGCCGGCCGACATCGTCGTCACAGCGGATGCCGCTGCCAGCATCTCCGAGATCGCCTCGGCGATCGCGCGCCTCGACCCGGTGAACAACGGCGTGGCGAAGGCGAGCGGGATGACCGCCCTCACGCTCCACGCAGCCCTGCCCGGCCAGACGGAGTGGGTGCTGCTCCCGCCTGACGCCCCCGTCGGCGAGGCGTGGATCGCGAGCGGCGCCGTCGTGCAGCTCGCCGACGCCGGACTCCACTATCAGCCGAAGAGCCTCGGCCAGGGCGTGCAGGTCGCCACCCTGCGTGTCGTGAACGGACCGGATGCCGGCAGCGAGTTCCCCATCACGCTCGGCACGACGGTGCTGGGCCGCGACGCCGGCTGCGACATCGTGCTGCACGACGAACTGGTCTCGAAGCGTCACGTGCGGTTCGAGGCGTCGGACGCCGTCGAGGTCATCGACCTCGGCAGCGCGAACGGCATCGTCGTCGACGGCGGCATCGTGCCGCGCCTGCGCGTGACCCGCCAGGAGACCATGCTGATCGGCGACTCCGAGGTGGTGCTCACCGTCACCGACCGGCAGGCGCTCGCCGGGGTTGCGCCGAAGGCGGGCCCGGTGTTCTTCAACCGCTCGCCGAAGGTGGAGGCGCGCTACGCCGGCCAGGAGTTCGGCGCCCCGGCCGTCCCAGCCAAGAAGGACGCGCCGCCCTTCCCGCTGCTGGCGATGATCGCGCCGCTCTTGATGGGCGGCGTGATGTTCGCCATCTCCGGGCAGGCCACGTCGCTGCTCTTCGTGCTCATGTCGCCTCTGATGATGGTGGGCAACGCCATGACGGCGAAGGCTCGAGAGAAGCGCAGACTCACCAAGTCCATCGCCGAGTTCGACGACGGGCTGACAAGCCTTGCGGACGAGCTCAAGACCGAGCGGATGACCGAGCAGGACGTGCGCACGAAGGAGTCACCGTCGACGCAGCACGCCATAAGCGAGGCCGTCGCCCGCGGCCCGCTGCTGTGGACGAGGCGCCCCGAGCACTGGTCGTTCCTCAACGTGCGCCTCGGCGTCGGCGCCATGCCCAGCCGCAACACCATCAAGACCGGCGGCCGTGGGGAGATCCTCAAGCCATACCAGGAGCGTCTCGACGAGGTCGTCGATGCGCACAAGACGGTCGACGACGTTCCCATCATCGACAACCTCTTCGACTCCGGCGCACTGGGCATCGCCGGGTCTCCGCAGCAGGCGATCGGCAGCGTCAACTCGATCATGGTGCAGCTGACTGCACTGCACTCGCCTGCGGAGCTCGCCGTCGCGGCGATCGTCTCGCCGCGCTGGTCGCAGGAGTTGGAGTGGCTCAAGTGGATCCCGCACACCTCGAGCGCCCAGTCGCCGATCGAGACCGTGCACCTCGCCGACAGTGCGGCGAGCGGTTCGAACCTGCTGTCGGCGCTGGAGGGCCTCATCGACGACCGCCTCGCCGCGAACACGAAGGTGCAGCGAAGGGGTGCCATCCAATCCGACTCGGCGGCGCTGGAGCGCGGCGCCGAGGTCGGCATGGATTCCGGCGCGAACGGCACCCAGTCGCCGATCCCCGCCGTTGTGGTGCTCATCTCGGATGACGCCGCGGTCGACCGCGCCCGCCTCGTGCAGATCGCGGAGCGTGCCGCAGACGCGGGCGTCTACCCGATCTGGATGGCGAGCGACGTGTCATCCCTCCCCGCCGTGTGCCGCACGTACCTCGAGCTCGGCGACGAGCCGGGGCGCGGGCGCGTCGGATTCGTGCGCCTCGGCGAACACGTCGACGACGTCGCGGCGGAGACGGTCGACGGCGCTCAGGCGCTGGAGTTCGCGCGCCGCATGGCCGCGGTGATCGACGCGGGCGCCCTCGTCGCCGACTCGTCCGACCTTCCGCGCAGCGTCTCGCTCGTCACCCTGCTCGGCCACGACCTGGTCGAGTCCAGCGACGCTGTCGTCGACCGCTGGCGGCAGAACAACTCGATCCATGACCGCAGCGGGGCGGCCCCGACGCCTCGCCGTGCCGGCTCGCTGCGTGCGACCGTCGGCTCCGGCGGCGTCGACTCGATGCACCTCGACCTCCGATCCCAAGGTCCGCACGCTCTCGTCGGCGGAACGACCGGCGCCGGCAAGTCGGAGTTCCTGCAGGCCTGGGTGCTCGGAATGGCCGCCGAGTACAGCCCGGACCGCGTCACGTTCCTGTTCGTCGACTACAAGGGCGGGTCGGCCTTCGCCGATTGCGTCAGCCTGCCGCACTGCGTCGGCCTGGTCACCGACCTCAGCCCGCACCTCGTGCGCCGCGCGCTCACCAGCCTGCGTGCCGAGCTGCGCCACCGCGAGCACCTGCTCAACCGCAAGAAGGCGAAGGACCTGCTCGAGCTCGAGAAGCGCGGTGATCCCGACAGCCCTCCGGCGCTCGTGCTCGTGATCGACGAGTTCGCCGCTCTGGTCGGCGAGGTGCCGGAGTTCGTCGACGGGGTCGTCGATATCGCGCAGCGCGGCCGTTCGTTGGGGATCCACCTGATCATGGCGACGCAGCGCCCGGCAGGCGTCATCAAGGACAACCTGCGCGCGAACACGAACCTGCGGGTTGCGCTGCGCATGGCCGACGAGTCGGACTCCGACGACGTGGTGGGGACGAAGGATGCCGCACACTTCGACCCGAGCATCCCAGGACGCGGCGTCGCGAAGACCGGACCGGGCCGCCTCACGCTGTTCCAGTCGGGCTACGCGGGCGGATGGACGAGCCGCGAGCCCGAGCGTGCAGGCATCGAGGTCGCGGAGTTGCGGTTCGGCGGCGAGGTGCGCTGGGAGGAGCCAGGCGGCGACGCGGATGTCGACCTGAGGCGTGACCCGGGCCCGACCGACCAGCAGCGTCTCGTCTCGGCGATGATCGGCGCACAGCAGGCAGGCGGCATCCCCGCTCCTCGTCGCCCGTGGCTCGACGAGCTCGCGCCCGCCTACGACCTCAGCCTGCTGCGCCAGCGCACCGACGCTGAGCTGCTGCTCGGGGTGGCAGACCTCCCTGAGCGCCAGGAGCAGTCGCCGGTGTACTTCCAGCCCGACGTGGACGGCAACATCGCCATCTACGGCACGGGTGGCTCCGGTAAATCGACGGTTCTGCGCACGCTGGCCTGCTCCGCGGCCATCACCCCGCGCGGCGGTCCCGTTCAGGTCTACGCCCTCGACTTCGGGGCGGGAAGCCTGAGGATGCTCGACCAGCTTCCGCACGTCGGCGCGGTGATCAGGGGCGACGACGTCGAACGCGTCGTCCGGCTGTTCCGCAGGCTGCGGGCGGAGCTCGATGACCGTGCCCCGCGTTTCGCGGCGGCGAACGCGTCGAACATCACCGAATACCGGCAGCTCGCCGGTCGACCGGACGAGCCGCGCATCCTGCTGCTCCTCGATGGCTTCCCGAGCTTCAGGGAGGACTTCGAGGTGGCCGCCAACAGGGCACCCTGGTACGAGGTGTTTCGTGACGTGCTGACCGACGGACGCCAGCTCGGCATGCACGTCGCGTTCACCGCCGACCGCGCAGGGGCCGTGCCGAGCTCGGTGGGCTCGAGCGTGCAGCGCAGGGTCGTTCTGCGGCTTGCTGACGACGGGTACAGCCTGTTGGATGCCCCGGGAGACGTGCTCTCACCGTCGTCGCCTCCCGGCCGAGCCATCATCGACGGCATGGAGACGCAGATCGCGGTGCTCGGCGGCACCCCGAGCGTGTCTGAGCAGTCGATCACGGTCGGCAAGTTGGCAGAGGCCATGACGCGGGCAGGAGTCAAGGCCGCACCTCCGATCGGCGCCATGCCGACCGAATATCGGCAGTCGATGCTTCCCGACCGGGTGCGCGAATTCCCCGCGCTGGGCATCGGCGAGAGCGACCTCGAGCCCATCGGGTTCGACCCGACGGGGACGATGGTGCTCGCGGGGCCGCCCGCGAGCGGCAGGAGCACCGCCTTCCTGGCGATCGCGACCGCGTTCCACCGCTTCGACTCCGGCGCCCAGCTGTACTACATCGGCAACGCGCGCTCGCCGCTCGTGCGCTCGTATCCCTGGACGGATGCCGCAACGACCGTCGATGAGGTGGCGGGCATCGCGCGCGACCTGCTCGGCGCTGTAACCGATCAGGATGCCGTCGATCGCTACGGCATCTTCATCGAGTCGATCGGCGACTTCCTGCAGTCCGCGGCGGATGCCCCGCTCGTCGAGCTCATCAAGGCGGTGCGCAGGAGCGACCACTTCCTGCTGGCCGAGGGCGAGACCAGCGGATGGGGCTCCAGCTGGGGGCTCATGGCCGAGGTGAAGAACGGAAGGCGGGGCATCCTGCTGCAGCCGGAGAGCATGGAGGGCGACCTGCTGCTCAAGACGCCGCTGCCGCGCTTCGCCCGCAGCGAGTTCCCGCCGGGCCGCGGCATGTACATCGCGAAAGGCACCTACGAGCGGGTGCAACTGCCGCTTGCGGACGCGCTGGTCGAGTAGCGCGCCGCAGACACGCGTATCGAGACCCCGTGTCAGCAATGCCGAGTCACGCAGACTGCGTGATGCGGCGGTATCCGGGCTGTCTTAGCGTGGCGCTCGGCGGCCACAGGTCGCCGGGTTGTCCAACCACAAGACCATAGGGGGTACCCACCCATGTCCAAGCCCACCACCGTCGCCGTCGCGACGTACAAGGACCGCGACTCAGCGGTGAAGGACTACGAAGCGGTCCGCGAGGCCAAGCACCACGGGCAGTTCGACCACCTGGCCATCGCCGTCGTGGAGAAGGACGCCGACGGCAAGCTCAAGATCGACCGTCACAACACGTCGGCGAAGCACCTGGCATGGGGCGGCGCGATCGTCGGCGCGACCCTCGCGGTTCTGGTTCCGCCGGTGGGCATCACGACCCTCGCGGGCGTCGCGGCTTCCGGTGGCGTGCTCGCCGGGGCCGGCGGCATCATCGGGCACCTCCACCGCAACATCCCCAAGTCGACTGTCGACCAGATGAACGAGCTCATCGAGTCCGGCAACGCAGGCCTGGTCGTCGTCGCGGTCAACCCGAAAGGCAGCGACCTCGGCGAACTGCTCGCCGGTGCGGAGAAGAAGATCGTGACCGACGACATCGAGGGCAACGGCAAGGAAGCGGACGACGCCTTGGACAAGGCGTTCGAGGCCGCCGACGCCGAAGAAGCCGCCTAGTCGCGTCATCCCTGAGCCGGGCACGGCGGACCTCCTCCACGGTCTGTCGTGCCCGGCTCCGTCGTGTCCGCAGTCGTGTCCGCAGTCGTGTCCGCAACCGAGCCCTGCAGGCGGCATGGGGAGTCCTCCCCATCGCCCGGCGCGAACGGCGACCGATACGCTTCCCATGCGCCGGAATCGCGGTCTCCGGCGCGATGGGGAACGAACGAGGGGTTGATGTGAGCGATCTGAAGATCACCGACGGTGTCCTCGACGAGTTGCAGTCCGGGCTGAAGTCGATCGTCGACCAGCTGCGTGACTCCACCCAGTTCTCGGATGACATCGGGAACCTCGTCGGACATGACGGCCTGTCCGGGCACGTGCACGATTTCGCCAGCGACTGGTCAGTGCACCGCGGCAAGATGATCGACGGCACGACGGGCATCCACGACCACGTCGCCGTGATCAACACCGGGTTCACCCAGGCGGACGCCGATCTGGCGAAGGCCTTCGACCAGCCCGCCGCCTCGAACTCGGAAGGGGCTGGGCATGGCAGGGCACAGTGAGCTGGCGCCGCTTCCCGGCGACCCGTCGGCGCTGAAGGCGAAGGCCGACGGCCTGTCGTCGGCGGCAGAACAGATCCAGCAGGCGATCGACCACCTGCGCCAGCTCGCCGATCGGGACCAGACGGTCAGCCTCGCCGTCGATTCCGTTCGCGGCAACGCGAGCGACGTCGCCGACAACATCACCAAGGCGCAGATCCGATACGCGGGAACCGCGAGGGCGCTGCAGGACTACGCACCCAAGCTGGAGAGCGGTCAGCAGCGCGCCCTGCGTGCGATCTCCGCATACAACAGCGCCCAGCAGCAGGTGAGCTCTGCGCAGACGAGCCTCCAGCAACAGCAGGAGCAGTACAACCACGACCAGTCGAGCGCGCCCGCGCCGGCCCCCGGTGCCGAAGCCCCGAAGACCTTCGGTGAGACGCCCGCTGGGAACCGCGCGAGCCAGGCGGTGACGGATGCCAACGGCGCCGTCTCCGATGCGATGAGCGAGTACAACGGTGCGATCGCCGAGATCGACGCCGCCGCACAGGTGGCCATCTCGCAGATCAAGAAGGCGATCAGCGACAGCGGCCTCAACGACGGGTTCTGGGACAAGCTGGGGCACGCGCTGGAGAGTGCGTGGAACGATGCGGTCGCCTGGGCGAAGAAGTACCTGGCGCCCGTGCTGGATGTCATACAGAAGGTGGCAGCGGCGATAGCCGACATCGGCGGATACATCTCGATGGTGCTGAACATCCTCGCGGTCTTCATACCCGTTCTCGCACCGATCGCGGCGGCCGTCGACATCATCGTGCTCGCTGCTGCCGCTGTGTCGTTCATCGCGACGGCCGCCCTGGTCGTGTTGGGGGATCGCACCCTCGGTGACCTGCTCAACACGGGGATCACCCTCGTGATGTCCGCCCTGCCCATCAAGGCGGATGCGGCGGCGCTCAAGGGCGTCAAGGGGCTGGGCGGCTTCAGCAAGGTGGCCGACAAGCTCGCAGCGCACGAGGGTGCACTGGGCAAGACCTTCGGGCTCGTCGAGAAGGCGGGCAACGGCCTGAACAAGTACAGCGGGCTCGAGAAGCTCACGGACTACGTCGGCACGAAGGGCAAGGCGCTCGGCGAGGCATACGGCAAGGGATTCGGCGGTGTCGCCGGAGACGTCAAGGGGTCCGTCGCGGGTGTGAAGGAGTTCATGAGCAGCCGAGCGGGCGGCGACGGCATCTTCAAGTCGCTCGGGAATGCCGGCCAGCAGTTCCGCACGACAGCCGCGGAGACGCTCCAGCACTGGACCGAGCACGGCGCGGAGCAGGGCGAAGCCGCAGCAGTGGGCGCCGTGCGCGGTGTCGTCTCGGTCTCCGCAGGCAACAACCTGGCAGGCGGGGTCGACTACGCCACGCAGAACTGGCTGGCGCCGCACGCGAGCTTCTTCAACCACTTCCAGGAGCACTCGGCGCTGAGCATCACCCCTGTCACTCCGAACCTGTCGCTCGTCGGCTCGCACGGTTTCGACATGGCGGCATCGAGCACCGGTTCGCCCGCCACGCTCGTTCACGGCCTCGGCGACTTGGTCACCAAGGCGCCGGTGGCGGCCTACCACGCGTCGTTCCAGGCCGGGTCGGTCGATCTGAGCAAGCACTAAGCTCGCCGCGGAGACAAGTGAGCGGAACGGGGGCGTCGTGGCGCTGACATACACCTGCGTGATCCAGGGGCAGTGGTTCGAGGTGCCGCGAACGCTCGACGGCTTGGCGGAGATCTCCGACGAGCTCGACTCCCTCGTGGACGGCGAGGCAGCGCGTGCGACGCTCCAGGCCGCAGCTGAGGCCCTCGTTGCCGACGTCGGCAGCACGGATGACGACCCCGACCGTCACACGTGGGGTGGAGTCGGCGAGCGAGAGGTCGGCGCCATCGTGGCGGTCATGACCATTCAAGGCATCAAGCAGCGGGGGCTCGACCTCGACGCCATCCTCGCCGACTGGTCGACGACCGAGTCCGATGGGGGTGTGGATGTCTGGCTACGCGACTACCAGAAGAAGGAGCTATCGGGCAGACCCGCCGTCTCAGGGCACGACATCACCCAGCTTCCCGCCGGCGAGAGCGGGGAGCGCTACCTTCGCGAGACCTACCGCGCGGCGATTGCTGCGCCCGGCCTCTCGACCTTCATCTTCATGGTCATCACGACCGATGATCTGACGGTCTTCGACGACATCACCTCGTACGGTGACACCCTCGCCGACACGTTCGAGTTCGGAAGCGCGAGGGGGGCGGCATGAGCGCGAAGGCGAAAGCACCGGGGGTGCAGATCGTGCTGCCCGGCAGCTGGTGGAACATCCCTGTGCACGACCCGGACGCCTCGAAGCGCGCGATCCACGCCCTCGCGAACCGGGTGACGAATCGCATGGACTCGTTCGCACGGCTCCGCGGCGATCTGCGATCCCAGCTGACCGAGCTCGCCGACAAGGCACGCGAGGGCGGCGCAGACCAGGTGTATCTCGCTCTCGAGATCGTGCCAGGAGCGATGCTTCCCATGTCTCTCGCCGTGTCGTGGCCCGACATCGACGTGCTCGGCTCCACCCCGTCGAAGTCGCAGACGGTGATCGACCTCGTGCGCATCGCCCTCGAGTCGCTGCCGGACGCCGCGGACTACACGGATGTCGAGGCCGCCGAGCTCGGGGGAACGGCCACCCTGCGTCGCTGCAGGACCGTCGAGCATGCGGCAGACGGCGATGTCGGCTCGTACGAGTCGTTGATCGTCGACTACTGGATCGCCGTGCCAGGCACGCAGAACGTGGCGCTTCTCACCTTCTCCACGTCGATCACCGAGGAGCGGGAGCTCGTATTGCAGCTCTTCCGTGTGATGATCGAAACGCTGCGCTGGGCACCGCCCGAGTCGCTGTAGTCGAGAACACCGAGGAGACACCGAGCATGACCGACCGGCCCGAACGCGATCCGCAATCGAGTTCGGAGACGCCCTTCGCGAACCCCGGCTACTCGCAGCAGGACTACGAGGACGGCGCCGCCGGACAGGCATCCGCGACCGCCAAGGCTGCGGCATCCACCGCGGAGAAGGCGAAGCCGAGGAAGCCGGGCCCCGGGTACACGGCATCGATCTTCTGGCTTGTCGTCGGGGTGGCGGTGTTCGCGGTCGGCCTGTTCGTCGGAGTGCTCCCGCAGCTCATCCTGAACTCCCATTCCGCCACCACCACGGCGACCGTGACCGGCTACCACACCTACAACGACAGCGGAAAGGGAAGCTGCGGCGGAACGGGTTACGACCCCGTCGTGGCGTTCACGACGACCGACGGCGGGCACGGCAGTGCGACGCTCACGAATGTCAAGATCTGCGCCGCGCCCTCGAACGGTGCGACGTTCACGATCAGGTACGACACGACCGATCCCGCCAACGCCGAGGTCGACTCGGCGCAGAACTGGACCTTCCCGATCGTCGCGCTCGTGGTCGGCCTGCTGCTGGTGCTGATCGCCCTCGGGATGCTCCGCAGCACTCGGAAAGCCCGGCGTGCGGATGGGGACCACTCCCCATTTCACGCCCCTTGAGCCTGCGATAGCGTCGAGTCAACGAGGTCGGCCTAAGGGGGTTGGCCGGAAGACCAAGGAGAATCTCATGGCGAACATGAACGTCACCTACGGCGACATGACGAGCGCCGCTGGCCGTCTTACCAGCGGCAAGGAAGACCTCGTCTCGAAGCTCAACGAGCTGCAGACCCTGGTGAACCAGCTGGTCGGCGACGGCTTCGTGACGGACTCGGCGTCGGGTGCGTTCCACGATTCGTACACGCAGTTCACGACAGGTGCGACCAATGCGGTCAACGGTCTCGACGGAATGTCGCAGTTCCTCACGAAGGCGGCCGACACCCTGCAGCAGACCGACTCCTCGCTGGCATCCAGCGTCGGCGGACACTAGTCGCCGACCGGTTCTCAGGGGGGAACCACGACACGACACGATGGCCGTGATGCGGACGATGGCTCCGCATCACGGCCATCGTGCATGTGGCGGCGGCACCGCCCTGTGCACGCTCGTCGGTATCGTGCTGTTGGCGTCCGAGTTCGAAAGGCAGCCGAGTGGACTACTCCGTCAACCCGTGGTGGGTGTACGTGCTGGCGGTCGTCGGCACCTTCGCGCTGGTCATCGGTCTTCCGCTTTGGGGCATCGCTGCCGGGTCCCGACGCGCTAGGCGACAAGCGGTGGTCATCCAGAACGGCACGGTGACGGTGACGGACGCCGCGTACGGCGGCACGAAGACCATCCATCGAGAACGCATCGGCACCGTTGTCTACCTGCCGGAGATCGAACGGGCGACGACCCTCACGCCGCTCACGTCCATCCCGCTCGCCGCATCGGATTCGCCGCAGGGGGAGGACTACCGGGCAACGCAGGCTCGCGCCATCGGCAACGGCGCGAACATGTTCGCGACGGGCGGTCTGATCATCCTCGACACCCGCGGTCGCATGGTCGGGCACCTCGCCTACGAGGTCGGCTCCCATGCCCCGCTGGCCACCGTCTGGAAGCAGATCCCCGCGCAGAGCTACGTTCAGGCTCCGACGAAGAAGTCGGGAACGGGATACTCCCGCGCGGCCTTCAAACGGGCGTTCCCGCGCGCGCTGCGCTTCGGCCAGCTGTGGGGCGCTTCACGGTGGACCTGGACCATCCTCGGCCTCGTCTTCATCGCTGCGCCCCTGTTCGCGGCGGTCGTCGCGTTCGTCTGGATCTTCATCGCGGTCTGGATCGACGTCAATGGCTGAGAACGGCGCTGTTCCCGACCCGCACGATGGGCGCGACGCCGTGCCGGCACCCGAGGGGGTGAACCTGCTCGGCACTCCCCAGCGGGTGCGAGAGAACACGGACGCAGCACGACGGCGCTATGCGATAGGCCCGTTCGGCCAGGCTTGGCTGTGGACGATGGGCGCCATCCTGACCATCACCGGCCTGTACAAGCTGATCGCCGGCCCGTTGCTCGCGAAGACGCTGCCCACGACGGACGGCACCGTGCTCGGATGGATCACCATCCCGGCACGCACGATCACCTACGCGCCGAGGATCGGGTACGAGGTCGACGGCAAGGCGTACGAGTTCATCGCCGGCTCGGTGGTGTCCACCCTGACGAACGCGCCGAAGGCGGTCACGGTCAGCTATGTGCCGTTCGATCCTTCGGCGGCCATCTGGAACAGCGGCGAATGGTGGGCGTCCTTCACCGACGTGTATCTGATGGTCACGCTCATCCTCGGGATCATCCTGTTGTGCGTCGCGATCTATCAGCGGCGCATCCGCGACTACTGGGTGGCGAAGAACCCCGGCGCGGGACTCGCCGGTCGGCATGTGCTGATCTGGGCGGGCGTCCTGGTCGCGATCGTGGGCTTCGCGTGGCTGCTCTCCGGCTACCTCTCGCCGGCATCTTGGTTCATTCCGCCAGAGCCGAACGCGATCGCGGCATTCGTCGCCGCGATGGGAACTGGTCTGCTGTCCGCCGGGTTGCACTACCGACGGGTTGCCTGAAGCAGGGACCTACAGGTGATCGCCGCGTCGTGACGCTTCGAGTGCGCGCCGACACTGCTGCCTACGGTGCGAGGGATGCCCGCGACGCGTAGCCGAAGTGCATAGCGCATGGTGCGCCGCGCGTTTGTCGCGACACGCTGCATCGGGTAGGGTAGATGAGGTGTGCGCTCTATGCGCGCCTGAACCGTGCCTTCGGGTCGGTTCGCAACGAACAGGGAGCCTTGCATTCGCGGGCTACCCCCACGGCATACCCACCACAACAAAGAGGTCGCTTTTCTGCGGCATCCGGTGGGTCGCGATGTGAAACAGATCATCAACGCTGTCACCGTGCAGCACAAACAGGAGAAATAGTGCCAACCATTCAGCAGTTGGTCCGCAAGGGCCGCTCGCCGAAGGTCGCGAAGACCAAGGCGCCGGCCCTCAAGGCCAACCCGCAGCAGCGCGGCGTGTGCACCCGCGTGTACACCACCACCCCGAAGAAGCCGAACTCCGCGCTCCGCAAGGTCGCTCGTGTGAAGCTCTCCAACGGCACCGAGGTCACCGCCTACATCCCCGGTGAGGGCCACAACCTGCAGGAGCACTCGATGGTGCTCGTCCGCGGCGGTCGTGTGAAGGACCTCCCCGGCGTGCGCTACAAGATCATCCGCGGCGCGCTCGACACGCAGGCCGTCAAGAACCGCAAGCAGGCTCGTAGCCGCTACGGCGCGAAGATGGAGAAGAAGTAATGCCTCGCAAGGGTCCCGCTCCTAAGCGTCCCGTCGTCGCCGACCCGGTCTACGGTGCACCGGTCGTCAGCCAGCTCGTGAACAAGATCCTGAAGGACGGCAAGAAGTCCCTCGCAGAGCGCATCGTCTACGACGCGCTCGAGGGTGTAGCCACCAAGAACGGTCAGGATGCCGTCGCCACGCTCAAGAAGGCGCTCGACAACGTGCGCCCCACGATCGAGGTCAAGAGCCGCCGCGTCGGTGGTTCGACGTACCAGGTCCCCGTCGAGGTCAAGCCGCACCGCGCGAACACCCTCGCACTGCGCTGGCTCACCAGCTACGCGAAGGCCCGTCGTGAGCGCACGATGACCGAGCGCCTGACCAACGAGATCCTGGATGCCAGCAACGGCCTCGGCGCCGCTGTGAAGCGTCGCGAGGACACGCACAAGATGGCCGAGTCGAACCGCGCCTTCGCCCACTACCGCTGGTAACCACCGCCCTCGATGCCGGAAGAAAAACGGCCCGAAATGCGTTGTGAATAAACGGATGCACGGGGCGGCAGGAAACCCTTCCCCGCCCCGCGCACCGGCCGAAAGTCGCCGGCAGCAAACCCCCTTCAAGAATCCTCCGGAGGAAACCCCGTGGCACAAGACGTGCTCACCGACCTGAACAAGGTCCGCAACATCGGCATCATGGCGCACATCGATGCCGGTAAGACCACGACGACCGAGCGCATCCTGTTCTACACGGGCGTCAACCACAAGATCGGCGAGACGCACGACGGTGCCTCGACCACCGACTGGATGGAGCAGGAGAAGGAGCGCGGCATCACCATCACGTCCGCCGCGGTCACCTGTTTCTGGAACAAGAACCAGATCAACATCATCGACACCCCCGGTCACGTGGACTTCACCGTCGAGGTGGAGCGCTCGCTGCGCATCCTCGACGGTGCTGTCGCCGTGTTCGACGGCAAGGAGGGCGTTGAGCCCCAGTCCGAGACCGTGTGGCGTCAGGCCGACAAGTACAACGTTCCGCGCATCTGCTTCGTCAACAAGATGGACAAGCTGGGCGCAGACTTCTACTTCACCGTCGACACCATCGTGAACCGCCTCGGCGCCAAGCCGCTCGTGCTGCAGCTGCCGATCGGCTCCGAGAACGACTTCGTCGGCGTCGTCGACCTCATCGAGATGCGCGCGCTGGTGTGGCCGGGTGACGCGAAGGGTGACGTCACCATGGGCGCTCACTACGAGATCGAGGAGATCCCGGCCGACCTCAAGGAGAAGGCCGCGGAGTACCGCAACGCCCTCCTGGAGGTCGTTGCGGAGACGAGCGACGAGCTGCTGGAGAAGTTCTTCGGTGGCGAGGAGCTCACGGTCGCCGAGATCAAGGGCGCCATCCGCAAGCTCACGGTGAACAACGAGATCTACCCGGTTCTCTGCGGTTCGGCGTTCAAGAACCGCGGCGTGCAGCCGATGCTGGATGCCGTCGTCGACTTCCTCCCGAGCCCGCTCGACGTGCCCGCAGTTCAGGGACACGACGTGCGCGACCCCGAGAAGGTGCTGGAGCGTCACGCCGACGCCACCGAGCCGTTCTCCGCGCTGGTCTCGAAGATCGCCGTGCACCCCTTCTTCGGTCGTCTGACCTACATCCGCGTCTACTCGGGTCACCTCGACTCCGGCGCGCAGGTCATCAACTCGACCAAGCAGAAGAAGGAGCGCATCGGAAAGATCTTCCAGATGCACGCCAACAAGGAGATCCCGGTCGATTCCGTGACCGCCGGCCACATCTACGCGGTCATCGGTCTGAAGGACACGACGACGGGTGACACCCTGTGCGACCCGCAGCAGCAGATCGTGCTGGAGTCGATGACCTTCCCGGAGCCCGTGCTGAAGGTCGCGATCGAGCCGAAGACCAAGGCCGACCAGGAGAAGCTGGGAACAGCCATCCAGAAGTTGGCAGAAGAGGACCCGACGTTCCGCGTCGAGCAGGACCAGGAGACCGGCCAGACCGTCATCGGCGGTATGGGCGAGCTTCACCTGGACATCCTGGTGGACCGCATGAAGCGCGAGTTCAAGGTCGAGGCGAACGTCGGAAAGCCGCAGGTTGCCTACCGCGAGACGATCCGCAAGACCGTCGAGCGTCACGACTACACCCACAAGAAGCAGACCGGTGGATCCGGTCAGTTCGCGAAGGTGCAGATCGCCCTGGCTCCGCTGGAGATCACCGCAGAGACCACGTACGAGTTCGAGAACAAGGTCACAGGTGGCCGCGTTCCGCGCGAGTACATCCCGTCGGTCGACGCTGGCATCCAGGACGCCATGCAGGTCGGCGTGCTCGCCGGCTACCCGACGGTCGGTGTCAAGGCGACTCTGCTCGACGGTGCGTACCACGAAGTGGACTCCAGCGAGATGGCGTTCAAGATCGCCGGCTCGATGGCGTACAAGGAGGCGGCTCGCAAGGCCAACCCCGTGCTTCTCGAGCCGCTCATGGCGGTCGAGGTGCGCACGCCCGAGGAGTACATGGGCGACGTGATCGGCGACCTGAACTCCCGCCGTGGCCAGATCCAGGCCATGGAGGATGCGCAGGGCGTCAAGGTCGTCCGCGCTCACGTGCCGCTGTCGGAGATGTTCGGCTACATCGGCGACCTGCGTTCGAAGACGTCTGGTCGTGCCGTGTACTCGATGTCGTTCGAGAGCTACGCGGAGGTCCCGAAGGCTGTCGCCGACGAGATCATCCAGAAGAGCAAGGGCGAGTAATCTCCCATGCTCCACAGCTTCGTGACCCTCGCGAGCACAGCTCGCACGGCGCTGGGGTCGCGGCATAGGCACACCGTGCCTTTGCTCCAAGCCCCGTCGCGCCCGTAACATATACAAGATCCCCGTAGAATGTCCGGCCGGTGAACGCCGCCCGCAGCTTCTACACGAGAGTCCTGAGGAGGACCCACAGTGGCTAAGGCCAAGTTCGAGCGGACTAAGCCGCACGTCAACATCGGAACGATCGGACACGTTGACCACGGCAAGACGACGCTCACCGCGGCGATCTCGAAGGTGCTCGCCGACAAGTACCCGTCGAACGTGAACGTCCCCCGTGACTTCGCTTCGATCGACTCCGCTCCTGAGGAGCGTCAGCGCGGTATCACGATCAACATCTCGCACGTCGAGTACGAGACTCCGAAGCGCCACTACGCGCACGTCGACGCCCCGGGTCACGCGGACTACATCAAGAACATGATCACCGGTGCCGCTCAGATGGACGGCGCGATCCTCGTGGTCGCGGCGACCGACGGCCCGATGGCTCAGACCCGTGAGCACGTTCTGCTCGCCAAGCAGGTCGGCGTGCCGTACCTGCTGGTCGCGCTGAACAAGGCCGACATGGTCGACGACGAGGAGATCCTCGAGCTCGTCGAGCTCGAGGTTCGCGACCTCCTGTCGAGCCAGAACTTCGACGGCGACAACGCTCCGGTCATCCGCGTCTCCGGCCTCAAGGCCCTCGAGGGCGACGAGCAGTGGACGCAGTCCATCCTCGACCTCATGGACGCTGTCGACGAGTCCATCCCGGACCCGGTGCGCGACAAGGACAAGCCGTTCCTGATGCCGATCGAGGACGTCTTCACGATCACCGGTCGTGGAACGGTCGTCACGGGCCGCGCCGAGCGTGGCACGCTGAAGATCAACTCCGAGGTCGAGATCGTCGGCATCCGCCCGACGCAGAAGACCACCGTCACGGGTATCGAGATGTTCCACAAGCAGCTCGACGAGGCCTGGGCCGGTGAGAACTGTGGTCTGCTTCTTCGCGGTACCAAGCGCGAGGATGTCGAGCGCGGCCAGGTCGTCGTGAAGCCGGGTTCGGTCACGCCGCACACCGAGTTCGAGGGCACCGCGTACATCCTGTCCAAGGACGAGGGTGGACGCCACAACCCGTTCTACGCGAACTACCGTCCGCAGTTCTACTTCCGTACCACCGACGTCACCGGCGTCATCTCGCTGCCCGAGGGCACCGAGATGGTCATGCCCGGCGACACCACCGACATGACGGTCGAGCTGATCCAGCCCATCGCCATGGAGGAGGGCCTCGGTTTCGCGATCCGTGAGGGTGGCCGCACGGTCGGCGCCGGAACGGTGACCAAGATCATCAAGTGAGTCGGTAGGGCTCGATGCGCGAAGCGCGTTGAGCCCGAACGACTCAGATCGAGTAGGCGGCGGAGCCGCCGTGTCGAGATCTCGTGCAAAGGGGTCGGGCCTTCGGGCTCGGCCCCTTTGTCGTACGCGCGCCGTCTTCTTGCCCCGCCCCGACATTGCTCCTCCACACCCTTCGAGGGCCGCTGTTCATCCCCAGAACGCTCTTCAGGCCAGGGCGAGCGGCACCCACCGACGTAGCGTTGCTCGCGCCCGTCAGACGCGGCAGGCAGAATGGAGGCGTGTACGTGTCCGCTGAGGTGATCGCGATCGTGATCAGCACCGCCACCCTTTTCGTGGGTCTCGGCGGCTCCTTCGCGGCGGCGTTCGCCTGGATTGTGCGGCGCACGGATGCCCAGCACACCGAGCTCAGGCGCGAGGTCAGTGAGCGCATCTCTGGTGTGGAAGTGTCGCTGGAACGCCGCATCAGCGAGCGGATCGCGGGGTCCGAGGCCTCGTTTGATCGTCGGATCGGTGAGCGGCTCGCCGAGTTCGAGTTGTCGCTGGACCGTCGGATCGATGAGCGGATCTCCGGGGTGGAGAGTTCCCTTGGCGAGCGGATCTCCGCGGTGGAGACATCCCTGGGCGAGCGGATGTCTGGGATGGAGCACTCGCTTGGGCAGCGGCTCTCTGCGGTCGAGCACTCGCTCGGGCAGCGGCTCTCTGCGGTCGAGCACTCGCTCGGGCAGCGGCTCTCTGCGGTCGAGCACGAACTCGTCGATGTGAAGATCGCCATCGCGCGCATCGAGGGGCCTCCGCGGCATCTCACGCCCATCCGCTGAGCGTCGTATACCGGGCTCACAGGCGCCGTTCGAGTAACCCTCAAGAATCGTCTGGTTGAATACCCGCATGCCCGAATCCACCCCTGCGTCCGCGCGCTCAGCGAAGCGCACCAGGCGACGCATCGTGTGGTGGTCGGTGGTGGGTGTCGTCGTACTCCTGATCGCATGCGGTGTGTGGGTGGCGGTGCGCGCAGTGCAGGCCAAGTCGGAGCTGCAGGCCGCCCTCCCGCTCGTCGACAAGGTGCAGTCGCAGATCTCCTCCGGCGATGAGACGGGGGCTGCGGCGACGACCAGCACTCTGTCGACGCATCTGCGAGCGGCTCGCGCCGAGACGAGTGATCCGATCTGGAGGGCAGCGGAGCTCATACCGGTTCTCGGCGGCAACCTCACCGCTGTTCGGCAGATCGCGCAAGCGGCATCGGATGTCACGGATCGGTCCATCATCCCTCTGGCCCATCTGGCAGGAACGATCAGCCCGAAGAGCTTCACCCCTGTTGACGGCAAGGTGCCGTTGAAGCCGCTCGTCGAGGCTGCGCCCACCGTCACGAAGGCGAACGCCGCCTTGCAGTCCGATCTCGCCATCGTTCGCGGAATCAACACCTCGGGAACCGTCGGCATGGTGACCGACGCCGTCCACAAGCTGAGGGACGCGCTCGAGAAGGCAGGAGCCGTGACGGATGCCGCGAGCAGGGCTGCTCGCCTCATGCCCGACATGCTCGGGGCCAACGGTCCCCGCGACTACGTGCTCGTCTTCCAGAACAACGCCGAGGCGCGCTCCACGGGCGGCATCGTCGGCGCTCTCGCGCTGCTTCGCGCGCAGGACGGAGCCGTCTCGCTGGTCAGCCAGGCGTCAGCGGCCGATCTGCCGCCTCTGTCGAGCCCTGCTATCCCCCTGTCCGCTGACACGCGCAAGCTGTACGGAGATCTGCCTGGCGAGTTCATCCAAGACGTCACCCTCACTCCGAACTTCCCGACCTCTGCTGAGGCGGTGCGTGCGATGTGGGAGAAGCGGTTCGGTACCAAGGTCGACGGTGTGCTGTCGGTGGATCCGGTCGCGCTGAGCTACCTCCTCGAGGCGACGGGTCCGGTAGACATCGGCGGCGGTGAGCAGCTGACGAGCGACAACGCCGTCAAGGTGCTCCTGAGCGAGTCCTATGCCCGATTCGAGGACCCCAAGCAGCAGGACGCCTTCTTCGCCGCTGCGGCCGCGGCCGTCTTCACGAAGGTCGCCAGCGGCCGGTTTGACCCGAGCGCGATGCTCTCCGCCGTGACGCGCGCGGGAGGCGAGCGACGGGTGCTGCTGTGGAGTGCGAACGCGCGCGAGCAGTCGATCGTCGCCGGGACGACGCTCGCCGGGGGTCTGCCGAAGAGCTCGGCCACCCACGACACGTTCGGGGTCTACCTGAACGACGCCACCGGCGCGAAGATGGACTACTACCTGCACACCGGCGTCGGACTCGGCCGTGCGGAGTGCCGCGCTGACGGTCGCGCGAACTATCTGGTGCGCGTGACGCTCTCCAGCGATGCGCCTGCGGATGCCGCGCAATCCCTGCCGGGGTACGTCACCGGCGCCGGCCTCTCCGGGGTGCCGGCAGGGGACACCTACACGACTGTCGCGGTCTACGCGCCGAAGGGATTCGTGACCGTCGGAGCGACGAGCGGCGGACGCGACGTCACCATCCAGAGGGGAGCAGACGAGGGGCGCAGCGTTGCGCATGTGCTCGTCAAACTCACCCCTGGGAAGACGGCGACCTATGACTTCCAGTTCGTCGGGGCGCCGGCATCGGGGTCGCAGTCGACGACGAGCGCGCTCGGAGCCGTGACGACGCCGGGCGTCTGGCCCACGGATGTGGGCCACGTCGGCTTTGCATGCTCAGACGTGCTGCGCTGATCCCGCGGAAACCTTTGCCCAATACACCCCATCGGGGGAGTGGCGCAAGTAGTTCGGGTCGATAAACTCTTAGCAACCCGAATATGCCTCCCCTACCCGAAGGTTGGCTTCCCATGAAACGCCGCTATTTGGCGTGCCTCGGTGGACTCGGAGTGGTGGCTGCTGTCACGCTCTCCGGGCCTCTCGCTGCGGCCGCCGACAGTTACGTACCCATCGATCCCTGCGAAACATCCTGCAGCAACGTCACGGTGACGGTTCCCGACTCCCCGACCTCAGGACTCGCAGACACCGGTAGTTCCATCTCGTGGCCTCTCATCGGCCTGGCTGGAGCCGCTGTGGTCGTCGGCGGAGGCGCAGTCGTCGTGTCACGACGTCGCGCTCGTCGAGCGAACTGACCCACTGACCAAGGAGCTGTTCGGCTCGTGTCAGCGGCACTGCCCATATGCCCCTAAGTAGGGACATGAGCTTTGCTCACCAATCGATAGAATTCCGTTATTGAGAGTTCCTCGCCTATCCCGGGGCTGAAGTTGGGCCGGCGAGGAACCTCACAGGGCTTCAACCCGCTTACCCGAACCCGAGGTGCCAAGTGGCCTCATCGACTTGGGCCGTGCACAACACCCGAAGTGTGCACCGCCACGATGCGCTGTTCCACCAGGCAATCGCCTGCTGTGAGTGTGAATCATGACCGAACTCGACGATCTCCGATCGGTCGCGCTCGGCCGTCCCCTGCCGCGGGTCAAGACGACCGGTCGCGGTGGCGAGCTGTCGGCGGAACAGCGTTGGAGCCGCAGCTACCGCACCCGTCTGGTCATCAGCGACGCGCTGATCGTCGCAGCATCGGTCGGCGCCGCCTTCGTGCTTCGCTTCGGTTTCAAGAACGATGACCTCGGAGGCCTCGACGAGCTCTACTGGGTGATCGCCTTCGTCGTCGTCGCGACGTGGCTCGTGATGCTGTCTGCGTTCCGTACCCGTGACCCCCGCGTGATCGGCGTTGGGTTCGCCGAATATCGCCGCGTCGTCAGCGCGAGCGCCTTCACCTTCGGAGCGCTCGCCATCGTCTTCCTCGTCGGCAAGATCGAGGTGGCACGCGGGTTCTTCGTGCTCACCCTCCCCATCGGGCTCGTGGCCCTGGCGATCAGCCGGTGGATGTGGCGGCGCTGGCTGTCGAAGCAGCGCACCAATGGCCGCTACCTTTCTCGTGCCCTGGTGGGTGGGTCCGCCAGCGACGTCGCCTATGTCGTCGATCAGCTCAAGCGCAAGACCGGAGCCGCCTATCACGTGGTCGGCGCCGCGATCGATGGCACAGATGCCACCACCGACCCCAACGACCTGGGAACACCGGTCGTCGCCGACCTGTCCAACCTTGCGATGGCGGCCGCGAACCTTCGCGTCGACACCGTGATCCTGGCGGGCCAGCCGAGCGATGACCGCGGTTTCGTTCGAGACCTCAGCTGGCAGCTAGAGGGTGCCGCGACCGACCTGGTGCTTGCCGCAGGACTGACCGATGTGGCCGGCCCGCGCATTCACTTCCGTCCGGTCGAGGGGCTGCCGCTGATCCACGTGGAGATCCCGCAGTTCGACGGAGCGAAGCACGCGCTCAAGCGCGCGCTCGACGTCGTGCTCTCCGGCATGGCGCTCCTGGTGCTCTCACCGCTCTTCCTGGTGCTGGCGGCTCTCGTGCGTCTCGACAGCGCGGGCGGCGCGATCTTCTCGCAGAAGCGGGTCGGTCGAAACGGCGAGACGTTCACGATGTACAAGTTCCGCAGCATGGTGACGACGTCGGAGGCGGAGCTCGCGCAGCTCACCGACGCGAACCAGGGCGCCGGAGTGCTTTTCAAGATGAAGTCCGACCCGAGGGTCACGCGCGTCGGTCGGGTGATCCGCAAGTACTCGCTCGACGAACTGCCCCAGCTCTGGAACGTGTTCGTCGGCAACATGAGCCTCGTGGGGCCTCGGCCTCCGCTGCCTCGTGAGGTCGCGGCCTACGAGAACTACGTTCACCGCAGGCTCTTCATCAAGCCGGGCCTGACGGGAATGTGGCAGATCAACGGGCGCAGCGACCTGAGCTGGGACGAGAGTGTGCGTCTCGACCTGTACTACGTCGAGAACTGGTCACTTACCGGTGACATCATCATTCTGTGGCGCACGGTGAAAGTGCTCGTGCACCCGGTCGGGGCGTACTAGCACGGCACGGGGTTAGTTCCCCTTCGCGGCGAGCCGACAGGAGTCGTCGCCGCAGAAGGGGGAACCGGTGAGCAGATCGGACGTGCGATCGCTGCTTCGGCTGGCGGCGTTCATCGTCGCCCTCGGGGGCACGTACTGGGTGTTCATCCGGGTTCCGTACGGCCGCGCGATCGACGGCGCGTCGTACAGTGCGGCGGCGCACTTCGGGGGTCTTGTCGACGCCGGCAATCTGTTCCGGCTCGTCGTGCCCGTGCTCATCGTCCTCGTCGCGATTGCATTCGGCATCGTGGCCCTGGTCGCGCGACGGTGGGCGGATGCCTTGAGAGCATCCGCGATCGTGGTGGGCTCCTTTCTCCTGGCCGAAGCGTTGAAACTCACACTTCCCGGCCCGACGATGGGTGCGGCAGGTCAGGCAGGCAACACATTCCCGAGCGGCCACGTGGCTGTGGCGGTGTCCGGCGTGATCGCGCTGGCCGTGCTTCTTCCGTGGAGACCGTGGCGCTGGCCCGTCGTGGCACTTGCCACCGTCGCCACGGTCGGCGTGGCGTGGACATCCACGCTGTCCTTCGCCCACCGCCCGAGCGACGTCATCGGAGGCGCGTTGGTCGCTGGAATCATGGCGAGTGCCGTGCTCTGGCGTGGGGTCGCCATAGTCGACAGGAGCCGCATTCTGGCCGTCGTGGTGAGCTGCGCCGTGATGGGCTCCGCGGCGCTCGTCGTCCTCGGTGTTGTGGCGGCTGGGAGGCTGAACGCGGCCGACCCAGATGTGTCTCTGTGGGCGTGGATGCTCGTCAGCGCCGTCGCCGTCATCGCCGCGGTCGTGGTGGCACCAGGGTCTGGGCCCGCGCGCGGCCGGCCCGGCGGGGCTTGAGCTCAGTTGGTGAGAAGGCGCCTGTCTTCGTGGGTTCGATCCTGAGCGCTTTCCTTGAGCCGTGTGACGATCGACTCGAAACTCTGGGCGCGCAGGGTGTCGATGCGGTTTCGCACGACAGCGAGAGACTCTGGGGTCCGCAGCAGCTCGATGACGCGGCGGACCTCCTGTGGGCCGCGGCGCCGAAGTCCTTTGAGGCTCACGATGAGCCCGAGCGCCTCGAGCTGCGAGTACAGGTCGATTCGCTTGTCCCTGCGCATGTTGGGCTCGCCGGAATTCACGCTCCAATCCGCGCCGCCTTCGTCGACCAGGCACACCGCGGGCACGCCCTGCGCCCAAGCATTTATCGCCAGATGGTAGGTGTCGGTCAGCACGACGTCGTAGTTGCTCAGACCGAAGATGAGGTCTCGCAGGCTGGCGGGTGCGGGCGACGGTTTGGGTACACCGCGTAGCGCCGCGACCGACGTGCGCACGAGGTCGGTCCGAGACGGGGCGGCCTCTTCTCGCTCGAGGGCAGGCCACGCTGCGCGGAATCTGCGGCGCGAATCCACGGGCCAGAACGCGGGAGCGGTTCCCCAAGGGATCCAAGTCGCTCGCAGATCCAGGCCTTTCGCGAGCTGCCGCCCGAATGTGGCGACCACCTCGGGTTGCACGGCCGACCGCCCGATGAATACGCCCAATCCGTTGCCGCCATGCTGAATGCCGTCGTGCAGCAGGAAGGCGGCATCGAGAGCCTGCGCCGTTCCTCGCTCCTGGCCCCTGATGCTCCGCGCCACCTGGGCAGAATACGGATCGCGAAGCCACACCCGGTCGGCACCGTCGATGAAGTGCTCGAGATCCCGGCCGTACCGCGATGCGTAGTCCTGCCACGTGTTCATGCTCAGCGTGCTTCCATAGGACAGCACGCGGCCGAGGGCCGGCGCGTCCGAGCCGCGAAGCAGCTGGACGTTCGCGACCAGCTCGTCGGCCTCTTCCTCGGAGCAGAGACCTATCCGCCGCGCGAGCACGTCGGACATGTGGTGCTGGTAGACCGCCATGTGCATGAAGTCGCCCCAGAACACGACCCGATCGGCATTCAGCACCTCGTCGAGGCGTCCGCGCAATGACTGGTAGGTCATTCCGGTGTCCGGATCGAGATAGGTCGTCGACGCCGGCAAAGGAACGTCGCCACGGAACTCGCGCCATTCGCTGACATCCCAGAGGCGCCAGTAGGTCACGTCCGTCAGACCGGCAGCATTCGCGACGTTCGCGAATGCGAGGTCGACCGACGTCATTCCGGGGTTCCGACCATTGGGCGGAGCACAGATGACGTTCACCCTGCGACTGGACGCGGCCATGGTGCTCCCGATCATGAAAGAATGAGCGGCGCTTATCATAACTCGCGCCTCGGCGCGAATTTCTGAGTTCGGATATCCCTTTCTGAAGGTTCATTCAGATTCAGTGAGTAATCGTCATCTTGTGCAGGATGCCTCATCGACGGTGCAGCGCGACCGGTGTCCTCTTCAGCTGTCGGTCGAAGAGCCCGGGGTGTTATCGCTCTCTGGACGGATCCCACCGTCGACATCTGGAGGGGTCGGCGCTGTGTCGTGCGAGGGCCGCTGAGCGCGTGCTTGCGCCTGCTGCTGCTCGCGCAGTCGTCCCGCACTCGGGCTGACTCCCACAGCATTCGCGACGTCGCGTGCCATGGCCCGCCAGCGCGGAAACACCCACGACGGTCCGAGCGTCGCCCAGGTCCTCAGCTTTTCCATGAACGGCAGGTCGCTGTGCGCGACGCCCCGATACAGCTCGATGTTCGTACGCGTCTCAGCGAACGATCTGTTGCCACGTTGCCCTGGGGCGAACCAGGTCGACGAGCTCGAGCCTTGTACAGAGACCTGCGCATCGTGTCGCCGCTGAAGGAATGTCTGCTCGGGAGCAGTCGCCATCTTGCCAGCGCACAGCAACTCGACGAGCAGCACCATGTCGTCGCCCAGCGTTGACCGGATGCCCCTGGTCTTGTGTAGTGCCGACATGCGGATGACGCCATACATCGGATGCGATGCCTGGGCCCGCAGGAGGTTCCGTACACGCTCGTGCGCCATCGGCCTGGCCAACCCCATGTCGGCGTCGTTGAGATCCTCGTAGATGACACCATCGGCATTGATGATCCGCGTGCGGGGACACGCGAACGCGACTTCGGGCCCGCCGGCGTCGAGCGCGGCGATCGTCGTGCGGGCAAAGCCCGGCAGCTTGATGTCGTCGGCTGCCATCCAACTGAACAGTTCGGTGTCGCACAGCGCCATGACGTTCTGATAGTTCCAGATACCGCCACGGTTCACGTCGTACCGGTGGTATTCGATGCGCTCGTCTTTCGCTGCAGCGGCACGGCACAGAGCTTCTGTCCCGTCGGTCGAGCCGTTGTCGGAGATGACGATGCGGATGTCTGCAAGATCCTGATCCTGCACCGAGGCGAGTGCCGCCGGAAGGAACCTCTCGCCGTTGTAGACCGGGATACCGAAGGTCAGGCGGGCCATGTCGGCTCCAGCGTGATCGAGAGCTTGGTCGCTGTAAAGGCCTCGGCATAGCGGCTCTGGGTCTCCGCGCCCCGCAGACGAAGGAGGCTCAGGAAGAACTCGTCATCCCACCAGTCCCTGCCGTGTTGCGACGGGAATGACGCATTCAGCAGCTCCACCTTGCGGCTTGCGATGGAAGGTGAAAGCGGAACGTACACGTTCGGCCGGCCGAGATCGCCATCCCACTTGGGGATCTCATAGTGGAGCACGAGCGGTCCACGCCACACCGTAGGGGCCAGCTGTCCTAGCAGTCTGTGGTCCTGATGCGCGTCATCCGGCCGAGGGACCAGGACGAGGTCGGGTCGCGGGCTCGACTCACGGAAGGCATGCAGGGCCGTCTTGACCTGCGCCCAGTGCTCAGGGAGACGCGCATCTGGAAGACCGGCGAACACAGGCGCCGTCTGGATGCCGAATCCTCGAGCGGCTTGCCGCGCTTCGGTCTCTCGCTCTGTAGTCCCGGTGAGCACGAGCGAGCGCAGCTCGACGTCTTTTCGCTCTCCGAGCAGCAGAAGCGTTCCACCGCACCCGATCTCGATATCGTCGGGGTGCGCGCCGATCGCCAGCACGTTCAGGCGACCGTCCGGAAGGGTGAGGCTGGTCATCCGGCCGAGTCCTTTCTCGCCGCCATCGCCCTGTGGACGGAGGGCCATTGCGCGTTCAGCCGGTCCTTGGCGTCATCCACGGCACTCAGGATGAGCGGCGACGTCGTCGCGAAGTCATCCGCCTCCTTGATCGCCAGTTCCGCTACCTCTGCTGGGTCGAAGCTCTCTGTGTCGCGATGCGTCTCCGGCAGATGGAATTGACGCAGCATCGAGGGGTGCTTCGCTCCATAGCCGATCGACACGGTCGGCGTACCGCTCAACAGGGCCATGATCAGCGTGTGATATCGAGTAGCGATGACGACGGGCGCCGACGAGAGCACCTTGGTGAGCTCCGAGGTCGTCTCAGCGCGATGGATGACGAGTCCGGCACCGTCGACGCGCTCGTCGACGAGACGGGCCATTTCGAGGTCACCGTCGTCCCCTCCCACGAGCTCGACGGTTCTGCCGCGACCGATCAGGTCTTCGATGAGGGCCACGCAGCGAACGACGAATGCCTCGTGTGCGTCGGCGGCGCTGAGCAGGCTGTCACGCCCCCAGTAGTCCATGACACCGACGATGATCTTGTCTGAGTCGCGGACGCTCGCCTGCTGCGGGTCGAGCGCGAATACCATGTCGGTCACCACGATGTCGTCGAGGGCACTCGTGCGCGCCATGGCCCGTGCGTTTGTGCGGGACGCTTCGTCCCGATACGAACGATAGGTTGCGGCGCGAACTGCATGGCGTGCGAAGACGCGTGCAAGTCGACGGGGCAGGTATTCGACGCCGATGTCGAGCAGTATGAACGGCTTGCGCCTGACCTGGCACGCGATCGCCAGTGACCAGACCTCGAACGGTGTTCCGAACGACCCAGCGCCATAGCGCTCGAGGCCGCCGCTGCCCGCGATCACGATGGCGTCGAGCCTGCCGGCGGCACGGATGGCTGCGGCGAGGTAGCCGAGCCTGTTGACCATCGTCGTGACCATGCGCCAGACGGAGTGCCCCGATGATGAGACGGCGTTGCCCAGTCTGAGGGCGGGGACGCCGTGCAGCCGAGACGCTGACTCCGGAGCCTCGGTCAACAGCACGGGCGAATAAGTTCGCCGATCCAGCTGTTCCAGGAAGGCCGACAACGCGGCCTCATTGCCGTAGTTTCCTCGTCCGTACACCCCCCAGATGCCGACGCGCACGAGTGACATCAACGAATACCGTGCGGGCTCGGCCGCCAGATCTCCCAGGGAGCGTGGCCGGACGCATGCAGTTCCTCGAGCTGCGCCCTTTCTTTGAGGGTGTCCATGCACGCCCAGAAGCCTTCGTAGCGGTTCGCGCTGAACCTGCCCTCGGCGGCAGCCTTGATGCATCCGTCCATCACGAGGTCCTGGCCCTCGTCGATGTAGTCGAAAATGCCCTGGCGCAGAACGAAGAATCCTCCGTTGATCCACATGTTCATGGAGGCGACCGGGACGATCCCCGTCATGCCGCCGTCCTGGTCGAGTCCGACCACGTGAAAGGAGTCTTGCGGCGGAACGGCGAGCAGGCTGCCCACGTGGTCGTTCGGCAGGGCATCGATCAGAGCGTTCATATCGGCGTCTGAGACGCCGTCACCATAGTTGGCGAGGAAGACCTCGTCGCCATCGAGATACGGCCGCACTCTGCGGAGACGCTCGCCGATCGCGGTCGTCAGCCCGGTGTCGACGAAGGTGATCTTCCAGTCGGAGATGTCGGATTCGAGCAGCTGGATGTCGCGGCCGGCGTCGCTGAGCACGAAGTCGTTCGAGGCCGTCTCTCGGTAGTTGAGGAAGTAGTCCTTGATGACGTTCGCCCCATAGCCGAGACAGAGGATGAACTCCGTGTGGCCGAAGTGCGCGTAGTAACGCATGATGTGCCAAAGGATCGGACGGTCACCGATCGGCGTCATGGGCTTGGGTGCCGACTGATTGTCTGCGCGGATGCGCATGCCCATCCCGCCGCAGAACAGTACGACCTTCATGTCAGACCCCCAGACGCCGCGGGGCGGCGAACTCTCGTACGGCGGGAGCGACCGGCCGGCCCTCGAGATAACCGTCGGTCGTCTTCGACTCGATCGCCCGAGCGTACACACGCGCGGCGGCCGCGAATGCATCGGTCGTCACGTCGATGTCATCGTCGCTGTGCGCAGCCGAGACGATCAGCGATTGGGCAAGCACGCCGTGGCGCAGCAGCTCCTGGATGAAGAGGGTGCGGAACGGCTGCGATGGCTTGCCCTCATGATCCTTGGTGCCGAACACGAGGGCCGACGGCCGACCGAGGATGGCGATGTTGTCGCTCAGTCCCGCCTCGGCGATGACGGAGACGAGTGCGTTCTTGAGCTTGAGGCCCTGAGACTCCATGAGTCCTATGACGTCTCGTTGCTCGTAATCGTCGGCTACCGCGAGATACGCCGCGAGACCTGTCGTCTCTCCTCCGTGGGTAGTGGACAGAAGGAAGACACGAGATGCGTCGGTATTCAGACCGCCGAGTTCCATCAGATCGCGCTTGCCCGCGAGGGCGGAGATGCTGAACCCGTTTCCCAGCGCCTTGCCCCACGTCGAGAGGTCAGGCGTCACGCCATAGACCGAGTGGGCACCCGCGGAAGACCAGCGCATCCCCGAGATCATCTCGTCGAAGACGAGCACGAAACCGTCCTTGTCCGCGAGGTCACGCACGCCCTCGAGGAATCCTGGAGCGGGCTCGGTCGTTCCGGTAGCCGGCTCCATGATCACAGCGGCGATCTCGCCGGGATGCTCCGCAAGGACGGCCTTCAACGAATCGAGGTCGTTGTATGCGAACGTGACGGTGAGATCGCGCACCGCCTGGGGGATGCCAGCCGCCATCGGGGTGGTGGCCATGAACCAGTCGTCCACCGAGAAGAACGGCTGCGTACGGCAGATCGCCACCAGGTCCCTGCCCGTCGCGGCGCGGGCGAGCTTGATGGCCGCCGTGGTCACGTCGGAGCCGTTCTTGGCGAACTTGACCATCTCGGCCGTAGGGACCATCTGGAGGAACCGCTCGGCGGCGCGAAGTTCCCAGACCGAAGGACGCGAGAACCCGACGCCCTCGTGAGCAGCCGCCGCGACTGCATCCGCGACCGGCCGGTAGCCATATCCGAGTGTCACTGCCTTGGCACCCAGCCCGTACTCGACAAGCCAGTTGCCGTCGAGGTCGAGCACTCGCGCGCCGTCACCGCGCACGATGATCGGCGTCATCGCCTCCGGATACTGGTCTGAGCCCCGCGCGTTGGTATGCGCGCCACCGGGCACCAGCTCGTGCAACCGCGCCTGCGCGGCCTTCGATTCCTCAAAACTGCGCACACGGTCCCCCACGGCTCGCTCCAATGGTGTCGATCGGCGCGCTCATGTCGGGAAGCGTCGATGTCCTACTGTTTGAGTATGGACACAGCGTACTGGCAAGGACGCTCGGTTTTCATCACGGGTCATACCGGATTCAAAGGTGCCTGGCTGTGCGTGCTGTTGAATCGATTGGGCGCCCGCGTCCACGGCTACGCCCTCGAGACACCTTCGACGTTCCTCTATTCACGCGCATCGGTCGGGTCCCTCCTTGAGACCGACGTGCGGGGGGACATCCGTGATGCGGACCGGGTCATGCAAGCCATCCGTGATTCCGGCGCCGAAATCGTCCTGCATCTTGCGGCTCAGTCGATCGTGCGAGAGTCATATGCCACCCCGCGTGAGACATTCGCGGTGAACGTCGACGGCACGCTCTCCGTGCTGCAAGCAGCGCGCGCCGTCGACGCCGTGGAGCGGGTCGTCGTGGTGACGACGGACAAGGTCTACCGCAACAACGAATGGCCATGGGGGTACCGCGAGGTCGACCATCTCGGTGGAGACGACCCTTACAGCGCCAGCAAAGCCGCGGCCGAGCTCGCAAGCCATTCGTTCGCCGTGTCGTTTCCACGCGCGGGATTCAGCGTGGCAACGGCTCGCGCCGGCAACGTGATCGGTGGGGGCGACGCAACTCCGGATGCTCTCATCCCAGAGTTGATCAACGGGTTCGCGGACGGGCGACCCGCACGGCTGCGGCGTCCGCACGCCACCCGGCCATGGCAGCACGTCCTCGAGCCGCTCAGCGGCTACCTCACTCTCGCTTCCAGGCTCGATGCCTCGAAGAACGACACGGCATGGAACTTCGGACCTGCCGCGGAAGATGGGCTCACGGTCGGAGGCCTTGCCACCGAGGCCGCGAGACTGTGGGGCGATGGGGCGACCTGGATCGACGAGGATGACGGGGGCCCGCACGAAGCCGGGCTGCTCATGGTCGACTCGTCGAAGTCGCGGTCCGCCCTCGGCTGGCGGCCGGCCCTGCGAGTTCCGGACGCCATCGGGCTCACGGTGCAGTGGGAGAAGCGCGTGCGGGCAGGGAAGTCCCCGCTCGACGTCACGCGCGACCAAGTCGAGTTCTACATCGAGCGAGGGGCAGGATCGTGATCGTCAGCAGGTCGACCATCGAAGGAGTCGTGCAGTTCCAGCCGACGCCGATTCACGATCACCGCGGATTCTTCACGCGCACGCTCGACGTCGCGGTCCTCGCGTCCGCGGGAATCGATCCCGCCTCGTTCAAGCAGGAGAACCAGTCGAGGTCTTATCTCGGCGGGGTTCGGGGATTGCATGGTCGGCTCGGAGAAGGCGAAGCGAAGCTGGCCAGGTGCGCGAGGGGAAGCGTTCTCGACGTCGTGCTCGACGCCCGCCCGGGTTCAGCGACGTTCGGGATGATCGAGACCTTCGTGCTCGACGACGTCGACCACCGTCAGGTCTATGTGCCTGCCGGATGTCTTCACGGCTATCAAGCCACCAGCGAGGTCGCCGACTTCTGCTATCGCTCCGATCGGTTCTACGAGCCGGGTGAGGTCGGAGTCAATCCCTACGACCCGGAGCTGGCCATCGAATGGCTGGAGCCTCGGGGCGAGCTGAGCGAGAAGGATGCGGCCAGCCCGACCTGGCGGGAGTTCGTTCGCGACACACTCGGGATCACCGAGGGTGCCTGAGGGGCCACCCGCAAGCGTCCTGGCTCCGCGGGTGGCCGTCTCGACTAGATCGGGTCGACCTCGTGCGGAGCCGGCTCCATGAGGACCCAGCGTCCACCGTTCGCCTCGATCTCGGGATAACTGCGTCGCACCTCGTCGAGCAGATCCGGCACGAACAGGAGCACGCGATCGGGTCGAAGGTCGATCAGCTCTTGCGGAGACACGATCGGGATCCTGTTCACCGGCATGGAAAGGCCGTGCTTGCCAGGCGCCCCATCAGCGATGACGAACATCTTCTCACTGGTGATGTCGGCAGCGCAGAGGAGTGAAGCTGTCCTGGATGCCGCACCATAGCCTGCGACACGGAGGCCCTTTGCGGCGGCGTCCGTCAGATATCCGTCGATGGCGGCCACGCTCTGGGTCACGGCGGTGTCGAGGCTGGCGACGTATGCGGGATCGGTGATTCCCTCGGCCAGCTCACGATCGATCATCGCTGTCACTGTCTCGCCCTGGTCGTCGCCCCACTTGCTGCCCTTTCGGGCGAACGCGATGAGAACAGTCCCGCTGTACAGGGGGTATTCCCAAGCGTTCAGCGCAACGAGGCCGAGCTCTTCTGCCATGCCGACAAGCACCGGCGTCGAATAGAGGGCGTAGTGGCCGAGCTTGAGCGAGTTCCACATGCCGTGTCGCACGACGGCCGCCACATTGTGGTACTGCAGCAGGAGAACGCCGTCCGGACCGAGGTGGGAGACCCGCTCGACCAGCGCGCTCTTCTGATCGCGATCGTGCATGATGCCGAAGTTGTCGATGACGACATCGACCTGATCGGTCTTGACCGATTTCAGTCCGCGCTCGGCGAGCTGCGCCGTCCAGGAGCCGCCGTGGGGGCTCGGATACTCGAAGACGCGCTCGCCCGCGACGAGGTAGCCGGCCTCTGCAGCCTGAGCGACCGCCGCTTCCGCCTGTTCGACGACGGCCTTGGGCTCGATGCCCAACACTTCCTCCGGCGTCGTCGGGTCATCCTCGAGCTGGATCAGACCGCTTGTCGTGCTGAACACCATGCGCAGGGGATATCGCGGGTCGGGTCCCGGGGCGTCCGGACGGGGAAAGAGATCGGAGGCGGGCTGGAGCCCGAGATCGAGCACGACGTAACCGCCGGGTTCGCCGCTCCAACGATCGCGCCACGAGGGAATCGGTGCTGACAATTCGGGCATTGCAGTCTCCAAGAGTCGAGGGATGCACGTGTCGATGAACGCGCAATCAGACTAGACGCTGCGGGTGACGCCGTCTCGCCACCCTCGCAACACGGTGCGAGCCGTCTGGGCGATGGTGAAACGTCGATGGGCGTCATCGCGCGCTGCCTGAGCGCGGCTTGACGCGGAGACAGGATCGTCGAGTACCGACTCCATGGCCTGTGCAAGTGCCATCGAGTCGCCCGGCAGCACCAGCACTCCCGTCGCCGTCGTCCACCACAGGGCGTCCGATGCGCCGCCGTTCTCGTCGAGGATCTCCGGCACCCCGCCGGCCGCGGTGGCGACGACCGGCACGCCTGCCGCCATCGCCTCGACGATCACCTGGCCGAACGGCTCGGGCGTGGGCGACGCGTGCACGAGCAGGGTCAGCTCGCGAAGGCGGGCGGGGGCATCCGACACCCAGCCCGTGAACTCGACGCGGTCGGCGACGCCGAGTCGCTCGGCAAGGTCACGCAGTTCGGCCTCGTAACCGTCCTCGCCGAAGAGGGCGCCGCCGATGACGGTGAACCGAACGTCCTCGCGGGCGGCCGCCACGATCGCTGCAGCCTCGAGGAACTCGCGCTGTCCTTTCGTGGGGCTGATGCGGCCGAGGATGCCCACCACGACGTCTCCCGACGCCGGTTCGGCACGCGTGAACGCCTCCGGCGGGAGACCGGGATAGGCGACGACCGCCTTGCGTCTGGCGCTGGCGGGAAGAGTCTCAAGCGTCGCGCGCGAGTTGACGACGATGGCGCGCGGTCCCAGTACGGCGATCAGTCGAGTGGCTGCGACCAGGGGTGCAGGCAGGTAGTCGGTCGCGAGGCGGTCATGCAGCTGCCACACCCACCGCCGTCCGGCGAGCGGGGCCGCGAGAAAGGCGAAGACCGCGGATTTGAGCGAGTTCGCAACGACCACGTCGGCGTGGGAACCACGGATTGCTCTGGCCAGCCGCGGAACGTACTTCGCTGCGCTCAGCGCGGATCTGGCGGCGCCAGCGATGATCCGATCGCGAGAGGCGGTCGCGATGCCCTCGTCGAGGGGCAGTACGGCGGTCTGCACTCCTGCCGACACGAGCCGCGCCCTCAACGGTCCGTCTGAGAAGAGGAGCACGCGCAGCTCGAGGTCGTCGTCATTGCGAAGCACCTCGGCGACACGAAGCAACGCCAGTTCTGCCCCGCCTTCCTGAGCGGTGTGGTCGAGCTCGAGCACGCTCAGTCGGCGCATCGTTCCCCCTTCGCTCGCGACACGTCAACCTTAGGGCGGGCAGTAGCGTTGGAGTGTGGCGGTGGCATCGTGAGGATCGCGCTGGCGACGAGTTCGTACGACCCTTATGTCGGCGGCGTCGAGGAGCATGTGCGCAACGTCGCGCGCATCTTGCGCGGCCGCGGGCACGCGGTCGTCGTATGGACGATCGACCGCGAAGGGCGATACAGCGTGCGCGAGGTCGACGGCATCGAGGTGCGTGATCTGCCAGCGCCCCTGCCCGCACGCTCGGCCAGGGCCATGCTCGGCTTCGCCTGGCGGATGCCCTTCGCTGCCGCTCGCTGGCGTGCGGCGTTCCGCTCGCATCGGCCCGACATCATCCACGTGCACTGCTTCGGCCCTAACGGCACGTACGCCAGACGACTCGCGAAGCGCACAGGCACTCCGATGATCATCACGGCGCACGGCGAGACCCTCGCCGATGACGAAGGCGTGTTCTCGCACTCACGGTTCGCAACCGACAGCCTGCGCAAGGGGCTGGCCTCCGCCGCGGCCGTCACCGGATGCTCGAAGGTCGCGCTCGACGACCTGGTGGCTCGGTTCGGGCTGGCCGACGGTCGAGGAATCGTCGTCTTCAACGGGATCGACCCCGACGAGACGGTCGGCCCTCCGCCGGAGGGCGCCGACGGTCGCTATATCGCCGCCGTCGGCCGGGTCCAGCGGCTCAAGGGCTTCGACCTGCTGGTGGAGGCGTTCGCGCGCGCTGAGCTGTCGGATGACGTGCGCTTGGTGATCGGCGGGGGAGGACCCGAGCTCGGAGCGCTGCGCGAGCAGGCCGACCGGCTGGGGGTGGGAGAGCGGGTCATCCTGCCCGGCTGGCTCGATCGGCCAACCGTGGGCGGATTGCGCCGTGGTGCGATAGTCGGGGTGGTGCCGAGCCGCACCGAGCCGTTCGGGATCGCCGCCCTCGAGGTGTGGCGCGCCGCCTCTGCGCTGATCGCGACGACGCGCGGCGGGCCACCGGAGTTCGTCACCGACGGCGTCGACGGCCTGCTCGTCGATCCAGAGAACATCGACGCCTTGGCGACGGCGCTTCGCGACCTCGTCGAGAACCCCGGGCGGGCGACGGCGATCGGTGTGGCGGGCGCTGTGCGGGTTCGCGAGTTCACCTGGGATCGCACCGTCGACGCGTACGAGTCCCTCTACCTTGACCTCGCCGGCGCCCAGGCCGACACCGCCGACACCGACATCACGTAGTCGCTCTCGGTCTTGAGCCCCATGAAGGGCGGTGGAAGGCCCCCGACGAAGCCCGTGTAGTTCATGTCGAGAACCTTGACGCCGCGGATGGTCGTCCATTCGGCGCTCACCCTGACCGCCTTCGCGGCGACAGGAGCGAAGTGGAACACCACTGTTCGAACCCAGAACTGATCAGTCGGGCTGGCGACGACGTGCCACGATCCGTCTGCCTTCTGCACCGACACCGTGTACGTACGCAATCCCGCCTCGCAGCACGCGATGTTCCCGGTCGCCACAGCCACGCGATCGATCGTCGTCGTAGCACTCAGGGGGATCGTCACGGTGGGCTCGGCATCGACCTTGCCGCCAACGGAGCCGGAGCGCCACGGACGGTACGGGTCGGCAGTGCCCGAGGTGATCACCTGTGGATTCGAGCCGGTGTGCGTGGACGATGCTGTGACGGTCTGCTCCTTCAGCAGGTCGTCCCCGTATGGCTCCGGCGCTCCGAGCTTGATCGCACTGCCCTTGGGCGCCTGGAAGAACTGCGGCGTTGCCGTCAGCGTCACTGAGGCTGCCCCGCCCGAGAGGTGGATGTCGCTCGTCCCACCGTATTCGTCCGTAGCGCGCACCGACGAGGCGTCGGTGGTCAGCTTCGCCGTCATCCGTGCCTCATCGGTCCACGCCACAAGCATCGTGTCGTCGCCGGGCACTCTCATGACGTGAGTGAACGGGATGCCGGCACTCACGGATACAGGTTTGCCGCGCCCCTTCAGCAGCCGGGAAACCGTGGCATAAGCGAGGCCGCCCGGTTTGACGTAGGACCGATTCTGAATGAGTGACCAGCTCGAGTCGTTCTCTCCCCAGCCGCCTTCGCTGAAGAAGTACGTCCAGCCGGCGATGCCGTCCTGCTGGTACCACAGCAGTTTGCGGGCGACGTTCGAGCCCTGATCCCAGTACGCCACCGCGCTGTCGGAAGTCCAGCCCGACTCGGTGTCCCAGAGCGGGAGCCGGGCACACGAGGGCCCGAGCGCCTTCGTCAGCGCCTCGAACCCCGCTCCATTCTTTTCGAAGCCCTCTTCTTCCCAGGACCTGTTCCACCCGGTGTACGGGTGCACGCCGATCGCATCGACGTGGGAGCAGACGCCGTCGGCAGCGGCCCTCTTCCACCAGTCCGTCTCGAAACCGAGGGTGTTGCCGGCGATCACGTACGACGTCGAGCGGGCGGCATGGGCGGCGTCGGCAAACGGTATCTCCACGTTCTTCCAGTACGCGTCCGCAGAGTCCATGAAGTTGTTCGGCTCGTTGTACGCCTCCCACGAGGTGATCGCCGGGGCCTGGCGTGCGAACTCCGCGATGATGAGCTTCACCCAACCTGCCCAGGTGCCGGCGGCGATGGCCGCCGTCTCGGCGTCCCCGCCGCTCGCCACCTGCACGATCAGGCGCACCCCGTGGCTCGCTGCATACGCGCCCGCCTCGCGGAGGTTCTGGAAGGGATCATTGTCGGGATCGTCCGAGAGACCCGCACCCGGCAATGAGTCCCAGCGGAGGGACGTCGCGTTCGGGGCCGACTTCGGATCGGGCACGATGCCTCCGAAGTCCAGTTGCACGCGGTCGCTGCCGATGCCGAGGATGTCGGCGAGCTGCACGCCGCGCAGCGGACCCGGTCCACCCCAATCGGCACCGGCGGCGAGGTCACCGAGCCCGAGCTCCGCCCCCGGCGCCCCCACCGAGTAGTGCAGGCACGAACCCGACAACACGGCGCCGGACGACGTGTCGACCACGGCGAGGCTGACCTCGTATGGTCCCGGCCTGGTCGGCGGAAGCCGTAGAGCGGTCTCGCCGCCTCCCCATGGGATCGCGACGCTCTTCTCTGCCGACGACACGGGATTCGCCAGGGTCGGATCCCCTGTCACGGTGTAGCGCACCTCGATCGCTGGTCTTGCGGCGCCAGGGGCCTCACCCCAGCCCTTCTCGGTGCGGAGGTAGACGGCCGGCTTCTGACCGTCCTCGAAGTGGTTGAAGGGCACGCGAGTCACGGCACCGATCCCCAAGCCGAGCTGAGCGAGATCGGGCTCGACATCGGCAGTGAGGAGCATCGGCGACGCAAGGCGGGCCTTCATCTGCTCGGCAGTGAGGGTTGCCACCTTCTCGACCGCGTTGTCACCTGTGGTCACGAACGTCCAGTACCGGCCGTCGGCCTCGACCATCGACGCGGGCTCCGCAGGCGAGAAGCCGTCCTGCCCCGCGAGCCATACGCCCTTGCGTACACCGATGTCGTCGACCCACTGCACCCCGTACGGGGTGCTGAGCAGAAAACCGTCACCACCCGGGCCGCGCACGACGGAGTTCAGCCGGTAGGGCGATGGCGTGACTGGTACAGCGTGATCATCGGAATCCTCCCCGTTGTCCGCGGGATACACGGCGTGCAGCTGCGTGGCGCGTGAGGCGAGATCCACGACATCCAGGGTCGTGGTCGGCGTCGATCCGCCCGAGGTGGAGTAGCCGGCGATCACGCCGGCGTCGAGGCTGCCGGTGATCACATCGGGAGCGCCCTTCAGCAGGCCGAGATCTTCGCCGGTCGGACGCATGACGTGCACCGTGTGCTCGCCCTCGCCGATGAGAAGCGCGGCAGAGCCTTCGTACTGCGGCACCCACACGAGGTACTCCAGATCGAGCGGATTTCCGGTGGTCTCACTGCTCTTCGGCACCTCGAAGGAGCCCAGTCGCGACCCATCGGCCGCGAGGTGCACGATCCGGCGCGTCGAGCCGTGGTAGGAGTCCACGACGAAGAGCGAGCCGTCGTCGGCCAAAGCCCAGCGGCCCTCGTGCTTGATCGGGACATCGGTCGTCCCCTCGCTCTTTCCTTCGAGCGAGAATCGTAGGAATTGAGAGGATCCGTTGTCGAGGTCGCGATCGACGACGACACTTCCGCCGTTCACGGCCAGGCCACCGAGCGTGCCCTTGCCCCCGATCTTCCACGCGGGGAGCGCCGGCGGGCTCTTGTCGGCAGGCCGATCGGCGGTCAGCTTGCTCACGAGGTCACCGTCGAACCCGCAGACCGGCGTTGTGGCCGAAGACGGGACGATCAGCGGGTCGGAGGGGGATGACGCGGCATCGTCCGAGGTTCGGCCGATCACCACCAACGACACGGCGACGACGACCGCCACCGTGGTCCCGGCGGCCAACAGGCCCCACCAGTGTCGCGCAGGCATCGGGTTCCCTCGCGGTCGCCGCTACGAGGGGAGGATCCCCTCTCGCCGTGGGAGGCGACGGCACATCATCAAGTATGCGCGCACCCGATCGGCGTCGGGCCGCCCGAACTGGGGGACGACGCCGAGCGATCGCCCTGTTAGCCTGAGATGTCCGCAGTCGCGGGCGCTCCGGAGTGGCGTGCCGAAGGCGCGAACATTGCCCGAGGGCAACGGTCGTCGCGGAAGGCGCGCGGTCGTTGCGGCAGGGGTATCGGATGTCAGGGGACTCGGTCACCGACACGATGGTCGCTCCGGCTCTGTGGCTGGAAGCGACGCTCGTCGACGTTCTCGCGATGGAGGCGGGGATGCGAGAGATCGTGCTCGACGTCGGCGACTGGCCCGGGCACCTCGCCGGTCAGCACGTGGACGTGCGCCTGCCAGGAGGAGGTCGGTGGGATCGGCCGCACAGCTACTCCATCGCGAATGCGCATAGATCAGCCATGGATTCGCCGACACGGGTGCACCTCGTGGTGTCGGCGGAACTGGTTTCCGGCCTCGGACCCGGCATGTCGCTGCAGATCCACGGGCCCAAGGGCGAGCGGATGGCGTGGACCCCCGAACAGACGGGCGACCGTCCGCTCCTCCTGATCGCCGGCGGAACCGGAATCATCCCTTTGATCGCGATCGCCAACACCTGGGCGACCCAGCCTGGCGGGGCTCCGCTACACGTGATCTGCTCCGTGCGGTCGCCCCGACAGCGGCTCCGGGTCGACAACATGGCCTTGCTCGCGGAGGAAGACGGCGCAAAGGTGACCTGGGTGGTCACCGGAAGCGGGTCGCCGGCCCGGGCATCGGGAAGCAGCGGTCGAATCACCGCCCGCGACCTGGAATTCTTCGGACTGCCGCCCGCAGACGAACCGGAGTGCTTCGTCTGCGGCTCGCCCTCGTTCGTTGAGTCGGTCGCCGGACTTCTCGCGGAAGCCGGTCACCCTGCCGCTCGTATCCGCACCGAGTGGGAGATCCCCCTGATGGGCGCGGTCGCATAAACCTCACGAAATGGGTCGCGTCCGTCTCCCCGTTCATTCCGGACCGGGCCAGGTGCTTCTCAAGCAAGCAACAGGATCGCCACAGCAGCAAAGGTGATACTGACGATGACGGTCATCGTCATTGGTCCTTTCAGGTGGGGATGGTCGCATGCGTCGTGGTCGAGTGATCGTGCTCATCTCCTCGCTCCTGGCTCTTGCTCTCTGCGGAACGGTCGTCTGGCTCGCCTCGGGCGTCTTCGGTGCGCCTACGGCGCACAAGAGTGCAACGTCCACCCCGATCACCGCCGCCCCCTCCTCCTCCGCCACCCCTTCACCGACCGCGGAAGGGCTCGCACCTGGTAACCATCCCGTGACGATCGAGGTGCAGGGGCACGAGCGCACGTTGACCCTCCATGTCCCGCCAGCAGCGGCGACGCACCACCCGCTTCCTCTCGTGCTGGCATTCCACGGAGCATACGAGACCGCATCGGACTCGGAGAAGGAGACGGATCTCACCTCAACAGCCGACTCGCGTGGCTTCCTCGTCGCGTACATGCAGGGCTACCAGGACACCTGGAACGACCTCAACGGGCACACCGCTGCCCAGACCGCGGGCATCGACGATGTGGCGTACACCACGGCGGCGTTGAAGGCCGTCGAGCAGCAGACCTCGGTCGACTCCGCTCACGTTATCGCCGCTGGCTTCTCCAACGGCGCGCTCTTCACAGATCTACTCGGCTGTGCGTCGGCCGCGCCGTTCACCACCCTCATCATCGCGGAGGGACAGTTCTCGTCGACGGTGTCCGCATCGTGTCACCCGAGCAAGCCGATATCCGTGATCCAGATCAACGGCACCGCCGATCCCACGATTCCGTATGGCGGTGGGTCCGTGACATTGTCAGGCAGCACCGTCGACATCCTTTCCGCTCGCGATGCAATCGCCACGTGGGCCCACCTCGACGGATGCTCCGGCGACCCCCAGCAGACCTCTCAGGGATCGACGGTGCACGTGGAGACCTACCAGACGTGCCGGAATGGGGTGACGGTACAGCTGCGTACGGTCGACGGTGGGGTGCACAGCTGGCCGTCGGACATCGGCGCGCTTGTTGCGAGTGCGCTGGGATGACCGGCGACGGGGGTGGTGACGCCGCCGACCGATAGTCTGTGCGCGTGTCCAAGTCGTCGACCACTGCCGCCGTTCTCATCGCGACGTATAACCGGCCGGCCTATCTGAACACGTGCCTGGAGCATCTCGAGCGTCAGACGGTTGCTCCGATGCAGATCATCGTCGTCGACTCCTCACCCGATGATCGCTCCGAAGTCATCGCACGCAAGTTCGAGGTGACGTATCTGCGCAATCCGCTCGGGCGGGGGCACACGGCCACTTCGCGCATGCTCGGCGTTGCTGCCGCCGACGACGTCGATGTGATCGCGTTCCTCGACGATGACGCCTACGCAGAGCCCGATTGGCTCGAGCAGCTTCTGAGCCGGTATGACGATCCCGGTATCGGCGGCGTGGGCGGACGTGCTTCGAACGGACAGCCGGGTGAGGAGCATCAGGGGCTCGACGCGATCGGCAAGTTCCTGCCAGACGGCACCCTCACCGGCAATTTCGCCGCCGACCCCGGCATCGACGTGTCTGTCGACCACTTTCTCGGTGCGAACATGTCCCTCAGACTGTCCGCGGTCCACGCCGTTGGGGGCATCCAGGATTACTATCCCGGCACCTGCCTTCGGGAGGAGAGCGAGATCGCGCTGAGGCTTCGCCTTGCCGGGTACCGCCTGATCTACACGCCGGCGGCGCTCGTGGAGCACGTCGGGGGTACGTACGCCAAGGGCAAGCGGTTCAACGCCAGATATTCGTATTACGCGCAGCGCAACCACTTCGTGCTCCTCGCCCGAGTGCTCGGCCCTCGAGACCCTCGGTTCCACCGGTACGTCGGCGTCGCCTTCCATCAGCTCGGCGCCGAACTCGGCTATGCCGCTCGCGCGCTGGGCCGACGACGGCTTTTCGGTGAGGAGTCTGTCGTCTCGGGCGTCGGCCGAGGCCTCACGAGGGCAGCGAGCATCGGCGCGGGAATCGCGTCGGGCCTGGGGCTCATCAGCCTTGGCCGCGTACCGCGCGCCGTTCCCCCGACGGCCTTATCCGCGTGACCGCTCTTCAGGAGAAGGATAATGACGCTCGGTGCCTTCGAGGCGTCGTAGTTCGCGGATGAAGGCAAGGCGCGCGATCCGGCGAAGTTCGGTGTCGGACGGATGCCCTCCCCTGGGAACCCGGCGTACGGCAAGGTCGGCACCGTAGACGAGCTCCTTGAGCTTCAGATGCGGGGCGTCTCCGTGCAGCCAGTGATGCCAGACATAGGCCTCGCACCGCCCCATGGTCTCGGCCAGGCTGATGAGCGCAGGTGTCTCGAGACGCGCCCGATCGAAGAGGTGCTTGATCGGCTCGCCCCGAACGCCCCGCACTCGAAGATGACGCTCCCGAGCTTGCACCCAGAAGAAAGCGTCCTCCTCACGTTGATACGGGGGTGCGCCCAGGTTCTCGTCGAATGGCAACTCCTGCAGCACGGCGGTTCGAGCCCCGAAATTCGCTCCCACGACGAACGCGTTCTCCTCCGACGGCTCCGGGTGGTGTGCGAACTGGGCGAGTAGCCATGGCGACATCCATGGCTCATGCAGTGCCTCGTCGACCTCGATCCCACCGACGACCACATCCGCCGAGCCAGCGAGAAGCGGCTCGGACATTCGATCGACCCAGGAGAGCGGCACCTCGACATCGTCATCCGTGAAGAGCACGACCCGCCCACGCGCCGCGGCGACGCCTGCATTGCGCGCCCGCGCGAGACCGGCACGTGGCTCGGAGACCACGCGCGCCTCCGGCGCGACCTCGCGTGCCGCGGTCGCGGTGTCGTCGGTGGAGCCGTTGTCGACAACGATCAGTTCTGCGGGGGAGGAAGCGCCGCCTACCGACGCGGCAATAGTCGACAGATGTGCGCGAAGATGGGCTGCCCCGTTCCGAGTGCAGACGACGACCGTTACCTCGACCGCAGGTCCCATCTCGACAGCACCCGCTCCCTGGCCGACCCGACGAAGGCGCAGGCGAACGAGAACGCCGCGACCTTCGGATATGCTACCAGCGAGCGAAATCCCTGCCGTCACACGGCGTGATGACGAACCTAGGAGTCGACTGCGTGCCGCGCTTCACTGTCGTCATCCCAACGTACCGTCGAGCCCATCTGCTCAAGGATGCGATCGACAGCGTGAAGGCGCAGCGCCGACCGGCGGATCAGATCGTGGTCGTCTCGGACGGCCCCGACGAGAAGGCGGCGGCAGCGGCGGCAGCGGCGGGCGTCGAGTTCGTCGAGGTCCCGCACGGCGGCGTGGCGCGTGCGCGCAACGCGGGAATCGAGGCGGCGACCGGAGACTGGGTCTGCTTTCTCGATGACGACGACCTCTACCATCCGGACTTCCTTGCGGAACTCGCCGCCTATCTTGGCGACCATGCTGAAGCCGAGGCGGTGAACACCGAGTATTGGGTCTTCGCGTCGACTTCCCGCCCTCGTGTCGACGTGATCGGAACGCATCTCGATGACCTCGTGGAGGCGTCAGCGACCGCGGTCCCGCAGACCGATATGGCATATCTCAAGATCGAGGGCCGTAGCTATGACCGTCTCCTGGGCGGTCTCCTCGGCAATCTGAGCAGTTCCGCGGTGAGACGGGATCGTCTCCTCGCGGCCGGGTGCTTTCCGGAAGGGCTGGTGTGTGCAGAAGACTGGACGATGTTCATCAACGTGGCTCGCTATACGGAGTGGCACCTGATCGAGCGTCGCCTTGTGTTCATGCGCCTACACGACGGAAACAACACGCATAGCCGCGCCGTGCTGAACGGCTTGCATACGCTCACGGCTTTCCGAAACGTCTGGCGGGATCGATCGAGGCCGACGCCGCCCCACCATCCATTGGATGGATATCGCCTTGACTATCGCTTCATGCTACGAAGCGCCCTCGACGCTGCTCGCGAGGCGCGGGATTGGATGGCGTACCGAGACATGCTCCGTGTGAGCCGCGATCTTCTGCCGCGTCGCCGCGATCGCCTTCGTGCGATGGTGCCGCATCACATCCGTGGACGGTTCACCAGCTGACATTCTGCTCAGATCACGTCGGCGAACTCGCGTTCGTGGCTTTGGAAATAGAGCGTCCCCACGAAGAGCACGACGAATGCCACGATGAACAGGCCGATGATCTGCCACGGTGGCGGTGCGGCGGTCCCCACCAACGACCAACGGAACGCCTCGAGGAACCACGTGATCGGGTTGATCTCGAACACCCACTTCAGGTTGGCCGGCACCGAGGAGAGCGCGTACGCGACCGGGCTCGCGTACAGAAGAATCTGCAGCAGCCAAGGAAGCATGTAACCGACATCGCGATACTTGACCATCATCGCGGAGGCCGCCATACCGAGGCCGATGCCGATCATCGCGATCAGGACCGCCCAGACAGGGATGAGCACAACGGGCCAGCCCGGATTGACCCGGTAGACGAACAGCAGAATCACTGCGACGACGAGGCCCACGAGGAAATCCAACGTCACGCTCGCGACCGTCGAGATCGGAACGAGGATGCGAGGGAAGAAGACCTTCGACACGAGTGCCTGGTTCGAGACCAGGGAAGCGGAAGCACGTGACAGTGTGCCGTTGAACAGGTTCCATGCGAGCATGCCCGCCAACGAGAAGAGGAAGTAGGGCAGTCCGTCACTGGAGAGGCCCGCGACTGTGCCGAAGACGAGGGAGAAGACCCCGGCGGACATCACCGGCTGGATCACGACCCACGCGACACCCAGGACCGTCTGCCGGTAGCGCACGATGATGTCTCGCTGGGCGAGCCGCGCCACCACCTCGCGGGCCTGCCAGAGGTCGGACCAGCGGGGAAGATTGAGTCGCCGCGGCGGCTCGATGACGGTCGTGCGCATTGTCAGTTCACCCCGTATTGGAAGTCGGAGAGGACGACCCCTGCCGAGGTGGCCTCGGCGGTCGCAAGGGACTGGTAACGGAGATCGGGCATGATCTCGAACCGCCACGCAGCATCCCAGGCGTCCGGAAGATCGCTCTGCTGACACGCGAACATGTCGACCGTGTACGTTCCCGGCTTGAGCCAGAGGTTCTTGACCGTCAGCTGTCCTCGATGGGCTTTCGTGCTGTCCAGCGTGATGCCGTTGAGCCTCGAGTCGCACTGTGCGATCACCGTTCCGCCTTCATCGACGATGTGCGCCGACACCCAATAGTCCGGAACCGCCAGTGGTCGGGATGCCGCAGGCACCTCGAAATGGATGTCGAAAGGCTCTCCGGACGGGATGTGGTCGTCGTCCATCCAGACTCGGTCGAAGCGGACACCTCCGGAGCCTTGACGGTTTCGAGGATCTGACTGGTCTTGCGCGTAACGATCGAAGCTCGCGGTGTACGCCTGAAGTGTGGAGTCGACGGTGCCGTGATGCACGAGTCGTCCGCGTTCGAGCAGGATGGCGGAGGTGCAGAGCGTCTTCACCGTCTGCAGCATGTGGCTCACGTAGAGAACGGTGCGACCTTCTTTAGCCGCCTGCCTCATCTTGTCGAGCGATCGACGCTGGAAGTCCGCGTCTCCCACCGCAAGCACCTCATCGATCGCGAGGATCTCGGTCTCGAGATGCGCGGCGACTGAGAAGGCCAGCCGAACGTACATGCCCGACGAATAGCGCTTGACCGGTGTGTCGAGGAAGCGCTCCATGCCGGAGAAATCGACGATCGCGTCGAACTGGCGCAATATCTCGCTCCGTGTCATGCCGAGCAGAGCACCGTTGAGGAAGATGTTCTCCCGCCCCGTCAGCTCGGGATGAAATCCCGTGCCGACCTCGAGCAGGCTGCCCATTCGCCCACGGAACTCCATTCGCCCGCGAGTGGGGGCTGTCACTCGCGTCAGGATCTTGAGGAGCGTCGACTTGCCGGCGCCGTTTCGTCCAACGATCCCCAGCGCCTCACCGCTGGGGATCTCGAAGCTGATGTCGTCGAGCGCGTCGAACTTCCTGCTCGTCGTCTCGGCTTTTCCGGGCCGCAGACGCGCGAACACCGATTCAGCCAACGTGGAATGGCTGGCTTTGCTGACTCCGAGCCGATAGGTCTTACCGATGCTCTCGGCCTTGACTGCGTACGAGCTCTGTGGCATGCCAATACCCTACCGGGGCTGACATGTGTCATCGTCGGCCGGCGAGCCGCGCGGCGAACGCCCGCATTCTCCAGGCGGTGAGGGTGATCAGTCCTCGCGCTCTGGCGGCAGGCGCCCAGGTGCGCCGGGCGGGCCGCACGGGAGGCAGTCCCTCGGAAGCACCCAGATAGAGGTCCATCTGCGAAGCGAGCAACGGATCGCGAGCGTACTCGTCGGCCGCATGTTCGGACCGCGAGCGGTCGACCTTCCAATGCGTGCTGATCGGCCGCAGGTGCCAGTATGCGATCGGTGACGTCGGCATCGTCACGTCGTGCGCGCCGTGCACGACCAATTGTGCGCGACGGGGGAGGCGTGACGGAACGGCGCACCACTTCGTCGCGGCATCCGGGTCGCCGGCTCGCGTCCAACGGCAGTCCGCGTGTCGGAGCCGCTTCGGGTCGGCATCATCGGGGTCGGCGTAGGCCCAGGTTCCGGCGAAGAGTACAAAACCCTGCGGTGACTCCTCGGCGCACTCGTACGCGGTGCGAACGCCTTTCGAATAGACGAGCTCATCGATGTCCACCGACAGCATTCCGGCCGAGTGTCGAAGTAGTCGGCGGCGCGCGTGCTCGATGGCGCCGTACTGCGTGTAGTCGGAGTCCCAGGGGAGCTCGCTGCTTCCTTGGGGGCCGTATCGGAATCGCCAGTCGACGACCGCTGCCACGCGGATGCCCGGCACACCTATGGCGTCCAGGATGTCGGTCAGGGCGTAGCGTTTCGAGCCGTTGTCGTAGACCACGACCGCGTCGGTTCCCTGAGCGGCCACGTGCCAGCGGACCCAGTCGCGGATCCACTCGAGGTCGTTGTCGAGCTGGAGGGTCATCAGGGCTCTCGTGCCGGCGAACACGGATGACAGATCGGTGCCGATCGGAACCGTCTGATCGGACGATCCGGCCGAGATAGTTAGCTCGCGTGCGTCGCGTGGGGCTCGGAATCGGGCACGGTGCGATCGATCAAGGGTGGTGATGGCTGGCCTTGTGATGGGCTCGCCGTCCGAGTGGAAAGTCCAACTCGGCAGTTCCGTCTCGAGGTTGAGTAGTGGCGGGCCCATGGCCACGACCTGGTCGCCCGCGCGGAATACATCGAAGAAGAGCGTTTCCGAATCGAACTGATCCTCGTAGCCGAGCGGTCGAAGGGCGATGGGACGAGGAGGTTCCCGGTGGGGGGCGGAGGCAGGAATCGTCACCGCACTGGGGTGCACCACCAGTCGGACGGGGGCGCGCCACTCGTCGTCCATGTCGTCCTCGCAAGGTCGGTTCGGTCGTGCTCGACGGGAGCAGCCCAGAGCGTTAGGACCGATCATAATGTTGCCGTGGTCCTCGGATCGCCCTGGGGAGATCGCCACCGGGGCTGCGCAGGGGGCATAATAATGTTTCATTGCTCACGCCGTGGGTCGATACAGCGCTTCCAAAGGGGACGCACATGCCGGAGTCGGAGACGATTGTCGAGTCGGAGCGTCGGGAGTTCCGAGACGAACTGATCTCGGGTGGCATTCTGGCCGCGACTGGCGTCGACGGCCTCTATCACCGGTCGGGAGTGTTCGAGCGAATCGTCCGGGGGATCGAGGACTACGTCTCACGGGCAGGTGCCGCCGAGGGCGCCGAACAATACTTCTTCCCACCGATCACGGCGAAGGACGCTTTCGAGCGCACGGACTACGTCCGCTCCTTCCCCGATCTGCTCGGGGCCATTGAGATCTTCCGAGGCGGGGATGCCGAGCACGCGGAGATGCTGCGGGAGTTCGAGGCTGGTGAAGACTGGACCCGTTCTCTGGTGCCGGCCGACGTGGTCATGGCGTCGGCTGCATGCCACCCTCTCTATGCCCGTCTGACGGGCGTGGTTCCCGAAGAGGGGAAGCGGTACGAGGTGCAGGGATACTGCTTCCGCCACGAGCCGAGTATCGACCCGACACGAATGCAGAGCTTTCGCATGCACGAGTTCGTGTACGTGGGCGATGCGACGGGGTCGCTCGAGCACCGCGCGCGGTGGCTCGACCGGGCCGTGGATTTGCTCACGGGTCTTGGACTCGATGTCGGCGTCGAAGAGGCCAACGACCCGTTCTTTGGGCGCGCGGGCCGCATGCTGGCGGCAAATCAGCGCGCCGGCGCCGCCAAGTACGAAGTGACCTGCGCGGTCAGCTCGACGCAGGTGCTCACCGCGATCGCTTCCGCTAACTATCACGAGACGCATTTCGGCGACGCCTTCGATATTCGAAGTGCGGACGGTGAGGTCGCACGCTCCGCCTGTGCGGCATTCGGTCTCGAGCGGATCGCGCTTGCGCTGCTGAGGAGGCACAGTCTCGATGTGGCCGCATGGCCCGCCGAGGTCCGGGCTCGGCTCTGGCCGTGACGGCGACGTCACGTCGTCGATGCGGACCATGACTCACGAGGACAAGACCCGTGGCAACGAGCGTCTGGAGTTGCGAAACGACGGGGTCGTCGAGACGCCGACCTGGTTCGGACCGAATGATCGACCGTTGTTCGGCTGGTTTGTGCTTCCGGCCGAAGGGGCTGTGCGTGGTGCGGTCGTGCTCTGCCAGCCGATGGGCGAAGAGGGCGACAAGACATACCGGACCTTCCGTAGGCTGTCGCAGAAGCTCGCGCGTGCGGGGTTGATCGCGCTGAGATTCGACTATGACGGCACAGGTGACAGCGCTGGGCGCTTCGACGATCCCGATCGCGTGAGCGCATGGATCACTTCGATCGAGCACGCCGTGTCGGAGGTACGTCGGGCCGGCGTCGACCACGTCAGCGTCGTGGGAATGCGCCTTGGCGCGACGATCGCGTACGCCGCCGCGGCCCGCGGCCTCGACCTCGAGGATCTCGTGCTGTGGGATCCGTGCGTCAGTGGACGTGCGTTTCTCCGCGAGCAGCAGCTCCTGCACGCCTCGTGGTTGGACGTCGATCAGGCCGACCCGGAACGCTGGATCGAGACCCCCTCATATCGCTATCCGGTAGCGGCAGCAGCGGAGATTCGCGCTCTCGCGATCGATGGGCGGGTGGTGCCCTCCGCGCTCGCAAAGCGGGTGACGGTCCTGGTCCGCCCCGACCGGGCTCCCGCCCGCGGCCTGGAGCAGGCCCTTCCGACAGAAGAAGTCGTGCGGGGCGACACGATCGGACAGGATCTTCTTCTCGATCGCCGCACGCTCGACGCGATCGTTCCCGACGACGGGATCGCAGATCTTGTCTCGCGCCTGACCTCGCATCTTCCAGAGGAGTCCGTGATCCCGCAGCCGGAACAGACGCTGTCAGCGAGCTGGCCGGAATCGGGAAGCGTGATCACAGAGACAGCAAGGTTGGTGGGGCCAGAGGGACGCCTCTTCGCCATGGAGACACACGGAGCCGTCAATGACAGCGCGCTGCCGCGTGTATTGATGGTCAACGTCGCCGCCGAGCGGCACATCGGTTCGGGTCGGATCTGGGTACGACTCAGCCGCGAGATCGCTGCCGAGGGCTTCTTGTCATTGCGAGTCGATCAGAGCGGCGTCGGCGATAGTGCGACGGCGGACGGCGGTCACGACGACGAACTGCTCTCTGAGCGGTGGATGGAGGATGTCCCTGCGGTCGTGCGAGGGCTCTCGTCTCAGGCCGGCGTGATCGGTCTCGGGTTGTGCTCCTCGGGGGTCTCGGTGCTTGAGGCGTCGCTTTCGGGCACCGTGCGGGAAGCGATCTGTGTGAATGTGCCTTTGCGGGTGACGCAGGCGAGCTACATCACGACGATGTCGCGGAAGTGGACGGCGTTCAGCCACATGCCGACCGTGTTGAATCGGCTCTCCATCCGTCATGCCCGTACGGCGCGGATGCTCTGGGACGCGTGGGACATGATCGTTCCGCAGTCCTCCCCGCTGTGGGTGCCGAGACGAATCGTGCGGGGCGGGAGCCGGCTGACCTTCTTGATGGGTGTCGGTGAGCGAGACGAGATCGTCGAGACGCGGGCCTGGTCGGCACTCTGGGGTCGCCCGTTGTCGGATCCACGTCGCTTCCGCTCCGTTGCGCTGCCGAGCGCAGACCATTCCCTTCGTGCTGGCAAGGGACAGGATGAGGCGATCAGTGCAATCCGCGGACGCCTGGACGAATACCGTGCCGACGCCATCGCATCCTGATGTGCTGGACGGTCAGGATAGAGTCGAGGCGTCCGCGTTCCGCACCGGATCGGACGCGGAAGTCGTGAGAGAAAGACCCTGGGAAACTATGAGCGACACGATCGACGCGAGGATCCGCGAAGTGCTCGACGGCCATGCCAAATTGCGGGGTCCCGCGGCGGATCTCGCCGCCGACGACGACCTCTATCGTGCTGGCCTGACCTCTCACGCCAGCGTCAGCGTGATGCTCGCGCTGGAGGACGGCTTCGAGGTGGAGTTCACCGACGAGATGCTCCGCAAGAGCACCTTCCAGTCCATCGCCGCCATCCGCCAGGCGCTCCTACAGGTCGGTGTGACCGAGTAGGCGACGTCTTCAGGTCGTTCAGGACAAAGGCTGGCCCTTCACGGTGCCCGCAGTCATTCCCGCTCGTACTCGAGTCGTAGCGTCTCATGCAGCCGGCCCACCAAAGAACCGAGGCTGCCGTGATCGGGGACGGCTCCTCGCACCGTCACGACTTGCCCGTCAGTGCCCTCGCGCCAGTCGACGCCCTGGCCCATCGCGCGTTTGGGGTCGACCAGGCTCACGCCCGGCAGCGCCGCCGCCTCGTCCAGACCGTCGAGGGTGGTCAGAGTGCGCGCGTCGACAGGCGGCTGGATCATCAGCCAGAATCCCACCCCGCTCAGTGGGACCAGCCCGTCGAGCTCAACCGGAACGCCAGCCGCCACCCGACAAGCGATCGCGAAGAGGTTGACGTCACTGACCTCGGCGAGCACGAAGCCGGGACGACCACCGAGCCGGCCGTTGATCTCGATCAGGCGTGGACCGTCGGGTGTCAACTTGATCTCGGTGTGCAGCACGGAGTCGCGCACTCCGAGGGTCGCCACGGCCTGGTCCACCATCATCAGCAGCTGCCCGCGGAGCTGCTCGTCCGCCAGCGCGGGGATGAAATTCCCGGTCTCGCGGAATGGCGGCTCAAGCGGAAACCGCCCGGTCAACGCCACATGATGGGTGACACCCGAAGCGACGACAGTCTCGACGGAGAGATAGCTGGCCGCCCAGCCAGGTAGACCGTCGCGGTCGGGAAGAAACTCCTCGACCACGTGGTCGATCGGATCTCCTGCCAGCTCGAGCAGCTCCTCGCGATCTCGCAACAGCCGGATACCACGGCTGCCCATCCCCGACACCGGCTTGAGCACGACGGGGAAAGAGGAGAGGTCTGCGATCGCCTCCAGGGTCTCGCGAGAGCTGGCCGCCGGAACGCGAGAGTAGGAGGGCTCCGCTACGCCGCCGTGCGCGAGGGCTTCGCGTTGCGCGCCCTTGTCGGTGAGGATCCGAGCGAGCTCCGGACTGTGGTAACGCAGGCCGAGCCGGCGAGCGAGCTCGGCCGCCCGCGGAATCTGATCGTCGACGAAGCTCAGAATGCCATCCGGCGACTCCCGGGCGATCCGGGTCGCGGCTTCGTCGTCGTCCAGACCGGCGATGTCCACGACGGTGCCGAGGCGTCGAAGCAGCCGACCGATCATGGGATCGTCCGCGAAGGCATCGTCGAGCACCCAGATCAGCTCGGCAGTGTCGCGAGTGCGCTGGAAGAGATCCATCGGGAAGAACGAGCGGGCATGATGAAGCACCGCGATGCGGACCGAGGACATCGGCATACTCCAGTCTCGCAGCGCGCGCTACGGGGTCGGCGGATCTCCGGCGATGGAGGATCGGGCAGCCAACAGCCGGCCCTCACCCGACAGGGTAGTGGGACGCATGCTGTTTGACCCATCCGCGTTGATGTGCGCATGCGGCTCGGCATCGGAAGCCGGCATGGAACGGTCGCAACACGGGAGGGCATACTGGCGTGATGGTGCCATCCGAATCGAGCAGTCAGCTGCCGGTGCTCGCCATCGTCCTTGACAGTCCAGAGCGCGAGTTCTTTCCACTCACCTATGTGGAGGCGGCCGCCGGTGTGTGCCGACCCCTATGGGTCACGCTTCGCGACGACGCTGAGACCCTGCGCTATGCCCGCATCCTGCGCCGTTCGGGCGTTGTCGTCGACGTGTCCGGACTCGCGCCCGAGGCGGCAGCGGCAGTCGTCGCAGAGCACGATCCGATGGGAATCGTCGCCTTCAACGAAGCCAACGTGCCGTGGACGGCGGAGGTTGCCGGCATCCTGAGGCTGCCTTATCACAGCCGACGAACCGCGGCTCAACTGGCGGACAAGTTCGAGCAGCGCACGGCGCTGCGTGACCACGGGATGCCAACCCCGCGATTCTGGGATGTCGACACGCTGAAGGGGGATGCGGAACGGCTCGTGGACGTCGAGGCGAGCGCCGTCTTTCCTCTGGTGCTCAAACCCCGAGTCGGTAGGAGCAGTCGCGACATGGCTCGGGTGGACACGCCGGAACGGTTGCGGGAGGTCCTATCGCATACCTGGCATGACTCGATGATGATCGAGGAGTTCATCCCCGCCCCCTCCCAGGCGGTCACCGGTCCGGACAACGCCGCCTATGTCTCGGTAGAGGTGCTGGTCAGCCACGGCGTTGTGAGCACCCTCGGTGCCACCGGCCGTCATCCCCTCGTCGAACCCTTCCGCGAGGCCGGGCTGTTCTTTCCCGCCGAGGTGTCCGCCCAGCTCTACAGCGAGCTCGTCGCGGCCGCGGTCTCGTCCGTACGTGCGCTGGGCATCGCGTTCGGCGCTCTGCACGTTGAGCTCAAGGTAACCGACGCAGGGCCCGTCGTGATCGAAATCAACCCGCGACCAGGGGGCAGTGCTCTTCCGGATCTCCTCCAGCACGCGCTCGGCATCAATATCTTCCAGGCGGCGATGCGGATCGCAGTGGGCGAGCTCCTCGTCTTCGAGGACCTGCCCAGCCCGACCGACGTCGGGTACTCGGTCTACGTGCTGCCTCCGGCCGAACTGCGGCATATCACGTCGGTCGAAGGCCTCGAGACCCTCGGCACGATCGATGGCGTGGAGTCGGTGGTCCCCAAGCGCGGTGCCGGCGATGACATCGACCCGCACGAAGGGATGATGGAGTATGTCGTGCGAGTGTCCGGTACCGCACCCGACCATGACGCACGCCGAAGGGTGCGCGAGCGGATCTTGTCCCAGGTAGTCGTGACCGGCACATCGTGAGTGCGTCACGGGCGTCCTGTCGATAGCCTTGGCTTTCATGGAGAACATGAGGGAACCGGGGTCTCCGGACGAGGCGTCTCGGGACGAGAGCCTTATGGCGATTGCGTTGCGGATCGGTGAAACCGTGGCGGGTCCGGCCGCCCGGGATGTCGATTCTCAGGCACGATTCCCTGCCGAGACGATTGCGGCCCTCCGGGAGGAACGACTGCTGTCCGCCGTCGTACCGACGGAGTTGGGCGGCCTGGGCGCCACCGTCGGTGAGATGTCTGACGTCGTGCGCGTCCTGTCGCACTACTGCACGTCGAGTGCCCTGGTGCTTGCGATGCACACGATCGAGGTCTACACGTTGGCTCGCCACGGGGACACTCCTTGGCTCAGGAGCCTGCTTGCCCAGGTCGTCGACCAGCAGATCCTTCTGGCCAACGCGACCAGCGAGCGTCCGACTCCGGACGGCGGCGGCGCACTCGTCACGGAAGACGGTGCCGCGCGAATCGACCGCACGACGCTGGCGTGCTCATACGGGCTGAATGCCGATGTGATCATGACCCACGTGCGCCGCGCCCCGGACGCCGCCAGCGACGACCGGCTCTACCTGGCCGTCCCCGCCGCGAGCGCCGACCTCGAGCAGACCTCGACGTGGAACACCCTCGGACTACGTGGAACGTGCAGCTACGGCTTGCGGATCCAGGCGAACATCGAGGAAGGGGCAATCTTCCCTGCGCCGTGGTCGGAAGTGATGAACGGCGGCTTCATCCAGGCACGCCACGTGCTGGCGGGCTCCGCGTACGTCGGGATCGCTGAGGCCGCCCTCCGCGAGGCGCACACCGCAGTGCGCGCCGAGGCTCGACGGTCCGTAGGGACGACGCCGCCGAGCGCGAACCGCTTGGCTGAGCTCCTGCTCGAAGTTGAAAAGGTGCGAGGCATCCTTGCCGCCGTCGTGTCGCGGTTCGAGCGGCTGGAGGCCGAATCACGCCTTGACGACATCTCGTTCCTCTCGAGCCTGAGGAATCTCAAGGTGGCGAGCACCGCCGTCGCCACCGAGACTGCGAGCAAGGCGCTGCAGATCTGCGGCATCGCGGGAATTCACCGCGACGGCGGCATGGTCATCGAGCGGATTATCCGAGATGCGCACGCGGCACTCGTCATGTTCGGCAATGACGGGCTGTTGCGGCAGAATGCCGGGGTCCTCGTCGCTCGGAAAGAGATCTAGAAGCGCCCATGCGCGCAGCCGGCGGAGTCGTCCACACGTGATGTCGCTTTTCACCTGAGGGCGACATCTACTCTGCCGAGATGACCACGGCGATGGCGAGTTCGGCGGTGTGGGTGAGCGAAACGTCGAAGGCGGTGAGCGACGCCTCCTCTGCGAGCTCGGCCGCCACCCCTCGAAGTCGAAGCGAAGGCGAACCATCGGGCCGGTGCACGACTTCGATGTCGGTCCAGGGCGGCACTCGGTCGCCGACACGCAGCACCTTCAGAGTCGCCTCTTTCGCTGCGAAACGAGCGGCAAGTCCCTCCGCGGCATCTTCCGGTCGGGCGTCGGGCCCACCGCATGCATCGATCTCCACCGAGGTGTAGATGCGACGGCGATAGCGGTCGCCGAACTCCTCGAGTGCCCGGTACACGCTCGAGACAGGCTCCGCATCGATTCCCACTCGCATCGATGTCCCTCCGTTGTCCAAGGACTCCCAACTCCTGCCGGAGAGCGTAGTGGCAATCTCACCCCTCCGACTGGTTACCCTGGGACGCGACGGTTCCGCGTTCTGCGTCCGTCCGACTTGCCTACAGGGGGCTCGGTCTGGCATGAATCGTCTTGCGATCGCAACCGCGGCGAGTGCTGCGCCGATGGGTGCTCAGGTCTATGAGCACGAGATCGGAACTCGAGCCGCAACAGCGCTGGCCGCGACGGGCGAGGACTGGGCCGTCGAGCATCTCGTGGTCAGGTCGCTTCGATCCGAGCTGCCCGGCAACCGGCGCATCCCCGTCGGTGTGCTGGAGCGCGCCGGTACGGGCGTGCGCCGCGCATTCGGGCGGATCGTGTATCCGAGAGGCGCGTTGGTGCATCGCATGAGCCTCACGTTGCCGCCGACTCCCGGCGAGATAGTCACGCTGCACGACGTCGTCGCATGGCGCTTTCCAGACGAGGGAACACCCATCGCGACCGCACCGGAAGAGCTGCGTGCGGCAGCGGCAGTCGTGTGCGTTTCGCAGGCGACAGCAGCGGACGCCGTCGAGATGTTCGGCCTCGACAACACGCGTGTGGTGCATCTCGGTGTGAATGACCGATTCCGCGACCCGGCCGCCCTGGATGCTGCGGCGCTTCAGCGCATCGGGCTCGAAGGACCGTACATCCTGCATGCAGGTGGCGCCAGCGAGCGCAAGAATCTGGCCGCGCTGGCGGAGGCATGGCGCCGGATTGCTGGAAAGCATCCGGAGGTCAGCCTCGCATTGTCCGGCCCAGCCCATCCGCGTCGGACCGAACTCTTCCGTGACCTGCCGCGGGTCGTTCTGCTTGGGCGTGTCGAAGGGGATCTGATTCCGGGACTCATCGCGGGAGCCGAAGCGGTGGTCGTGCCATCGCTTCACGAGGGCTTCGGGCTTCCCGTCTTGGAGGCGATGGCTGCTGGCACCGTAGTCGTGGCGGCGGAGACCAGTTCTCTGCCCGAGGTGGCCGGGGGCGCCGCGGTACTGGTGGCACCTACAGGTGAAGGGATCGCTGACGGCATCGCTGCTGTGCTCGGAGGGGACGTGGACCGCGAGGGCCTGCGCGCCAGGGGACGTGCGCGAGCGGCCGAGTTCACCTGGGAACGATGCGCCGCGGAACATGCGACGATCTGGAACGAGGTCGCGGGCTGAGCCGGCGCCCGCCCTCCCTTACGATGGGCGCATGACGGCAGGCGGCGAGCGAGATGTGCGGCCCGTTCCGATCTATCACGTGATCACTCCCGGTGATCACTTCTCGCCGCGCACCGGCTCCGCCATCCCCACCGTCGTGCACGGACTCGCCACCGGAGCCACCATCGTTGGGGATACCGAGCGCCACCCGCAGCGCGTCGTGCTGCAAGACGACACCTACAGCCCGCGCTACGACTCGGCCGCCATCGTCGACTACGTCGGCGTGCCCGCACCAGGGTCTCGCACGAGAATCGTCGACGCCGGGCTGGCGCGTATCGGGATGCCGCGACGAGGTGCTGCTGACTACTTCCGCCCTGCCGCGGAGAGCCTGCGAGACCAGCCGGACGGAATCGTGCTCGCCCACAACGCGCCGATCGTCCCGTGGCTGATGCGCGAACAGCGGCACGCGACGGTGCTCTATGCACACAACGACGTGCTGCGCAGCTACTCGCGGGCAGAGGCATCTCGCGTTCTCGGAGACGCGGCCCGCATCGTGAGCGTGAGCGACTCGCTGGCGGCCCAGCTGCGCGAGCACTTGCCGCGCTCGCTGCACGAGAGGGTTCGCACGGTCATCAACGGCGTCGACACCGCCCAATTCACACCCACTGACATCCGGCTTCCTGGCCCCCTCCGTGTGATGTTCCTCGGCAGGGCGATCCCAGAGAAGGGCGCGGACATCCTGCTGGAGGCCGCGGCCGTGGTCGACAACCGTGACGTCGAGTACATCGTGGTCGGCAGCCACGGATTCGACCCGAAGGCGGTGCTGTCCCCTTACGAGCAGAGGCTTCGTGAGCTGGCCGGCTCGGCGCGGGGGACGGTGCGGTTCGAGCCGTTCGTCGACCGTGAGCACTTACCCGAGCTGGTGAGGCGTGCCGACATCCTGGTCATCCCGTCGCGCTGGCCCGACCCCTGCCCGCTCACCGTCGGGGAGGGCATGGCTGCAGGCCTTCCCATCGTCGCTGCCCGCAGCGGAGGCATCCCCGAGTTGCTCGGCGACGCCGGCGTGCTCTTCGACTCGGCGCGTCCTGAGGAGCTGGCGGATGCCATCGGCAGGCTGGTCGCGAGCCCCGAGCTGCGTGCGAGCTATGCGACGGCCGCTCGGGCTCGCGCCGTCGAACGCGACTGGGCGTGGGCGTGGCGGAATCTCGTCGACGTGCTCGACGAGATCTGAGCCTTGCAGCATCGGGCGGTGCCCAGAAGGGGACGGGAGCGTTGGCCGCCGATCGCTAGCATGTGTGCATGGATCGCGCGAGGATGAAGGTCGCTGCGATCGCTCCGATGCTGATCGCCATCGGCGCCTTCGCGACGGTCGTCGGCGTAGCGCTCGGTGTTCTCAGCGTGCACAGCTCTTTGCTTGCGCTCGCCGTGGGCATCGTCGTGCTGTTCGCGGGAGTCGCGGCGACCGACTACACGATCATCCCCGTTCTCGCCGTTCCCGCCACCCTCGTTCTCACCAGAGTCGGCGGCGCGCTCAGCATCTCCGACGTCGTGCTGGCGCTCGCATCCATCGTGTCGCTCTTCCACCTGAGAGGACGCGGTGCCGGAGTCCTTCGACCACTGGTCTGGGCGGGTGTGTTCTACCTGGCAACAGCGATCCCGACTCAGATACTCAACCGCTACGGGTCGAACGCGGTCGAGTGGGTGCACGAAGTGTTCCTCGTGCTCGGTAGCCTGATCGTCGGATTCGTGATCGGCCGCGCCGACCGGGCTCGCCTCGCGCTCACCCTCTACGTGCTGGGATGCTGCGGCATCGGCGTCGTGACGATCTTCGTCTCGCTCTCGACCTACCTGCACACGCACGAGTTCCAGCCGGTCTTCCTCACCGACCTGAACAAGAACACGATCGGCGGCATGCTGGGGGCGGCGGCCGTGATCGCCTTCGCGCGACCGATCTGGTTGCGCTGGTCTCGCGGATGGTCGTGGCTGGCCGTCATCATCTGTTCCGTGGCCGTCATCGCTGCGCAGTCGAGGCAGGGCCTCGTGGGCGAGATCGTGGGCATCCTCATCGTCAGCATCCGTGCCCGGCCGCAGACCGGTAGACGGGTGCGCATCGTCTGGCTCGCCGCCATCCCCGGCATCGCATGGGTGATCAGCGCCTTGACCTCGCAGCTTGCGTCCGACAACCAGTTCAACTCTGCCCACCAGCGCGTCGACTGGTACGCCCAATCGGTGCAGATCTGGCTGAAGTCGCCGATCTTCGGCGTCGGAATGCGCTGGTGGTACACGGGCCGATTCGCGGGCGAGTTCCAGTCCTTCCAACCACCGAACGCCGAGCTGGAGGTGCTCACGACGGTCGGGGTCTTCGGTCTGATCGGATTCCTGACGTTGTTCGCGGTGGCCGGCTGGTACCTGTGGAAGATGGACCCTGTCTACGGCACGGTCGGAGTCGCCGTGGTGGCGATGCGCTTCACCCAGGCTCAGTTCGACCTGTACTGGGTGGCCGGGCAGGCATCCCTGCTGTGGATCGTTGCGGGCATCTGTTACGGCGTCAAGGCCTTCGACGACGATCGGCGCGCCCGAGGCGAGCCAGTGACATGGGAGCTGCTGAAGCCGTCGAAGCATTCGCGGCCTGGGCGCGGTGTTCCGTTGCCGACGCCAATCGTCCCGGTGAAGCCGGCAGTGCCGCGGATGACGGGCCCAGCGCAGGGGCGGGGCGGCGCCGCGCCGTTAAGGTAGAGAGGATTCGTCACCTACCCCGAGGACAGCCATGAAGGTGCTCCGCATCGCCCATCACGCAGTGGTGTCCGCGTGGCGACAGCGTGAGCGTGAGCTCCGCGAACAGGGTGTCGACGTCGAGCTCATCTCGGCGAGGGTCTGGAACGAGGGCGGCCGCGACGTGCGGCTCGACGCCGAGGAAGACGGGTTCGTGCGGGGCGCGCGCACGATCGGCAGGCATCCAAGCGTGTTCGCCTACGACCCGCGGCCGATCTGGCGTGCGATCGGCAGCAAGCCCGATCTCATCGACCTTCATGAGGAGCCGAACGCCCTGGCGACGGCAGAGGTGCTGCTCATCAGGCGCCTGAGGGGGAGCAAGGCGCCCTACCTGCTCTACTCGGCGCAGAACATCCGCAAGCGGTACCCGATGCCGTTCAGATGGTTCGAGCGGATCGCTCTACGCGGTGCTGCTGCCGCGTACGTCTGCAACCGCGAGGCCGGCGAGATCCTCACGGCGAAGGGGCTCGCCGGGCCGGCCGTCGAGATACCGCTCGGCGTCGACGTGCGAACGTTCGAGCCCGCCGATCGCATGCCGCCGGCCGACAGCGTGAAGACCATCGGCTACGTCGGACGGCTGGAGGCACACAAGGGCGTCGACGTGCTGCTGCACGCCGTCGTCGGCCACGACGATTGGAGTGTGGAGCTCACCGGCGACGGTCCTCAGCGTGCAGAGCTGCAGGCCCTCGCGATCAACCTCGGGATCTCCGATCGCGTGAGGTTCCTCGGCTTCGCGAGCGGTGAGGAGCTCGCCGAGCGGTACAGGAACCTCGACATCCTCGCCGTCCCTTCGCTTCCGCGGCCGAACTGGCTCGAGCAGTTCTGCCGGGTCGCTGTGGAGGCGATGGCCTCCGGCGTTCCCGTCGTGGCGAGCGACTCGGGGGCCATTCCCGACGTGGTCGGCGATGCGGGTGTGCTCGTGCCGCCCGGCGACCCGGCGGCGCTCGCTGTCGCCATCGAGCGTGCGCTCGACCCTGGCCGCTGGCACGAACATCGGACGGCCGGGCTGGAGCGATCCGCACGGTTCACCTGGCAGAACGTGGCGACGCTGCAGCGCGAGCTGTACGAGTCGATCCTCGGCGACGCCGATGCCGGCGCGACCACCGGACCGCACGTACTCATCGTCGCGTACGGCTCGCCGGATCCGCTCGTCGGGTGCCTCGCCGAGCTTGGCGACGGTCTGCCCGTGACCATCGTGGACAACTCGTCGCTCCCCGAGACGCGGGAGCTGGCTGAGCGGCACGGCGCCCACTACGTCGATGCTGGCGCGAACCTGGGCTTCGCGGGGGGCGTGAACCTCGGGCTCGACACGATCGAGGCGGCGGGCGACGGTGAGCGAGATGTGCTGCTGCTCAACCCCGACGCCCGCCTCGGCCGTGAAGGCATCGATCGGATGCACGAGCTGCTGCACTCCACACCGCGCCTGGCAGCAGTCGGTGCGACGCAGACCGAACCTGAAACGGGAGCGCGGGTTCGCGTCTGGTGGCCCTTCCCGACGCCGGCCGGCGCGTGGATCGAGGCGGCCGGACTCGGCGGGCTGCGCCGCAGCCACGACTTCGCGATCGGCTCGGCGCTCTTGCTGCGACGTGCGGCGTTGGATGACATCGGTCGGCTCGACGAGCGGTTCTTCCTCTACGCGGAGGAGACCGACTGGCAGCGACGCGCGCGCTCGCGCGGCTGGGACATCGCGGTGGCCGACGTGGACGCGACTCACGAAGGCGCGGGCACCGGCGGCGATCCTCGGGTGAGGGAGCGGCACTTCTACGGCAGTGCGGAGCGGTACATCCGCAAGCACTACGGCGCGGGCGGATGGCAGCTCTACCGTGCTGGCACCTACCTGGGCGCGGCGGCCAGAGGCGCAGTGCTTCCCGGGGAGCGCGGTGCCGCCGCCCGGCGAAGAGCTGCGCTGTTCCGGCACGGACCGGTAGCCGTCGAGACCGGTGCGGTCGGCCCGCGACGCGCGGCCGCTCGGAGAACGGGCGGCCTTCACGTCGTGCACGTGGTGTGCTCTGAGGCCTTCGCCGGTGTCGAGCGCTATGTTCTGCACTCGGCGCTCTCCCTGCACGATGCCGGCTGTCGGGTGACCGTGATCGGCGGCGGTCTCGACACGATGGGGACCGTGCTGCAGAAGGCCGGCATCACCTGGCGCGCCGGCGCGACAGCGGCGGTCGCCTACCGGGCGCTTCGGCGCATCCCTGATGCCGATGTGATCGTCACACACATGACGATCGCCGATCTGGTCGGCACGGCGCCGGGCATCCGTCGGGCTCCGGTCGTCAGCGTTCGCCACTTCGCCGCGCAGCGAGGCGGCAACCCGGTGAATCGGGTTCTCGCGAAGTCTGCCGGTCGGCGGATGGCCGGCCAGCTCGCCATCTCGCGCTTCGTGGCGGCGAACGTCGAGGGCGACAGCGTCGTCGTGCACACCGGGGTGGCCGACGTCCCCGACGTCGACGAGGCTGCACGCGAACCCATCGTGCTCGCCCTGCAGCGTCTGGAGGCGGAGAAGCGCACAGACATCGCCATCCGTGCATGGGCCGTTGCTCAGCGTCCCGAGGGGTGGCGCCTCGTGATCGCGGGTGAGGGCGCCGACGAGGCGGGGTTGCGCGATCTCGCCGCCCGGCTCGGCGTCGCCGACACCGTGGACTTCGTCGGGTTCCAGACAGACGTGGCCGGATGGCTGTCCAGGGCATCCGTGTTGATCGCACCGACACCGCGCGAAGGACTGGGCCTCGCAGTACTCGAGGCGATGTCGTACGGGCTTCCCGTCGTGGCGGCAGCGGGCGGTGGTCATCTCGAGACCGTCGGGTCGGTGGAGGGGGCTGCCCTCTTCGCCGTGGACGATGCGCAGGAGGCCGGCAGCCTGCTCTCCGGGCTGATCACCGACCCCGAGCGGCGAGCAGAGTACGGCCGCGCCCTCCGATCGAGGCAACGCGAGGCGTTCGGCACGGCCGGTCAGACGGCCGCGACCATGCGGCTGCTCGACGAGGTCGCACGTGCGAAGGCCGGAGTGACCACGAGAGACACCACGGGCGCGGAGGCGCGGGCAGCACGAGGCGCGTCGAAGCACCTGGTGGTCGCCTCGCTCGAGGCGTGGAACGAGGTCTGGCGCCGCAACCAGTACGTGATCGATGGCCTCCTCGCCTCCGTCCCGTCGCTCGAGGTGCTGTTCATCGAGCCGCCCGCCGACCCGCTCTTCGCCCTGGCGTCCGGCCGACGGGCCGCGCTGGGCAGCGGGCTGCGCACGGGAGAGGGCTACGACGGCCGGCTGCACCTCTACCAACCGACGAAGGCCCTGCCGCGTCGCGCCGGTCGCATCGCCGACGATCTGGTCACGGCGGGCATCCGTCGTGCTGTCTCGAGGCTCGGATGGCGAGACGGAGTGCTCTGGATCAACGACCCCGGCCAGGCATCCCTCATCGACGCATTCGGCTGGCCGAGCCTCTACGACATGACGGATGACTGGGTCGCAGCCGAGCGCGGGGAGCGCGAGCACGACCGCATCGCGGCGGCCGACGCCGAGCTGCTGCGACGCTGCGACGAGGTGGTGGTGTGCTCGACGGGGCTGGAGCGTACCAAGGGCGTCTTCCGTCCGGTACATCTCATTCCGAATGCCGTGGACGTGGAGCGATACCGTCGCCCGGCCCCTCGGCCTGCCGACCTGCCGGACGGCCCGGTCGCGCTCTACGTCGGAACCCTGCACGAGGACAGGCTCGACGTCGACCTCGTCGTGCGAACGGCGGATGCCGCCGGGAACGGCACCGTCGTGCTGATCGGCCCGAACGCGCTGACGCCCGCGAACAGCGCGAGGCTCTCCGCGCATCCTCGCATCGTGGTGGCCGGTGCAAGGCCGCGCGACGAGGTGCCGGGGTACCTGCAGCACGCGAACGTGCTGATCGTGCCGCACGTGGTCGATGACTTCACCGAGAGCCTCGACCCCATCAAGCTGTACGAGTACCGCGCGGTCGGACGGCCGACGGTCAGCACTCCGGTTGCCGGTTTCCGTGACGCGGAGGGTGTTGATGCTGTTCCGTCCGACGCGTTCCCCGCGGCCGTCGCGATGCGTCTCGAGCGCTGGGAGGCGACGGTACTCGCCGGCGACGTGCCGGACTGGAAGGACCGTGTCGCCGACTTCGGTTCCGTGCTCGGCGGACTCGGCGTCGGTGGGCCCGGCCTTGGCCGGGACTGAACGGTGAAGCCCGGAATGGGGGAGCGTGGAATGGGGGAGCGCGAGTGACCGGTGTGATCGTGCACGAGTGGATGGAGTCGGTCGGCGGCGGCGAACGGGTGGTCGACGCCCTCGCCGAGGCGTTCCCCGATGCTCCGATCGTCTGCCCGTGGGACGACGTCGACGACCGGTACGGACCTGGGCGCGTCAGCCAGAGCTGGCTCGCGCGCACGCCGCTACGCGACCACAAGGCGGCATCCATGCCGTTCCTGCTCGAGTGGTGGCGCAGGCTGCCTGCCGTACCCGACGCCGAGTGGCTGCTCTGCTGCACCCATCTCTTCGCGCATCATGCCAGGATGCGACGGCCCGAGCGCGACGTGCCCAAGTTCGTCTACACCTACAGCCCCGCCCGCTACATCTGGGAGCCGGAGATCGACCAGCGCGGCGCGGGAGCGCTCGCTCGGGCCGTCGCGCAGCCGCTGCGCTCGATCGACCGCCGCCGCGCGCAGGAGCCCGTGAAGATCGCCGCCAACAGCAGATTCATCGCCGAGCGCATCGAGCGGTGCTGGGACCGCGAGAGCACCGTGATCTACCCGCCGGTCGACCTCAGCGTGTTCCCGGGTAGCGACGACGAGCTCACCCCAGATGAGCTGGCGATCCTGGATGCCCTTCCCTCCGGTTTTCTGCTCGGCGCGTCGCGCTTCGTGCCGTACAAACGCCTCGACCTCGCGATCGAGGCCGGCGTCGCCGCCGACCTGCCGGTGGTGATCGCGGGAGACGGACCTGAGCGTGAACGCTTGACGGCGCTCGCCGCCGAGCACCCCGGCCGTGTCACGTTCGTGACGCGGCCATCGAACGCCCTGCTGCGCGCCCTCTACCGCAGGGCCGCTGTCTTCTTCTTCGGACCCATCGAGGACTTCGGCATCATGCCCGTCGAGGCCATGGCCGCGGGTACCCCGGTGGTCGGCAACGCCATCGGCGGCGCAGCGGAGACCGTGCTCGACGGCGTCTCCGGCTCACTGTTCACCTCCACCGACCCTGCGGAGCTGCGTAGGGCCGTCGAGGTCGCGCTCTCGATGGATCCGGAGGACTGCCGTCGGCGTGCCAGGCTCTTCGACGGCTCGACGTTCGGCGACCGCATGAAGGACTGGATGGGCGTCTAGCGCCGGATACGGAACCCTGTTCTCTGAACCCTGTCTATTGAACCCAGGTCATCCGCTGCACGTTCTCGCGCCCTGGCACCAGGTGCTCCGCGACACGGTCGATCTCCCTGGTGAGCTCCGCGACGAGGTCATGCCACGCCTCTGGCGGCTCGTCGACGGGGTCGGCGATGTCGTCATCCGAGCTCGACCCGATCATGTCGGAGCGCGGTCGATCGGCAGCCTCCTGCTCGATCCACCCGCGCAGCGACACGTGCCTGCGCGGCGGGTGGTCATCGAGCCATCTCACGAACTGGGGCAGGGTGAACACGCGGGGCCAGAGCTCGCTGTCAGCAGCGACGAGCTCGCGCACGTGCTGCCTCGTCATGGTGAGTATGACGTCCCAGCCGCCAAGGGCGCGGGTGTCTGCGCGCTTGCTGATGTGGGATGAGGTGTCGTACCCCCACTCCCTCGCGACCATCACTCCGTTCGGCGGCATCGACCTGCCGCCCTCGATGAGCCCGGCCGACGCGAAGACGAACGGCAGACCGGAGAATCGCCTGCGGGCGATGACCTCGGCCATCACCGAACGGCACTGGTTCGCGGTGCAGATGAAAAGGATGCTCGTGACATCCGCCCCGACGCCCTGCTCGAGGTCGGGTCCGTTCACCTCGTCGGCGTACGACGAGCCGCTCACGATCAGACCTTCTCGCCCTCAGCCGAGTCGTGCCCACGGTCGGCAGGAGCAGGGTCGTCGGACGGCGACGAGATGTCAGCGGCGCGCGTCGGATCGACGTCCGCGTTCGCGATGTCGATGAAGCCCTCGTCGAAATCGTCTTCGGGCGCAATAGGCACCACCTGTGCCGGAACCTCGTCTCCCTGGGCGATCACGGTCGGGCGACGCCGGTTCTTGTTCGAGGCGCCGTAGTACGCGGAGTACGACTTGGGGATGCGCCGGCGAGACCGATTGGCCACCGTTCCCAGCACGGTGATGCCGTTGCTCGCGAGCGCGCGCAGCGTCTCCACGAGCAGCTTGCGCCGTGTGCGGCGAACGGATGCCACGAGCACCGCACCGTCCGAGTGCGCGGCGAGCAGGCTGGCGTCGACCAGCGCGAGGGCCGGGGGAGAGTCGATGACCACGATGTCGCACAGCGAACGCAGCGAAGCGATGATGTCGCCGAGCCCGTCGACGGCGAGCAGGTCAGCAGGGTCCCACGGTTCCGAGCCTGCAGGCAGGATGCTCAAGCCTCTGAATTTCGTGGCGTTCAGGCTGTCAGCGATCTCTTCGCGGCTCGGCGCGGCACCACGGATGGCCGCCGTCTGCAGCAGCTCGGTCAGCCCTCGCCCTGTGGCAACATCGCCGAAATACTCGTCGAGCCCCGGCTTGCGCAAATCGCCGCCGACCAGCACGACGCGCTTTCCCGTCCTCGCCCATGCGAGGGCGAGGTTCGACGACACGAACGTCTTGCCGTCGCCGGGCTCGACGCTCGTCAGCACGACGACATCGTTGCCCTGCGGCAGAAGCACCTGCAGGGTCGTGCGGAGTGCCCGTAGGCCCTCGTTCAACGACGTGCGCTTGCGGCCCGCGGCCGGCAACCAGTCGCCGCGGCGCAGCATCCGCTTGTCGAGGGCCAGCTCGCCGAGTGCAGGCAGACCGGTGAGGGCCTCGAGCTCTTCCTCACCGCGGAGTCGGTCGTCGAAGGCATCCCAGATCAAGGCGATGCCGATTCCCGCGATGAGCCCGGTGACGAGAGCGACCGCTATCGCGATGAGCGGACTCGTCCCCTGGAACTCGCCGGGCGTCGCGGTCTGGGTGACGGTCAGCGGCTTGCCGGCGCTGTCGATCTTGTTGATGGTGTCTGTGGCATTTCCCAGGGAACTGATGGCGTTGGCGAGGTTGGACTGCGCGATGGAGTTCGCGGGATTGGCCGTGACCTGCGCCTGATATACCTCGGCGGTGGCCGTCCATTTCGCCTGCTGCGCCTCCGCCGCCTTCTTCGCGATCTCCATCTGGCCCGTGAGGTAGGTGTTGTAGGACTCTGCGACAGCCGTCGCCCGCTCCTGAGACTGAGCGGAGTTGCGACCTTCCGCCGTGATGATGATCACCGTCGGTTGGTTCTGCGATGTCGTCTGGCCAAGGGAGTAGCCGACGCCCCACGTCGCGCCGGCGACCGCCGGCTCACCGACCTTCTTCGCGGCTGGCCCCAGAACCGCGGGCGAGGTGATGCTCGCCGGGTCGAAGTCCACGGCGGCTGTGCCGATCTGCCCACTGGCGGCAGCCGAGGTGGCCAGCGAGCTCATCCGCACGGTGATCGATGAGGTGTACACCGGCGTCTGACGCAGCAGGAACACGGCAGCGACCGCCACCGCCAGCACCACGACCCCGATGATGAGAAGCCGTCGTTGCCAGATGGCGTTCAAAGCTTGCCGAAAAGTCACTTCGTCTCCCGCTGGCGTGCCGATCGCGCGACAACACTACCGGTCGCAGTCCTACTCATCATGCATGCCCCCTGGGCGGCGCTGCGACGGTTGTCGCGCCCGAATCGCCTGCCCGCACGATCGCCGTCGATCCAGGGATGACCGTGGTCGCTCCCAGCGATGGAGATGTGTCCACACAATCTACCTTCGCCCGGTGCGAGAACGCCTCTTTTTCGGGCTCAGAAGAATATGCAGTCGACCCCCCGAAAGAGACAGTTGACGTTTGCTCAGATTTGCCTACGCTGAAAGGGCTAGACGAGGTGCACGCGAAGTGGCTCTGGCGCCTGCGTTGCACCGACGGTGGTCTTGAGTACCCCCCTGGAGACACCGTCACGGATGCCCCGCCGTACCCGAAACACGGCGGGGCATCCCCTTTTCTCCGGCGGGTCCTGTGGTCATGTAGCGGGTGGTCTGCAGCCGCGACACGCCCGAGTTGCACGAGACCCAAATATCCGGCATACTTTTCTGGTTCAACATTTCGGTGAGGCGCGCCCCCGTGCCGCCATCCGAATCACTGCCAGGCAGTGCATAGCCGCTTCAGACGGGCCGATCGAGTCGGCCGGGAGAGTTCAGGCTAGGCCGCGGGCAGAAGGACACAGCTTAATCGACACCCCGACGCCCATGGGTCATCCATGTGCCCGCGACGGCGACACGCCCGAGCGCGGGGGCCGGTGAAGAGTGAGGGATGCCTCGGCGTGAGCCACGGCATCCCTTGCCTTGACAGAAGAACAGCGGTGCGACACACGTGGTGCCGGCAAGCGTGAGAACGCGACTGCGTCCAATGCGGCTCTGACTGCCGTATGACGCCTGAACAGTAGAGAGAGAGTCAGATATGGCGGGACAGAAGATCCGCATTCGGCTTAAGTCGTATGACCACGAGGTCATCGACACCTCGGCGCGAAAGATCGTCGACACGGTGACCCGTGCCGGCGCGACCGTCGTCGGGCCGGTGCCGCTCCCCACCGAGAAGAACGTGGTGTGCGTCATCCGTTCGCCCCACAAGTACAAGGACAGCCGCGAGCACTTCGAGATGCGCACGCACAAGCGGCTGATCGACATCATCGACCCGACGCCGAAGGCCGTCGACTCGCTCATGCGTCTCGACCTGCCGGCCGACGTCAACATCGAGATCAAGCTGTAGGGGTCCATCCATGTCTACTACTGAGACCAAGACCGTCAAGGGTCTGCTCGGCAAGAAGCTCGGCATGACCCAGGTGTGGGACGAGAACAACAAGCTCATCCCCGTCACCGTCGTCGAGATCACGCCGAACGTCGTGACCCAGATCCGTACGCCCGAGGTCGACGGCTACAACGCCGTGCAGATCGCCTACGGCTCGATCGACCCTCGCAAGGTGAACAAGCCGGCGAGCGGCCACTTCGAGAAGGCAGGCGTCACGCCGCGCCGTCACCTCACCGAGGTTCGCACCGCTGACGCTTCCGAGTACGCGCCCGGCCAGGAGCTGACCGTCGAGGGCACCTTCGAGGCCGGCCAGAAGGTCGACGTCGTCGGAACCTCGAAGGGTAAGGGCACCGCCGGTGTCATGAAGCGCCACAACTTCAAGGGCGTCTCCGCTTCGCACGGTTCGCACCGCAACCACCGCAAGCCCGGTTCGATCGGCGCCTCCTCGACGCCGAGCCGTGTCTTCAAGGGCATGCGCATGGCCGGCCGCATGGGCGCAGAGCGCGTGACCGTGCTCAACCTCACGGTGCACTCGGTCGACGCCGCCAAGGGCCTGCTGCTCGTCAAGGGCGCGGTTCCCGGTGCTCGCGGTCGCATCGTCTTCGTCCGCAACGCAGTGAAGGGAGCGTAGTCACATGGCTACCTCGATCGACGTTTTCGACGCCGCCGGCAAGAAGTCCGGCTCCGTCGACCTTCCCGCGGAGATCTTCGACGTTCAGGTCAACATCCCGCTGATCCACCAGGTCGTCGTTGCGCAGCTCGCCGCCGCCCGCCAGGGCACGCACAAGACCAAGACCCGCGGTGAGGTCTCCGGTGCCGGCCGCAAGCCGTTCAAGCAGAAGGGCACAGGTCGCGCTCGTCAGGGCTCGATCCGTGCGCCCCAGATGACCGGCGGTGGCATCGTGCACGGCCCGACTCCGCGTGACTACGCACAGCGCACCCCCAAGAAGATGATCGCCGCCGCACTGCTCGGTTCGCTCAGCGACCGCGCCCGCGGTGCGCGCGTGCACGTCGTCGAGTCGCTCATCGCAGGCGAGGCGCCTTCGACGAAGGCCGCCGTCGCGCTTCTTGACGGAATCGCAGCGTCCAAGCACGTTCTGGTCGTCACCGAGCGCGGCGACGAGCTGGGCGTGAAGAGCGTTCGCAACATCCCGACGGTGCACACGCTGGTGTTCGACCAGCTGAACGCCTACGACGTGCTCGTCTCCGACGACATCGTCTTCACCAAGGGTGCCTTCGACTCCTTCGTGGCATCCAAGACGAAGAAGGAAGAGGTGAACGCGTAATGGCCGCCATCAACAAGGACCCGCGCGACATCATCATCGCTCCGGTCGTGTCCGAGAAGAGCTACTCGCTCATCGACGAGGGCAAGTACACCTTCCTCGTCGACCCCCGCTCGAACAAGACCGAGATCAAGCTCGCGATCGAGAAGATCTTCAAGGTCGAGGTCGCATCCGTCAACACGTTGAACCGCCAGGGCAAGACCCGCCGCACCCGCTTCGGCGCCGGCAAGCGCAAGGACACCAAGCGCGCCATCGTCACCCTGAAGTCCGGTTCCATCGACATCTTCACGGCTGTCGGCTAGGGAGCAAGGGAACAACTATGGCTATTCGCAAGTACAAGCCGACGACCCCGGGTCGCCGCGGCTCGTCCGTGGCCGACTTCGCCGAGATCACCCGGTCGACGCCTGAGAAGTCGCTGCTCAAGCCGCTGTCGAAGACCGGTGGCCGCAACAACCAGGGCCGCATCACCACCCGCCACATCGGTGGTGGCCACAAGCGTCAGTACCGTGTCATCGACTTCCGTCGCAACGACAAGGACGGCGTCAACGCCAAGGTCGCGCACATCGAGTACGACCCGAACCGCACGGCGCGCATCGCTCTGCTGCACTTCGTCGACGGCACCAAGCGCTACATCATCGCTCCGGACAAGCTCCGTCAGGGCGACATCGTGGAGTCCGGTCCGAACGCCGACATCAAGCCGGGCAACAACCTGCCGCTGCGCAACATCCCGACCGGTACGGTCATCCACGCCATCGAGCTCAAGCCGGGTGGGGGCGCGAAGATCGCCCGCTCGGCAGGTGCATCCGTTCGCCTCGTCGCGAAGGACGGCCCCTACGCCCAGCTGCGTATGCCGTCCGGCGAGATCCGCAACGTCGATGTGCGCTGCCGCGCCACCATCGGCGAGGTCGGCAACGCCGAGCAGTCGAACATCAACTGGGGCAAGGCCGGCCGCATGCGCTGGAAGGGCGTCCGCCCGACCGTGCGTGGTGTCGCGATGAACCCGATCGACCACCCGCACGGTGGTGGTGAGGGCAAGACCTCAGGTGGTCGCCACCCGGTCAGCCCGTGGGGCCAGAAGGAAGGCCGCACGCGTCACCCGAACAAGGAAAGCGACAAGCTGATCGTCCGCCGCCGTAACGCCGGCAAGAAGCGCAAGTAGGAGTAAGTAGAAGATGCCTCGCAGTCTCAAGAAGGGCCCCTTCGTCGACGAGCACCTGCTTACCAAGGTGGTTCGCGCGAACGAGTCCGGCAGCAAGAACGTCATCAAGACGTGGTCCCGCCGCTCGATGATCGTCCCGGCCATGCTCGGCCACACGATCGCCGTGCACGACGGACGCAAGCACATCCCGGTCTTCGTCACAGAGACGATGGTCGGCCACAAGCTCGGGGAGTTCGCCCCGACCCGCACCTTCCGGGGACACGTGAAGGACGACAAGAAGGGTCGTCGCCGCTAGTCGGTGACAAGAGGAGGAGAGAGAAATGGTGGAGTCGATCGCCCGCGTGCGACACATCCGCGTCACGCCTCAGAAGGCTCGTCGTGTCGTCGATCTGATCCGCGGCAAGCAGGCTCAGGAGGCCCTGGCCATCCTGAAGTTCGCCCCCCAGGGCGCGAGCGAGCCGGTGTACAAGCTCGTGGCATCCGCAATGGCAAACGCCCGTGTGAAGGCCGACGCGACCAACGAGTACCTGGACGAGCGCGACCTCTACGTGAGCCGCGCATTCGTCGACGAGGGCACGACGCTGAAGCGTTTCCAGCCCCGTGCACAGGGCCGCGCGTTCCGCATCAACAAGCGCACCAGCCACATCACGATCGTGCTGGCCACCCCCGAGGAGGCCGAGGCGACGAAGAAGCAGGGCACGAAGAAGGCGAGCAAGTAATGGGTCAGAAGGTCAACCCCTACGGCTTCCGTCTGGGAATCACCACGGACCACGTGTCTCGCTGGTTCTCGGACTCGACGAAGCCCGGTCAGCGTTACGCCGACTACATCGCCGAGGACGTCAAGATCCGCCGCCTGCTGGCGACGCAGCTCGACCGTGCCGGTGTCTCGCGCATCGAGATCGAGCGCACCCGTGACCGCGTGCGTGTGGACATCCATACCGCCCGTCCCGGCATCGTGATCGGTCGCCGTGGTGCAGAGGCCGAGCGCATCCGCGCCGACCTCGAGAAGCTCACCGGCAAGCAGATCCAGCTGAACATCCTCGAGGTCAAGAACCCCGAGGCGGATGCCCAGCTCGTCGCTCAGGGAATCGCCGAGCAGCTCTCCGCCCGCGTGGCCTTCCGCCGCGCGATGCGCAAGGGTCTGCAGGGCGCGCAGCGCGCAGGCGCCAAGGGTGTCCGCATCCAGGTGTCCGGTCGCCTCGGCGGCGCCGAGATGAGCCGTTCGGAGTTCTACCGCGAGGGTCGTGTGCCGCTGCACACGCTGCGCGCGAACATCGACTACGGCTTCTACGAGGCCAAGACCACCTTCGGCCGCATCGGCGTGAAGGTCTGGATCTACAAGGGCGACATCACCAACAAGGAACTCGCGCGCGAGCAGGCCGCTGCCAAGAGCGGCCGCCCCGAGCGCAGCGACCGTCCGCGCCGTGCGCCTCGCGCCCAGGCCGAGGCCCCAGCGGCAGAAGGAGCCAGTGCATAACCATGTTGATTCCCCGCAGAGTCAAGCACCGCAAGCAGCACCACCCCGGCCGTAGCGGCCAGGCGACCGGTGGCACGAAGGTGACCTTCGGCGAGTACGGCATCCAGGCCATCACGCCCGCTTACGTGACCAACAGGCAGATCGAGTCCGCTCGTATCGCCATGACGCGTCACATCAAGCGTGGCGGAAAGGTGTGGATCAACATCTACCCCGACCGTCCGCTCACGAAGAAGCCTGCCGAGACCCGCATGGGTTCCGGTAAGGGTTCCCCCGAGTGGTGGGTCGCGAACGTCAAGCCGGGCCGCGTGCTCTTCGAGGTCGCCGGCGTCAACGAGACGCTGGCGCGCGAGGCACTCACCCGTGCCATCCACAAGCTGCCCCTCAAGGCACGCATCATCAAGCGCGAGGAGGGCGACGCGTAATGGCGATCGGAACCAAGGAGCTCGCTACCCCCGAGCTCGACACCTTCGACGACGAGAAGCTCGTCGACGAACTGAAGAAGGCCAAGGAAGAGCTGTTCAACCTGCGCTTCCAGTCGGCGACCGGCCAGCTCGAGAGCCACGGCCGTCTCCGCGCCGTCAAGCGCGACATCGCCCGCATCTACACGGTGATCCGCGAGCGCGAGCTCGGCATCCGTGCGACGCCGGCCCCGGTCGAGGCTCCTGCCAAGGCCGAGAAGAAGACGAAGTCCACCAAGAAGGCAGATGCCGCTGAGGCGCCGGCCGAGACGAAGGAGGAGGCGGAGTAATGGCTGCCACCAAGGCCAAGGCCGCCGAGGCTCAGTCCGAGACTGAGACCGTCGCCGCCGGTCACGAGCACGCTGCGCACGACGTCAAGGAGGCGGGCGCCCGCGGCTACCGCAAGGCGCGTCGCGGTTATGTCGTCAGCGACAAGATGGACAAGACCATCGTCGTCGAGGTCGAGGACCGCGTGAAGCACCCGCTGTACGGCAAGGTCATCCGCCGCACCACCAAGGTGAAGGCGCACGACGAGCTGAACACCGCCGGCATCGGCGACCTCGTGATCATCAACGAGACCCGTCCGTACAGCGCTACCAAGCGCTGGCGTCTGGTCGAGATCCTCGAGAAGGCCAAGTAAGCCTCGGGCTTGCTTGTGAAGGAGTTGTAAGAAGTGATTCAGCAGGAATCCCGACTCAAGGTCGCCGACAACACCGGCGCCAAGGAGTTGCTGACGATCCGTGTTCTCGGCGGCTCGAAGCGCAAGTACGCCGGCCTCGGCGACACGATCGTTGCGACCGTGAAGGATGCCATCCCCGGCGGCAACGTGAAGAAGGGCGACGTCGTCAAGGCGGTCATCGTCCGCACCGTGAAGCAGACGCGCCGTGCAGACGGCTCGTACATCAAGTTCGATGAGAACGCCGCGGTGATCTTGAAGAACGACGGCGACCCCCGTGGTACCCGCATCTTCGGACCGGTCGGTCGCGAGCTGCGCGACAAGAAGTTCATGAAGATCATCTCGCTGGCACCGGAGGTGATCTGACCCCATGGGAGCGAACATCAAGAAGGGTGACCTCGTGCAGGTCATCACGGGCGCGAGCCAGGCCCGCGGCGGAGACCGCGGCAAGCAGGGTCGCGTTCTCGAGGTGCTCGTCGAGCAGGACCGCGTGGTCGTCGAGGGCGTGAACTTCGTCACTAAGCACGTCAAGGTCGGCCAGACCCAGCGCGGATCGAAGACCGGCGGCATCGAGACGCAGGAAGCTCCGATCCACGTGTCGAACGTGGCGCTCGTCGACCCCGAGACGAAGAAGCCGACCCGCGTCGGCTTCCGCGAGGAGAAGGTGACGAAGGACGGCGTCACGAAGACCGTCCGCGTCCGCTACGCCAAGAAGTCAGGTAAGGACCTGTAATGACCGACACCGCAACTGCCGCGCAGGCTGGCACGCCCAACCGGGTCCAGCCGCGCCTCAAGCAGAAGTACAAGAACGAGATCGCCGCGAAGCTCACCGAGCAGTTCGGCTACGCCAACGTGCACCAGGTTCCGGGTCTCGTGAAGATCGTCGTGAACTCGGGCGTCGGTGACGCGGCCCGCGACAGCAAGATCATCGATGGTGCTGTCGCCGACCTCACCAAGATCACCGGCCAGAAGCCGCAGGTCACGAAGGCCCGCAAGTCCATCGCGCAGTTCAAGCTGCGCGAGGGTCAGCCGATCGGCGCGCACGTCACCCTTCGTGGCGACCGCGCGTGGGAGTTCCTCGACCGTCTGCTCACGCTCGCGCTTCCGCGCATCCGTGACTTCCGCGGTCTCTCCGACCGTCAGTTCGACGGCAACGGCAACTACACGTTCGGTGTGACCGAGCAGTCGATCTTCCACGAGATCGACCAGGACAAGATCGACCGCGTCCGCGGTTTCGACATCACCGTCGTCACCACGGCGAAGACGGATGACGAGGGTCGCGCCCTGCTGAAGGCGCTCGGCTTCCCGTTCAAGTCGAACGACTGACATCCACGACTCACAACCGAATACCGACGCCGCTCTTGACCACTGCCCGGAGCTGGAACCGTGCGAGCGCAGCTCGCCCGGCGCTGGCGTCGCGACGATGATCCACCGGATCATCGCTTCCAGCTCCAGCGCGCATCTACGGTCGGTTCTCTTGTAAAGGGCCCCGATACCGGATGAACAAAGGAAACAACCCATGACCATGACAGATCCGGTCGCAGACATGCTGACCAGACTGCGCAACGCGAACTCGGCGTACCACGACACCGTGTCGATGCCGAGCTCGAAGCTGAAGTCGCACATCGCCGAGATCCTGAAGAGCGAGGGCTACATCTCCGACTGGGCCGTCAGTGACGCCCGCGTCGGACAGACGCTCACGCTGAACCTCAAGTTCGGTCCGAACCGCGAGCGTTCCATCGCGGGCATCAAGCGCGTCTCGAAGCCCGGACTCCGCGTCTACGCGAAGTCCACTGAGCTGCCCAGCGTGCTCGGCGGCCTCGGCGTCGCCATCCTGTCCACCTCCTCGGGTCTGCTCACGGACCGCGAGGCCGAGAAGAAGGGCGTCGGCGGGGAAGTCCTCGCCTACGTGTGGTAGCAAGATGTCCCGAATCGGAAGACTTCCCATCGACATCCCGACCGGCGTCGACGTCAAGGTCGACGGCCAGGATGTGACCGTCAAGGGCCCGAAGGGCGAGCTGTCGCTCACCGTGGCCCAGCCCATCCAGGTGAAGATCGAGGAGAACAGGGTTCTCGTCTCTCGCCCGGATGACGAGCGCACCTCGCGCTCCCTCCACGGCCTCACGCGCACGCTGATCAACAACCAGATCATCGGAGTCACGCAGGGCTACTCGAAGGGCCTCGAGATCGTCGGCACGGGTTACCGTGTCGCGCAGAAGGGCTCCTCCATCGAGTTCGCCCTCGGGTTCTCGCACCCGGTCACCGTCGAGCCGCCGGCCGGCATCAGCCTCACGGTGGAGGGCAACAACAAGGTCACCGTCGCCGGCATCGACAAGCAGGCCGTCGGCGAGGCCGCCGCGAACATCCGCAAGATCAAGAAGCCGGAACCGTACAAGGGCAAGGGCATTCGCTACGCAGGCGAGGTCGTCCGTCGTAAGGCCGGAAAGGCTGGTAAGTAAGCATGAGCGTCAAGAGCAAGTCAGCGGCACGCGACCGCCGGCACGCACGCCTTCGCAAGAAGGTCGTCGGCACGGCTGGTCGTCCCCGTCTGGTCGTCACGCGCTCCGCGCGTCACGTCTTCGTGCAGGTCGTCGACGACGCGAAGGGCCACACGCTGGCCTCCGCGTCGACCCTCGAGGCAGACCTCCGCGGCTTCGACGGTGACAAGACCGCCAAGGCCCGCAAGGTCGGAGAGCTTGTCGCCGAGCGCGCCAAGCAGGCCGGCGTCGCCGAGGTCGTCTTCGACCGCGGCGGAAACAAGTACGCCGGTCGCGTCGCCGCGATCGCCGAAGGAGCCCGGGAAGGTGGGCTGAGCCTGTGAGTGAGAACGAGACGAAGGAGCAGGACGTGGCCGCCGAGCAGACGACTGCGGAGAAGCCGGTCGAGACCGCGGCCGGAACGGACACCACGAGCCGTGACGCCCGCGACGGACGCCGTGGCGGACGTGACCGCAATCAGGGTCGCGACCGTGGTGGACGTGACGCGGACAAGAGCCAGTTCCTCGAGCGCGTCGTGACCATCAACCGCGTTTCCAAGGTGGTCAAGGGTGGTCGTCGCTTCAGCTTCACCGCACTGGTCGTCGTCGGTGACGGCAACGGCCTCGTGGGTGTCGGCTACGGCAAGGCCCGCGAGGTGCCGCTGGCGATCTCGAAGGGCGTCGAAGAGGCGAAGAAGAACTTCTTCCGCGTGCCTCGCGTCGGCAGCACCATCCCGCACCCGGTGCAGGGTGAGGCCGCTGCCGGTGTCGTGTTGCTGCGTCCGGCCGGCGCCGGTACCGGTGTTATCGCCGGTGGCCCGGTGCGTGCCGTGCTGGAGTGCGCAGGCATCCACGACGTGCTGAGCAAGTCGCTCGGCTCGTCCAACACCATCAACATCGTGCACGCGACCGTAGAGGCGCTGCAGCAGCTCGAGGAGCCTCGTGCCGTTGCCGCCCGTCGTGGGCTCGACTTCGATGAGGTCGCTCCCCGCCGGCTGGTCCGTGCAGAAGCAGAGGCGGCAGAGGCCGCCCGAACCGCGAAGGCTGGTGCGTAATGGCGCAGCTCAAGGTGACCCAGATCAAGTCCAAAGTAAGTGAGAAGCAGAACCAGCGCGACACGCTTCGCAGCCTGGGACTGAAGCGCATCGGTGACGTCGTCGTTCGTGAGGACACCCCTCAGAACCGCGGCTACGTCAAGACCGTCGCTCACCTGGTGAAGGTCGAGGAGATTGACTAATCATGGCTGACGAGAAGACCGAGAAGAAGGTCCCCGCCGAGGCCAAGGCCAAGGCGCCCGCGAAGGCGACCACGAAGAAGGCTGAGGCCGGAACGGCCGAAGCATCGAGCGCAGCCGCCGGCACGGCAGCTGCTGCGAGAAAGACCAGCACAGCGTCCAGCGAGAAGACCGCTGCGAAGGCTGAGAAGCCTGCTGCGAAGAAGACCGCCGATGTCCCTGAGAAGCGCGAGCCGGTTCTCAAGGTGCACCACCTGCGTCCGGCCGCCGGCGCCAAGAAGGACCGCACTCGCGTCGGACGCGGTGAGGGCTCGAAGGGTAAGACGGCGGGTCGCGGTACCAAGGGAACCAAGGCGCGCTACCAGGTGCGCCCCGGCTTCCAGGGTGGTCAGCTGCCGTTCCACATGCGTTCGCCGAAGCTGCGCGGGTTCAAGAACCCGTTCCGCATCGAGTACCAGGTCGTGAACCTGGAGAAGCTGGCCGAGCTGTACCCGGCCGGTGGCGACGTGACGGTGAGCGACCTGGTCGCCAAGGGCGCCGTTCGCAAGAACGAGAAGGTCAAGGTCCTGGGCAACGGCGACATCGCCGTGAAGCTGAACGTCGAGGTCGACAAGGTCTCCGGTTCGGCCGAGCAGAAGATCGTCGCGGCCGGAGGCTCGGTCAAGTAGTCCCCGACCCCGCCGGATTCCAGGCATCCGGATTCACCCCGTAAAGTAGTCCAGTCGGGTGGCCACCTCGGCCACCCGACTGACTCCTTACCCCCGGAAAGCAGGACGTCACTTGTTCAACGCCATCGGGCGGATCCTCCGCACCCCTGATCTTCGTAGGAAGATCGGCTTCACTCTGGGGATCATCGCGCTGTTCCGTCTGGGGTCGTTCATCCCGGCCCCGTTCGTCGACTTCAGCAACGTTCAGGCGTGTCTGGCGGCGAACCAGGGCACCACCGGCCTCTACGAGCTGGTCAACCTCTTCAGCGGCGGCGCGCTGCTGAAGCTCTCCATCTTCGCGCTGGGGATCATGCCGTACATCACGGCGTCGATCATCGTGCAGCTGCTGAGGGTGGTCATCCCACACTTCGAGGCTCTCTACAAGGAGGGCCAGGCGGGCCAGTCGAAGCTGACCCAGTACACCCGCTACCTCACCATTGCGCTGGGTGTCCTTCAGTCCACCACGCTCATCACGGTCGCTCGCAGCGGTGCCCTGTTCGGTTCGAACAGTGCGTCGCAGTGCTCGCAGCTGATCACGAATGACGCCTGGTACGCCGTGCTGCTCATGGTCATCACGATGACCGCAGGCACCGGCCTCATCATGTGGATGGGCGAGCTGGTGACCGAGAAGGGCATCGGCAACGGCATGTCGCTGCTGATCTTCACCTCGATCGCCGCGCAGTTCCCCGCCTCCCTCTGGGCCGTCGAGCAGACGCAGAGCTTCGAGATCTTCCTGATCGTCATCGTCATCGGCTTGTTCATCGTCGCGGCCGTCGTGTTCGTCGAGCAGTCCCAACGGCGCATCCCCGTTCAATACGCGAAACGCATGGTCGGCCGTCGAACGTACGGCGGCAACAACACGTACATCCCGATCAAGGTCAACATGGCCGGTGTCATCCCGGTGATCTTCGCGTCGAGCCTCTTGTACCTTCCTGCTCTGATCGCGCAGTTCAACCAGCCGGCTCCCGGCAAGGAACCGGCACCGTGGGTCACCTGGGTCACGAACTACCTGACGCAGGGCGACCACCCGCTCTACATGCTGATCTACGCACTCCTGATCATCGGCTTCACGTACTTCTACGTCGCGATCACCTTCAACCCCGAAGAGGTCGCCGACAACATGAAGAAGTACGGCGGCTTCATCCCCGGCATCCGTGCCGGACGTCCGACCGCCGAGTACCTCGACTACGTGCTCACGCGCATCACGCTGCCCGGCTCGATCTATCTGGCTGTCATCGCGCTCATCCCGCTGGTGGCCTTCGCGCTGCTCGGCACCAGCCAGAACTTCATGTTCGGCGGCACGTCGATCCTCATCATCGTCGGCGTCGGCCTCGAGACGGTCAAGCAGATCGACTCGCAGCTGCAGCAGCGCCACTACGAAGGGTTGCTCCGTTGACCGAAGCGCACGAAGAGCGAAACCGAGAGCGCGGCGCGCGCCTGCTGATCGTCGGCCCTCCCGGGTCGGGCAAAGGCACCCAGGCCACGTTCGTGGCCGACGCGTTCGACATTCCGGCGATCTCCACGGGCGACATCTTCCGTCATCACATCACCCACCAGACCGAGCTCGGCGTCAAGGTGAAGGCGATCGTGGATGCCGGCGACTACGTTCCGGACGACCTGACCAACCAGCTGGTGGCAGCGCGTCTGTCCGAGCCGGATGCCGCAAAGGGCTTCCTGCTCGACGGTTACCCGCGCACGCTGGACCAGGTGGAATTCCTCGACGAGCTTCTGGCGTCGGATGGCAGCCTCGAGGCGGTCATCCGCCTCACCGCCGACAAGGACGAGCTCGTGAAGCGGCTGACCCACCGTGCTCATGAGCAGGGCCGCGCGGACGACACCGAAGAGGCGATCCGTCACCGTCAAGACGTCTACAACGCGCAGACGGCGCCGATCATCGAGGTGTATCGGGAGCGCGGGCTCCTTGCCGAAGTCGACGGTCTCGGCTCCGTCGACGACGTCGCCGCACGCATCCGCGAAGCGCTGGCCGCACGCGGGATCGGCGAGGCCGACGGCACAGCCGCCGCCTGAGCGACGACGTGCCAGGCATCCGGCGATCGATCTACAAGTCGCCAGCGCAACTCAGGCTCATGCTCGAGCCCGGTCTCGCGACCGCTGACAGCCTCGACGCCGTTCGGGCGGCCGCTCGGCCGGGCGTGACGACGCTCGAGCTGGACGCGCTGGCGGAGCGTGCGATCGAGGCCAGGGGCGGAAAGCCGAACTTCAAGCTCGAGCCCGGATACCGCCACACCATCTGCGCCTCGGTGAACGACGAGATCGTGCACGGCATCCCGGGGGATCGCGCACTGCAGGCGGGCGACATCCTGTCGATCGACTCCGGCGCCATCCTCGGCGGATGGAACGGTGACGCGGCGTTCACCGTCGTGATCGACGACCCGGCGCGTCCCGACCTCGTGGCGGAACGACGTGCGCTCGCCGACGTGACGGAGCAGTCGCTCTGGCACGGCATTGCGACGCTGGCGAAGGCGTCGCACCTGAACGAGGTAGGGGATGCCATCGAGGCGTACATCCTCTCGCAGGGCGACTACGGCATTCTCACCGATTACATCGGGCACGGAATCGGCCGGCGCATGCACGAAGCGCCTCCGGTGTTCAACTACAGCGTGCGGCAGAGGGGCCCGGAGGTTCGGCCAGGCCTCGTCGTCGCGATCGAACCGATGGTCGTCGCCGGATCGCCCGACACCTACGTGCACGACGACGGATGGACCGTGGCGACCGAGGACGGATCGGCTGCTGCGCACTGGGAGCACTCCGTCGCCGTCCACAAGGACGGCATCTGGGTGCTCACGGCGCACGACGGAGGCGCTGCAGGGCTGAGGCCGTTCGGCGTCACCCCTGTGCGCCCTGCGTAGCGTCGCACCCCGCTGCCGGTTCCAGCGGGCTCGGGCCGTTGCCGGTTAGGCTCGAACGGTGCCCGTCTTCATGATCGACGTACTGCCGGCCGATGCAGCAACCGACCCCGCTCCGACAGTCCGGCGCTTCGACGAGGGAGTGCCGACACTCGACGTGCGCGACCTCGGTGCCGCACGCGGCGACGGGGTCTTCGAGACGATCGGTGTGGTCGGCGGGCACCCGCAGGCACTCGAGGCGCATCTCAGCAGGCTGGCGAGCTCCGCGACGCTGCTCGACCTGCCGGAGCCCAACGAGGCACAGTGGCGGCACGCCATCACGGTGGCCGCGGCGTCGCTTCCGACCGATCGGCAGGGCGGCCTCAAGGTGGTGTTCACCCGCGGTATCGACGGTGCGGCTTCTCCGACCGGCTGGATCGTGGCGACGCCGGCCGCGGGGGAGTTCGCCGAGCGGGAGACGGGCATCCGTGTCGTCACCCTCGACCGCGGCTACACCAGCGACGTCGCAGAGCGCGCGCCGTGGCTCCTTGCCGGCGCGAAGACCCTGTCGTACGCCGTGAACATGGCGGCGATCAGGGAGGCCCGTCGGCGAGAGGCCGACGACGTCATCTTCGTCAGCTCCGATGGCTACGTCATGGAGGCGCCGACCGCGACCGTCATCCTCTTGTTCGGCGACCGGGTCGTGACGCCTCGGACCGACATCGGCATCCTGCCTGGGACGAGCCAGCTGAGCGTCTTCGACTTCGCCTCCTCGCGCGGACTTCGCACAGAGGCGGTGCTCGTTCCGGCATCCGACCTGACGAAGGCGGATGCCGCATGGTTGGTCTCGAGCGTGCGCCTCGCGGCTCCCATCACGAGCATCGACGGCGTCGAGCTGCCCGTCGACGTCGAGCTCACCCGCGACATGAACGCCGCACTGCTCGCCCGTGAGGACTGAGGGCTGGGACTATAAGGGCGTCGCGACGCCGAGTGGCGAAGACGCGCCGCATGGCCTAAGATAGATCTTTGGTGTCTTGCACCCGTTTTGCGGTGCGCGCCTCAGGGCGCATCCGACACCATCCATCCACCGCACGACCGGCACTGGAGTGCCTGAAGCGATAGTGAGGCTATGGCCAAAAAAGACGGCGTAATCGAGATCGAGGGATCCGTGGTCGAGGCGCTGCCCAACGCGATGTTCCGCGTTGAGCTCACCAACGGACACAAGGTTCTGGCCCACATCTCGGGCAAGATGCGTCAGCACTACATCCGCATCCTCCCTGAGGACCGCGTGATCGTGGAGCTGAGCCCCTACGACCTCACCCGTGGCCGAATCGTCTACCGCTACAAGTAATCCAGGCGTCGGAAAGTAACGGCCCACGACGACGGAAGCGTCAGCATCCGCCTGCCGTGGCGCACGACGACAGCGATAAGGAATATCACCATGAAGGTCAACCCCTCCGTCAAGCCCATCTGCGAGCACTGCCGCGTCATCCGCCGCAACGGCCGCGTGATGGTCATCTGCTCCAGCAACCCGCGTCACAAGCAGCGCCAGGGTTAGTCGGCTCCCCGTTCCGCTCTGAGAGCGGGACGCCGGAAAAACAGAACAGCGAGAACGCCAGCATCAACAAGCGGTGAAAGCCGTGGACACCTCGGGTTGGAGGCCCGGGCACCGATGCTGGTCCACACCTCCACACACTCACAGGAGAAGCCAGAATGGCACGTCTAGCAGGCGTCGACATCCCGCGCGAGAAGCGCGTGGAAGTCGCACTCACCTACATCTACGGCATCGGCCACACTCGTGCGCTCGAGACGCTGCAGGCCACCGGGGTCTCGGGAGACATCCGCGTCAAGGATCTCACCGACGACCAGCTCGTCGCGCTGCGCGACCACATCGAAGGAACCTACAAGGTGGAGGGTGACCTTCGCCGCGAGGTCGCCGCCGACATCCGCCGCAAGGTCGAGATCGGTTCGTACCAGGGCCTGCGCCACCGCCGCGGCCTTCCCGTGCGCGGTCAGCGCACCAAGACCAATGCGCGCACCCGCAAGGGACCGAAGCGCACCGTCGCCGGCAAGAAGAAGGCCCGCTAGGCCACCGGCTAGCGCTCGAGATCTCAGGAGTAGAACATGGCAGCACCCAAGTCGGCCGTTCGCAAGCCGCGCAAGAAAGAGAAGAAGAACATCGCCGTGGGCCAGGCCCACATCAAGTCGACGTTCAACAACACGATCGTCTCGATCACCGACACCAACGGTGCAGTGATCAGCTGGGCGTCATCCGGCGGTGTGGGCTTCAAGGGCTCTCGCAAGTCGACGCCGTTCGCCGCTCAGTTGGCCGCCGAGTCGGCCGCCCGCCAGGCGCAGGAGCACGGCATGAAGAAGGTCGACGTCTTCGTCAAGGGTCCGGGCTCGGGCCGCGAGACCGCCATCCGCTCGCTGCAGGCCGCCGGCCTCGAGGTGGGATCGATCAACGACGTGACGCCGCAGGCGCACAACGGTTGCCGCCCGCCGAAGCGTCGTCGCGTCTAGTAGCTGTGACACTTTCCGCTCACGCGGACGGCGGTCGCTTCGCAGCCGTCGTCCGCGCGCGGATATAACTCAATACCTGTACAGAGCAAGCGTCATATAGCGGACGCTTAGCCGAAAGGAATCAACAGTGCTCATCGCACAGCGCCCTACGCTCACCGAAGAGAACATCTCGGAATTCCGCTCGCGGTTCGTCATCGAGCCGCTCGAGCCGGGCTTCGGATACACGCTCGGTAACTCCCTCCGCCGCACGCTGCTGTCGTCCATTCCGGGCGCTGCGGTCACGAGCATCCGCATCGACGGTGTGCTGCACGAGTTCACGACCATTCCGGGCGTGAAGGAGGATGTCACCGAGATCATCCTGAACATCAAGGGACTCGTCGTCTCCAGCGAGCACGACGAGCCGATCACCGCCTACCTGCGCAAGCAGGGTTCCGGTGAGGTCACGGCGGCCGACATCTCGGCTCCGGCGGGCGTGGAGATCCACAACCCCGAGCTGGTCATCGCGACGCTGAACGAGAACGCCCGCTTCGAGGTCGAGCTGACCATCGAGCGCGGTCGCGGTTACGTCTCTGCTCAGCAGAACCGCAACGAGTACAGCGAGGCGGGCCAGATCCCGATCGACTCGATCTACTCGCCCGTGCTCAAGGTCACGTACCGCGTCGAGGCGACGCGTGCAGGTGAGCGCACCGACTTCGACCGCCTCGTGGTGGATGTCGAGACCAAGCCGGCGATTAGCCCGCGCGACGCCATCGCCTCAGCAGGCCGCACGCTCACCGAGCTGTTCGGTCTCGCCCGCGAGCTCAACTCGCAGGCCGAGGGCATCGAGATCGGCCCGGCGCCGGTCGACGCCGTGCTGAGCTCCGAGCTGTCGATGCCGATCGAAGACCTCGAGCTCTCGGTTCGCTCGTACAACTGCCTCAAGCGCGAGGGCATCAACAACGTCAGCGAACTGGTCTCGCTCTCCGAGACGCAGCTCATGAACATCCGCAACTTCGGTCAGAAGTCGGTGGATGAGGTCAAGGACAAGCTGACGGAGATGGGCCTGTCGCTCAAGGACTCGGTTCCCGGGTTCGACGGCACCCACTTCTACAGCGCCAACGACGACGAGTACCGCTGATTCGTCGCGGCCACACCACCTGATCTGACAACGGCCGACCGGCCACACAAACGGAGAAACGACAATGCCTAAGCCGACCAAGGGCCCCCGCCTCGGAGGCGGACCCGCACACGAGCGCCTGCTGCTCGCGAACCTGGCTGCCGCCCTTTTCACGCACAAGCGCATCACGACGACCGAGACGAAGGCCAAGCGCCTGCGTCCGCTCGCCGAGCGCCTGATCACGTTCGCCAAGCGTGGTGACCTGCACGCCCGTCGCCGGGTGCTCGGTGTCATTCAGGACAAGGGCGTGGTCTACGAGCTGTTCGACGTCATCGCGCCGCAGGTGGCCGACCGTCAGGGTGGCTACACGCGCATCACCAAGATCGGCAACCGCAAGGGCGACAACGCCCCCATGGCCGTGATCGAGCTCGTGCTCGAGCCCGTCACCCCGAAGCGCAAGGCTCCGGCGGCGCCGAAGTCGCCCGCCGCGAAGGAGGCGGAGAAGGCTGAGGCAGCTGCCGCAGCTGAGGCCGTCGAGGAGACCACGGCAGACGAGACCGCTGTCGATGCCGAGGCGAACGACGAGGCCGAGGAGGCAGTCGAGGCCACCGAGACCGACGACGAGAGCATCGACGCCGGCGAGGCCGAAGACGAGGCCGAGGCCAAGTAGCCGAGCTCGGACGCATTCAACGAGGCGCCGGACGGAGTATCCCTCCTTCCGGCGCCTCGTTCGTTGTCCTGTGGCAACCGGCATTGCCGTCACCCGGGGCTTCCTAGGATGGAGTGCGTGACGCAGGCGGGGGACACGACGGCCGAGAGCACGACGGCGGGCGCGACGAGCAATGGCACGCGCATCCGTCTCGACATCTCCTACGACGGCACGCACTTCAACGGCTGGAGCAGACAGCCGGGCCTGCGCACCGTGCAGGGCGTGCTCGAAGAAGCTCTGCGCACGCTGTTCCGCAGGCACGAGCCGGCTCCGACGCTGACCGTCGCAGGCAGGACGGATGCCGGCGTGCACGCCCGCGGACAAGTCGCCCATCTCGACCTGACGCCCGAGCAGTCCGCGTCGCTCCTTCGCCCGCGCAAGGCTCGCAACGCGGCCGACGACGTGGATGCCGCGGCCGCGCTGTGCAGGCGGCTCATGGGCATCCTCGGCTCATCGGACTCCGACGTGGTCGTCACGGCCGCGTCGATGGCGGAGCCGGGTTTCGACGCCCGATTCTCGGCGTTGTGGCGGCGGTACGAGTACCGCGTGGCGGATGCCTCGACCGTGCGGAACCCGCTGACCCGAACGAGCACCGTGTGGTATCCGTCTATGCTCGACCTCGACGCGATGGACGAGTCGGCCGGCACGCTGCTCGGGCTGCACGACTTCGCGACCTTCTGCAAGCCTCGCGAGGGGGCCACCACCATCCGCACGCTGCAGGACTTCGCCTGGCGGCGGAATGACGACGGCGTGTTCATCGCCGAACTGCGTGCCGACGCGTTCTGCCACAGCATGGTCCGAGCGCTCGTGGGCGCCTGCGTCGCGGTGGGGGAGGGCAAGCTGGCCGGGAAGGACCTCGCCCTGCTGCGCGACGTCGGCGCGCGCACCAACGCGTTCAAGGTCATGCCGGCGAAGGGCCTCACGCTGATGGAGGTCGGCTACCCGAGCGGAGCCGAACTGGCCGCACGAGCCGAGCAGACCCGCGCACGGCGGGTGCTGTAGCCCCCACCGTTCCATGGGGCGCTCAGGACGTCGTGACGCTGTCCTGAGTCGGCTCGTGCCGCGTGCCTGCGTCGACGGTTCCGGACTCGAGTGCGTCGACGCCGAAGGCTCCGGCCTCTGCGCCGTGCTCGACGAGCGTGTCGACCGGCTCGGCGGGCGTTGTGTTCGGCATCGCCGCGCGCGCGACGTTGCGGGCGAGACGGAGCGGAGCACCGACTGCCAGCGCGACGTATCCCATCGTGCTGTGATCGTGCTGCCCGAATGCGCGCTTGCGCTCCCACGCTCTCCGAAGCGGCCCACCCCGACTGACCCGCACTGTCGGACGAGTGGGGAGCAGGGATGCCTCACGCAGGGCCACCAGCATGCCGAGCTGGTCTGCCCAGTCGTCATCGGCTGCCGGGTGGAAGTAGTTGTCCTCGCGCCATCCGTCGACGACTCGCTTGAACCGTGCCGCGATCAGGTCGCGGGAGGTGCCGAGCAGCCCGCTGCCCATGAAGACCTCGTTGATGAGCTTGCCCGTCACGCCGAAGTCGGCGAGCACCAGGGATGGCACGTCGTGAGCGATCGCCTCGAGGGTGGCGGTGGAGCTCACCGTGACGAAGCCGACCGCCCTGGCGAGGTGATCGCCCATCGCACCCGTCTCGACGACGAGGTTCGGCGGGGCATCCTCCGGCAGCAGATCCGCGAACGGATACCGCTCCAGGTGCGTCTGCCCCTCTCCTCCGACGGCTCTGATCTTGACGACGACCCTGAGCTCGGGGTTCTCTCGTGCCGCGTCCGCCAGCCAGCCCATGAGCATCCGACGCGCCTCGATGCCGGCGGGAACCGTCGGCTGCGCAGCGAACACGATGCTGTCGCGCGTCACGTCGGAACGTATGCCCGAGACGGCATGCAGGAACGGGAGAGTCGAGAGCCCGAACCGGTGCGTCATGTCGTGCTCGGCCGCCAGCGCACGGTACTCCCGGATCTCCCGGTGACTGTGCAGCACGAAGAGGTCGGCCTGGGCCCTCAGGAACAGACCCTTCCACTTCGCCGGCGTCGAGATGCCGGGAAGCCCGGTCACGAGCACCGGGCGATGCGACACCCGCCGGATGATCTCGCCGATCAGCACCTCGGCGATCGGTCCTCTGGTGGCGACCAGCACGGCATCCGGTCGTTCGGAGCGCACCTTGTCGATGATTTCGCCCAGTTGCAGCCGCTCGATCGTCACACCGTCCGGTCCGACAGCGCTCACCAGCTGCGCATCGCTGGCGGTGGCCGCAGTGTTCACCGCGACCAGGGATGACTCCCAGTCCTCTGGCAGCGTCGCAAGGAGGGTCGCCCCCCACTTGACGAACGAGTCGGAGTCGACGATGCCGAGGATTCTGCGAGTCACAGGATGGCCAGATCTTTCAGGTCGTGTGCGGTGGTGCCGGCAGGGGGAGCTCTACGCCTCGACGCGGCGCAGCTTGGCGAGCGGGGCGAGCTCTCCGGGGAAGACGCGCTTCACGCCGTCACCCATGGCCTGCTCGATGATGCGGATGTCGCGGATGAGGTGCTGCAGCCCCTGGGGCTCGAGCGATGCTGCGTGGTCGCTTCCCCACATGGTGCGGTCGAGGGTGATGTGGCGCTCGACAGCGGTGGCGCCGATGGCGACGGCCGCGAGGGAGATCTGCAGGCCGGGCTCGTGTCCCGAGTAGCCGATCGGCACGCCGGTGAAGCGCTCGCCGAGGGTGTGGATCATGCGCAGGTTGGCCTCTTCGGCCGGGAGCGGGTAGGTCGAGGTGGCGTGCAGGACGACCAGGGGTGAGCCGTCGAAAACCGCGACCGCGCGGTCGATCTGCTCCATGGTCGACATGCCGGTGGACAGGATGACCGGCTTGCCCGTCGCACGCATCGCCTCGAGCAGCTCGAGGTCGGTGACCGACGCCGACGCGACCTTGTATGCGCAGACGTTGAGGTCTTCGAGGAACTCGACGGATGGCACATCCCACGGGGAGGCGAACCAGTCGAGGCCGCGCATCGTGGCGTAGTCGCCGAGCTCGACGTACTGGTCGTGGTCGAACTCGACCCGGTACCGGTACTCGAGGTAGGTCATCTCGCCCCACGGCGTCTGTCGCGGCGTGTTCTTCATGTGCTCGGGGGTGGAGATCGCGGGCGTGCGCTTCTGGAACTTCACGGCCTGCGCGCCGGCGTCGGCTGCGACGTCGATGAGCCGCTTGGCGATCTCGACGTCGCCGTTGTGGTTGAGCCCGATCTCGCCGATCACGTAGACCGGGTTGCCGGTGCCGATGACGTTCGAACCGATGGTGACTGTCATGACTTCGCTTTCTCTTTCAGGATGAGTTCCGCGAGTTCGCGCACCGCACCGGCACCGCCGGGAGATGCGAGGACTCGTCGTGATGCGGCAATGGCTTGCGGGTGCGCGTCGGCCACCGCGAACGGCCAGCCGACGGCGCCCAACGCGCCGAGATCGTTCACGTCGTTGCCGAGGTAGGCGACGCGCTCCAGCGGGATTCCCGCCCGCGTGGCCCATGCGGCCAGCGCGGTGGCCTTGTCGTCGATGCCCTGCAGCACCTCGACGCCGAGCTTGGCGGCACGTGCTCCGACGACCGGGTTCTTCTCCGTCGACAGGATCAGCACGGGAACACCCGACTCGCGCAGCAGACGCACCCCGAGCCCGTCGCGGCGGTTCACGGTCACTGACTCGACACCGTTCTGATCCACCTGCACCCGGTCATCCGTGTGCACCCCGTCGAAGTCGGTGACCACGGCTTCGACGACCGCAAGACCGTGCGCGGATGCCCGCGCGTCGAGTTCTGCGTCGAGCCCGGAGCCTGCGGCGAGATCGTCGAACGTGTCGGCGTTCCAGCTCGTGCCGCCATCCGTGGTGCGCGCCGGGACCGGGCCTCCTACCGAGGCGGCGACAGCGGCGCGGGAGTATGCCTGAGCACGAGTGCCTGCGACGGCGTCGGCGAGGGTCAGATCGTTCTCGGTGTCGATGTCGATGGAATCCGGGATGACCGCGACGCCCACTCGCCCGAAGAAGCGGTACCCGGTGCGACGGAACCCCTCGGCGTTCATCGCGTAGAACGCGCCCGTCTCCTGGTACTGCGGCTCGCGGTCCTGGCGCATCGGACGGAACGACGGGTCGTGGTTCACACCCTGCGCGTCGCCATCCGCGTCGAGGCTCCACAGGAAGGCGTGCGTCTCGACCGCGGCGAACACCACGTCGCGCTCGCCGGAGCGCACCCTCGACACGGCCTCGTCGATGTCTTCGGAACGGGTGAACGGACTGGTGGCCTGGAGGAACACGACGACCTCGGGCGTGACACCGTCGTCGGCGAGCACATCGAGGGCGTGCGTGACAGCACTCTCGCTCGATGCGGTGCCCGTTGACAGCGCGGCGGGCCGGATGACCACCTCGGCGCCGGCCGCCGACGCCACCTCCGCTATCTCGGCACCGTCAGTGGAGACGACGACACGGTCGACCGACGGCGCGGCTAGTGCGGACGCGACGACCCTTGCGACGAGAGGGACACCGCCGACCTCGCGCAGGTTCTTCCCCGGCACGCCGACGGAGCCCGCCCTGGCAGGGATCACGGCGACAACGCGATCGGAGGCAGACGACATGCGGTCACGCTAGGAAGCCAGCTGGTCACGACGGTGGCGCCTGAGTGAACGGACAGGAAAGCGTGCATGGCCGTATGCGCTCTCCCAGCTTGCCCATAAGCAGCGGCACGGCTACGCATAGGAGGCGGCAGCGTATGGGTCATCGCCGCCTCGATTGGACGGGAGTGGATGCCTCGCGTACGATTGACCTTTGGTGTCCGCTCCACTGCGGTGCGGCATCCGTAGTTGAGCCCTCCATCTGCGGCGTTACCGGTTCATCGAATCGGCAACACCCGACCGGAGCGGGATTCACGAGCCACCCAACCACGAGACAAGAAAGCAGCCACTACTGTGACGCGCACTTTCAGCCCCAAGGCATCCGAGATCCAGCGCGACTGGGTCGTCATCGACGCCACCGATGTCGTGCTCGGCCGTCTGGCCAGCCACACCGCGGCCATTCTCCGCGGCAAGAACAAGCCGACGTTCGCTCCGCACGTCGACACCGGTGACTTCGTCATCATCATCAACGCAGACAAGGTGGCCCTCACCGGCCAGAAGGCTCTGCAGAAGAAGGCCTACCGCCACTCGGGCTACCCGGGTGGTCTGTCGGCCGTCACGTACTCCGAGCTTCTCGAGAAGAACCCGGTCCGCGCCGTCGAGAAGGCCGTTCGCGGCATGCTGCCGAAGAACTCCATCGGTCGTGCCCAGCTGCGCAAGCTCAAGGTCTACACCGGTTCCGAGCACCCGCACGCCGCTCAGCAGCCGACGCCCTACACCCTCGACCAGGTCGCCCAGTAAGCGCCGGTTCCCAGAACTCTTCTCTTCTTTCAGACAAGGACTAAACCATCGTGGCGAAGATCTCCGACCAGCTCGAGGCGCAGGACGCCCTGCAGAGCTTCACGACCGAAACCCCGGCAACCGAGGCGCCCGCGGCGACGCCCCGCCCGGTTCTCAACGTTCCCGGTGCGGCCGTCGGCCGTCGCAAGCAGGCCATCGCCCGCGTGCGCCTCGTTCCGGGCTCCGGCTCCATCACGGTCAACGGCCGTGAGTTCGCGGACTACTTCCCGAACAAGCTGCACCAGCAGCTCATCACCGACCCGTTCAAGGTGCTCGACCTGCTCGGCAGCTACGACGTGATCGCCCGCATCACCGGCGGTGGCCCCTCCGGCCAGGCCGGCGCCCTGCGTCTCGGCATCGCCCGCGCTCTCAACGAGATCGACGCGGAGAACAACCGTCCGACCCTCAAGAAGTCCGGCTTCCTGAGCCGCGACGCCCGGGTCAAGGAGCGCAAGAAGGCTGGTCTCAAGAAGGCCCGCAAGGCACCGCAGTACTCGAAGCGCTGATCCAGCGTTCGTCGGCTACGGCATCGATGGCACGGCTCTTCGGTACGGATGGCGTTCGCGGTCTCGCGAACGCGGAGTTGACGGCGGACCTCGCGCTGGGCGTTGCCCAGGCGACGGCCGTCGTCCTCGGGCAGGGACGCAGCGCGGAGGCACGACGCGCCCAGGGCAAACGCCCTGTGGCGGTCGTGGCTCGCGATCCTCGTGTTTCGGGTGAGTTCCTGATCGCAGCGGTCGCTGCCGGGCTCGCGAGCTCTGGCGTGGACGTGCTCGACGCGGGGGTCATCCCGACGCCCGCGGCGGCGTTCCTGATCGCCGACATCGGCGCGGACTTCGGCGTGATGATCTCCGCCTCGCACAACCCCGCGCCCGACAACGGCATCAAGATCTTCGCGCGCGGCGGCACGAAGCTGCCCGACATCGTCGAGGACCGCATCGAGGCCGCGCTCGACAAGCCGAAGCTCACACCGACGGGTGCCGACGTCGGGCGCATCCGTCGCTTCGCCGATGCAGAGGACCGTTACGTTCTGCATCTGCTCGCCAGCCTGCCGCACCGGCTGGATGGCATCCACGTGCTGATCGACTGCGCGAACGGTGCTGCAGCCGGCATCTCGCCCGAGGTGTTCACTGACGCCGGCGCACGCGTCACCGTCATCGGCGACGATCCGGACGGCATCAACATCAACGACGGCGTCGGGTCGACTCACATCGACAAGCTCGCCATCGCTGTCGTCGAGCACGGCGCCGACGTCGGGATCGCCCACGACGGAGACGCCGATCGTTGCCTCGCGGTCGATGCGGACGGCAACATCGTCGACGGCGACCAGATCATGGCGATCCTGGCGCTCAGCATGGCCGAGCGCGGCAAGCTGAACCAGAACACGCTCGTCACCACGGTGATGAGCAATCTCGGCCTGAGGCTGGCGATGACCAAGAACGGCATCGACGTCGTGCAGACCAGCGTCGGTGACCGGTACGTGCTCGAGCGGATGAACGAGAACGGCTTCTCGCTCGGTGGCGAACAGTCCGGTCACGTCATCATGAGCGAGTTCGCGACGACGGGCGACGGCATCCTCACCGGACTACATCTGGTGAGCGAGATGGCGCGCAAGGGCAAGCCGCTCTCCGAGCTGGCCGCCAGCATGACCGTGTACCCGCAGATCCTGGTCAACGTGCGCGGGGTGGACCACCTTCGCCTGCACGAAGACGAGGTCATCGCGCAGGCGATCGCGGATGCCGAGGCCGAGCTGGGCCAGACCGGACGCGTTCTGCTGCGTCCTTCCGGCACCGAGCCGATGGTTCGCGTCATGGTCGAGGCCGCCGATCAGGCCACCGCCGACCACCACGCGCACACCCTCGCCGAGGTCGTGCGCGTTCGGCTCACTCTCTGAGTCGCACGCAGCGTCGATTTGTCGGCCCGTCGTGTCGCTTGCACGCGTGGAAGCGACACGATGCGACCACTTTCATGCCGGATCGGGGACGGTATCGCGATGGTATTCTGATGCCATGCTCACGACCATGGACAAGGCGGGCCGGGTGATCATCCCGGCTTCGTTGCGCGCCAGGCTCGGTCTGGTGCCCGGACCTGTCGACATCGTCACCGACGGTGCAGCGGTCATCATCGAGCCGGTTGCGGTCGATCGGCTGGTCGAGCGCGACGGTCGGCTGGTGATCGACGCGGAAGGCGAGGCTGTGACCGCCGACGACATCAGAGAGCTGCGCCTTGCCGACCAGCGCTGACCTGCTGCTCGACACGAGCGTCGCCGTCGCGCTCTCCCTCTCGACTCATGCCCGCCATGACGAAGCGATGACGCGCACGCGCGGCCAGGTCCTCGGGCTTGCCGGGCATGCCCAGTTCGAGACCTATTCGGTGCTCACCCGGTTGCCCGCCGAGCAGCGGTTGTCGGCCGGCTCAGCTCTGCGTCTCATCGAGACGAACTTCCCTCAGAGCTATCAACTGTCCGCGAAGGTCTCGTCGCATGCGCTGCGGACGCTTTCGGACGCAGGCATCCACGGCGGCACCGTCTACGACGGTTTGGTCGGGCTCGCCGCACGAGAAGCCGGTGTGATCCTGCTCACCTGCGACCGTCGTGCGCTCGCGACCTACTCGGCGCTCGGTGTGTCCGTGGAGTTCCTCTAGCCACCCCACGCGCCGAGGGTGACCCCGGGCGGCGCCGTTGCGCATGTGGCGTTCGACGGCACCACGAGCGCGTCGGCACGGATGCCCGCGCCGGTGCCCGCCGCCGTGACCTCGTAGACCAGGCCGTTCTGCACGTACGGGTCGGCGGAGTACTCGACGATGTCGGCGCTCACGTTCACATCCCCGGCGGCGTTGCTGCTCGTAACCTCCTTCAGCGTCAACCCCTGCGGCGGATGCGTCTTGAGAAAGTCCACGACCGCAGAGGGAGAGGCTCCGGGCACGATCCAGTATCCGGTGACATCCGCCATCGGCTCGCACCAGAAGTTCAGTGCCAGCGCTGAGGCCACGTCGTCGGGGCGGGTTGCGCTGGCCACCGCACCTGGTGGGACGACGACGTGGGCAAGGCGATCCTTCGCTGTGTCCATCGCGGCAACGTCAGGAGTGGTGCTCGGCGTGGGTGACGGGAACGTCGGGTCCTGCTCCGGGATGGGGATCGAGGGGGAGGCCGTAGGCGGATCTGTCGCCACGCCTGTTCTGCCCGATGCAGGCCCAGCGACCGCACAGCTTGTCAAAGAGGTGGCGAGGCCGACACTGCAGAAGATCGTGAGAACAAAGGTGATGGCTCGGCACCGAATACTCGATGCAAACACGGCACTCCAAACCGGATATCGATGGTTTCGACCGGCAGCGGTCGCGCCGTAGCCTAGTCGTTCGTCTATCAGCTCCGGCGGCCGGATTCAGTACCGCCGCGCGGTGACCCTAAACTTGTGGCCCATGGCGAAGCACGGTGACGAGCACACGACGCCGTTCCTCGAACTCTCCCGTTCTGACTGGGCGGATCTGGCGCAGAGCACCCCGCAACCTCTCACCGAGGCGGAGATCGTTCAGCTGCGCGGTCTCGGCGATCCGCTCGACCTGCGCGAGGTCGCGGAGGTCTACCTGCCGCTCAGTCGGCTGCTCAGCATGTACGCGGAGGGCACGCAGCGTCTGCACCGAGCCACGAGCGACTTCCTCGGAGAGCGCACCGGTCGCACGCCGTTCGTGATCGGCGTCGCCGGATCGGTGGCGGTCGGCAAGTCCACCACAGCACGCCTGCTGCGGGAGCTGCTCACCCGCTGGCCGACCACGCCGCACGTGCAGCTCGTCACGACCGACGGGTTCCTCTACCCGAACGCCGAGCTCGAACGACGTGGGCTCATGGAGCGCAAGGGCTTCCCCGAGTCCTACGACCAGAAGGCCCTGCTGCGTTTCGTCACCGCCATCAAGAGCGGCGCCGACGAGGTGCGTGCGCCCTTCTACTCCCACCTGAGCTACGACATCGTCCCGGATGCACAGGTCATCGTTCGCCATCCCGACGTGCTCATCGTCGAGGGGCTCAACGTGCTGCAGCCCGCGACAGGCAAGCGGCCACTCGCGGTGAGCGACCTGTTCGACTACAGCGTCTATGTGGATGCCCGACGACGAGACATCGAGCGCTGGTACGTCGAGCGGTTCCTGAAGCTCCAGCGCGGAGCCTTCGCCGACCCGAAGTCGTACTTCCACCGCTACGCGAGCCTCAACGAGGAGCAGGCGCGCGAGCGTGCGCTGTCGATCTGGCAGGCCATCAACGAACCGAACCTGCTCCAGAACATCCGGCCGACGCGCGCGCGCGCCAAGCTGGTGCTTCGCAAGGGCGGCGACCACACGGTGTCGTCCGTGCTCCTCCGCAAGCTGTAGCTGGTCGGCAGCCTCGTACCGTCTCGCGGCCTTCCCCGCCACCTCTCCTGCCCCGCCCCACCACCTCTCGCGACCGCCTCCGCCGCCAACCGCGCCACTTGCGGACTATTGCGCCAGCAGGGGTGGCGCAACAAAGCGCAAGTGGCGCAATAGCGAGGGAGGGGTCGCCGGTAGACTCGGACGCCATGTGCGGAATCGTCGGATACGTCGGCAGCGACCGGTCCCTTGAGGTGCTGCTCGGCGGGCTGAAGCGGCTGGAGTACCGCGGCTACGACTCCGCGGGCGTCGCTGTGATCGACGGATCCGGCGAGTTGAATGTCGCCAAGCGTGCCGGAAAGCTCAGCGTGCTCGAGGACGAGCTGCAGCGGCATCCGATCGCCGACGGCACCACCGGCATCGGCCACACGCGCTGGGCGACGCACGGCGGACCGACCGACCGCAACGCGCACCCGCACCTCGGCGACGACGGCAAGCTCGCGGTCATCCACAACGGCATCATCGAGAACTTCGCAGCGTTGCGGGAGGAGCTCGCGGGCGAGGGCTTCGAGTTCGCCAGCGAGACCGACACCGAGGTGGCCGCTCTGCTGCTCGGGCGCGAGTACCGCCGCACGGGTGACCTGGTCGAGGCCTTCCGCGCCGTGGCGTCCCGCCTCGACGGTGCCTTCACGCTGCTCGCCGTGCACCGCGACCGGCCCGGCGTCGTGGTCGGCGCCCGCCGCAACTCTCCGCTGGTGATCGGCCTGGGCGACGGCGAGAACTTCCTCGGCTCGGACGTCGCGGCCTTCGTCGAACACACCCATCGCGCCGTCGCGATCGGCCAGGACCAGATCGTGGTCATCACGCCGACGGACGTGACCGTCACAGACTTCGACGGGAACGGCGTCGATGTCGAGCCGTTCGAGGTGGCATGGGACGCCTCCGCCGCCGACAAGGGCGGCTGGTCCAGCTTCATGGCGAAGGAGATCGCTGAGGAGCCGGATGCCGTTGCCAACACGCTGCGCGGGCGCATCCACGACGACGCGGCGGTGATACCCGAGCTGGCGGACCTCGACGAGCTGCTCACCGACATCGACCGCATCACGATCATCGCCTGCGGCACCGCGTCGTATGCAGGGCAGGTCGGTGCGTACGCGATCGAGAAGTGGGCACGAATTCCGGTCGAGGTCGAGCTCAGCCACGAGTTCCGTTACCGCGACCCGGTCATCACGCCATCGACGCTGGTCGTATCGATCAGCCAGTCCGGCGAGACGATGGACACCCTGATGGCGGTGAAGTTCGCGCGCGAGGCCGGCGCGAAGACGCTGTCGATCTGCAACACGCAGGGCGCGACCATCCCTCGTGAGTCGGATGGCGCCGTGTACACGCACGCGGGGCCGGAGGTCGCCGTGGCGTCCACCAAGGCGTTCGTCGCGCAGATCACCGCGCTCTACCTCTTCGGACTGCACCTCGCCAGGTTGCGTGGCACGCTGTCGGCCGCCGAGCAGACCGCACACCTCGCAGAGCTCACCGCCATTCCGCGCAAGCTGGAGCGCGTGCTGGAGTCGAGCGACTCAGTCGCTCAGCTGGCGCGCTGGATGAGCGACACCCGCGCCGTGCTGTTCCTCGGCCGCCACGTCGGCTACCCGATCGCGCTGGAAGGCGCGCTCAAGCTCAAGGAGCTGGCGTACATCCATGCAGAGGGCTTCGCCGCCGGCGAGCTGAAGCACGGGCCGATCGCGCTCATCGAGCCCGGCCAGCCCGTCTTCGTCGTGGTGCCCAGCCCACGAGGTTCGGACGAGATGCACAAGAAGGTGGTCTCGAACATCCAGGAGATCCGCGCCCGCGGCGCCCGCGTGCTCGCGATCGCCGAGGAGGGCGACGCGTCCGTGCTGCCTTTCGCCGACGAAGTCGTGCGCATCCCGCTCGCCGGCCCGCTGTTCGAGCCGCTCCTGGCCGTCATCCCGTTGCAGATCTTCGCCATGGAGCTCGCTGCGGCGAAGGGTCTCGACGTCGACCAGCCTCGCAACCTGGCCAAGTCGGTCACGGTGGAGTAGCCAGCGGATGTCGCACACTCGACGAGGAACAGCGTGATCGCCGGCATCGGCGTCGACATCGTCGACCTCGCCCGCTTCGACCGCGCGATCGAGCGCACCCCCAAGCTGCTCACCCGGTTGTTCGCCGAGAGCGAACGAGGGCTGCCGATGCACTCGCTCGCCGCACGGTTCGCGGCGAAAGAGGCGGTCATCAAGGCGCTGGGTCGTCCAGACCTGGTCACCGCCATCGACGTCGAGGTGGTCAGTGACGAGCACGGCAATCCCGATCTCGTGCTGCACGGACGCGTCGGTGAGGTGGCGGCCGAGCGGGGAATCCTGCGCTGGCACCTCACCATGACTCACGACGCCGGGGTCGCGTGCGCGTTCGTCGTCGCGGAGTCCGGTGACGGCGGAGGTGAATCGTGAGCGAGCCCGCGCCGCTGCGTGAGGCCGTCATCGACCTCGACGCGGTGACCGACAACGTGCGCGTGCTGCGCGAGACGATCGGCACCGAGCACCTCATCGCTGTCGTCAAGGCGAACGCGTACGGGCACGGTGCGGTTCCCGTCGCACGCGCTGCTCTGGCCGGCGGAGCCGACCGGCTCGGCGTCGCCGACCTGGCGGAGGCGCACGAGCTGCGCGCAGCGGGCATCACCGCTCCCATGCTCGCCTGGCTGCACGACCCTGACGCGGACTTCGACCGTGCCATCGAAGCGCACGTGGAGATCGGGGTCTCCTCGCTCGAACAACTGCACTCGGCGAGGGATGCCGCAGCCCGAGTGGAACGCCCAGCGGTCATCCACCTCAAGCTCGACACCGGACTCAGCCGCAACGGCGTCCCGGCGGATGCCTGGCCCGGCGTCGTGCGCGCCGCCCGCGCAGCGGAGAACGACGGCCTCATACGCGTTGTCGGCGTCTTCAGCCACCTGTCCGGCACCTCGTCCGAGGCTGACCTCGAACAGGGTGCCGCCTTCGACCGCGGACTCGCGCAGGCATCCGCCGCCGGCCTCGACCCGGAACTCGTACACCTCGCCGCCAGCGGTGCGGCGCTCACGCTTCCCGCCACCAGGTACAACACGGTGCGCACGGGCATCACGATCTACGGACTCTCCCCGTTCCCCGAGCGCGAGCCGTCGGAGTTCGGGCTGCGTCCGGCGATGACGCTGCGCTCGCGCGTCGTCGCGGTGCGTCGCATCGAGCACGGTCAGGGCGTGTCGTACGGCCACACCTACCGCGCGAACGGCGCGACGAATCTCGCCCTCGTGCCGGTCGGCTATGCGGACGGCGTGCCGAGGCAGGCATCCGGTGCCGCTCCCGTGTCGATCGGTGGAGAGCGGTTCCTCATCGCCGGACGTGTCGCCATGGACCAGATTGTGATCGCAACCGACGACAGTCCCGTCGCGGTCGGCGACGAGGTGATCCTGTTCGGTGATCCTGCGACGGGCGCACCGAGCGCCGAGGACTGGGCGCGTGCAGCGGGAACGATCGGCTACGACATCGTGACAAGGCTCGGGGGGCGGGTGACGCGGCGCTATGTCGGCGGATGACGGGCGGATGCTCCTCGCCGGCACGCGCAGCATCGCGACCTCCGACGAGATGGAGGCGCTCGGACGCGAGCTCGCTGCTGTCGTGCACGCCGGCGACCTCCTGGTGCTCACCGGGCCGCTCGGTGCGGGAAAGACCACCCTCACGCGCGGCATCGGCGAGGGGATGAACGTACGCGGCCCCGTCACCAGCCCGACGTTCGTGCTGGCGCGCACGCATCCGTCGCTCTCCGGCGGAACCCCGCTCGTGCACGTCGACGCCTATCGCCTGACGGACGCGCTGGAGCTCGACGATCTCGACATCGACTTCGCGGAGTCGGTCGTCGTCGTGGAGTGGGGCAGTGGGATGCTCGACGGCGTCGTCGACTCGTGGCTCGACATCGTGATCGAACGGCCGACCGGTGCCGACGACGCGGGTGTCGATCCAGCCGACGATGCGGATGCCGCCCCTGAGGAACCCCGAACGGTCACGATCACCCCGCACGGCCCCCGCTGGGCCTGACTGGCGCACGACCCGTCGCTGGAAGTGGCACCGACCTCCGCTGACTACGCTGGAGGGATGCTCCTCGCCATCGACACCTCGGCAGGCACGTCCGTCGCCGTGGTCGACCGCGACGGCGGGGTGCTCAGCGAGCTGACGACGACCGACACCATGCGGCACGCCGAGGTGATCGGCGGCATGCTGCGGGATGCGCTGGCTCAGGCATCCATTGCGCCCTCACGCCTCTCCGGGGTCGTCGCCGGCATGGGGCCGGGGCCGTTCACCGGTCTGCGGGTGGGCATCGCCGCGGCGAAGGCGTTCGCGCTCGGTGCAGGCAAGCCCCTCGTGCCGATCGTCAGCCACGATGCCGTCGCGCTCGAGCGGTACGGCGCCGGCCACACCGGACCCCTCTTGGTCGTCACGGATGCCCGCCGCCGCGAGCTCTATTGGAGCGAGTACGGCGGGGTAGACGAACTCGGCATTCCGCTTCGCATCGGCGGCCCGGGGCTGTCGAAGCCGGCCGACCTGCCGCGCTCGGACCTGCCGAGGTACGACGCCGCATCGGTCTCCGCGGGGCAGCTCGGACTGCTCGCCGAGTGGCTCTTCGCGCACGGTCGTTCGTTCGCCGAGGACCGCCCGCTCTACCTGCGCTCGCCCGATATCACACCGTCGAGCGGTCCGAAGCGGGTCACGGCATGAGCCCGGATACGAACCGCGCGCCGGAGCTCAGGCGGGCCACCCTCGACGACCTCGACGCGATCATGGCGCTCGAGACGTCGACGTTCGTGACTGATGCCTGGTCGTCCGCCATGATGCGCAGCGAGCTCACCGGCGAGCACTCCCACTACCTGGTAGCCGTGCGCGACGGTCAGGTCGTCGGGTACGGGGGCCTGAGGTCGGTGCGTGGATCGTCGGATGCCGACATCCAGACGATCGCCGTCGCTCCTACGGCCCGCCGCGTGGGTCTCGGCCGCTCCCTGATGCTCGCGATGATCGACGAGGCAGAACGACGGGGCGCGGGCGAGGTGTTCCTCGAGGTGCGGGCCGACAACCCTGGCGCCCAGCGGCTGTACCGCTCGCTCGGATTCGAGCAGCTCGCCGTGCGCCCGCACTACTACCAGCCAGACGACGTCGACGCCCTCGTGATGCGGCTGACGCTCCCGGTTCTCGACTCCAGAGTGCACATGCCAGCGGGAGAGCCTTTGGTTCTCGGCATCGAGACGTCGTGCGACGAGACCGGCGTCGGCATCGTGCGCGGCACGCGCCTGCTCGCGAACGTGATCGCCTCGAGCATGGACGAGCACGCCCGCTACGGCGGCGTCGTGCCCGAGGTCGCCGCGCGGGCTCACCTGGAGGCGCTGGAGCCCACCATCAACGAGGCGGTGGCGCGCGCGGGCATCCGGCTCGACGAGATCGACGCCGTCGCCGTCACGAGCGGACCGGGACTCGCAGGCGCCCTGATGGTCGGAGTCGGCGCGGCGAAGGCGCTCGCCGTGGCGCTCGACAAACCCTTATACGGCGTGAACCACCTGGTCGGCCACGTCGGCGCCGACCTGCTCGACGCCGACGGCGGCGACGGTCGCGAGATCGAGCTGCCCACCATCGCGTTGCTGGTCTCCGGCGGGCACACGTCGCTGCTTCACGTGCGCAGCCTCACCGACGACGTCGAGCTTCTCGGCGAGACCATCGACGATGCTGCGGGCGAGGCCTTCGACAAGGTCGCCCGCGTGCTCGGCCTGCCCTACCCGGGAGGGCCGCAGATCGACCGGGTCGCGGCATCCGGCGATCCGAACGCCATTCGGTTCCCCCGCGGACTGACGCTTCCCAAGGACATGGCGAAGCATCGCTATGACTTCTCCTTCTCCGGACTCAAGACGGCCGTCGCCCGGTGGGTGGAGAAGCGGGAGGATGCCGGCGAGCCCGTTCCCGTCGCGGATGTCGCCGCGAGTTTCCGCGAGGCCGTCGTCGACGTGCTGCTGCGCAAGGCCGTGGCGGCGTGCGTCGACCGCGATGTGCCACGGCTCTTGCTCGGTGGCGGCGTGGTGGCGAACGCGCGCTTCCGGGAGCTGGCGAAGGAGCGAGCAGAGACAGCCGGCATCGACCTGCGCATCCCGGCGCTGTCGCTCTGCACCGACAACGGCGCGATGATCGCGGCTCTCGCTGCCCAGCGGATCACCGCAGGCCATGCGCCGAGCGGCCTCGACTTCGGCGCAGACTCGACGCTCCCCGTGACCGACGTGCAGGTCTGAGCCCCCGCACAGGCATCGTCGACCCACGCCGTGAGGCCGCAAGGTCGCATTATGTGATGTTGCGATGGATGACACGCCATGCCGCGGCACCCGTTGACACTCCAATCCCGTGATGTCAGAGTTGGCATACACAGCTTTCGCTCAGGAAACATGATGAGCGAATCCATGATGTGGATCTATAGAGGTCCGCTCCATCCGAAAGGATCAACGAATATGTCCGATCCCAACGCTCCGCAGAATCCGTCCGGCACCCCGCAACAGCCCGTGCCGCCGCAGCAGCCGGTGCCGCCGCAGCAGCCGGCCGCCCCGCAGCAGCCTCCGGCGTATGGCGCGCCGCAGCAGCCGCCCCCGCCGCAGCCGCCCGTTCCGCCGCAGGCACCGCCCGCGCCCAACTACGGCGCTCCCGCAGCTCCCGCCGCCCCGCAGTACGGCCAGCCGTACGCGCCCGTGGCGCAGAAGTCACCGATCCTCAGCATCCTGTCGCTGATCGGCGGCATCATCGGCATCGTCGGATCGTTCTTCTACTTCGGAGGACTTTTCGCGATCGCCGCCGTCGTGCTCGGCTTCATCGGCCGCAGCAAGGAGCCGCAGGCCAAGGGATTCTGGCTGACGGGTATCATCCTCGGCTTCGTCGCGATCGTGATCGAGATCATCTGGGTCATCGTCATCGTCGCCATCCTGGCCTCGGTGGGCAACTCGCTCACGTACTGATCTGCGCAGATGAGGCGGGCCGTCGACAAGGCGGCCCGCCTCATCGACGCCGTCGCGCTGCACGGCCGCACCACCGGTCGGGGCGACACCAGAAGGGAACAAGTTCATGTCCGATCCGAACGTTCCGCAGAACCCCGAGCAGGTTCCGTCGGCGTCTCAGCCTCCCGTGCCGCCCGAGCAGCCTCCTGTTCCGCCTGAACAGCCTCCCGTTCCTCCGCAGACGCCACCGGCGCCCGAGCAGCCTCCCGTGCCGCCGCAGCCGCCGGTTCCTCCCACACCGCAGGCGCCCCAGTACGGCGCCCCCCAGCAGCCGCCGACCTACGGGCCGCCGCAGCCGCCCGTTCCGCCGCCTGCGCCGCAGCCGCCGTATGGCACTCCGCAGCAGCCGTACGGTGCCCAGCCGCAGTCGCCGTACGGTGCCCCGCAGCAGCCGTATGGCGCACCCCAGCAGCCCTATGGCGCACCGCAGTCACCGTACGGTGCCCCGCAGCAGCCGTACGGTCAGCCGGTCTACGGCGCCCCGCAGTACGGCCAGCCGTACGCGCCCGTCGCGCCGAAGTCGCCCGTGCTGAGCATCCTCGCCCTGATCGGTGGCATTCTCTCGGTCGTCTCGCTCGGCTGGGGTGTGCTGTTCGGTATCGCCGCCATCATTCTCGGCTTCCTCGGCAAGAGCCGCGAGCCGCAGGCCAAGGGGATGTGGCTGACCGGCATCATTCTCGGCTTCGTCTCGGTCGGGCTGATCCTGCTCTGGATCTTCTTCATCGTCCTCGGCATCATCGCTTCGGCAAGCGTCAACTACGGCTCGTACTGAGTCCGCGAGCTGATCCGGCGAAGCGTCAGCAGCGTTCGACGAGCAGCGCCGCGTGGCGCGCGCCGATTCGCGTGAGGACCAACGTCGCCGATCGGTCGCCCTTCAGCCTCAATCGGCTTCGGAGGGCGGCCGGATCGACATCCGCCCCGCGCTTCTTGATCTCGAGGATGCCGATGCGGCGCGTCGCCAGGGCGGCGCGCAGCTCCGACTCCTTGTAAGGGAGTTCCTCGAGCACCCGGAAGGCCGTCGCGAAGGGCGTCCGCGTGGGATCGTCGGCCGTGAGGTAGGCGATGTCGTGGCGCAGCATCCGTGCGTCCAGCTGCCGGGCGAGGTCGCCGATCAAGCGGGCGCGGATGACGGAGCCATCGGGCTCGTAGAGGTACGCGCCGAGGTCTCCGGCGGGCTCATCGGCCGCGACATCCGCGCCGGTGAGCTCTGCGGCGCCATCCTGCCCGATCACGAGGGCGGCGCGGCGAATGCCCTCGCGTGCCAGCTCTCCGGTCCAGACGCCGACTTCGACCACCTGGCCGTCGACCGAGACCCACTGCGCCTCGGCATCGCGCGGCAGGAGGGACCGGTCGATCCCAGGGCCGAGCTTGACGCCGACGGGCAGGCGATCGGCCAGCCCGAACACGAAGTCGAGGCCGGGGGACCACTCTGCTGGGTCCGCGAGGCGTCTCGTTGCGGAGTGGCCGGAAGTGCGTCGTGCCGGATCGAGGTATGCGGCATCCTGGCCCGCGAGGTCGACCTCTTCGGCGCGTGCGTTCAGCACGGTCGTGCCAGGGAAGGGTGCGAGGTTGTAGCTCGCGATCGCCGCGGTAACCTCGTCGGCGTCGACGGCCGTCACCTGCAGTTCGAGCGCTGCCATGGCCATCGCGTCACCGCCGATGCCGCAGCCCAGATCGGCGACTCGGGTGAAGCCCGCCTGGGCGAACCGTGCCGCGTGCCGTGCGGCGACGGAGAGCCTCGTCGCCTGCTCGAGCCCCGCCTCGGTGAAGAGCATGCGCGAGGCGAACGGGCCGAACTTGGCGGCCGCCTTTCCGCGAAGCTTCGACTGCGTGAGCACCGTCGCGACGAGCGATGCAGGATGCCCCTGCTTGCGCAACGCGCTCACCGTGCGCACCACGTCCGCCGCGCTCTCGTACGGAGGAAGGGAGTCGAGCAGAGCGAGACCCTCGGGGCTCAGCAGTTCGACCAGTTCCGCACGTTCCACTGCGCCAACCTATCGCGCGCCCCCGAGGGTGGCACTCACGTTGCGAGAGTGCCAACCGTGCGCCTACACTCTCATTAGCACTCTCACTGTCAGTGTGCTAACCACGTCTTCAGTACAAAGTACAGAAAGAGGTCAACCGTGTCGGTCTCCATCAAGCCGCTCGAGGATCGCATCGTTATCAAGCAGGTCGAGGCTGAGCAGACCACTGCGTCGGGTCTTGTCATCCCCGACACCGCCAAGGAGAAGCCGCAGGAGGGCGAGGTCATCGCTGTCGGCCCCGGCCGCATCGACGACAACGGCAACCGCGTGCCGCTCGACGTGAACGTCGGCGACAAGGTTCTCTACTCGAAGTACGGCGGAACCGAGGTCAAGTTCGGTGGCGACGAGTTCCTCGTGCTGTCGGCCCGCGACGTGCTGGCGGTCATCGAGCGCTGACGCTTGCGAGCGCGTCTGACGCGCACACTGCTTCGAAGAGGTCCGGATGCCTGTGCATCCGGACCTCTTTCGTCCCCCGCCGTTCGTCCCTCTCCTCTACAGCGCCACTTGCGCTCTATAGCGCCAGCTGGAGTGGCGCAGTAGAGCGCAAGTGGCGCTGGTAGGGGGTCCCGACGGCAGAGCGGCCGAACGAACACCGAATCGAATAGCGAATACGATGAGCCGGTGCCTTCCGCCTCCACGCCAGTAGCGCGCGACTCCTCGAGCGAGCCGCTCAGCTCGCGCGGACTCGGCTTCGGCATCGCCGCCTACGTGCTCTGGGGCTTCCTGCCGATCTACTTCATCGCGCTCGAGCCGGCAGGGCCGTTCGAGATCGTCGCATGGCGGGTGGTCTTCTCGCTGGTGTTCTGCGCCATCGCTCTCGCCGTGACACGTGCGTGGCGCGCATTCGGCGCCATCCTGCGTCGGCCCCGCATCGTGCTCATCATGGGCGTCGCCGGCGTGCTCATCTACATCAACTGGCAGACATACGTGTACGCCGCGTTGTCCGGTCAGGTGGTCGAGGCGTCACTCGGCTACTTCATCAACCCGATCGTCACGATCTTCCTCGGCGTGATCATCCTGCGGGAGCGTCTTCGCCTGACCCAGTGGATCGCGATCGGCATCTCGATCGTCGCCGTCGTGGTGCTCACGGTCGGCTACGGCCAGCTGCCGTGGATCGCTCTCGTGCTCGCCTTCTCGTTCGGCTTCTACGGTCTCGTCAAGAAGCAGGTCGGAAAGGACGTGGATGCCGTCAGCGGGCTCACCCTCGAGACCGCGTGGCTCACCCCGATCGCCATCATCCAGCTGGTCGTCGTCGGCCTGACGACCGGCATCACGTTCGGCCACGGGAGTGTGTGGCACTCGATCGCCATCGTCGGCGTCGGTGTGGTGACGGCTGTTCCGCTGCTGCTGTTCGCGGCGGCCTCCAGGCGCCTGCCGCTCGTCGTGATGGGGTTCATCCAGTACTTCGCTCCCGTCCTGCAGTTCCTCGTCGGCGTCGCGATCCTGCACGAGCCGATGTCGCCGGAGCGGTGGTTCGGCTTCGCGCTGGTGTGGGTGGCGCTCATCATGCTCACGGTGGACATGGTCGTCACCGTGCGGCGCGAGCGCGCAGCCGGTCGCGAGCTTCCCGACGCCACCGATGCCGTGTCTGGCGACGTGCTGCCGGAGTGAACTCCTTTCCTCCGGCCTGGGAGCGTTCGTCGGGGGACCGGCGCATAGTTGAGTCATGTCCCTGGCCGAGCTGGCGCTGCTGTGCGCGGTTCTCCTCGCGAACATCGCGGAGACCATCGCGCTCACCACGTATCGGCGCGCGGTGCGCGGATCCCACGTGCGCTACGTCTGGCGCTCCCGGTACATCATCTTCTCCCTCGTGGTCGCGGTGCTGGCTCTCGTTCTTGCGGTGATCGACGCGGCGAACGGCGACACCGCGTTCGCGGCTCTGTGGCTGGCCATCACGGCGATGCGCGTCGTGACGCTCATCCTGAACCGCGACAAGGATGACGACGACTGGTTCAAGAAGGCCGGACGCGGCATCCGTTCGGCGGTCAAGAAGGCGGTGGCAGCTCTCACGCCCCAGCCTGGTGCTGTCGCTCCCGCGCCGGCCTGAGCAGCAGGGATGACCGTGAGCGATGACCGGCGGGGATGACCGGGCCGGGCATCCGCACATCCGAGCACAGCACCCGGAATTCTGCCAAGGTCGCTGGCGTTACCATGGATCATCCGATCGCGCCGGTGCAGGGGGATTGCACCACGATCCGCCCGCCCGACGCCGAGGGTGACGGCAGCAGCAGCACCACGACTCGCGTGGCCCGACCGCGTTCGACGACCTCGACACCGGGCGTACGCACGGACAGCGCAAGCGACAGCTTCAGTGCAGACAGGGGAGAGATGGACCAGGCGGACCCGTTCGGCTTCATGGGATTGACCTACGACGACGTGATGCTGCTTCCCGCGCATACCGACGTGATTCCGAGTGAGGCCGACACGTCCTCGCGGCTCTCCAAGCGCATCACCGTCGCGACGCCGCTGCTCTCCAGCGCGATGGACACCGTCACCGAGGCGCGCATGGCCATCGCCATGGCTCGACAGGGCGGCCTCGGCGTTCTGCACCGCAACCTCTCGATCGAAGACCAGGCGACCATGGTCGACAAGGTCAAGCGCAGCGAGTCAGGCATGGTCAGCAACCCGGTCACCACGACGCCCGAGGCGACCGTTGCGGAGGTCGACGCCCTGTGCGGCCAGTTCCGCGTCTCCGGACTCCCCGTCGTGGACGCGGACGGCACGCTCGTCGGCATCATCACGAACCGCGACATGCGCTTCGTGTCCCAGTTCGAGAAGTCGACGACCCTCGTGCGCGACGTCATGACGACGACACCGCTGATCACCGCACCGGTCGGCGTTGACCCCGACTCGGCGATCGCCATCTTCGCCCAGCACAAGATCGAGAAGCTTCCGCTGGTCGACGCGGCGGGCAAGCTTCGCGGCCTCATCACCGTGAAGGACTTCGACAAGAGCGAGAAGTATCCGGACGCCACGAAGGATGACGAGGGTCGGCTCCGTGTCGGCGCCGCGGTCGGCTTCTTCGGCGACGCGTGGGATCGCGCGATGAGCCTCGTCGACGCGGGTGTCGACGTGATCGTGGTCGACACCGCGAACGGCGACAGCAAGGGCGTGCTCGAGATCATCCACCGTCTGAAGCACGAGCCCCGTGCGGCGCACGTCGACATCATCGGCGGCAATGTCGCGACCCGCTCAGGCGCCCAGGGACTCATCGACGCGGGCGCCGACGCGATCAAGGTCGGCGTCGGCCCTGGCTCCATCTGCACGACCCGCGTCGTTGCCGGTGTCGGCGTTCCGCAGGTGACGGCCGTCTACGAGGCATCCCTCGCCGCGCGCGCTGCAGGCGTTCCGCTCATCGCGGACGGCGGCCTGCAGTACTCGGGCGACATCGCCAAGGCGCTCGTCGCGGGCGCGGACACCGTGATGCTCGGCTCGCTGCTCGCCGGCTGTGACGAGAGCCCTGGAGATCTGGTCTTCGTGAACGGCAAGCAGTTCAAGAACTATCGCGGCATGGGATCGCTCGGCGCCCTCCAGACCCGCGGCAAGAAGACGTCGTACTCGCGCGACCGCTACTTCCAGGCGGATGTCCCGAGCGACGACCAGCTGATCCCCGAGGGTATCGAGGGACGCGTCGCCTACCGGGGTCCACTCGCATCGGTGGCCTACCAGCTCACGGGCGGCCTGCGACAGTCGATGTTCTATGTCGGCGCGCGCACCATTCCGGAGCTCAAGGAGCGCGGCAAGTTCGTGCGCATCACCCCGGCGGGCCTCAAGGAGTCGCACCCTCACGACATCCAGATGGTCGTCGAGGCGCCGAACTACACCCGCTGAGGCGGGGCTTCCGACTGCCGCGTCCTCCCGCCCCTCCATGGGCCCCGGAGCGCGCGGCGTAGATGCGCGCGTCTCGAAACCCGTGGCGCCACTATGGGTGGGTTTCGAGACGCGCCGCTTCGCGGGGCTCCTCAACCCGCGGTGGACGCTCACTTCGCGGAGCTACCGGTTGCCGCCAGCGCTCGCGCGTGCGTCACTGAGCCCGATTGACCGCGTGCGGTCGCTCTGTCAGAATTACTACCCGAACGGTCGGTAATGTAATCGAGATCGTTCGCGACTCGTGAATGCCGATCCGACGGGTATGGCGGTGCGGTGAGTCCTGGCGCGGTGAAGGGCGGGCGACGATGGCCGACGCATTCCTCGTCTCCGGCGTGCGAACGCCGGTCGGACGGTACGGCGGAGTGCTCTCAGGTGTGCGTCCTGACGACCTCGCCGCACTCGTCGTGCGGGAGGTCATCGATCGAGCCGGCCTGCCTGTGGATGCCATCGACGAGGTGATGCTCGGTGCGGCGAACCAGGCAGGGGAGGACAACCGCAACGTCGCGCGCATGGCGGTGCTGCTCGCCGGTCTGCCCGATCAGGTGCCGGGCGTGACGATCAACCGGCTCTGTGCATCCGGGCTCTCCGCCGTCACCATGGCCGCCCAGGCCGTGCGGGCGGGCGATGCCGATGTCGTCGTGGCAGGCGGCGTCGAGTCGATGAGCAGGGCCCCGTGGGTGCAGGCGAAGCCGGAACGGGCGTTCGCGAAGCCGGGCGCCCAGTTCGACACGTCGATCGGGTGGCGCTTCGTGAATCCCGCGATCGCCGCCCGTGACAAGGCGACGTTCTCGATGCCCGAGACGGCGGAAGAGGTCGCCAGGGTCTACGGCGTGAGCCGTGAGGATGCCGATGCCTTCGCCCTGCGCAGCCACCGGCGTGCCGTCGCGGCGATCGACGCAGGCCGCTTCGACGACGAGCTCGTCGCGGTACCGACGCGGTCCGGTCTCGTCGCCGTCGACGAGGGTCCGCGCCGTGACACGAGCCTGGAAGCGCTGGCTGGCCTGCGGCCCGTCGTGGCAGGGGGATCGGTGGTGACGGCCGGCAACTCCAGCGCGCTGAACGACGGCGCCTCTGCCGTGATCGTCGCCAGCGCGGAGGCCGTCGAGCGTTACGGTCTCGTGCCGCGCGCTCTGGTGACTGCCGGCGCGAGCGTCGGTGTCGCTCCCGAGGTGATGGGCATCGGCCCGGTGCCTGCGACGCGCAAGACACTGCAGCGCAGCGGGCTGACGATCCATGAGCTGGACGCGGTCGAGTTGAACGAGGCGTTCGCGACGCAGTCGCTGGCCGTGATGCGCGAGCTGGGGCTGGATGACACGAAGGTGAACGCAGACGGCGGGGCGATCGCGCTCGGGCATCCGCTCGGCTCAAGCGGCTCGCGACTCGTGGTCACCCTGCTGGGGCGCATGGAGCGAGAGGATGCCCGCTACGGCCTGGCCACGATGTGCGTCGGAGTCGGTCAGGGCTCCGCGCTGATCATCGAGCGGGTGGGCGGCGCAGCATGAACTCCCCAACCACCATCCGCGTCGAGGGGGGCGCCGATCGCGTCACCGTGATGCTGAACCGCCCCGAGGTGCGCAACGCGATCGACCGCCGCATGGTGGATGAGCTGCACGACGTGTGCGCCGAGTTGGAGCGGGATCCCAGGATCCTCATCGTCGCGGGTGGCGACGGTGTGTTCGCGTCGGGTGCCGACATCGCCGAGATGCGGGAGCGCACGGCGGAGGACGCGCTCGCCGGCATCAACATGAACCTGTTCATCCGCATCGCCGCGCTGCCGATGCCGGTCATCGCCGCCGTCGACGGTTACGCCCTAGGTGGTGGTGCCGAGCTGGCGTACGCCGCGGATTTCCGCATCGGGACGCCACGCACGGTGTTCGGCAACCCGGAGACGGGGCTCGGCATCATCGCGGCGGCCGGGGCGTCCTGGCGGCTGCGGGAGCTCGTAGGCGAGCCCCTTGCGAAGCAGGTGCTGCTCGCCGGCCGCAGACTCTCGGCGCAGGAGGCGCTCGCCGCGGGGCTGCTCGGCGAGGTGGTCGAGCCTTCGGAACTGATGGCGGCCGCGAACGCGCTCGCGGACCGCATCACGGCGCTGGACCCTGCGGCGACCCGTGCCACCAAGGCGGTGTTCGCTGCGCCAAGGAACGAGCATCCACGTGTTGATCTCGAGGCGCAGGCTGTGCTGTTCGAGTCGCCGGAGAAGCGGCGCCGCATGACGGAATTCCTCGAACGGAGGAACCGGTGACGACTGTGTCGCACGAAGAGCTGCCCGCCGCGGTCGGAGTGCTCGGCGGGGGCACGATGGGTGCGGGCATCGCGCACGCGTTCCTGGTCGCCGGATGCCGCGTCTACGTCGTCGAGCGAGATGCTGAGCTGTGCTCTGCGGCATCCGCCAGGGTGCTGCGCGCCGCAGCCGCGAGCGTCGAACGAGGCACCACGACGGAGACCCTCGACGCGCTGAGCGCTCGGCTCACGGCAACGACGGACGACTCCGCCTTCGCCGGGTGCGGCCTTGTGGTCGAGGCTGTGCCGGAGTCGTTCGAGCTGAAGGTCGCGTCCCTCGCGCGCGTCCGTGCCGCAGCGCCGCAGGCGGTGATCGCGAGCAACACGTCGTCCATCTCGATCGACGACCTCGGTGCGACCCTCGGCGACGCCTCCCGGTTCCTCGGGCTGCACTTCTTCAACCCGGTGCCCGCGTCGAAGCTCATCGAGGTGGTGTGGGGGAGCGCGACCTCACCAGCGGTGGTCGAGGTGGCGCAGGGCTGGGTCACCGCGATCGGCAAGACCGCTGTGACGGTGCGAGATGCGCCGGGGTTCGCTTCCAGCCGCCTCGGCGTCGCGCTCGGACTCGAGGCGATCAGGATGCTCGAGGAGGGCGTCGCGAGCCCTGAAGACATCGACGCGGCCATGGAGCTCGGGTACCGTCATCCGGTCGGGCCGCTGCGGCTCACGGACATCGTCGGTCTCGACGTGCGGCTCGGTATCGCCGAATACCTCTACGAGCAGCTCGGCGAGCGGTTCGCACCACCTCGGCTGTTGCGCGACAAGGTCGCCGCGGGGGAGCTGGGGCGCAAGAGCGGACGCGGATTCTACGAATGGCCGGAGGCCGCGAGGTGATCCGACGGCGGCATTACCCCTCGAGAACCTCAGGGCGCCGCTCGATCTGCGGGGCCGCGTCGACGATGAGGTTCGTGATGCGTGCCGTGCAGAGCAGGCGGCCGTCATCGTCGGTGATCGTCACCGCATGCGAGGTCACGCGGCGGCCGAGGCTGATCGCCTGGGCGACGCCTGTGACGCGTCCCGATCGTGCCGAGCGGTGGTGGGTCGCGTTGATGTCGATGCCGACCGCCGACTTTCCCGGTCCGGCATGGATGACCGCAGCCCACGAGCCCAGCGCTTCGGCGAACGCCACGGATGCCCCACCGTGGAGCATCCCGAACGACTGGCGGTTGCCCTCGACGGGCATGGTCGCGACCACGCGCTCCGCTGACTGCTCCACGATCTCGACGCCCATCTTGACGTCGAGTTCGCCGAGCACGATGCGCCACGTGCCGTCGTCACCTGTCGTGCCCGCCGTTGCGTCCGTCACGGTCGCAGGCTACCAGCGCCACCGCCCACACTCCCCGCGAGACTGCGTCCCCACGCCATCACAGCGGGTCAACCCCGCACGTTCGGCGCGGGCGTGCAGTCTCGCGGGATCTTCGCGCCGACAAGGAGGCATCCGATGACCGACATTCTGCCCAGCTACGTGCAGGGTTCGTGGTGGACCCCTGTCGACGGCGCCGCGGATGACCCCGACGTCGTCACCGTGCGCGACGCGTCGACCGGGGAGCCCGTCACCCGGGTGAGCACCGCGGGACTCGACCTTGCAGGGGCCCTCGAGTACGCGCGGACGACGGGTCAGGCATCCCTCGGCCGCCTCACGTTCCACCAGCGCGCGCTTCTCCTCAAGCAGTTCGCGCAAGCCCTCACCGCGCGCAAGGACGAGCTGTACGAACTCTCCGCCCGCACCGGCACCACGAAGACGGATGCCATGGTCGACATCGACGGAGGCATCGGCGTGCTGTTCACCTACTCGTCGAAGGGCAGGCGCGAGCTGCCGAATACGCAGCTCGTCGTCGACGGACCGCCAGAGCAGCTGTCGAAGGACGGTACATTCCTCGGGCGGCATGTATTCTCGCGGTTGCCCGGTGTCGCTGTGCAGATCAATGCGTTCAACTTTCCGGTCTGGGGATCGCTGGAGAAGTTCGCGCCCGCATTCCTCGCCGGGGTGCCGTCGCTCGTGAAGCCCGCGACGCCCACGGGGTACCTCGCAGAGGCGTACGTGCGCATCCTGGTCGAGTCGGGGCTGCTCCCGGACGGCACCCTGCAGCTCGTCTCCGGCAGTGTTCCCGGCCTGTTCGATGCGCTCAGACTGGGCGACATCGTGTCGTTCACCGGCTCGGCGTCGACCGCGGCAGGGCTGCGTGCCAACGACAGCGTTCAGACCGGTGGTGTGCGGTTCACGAGTGAGACCGACTCGATCAATGCCTCGGTGCTCGGCATGGATGCCGCACCGGGCACCCCCGAGTTCGACGCGTTCGTGCGGGGAGTCGTCACCGAGCTCACGGTGAAGGCCGGTCAGAAGTGCACGGCGATCCGCCGCATCATCGTGCCGGAGCGGACTCGCGGTGCTGTGATGGCCGCGATCGGGGACAGGATCGCGCAGCGCATCGTGGTCGGCGATCCTCGCGCGGACGGCGTCACGATGGGACCGCTGGCCTCCACCGAGCAGCGCACCGAGGTGCTGCGCCAGGTCGGGCGGCTTCTCGACGCAGGTGGACGTCTCGTGCTCGGGTCGCTCGACGTGCCGGAGGTGGTCCGAGCCGACGGCAGTCACGGGGTCGACCCCGACGGCGCGTTCGTCGCGCCCATGCTGCTCGAGTTCGAGGACGCGTGGACCGATGCGGTGCACAGCGTCGAGGCCTTCGGGCCGATCGCGAGCGTGATCGGCTACACGGGCACAGCGGATGCCGTCGCACTCGTCGCCGCCGGACGCGGTTCTCTGGTGACGAGCGTGGCGTCGCACGACCCGGCAGAGGTCGTCGACCTGGTGAGCGGCATCGCCGCCTACAACGGCCGCGTGCTCGTGATCGATCGAGAGGATGCCCGTACCTCGACGGGACACGGATCGCCCGTCCCGCATCTGGTGCATGGCGGGCCAGGCCGGGCAGGCGGCGGCGAGGAGCTGGGAGGCATCCGTGCCGTCCTGCACCACATGCAGCGCGCCGCGATCCAGGGCTCGCCCGACATGCTGACGGCGATCACCGGCGTGTGGCACGCCGGCGCAACAGTTCGTTCGGCGTCGGAGCAAGGGGAGCGGCATCCGTTCCGAAAGCCGCTGTCGGAGCTCCGCATCGGCGACCGGGTGTCGTCGGAGTCGCGTGAGGTCAGCCTCGACGACATCGAGCATTTCGCCCACTTCACCGGCGACACCTTCTACGCGCACATGAATGAGGAGGCCGCGGCGGCGAACCCGTTCTTCCCTGGGCGAGTCGCTCACGGATACCTGCTCGTCTCTTTCGCAGCGGGTCTTTTCGTCGATCCCGATCCGGGGCCGGTGCTGGCGAACTACGGGCTCGAGAACCTGCGCTTCCTGACACCGGTGTCGCCGGGAGACAGCATCCGAGTCGACCTGACGGCCAAGCAGATCACGCCGCGCGAGGCGGACGACTACGGCGAGGTGCGCTGGGACGCCGTGCTCACCAACCAGCGCGACGAGACGGTCGCCACCTACGACGTGCTCACTCTCGTCGCGAAGGAGTAGCGCTCGAGACGACTGCTCGTCTACTGCTCCGCGGCTGCCAGAGCGGCGGCAACGTGCAGCGCTGTCGTGGGGAACACGGGAACGGGCGAATCGGATTGTCCGACGAGCAGTTCGATCTCCGTGCAGCCGAGGATGATCCCCTCGGCTCCCACGTCGACGAGCCGGCCGATCACGTCCCGGTACGCCCTGCGCGATTCCTCGGTGACAATGCCGTGCACGAGCTCGTCGTAGATGATGCGGTGCACCGTCGCCCGGTCTTCGCCGTTCGGGATCAGCGAGGTGATGCCGTGTCGCGCGAGCCGTTCGCGATAGAACGCCTGCTCCATCGTGAACGCTGTGCCCAGAAGACCTACCGTGGAGACGCCGGCGCCGGTGATCGCCTCGGCTGTGGTGTCGCCGATGTGGATGAACGGAATCTCGATCGCGTCCGTGATCTGGTCGGCCACGAGATGCATCGTGTTGGTGCACAGCACCACCAGACCGGCGCCGGCCGCCTCGAGCCCCTTCGCGTGGGCGGCGAGAACGCGGCCGGCGGCATCCCAGTCGCCAACCGCTTGCAGCGCCTCGATCTCCGCGAAGTCGAGGGAGTCCAGAATGATCGGAGCCGAGTGGTAGCCGCCGAGCCGATCGCGCACCTGCTCATTCGCCAGCCGATACCACTCCAGCGAGGACTCCCAGCTCATTCCACCGAGCACGCCGATCGTCTTCATGTCGCTCAATCTAGCCGTGGGCGCATCCGCTTCTTGCGGCATGGACCGGTGCGCGCGCAGCGACGCCGAGGGCTTCGATCGGGCACAATCGTGGGGTGGATGTCGCACGCAAGCTCCAGCTCAAGCCGGGAGTCACCGTCGCAGTGCTCGGTGCGCCGTCAGGGGTCGACCTGGGACTCGACGCGGACGCCATGGTCGGCGACGCTGCGAGGGCGGACGCCGTCATCGCGTTCGTGACCGACTCGTCCGCCATCGACTCCGTCGCCCGCCCAGCGATCGCGGCGGCACTGGAGGAACGCCTCGCCTGGATCGCGTACCCGAAGGCCGGCCAGCTCGGAACGGACCTCAATCGCGACAGTCTCGCGGCTCGTGTCATCGCGCTGGGAGGCCGCCCGGTGCGTCAGGTCTCGATCGACGACGTCTGGTCCGCCCTGCGCTTCCGCAGCTCAGCGAGCGCCTGAACCGGGCACGCGCAGCCCGTCGAGGGCGACGGTGAGCACGTCGTCGGCGAGCTGGTCAGCGCCCTCCGCTCCTCCCGGCCGGTACCACTCCACGATGGAGTTGACCATGCCGAAGAGCAGGCGGGTGACCACGCGTGGGTCGACGTCGGAGCGCAGCGACCCCTCGTTCCGTGCATCGACGACGAGCGCAGCCACCGATCGGTCGAACGCCCGACGGCGGGCGAGGGCGTCTCGCTCGACATCCGTGTTCCCCCGCACGCGGAGCAGCAGGGTCACGTACGGAAGCTTGTCGACCAGCACGAGCACGGCACCGCGGATGACGTACGCGAGGCGGTCCGCCGCGCTCCCGTCGCGCGCCCCGGACTCCGCAAGGACGCCCTCGAGCCCAGCGAGCGCCTGGTCGAGCGCCGCGCGCAGCAGCTCTGCCTTCGCCGGGAAGTGGTGGTAGATCGCGGCCTTCGTGATGCCCAGCCGCTCCGCCAGCAGTCCCATCGACGTGGCGTCGTAGCCGTGCTCGATGAACGCGGAGACCGCGACGTCGAGCACCGCCGCCTGGTCGTAGCCCGGCCGCCCGCGTCTCGCCGTCTCAGTCATCGCCCTCCAGTCTGGCAGCCGCTTCGAGGCGGCCTCAGCGCAGGTCGTACACCCGCTTGTACTTGCCCTCGCTGCGCGGCAGCGTTCCCGGCTCCTCGAGCCGCACCTCCACGCTCGATCCGATGTGCACCTTGATGCGCTGCGCCAGCACCACGGCCGCCGCCTCGCAGGTCTCACGCGGGAGGTCGGGATGCCGCTCGATGCGCACGGTCATGACATCCAACTGCCCAGCCTTGGTCAGCTCGAGCACGAAGTGCGGCGTCAGCGTCTCGATGCCGAGAACGATCTCCTCGATCTGGGTCGGGAACAGGTTCACGCCTCGAAGGATGATCATGTCGTCATTGCGCCCGGTGATCTTCTCGATCCTGCGCATGGCGGGCCTCGCGGTTCCGGGCAGCAGCCGCGTGAGGTCGCGGGTGCGGTAGCGCAACACGGGGAACGCCTCCTTCGTGAGCGACGTGAAGACGAGCTCGCCGTGCTCGCCGTCGGGCAGGGGGTTGCCGTCGTCGTCGATCACCTCCGGCAAGAAGTGGTCCTCCCAGATGTGCGGGCCGTCCTTCGTCTCGACGCACTCGTTGCCGACGCCGGGCCCCATCACCTCACTGAGCCCGTAGATGTCGACCGCATCGAGGTTCATGCGCCGCTCGATGGTGCGTCGCAGCTCGTTGGTCCAGGGCTCGGCGCCGAGGATCGCGACCCGCAGACTGGTGCTGCTCGGATCGACACCCGCCGACTCCATCGCGTCCGCGATCGTGAGCAGGTAGCTCGGGGTGCACATGATGACGTCAGGCTCGAAGTCCTTGATGAGCTGCACCTGCCTCGCGGTTTGGCCACCGGAGACCGGGATGACCGTCGCCCCCAGCCGCTCGATGCCGGCGTGCGCCCCCAGACCGCCGGTGAAGAGCCCGTACCCGTACGCGTTGTGCACCTTCATGCCCGGCCGCACGCCGGATGCCCGCAACGACCTCGCGACCAGGTCGGCCCACCGGTCGAGGTCTCCGACGGTGTAGCCGACCACGGTGGGCCGGCCCGTCGTGCCGCTCGAGGCATGGATGCGCACCACCTTCGACATCGGCACGGCGAACATGCCGAACGGATACGTCTCGCGCAGATCCGCCTTCGTCGTGAAGGGCAGCAGGCGAACGTCGTCGAGCGTGCGGATGTCCGAGGGACTCACCCCCGCCTCGTCGAGTTTGCGGGTGTAGAGCGGCACGTTCTCGTACGCGTGCCGCACGGTCCACCGCAGGCGTTGCAACTGCAGGCCGTGCAGCGAGTCAGCGTCCATGCGCTCTTCGGGATCGAGCGCGGCATCCGTTGCGGGTGCGTGTGTCGTCGTCGACATCGACGTCTCCTCGTCATGCAGTTGCGTCAGGCCGCGGGTGCTGTGCGGCGTGTGGTGATCGAGCGACCGCGGAACTCAGCGACCGCATCGCCGGTCTCGTCGACGATGCTGACGTCGTAGAGTCCGGTGCGTCCGCTGAGCACGCGTCTGCGTGCGGTGGCGGTGAGCACGGCGCCCGAGGTGGTGGACTTCAGGAACGTGATGTCGGCGCCGGCGGCGACCGTGACGTTCTCGTCTTCGTTGCAGGCGATCGCGAATGCGGTGTCGGCGAGGGCGAACACGATGCCGCCATGGATGATGTCGAATCCGTTGAGCATGTCGTCGCGCACGGTCATCCGCACCAGGGCGTAGCCGGCCTCGTCGGCGAGCACTTCCATGCCCAGGCCCGCGGATGCACGGTCGCGCCGCATCATCGTCTGGCTGCTCATCCCATGCTCCTCGTCGAACATCGCACGACCGTTGTCGGCCCTCAGGAATCGACTATATACTAACCAAACGACCGGTTAGTAATGAACGGAGTCGATGATGACGACAGCGAGCGGAACCGCAGCCCAGGCTGCTGTGCCGACGCCGGAGGAGCTCGAGTTCCAGCGCCTGATCGACGAGGACTCGCGCGTCGAGCCGACGGACTGGATGCCGGATGCCTACCGCAAGACCCTCGTTCGGCAGATCTCCCAGCACGCGCACTCCGAGATCATCGGCATGCAGCCGGAGGGCAACTGGATCACGCGTGCGCCGAGCCTGAAGCGCAAGGCGATTCTGATGGCGAAGGTGCAAGACGAGGCAGGCCACGGCCTCTACCTCTACTCGGCGGCGCAGACCCTCGGCACCGACCGCGAGACGATGTACGACCAGCTGCTCTCCGGCGCTGCGAAGTACTCGTCGATCTTCAACTACACCACTCCCACGTGGGCCGACATGGGGTCGATCGGATGGCTGGTCGACGGTGCTGCGATCTGCAATCAGGTGCCGCTGTGCCGGGCATCCTATGGTCCTTACGGCCGCGCGATGGTGCGCATCTGCAAGGAGGAGTCGTTCCACCAGAGGCAGGGCTTCGAGATTCTGCTCACGCTGATGCGCGGAACGGATGCCCAGCGTCGCATGGCTCAGGAGTCGGTGAACCGCTGGTACGCGCCGGCCCTGATGATGTTCGGCCCGCCGGACGGGGAGTCGCCCAACTCGCAGCGCAGCATGGCGTGGAAGATCAAGCGGTTCAGCAACGACGACCTTCGCCAGCGGTTCGTCGACATGATCGTGCCGCAGGCCGAGATCCTCGGCGTGACGCTGCCCGACCCCGACCTGAAGTGGAACGAGGAGCGCGGGCACTACGACTTCGGCGAGCTGGACTGGAACGAGTTCTACGAGGTGCTCGCGGGTCGTGGGCAGGCCAACACCGTGCGTTTGGCGAACCGCCGCGTCGCCCACGAGGAGGGTGCGTGGGTGCGCAAGGCGGCGAGGGCGTACGCCGCTCGTGAGGATGCCGAGCGCTCCACCCGCCTGGAGAGGGTCGCCTGATGGCCGCGCCGGGAGCCGAAGCCGGAGCGCGCGAGACGTGGCCGCTCTGGGAGGTGTTCATCCGCTCGTCCCGCGGCCTGTCGCACGTGCACGCGGGGTCGCTGCACGCGCCCGACGCCGTGATGGCCGTGCGCAACGCCCGCGACCTGTACACGCGACGCGGCGAGGGCGTCTCGATCTGGGTGGTGCCGTCGTCCGAGATCACCACGTCCGACGTCGACGCGCGCGGCGGCTTCTTCGAGTCGGCCGAGGGCAAGGAATTCCGGCACGCGACGTACTACACGGCCTCGGAAGAGGTGCCGCACCTGTGAAGCACACGAACCGCGCCATCTCCACCGCTGTCTCTGCGGAGACGATCGAGCGGGAGCTCGCCGACGGCCTCGACCGCCCGGGTGACGACGTCGCGCGGTACGCGCTCGGGCTCGGCGACGACGCGCTCATCCTGGCGCAGCGGCTCGGGGAGTGGATCGCGCATGCCCCGGAACTCGAAGAGGATGTCGCCCTTGGCAACATCGGCCTCGACCTGCTCGGCCACGCGCGCTCCTTTCTCACATATGCCGGCTCGGCGTGGGGGGAGACCGAGGACGACCTCGCGTACTTCAGGGACGAGTCGGCCTTCCGCAATCATCAGCTGTTCGAGCGTCCGAACGGCGACTTCGCACACACCATCGCCAGACAGCTGATCGCCTCGGTGTACTTCGACGCGCTGTACCGGCGCCTGCAGGACTCGACGGACGCGACGCTCGCCGCGATCGCCGCCAAGGCCGCGAAGGAAGTCGACTACCACGTCGACCACAGCGTGCAGTGGGTGCGCAGGCTGGGACTCGGCACGGACGTCTCGCACGAACGCATGCAGGCGGGCATCGACGCGATGTGGCCATTCGTCGACGAGCTGTTCCGCGTCGACGAGTCGGTCACGGCGCTCGGCGGCGTCGCCGTTCCGCCTGAGACCCTGCGCGACGTGTTCGATGGCACCGTGCCCGAGGTGATCCGCCAGTCGGGTCTGGAGGTGCCCGAGCTGCAGCCGGCGCGTGGCGGCGGACGCGACGGCGTGCACACCGAGGCATTCGGCCACCTGCTCGCCGAGATGCAGGTGCTCGCGCGTCAACATCCGGGGGCGACCTGGTGATGGAAACGACCACCGAACGCGCGGTGTGGGCGCTCGCCGCGACGGTGTGCGACCCCGAGGTGCCTGTGCTCACGATCGAGGACCTCGGGGTGCTGCGCTCCGTGCGGGTCGACTCACCTGGCGAACGGGCGTCTGGCGGGGCATCCACTGTGACCGTCGAGATCACGCCGACGTACTCCGGGTGCCCGGCGGTCGACGCGATGCGCGACGACATCCTCAGCACACTGCACGACGCGGGATACGCCGACGTGACCGTGCGCACGGTGCTGGCTCCTGCATGGACCACCGATTGGATGACTGCGGCGGGCAAAGCGAAGCTGGAAGAGTTCGGCATCGCGCCGCCCGCGCCGCGCGGTGACGGGCGCGTAGGGCTGGGGCTGGGCATCCGGTGTCCGCGCTGCGGATCGCTCCACACGCGGGAGCTGTCCCACTTCGGTTCCACCTCGTGCAAGGCGCTCTACGTGTGCCAGCGGTGCGGTGAACCCTTCGACTACTTCAAGGCGCACTGATGGCTGCGTCCGTTGTTTCAGGCCGAGCTGGACATCCTGTCTCTGATCCTCTTCCCTCGCAGTCCAAGCGGCGCGGCGCGTTCCACACGCTCGAGGTCTCGGCCGTGCGGCAGCTGACCCCGGACGCCATCGAGGTCACGTTCACCGTGCCAACCGAGCTCGCGCACGCGTACGACTACGAACCGGGGCAGTACATCGCCATCCGCACCCGCATCGGCGATGACGTGCTGCGGCGCAGCTACTCGATCTGCCAGGCCCCCGCTCCCGGCGAGCTCAAGGTGGGGATCAAGCGCGACCTCGGAGGCGTCTTCTCCGGTTGGGCGTTGGAGCACCTCGCGCCGGGGATGACCCTCGACGTGATGAGCCCCGAGGGCAGGTTCACCTCTCAGGTGCTGCTGCAGAAGCCGGGGCACTACGCCGCGATCGCCGCCGGCAGCGGGATCACCCCGGTGATCGCCCTGGCGCAGAGCGTGCTCGCCGCGTCGGACACCAGCCGCTTCTCACTCGTCTACTCCAATCGCACGGCGATGGACACGATGTTCGTGGATGACCTCGCCGATCTGAAAGACCGGTATCCGGCTCGTCTCGCGCTGTACCACGTTCTCACCAGGGAGCGGCGCAGCTCCGAGCTGCTGAGCGGGCGTCTGGATGCCGGCAAGATCCAGCAGCTCCTCGACGCGCTCGTGCCCGTGGATGACGTGGACGAGTGGTTCCTCTGCGGACCATTCGAGCTGGTGCAGCTCTGCCGCGACACGTTGGCGGAGCGCGGGGTGCCGGTGGATCGCATCCGCTACGAGCTCTTCACGACGGGCGAGCCGGGAGCGCCTGCACCGCAGCACGGCCGGCCGATCGTTGTCGACCCCGGTGACGAGGTGCGCACGATCGCGTTCCGGCTCGACGGCACGACCTCGACGGTGACGAGCGCGGTGCATTCGCAGGAGAGCATCCTCAATGCCGCGTTGCGGGTGCGTGGCGATGTGCCGTTCGCGTGCGCAGGGGGAGTGTGCGGCACCTGCCGGGCCGTGCTGCGCGAGGGCACGGTCGACATGGTCGAGAACTACGCACTGGAGCCGGAGGAACTTGAGCGCGGCTACGTTCTGACGTGCCAGTCGATCCCCACCAGCGAGCGCGTCGAAGTGGACTACGACACGTGACCGCCCACTCATGCTCCTCAACCCGCGGTATTGAGAAAGCGACGAACCCATGCCCATACGCGTAGACGGTGACGGTGACGTCGTCGAGGTCATCCTCGACTGGCCGGAGAAGCTGAACTCCCTCGACCTCGACGCGCTCCACGAGCTGGATGACGTCCTCGGGTCGGCTGCCGGCGCACGCGCCCTCGTGCTGCGCGGCGAGGGACGGGCCTTCTGCGCCGGTCGGGACGTGTCGCACGTGGATCCAGCGACAGATGACGCCCGCGGCTACCTCGACACTCTCACCGCATTGCTGCGTCGGTTGGCGGACTTCCCCGCTCCGACGTTCGGCGTGGCGACCGGCGCATGCCTTGGCGTCGGCCTCGGTCTTTTGATCGCGTGCGACGTCGTCTACGTGGCCGACAGTGCGAAGATCGGATCCCCGTTCGCCGGCCTCGGCGCCGCGCTCGACTCCGGCGGCCACGCTCTCTTCGTTGAGCGCCTCGGCACCCACCGCGCGCTCGACCTCATCTACACCGGCGAGCTGATGAGTGGAGCGGATGCTGTGTCATCCGGCCTCTTCAGCCGAGTCGTCCCCGCCGACGAGGTGCTCGCCTTCACCCGCGAAAAGGCCGCTGTGGTCGCGGCGGGTCCCACTGCCGCGTTCGTCGAGGAGAAGCGCCTCGTCGCGCGGATCAGGGACGAGCGCGTCGGTCTCTGGGCATCCATCGCTGACGAGACGGATGCCCAGGTCACCCTCTCAGTCACCGCAGACTACGCCGAGGGCTTCGCAGCCTTCCGCGAGAAGCGTCGCCCCCGCTTCACCGGGCGCTGAGAGGCCCGCCGCCCTCGCGGCCCTCGCCTCCCTCAAGTGGTCGCCACTTATCGCGGAATCGCCGGCAGTGATTCCGCACGAAGTGGCGACCACTTTGCTTGGTGGGGTGGGGTCGTGAGGTGGGCAATCCGGTCAAGTCGTCGCCACTTGTTGCGACATCACGGGAGGTGATTCCGCACGAAGTGGCGATCACTTCGCATGGTGGGGCGGCGTTCAGCTCGCCCGGCCCCCCTTGCTCTTTCCGTGCCGACCTCGAAGGATCGAGCCATGCACATCGCTGACTTTCCGCGGCCTGACACCCTGGCAGCACGCGGCGCGCTCACCCTTGCCGAGGCGTACCAGTCCACCGCGATCACCGAGCACGCGATCCGTTCGTGGCTCTGGGCCGAGGCGTTCGCGGTCGACGAGGATCTGCACGGCGTCGACCACGAGCTCTTGTACGTCGCCGCGCTCCTGCACGACATCGGCATCGTGACGGAGTACGACAACCACACGATCGCCTACGAGGATGCCGGTGGTCACGTCGGCGTCGCTCTCACCGCCGGCGCGGGTTGGGAGGCCGACCGTCGCCAACGAGTGCTCGATGTGATCATTCGCCACAACTGGCCGAGCGTCGACCCGGAATTCGACCTCGAGGGTCACCTGCTCTCAACGGCCACGGGCCTCGACATCTCCGGTGCCAGGGCGGACGCACTTCCGGAGGAGTTCCTGCGCGAGGTGCTCGCGGCCCATCCGCGGGGCACTCTCGCCGAGGAGTTCGGCGCGTGCGTGACGGAACAGGCCGCCCGCAAGCCGACGACGTCGGCGCGTCGCCTCGTGGATGGCGGTGTCGTGCGCAAGCTGCGGGACAACCCGCTCGAGCGGCTCCGCTGAGGCACAAGGCGAGACGATGCTCGAACGCCTCACAGCTCCGCGAGAACCAGCAGCGGCTCCTGGACGCAGCGCGCGACGTACGTGAGGAACCCGGATGCGACATCCCCATCGCACACTCGGTGGTCGAACACGAGCGAGAGGGTTGCGACCTTGCGCACTGCGAGTTCGCCGTCGACGACCCATGGCCGGTCGATCACGCGGCCGAGGCCCAGCATGGCGGCCTCCGGGTGGTTGATGATCGGCGTCGATCCGTCCACCCCGAACGCGCCGTAGTTGTTCAGGGTGAAGGTGCCCCCGGACAAAGACGCCGGCGGGTAGTCGCCCCGCTCGGCGTGTGACACGAGCTCGCCGATCGCGTCGCGCAGGGCACGCAGGGACATCCCTTGCGCGTCGTGGATGACCGGGACCATCAGCCCGCGCGACGTCTGGGCTGCGATCCCCAGGCCTACCTCGCCGTGCTGCACGATCTCGCCGGCCGTGTCGTCGACCGACGAGTTCAGCACCGGATACTTCGCCAGCCCAGCGACCACGAACCGGGCGACCAGCGTCGTGAGGCTGTAGCGCTCGCCGGTTGCCGCCAGCAGGCGCTCCTTCGCGTGCACAAGCTCGGTGGCGTCCACGTCGAGCCAGATCGTCGCCTCCGGGATCGTCTGGCGCGACAGCGTCAGGTGGTCCGCGATGAGCTTGCGCATGCCGGTCAGCGGAATGCGCAGATCGGATGGCTGTGCCGCAGACCCCGCAACGCCCCCCGGCGTCGCGGCATCGGTGACCTCTGTGGAACTCCGGGCGGCGATCGCCGCCTCGACATCCTCCCGCCTGACGAGCGTTCCGGGCCCGCTGCCGGCGAGTTGCGACGCGTCGAAGCCGTTCTCTCTGGCGAGCCTGCGCACGATCGGCGAGACCACCGGAGAGTGGCGCGACTCGTCGAGCAGCGCACCCGTCGCGCTGCCCGTGCCGACCGCGACAGCCGCCGCCGGGCGCGTGGTCTCTCCGCTGTGCCGACGTCCTCGCCCGAACCGGACTCCCGCAGGTCGCCCTAGCCGTCGTGTCGACTCCGTCACGCCGTACCCGACCAGCACAGGCCCGGATGTCGAGGATGACCCACCCTCGACATCCGCCGTGTCATCGGCGACAGCACCCACAGCGACAGTGATGAGCACTCCGTCCTTGTGCACGACGTCGCCGACGGCCGCGCACAACTCCTCGACCCGCCCGGCGAACGGGGAGGGCAGCTCTACCGACGACTTCGCGGACTCCACCTCGACCACCGGCTGGTCCACCGCGACCGTGTCGCCCGGCTGCACCAGCCATGTGACGATCGTCGCCTCGGTGAGGCCTTCGCCGAGGTCGGGCAGCAGGAATCGTTCGGTCGCCACGCGGCTCACCACTCCCAGGTGTCGAGGGCGGCGAGCACGCGCTCTGCGGTCGGCAGGAAGTACTCCTCGAGCTTCGGCGACGGGAAGGGCACGTCGAACCCGGCGATGCGCAACACGGGCGCGGCAAGGTGGAAGAAGTTGCGCTCCGTCACGCGGGCGGCGACCTCCGCGCCGTATCCGCCGAATTGCGCGGCCTCGTGGATGACGGCCGCACGCGACGTCTTGCGCACCGACGCGCTCACCGTCTCGTCGTCGAACGGCGACAGGGTTCGCAGGTCGATCACCTCGACCGAGAGATCCTCCAGCTCGGCGAGAGCTGCGGCATCCAGCGCGGTTTTCACTGTTGGGCCGTACGCCATCAGAGTCACGTCGGTGCCGGTGCGGATGACCCGAGCCCGGTTCAGCGCCGCGACCGGGGTCTCCACGTCGACGGCATCCTTCATCCAGTACCGGCTCTTCGGCTCGAGGAAGATCACCGGGTCATCGCTCGCGATCGCTTGACGGAGCATCCAGTAGGCGTCTGAGGGGTTCGACGGCGTGACCACCGTGAGGCCGGGCGTGTGCGTCCAGTAGGCCTCTGAGGAGTCGGAGTGATGCTCGACGCCGCCGATCCCGCCCGCGTAGGGGATGCGCACCACGACGGGCAGCTCGATCGCGCCCCTCGTGCGGTTGCGCATCTTGGCCAGATGCGACGTGATCTGCTGGAACGCCGGATAGCTGAACGCGTCGAACTGCATCTCGACGACCGGGCGCATGCCGTTCATCGCCATGCCGATCGCGGCGCCGACGATGCCGGCTTCGGCGAGCGGGGAATCCCACACCCGGTCATCCCCGAAACGGGCGCTCAGCCCGTCGGTGACCCGGAAGACGCCTCCGAGCGGGCCGACGTCCTCACCGAAGACGACGACGCTGTCGTCCTCGACCATCGCGTCGGCGAGCGCGGCGTTCAACGCCCCGGCGATCGTGAGGGATGTCGGTGCCTGCTGCAGTTCTGCAGGCGCGTTCGTGTCGTGCGCGATGGTCATGACAGGTGCCTCGCTTCGCTGGAGTGGAGTTCGGTTGCCAGGTATTCGCGCTGCTCGGCCAACGCGGCGCGCGGGGTCGCGTACACATGGTCGAACAGCTCGAGCGGGTCGAGGTGCGGGGACTCGTTCATCGCGTCACGAGTCTCCGCCGCGAGCTGCTCGGCGGCTTCGGCGATCTCTGCGCGCAGCTCCGCGGTGAGCACGCCATCGCGCGTGAGGTACGACTCGATGCGCGAGATCGGGTCGAGGGCGCGCCACCTGTCCACCTCGTCCGAGCCGCGGTACCGCGAGGGGTCGTCGGAGTTGGTGTGCGCCTCCATGCGATACGTCAGCCCCTCGATCAGGGTCGGGCCGCCGCCGTTCCGCGCACGATCGAGTGCGCCGGTGATCACGGCGTACATGGCGGCGACGTCGTTGCCGTCGACGTAGTGACCGGGCATCCCGTACCCGATCGCCTTGTCGGCGAGGGTGCGCGCGTGCGATTGCTTGGCGAACGGCACGCTGATGGCGTAGCCGTTGTTCTGCACGACGAAGACCGTGGGTGCCTGCCAGACGGCCGCGAAGTTGAACGCCTCGTGGGCCTCGCCCTCGCTCGTCGCCCCGTCGCCGAGGAAGGTGAGGGTTGCCATCCGTTCGTGCCGAAGTCTGGAAGCCGTCGCGAATCCGACGGCGTGGAGCGCCTGGGTCGCGAGGGGTGTGGTCTGCGGGGCGATGCGGTGTTCCCGCGGGTCGAATCCGGAGTGCCAATCCCCGCGGAAGAACGACAGGATCTCGACAGCACGGACTCCGCGGCTGAGGAGCGCGATCGAGTCGCGATAGGTCGGGAACAGCCAGTCGTCGTCGGCAAGCGCGGCAGCGGCGGCGATCTCGCACGCCTCCTGGCCGAGCGCACTGGGGTAGGTGGCGAGTCGACCCTGCCTGGTGAGGGCGCTGACCTGCACGTCGAAGCGGCGGGCGAGCACCATGCGGCGGTAGAGGTCGAGCAGGATGTCCGTGCTCGGCATCTCGAAGCCCGCCGCGCGTTCTGCTGGCGCGACCTCACCTCGTTCGTCGATCAGCCGGATGGGTTCCGCCGTCGGCAGCGCGGGCCCGGCCGCGGCCTCATCGGCCGCGCGATGGTCGCGCGCAGGCATCGTGACATCGTCGTCGCTCACACTGTCATGGTGAGGCCGGATGACGGCGCAGGACCCTCCGTGCCGGAAGGTCGGAACGGACGGCGCGAGTGACCGTCGAATCGGGCCAGACGGTCACGGAACGACCCGTCGATCGGGCCATTCGTCCGGGTTTCGAGACGCGCCGCTTCGCGGTGCTCCTCAACCAGCGGTGGAGACGGGCCGCTTCGCGGTGCTCCTCAACCAGCGGTGGAGACGCGCCGCTTCGCGGTGCTCCTCAACCAGCGGTGGAGACGCGCCGCTTCGCGGTGCTCCTCAACCCGCGGGAGGCGCCTCAGTCGCCCCAGGTGTCGCGGGCGATGCCCGGCGCTGTGCCCTCCCACGACTCCAGCACGATGTGCGACCGGGTGGAGAGCACGCCGTCCACCTCGTGCAGCTGCCGCATGATCACGTCGCTGAGCTGCTCGTGGTCTGGGGCGCTGACGGTGAGCACGAAGTCGATGTCGCCGCTCACGGCCGCAACCGACTCGACGAACGGGAGAGCGGCGAGCGAGGTCGCGACATCTTTCCACTCGTGCTGCCCGGCGGTCTTCACGATGACGAGCGCCGTCACGTGCAGCCCGATCGCCTTGCGGTCGACCCTGGCGCCGAACCCGGTGATCACGCCCTCGGCGATGAGCCGTTGCAGCCGACCGGCGACGGCCGTCCGGGAGCTGTGCACGCGCTCGGCGAGGGCGCGCACCGACAGACGCGAGTCGGCGCTCAGCTCCGCGATGATCGACCGGTCGACCTTGTCCAGGTTCATCGGTGAGCAGTTTACGTTGGCGCGGATCGGGCCGTCGTGCTCCGCGCCGCGCCTACATCCGTGCTCTCAGCACGTCGACCTCGGCGCCGGGTGCGAACGGATCGAACCCGTGCTCCGCCAGCCATCTGATCGCTATCAGGCTTCGCAACGACCACCATGCGCGCACCACCTCGCGGTCGACGTCGCCGCCGTAGCCGGCGATCACGTCGTCGAGATGCTCTTCGTGCCCCAGCGTCAGCGTTGCGAGGTCGAACATGGCGTTTCCCCGACCGGCCTCCGACCAATCGATGACGCCCGTGACGACATCCGCCTCGACGAAGACGTGGGTGAGCTGGAAATCTCCGTGCATGAACACGGTCTTCGACGGCTCGAGCGCGGTCAGCGCGACCTCACGGTTCCGCGCCACGATGTCTGCCGGGAGAAGTCCGCTGCCGACCAACAGGTCGCACTCCTCGTCGAGGCGGGACGCGATGCCCACGAGGCTTCGGCCGGGCCAGGGAGGCACGGGAGAATCGTGAAGCGTGCGCGCCGCCGCCCCCGCCGCTGACCATGCCGGCGGCGATGCGGGAGACGGCTCGCCGAGCCGACCGAGTGCGCTTCCTGCCACAGCGCTGATCGCGAGCACGGACGGCTGTCGCCACAGGATCGCCGGCGTCGGGATCGGCGACAGCCCGATCGCCATCACCTCGTTGTCGAGGTTCTGCTGATCGGAATCGATCTTCAGGAACGTGTCGCCGACGCGCAGGGTCACTCGCGCCTCATGGGCGACGACGACTTCGACGCCGTCCATGCCGGGCTCAGCGCCGGTTGCGGTACTGGGCGCCAGGGCCGTAGATGATCGCGCCGGCGATCGGGATGATCAAGAAGAACAGCCACCCCCACGCCCAGCCGTCGAAGACGAACCCGGCGATGAAGAAGAGGCCGAGCGCGAGGAAGGGCACGAGCGACATGATCGTGGCGCCCCACGCCCCGCCGAGCGCTCGGGAGCCGTGATCCCGGTCGCGACCGTAGTAGCGGTCGCGATAGCGGTCGTCGTGGTCGTGCTGGTCGATGGATGCCCGTGGCAGGTCGGTGAACAGCGGGCTGAGATCGCTCCACAAGACAGCCGACCTCGCGGATGCCGAACGCTGATCGAACTCGTCAGACGTGAGACGTCCCTCGTCGCGGGCCTGCGTGAGTGCCACGATGGCTTGCGCTCGGTCGCGATCGGCGAGGCGCTCGTTCGGACGAAGGGGATTCGCGTAGTCGACCATGCCTTTAGACTGCCCGTTCCATGGCGCGGATGCCAGTGTTTCGCCGCCGGCCGGTTCAGCTCGCAGTGCGTGCGACCGTCGACAGCGGTGCGCCGAGCCCGTCGACGGCAGCGCCGAGCTCGGAGAACGCGGCAGTGTCCCCACCTGGCTCAGGGGCCGGCGCCCCGACGAGCATCCGTCGATAGTCGCCGAGCCTCCTCGTGATGCCGCCGAGTGCCTTCGCGTCGGGCCCCGAGAGCGGATGCCCGCGCTCGACGACCGCCGCGATGGCGTCCGCAGAAGCCCAGCATCCCCTCACGGCGGGGATGACGTCGGCTCGGTGATCCGCCGCGCGACTCCTCGTGCGAGCGGCGCGTTCCAGCCGCAAGGTCGGCCCCAGCTGTTCGAGCTTCGCAAGCGCGTCGTCGAGCGCTGCGCGGCGAGGGGCGAGGCCATCCGGTTCGCGGATGCACCCGATGAGAAGGTCAGACAGTGCCGCCAGCGCGTCCGCCGTGCGTCGTCGCAGCACATCTCCGGTGCGCACAGGAACGACCCACCACGCGATAGCCGTCGCCAGCACGCCGCCCACGACGATCGCGACGAGCCGGATGAGCATCGCCGAGTCCGCGGCAGTGCCGGTCAGCTCATGCAGCAGCGACAGCATGGCGGTCATCGCGGCGGCCCACCAGCCATAGCCTGCTGGGCGCAGCCAGAGACCGAGGGCGAGGATGACCGCGATCGCGATCACCGTCGCACCCGCCGCGCCGCCGGTCACCTGTGCAGGTGCAAGCAACGCGAGGAGTGCGGCCAGAACCGTTCCCGCGCCCGCGCCGATCGTGCGGTGGATGCCCTTGTACAGCACGTCCCCTCTGCCACGGTTGCCACTGGCCACGATGAAGGCGGTCAGCACAACCCAGAACCAGTGCTCGCCGAAGACGAGGTTGCCCAGCAGGAAGGCGGCGGTGAGCGTGATCGCCATCTGCAGGGCCATCCGGGTGCTGGCGGGGAGGGTTCTCGTCGGCGCAGCGGCGGCCGGCGCAGTTGAGGCCTGCGCCGCGGCGGGCCGTGCATGGGCGGGCTGTGCGGTCTTCTGCGGAGCGGATGACGCATCCCTGCTCATCCCTCGGGTACGTGGCGCCGGCGTGACGCCCGTCGCCCTGGCCAACCACTGCACGCCGAAGGACACCAGCGCGACGAACAACGCGACGACCGCAGCCCAGAGCACGAAGCCGCTCGCCGGACCGGCCGGGGCAGGGACGACCAGCACGGTGATGAAGGGAAGCGAGACCAGTGTGCCGATGCGGGCGGCGACCTGACCGAACCTACGGATCCAGATCGCGCCGGAGACGACGATCACGAAGAGGATGTCGCCGACGAGCGGCACCGTGAACAGCAGAGCTGCCACCGCTCCGGCTGCGATGCCCGCGACGGGCAGCACGACGAGGGATGTCAGGCGCTGCGCCATGCCCGTGCCGCTGCGCTCCGCGGTGAACGTGATGGACAGCATCACCGCGAGAACGACGATCGAGGCGCCGAGGTCGAAGCGCACCGAAACCAGCGCGGCGGCGACCCCGCCGATCAGCGCAGTGACATAGGTGACGGCGGCGGCGCGCAGTCGAAGCAGCCCAGGGTCGGCCAGGCTGCGGAGCAGTGTGGCGGCAGTTCGTCGCACCGTTCTATTCTGCTGTTCCCTGAACTCGCAGTGGGCCCGGAGCGCGCGGCAAAGCCGCGCGCCTCGCGGTGCTCCTCAACCAGCAGCGGTGACGCGCGCCAGCCGGTCGATCGCCTCGGTGAGCACCTCGGAGGAGCATCCGATGTTGAGTCGCACGTGGCCGGCGCCCTGCTTGCCGAATGCGAGTCCGGTGTTCATGGCGACGCGGGCCCGCTCCAGCGCGACGACGGACGGGTCGTCGCCCCAGCCCAACGCCGTGAAGTCGAGCCAGGTGAGGTAGCTCGCGCGCGGCTCGCGGTAGCGCACGCCGGGCAACCGTTCCGCCAGGAGGGTGCTGAGCAGCCTGCGGTTGTCCTCGATCGTGGCGATCACGCCGTCGAGCCAGGCGTCACCGCACTCGAAGGCGGTGGTGGTCGCGATGCGGCCGAAGAGGCTCGTGCGGGACTGCACCTCTGACGGCATTCCGCGTACGAGGCCGGTCATCCGGTCTGATCCGGTGACGAACAGGGCGCACTTGAGTCCGGCGAGATTGAAGGCCTTGCTGGCGGAGTGCGCGGCGATGGTGTGCTCGCGGGCGGCATCCGACACCGTGAGGTAGGGCGTGAAGGTCGCGTCGTGGTGGGTGAGCGGGGCGTGGATCTCGTCGGAGACCACCACGGCGCCGTGTCGCTGGACGACCTCGGAGAGCGCAGCAAGCGACTCACGCGAGTGCACCAGCCCGAGCGGGTTGTGCGGGTTGCACAGGAGAACGGCCTTGGCACCGGCGGCCAGCGCGGCGTCGACCGCGTCGAGATCGATCGAGTAACCGTCGTCGGCGGAGAAGGCGAGGGGCGCCTCGACCACGCGGCCTCCCGCCTCGGGGATGAGCTCGAAGAACGGCGGATAGATCGGAGGCATGATCACCACGCCGTCGCCGGGCTCGATGAGCACTCGGAGTGCCTCGACGATCACCACGCTCACGTCGGTCGTGGTGCTCACGCGCTCGGGATCGACGTCCCATCCCCAGTGGCGCTGCGCGAAGTCGGCGAACGACCTGGCCGTCGCACCACCGTCTTCGCCGATGTAGCCGGTGTCAGAACGGGTGATGGCCGCGGTGAGGGCGGTCGCGATGGGCTCGGCGAGCGGAAAGTCCGACTCGGCGACGAACAGCGGCAGCACGTCGGGCGGGAACGCTGTCCACTTCTCGCTGGTTCGGGTACGGAGCAGATCGAGGCTCTGGGCTGGGACGCGTTGCATTGTTTCAGGATGCCATCGGCATCCGTCGACCCATGACGCGAGTGGCGCCGGCAGTGGACCTTTCGCGTCATGGTGCCTATCGTCGGCGTCATGTGCCGCAACATTCACACTCTCCACAACTTCGAGCCGGCCGCCACCTCCGACGAGGTGAACGCCGCCGCGCTGCAGTACGTGCGCAAGATCGCGGGGACGACGAAGCCGTCGAAGGCGAATCAGGATGCCTTCGACCACGCCGTGCACGAGATCGCACACCTCACGCAGCACCTCCTCGACGACCTCGTCGCCACGACACCGCCGAAGAACCGCGAGGAGGAGGCCGCGAAGGCAAGGGCCAGGGCGGTGCGCTCGGGTCGTTACGCGGCTGCGCCCGTCGCCTCCTGACGCGCTCGGTCCCCGGTAGACGGGTCTCGATACGCGTGCCTTTGGCGCGCTACTCGACCAGCGCGATGCGCGCCGATGGTCGCAGCCGTGCCGCTCGATAGGCTTGACGGGTGAGCATGGACATGGAGATCGGCCGGGCCAAGCGTGCACGTCGCGTGTACTCGTTCGACGACGTCGCGGTGGTTCCGAGCAGGCGTACGCGAGACCCCGAAGACGTCTCCGTCTCATGGACGATCGACGCGTACACGTTCGAGATCCCGTTCCTCGCCGCCCCGATGGACTCCGTCGTCTCCCCGGAGACCGCCGTGGCGATCGGCCGACTCGGCGGACTCGGCGTGCTCGACCTCGAGGGCGTCTGGACCCGCTACGAAGACCCGGAGCCGGTGCTCGCCGAGTTGCGCGGCCTGCCGAACAGCGAGGCCACCAAGCGCCTGCAGCAGATCTACGCCGAGCCGATCAAGGCCGAGCTGATCCGCGATCGCCTCGCCGAGATCAGGGCCAGCGGCGTCACCGTCGCCGGATCGCTCTCACCGCAGCGCACCCAGGAGTTCTACAAGACGGTGGTCGAGGCGGGTGTCGACATCTTCGTCATCCGCGGCACGACCGTGTCGGCCGAGCACGTCTCGAAGAATCAGCAGCCGCTCAACCTCAAGAAGTTCATCTACGAGCTCGACGTGCCCGTCATCGTCGGTGGCGCCGCGACGTACACCGCGGCACTGCACCTGATGCGCACCGGCGCAGCAGGGGTGCTCGTCGGATTCGGGGGAGGCGCAGCGTCGACGACGCGCACCACCCTGGGCATCCACGCCCCGATGGCCACTGCCGTTGCCGACGTCGCGGGTGCACGGCGCGACTACCTCGACGAGTCGGGCGGCCGTTACGTTCACGTCATCGCCGACGGCGGTCTGGGCTCCTCGGGAGACATCGTCAAGGCGATCGCCTGCGGTGCGGACGCCGTCATGCTCGGCACCACCCTCGCCCGGGCCGCTGAGGCTCCGGGCGGCGGATGGCACTGGGGTGCGGAGGCGCACCACCCGCAGCTTCCGCGCGGGCACCGCGTGGCCGTCGCGCAGACCGGAACGCTCGAGGAGATCCTGTACGGCCCGGCTCGGGTGGCCGACGGCACGGCGAACCTCGTCGGAGCGCTCAGACGATCGATGGCCACCACCGGGTACTCCGATCTCAAGGAGTTCCAACGGGTCGAGGTCGTCGTCGCGCCGTACGAGGTGAGCCGATGAGCCCCAAGGAGCCGAACGGCGCGAAGCCGAACGGCGCCGAATCGAACGGAACAGAGCCGATCTCCCAGTCCGCGACGCTCGGACCGGCGGCGCGAGCCGACGCGATCGCAGCGATGAAGGTCGAAGAGCTCGACGTGCTCGTAATCGGCGGCGGCATCGTCGGAACCGGCTCGGCGCTCGACGCCGTCACGAGGGGCCTGAGTGTCGGGCTCGTCGAGCAGCGCGACTGGGCATCCGGCACATCGAGCCGTTCGTCGAAGCTCGTGCACGGCGGCATCCGCTACCTCGAGCAACTCGACTTCAGGCTCGTCCGCGAGGCGCTGATCGAACGCGGCCTGCTCCTGCAGCAGCTGGCTCCGCACCTGGTGAAGCCGGTGCGCTTTCTGTACCCCCTGAAACGTCGCATCATCGAGCGCTTCTACATCGGCAGCGGCATGCTGCTCTACGACCTCTTCAGCTACACCGGCGGACGCCCGCCCGGTGTGCCGCACCACAGGCACCTGACGCGCGCGCAGGTGCGCAAGCTCTCGCCGTCGCTCGCTCCCGACTCCTACGTCGGCGGTATCACCTACTACGACGCGCAGGTGGATGACGCACGCTACGTCGCCTCGCTCGCCCGCACGGCTGCGCACTACGGCGCCCACGTCGCCAACCGGGTTCGGGTCGAGGGCTTCATCAAGGTCGGGGAGCGGGTCGTCGGGGTGACGGCCCGCGACAAGGAGACCGACGAGCTGTTCGAGATCCGCGCGAAGCAGGTCGTCAACGCAACGGGCGTGTGGACGGATGACACGCAGTCTATGGTCGGCGAGCGGGGCAAGTTCAAGGTGCGGGCGTCGAAGGGCATCCACCTCGTCGTGCCGCGCGACAGGTTCCAGTCCAGCGCCGGTCTGCTGCTGCGCACCGAGAAGAGCGTGCTGTTCGTCATCCCGTGGGGGCGCCACTGGCTGATCGGCACGACCGACACGGACTGGCAGCTCTCGAAGTCGCATCCGGCCGCGACGGCGGCCGACATCGACTACCTGCTGGCCCATGTGAACGACGTGCTGGGCATCCCGCTCACCCGCGAAGACGTCGAGGGCGTCTACGCCGGTTTGCGCCCGCTGCTCGCGGGGGAGTCCGACCAGACGTCCAAGCTGTCGCGCGAGCACATCGTGGCGCACGCCGTCCCTGGGCTCGTGGTGATCGCCGGCGGCAAGTGGACCACCTACCGGGTGATGGCGAAGGATGCCATCGACGCGGCCGCCAGCGCCCTGGACGGCAAGGTGCCGGCTTCCGCCACCGCCGAGATCCCGCTCGTCGGCGCGGAGGGGTACCGCGCCGCGTGGAACCGACGGGCACGGATCGCGCGCAGGTCGGGCATCCACGTGACCCGCGTCGAGCACCTGCTCAACCGGTACGGGACGCTCGCCCAGGAGGTGCTCGATCTGATCGCGGCGCGTCCCGAGCTGGCCGAGCCGCTGCCGGGCGCCGACGACTACCTGGCCGCCGAGGTCGTGTACGCGGCATCGCACGAGGGAGCCCTGCACGTGGACGACGTGCTCGCCCGCCGCACGCGCATCTCGATCGAGGCGTGGGACCGGGGTGTCTCCGCTGCACCGGTCGCCGCGAGGTTGATGGGCGACGAGCTCGGCTGGGACGAGGCCCGCGTGGAGCGTGAGATCGCGTACTACCTGCGCCGTGTCGTCGCCGAGCGGGAGTCGCAGCTGCAGCCGGATGACGCCTCGGCGGACCGCGTGCGGCTGGAGGCCCCCGAGATCTCGTAGTCCTCGAGACCCTAAGCCGCGAGATCTCGCAGGACCTGACCGCGTTCACCGAGGGCGGAGCGCTCACCGGGAGCGTGTCGTGGCCGGCTGACTAGACTTTGTTCAGACGCAGATATACGGGAGTCCTTGACAATGGTTGACGTTCGACGGGTGAAGCTTCCCGGAGTGGGTGTGCTGCACACGTTCGTCACCGACGACGGCGGCAAGGTCGGCGTGATCGCGCACCGCTCCGGGCATTCAGACCTGATCACTTTCTCTGACGATGAAGACACGGCCAACGTGACCAAGGTGTCGCTTCGTCTGAGCGAAGACGAGGCGCACACCCTCGCGGAGCTGCTCGGTGGCACGCAGATCACCGAGTCCCTGACCGCTCTCGACCAGATCCCCGGGCTTTCGATCGACTGGTTCACGGTCGACTACGAGGACTACATCGCCGGGCAACGACTCGGCCGACCGGCCGAGCTCGGCATGGTCGGGCTCACCGTGGTCGCCGTCGTGCGCGGTGACTCCACGAACCCCGCGCCTGCTGCCGACTTCAAGGTGTTCCCCGGCGACACGCTCGTCGTCGCGGGCGCGCCGGAGAAGGTCGCCAAGGCGTTCACGTACTTCCGCACGGGTGAGGTCTTCAAGCCGGCCCTGGCCGACTCACCGCCCGGAGTGTGACGGTGACGACCGCCGCCGCGCACGCCTCGGACTCGCTCCCAACCGATCTGATGGTGCTCGGCGCGCTCTTCGTGATCGCGTATGTTCTCGGACGCCTCGGCAAGCTGATCGGGCTGCCCGCCATCCCGATCTACATGATCGTCGGGCTGCTCGCCAGCCCGAACACGGGCTTCTTTCCGCTCAACTTCGACTCGGGCGACATCGGCCTGATCGCCGTCTTCGGTCTGATCCTGCTGCTGTTCAACCTCGGTCTCGAGTTCGATCAGGACGAGTTCTTCGGGAACGCGGGACGCCTGCTCATCTCCGGCGGCACGTACATCGTGCTGAACATGGGCATCGGGTTCCTCTTCGGCGAGTTCGTCGGCTGGGGCACTCGCGAGGCGCTGATCATCGCGGGAATGGTCGGCACGTCATCCAGCGCCATCATCACCAAGATGCTCATCGAGCTCGGTCGGCTCGCCAACAAGGAGACGCCGGCCATCCTGGGTGCGACGGTCATCGGCGACGTCTTCATCGCTGTCTATCTCGCGATCGTGTCCGTGGTGTTGAGCGGAAAGACCGAGTTCTGGCCGATCGTGCTGCAACTCTCTGTTGCGGCGGCGTTCCTCGTGGTGATGTTCCTCGTCGCACGATGGGGCGGCCGCTTCGTCTCCACGCTCTTCCGAACGCGCGACGACGAGCTCTTCACGATCCTGTTCTTCGGCCTCGCCATCCTGTTCGCGGGTCTCGGCGAGCTGATCGGGGTGACGGATGCCATCGGCGCGTTCCTGATCGGCCTCGTTCTCGGCGCCACCCGCTTCTCCGGAAAGATCGAGCGCATCTCGATACCGCTGCGCGACGTCTTCGCCGCGTTCTTCTTCCTCAACTTCGGCCTGGCGCTGAACATCGCCCAGTTCGGCAGCGTGGTGTGGGTCGTGATCATCGCCGTACTGCTGACCGTGGTGCTCAACGTGGTCTCCGGTGAGCTGATAGCGCTCTTCAACAGAATGGATGCCAGAGCGGGCATCAACATCGCAGCCATCCTGATGAATCGCGGCGAGTTCACGCTGATCCTGGCGACGCTGTCGCTCGCGGCCGGCCTGAACGAGAAGCTGGAGCCGTTCGCAGGTCTTTATGTGCTGATCATGGCCATTCTCGGACCCGTTCTCGCAGCCAACTCTGAGAAGATCGGCACTGCCCTCATTCGCCCCATCCGTCGGCGAGCTCCGAAGTCGCGCAACCCTGTGCTCGACGAGGAGATCGCTCTGGTGGATGCCGCGACTCAGGGGCAGAACGACGGCGACCTGCGCGACGGCGACGTGACCGAAGAGCCAGACGAGCAAGACGCGCAGACCCGCGCCGCGATCGATCGCGTCGTCGAAGAGGCGATGCGACAGACCAGCAGGTCGGACAAGACCGACAGACGAAAGCAGAACTGACATCTCCGGCAACACCCAGCAGGCGGTACGCCCATCACCGCCGCGTATCGAGACGCTCGCACGCACGATGGTGCGACCGAAGTGGATCGCCGCTCTCCTTCTCGCCCTCGTCGTCGCAGGCGTCTTCGCCGGACTCGGCCAGTGGCAGCTGGAACGCGCCGTGCAGTCGGGTCACGTCGTCGAGCGCGCGACAGAGACCGCGAAGCCGCTGAACCAAGTGGCCACGGTGAACGGTCCGCCTGAGACCGCCGACGAGGGCCAACTCGTGCGCACGGCCGGCACCTACGCGCCGGGAGACTACGGGATGCTCGTCGGTCGCCTCAACAACGGGGCGACCGGGTACTGGGTGACTGCCCGCTTCACGCCGACCGCGAAGGACAAGGACGGCAAGACCGCCCAGCTCGCCGTCGCACGCGGCTGGGCTCCGACCGAGCAGAAGGCGAAGGATGCCATCGCGCGGCTGAGCGCGCAGCCCGCCGCGACCGTCACTCTCGTCGGCCGCCTGCTGCCGAGCGAAGCGCCCCAGGCCCCCAAAGCAGGCGGTGACCCGTTCGCGATGAACACCATGTCGGTTGCCGCCCTCGTGAACCTGTGGCACGGCATCGGCGACTCCGACATCTACAGTTCGTACCTCGTCGAGCACGGCACCCCGCCGGCGGGCCTCACCGCGATCTACTCGCCGCGACCGGTCGAGCAGGCCACCGTCGACTGGCTGAACATCTTCTACGCGGCAGAGTGGGCGATCTTCGCCGGGTTCGCGATCTTCCTCTGGTACCGCGTCGTCAAGGATGCCTGGGAGAAGCAGCGCGAAGACGCTGAGGCCGAGTACGAAGCCGCGATGTCCGCGTGGGAGGCGGCTTCGGGCACGGCTCCCAGCGAGTCGCAATCGGACCGCACCGTAAACTAGCGACATGCCCAATCCCCCCGCGAACGAGGACGGCGGGAGCCTCCTCAAGCGCACCATCGAGCAGCTGCGATCGGCCAATTCGGCTCGGCCGCGCACGGTGGACATCCCCAAGATCCCAGGGGCGCTGAAGTTCTACCAGGTCACCGCGTACATCACCGGTGTCATGCTGCTGCTGCTCGTCGCCGAGATGATCCTCAAGTACGGCGTCGGGTACTCCGTGTACGCGTTCGCGCCTGGGCAGCCGGTCATCTCCCTCGTGCCCTACACCCCGCAGAACGCGAACATCGGCGGGTTCGACGTGTCGACGGCCATCCTGATCGCGCACGGATGGCTCTACGTGCTGTATCTGATCGCCGACTTCCGGCTGTGGTCTCTGATGCGCATGTCGTTCACGAAGTTCGTGCAGATCGCCCTCGGTGGCGTCGTTCCGTTCATGTCGTTCATCGTCGAGCACTACATCAGCAGGCAGGTGCACAAGTTCCTCGCCGAGAACCCCGTTCCGGCCAAGTCGTCGCAGACCAAGGTGGAGGCATCCCATTAACGACCAGGGCGCGTCAGCGAGCAAGCACCCGGTTCTCGTCGTCGACTTCGGCGCGCAGTACGCGCAGTTGATCGCACGACGCGTGCGCGAGGCATCCGTGTACTCGGAGATCGTGCCGCACACCATCACGGCGGCGGAGGTCGCGGCGAAGGACCCGGCGGGTATCGTGCTCTCCGGTGGTCCGTCGAGCGTGTACGAAGAGGGGGCGCCGAGCTTCGACCCGGCCATCTTCGACCTCGGCGTTCCCACGCTGGGCATCTGCTACGGCTTCCAGGTGATGGCGACGAGCCTGGGCGGCGAGGTGTCGAAGACGGGCGCCCGTGAGTACGGCTCCACAGAGGTGCGCGTGTCGGGTGCCGGCACGCTGTTGGCCGACCAGCCTGTGGACCAGACGGCATGGATGAGCCACGGTGACTCCGTCACGAAGGCGCCTGCCGGCTTCGACGTTCTGGCCTCCACCGACTCCACGCCGGTCGCCGCGTTCGCGAACGACGAGCGGCGGCTGTACGGCGTGCAGTGGCACCCCGAGGTGAAGCACTCCGCTTACGGCCAGGCCGTGCTGGAGAACTTCCTGCACAGGGCGGCGGGCATTCCCGCCGAGTGGAACAGCGAGAACGTCATCGAGCAGCAGGTTGCTGCGATCCGCGCCCAGGTCGGCGGCGGCCGCGTGATCTGCGGGCTCTCCGGTGGCGTCGACTCCGCCGTCGCTGCAGCGCTCGTGCACAAAGCGGTCGGCGACCAGCTGACCTGCGTGTTCGTCGACCACGGCCTGCTGCGCCAGGACGAGCGCGAACAGGTCGAGAAGGACTACGTTGCCTCGACCGGCGTTCGGCTGGTCACGATCGACGCAGCGGATGTCTTCCTCGACGCCCTCGCAGGCGTCAGCGACCCCGAGCAGAAACGCAAGATCATCGGGCGCGAGTTCATCCGCACGTTCGAGCGCGCCCAGGCCGAACTCGTCGCCGAGGCGGCGGCGGACGGCGACCCTGTGCGCTTCCTGGTGCAGGGAACGCTCTACCCCGACGTCGTCGAGTCGGGTGGCGGCACGGGAACGGCCAACATCAAGAGCCACCACAACGTCGGCGGACTGCCTGAAGATCTGCAGTTCGAGCTGGTCGAGCCGCTGCGCACCCTGTTCAAGGACGAGGTGCGTGCCGTGGGCCGCGAGCTCGGTCTGCCCGAGGTGATCGTGGGGCGACAGCCGTTCCCGGGACCGGGCTTGGGCATCCGCATCGTCGGCGAGGTGACGCGCGACCGGCTCGCGCTCCTGCGCAAAGCGGATGCCATCGCCAGGCACGAGCTGACGGCCGCAGGTCTCGACGGCGACATCTGGCAGTGCCCCGTCGTGCTGCTGGCCGACGTGCGGTCGGTCGGTGTGCAGGGGGATGGACGTACCTACGGGCATCCCATCGTGCTGCGCCCTGTGAGCTCCGAAGACGCGATGACCGCCGACTGGACGCGCCTGCCGTACGACGTGCTCGCGCGCATCTCGAACCGCATCACCAATGAGGTGGATGAGGTCAACCGGGTGGTTCTCGACGTCACGTCGAAGCCGCCGGGCACGATCGAATGGGAGTGACCGCTACCGTGGCGAGTGGAGCGGCCGAGGCCCAGTAAGATAAGGCTTGCCTAACCTTACGGAGCAAGCCCCATGGCCCTTTCCACGACCCTGCTGCTCGGCTTCCTCGCCGGGGCGACGATCATGCTCGGCATGCCGCTCGGTCGCCTGCGCGCCCCAGCACCGACGCTGCGGACCATGCTCAACGCGATCGCGGCAGGAGTGCTGCTGTTCCTGCTATGGGACGTGCTCGCGCATGCGTGGGAGCCGATCGATGTCGGCCTCGGCGAGATCCACTCGGGCAAAAACGATCTCGGCGCCGTCGTGGGGTACGGCCTGCTGTTCGCGGGCGGTCTCGCTGTGGGGTTGCTCGGCCTGGCCTGGTACGAGCGCTGGATGGTGCGGCGCTCTGGCGAGGAGCACCTTCCGCCGCGCAAGCTCGCGCTGCTGATCGCGGTCGGGATCGGCCTGCACAACTTCGCCGAGGGCCTCGCGATCGGGCAGTCGGCGGCATCGGGTGAGCTTCAGCTCGCCGTCGTTCTCGTCATCGGATTCGCTCTGCACAACGCCACGGAGGGCTTCGGCATCGTCGCCCCGCTCTCGGCCGACGTCGACGAGCACGGGCGGCGGCGCATCCCGTCGTGGGCGCAGCTCGTGCTGCTCGCGGTGATCGGCGGCGGTCCGACGTTCTTCGGCACCTGGGTCGGCACGTTCTTCTCGAGCGATGCCGTGAGCATCGTCTTCCTGACTCTGGCGGCCGGCTCGATCCTCTACGTCGTGATGCAGATGATCGGAACCGGCAGGAGATCGCGTCGCAGCGACCTTCTCGCCTACGGTGTGCTGATCGGACTGCTCGCGGGCTTCGTCACCGACGCGATCGTGACGGCCGGCGGCGCCTGACCGCCCCTTCGTCAACCCTCGGCGGTCGGAGGACCCGGGACGACGAACCGGCTGCGAAAGCGCTCGACGACCTCGCCTGGCATCGTCGTGGCGCGGACGTCGCGTGTCGCGACGACCGAAGGCCAGCCATCCCACCACAGAGCGTCCAGGGCATCATTCGCCGTCGCGCGGGCGAGGATGCCCTCCGGTATGCGTTGCGGGTCCGGCGCCTGGATGTCGGCGAGGAGGTCGCCGTAGGCATCCGTCAGCACCGGCGAGTCCGGGTCGAGCCCGACGACGACGAGCGTTCCGGTCGGGGCGGTGTTGACCAGCGCGCACGCCAGATCGGGCCGCCGATCGCGCAGGATGCCGACGAGCTTGTACACATCGCCCGTCCAGTTCTCGCTCGCCCGCTCGCGAGCGGCCTCCTCGGCGCGCCGCGGCAGCACGTCGTCGAACACCACCACCGTGCCCGGCCCGGCGAGGCGCTCGACGTTGGCGAAGTCGCGCAGCGCGAACTCCGCGAGGTGCATCCCGTCGATGAAGACGAGATCGGGCGGCACGCCCCGAAAGGATGCCAGCGCATCGTCACGGGCGAAGAACTCGTCGCTGGTCTTCCGCACCACCTCGACCTCCGCCGGAAGCGTGCGTGAGATGCGCGGCTCGGGGTCGACCCCGATCGTCACCGCCTTCGAGAGCTCGAGCCCGAAGCCCTCCGCCACGCCGATCTCGAGGTAGGTGCGGGGCTTGAGCACGAGGTGCAGACCGGAGAGGAACTCGTGCCTGGTCTGCCGTGGTGCGGGGAACCGGGTCGGGTCGACGCGGTAGATCGGGTACCCGTCCTTCGAGACGCCCTCGACGTCAGGGGATGGCGCGCTCATACGGCCGTGCCGATACCGGTGGCGGCGCCGGCGTGCGAGTCGGCAAGGGCGCGGCCGACGATCGCGCCCACGAGCAGCGCCGCGACCGCAGGCCCACGAGTGGGTGCCGTCGGCAGGATGGACGTATCCGCCACGACGAGCCCGTCGACGCCGCGAACGTGCCCAAAGACGTCGACCGGGGCGGCGTCGTCTCCGAACGGGATCGTGCCGCACGTGTGCAGCGACGTGCCGAGATGCTCGCGTACCCAGGCATCCAACAGAGCATCGTCGGCGAGAGTGCGGGGATCGGGAGCGGTGTCGCGCGCCGAGCCTTTGCTCCACGCCGTCGTTCTGAGCAGTTCGACGCTCAGGCGAACGGCATCTCGCATCCGTCGCCTGTCCTCGCCGGTCGACAGATAGTGATAGTCCAGCCGCGGCGGCTCGTCGGGATCGGCGGACCTCAGCCAAACCACTCCGTGGTTGCTCGGGGTCATCACGCTCGTCATGAGCGCAAGCGGGCTTTCGTCGTCGGCGTGATCGGCATCCAGCAGCGCCGCCATCGGTTTGAGCGTGCCGAGCACCTCGACGCCGTCGGTGTGCAGTGCACCCCCGAGCCATCCGCCTGGTGGAGCGGATGTCGGACGCTCGGGCTGCCACTCGATCACCACCTGCGGATGATCGCCGAAGCTCTGGCCGACCCGCGACGCGTCGACCACGACGGGCACGCCGAGCGCCGACAGCCTTCGCTCGGGCCCGATGCCGGAGAGCATCAACAGCTGCGCCGACTTCACGGCGCCCGCGCACATCACGACCAGCGGCGCGCGCACGACTCCTCTGACGCCTCGGCCGTACGAGCCTGGACCGCGAACCTCGACGCCCACCGCACGTCCGTGCTCGACGAGCACTCTGACGACGGTCGCGCCGCCACGCACCGTGAGATTGGGGCGGCGGAGCGCCGGCAGCACGAATGACATGCCCGCGTTGCGCCGTACGCTGAGCGAGACGTTGCAGGGAACGGGGCCGAAGCCGGGTGGTTCCTCGGCGTTCTTGTCGGGGTCGTCGAGGAATCCGAGCTCGGTCGCGGCGGCACCGAACAGTGCGGCGGCGGGATGACCGAGGTCGGTCCGCTCGACGGGTATCGGCCCACCCCTGCCGTGGATCTCCCCGGCGTCGCCGGCACGACTGGGCGGCGCGTCGCGGTCATCCTCGAGCGCGATGAACTCGCCGAGAGTCGCCGCAGGACTCCACTGTTCGCCGCCGAGGCGGGCCCAGGCCTCTAGATCGGAGCGCCGAGGGCGGATGAAGTAACCACCGTTGGTGGTCGACGAGCCGCCGAGGATGCGCCCCCTGACCGTTCCGTATGGACGGTCCGAGGTCAGCAGAGCAGGGAACGTCCACGAGTGGGCGCCGTCCGGTGCCGCGCCGCGTACCGTCCCGGCATCCAGCAGCTCGGGTGGGAACTCCGACTCGGCTCTCGGCACCACGCCGGACTCCAGCAGAAGCACCCGCCGACTGCCGTCCGCGGAGAGCCGGTCGGCGACCACGCAGCCTGCTGAGCCGGCGCCGACGACGATCGCGTCGTACTCGTCGGTCGTTCGGCCGATCACTCGGAGAGCCTGCCTGGCAAGCCGCCGAACAGCACCTCGAGGTCGGTCAGAGCCCTGTCGAGAACCTCGACCAGATCGCGGTCTCTGTCGCGCAGCCACTGCTCGTACGACGCGAGAGAGACGGCGAGGTAGATCCACGCGATCTCCTGCGGGCGCAGGTCGAGCGGATCGAGGTCGAGGCGTCTTGCGGCGAATTCGGCGATCACCGCTCGCCACGACGCGTACCGCAGGGTCGAGTGCGCGACGAGGGACGGCACGTTCAGCAGCAGCTGCATGCGCTCACGGTGGTACCCGAGCTCGTCATCCGGGTAGCGGTTGAACTCGAGGATGGCGTCGTGCAGCGCCTCGAACATCGGCACGTCGCGCGGAACGCCGGCCAGGCGCTCACGCATCTCGTCGACGAGGATGTCGAACTCACCCCACGGCAGATCGTTCTTCGACGCGAAGTAGCGGAAGAACGTTCGGCGCCCGATACCGGCCGCCGCCGCGATGTCGTCGACGGTGGTCGCGTCGAACCCGCGCTCGAAGAACAACTCGAGGCCGACGTGGCTGAGGTGGGCGATCGAGGTTGCACGTCTCCCCGAGGCGGGGGAGATGGTCTGCGCAGCCATGATCGCAATTCTTGCGCAACCGAGAGCGGGTGGCACCAAGTGTCATCCACGTGTCGTCACGACGGTAGGTTCGTTGGATGGACCTCGTCGACGCGAGATGGGACTGGATCGAGCCCGGCTCGCTCGTGCTCGTGCCGGTCGGCTCGACCGAGCAGCACGGGCCTCATCTGCCGTTCGACACCGACACCCTGATCGCCGAGGCCGTCGCTCGAGGGGTCGCCGGGCGGATGCCGCCGGGCAGAGCCGTGCTGGCCCCGTCGGTCGCCTACGGGGCGAGCGGGGAGCATCAGGACTTCCCCGGCACGGTATCGATCGGCACCGAGGTGCTGACCTCCGTGCTGATCGAGCTCGGCCGCTCGATCGCCACCTGGGCCGGCCGCATCGTCTTCGTGAACGGCCACGGCGGCAACGTCGAGGCGACGACGTCGGCGGTCGACCGGCTGCGGTTCGAAGCTCGTGATGTGGCGTGGGTTCCGTGCGTGCCACCCGGCAGCGACGCCCACGCCGGTCGGGCGGAGACGTCCCTTCTGCTGTACCTGCACCCTGCGCGGGTCGTGCCCGATCGTGCGGCGTCCGGGCCCGTCGACAGCATCGACGCCCTTCTTCCCGAGTTGCGCGAGAAGGGCGTGCGGGCGGTCTCGCCGAGCGGTGTCCTCGGCGACCCGCGCGGCGCGTCCGCCGCGGAGGGCAAGCATCTTCTCGAACGGATGATCTCGGATGCCACCCGTCGCGTTCTGCGCGGCGGACAACTTCGCTGGTCGAATAGCGTCGATCGAAGGTCGACGCGTATCGAGACCGACCGCGGACAAACCGCCGCCGATGGGGAAGGGCGGGCATGACCGGCCTTCCCGATGGCGCAGTGCTGCGGTTGCGAGCCGACGTGCGGGTCAGCGACGGCGGACGCGCGCTCGTGGGCGGCGCGCCCACCAGGGTGCTCTACCTGAAGGACGCCGCCCAGCGGCTGATCGAGAACCGCCGCCTGACGGTGCGCGACGCTCCCTCGAGGGCGCTGGCGGACATCCTGATCGACGCCGGTCTTGCGGACCCCGTGCTGGAGTCTCTGCCGGCACCCGCCGTGGGCAACGAGGACGTGACGTTCGTCATCCCTGCCTACGGTCGGGCGGAGGGGCTGGACCGGCTGCTGGCGAGCGTGCCTCCCGGTCATCCCGTGATCGTCGTCGACGACGCGTCGCCCGAGCCGGGGCCGATCGCAGAGGCTGCTGCACGGCACGGTGCACGCCTCGTCGTGCTCGACGAGAATCGCGGCCCGGGGGGCGCGCGCAACGGCGGCCTAGACCAGGTCACGACGCCCTTCGTCGTCTTCGTCGACACCGACGTGGTCGTCGACGAGAAGGTCGTGCCCGCCCTGCTGCGGCACTTCGCGGACGAGCGGATGGCCGTCGTCGCACCCAGGGTTCTCGGTCTGCGAGACGGCGAGGGCGCGAACTGGATCGAGCGGTACGAGGCCGCGCGATCGTCGCTCGATCTCGGCCCGACCGGCGGTGCGGTGAAGCCGCGCGCACCGATCTCGTGGGTGCCTGCAACATTCCTGCTCGCCAGGGTGGATGCCCTCGGCGACGGCTTCACGCCGGGCATGCGTGAGGGGGAGGACGTCGACCTGGTCTGGCGGCTCGTCGCCGAGGGCCGCCGCGTGCGGTACGAGGCCGGCGCCGTCGTGTGGCACGAGCACCGCACGACGATGCGGGACTGGATGTCGCGCAAGGTGCTCTACGGATCGTCGGCGACTCCGCTCGAGCGCAGGCACGGCAACCTCATCGCGCCCGCGGTGTTCGCACCGTGGAGCCTTGCGTTCGTGATCGCCCTCCTCGCGCAGCGCAAATGGTCACCGTTCGCCGCGCTGGCGATCGCAGCGTGGGCGACGGTACGCATCGCGCGCAAGCTGACCCGTAGCGGTCATCCCTACCGCGACGCCTCGCGTCTCACGGCGAGCGGTGTCGACGCCGCCGTCAAGCAGACCATGGCGCTTCTCGTGAGGCACTGGTGGCCCGTCGCGGTGCTGGCGGCGTTGTTCTCCGCACGCGCGGGACGGGCGCTCGCCGTGGCCGCCGTCGCGGATGCCGCCCTCGAGTACCGCCGCACGAGCCCGCAGCTCGACTTCGCCAGGTTCGCGCTGGCGCGCAGGCTCGACGATCTCGCGTACGGCTTCGGCGTGTGGAAGAGCGCGGTCAAGGGCCGCTCGATTCGAGCGCTGCTCCCCGACATCGTGCTCCGTCGTCGCCGGCGTGGTTCCGCCGATCTCCACTGAGGGTCTTGCGAGTGGCACTTAGTGCCACATAGAGTGGGAAACGTCGCGGAGAACTCCACGATCGACCACGATCGCTGCACTGTCGCAAGGAGTGACACATGGATGCAACGCATGCACCTGAAGACGCCACCACCGATGTCGTCGAAGCCGACACCCTCGTCGAGGAGGTTTCGATCGACGGGATGTGCGGTGTCTACTGAGTCGCACGCAGACGTCATCGACCTGGGGCGTGCATGGCGATTGCACCCCCAGGTCTCGGTGCGACCGGAGCCTTTCGGCGCACTGCTCTACCACTTCGGCACTCGTAAGCTCTCGTTCCTGAAGGACCGCCGTCTGCTCGCGGTCGTCGAGGCGCTTCCCTCGCAGGACACGGCGCGTGACGCGTGCCTTGCTTCGGGCGTCGCAGAGGGCGAGCTGCCGAGGTTCAGCCAGGCCCTCGATGCGCTTCGCAGGTCGGACATGCTCGTGGAGGCCGCGTCGTGACCCTTCTCGAGACGCCCGTTGCGACATCCCATGCCGCGACGGATGCCCGGCAGCACGCATCACGCGCGACGGGCACTCGCCTCGTCGACCTCTTCGAGTACGGGCTGGACTCGCCGATCTGCCTGACGTGGGAGCTCACCTACGCGTGCAACCTCTCGTGCGTGCACTGCCTGTCGAGCTCCGGCCGGCGCGATCCGCGAGAGCTCACCACCGAGGAGTGCAAGGCCGTCGTCGACGAGCTGGAGCGCATGCAGGTGTTCTACGTGAACATCGGCGGCGGAGAGCCGACCGTGCGCAGCGACTTCTGGGAGATCGTCGATTACGCGACGGCCCATCACGTCGGCGTGAAGTTCTCCACGAACGGCGTCAAGCTCACGCCGGAGCGAGCACGCCAGCTGGCGGGGAACGACTACCTCGACATCCAGATCTCACTCGACGGCGCGACGGCCGAGGTCAACGACTACGTGCGCGGACCGGGGTCGTACGACACCGCCATGCAGGCGATGCAGAACCTCAAAGACGCTGGCATGAAGAACTTCAAGCTCTCCGTCGTCTGCACCCGGTACAACATTCCCCAGCTCGACGAGTTCAAGGCCATCGCCGACAGGTACGGTGCGCAGCTACGGCTCACCCGCCTCCGCCCGTCGGGCAGGGGAGCGGACAGCTGGGACGATCTTCACCCGCTTCCCGAACAGCAGCGCGAGCTGTACGACTGGCTCGTCGCGCACGGCGACGGCGTGCTCACCGGCGACTCGTTCTTCCACCTCTCCGCGTACGGCCAGGCACTGCCGGGCCTCAACTTGTGCGGCGCAGGTCGCGTGGTGTGCCTGATCGACCCGGTCGGCGACGTCTACGCGTGCCCGTTCGCGATCCACGAGGAATTCCTCGCAGGCAACGTGCGGATGCCGGGCGGTTTCAAGCAGGTGTGGCGCGAGTCCGAGCTGTTCCTGAGGCTGCGTGAGCCGCAGTCCGGCGGGGCATGCACGTCGTGCCAATTCTTCGACACGTGCAAGGGCGGCTGCATGGCCGCGAAGTTCTTCACGGGACTGCCCCTCGACGGGCCGGACCCGGAATGCGTTCAGGGGTACGGCGAGGAGCTCCTGAAGAACGCGAAGGCCAAGGAGCGTTCGGCTCCCCGGTCATCCATCGATCACTCGCACCGAACGTCACCACCCAGACCGGTCTCAGGACCGGGCCCGGTGCGTCTCACGCTCAAGCGGCGTGACGAGCTCGGCAGGCAGTCGGCCAACGCCTGCGAGCCCGACCCCCTGGCAGGCTTCACCGGCTGACAGCCAGCACCACCGACGAACAACGCCGCAGAGCGGCGACCACACGAACACATCGCGACCCGGGCACCCAGCCAGGGGCGGTTCACTGCGCCCTCGAGACGCGGATCACTCGCCGCCGCATGCCGACCGGCATCCGACGGGGCGAACAAGAGAAGAGGAACAGAAATGGGAGTTCTCGAAGGCAAAGTCGCCTTCATCACCGGTGCGGCCCGCGGGCAGGGCCGGAGCCACGCCGTGCGCCTCGCCGAAGAGGGCGCCGACATCATCGCCGTCGACATCGCGGCTCAGATCGAGACCGTTCCTTACCCGATGTCGACGCCGGAGGATCTGGCGGAGACCGTGCGTCTCGTCGAGGCCCTCGACCGCCGCATCTACTCGCAGGTCGCCGACGTTCGCGACAAGGCAGCGTTGCAGAGCGCGTTCGACGCCGGCACCGCCCAGCTCGGCTCCGTCGACATCGTGCTCGCCAACGCAGGCATCGCGCCGATGTCGATGCACCCGGTGCAGCAGGAGTGGCCCGACGTCATCGCCACGAACCTCACCGGCGTCTACAACACGGTCGAGGTCTCCAAGCAGTCGCTGATCGACGGCGGCAAGGGCGGCGCGATCGTTCTCACCAGCTCCACAGCGGGGCTCACCGGAATCGGCGGAGACACCCCTGGCGGACTGGGCTACACCGCAGCCAAGCACGGCGTCGTGGGGCTGATGCGCTCCTACGCCAACTACCTCGCGCAGTACTCGATCCGCGTGAACACGGTGCACCCGACGGGTGTCAACACGCCCATGGTGGTCAACGACGTCATGCAGGAGTTCCTGCAGAACGACCCGGCGATGGGTCAGGCGATGGCCAACGCCCTCCCCGTCCCTCTCGTCGAGGCCGTCGACATCTCGAACGCGATCGTCTGGCTCGTGTCGGATGCCGCGCGATACGTCACGGGCGTCACGCTGCCGGTCGACGCCGGATTCGTCAACAAGCGATAGCACGAACGAGCCCCTGCCGGCATCCGTTCCGGCAGGGGCTGGAAGGAAGGCACGACATGGGAATGCTGGACGGCAAGGTTGCCCTGGTGACCGGCGGCTCGCGAGGACAGGGGCGGGCGCACGCCGTGACCTGTGCTCGAGAGGGCGCCGACGTGATCATCGTCGACACGCTCAGCCAGATCGGAAGCGTCGTCTACCCGATGGCGCAGCAGGCCGACTTCGACGAGACGGTCAAGCAGGTCGAGGCATTCGACCGCCGCATCATCGCCTTGGAAGGGGATGTCCGCAAGCAGGCCGACCTGGACCGTGCGGTGGAACGCGGGGTCGCGGAGTTCGGACGCATCGACATCCTGATCGCCAACGCGGGCATCTTCTCGCTCGCACCGGCGCACGAGCTCACCGACGAGATGTGGGACGACATGATCGGCGTCAACCTCACCGGGGTGTGGAAGTCGGCGAAGGCCGTTCTGCCGCAGATGATGGCGCAGGGCGGCGGCTCGATCGTGATGACCTCGTCGATCAACGGGTTGGAGCCCGGCGAGAACTACGTGCACTACTGCGCGGCGAAGTTCGGCGTCGTCGGCGTGATGAAGACGCTCGCCTTGGAGTACGCGAAGTACGGCATCCGCGTCAACGCCGTGCATCCAGGAGCCATCCTCACGCCCATGACGAGCTGGCAGGGCGCGTGGGACATGATGTCGGGCAAGCCGGCGGGTGAAGGCACGGAGGCCGACATGCTCGAGGCCGGCTACTCCTTCCACGCCCTGAAGGGGAACGGATTCCTCTCGCCGCAGCGCATAGCGGATGCCGCACTGTGGCTGAACTCGGACCTGGCGTCATCCGTCACCGGCATCTCGGTGCCCGTCGACGCAGGCCATCTTCTGATGCCGGGCTACAACAGCGCACCGGTCAAGGACTGACGAGCGCCGCCCGATCGGCGACGCGACAGAGACGCGACAGAGACGCGAGAGAGACGCGACAGAAAGGGAGCACGGATCATGGCAGGACGCGTAGAGGGCAAGGTGGCCTTCATCACGGGAGCAGCACGCGGGCAGGGACGCAGCCACGCGGTGAGGCTCGCACAGGAGGGCGCCGACATCATCGCCGTCGACCTGCTCGAGGACATCCCGGGAGCGCCGTACAAGGGTGCGACCGAGGCTGACCTCGCGGAGACCGTTCGGCAGGTCGAGGCGCTCGACCGCCGGATCGTGGCGAGCAAGGCCGACGTGCGCGACTTCGACGGCCTGAAGGCCGCGGTCGACGAGGGCGTCGCACAACTCGGCCGGCTCGACATCGTTTCGGCCAACGCGGGCATCTCCACGCAGATGGCGCCGACCGACGAGCTGTCGGAGGACATGTGGCAGAACATGATCGACACCAACCTCACGGGGGTGTGGCACACGGTGAAGGCCGCGCTGCCTCACCTCAAGGCGGGTGGCCGCGGCGGGTCGATCATCCTGACGAGTTCCGAGGCCGGCATCCGCGGCTACGGCAACATCGCGCACTACGTGTCGGCGAAGCACGGCGTCGTCGGGCTGATGCGCACCCTCGCGCTGGAGCTGGCGCCGCAGAGCATCCGCGTCAACAGCATCCACCCGACGCAGGTCGACACCGACATGATCCAGAACACGGCCACCTACGACCTGTTCACGGGCAAGCAAGGGTCGACGAAAGAAGAGTTCGCTGCCGCGTCGGAAGCGGTGATCGCGTTGCCGATCCCGTGGGTCGACGCTGTGGACATCTCCAACGCCCTGCTGTTCCTCGCCTCCGACGAGGCGCGCTACATCACCGGCGTGCCGCTGCCGGTCGACGGCGGCAACTTCCTGATCTGACACGCGAGACGAGTACGAGAAGAGAAGAGACGAATCATGGCAGGACGTGTTGAAGGCAAGGTCGCACTCGTCACGGGCGCGGCGAGGGGACAGGGACGCAGCCACGCGCTGCGGCTCGCGCAGGAGGGCGCCGACATCATCGCCGTCGACCTCGCAGGGCAGATCGGCAGCGTGCCCTACGCGATGTCGACGACTGCGGACCTCGACGAGACGGTCAGGCAGGTCGAGGCGCTCGACAGGCGCATCGTGGCGAGGCAGGCGGATGTCCGTGACTTCGGCGCGCTGAGCACCGCTGTCGACGAGGGAGTCGCCGAGCTCGGCAAGCTCGACATCGTGTCGGCCAACGCGGGCATCTTCAGCTTCGGAACCCTCGACGCCCTCACGGACGAGGAGTGGAACGACATGATCGCCGTGAACCTCACGGGGGTCTGGCACACCGTGAAGGCCGCCATTCCGCACCTTCGCGCGAACGGCGGCGGGTCGGTCATCCTGACCAGCTCCACTGCGGGGCTGCTGGCGATCGAGAACATCGGACACTACGTGTCCGCGAAGCACGGCGTTGTCGGGCTGATGAAGACTGCGGCCCTGGAGCTGGCCCGCGACGGCATCCGCGTCAACTCGGTGCATCCGACGAGCGTGAACACCGACATGATCCAGAACGCCGCCACGTACGAGCTGTTCGCGCCCGACCTGCCGCCGAACGAGCGCACGAAGGATGTGCTGGCGCCCCGGTTCCAGACGATGAACGTGCTGCCCGTTCCGTGGGTCGAGCCTGTCGACATCTCCAACGCCGTGCTCTGGCTGGCCTCGGACGAGGCCCGCTACGTCACGGGACTCGAGCTGAAGGTCGACGCCGGCCAGACACTGAAGTAGCGCTGGGCCCGCTTCACCACAACCGCTTCACCACAACCGCTTCACCACAACCGCTTCACCCGAACAACCGCTTCACCCGAAGATCGAAAGCAGAAGGAGAACACCATGGCAGGACGCGTTGAAGGCAAGGTCGCCTTCGTCACCGGCGCCGCGCGAGGACAGGGTCGCTCGCACGCCGTACGGCTCGCGGAGGAGGGCGCCGACATCATCGCGGTCGACCTCATCGACCACATGCCGAACGTGCAGTACCCGTCGGCGACCCAGGCCGACCTCGACGAGACCGTGCGTCAGGTCGAGGCCCTCGACCGCCGGATCATCGCGAGCAAAGCCGACATCCGCGACCGCGCAGCCCTGAAGACGGCTCTCGACGCCGGAGTCGCCGAGCTCGGCCACCTCGACATCGTCGTCGCCAATGCAGGCATCTGCGTCATCGCCGGCTGGGACGAGACGACCGAGGACATCTGGAACCAGACCATCGACACGAACCTCACCGGCACTTGGAACACCGTGAGCCTCGCGGCGCCGCACCTGATCGCGGCGGGCGGCGGGTCGATGATCCTCACCAGTTCGGCGGCCGGCATCAAGGGACTTCCGTTCCTCAGCGCCTACGTCGCAGCCAAGCACGGCGTCGTCGGCCTGATGCGAGCCTTCGCGACGGAGTTGTCCGAGTACGACATCCGCGTGAACACGCTGCACCCGACGGGTGTCGACACGCCGATGGGCGACATGGCGGAGAACCCGTTCGGGCCGCTGCTGGAGAAGCACCCGAAGCTCGGCGGAATGCTCGCCAACCTGCTGCCCATCGAGGTCACGCAGCCGCGCGACCAGTCGAACGCCGTGCTGTTCCTCGCCTCGGACGAGGCGCGCTACATAACGTCGACCGAGCTGACGGTGGATGCCGGCAACACGCAGTACTGATCGCGGCCCCGCGCGGGCGGTAGAAAGACGAGGGATTCGATGGCCGATGGTGTGAGCGACGACCTGCGTCACCGCATTCTCTCGCGCGTCGTCGGCCGCGAGCGTGAGCTGGAACTCGCGCTCGCGGCCGTCGCCGCAGGCAGAGACGTGGTGCTCGAAGGGCCGCCCGGGACGAGCAAGACGACGATGCTCAAGGCGATCACGGCCGAGTGGGGCATCCCGTTGCTCTTCGTCGAGGGGAACGGCGACCTCACCCCGGCCAAGCTGATCGGGCACCACAACCCCGCCAGAGTGCTGCGCGAGGACTACAGTGCCGAAAACTTCGTCGCCGGGCCGCTGGTCGAGGCGATGGAGAAGGGCGGGTTCCTCTACATCGAGGAGTTCAACCGAGCGCCGGAGGACACGCTCAACACCCTGCTGGCGGCGATGGCCGATCGTGCGATCGAGGTGCCGAGGGTCGGGTCCATCCAGGCCGGCCCCACGTTCCGTGTCATCGCCTCGATGAACCCGTACGACAACGTCGGAACGACCAGGCTCTCCACGAGCGTGAGCGACCGCCTGAATCGCATCGTCATCGACTACCAGGACGCCGACAGCGAGGAGCGCATCGTCGCCCTGCGCTCCGGCATCACGGACGAGCCCGCTGAGCGCATCGTGCCCGATGCCGTGGCGGTCACAAGGGCAACGCGCAGGCATCCTGCCGTGCGACAGGGCAGCAGCGTGCGAGGCGCGATCGACTGCGCTCTGATCGCTGCCCAACTCTGCGAGCTGCGCGGGGTCAGGGATGCCGGTGACGAGGGTTACCCGCAGCTGATGTTCGACGCCATGCTGGTCGCGCTGTCCGGCCGCATCCGGCTCGACGAGGCGGCGGAGACCACGCCGGAGGCGGTCCTGCGCGAGATCTGGGAGGACCGGTTCGTGCTGGAGCCCGCCGCATACGCAGGGCCGACGTGAAGAGCCGTCCCTGCGGATTCCCCGGTGCAGCGACGCCGCGAGGAGGTGTCGACGCGTCCGCTGCGCCGCACGCCGAAGCAGCTCAGCGAGGAACCGACCGTGTTCGAGTCGCGCGTGGGTAAAGGTGGGTTCGCGCTGCGCGCCGGTCAACGCGGCGCGGGCGCGACGGCGAAGCAGCTGCCTTCCGTGCAGGAGGCAGGCTTCACCGACGAGCCCGGCGCTGTGGTGACGATCGAGGAGCAGATCGCGGCGGAGCCTGCTGTTCGAGAGCGTGCGCGACGCATCGCCGCACGCCTGGCGGTGCCGCGGCCGCGCGCCGAGCGCTCGGCGCGGCGAGGGCAAGGCGTGCTGGCGAGCCTGCCGTATCGGGGAGTCGCTGACGACATCGATCTCGACGCGACCATCGAGGTGCTCGCCGAACGTCCGGTGCCGGAAGACGAAGACATCATCGTGCGGGATCGCATCCGCACCGCACGTGCGGTCGTGCTGGCAGTAGACGTGTCAGGGTCGGCGAAGGGCGAGCGCATCCGCACGGCCGCTGCGACGGTTGGCGCGCTCGCCGGCGAACTCGAGCGGGACAGGCTCGGGGTGATCGCCTTCTGGTCGGATGCCGCGATCCTGTTGCGTCTCGGCGAGCCGATCAAGCCCTTCGACCTGCTGGACCAGCTGCTGCGCATCCCCGCCCGCGGCCTGACGAACGTGGCCTTTCCGCTGCAGCTCGCTGCCGATCAGCTCGCAGGCGCTTCGGAGAGGGATGCGCGGGTCGTGCTGCTGTCGGACTGCGTGCACAACGCCGGCCCCGACCCGCGGCGGATCGCGGCGGTGCTGCCGAGGCTGGACATCCTGCTCGACGTCAGCGGAGAGAAGGACGTCGAGCTCGGGAAGGACCTCGCGCGAGCGGGGCGGGGACGTCTGCGGCTCATCCGCGACTTCCACGATGTACCGCCGGCGATCACGGAGATCTTCCGCGACGGATGACCCCGCGTGCGCCATCCACCGGCGCACGCGCCACAGACACGGGCGCACCGGCCCACCAAGGCGGTGCACCATACGCCCCGTCACCACCCCGGGCGATGCACCATACGAAGAGACGAAGACGAGAAGAGGGAGCAAGACGATGCCCTGGAAGCAGAACCCGTGGTTCGAGACAGTGCTGGAGGCGCAGCGGCGCGCGAAGAAGCGGCTGCCGCCCTCGGTCTATGCGGCCCTCGTCGCCGGATCCGAACGCGGCAAGACGCCGGAGGACAACATGAACGCGTTCGGCGAGCTGCAGTTCGCGCCGCACGTCGCTGGGCACCAGACCGACCGCGAGCTCGGCACGACGGTGCTGGGCATCCCGATCTCACTCCCGGTGCTCATCTCGCCGACGGGTGTGCAGGCCGTTCATCCGGATGGTGAGGTCGCCGTCGCGCGTGCCGCCGCGAACCGGGGAACGATCATGGGGCTCAGCTCGTTCGCGAGCAAGCCCGTCGAAGAGGTGGCTGCGGCGAACCCGAACACGTTCTTCCAGATGTACTGGACGGGCACGAGGGAAGCCATGGTGCAGCGCATGGACCGGGCGCGAGCCGCTGGGGCGAAGGCGTTGATCGCCACGCTCGACTGGTCGTTCTCGATCGGACGTGACTGGGGGAGCCCGGCGATTCCCGAGAGGCTCGACTTCAAGGCGATGGTGGACTTCGCACCCGAGGCCGTGACGCGTCCGAAGTGGCTCACCGCCTACCTGAAGTCGCGTCATCTGCCGGACCTGAGCGCCCCCAACCTGCAGCCGCCTGGCGGCGTGGCGCCCACCTTCTTCGGCGCCTACTACGAGTGGCAGCAGACCCCGCCGCCCACGTGGGAAGACGTCGCGTGGCTCCGCGAGGCGTGGGGCGGCCCGTTCGTGCTCAAGGGGATCACGAGGGTCGACGACGCGAAGCGCGCCGTCGACGCCGGTGTGGATGCCATCTCCGTGTCCAACCACGGCGGCAACAACCTCGACACCACGCCCGCGACCATCAGGTGTCTGCCCGCCGTGGCCGAGGCCGTCGGCGACCAGGTCGAGGTGCTGCTCGACGGGGGGATCCGTCGAGGCGGTGACGTCGCAAAGGCCCTGGCCCTGGGTGCTCGCGCCGTGATGATCGGCCGAGCGTACCTGTGGGGTCTGGCCGCGAACGGGCAGACCGGAGTAGAGAACGTGCTCGACCTGTTGCGCATGGGCCTCGACTCGGCCGTGCTGGGCCTCGGACACAAGTCGATCAACGAGCTGAGCCGCGAGGACCTCTACATTCCAGAGGGCTTCGAGCGCACCCTCGGTGTGCCGCAGGACGCCCCCACCCCCTGAGCGAGTACGCCCCCGGGCGGCGCCGAGCCGCCACCCCACTCATCACTCACCCACACCGGGCGTCGAGCGACCACGCTGCCGTCGAGCCACCACTCTGCCGCCGAGCCACCACCAAATCGGCGCGCATAAGTGGGTGGCTGGGCGACTGAGTGGTGGCTCGTGGAGCGGCGGTCGCTGATCCACCCTCTGACCCAACGTCGTAGACCCCACCACCCTGCCGTCGACCCACCACACACGCCCACCGGCGTCGACCCACCACTCGCTTGCCGACCCACCACCTTGCCGCCGAACAACCACACTGTCGCCGAGCCACCACCGAATCCGCGTGGATAAGTGGGTGGCTCGGCGAGTGGGTGGTGGGTCGCCAAGCAAGTGGGACGCTCGGCGAAGGGGTGGTGGTTCGCGGAGCGGAACTCGATGGTCTGCCGCAAAGGAGAGAGGCTCCATCCCGCGTGGGACGAAGCCTCTCGTTCTTTGGGATCAGTTACGGGCGCCGCCGGACATGATCGCGAACAGGCGCAGGAACTCGACGTAGAGCCAGATGAGCGTGACCACGAGGCCGAACGCGCCGTACCAGCCCATCACGCGCGGTGCGCGGTTGCGCACGCCGTTCTGGATGAAGTCGAAGTCGAGCACGAGCGAGTACGCGGCGAGCAGCACTGCGACGATTCCGATGATCACGCCGAGCGGAATGTCGAACAGCCACGGAATACGCATGGAATAGATGCCGAACGGTCCGCCGGTGGCCGACTGGCTGAACCCGCCGAACAGCATGACGACCAGGTTCACGATGCCGAACAGCGCGTAGCCGATCAGCGCGACGAGGAACACCTTCGTCGCGCGAGCGGATGCCCGTACCTTGCCGAACGAGAACAGCACGAGTGTGATCGCGAAGACGGCCAGGGTCGCGATCACCGCCTGGATGACGACGCCGTTCCACAGGCTCTCGAAGATGGCTGAGAGGCCTCCGATGAAGAGACCCTGTGCGGCGCCGTACAGCAGGATGAGCGCCGGGGACGGCGAGCGCTTGAACGCGTTGACCATTCCAAGCACGAGGCCGACGATGGCGCCGGGCCATGCCAACACGGGGAAGAACCAGCCGACGGTCGCCGTCGCGAGCAGCACGACGAACAGCAGAACCGTCTTGACGATGGTGTCTTCGTAGGTCATCCGGCCCGTGTCCGCCGACTTCGCGGCGGGTGCCTCGTAGAGGGACTGGATGCCTTCTGCTGTGGAGAGCGCATTGGTCTCGGTCGCGGTCGAGACGGTCGCGCCGTCGACCGGGGAGTTCGGCTTGAACGCCGGATTGCGCGAGAAAGCGGGGTTGGAGAGGGCCATGAAGCAACGTTACCGGACCGTGCCGCGGTCACGGCTGGGGTTCCGCTGAACAATCAGGTCATCCCCGAGCCCTTCGGTCTCGCTGCGTGCGACCGCGCGCGGTGGTGTTGCGGTGTGCGGACATCGCGACCTCGTATGATCTGCGCATGCCCAGCCCGTCCTCGCCGCTCGTGATCGGCCATCGGGGTGCTCCCGGCTACCGGCCCGAGCACACCCGAGCGTCTTACGAGCTGGCGTTCGCTCTCGGAGCCGACGCCGTCGAGCCGGACATCGTCGCGACGAAGGACGGCGTGCTCGTCATCCGGCACGAGAACGAGATCTCCGCGACGACCGACGTTGCGTCGCGCGACGAGTTCGCGCACCTGCGCGCCACGAAGACCGTCGACGGCGTGCGGCACACCGGTTGGTTCACCGAGGACTTCACGTGGGCGGAGCTGTCGACGCTTCGCGCCATCGAACGGTTGCCGGGGCTCAGGCAGGCGAGTTCCAGCTTCAACGGGGCGTATCCGCTGATGCGCCTCTCTCAGCTGCTCGAGCTGGTCGACGTGCAGTCCGATCGGGCGGGACGGGCGCTCGGCCTGGTGGTGGAGCTGAAGCACGCCACGTACTTCGAGGGGCTCGGCCTGCCGCTCGACGAGCTGTTCGCCGATACCGTTCGGGACTCCGGGTGGAAGGACGACGCCGGCCGTCTCGTTGTCGAGTCGTTCGAACGCACCGTGCTCGCAGGCATCCGACGGCGGGGCGTTCGCGGCAAGATGGTCTACCTCATCGAGGCGACAGGAACCCCTTACGACGCCGTGGCTCGCGACGGCGCATCGGCGCGAACGTACGCGCAGGAGATCGACGGCGCAGGGCTCTACGCACTCGCCACGGCGACCGGGGATGCCGCGATCGACGGCATCAGCGTGAGCAAGACGCTGCTGCTGGATGCCGCGGGAGACGGCACCACCGATCTGGTAGACCGTGCGCACGGCGTCGGCCTCGAGATCTACTCGTGGACGCTGCGCCCCGAGAACCGGTTCCTTTCCAAGCGATTCAGGCGCGGCGGAGCTGCGGATCGCTTCGGGGACTGGCAGCGCGAGTTCGAGGTGATCATCTCCACCGGTGTCGACGGGGTCTTCGCCGATCATCCCGACCTCGCGGTCGTCGCGCGTGACGCGATCTGATCGCGAGGCAACGCAGGGACCATCACACCGCGGGTCATCGCACCGTCGTCATCACACCGCGGAGAAATCAAGGAGCAGAATGCCTGAGCGAAGCGTCGAAGAAGACGTCATCGTCGAGACCACGAGCGGGAGCGTGCGGGGGAGGTGGCGCGGTGCTCCGGAGAGCCCTGGCGCGTCGGCGGCCTTCCTGGGCATCCCGTTCGCAGAGCCGCCGGTCGGGGAACTTCGCTTTGCGGCCCCCGTGCCCCATCGGCCGTGGCAGGGCGTGCGGGATGCCCTCGACTACGGTGCGACAGCCCAGCGCGGCGACCCAGGTGTCACCCTCATTCCCGAGCCGAGCATTCCTGGCGACTCGACGCTGAACGTCAACGTCTTCACCCCCGCGCCTGCCACCTCAGCGTCTCTTCCTGTGCTGGTGTACATCCACGGCGGCGGCTTCTTCGCTGGATCGCCCGCGAGCCCCTGGTACGACGGCGCAGCATTCAACCGGGATGACGTGGTGACGGTCTCCATTTCGTACCGCCTCGGCTTCGACGGCTTCGGGTGGATCGAGAATGCCCCGCTGAACCGCGGGGTGCTCGACTGGCTGCTCGCCCTCGCTTGGGTGCGCGACAATGTGCGCGCATTCGGCGGCGACCCCGACCACGTCACGATCGCGGGCCAGTCGGCGGGTGGCGGCGCGGTGCTCACACTGCTCGGGATGCCGGCCGCTCAGCCCTACTTCCGTGCGGTGTACAGCATGTCGGGCATCGCGGCGCAGACGTCGCTCACCGACGCCGAGGCGTTCGGGCGTCGTCTCGCTGCGACCGCGGGGGTCGAGCCCACGAAGGAGGGATTCTCCTCGTTGAGCGAGGAGCGCGTCCTCGAGTTGCAGAAGGAGCTGACCGCGCCCCCATCGAAGGGTGGGATCGGCGCGATGCGCTCGTCGATCGACGACGGGCTCGTGCTCACGCCGGTGATCGACGGGGACCTCGTCGCGCAGACCGCCCTCGCCGCCTTCTCGCAGGGCGTCGGGGCGGACAAGGCGCTCGTGCTCGGCGCGACCGACGACGAGTTCTCGATGGTGATGGACGCCGCGAAGGACAAGCTGCGCTGGATCCCTTCGAGATATCTGCTGGGCAAGCTCGGGCTGCGCGGCGAAGCCCGATCCACCTACCTCGCTGCGAATCGTGAGGTGGTCAAGCGCGGAACGGCGGGTGTCCTCGGCCGCTACCTGAGCGACCGCACGTTCCGCACCTACGCACTCCGGGTCGCAGAGGCGCGCGGGGCCGCGCCGACCTGGCTCTACCGGTTCGCCTGGCGGTCGCCGAATTACGGCATGGCCGTGCACTGCAACGACGTTCCGTTCTTCTTCGACTGCCTGAAGGCGCCGAGGGTCGACGCGATCGCCGGCGACCGCCCGCCGCAAGCCCTCGCGGACGACATCCACAGCGCGGCCGTCGCCTTCGTGCGGGACGGCGACCCGGGATGGCCACGGCATTCCGAGCGAGGCGAGATCCGCGTGTTCGATACGCCGTCGACGGACATCACGGACGGTTACGCGGAGGTGCGGCCTTTGCTGGCGAGCTAACGCGGCCGCTGCTGGCGCGCTAGCACGGCCGCTGCTGGCGAACCAGCCTGCCACTGCTTGCGAGCTAGGCCGTTGCGGCGATGGCCGCGGCCGTCTCTTCGGGACGCGACCACATCGGCCAGTGTCCCGTCGGGACATCCACGTAGTCGACCGACTCGAAGCGGGTCAGTTCGACGAACCACGGATGCCCGGCATCCGTCATCGCTCGCACCTGCTCCGCGGGGAACGACGAGCAGATCAGCGTCACGGGTATCGCATGTCGTCGATCGTCCCTCAGCCGAAGAGGCTGACGCGCCGGGCCTGCCGGATGCGGGACCGCGCGGGAGCGGAATCGCTCGAGCGCGCCGTCGTCCAGATCGCGGAGGCTCGAGCCGTTCGATTCCAGTTCGTCCCACGATGGAAGCGGAAGCTCCGTCACCTCGTCACCGAGGCCCGGAGAGCCGACGAAGCCGTCCGCGGCCGGCCCACTGTCGACGAAGACCAGACCGGAGATGGACTCGGGAACGGCATCCGCCGCCCCCGTGATGACCTCACCGGCACCGCTGTGCCCCACCAGCACGACGGATGAGCCTGCAGCATGAACCGCGTCGACCACCGCGCCCACGTGGTCCGCGAGCGTCACTCCCGATCGATCGGCGTCGACGGACTTCAGGCCGGGCAGCGTCAGGGAGACAACGCGCGAGCCGTGTGCGCGCAGCCTGTCGGCTACGGCATCCCACGCCCACGCGCCGAGCCAGAATCCGGGGACGAGAACGATGGTCGTTGTCTCGGTCATGCCGTGATCGTGCCTCGCACCACCGACATTTCCGTGGCGGTCAGGCGGTAGTGATCACAGCGGGCGTCCCACGGCGAGCACGAGCGACCCGTCGAACTCGGGCGTGGTGCGCAGGGCGCCGTGCCTGGCATCCCACGATCCGTCGGCAAGGTCGGCCGAGAGCCGGTCGACGAATCGAGTCTCGACGTCGTCGCCGACGAAGCTCCACGCGGAGTTCGCCAGCCGCGCGCCGGGGTCGAGCAGTGCCTCAGGGCGTCCGTAGTACGCCTCTCCGAACCCGTCTGTGCAGTCCAGCGGAACGGGAACGGGGAGCACGGATGCCCGTTCCTCGCCGCCCAGCGCGGCGACAAGCCGCTCCATCGTGGGGTAGCGCCCGGCTTCTGCCGCGAGCACCTCAGGTGCGTACTCGTTCAGCCAGAACCGCGTGAGGCGCGTCGGGTCGGCGGTGAGCACGACGATCGGGCCGCTGGTGACGCGTCGCACCTCGGCGAGACCCGCATCGAGGTCGGGCCACTGGTGCACCGTGAAGGTCGCCATGGCCGCGTCGAAGGTGCCGTCCTCGAACGGCAGGTGCTCGGCGTCCGCGTCGACGGCGGTGGCCAGGTGCGCTGGGCGCTGCGCACGCATGGTGGCCGACGGCTCGACCGGGGTGACGTGGAGGTCGGTCGGCTCGTAGGAGCCCGCTCCGGCGCCCACGTTGAGCAGGGTTCCGGCGTCGCCGAGGGCATCCCTGATGCGTGCGGCGATGCGGGGGTCGGGTTGCCGATACCTGGCGTAGTCGGTGCCGATCGTGCCGTAGTCCGCGTCGCCGGCGCTGCCGTCAGTGAGTCTCGTCATCCCGCCATTCTTTCGTGGTCGGCACGGTCGCCGTCGACGACTGTCTGTCGGGGGTCGCACCTAGACTTGGACCACCCATGACGACCCCTCTGCAATCCGATGTCGCGCGAGAGCCCGACGCCTTCCGCGCCTCTGCCCCGATCATCCTCGATGGTGTCGACGTCGGCGCCGATGAGCACTCGTTCCGTCCGCAGATCGGCGGCGACAGCCTGCTCGACGGCCTGAATCCTGAGCAGCGCGAGGCTGTCGAGTACCGCGGACGTGCGCTGCTCATCGTGGCGGGAGCCGGTTCGGGCAAGACCCGCGTGCTGACGCACCGCATCGCGAGCCTGCTGGCGAACCGCGAGGCGTGGCCGAGTCAGATCCTTGCCATCACGTTCACGAACAAGGCGGCAGCGGAGATGCGCGAGCGTGTTGAAGCGCTCGTCGGCGAACGCGCGCAGGGCATGTGGATCTCCACCTTCCACTCGGCGTGCGTGCGCATCCTGCGCCGCGAGGCCGAGCACTTCGGCTACAACCGCAGCTTCACCATCTACGACTCCGGCGACTCGAAAGCGCTGCTGAAACGCATCATCAAGGAGCTCGAGGCCGACACCTTCGGGTTCACGCCGGGCGGCGCAGCTGCACGCATCTCGAAGCTCAAGAACGAGCTGTCGGATGTCGAGTCCTTCGCCCGAACAGCCAACCGTTCGGACCCCAAGGAGGCGATGTTCCTCGAGATCTTCCGGCAGTACAGCAGAGAGCTCGAGCGGGCCAACGCCTTCGACTTCGACGATCTGATCAGCCAGACGGTCTACCTCTTCCGCGCCTTCCCGCGCGTCGCTGCGCTGTACCAGCGCCGGTTCCGGCACATCCTCGTCGACGAGTACCAAGACACCAACCACGCCCAGTACGAGCTCATCCACGTGCTCACCCAGCCGATCGAGCCCGAAGAGGTCGCCGACCTCGAGTCGCACGACTTCACCATGCGCGGGCTGGTGGATGCCACGGGTCGCGTTCCAGGGGCATCCCTCACCGTCGTGGGCGACTCCGACCAGTCGATCTACGCGTTCCGGGGTGCGGACATCCGCAACATCTCGGAGTTCGAACGGGACTTCCCCGGAGCCAAGGTGGTGCTGCTCGAACAGAACTATCGCTCGACCCAGAACATCCTCTCCGCGGCCAACTCGGTCATCTCCAACAACTTCGATCGCAAAGACAAGAAGCTGTGGTCGGCGGGTGGCGACGGCGAGAAGATCACCGGCTATACGGGATACTCCGGCCACGACGAGGCGCAGTTCGTCGCCGACGAGATCGAGAAGCTGCATAGCGGCGGCATGGCCTACAACGAGATGGCCGTGTTCTATCGCACCAACTCGCAGACGCGAGCGCTGGAGGAGATCTTCATCCGCTCGGCGCTGCCGTACCGCATCATGGGCGGCACGAAGTTCTACGAGCGCGCAGAGATCAAGGATGCGATGGGGTACCTCATCGCGGTCGCGAACCCCTTCGACGAGATGGCCTTGCGGCGCATCCTCAACACGCCCAAGCGCGGCATCGGCCCCGCCACCATCACGCAGCTCGCCGGTTACGCCGAGGCGAACGGGTTCGAGTTCAGGCAGGCGATGCGCGACGCGGCATCACTCGGGCTCGGCCCGAAGGTGACGAAGGCCATCGTCGACCTGGCGACCCTGCTCGACGAGAGCGCGGCGATGGTCGACCCCGAGAACCCCGCAGGACCGGCGACGGTGAGCGATGTCCTGGTGCACCTGCTCAAGGGCTCGGGGCTCGTGGATGCCCTGCGCGCGAGCCGCGATCCGCAGAACGAGGCACGAGCGGAGAACGTCGAAGAGCTCGTCGCCGTGACCAAGGAGTTCGAGCGCAACAACCCGGGCGGCGGCCTGGTGGAGTTCCTCACCGAGGTGTCGCTGGTCGCGGCCGCCGACGAGATCGACGACGCGAGCGGCACCGTCTCACTCATGACGCTGCACACCGCGAAGGGTCTGGAGTACGACGCGGTGTTCATCACCGGCGTCGAGGAGGAGCTGCTTCCGCACCGCATGTCGGCGAACGAGCCGGGCGGTCCCGCCGAGGAGCGGCGGCTGTTCTACGTCGGCATCACCAGGGCACGCAAGCGGCTGTACCTCTCGCTGGCCATGACGCGAGCCCAGTTCGGCGATGTCGCGGTCGCGCTGCCGAGCCGGTACCTGCAGGAGATCCCCGCCGAGCTCATCGACTGGAAGCAGTCGCCCGGCTTCGCGAACTCGCGCGGCGGCACCCAATCACGTGCGCTGAACGCCAGACGTCCTGAGCGGGGTCCCGATCGCGGTCTCACCGGCGCAGGCGGGTCTTTCGGGGCAAAGCCGGAGATCCCGGCGAACGCGTGGCCCAACCGGGTAACGGCTCAGGTGCGCGACAACGGCGACCTCACGCTCGAGCCGGGCGATCGCATCCGCCACGTCGACTTCGGCGAGGGACGCGTCACAGCGGTGACCGGCGAGGGTACGAAGCGGGTCGCCCACGTTCAGTTCGATTCGGCGGGCGCGAAGAAGCTGCTGATCAAGATCGCCCCGATCGAGAAGCTGTAGGCGCGAGCCCCCTTCCGCGGCACCCGGTCGCCGCCCCGCGCGCCCTGTGCCGCGCCGGCATGATCTGTCCTCGCCTCGGCGGGCCCGTGTCGTCGAACCACCACTTTCTCGCCGAACCACCACCGAGTCAGCGCGGGGACGGTGGTGGCTCGACGCGCGGGTGGTGGCTCGGCGCGAAGGTGGCGGCGCGAAGGGCGCCGCTGGACGCGCCATGATGGACCCATGGATGACGCGCACGGTGAGCTCCGCAGCAGCCTCGAGGCCTACGCCACGGAGGGTGTGAACCCGGCGACGCGAGAACTCGACCTTTTGCCGCTGTCGGAGCAGATCGCCCTGATGAACGCCGAGAACGCGACGATTGCCGACGTCGTTTCCGCGTCGGCGCTCCAGATCGAGCAGGCCATCGGGCTCGTGGTCGACGGGATGCGCGCGGGCGGGCGGCTCCTCTACGTGGGTGCCGGCACACCGGGGCGGCTCGGGGTGCTGGATGCGAGCGAGATTCCGCCGACGTACGGCATGGACCCCTCGCGAGTGGTCGGAGTCATCTCGGGTGGTGACACCGCCATCCGCACAGCCGTGGAGAACGCCGAAGACGATGACGTGGCGGGCGGCGCGGCAATGGATGACCACGCAGTCGGCGAGCACGACACCGTGATCGGCATCTCTGCATCCGGCCGCACGCCGTACGTGCTCGGCGCTCTGCGCAGGGCGCGGGAACGCGGTGCCGCCACCGTGGGGTTCGCCTGCAACGCCGGGTCGGCGATCGGCGAGGCATCCGACGTGGCGATCGAGACGGTCGTCGGCCCAGAGGTCGTGACCGGCTCGACGCGTCTCAAGGCCGGCACGGCGCAGAAGCTCGTGCTGAACATGATCTCGACGCTCGCGATGGTGCGGCTCGGCAAGGTGTACGGCAACCTCATGGTCGACGTGCGCGCCACGAACGAGAAGCTGCGGGCGCGATCGGAGCGCATCGTGATGCTGGCCACCGGCACGGACGCCGCGACCGCCGCGTATGCGCTGGCAGAGGTGAACGGCTGGGTGAAGGCGGCGATCCTCGTCGTGACGACGGGGCTCGACGGCGATGCCGCCGTGCGCACCCTGAACGAGCACGACGGGATGCTGCGCGACGCGATCGCTGCCGCCTCACGCGGCTAGAGCCACTCGGCGGCTGGGTCACTCCTCCGGTTCGGACTGATCCATCCACCACTCGGTGAAGGCGGCCGCACGGCCATCCGGTGCGAAGTCGATCACCCACAGATTGCTGAACGTGGTGGGCTCGTACACGGTCGTGCCCTGGACGAAGACGCGGTCACCGTCTTCGCCGATCTGCTGCCACGTGAAGGATGCGTCGCCCGGCTCGTCGCGTCGTTCCAGCCACTGCTCCACGATGTCGGAGGCTCCGCGCCACGGCTCGCGGAACGGCGCGGTCAGATACGTGGCGTCGTCGGTGAAAAGGGCTCGGATGTCTGTCGGCTCGTTCGAATTCCACGCGGTGAGGTAGCCGTCGATCCACCGCTCCACACGTTCGCTCATGTGGCCCGGTCTACCACGGGGCACCGACATCGCCGCCGGCTTCGGCGGGTCGGGCGGGCGCGTGCCGCCGAAAGCGAGCTTTCGCGGCACGCCTCAATCGAATGTGCTCGCGGCGCTGCCGCTCAACATTTCTCAATCGGTATGCCGCCGAAAGCGAGCTTTCGCGGCACGCCTCAATCGAATGTCGGAGGCTCGTCGCAGCATGGAGTCATGACCAAGGACGAGCAGTTCATCATCGAGAACGCGGAAGCCGACGACGACCTCGACGTACTGCTGGCGACTCATCGCTGCGCCGACTGCGCAGAGCCCGCGTTCCTGCAGGTGGAGGACCAGGACGGTCGCTCCGTCTGGCTGTGCGTCGGGTGCGCGGAGGAGTCCGAGCGCGAGTCCGCATTCTTCGTGGTCCGCCACGCGGCGTGACGTCGAAAGGCTGCGGTCCCAGCGACGCGGTCGCCGCTTGGATCGGACCTAGCTCTCCAGCGTGCCGGTGAGCACACCGGCCTCCGTGAGTGCGTTGTAGATCGCGCCGGCAGTCTGAGCGAAGGCGTTGTCGATCTTGCTCAGTCCCCAGACGCCGCCCTTGAAGAAGCCGCCCGCGACGTTCTTGTCCAGGCGCGCGACGAGCTGACCCCGGTCATCCACGAAGAACTGCACGCCGAACGTGACCTGGAAGTTGTCTCCGGCGAACGCCCCGACGAACACGGTGGTCGTCATGTTGCCGCGCTTGGCCAGCCAGTTGTGGTCGGGCTGCACCTCGACGACGAAGCCCTGGGAGTTCAGTGCGTTGGCGATCAGATGCTTGGCGGTCTCGTGGTCGCCGGCGATGAAGCTGTCGTAGTACGTGGACACGGGCGACAGCCTATTGGCTCGGTGATGCCCAGCAGACGCCAGGGCGAGAGTCACTCCGTGGCGGCGTCGCGGGCACGCAACCTGCGCAGCAGACCGTCGCGCAGCAGGTGGCGTACGCGGAGAGGCAAGCGCGGGTAGATCGCGGCCGTGACCGACATCATCCGCTCGTACCGGCGCCGGTTGCGCTCGGTGAGCTTGAGGCCGAATCCAGCCCGAACGGTCTCGGGCAGCAGCGCGACGGTCGCCAGGCGAGCCCACGGCATCACTGCGCGCATCCATACCGGCGCCGAGCGTGCCTGCAGAAGTTCGTGCGCGACGGCGCGCGCCTGCTGGGTGACCCGCAGCGTGGTGACGGCGTCGTCCCAGTACGTCGCGAAGGCGGCGCGATCGGCCGGCCACGCGTCGGGAGGCAGCTGCAGGGAGGTGCCGACCGCGGAGAACTCCCGATAGAAGGTGTCGGCCGAGGCGTCATCCAACGGCCCGAAGACGCGCTCGTGCACACGCTCGGCGGTCCAGTACAGGGTCGCCGTGACCCAGAGCTGCAGGCCGCTGTTGAACGCCGAATATGCCGGGGAGCAGTCCGTGGCATCGCCGCGCACGGTCGCATGGGCTCGACCCACCGAGCGTCGGACGGCACGGATGTCCGCCTCGTCGCCGCACGCGACCGCCGTCACGTAGGTGAGCGTGTTCACGAGCCGGTCGTACGGTCGCTCGGCGAAGTCGCTGTGCTCCGCGACGCCGCGCCCCACGGAGGGCTCGGCGAGCTGCAGCAGGATGGCGCATCCGCCACCGATCGGCATGATCCACTCGCCGCCGATGTCGGCGAGCCCCTTCGGCTCTCGGGTGCGCTCCTGGATCATGCGGCAACGGTAACTGGCGAGTCTGGATGCGAGTCTGCGCCGGATCGCACGTGGAGGGACCGGTTACCGGGCTCGGGTAGGCTGTCGCTGGCAATTTGTCTCGGCGTCGAGCTATCTGACTGATGTGTCCATCCGCACGGCGTTCGTGAGCGCGACGCCCATGAGTTCGCGGTGTTGGTGGGCGCAGTGCCCTCAGCCGCTTGTGCCTTCAGGCTCTATGGCACGCACCGACTGGCAATTCACTCGCACACGGATTGGGAAGCAGTGGATCTTTACGAGTACCAGGCACGTGACCTGTTCGAAAAATACGGGGTCCCGGTACTGCCGGGCATCGTCGCAGACACCGTCGAGGAGGTGCGCGCGGCATCCGAGAAGCTCGGTGGCGTGACCGTGGTCAAGGCCCAGGTCAAGACCGGCGGTCGGGGCAAGGCCGGTGGTGTGAAGGTCGCGAAGACGCCGGATGACGCCGAGGAAGCGGCAAAGGCCATCCTCGGTCTCGACATCAAGGGCCACGTCGTGCGCCGCGTGATGGTCGCAGGCGGCGCGAACATCGCCCGCGAGTTCTACTTCTCGGTGCTGCTCGACCGCGCCAACCGCTCGTACCTGTCGCTGGCCAGCGTCGAGGGCGGCATGGAGATCGAGCAGCTCGCCGTCGAGAAGCCGGAGGCGCTCGCCCGCGTCGAGGTCGACCCGCTCCAGGGCATCGACCTGGCCAAGGCGAAGCAGATCGCGAAGGCCGGCGGATTCCCCGACGACCTCGTCGAGAAGGTCGCCCCCGTGCTCGTCAAGCTTTACGAGGTGTACAAGGGCGAGGACGCCACGCTGGTCGAGGTCAACCCGCTGGTGCTCACCGGTGAAGGCGACGTCATCGCCCTCGACGGCAAGGTGTCGCTGGACGGGAACGCCGACTTCCGTCATCCCGACCACGAGGCCCTCGAAGACAAGGCCGCCGCCGACCCGCTCGAGGCGAAGGCCAAGGAGCACGACCTGAACTACGTCAAGCTCGACGGACAGGTCGGCATCATCGGCAACGGCGCCGGGCTCGTGATGAGCACGCTCGACGTCGTCGCCTACGCGGGTGAGAAGCACGGCGGCGTCAAGCCGGCGAACTTCCTCGATATCGGAGGCGGAGCGTCCGCCGAGGTCATGGCAGCGGGACTGGATGTCATCCTCAACGACCCGCAGGTGAAGAGCGTCTTCGTCAACGTCTTCGGCGGCATCACGGCGTGCGACGCCGTGGCGAACGGCATCGTCGGCGCGCTGAACACGCTCGGTGCCGAGGCGAACAAGCCTCTCGTCGTGCGCCTCGACGGCAACAAGGTCGAGGAAGGCCGCGCCATCCTGAACGGCTACAACCACCCGCTCGTCACTCTCGCCGAGACCATGGACCAGGGCGCCGACAAGGCGGCCGCGGCGGCCGCCGCGTAACGCCGGCTTCGCCGAGAAAGGACACCGAACAACATGTCGATCTTCCTCAACAAGGACTCCAAGGTCATCGTGCAGGGCATCACCGGCGGCGAGGGCACCAAGCACACGGCGCTCATGCTGAAGGCCGGCACCCAGGTGGTCGGCGGCGTCAACGCCCGCAAGGCAGGCACGACCGTCGCCCACACCGACAAGGACGGCAACGCCGTCGAGCTTCCCGTCTTCGGAACGGTCGTCGAGGCCATCGAGAAGACCGGTGCAGACGTCTCGATCATCTTCGTTCCGCCGGCGTTCGCGAAGGATGCCATGCTCGAGGCCATCGAGGCCGAGATTCCGCTGCTCGTCGTGATCACCGAGGGCATCCCCGTTCAGGACAGCGCCGAGGCGTGGGCAGAGGCCAAGGCCAAGGGCAACAAGACCCGCATCATCGGGCCGAACTGCCCCGGAATCATCACGCCGGGGGAGTCGCTCGTCGGCATCACGCCGGCGAACATCACGGGCAAGGGGCACGTGGGTCTCGTCTCGAAGTCCGGCACGCTGACCTACCAGATGATGTACGAGCTGCGTGACTTGGGCTTCTCCACCGCCATCGGCATCGGGGGAGACCCGATCATCGGAACGACGCACATCGACGCGCTCGCCGCGTTCGAGGCCGACCCCGAGACCAAGGCGATCGTGATGATCGGCGAGATCGGCGGCGACGCCGAGGAGCGTGCCGCCGACTTCATCAAGGCCAATGTGACGAAGCCGGTCGTCGGCTACGTCGCAGGATTCACCGCGCCCGAGGGCAAGACGATGGGCCACGCCGGCGCGATCGTGTCCGGCTCGGCCGGCACCGCGCAGGCCAAGAAGGAGGCCCTCGAGGCTGCGGGCGTCAAGGTCGGCAAGACGCCGAGCGAGACCGCCGAGCTCCTCCGCCAGGTCTACGCCGCCCTGTAGGCGGTTGTCGCTGGTTGAGGAGCACCCCGTCAGGCGCGCGTCTCGAAACCGGGCCACTTGGTGTGGGGGTTTCGAGACGCGCGCGGCTGTGCCGCGTGCTCCTCAACCGGCGACGACGCGCGCGGCCGCGCCGCATGCTCCTCAACCAGCGGAGCTCATGCGCCGAAGCGCGACACCACGGCCGTGCGCGTCGGGTCCTCGCTGGCGAGCACCCCGCCGTTGGCGACGAAGTCGGCGGCGACCTCTTCGAACATGATCCGCACGTCCTGCTGACGAGCGCCGAGCTCCGACACGGCGGCCTTGGTCACCTCTTCCGCGAAGCGGCGACGCTGTTCGACGGTGCGCCCTGGAAGAAGTTCGACCCTGATGTTCGGCATTCGTAGCCCTCTCGATGGTGGGGATGTCGAGAACACCCTAATAAGAGGTCGGAGCGCGGACGGCGTCGGCAGGTTGGAAGCACGAGTCGGCGGGTTCATCTCATACGGATGACGACGAAGGCCAGGCTCGAACCTAGAGTGTGTCCCAGCGGCACGAGTGTGCCGTCGCGGTGGACAGGGGCCTCGGGCACGACGTCGTACCGCTCGCGGTCGTGTTGTAGGGGATGTCATGGCGCGCTTGACCAACCAGGAGCTGCAACAGCAGGTCGACGAGCTCGCCGCTGCGAACGAGGAGCTCGCACAGCAGCTCGAAGCCAGGCAGGCCGAGCTCGAGCGCGCGAACGCCGACGCGGAGGCGGAGCGTGCCGCATCGGAGCAGGTGCGTGCGGATGCCGAGGCCGAGCGCGAACGTGCAGCCGAGGCGGTGCAGGCGGCTAAGGCCGAAGCCGCGGCCGCCGTCGCGAAGAGCGCCGAGGCGGCGAGCACCGGCACGACATCCGTGAAGAAGAAGCGCGGGTGGGGCTGGACACTGCTCTCCACGGTTCTCATCGTGATCGCGTCGCTGCTCGCACCGGTGTCTGTGGTGTCGACGTGGGCGCAGCGCGAGCTGACCGACACCAACTACTTCGTCAACACGTTCGCCCCGCTCGCGGAGAAGCCCGCGGTGCAGAACCTGGTCATCGACCAGTCGGTCAAGGCCATCGAGGCGAACATCGACATCGAGGGCATCACCTCGGATGTCATCAACGGCATCGACGGCCTCGGACTGCCGCCCCGCGCATCCACAGCGCTCAACGCGCTGCAGGCGCCCCTGGTGGCAGGCATCAAGGGGCTCATCAACTCCACTGTCACCAATTTCGTGACATCCGACGCCTTCGCCGCGATCTGGAAACAAGCGCTCACCACGACGCACACTCAGTTGCTGCACACTCTGAACGGCGACAAGAACGCCGCCATCACGGTGGGGCCGAACGGACAGATCGGGCTGCAACTCGGGCCCATCATCGCTGCGGTCAAGAAACAACTCGTCGATCAGGGGCTCACGTTCGCGTCGAGCATCCCCGACATCAACAAGACGATCGTGATCGCGCAGGAAAGCAACGCCACCCTCTACATCGGCCTCTACAACACGATCGTCGCGGTAGGCACCTGGCTGCCATGGGTGGTGCTTCTGCTGCTCGCGGCCGGGGTGCTGGTGGCCAGGCGGCGGGTGATCGCGTTGATCTGGGCGTCCTTCGCCCTCGGTCTCACGATGGTGCTGGTCAGCGTCGGAATCTCGGTGGGCAAGACGATCTTCCAACTATCCGTCTCGAACGTGATACCGGCGGATGCCGCGGGAACGCTCTACAGCGGCATTCTGCAGTTCGTGCAAAGCATCGTGCTCGCCGTCGGCGTGCTCGCGTTCACGGTGTTCGTGATCGCTGTGCTCTCCGGCCCCTTCCGGTGGACGTCGGCCCTGCGCGGCTACGTCGGCTCCGGTTTCGCTGCGGCCAGACGCGGCGCGGAGAAGCACGGAATCACCACGGGCAAAGTGGGCGACTGGATGTACCGCCAGCGCGTTCTGCTGCGTGTGGTCGTCGGCCTGATCGCGGCAGTCATCATCGTCTTCGGCAGGCCGCTCACCCCGCCGCTGATCATCTGGACCGCTGTCATCGCCGTCGTCGTGGTCGCTGTGCTCGAGCTGCTCTCGCGTCCACCGGTCGAGCAGCAGTCAGAGGATGACACCACGCCGCTCGTGCCGACCGCGGCCTGAGGCAGAGGTCGGCCAGCGCGCCTGAGAGCCGACCTGACAGGTATCCGGCGTCGGGCGCGCCACCCCTGTCATGACCTGTGCCGCCGGTAGGGTCAGTGCCGCATGAACCGCATCACCGTATCCCTGCTCGCCGCGCTCGACGCGGTCATCGCGGTCGGCATCGGGGTCGCCATCCCGCTCGTGCCGCTGACCGTGATGTGGGGTGTGCAGTTCGACCTGGCCGGTGACTGGATGTCGTTCTGGCGCGCTGCGTGCGACGTGTGGCTGCTGGGAAACGGTGTCGACCTCACCTTCACCCTCGATCCGGCGACAGCGGCTGGGTTCGGCCTGAGCGGGCAGACGGTGTTCACCGTGACGATCGCAGCGCTCGGCTTCGCGCTCTTGACAGCCGTGCTCGGGTCGCGCACCGGGCGCCGCGCGTGGGCGACGGAGCACGCGATCACGGCGTCGATCACCGGCGTCGTGGTGTTCGCAGCTCTCTCCACGTTCGTCACGCTCACTGCGCACACCGGTCCGGTCGTCCCCTCCCTGCTGCAGGGTGCGCTACTGCCCGCCGGGGTCTTCGCACTCGGGATCGTCATCGGTCTCGCTGCGGCGGAGACACGTGACCGCGCCGACCTCGGACGACGCGGGGGCTTCGGTGCGACGGCGCCCATCGGCACCGCATCATTCGGCAGCGGCCACTCAGGAACGGGCCGCATCGGCGCTGGACACCCCGGCACAGGCCGCATAGGCGCAGCCCACCCCGGCGCGACGCGCGAACCGGAGGCACGGGCATCCCTGCCGTGGCCGGTCGATCGCTGGAGCCCATCGACCCGCGCCGTGCTCGCAGCGTCGTTGCGCGGCGGAGTGGCGGCATCCCTCCTGATGGTCGCTGTTTCTGCCGTGCTGCTGACTCTGCTGATGGCGCTGCGCTACGGCAGCATCGTCGGCCTCTACGAGGCGCTGCAGCCCGGTCTGCTCGGCGCTCTGGGGCTCACGCTCGCGCAGCTCGCATTCCTGCCCAACGCCGTGATCTGGACGGCGTCGTGGCTCGCCGGCCCCGGCTTCGCGCTCGGCACGGGCTCGTCCGTCGACCCGACGCAGACCCTGGTCGGACCGTTGCCGAACGTTCCCTTGCTCGGCGCGCTTCCGCAGGGTGACCCGGCCTTCGGGCTCATCGGGGTGCTGGCGCCCGTGCTGTGCGGTGTCGCGGCCGGGGTTCTCACCCGTCAACGATTGAACAGGATGTCGGGGCTCGGCACCCTTCGCGGCGCTCGTTCCGACGACTGGACGGCCGGTCGCCTCTCGCTCGTCGTGCTCGGAACGGCTGTCTTCTGCGGCGCGATCGTCGGTCTTCTGGCGTGGTGGTCGGCCGGTGCGATCGGGCCCGGTCGGCTTCAGCACGTCGGCCCGAACGGGCTGTTCGTCGCGGGAGCCGTCGCGCTCGAGGTGCTCGTCGGCACGGCGATCGGCATCGCGGTGCGCAGGCAGAGCGACGACGATGACGCGCCGATCGCTCTGCGGGACCGGCGTGAGATGGCGTCCCGCAGGCCGTAGCCGAGCCGTCGTGCCCGCCGGATGGAGGCCTAGGCTTCCGCGCCGGAGGGCGGTTGAGCGTCGGCGCCAGTGGCGGGCTGAGCCTCGGCGTCGGCCGGGGGCGCCGAGCCGGTCATCCACTCCGTTCTCGGCGGACCGCTTCGAACGACGCGCCATGACGGCGAGTCCGATCACGGCGATCACCCCGTACGCAGCGGGCAACAGGAACACCAGCGGCAAGCCGAGCACGGCGACGCCGATCCCGCCGGTGAGGCCACCGAGCGCGCTGGCGATCGCCGTCGAACTCATGAAGATCGCGGATGCGGTCGCCACAGCCTGCGGCAGCAGACGCTGGGCGAGGATGATGCCGAGCGCCGCGAACACGCCCCAGACACCGCCCATCAGAATCTGTCCGGCGAACATGCCCGCCCCCCTCGAGGTCAGCGCGAAGCACAGGTTCGCTGCGACGCCGAAGGCCGCGCCGACCACCATGAGCGGCAGGATTCCGATGCGCCTGCCGACGATCACGCTGAGCGGCATGAGGAGCAGCTCGATGAGGGGCTGGATGCCGATCACGGCTCCGCTCACGACAGCAGGCAGGTGAAGGTCGTCGTTCATGTAGATCGGCAGGAAGCCGTACTTGATCGGCTCTCCCGCGTAGACGAGAACGTAGAGCCCGGTGAAGGCGAGGAGTGGTGTCATCGCCCGCAGTCCGGGGCGGTGGGTCGCAGGTGTTCCTGCGGGTTCCGTGCGCCGCTCCGTCTGAGTGTCCGCCAGTTCGGCGACCGGCGGCTCCTCGATGGTCAGCGGGTCGATCGGCGAACGGGTGACGGCGAGGGTGTCATCCCGAAGGAATCCCAGCGGGATGATCTGCGCCAGGTTGCACGCCGCGATGACGAACAGCATGGAGTGGTAGCCGACCGATGCGGCGAGGAACGAGCCGAGAACCGGGCCGATGACCCAGCCGGCGGTGAGCGCCATGCGCACGATCGCGATGACGCCCTCGCCGTCGTGGTGCGCCTTGAGGTGGTCGCTCAGCGCGGCGAACAGCTGCGATCCCGCTGCTCCGGAGAACGACAGGATGACTGCGCTGATCAGGAACACCATCCACACCTGGGTGGAGAACGCGATGCCGAGCCAGCCGACGAATCCCGCGAGGGCGCAGAGTCGGAAGAGGTTCAGCCGCCGCCCCGTGCGATCGGAGCGGGCGCCGACCAGGTATCCGGCGATGGGTGCCGTGAGGTTGGTCAAGTAATACAGACCGGCGGTCGTGAGGGATGCGTGCAGGTCGTTGACGAGAAAGGAAGCGATCTGCGGTGCCGCGGCCGACATGCCGAGGCCGGACAGGAACATCGCGAGCGTCGCACCACGAAGCAGCGGCGTCGACATCGTCGCGGACAGCGCTGACCGGGGCTTGCCGGCGGGGGCGACAGCAGACACGGCACTCCTCTGTGCGATCGGCTCTGTGCGATGGGCGGGACTCCCGCACCTTACAACAGCTCGGCAGGCGGAGTCGAATCGATTCGATAGCCGTCGCCCGTGCGTCTCCCGTTGGTTGAGGAGCGCGTCGAAGGCGCGCGTCTCGAAACCCAGCCGGCGTTCGGGTTTCGAGACGCGCGCGGCTGCGCCGCGAGCTCCTCAACCAGCGACAGCGAGCTCCGCACGCCACGGTATGAGGGGTCGGGCACTGCGCCATTAGGCTTGGGGGGTGCTGTCGCTCGTCGTACTGGTCTCCGGCCAGGGGTCCAACCTGCGTTCGCTTCTCGAGGCCTCTGCCGACGCGGAGTTCCCCGCAAGGGTCGTCGCCGTCGGCAGCGACCGTGATGACGCGGGTGGCCTGCAAGTCGCGGAGGAGTTCGGCATCCCCACGTTCACCGTGGCGTTCTCGTCGTTCGGCGACCGCGCGGAGTGGGGTGACGCTGTGCTCGAGCAGATCGTGCAGTGGCGGCCCGACCTGGTCATCCTCTCGGGCTTCATGCGGCTGTTCCCGCCGCGGGTGGTCGGTGCGCTGAGCCCGAACATGATCAACACCCACCCCGCGTTCCTCCCCGAGTTCCCCGGTGCCCACGGAGTGCGAGACGCGCTGAACGCGGGTGTCTCCCAGACAGGTGCGAGCGTGATCGTCGTCGACAACGGTGTCGACTCCGGCCCCATCATCGCCCGCGAGCGCGTGCCCGTTCTGCCCGGTGACACCGAGGCGAGCCTGCACGACCGCATCAAGATCGTGGAGCGCCGGCTGCTCATCCAGGCCGTGCTCGACATCGCCAACGGACACATCGACCTCAAGGAGCTTGCCACAGCATGAGCGCACCGCACGCCGCAGATCCGAGCCTCTACCGCGAACGCGACGTCATCCCGGTGCGTCGCGCCCTGCTCTCCGCCATCGACAAGACGGGCATCGTCGAGCTGGCGACCGCGCTGAAGGCGGCAGGCGTCGAGCTCGTGTCGACTGGCAACACCGCCCGGGTCATCCGCGAGGCAGGCATGGACGTGACCGACGTCGCCGACCTGACCGGCTTTCCGGAGTCGCTCGACGGCCGTGTGAAGACGCTGCACCCCGCCGTTCACGCCGGACTCCTCGCCGACCTGCGCCTCGAGGACCACGAGCGTCAGCTCGCCGAGCTCGGCATCGCGCCGTTCGAACTCGTGATCAGCAACCTGTACCCGTTCGCGCAGACCGTCGCCTCCGGCGCCGAGGCGTCTGAAGTCGTGGAGAACATCGACATCGGGGGCCCGGCCATGGTGCGTGCCTCCGCGAAGAACTTCGCCAACGTCGCGATCGTGACCTCGCCCTCGCGTTACGCAGAAGTGATGGATGCCGTGGCCTCTGGCGGCACGACGCTCGCGTTCCGCACCGCGCTGGCGCGCGACGCGTTCCGGCACACCGCCGGTTACGACGTCGCTGTGGCCTCGTGGCTGGGCAGCACGATCGCGGCGGATGACGAGGGCACCGGATTCCCGGCGTGGGTCGGCGCCACCTGGCAGCGCAAGGCATCCCTTCGCTACGGCGAGAACAGCCATCAGAACGCCGCGCTCTACGCGAGCGCAGGCGGCAACGGCATCGCTCAGGCCGAGCAGCTCGGCGGCAAGGAGATGTCGTACAACAACTACGTCGACGCGGATGCCGCCCTGCGCGCAGCGCACGACTTCACCTCGCCGGCGGTTGCCATCATCAAGCACGCGAACCCGTGCGGCATCGCGGTGACGGGGGAGCCGGATGACATCGCCGAAGCCCACAAGAAGGCGCACGAGTGCGACCCGCAGTCCGCGTACGGCGGGGTGATCGCAGCGAACCGCACCGTCACCCTGGCGATGGCGCAGTCGGTGAAGCCCATCTTCACCGAGGTGATCATCGCGCCGGACTACGAGCCTGAGGCGCTCGAGCTGCTGCAGACGAAGAAGGACCTGCGCATCCTGAAGCTCCGCCCCGACTACGCGCTGCCGGTCACCGAATACAAGCAGCTGTCGGGCGGAATGCTCATGCAGGTCGCGGACCACCGGTTCACGCCGGCCTCGGAGTGGACGCTGGTGTCGGGAGAAGCCGCCGATGACGGGACGCTGGCCGACCTCGAGTTCGCGTGGACGGCGTGCCGTGCGGTGAAGTCGAACGCCATTCTGCTGGCGTCTGGCGGGGCATCCGTCGGCGTGGGAATGGGGCAGGTGAACCGGGTCGACTCGTGCGACCTCGCGGTCAAGCGTGCCGGCGACCGCGCCGCGGGTTCGGTCGCCGCCTCCGACGCCTACTTCCCGTTCCCGGACGGCGCCGAGATCCTGATCGCGGCGGGCGTGAAGGCGATCGTGCAGCCCGGCGGGTCGATCCGGGACCAACTCGTGATCGACGCGGCGAAGGCCGCTGGCGTCACGATGTACTTCACGGGCGAGCGCCACTTCTTCCACTAGGGAATGGGCCCACGGAGAGCTGAGTTCTCGTGCGCCTGTCTCGAAAGTGGTCGCATCCTGATCACCCTCCCCGCCGTGGGGATTCACGAGGTCGTGGCCTTCGAGTGACCAAGAACGGAGAGCCCGCATGGTGATGATCGACGCCCACCAGCATGTCTGGAACCTCGAACGGAGCCCCTACCGATGGCTCAAGGCGCCCCAGCTGGCGGCCATCGACCGGTCGATCTCGTTCGACGACGGGGTGGCGCATCTCGACTCGGCCGGAGTCGACGGGTCGGTGCTCGTGCAGGCGGATGACGACGACGGTGACACCGACGTGATGCTTGAGACGGCGGCGGCCGAGCCACGTGTCGTCGGCGTCGTCGGATGGGTGCCGCTGAACGACCCGGAACGCGCCGAAGATCGGCTGCGCGAGCTCGCCTCGCCGGTGTTCGTCGGGGTGCGTGCCCTGATCCACGACCTGCCCGATCCGGACTGGATCCTGCGGCCGGAGGTGGACGAAGGGCTCGGCGTTCTGGAGCGGCTCGGCCTCTCCTTCGACTACGTCGCGGTGCTCCCTCGCCACCTCGAGAACGCGGTGACCGTCGGCGAACGGCATCCGGGGCTGCGCATCGTCATCGATCACCTCGCCAAGCCGCCGATCGGCCTTGCCGACCGTGAGCCGTGGTGGAGCCTGATCGCCCGGGTCGCAGAGAATCCCCTGGTCAGCGCCAAACTCTCGGGGTTGTACTCCGCCACATCGGACGTCGCCGCTTGGACCGTCGACGAGCTCGATCCGTTCGTCGATCGAGCGCTCGAGGTGTTCGGTCCGCTTCGGCTGATGTACGGCGGCGACTGGCCGTTCTCGATTCCCGCCGGGGACTATCCACGCACCTGGGCCGCGGCGAAAAGGGTGCTGGATCGTCTCGGTGATGACGATCGTTCGGAGGTTCTGGCAGGCACGGCCATCCGCCACTACCGGCTCGATGCCGGGCTGATCGCTGCCGCTGTCGACGAGGCCAAAGATCGATGAATTACAGTTCCGAAGTTCGCCAGATGTTGAGACCCACAGGCCGCCTGCATCGAACGTGTGTTCGCAGAGAGTGCCGATTCCACCGTCGGCGCGGCGGGGTGGTGCCGAACTACCGGCAATGACCCCCACTTCGGGGGAACCGGGGTACGCCCCGGCGACCGGAGTTCGGCGGCCCGCCGCGCGACACGCCGTCGGGGCATATGACGGCAGGATGCCCGTGCGCGCGTCACCCCCAAGAAAGTCATTGCACCCCTGACGAGCGGGGGTCTAGCGTCACCGATGTCGGCTCCATGGGGTCGCGGTGTTCGGGTCATCGCGCGTGGAGTCCGTCAGCTCGGGGTAGCCGTGACAGGGCGAAAGCGCATGTCGACGGATCGGGATGCCGATCGCGTCGCCTCCGGCGCACCCGTCCGTCGCCGGTCGGCCATCGTCGCATTCGCGGCGGTGATCAGCGCTTTCGCGCTCGCCCTCGCGCAGTCCGTCGTGACCGGACCCGCCTTCGCGGAGACCGCGCCGCCCGCGACGCACACCATCACGGTGCACGTCTCAGTGCCGGCGCAGCCGGTGCAGACTCCCACGTCGACGCCCACTCCGACGACGACCACCACGACCACGCAGGTGCCGGCGCCCGTCGTCTCGCAGCAGGTGGTGCAGCAGGTCGATCCCTCGTTGCTCGCAGCGCTGCTCGCGTCGCTGGCCGCTTCGCAGCAGAGCGTGCCCGCAACGATCAGCACGCCTGCAACGAGCAAGCCCAGCCACACGTCTGGGCAGAGCACGTCTCCGTACGGGTCGAACTGCCACATGACCAAGGGCGGCTCGACGCCGACCACGACACCGACGACCACGGTCGATCCGACGACGAACACCGTGACGAGCTCGTCGTCCACCAGTACCTCCAGCAGCACGCTGGTCTGCGGACCGGGCACAACCGGACCCACCTCGGTGGGTGGTTCGACCCAGACCGGAGACCCGTCGTCGACGCCGACTCCCACGCCGACGCCGACCCCCACGCCCACCTCGACCCCCACGCCGACGCCGACGCCGACGCAGACCAGCGATCCGACGCCGACTCCCGACCCGTCGCCCTCGTCGGACCAGGGCAGCACCGACACCCCGAGCAGCGACTCGACTCCTGAGCCGAGCGCCGACGGCGGTGTCGTGCTGCACGGCGGCCTCGGAGCATCCGTCGGAATCGCATTCGTGTTCGATGCGACGGATGCCTCGACTCCGGCGGACACCTCGACCCCGGCTCCCGCAGCCACCGACCAGTCGACGCCGAGCGCCGACCCGACGAGCACCGACCCGACGAGCGCCACTTCGACCGACACGGGCTCGACCAGCACGCCCCCGGCGAGCGACGCGAGCCAGGGCACCGACTCGACCGGCGCGACGTCGGCGACGGGGTCGGACCCGAGCGGCGCCGGCGCAACAGCGACCGACCCGTCGACCCAGCAGCCGTCGCCGTCGGGTGGCGCGGGCGCCACGACCTCCGGCTCGACGACGTCCGGCGCATCTGCAGCCGGCTCGACTCCGGCGGCGGGCGGCGCAGCGACGACCGACCCGTCGACCCAGTCTCCGGGCGACGGCACACCGGCCACGAGCACCGGCACGACCGGAGCCGCCGCACAGTCTGCGACCCAGTCATCGCCATCGGCCACCCCGGTCGCAACCTCGACGCCGAGCGCGTTCACCTACACGGCCAACACCTCGGCGACGACCCACAGCGTGCGCGTCTATGTCGACGGCGCCGATCTGGTCATCGACGACAACGGCGTGCTCACCCGGGTGCCGCTGGCGTCACTGACCTCGGCGACGATCACCGGCAGCGGCGCACACGGCGTGACGCTGACGATCGACACCAGCGCAGGTCCCGTCACGGTCCCGATCACGTTCTCCGGGTCAGGATCCGACTCGGTCGCCGTGATCGGCAACGGCGTGAACTGGACGGCCGACTCGGTGAGCGCAGGCAGCGTGGTCGCCCATGGCCTGACATCCCTCGCCTACAGCGGCGTGCGATCGATCAGCGCGACGGGAGCAGGCACGTTGCTTCACGGGCCCACCGCCGACACGACGTGGAACGTCACCGGGCACGACTCGGGATCGCTCGCCGCGACGGCGGGCGGAGCGTCGACCGGCTTCACCGGCTTCGACAACCTGCTCGGTGCTGCAGACAACCGCGACACGTTCGTGTTCGGCTCGAACGGATGGCTGGGCGGCGGCATCGACGGCGGCGCGGGCGGCTACGACACCGTCGTGGTGCACGCCGCGGGCGGACGCATCGTGTCCACCCCGAACGGACCGTCGAGCGGCACGCTCGCCTTCGCCGGACACACTCTGAGCTACGCAGGTCTCGAGCCGGTCACCATCACCGGCGTCACCGACGTGGTCGTCAACCCGTCCACCGCGAACGACACGGTCACCGTCACCTCGGACGGCGCCGGCCACATCATCGTGAGCTCGCCCGCGATGGAGACGCAGACCATCGACATCCCGAGCGGATCGCTGACCATCAGCGCGACGGCGTCGGGCGTGACCGTGACGGTCACCGGCGACCTCGATCTGCCGGGCGCACGGCTCGAGATCGACGCGGCAACCATCACCGTGACGCAGGGCGTGACCATCGACACCCGCTCGGCGACCGGCGCCGGGAACGTGACCTTCGCCGCGACGGATGCCGAGACCGGGGCGCCCGCATCCGCATCCGTCACGATCAACGGGGCGACGGTGCACGGCGGAACCATCACCCTCTCGGCCACCGCGACGCAGACGCCGTCGGGATCACCGGTCGCCGGTCAGAACGTCGTGTCGGCGACCTCCGCCGCACTGGTCGCCGTGATCGGCGCCGCGCTCCTCGACGCCGCCGGAGACGTCGCACTGAACAGCTCGTCGTCGGTGACCGCGAACATCACCTCGACCGGCACAGGAGCAAGCAGCGCCGCGGACGCCGCGATCGCCACCGCCACGATCGACAGCACAGCGACGACGAAGGTCAGCGATACCGCGACCGTTCACGCGAACGGCGCGCTCTCGTTGATCGCGGCGAACAACACAGCGGTGACCACCACCGCCGACGCAACCGCGGCGACTGCCGGAGCAGGCGTCGCAGTCTCGAGGGTGACGAGCAACACTGCCGCCTACATCGACAGCGACAGCACCCTCGGTCTCGCCGCAGGCAGCGTCAGCGTCGCTGCCGACTCGAACAACGTCGTGGTCACGGTCGCCAAGGCGAGCCCGGGCGGCTCGACCGCGAACGACTCATCGCCCGACTCCACGACCGACGGTCACGCCCAGGCCCCCGGGGGCACGATCGACGTGGCCGGTGCGCTGTCGTACACCGACCTTCAGCAGTCGACCCACGCGTACATCGCGCCGATCGGCGGCGGATTGGTCATCGCGGTCACGGGCACCAGCGGCTCGGGTGGGGCGGCGCCGATCGACGTGCACGCCGGCAACCAGGGATCGTCATCGGCCTCCGCCGACGGCAGTGCGGCGGCGAGCGATCCGAACGGGGTCGGTGTCGCCGTCGCGGTGAACACCGCGAACGTCACGACAGATGCGCATGTGTCGGGAGTGACGGTGACGACGCCTTCGATGAACGTCGAGGCGGTGACGAAGCCGACGGCGAGCGGCGCGACCAACACCTTCGGTGCGAGTGCGACATCCGGTGCAGGCGGAGGAACGAACGTCGGCGTCGCCGGTGCGGTCGCCGTCAACATCGTGACGCTCAACACCACCGCGACACTGACGGGTGCGCTCGTCACCGCGTCCGGCTCCGACGTGACGCTGGCCGCCACCTCGAACGACACCGATAACTCGACCGCAGCACCGGGCACCGACGGCACGGGAGCGGCGACCGGCATCGGGGCATCCGTCGCCCTCAACATCATCAACGACACCACGGCGGCGGGCCTCGGGGCCGGCTCCGCCCTCAGCGGAGCGCATAACCTGACGATCACCGCCGACTCGGTGTCGCCGGCGACCACGGTCTCGAAGGGCGCGGCGTACTCCAAGGACGTCGCGGTCGCGCCGGTGTACGCGCTGACCACCTCCAACGTGCGGACGACGGCGAACAGCGAGACGGGAACCCCGCTCATCCTCACCGGCACCTACACGGCGACCGCCCACCAGGTCTCGAGCGTGACCACCACGGCGACCGGCGAGGCTCAGGCGGACGGGTCGCTCGGCGTAGCGATCGCACAGACCTACGCGAACCACTTCGTGCAGGCGACCACGCATCGCGACGTGACGGCAGGCGGCGCGTTCAGCCTCACCGCGAACGGCGCCTCCGGCGTGACCACCACCGCCACTGCTTCCAACACCGGAGCCCCCGGCACGGACGCCTCACCGGCGTCGCCAGGAGACCTGGCCTCAGGTGCACGCACGTTCGCGGACAACGCGGCCCCGACGAGCGGTGGCGCCCTCCCGAACGGATCGGGCGGAAGCGGCGACAACCCAGGACCGGGCCAGCCCGCCACTCCTGCCGGAACGGTCAGCGTCGCCGCGGCGATCGCGATCACGGTCCACAGCGCGAACGCCGACGCCTCGATCGACGGCGTGACCATCGTCGCGAAGACCATCGGGCTGACCGCTACCGAGAACGTCTCGGCCGCCACCATCGCCTCCGGCGGCCCGTCGACCCGTGCCCCACCGGGTGGCGGAACGAGCATCGCAGCCGCCGTCGCGGTCACCATCGCCGATGTCGCCGTCACCGCGAACGTCGGACCCAACACCACCCTCACCACCACCTCCCTCGGCATCACCGCCGGCGTCGGCTCCACGAACGCCGCCGGAACCGCGGACCCGTCCGATCGGTTCGCCACCACCTCCACAGCTGGAGCCGGTACCAACGGCTCGCTGGGAATCGCCGGCTCCGTCGCCGTCCAATCGGCGACCGTCACCACGTCGGCCTCGCTTCTCACCGACGGCACCTCGTCTCCCGTCGTCAGCCTCACCGGCTCGCTCTCGGCACAGGCCTCGTCGTCCGTCGCCTCGACGGTGTCGGCACTCATGGGCGACAGCGGATCAGGCACTCCGACGACCGGCATCGGCGTCTCCTTCGCCCTCGCGCTGCAGAACGACACCACGACCGCCGCGATCGCGAACGGCTCCGTCGTCACCGGCGCCACCGACGTAACGCTCACCGCGACGACCCACGACGACGCGACAGTCACCGCGAAGGCGGGCGCGGCATCCACCGGCGTCTCGGTCGCACCGTTCGGCTCGGTGCTCGCGGCCAACGTCACCACGACGGCGCTCATCGGAACCGGCGCGACGCTCACGGCGACGGGAGCCGTGCACCTCACCGCCGAGCAGCACGCGTCGGCGACCGCCGTTGCCGATGGCACCGTGCAGGGCGGCGCGAAGGCCGCCGTCGGCGCAGGGCTCGCCCTCGTCATCGCCGTCGACAAGGTGGCGGCCACCGTCGCGAGGTCGATCACGGCGGCATCCATCGCGGTCGGCGCGACCGGATTCAGCTCGAGCACGGCGACGGCGACCGCCTCGGCATCGGGCGCACCGTCGAGCGGCTCGGCCGGCGGGGCGGGCAGCGGTGTCGACGACACCGTCACCGGAGCGAAGGGCACGGCGACCGATCTCGCGGCGCAGACCGGCAGCGGCGCACCCGGTACGACGAGTGCGCCGAGTGCGTCGACGTCCCAGGGCGGCGTCGCCGCAGCGGCAGCGATCGCGGTCGTGGTCTCCACTCCGACCGCGCAGGCGGCTGTGGTCGGAACCGGCGTCACGCTGACGGCATCCGGCGCGGTCACGATCTCCTCCGCACAGAACGCCGACGCCTCCACCACAGCGGACGGATCCGCCGTCTCCACAGCCGACCTCGTCATCGGCGCGGCCGTCGCCGTCACCCTGCTGCACGCGGTGAACACGGCGTCGCTGCCCGCGGGCGATGCGGTGAAGGCGACGTCGCTCGTGCTCTCCGCCACCGTCGCGGTCGACGGGGCAGACACCGGCTCGACCGTCGGGGCATCGGCGACCAGCGGCGCGGGCGGAGGCAGCGTGTCCGTTGCCGGATCGCTCGCGCTCGCCGTCGTGACCCCCCTGACCCAGGCGTCCCTTGCAGGAGCGGTGACCCTCACGGGCGGCGCCCTGACGGTCACAGCCGCGTCGGATGTCACCTCGACCGTGACCGCGGAGCCGACGCCAGCGGGCGTCACCGCGACGAAGGCGGGCATCGGGGCATCCGTCGCCCTCGACCTGGTCACCGATCAGACAACCGTGACGATCTCCGGAACGGTGAGCGGCGCGACCGACGTGACGCTCACCGCGACCACCAAGGATGCCGCGACCACCGAGGCGAAGTCCGGCTCGTCCGGCGGCGGGGTCGCCGTGGCCCCAGCGGTCGCGATCACCCTCTCGACGGTGCAGACCTCGGTCGCTGTGCTCGCCGGCGCGACCATCACCGTGACGGGCGCGTTCACGGCAGGAGCGACGCAGAACGCATCCGCGTCGACCACAGCGGGCTCCGCGGTGAGCGACGCGTCGTCGGCGGCAGTCGGCGTGAGCCTCGCACTGACCGTCGTGAACCACAGTGCGACGGCGTCGACGGCACGCTCGCTTGCGGCGGGCGGCGACCTGTCGCTCACGGCATCGGGCGTCTCCGCCTCCAGTTCGCAGGCGACCGCCTCCGTCGGTGGCGCCCCCGAGAACGGCTCGGGCGGATCGTCCGGCACCGGCGTCGACCAGCAGCTCGCCGACCAGCGCGGTTTCGCCGACACCACCTCTCAGGCCAACGGGGGCGCGAAGTCCGACTCAACGGGCACGCCTTCCGCGTCGACCAGCGATGGCGGCATCAACGTCGCGGCCGCGGTCGCGGTGACCGTCGTCGACACCAACTCCTCCGCCACGATCGACCCGACAGCGACGGGCATCGACCTGAAGTCGGGAGGCACTGTCACCCTCGGCTCCGCCGCGAACACCGATGCGGCGTCATCCGCCGACGGCTCCTCCGTCGCCCCTGGGTCCGCGTCGATCGGCGCCGGTGTGGCGATCGCCTTCGCGCACGTCGTCGACACCGCGGTTCTCCCGACGGGCGACACGATCCACGCGCACGCGGCCACCGTGTCGGCGGGCATCACGCCGAACGGTGCAGACACGACAGACACCTTCGCCGCTCAGTCGGCGAGCGGTGCGGGCGGCGGCAAGGTCTCGGTCGCCGGCTCGCTGGCCCTCGCCACGATCGACCTCGACACCCTCGCAGAGATCGGCGGTGCGGTGACCCTCACCGGCGGCGACCTCGGGGTGACGGCGAACAGCGCATCGAGCTCCACCGCGAAGGCGGAGCCGGTCGGCGCGGGTGTGAGCGGCGGGAACGTCGGCGTCGGGGCATCCGTCGCCCTGAACCTCGTCACCGACTCGACGGTCGCACGCATCGACGACGGAGCGAGCGTCACCGGCGCCGCGAATCTCTCGCTCACCGCGGGGTCGACGGACGCCGAGACCACAGAGGCCAAGATGGGCGCCTCCGGTGGCTCGGTCGCCCTGACCCCCGCGATCGCCGTCACGCTCACGAACATCACCACGACCGCCCTGGTCGGCGCCCTCGGTTCGGCGACCGCGGTGACCGGCAACCTCACGATCACGGCGTCGCAGACGGCGACGGTCTCCACGACCGCAGGTGCTGTCTCGACCGGTGCCTCGACCGCAGCAGCGGGGATCGCCCTCGCGCTGACCATCGCGAACGACGCGGTTCTGGCACAGACGGCGCGCAGCCTCACCTCTTCTGGCGACCTCACGCTCGCCTCGACCGGGCTGTGGTCGTCGGCGTCGTCGGCGACCGCCTCGGCGTCGGGAGCCGCCCAGACCACCGGATCGGGCGGCGGCGCCGGCTCCGGAGTCGACGACCAGGTGTCGAAGCAGCGCCAGCTCGCGGGCGACACAGCCGACGCCAACCACATCACCTCGGGAACCACGCCGACAGGCACCACGTCGACGCCGTCGGCGTCGACCTCGGGCGGAAAGGTGGATGTCGCAGCAGCCGTCGCCATCGTGGTGGCAACTCAGAGCTCGACCGCCACCGTGCTCGCCACGGCCCCGGCAGTGACGCTCACCGCAGGCGGAACCGTCGCCCTGACCTCCTCGCAGAACACGGACGCGGCCACCACCGCCGACGGCTCAGCCGTTGCGGGCGGAGCCGCGGCCATCGGCGCCGCGGTCGCCATCACCCTGGCCGATGTGTCGAACAGCGCGGCGCTTCCCGCGAACACCACGGTGGCGGCCAAGTCGCTCACGGTGTCGGCGACCGAGGCGACGAACGGCGCGGACTCCGTCTCGGCGTTCGGCGCACAGTCCACCAGCGGAGCGGGCGGCGGCAAGGTCTCCGTCGCCGGTTCGCTCGCCCTGGCGATCGTCAACCTCGCCACCCAGGCACAGCTCGCAGGCACCGGCCACCTGACAGGGGGCGCAGTGCTCGTCACCGCGAATGACGACACCACCTCGACCGTGAAGGCGGAGCCCAGCGGCGGCGGAGTCAGTCCTTCGAACATCGGCGTCGGGGCATCCGTCGCACTCAACATCGTCACCGACACCACGTCGGCGGTCATCGCGAACGGCGTCGCGCTCACCGGAGCAGGCAGCCTCACGCTGACCAGCACATCGACGGATGCCGCCACCACCGACGCCACGATGGGAGCGTCGGGCGGGAGCGTCGATATCGCGCCGGCGGTGGCGGTCACGCTCTCGACAGTGACGACAACGGTCTCGCTCGGCACCGGCGCGGTGCTCACCGTCACGGGTGACGTCAGCGCAACGGCCACGCAGAACGCGTCGGCGACGGCGACCGCGGGGGCTGCCGTGGCGGGGGGAACCACGGCAGCCGTCGGTGTGGCACTCGCGTTGACGATCGCGAACCACACGGTGTCGGCGACCACGGCGCGATCCGTGTCGGCCGGCGGCGCCATCAGGTTGCGGGCATCCGGAATCTCGTCGTCCTCATCATCAGCCACGGCATCCGCGTCGGGCGCCAAGGACAACTCGTCCTCCGGCGGCGGGGGAGCCGCCGGCGACGGGGTCGACCAGCAGATCTCGAAGGAGCGCACCAACGCCGACCAGGTCGCAGCGGAGAACAACGGGGCGTCATCCGGCACCACGTCGACTCCGAGCGCGTCGACCTCGAGCGGCAAGGTCAACGTGGCGGCGGCTGTCGGTGTCGTCGTTGCGACCGTGAAGTCCACAGCGACGGCGATCGGCACGGGCGTGACGCTGACCGCGGGCGGCGCCGTGACGCTGGCGTCGAGCCAGAACACGGACGCGACATCGGCGGCGGACGGCTCGGCATCCCAGGGTGCGACGGCCACGATCGGCGCGGGCGTCGCGATCACTCTCGCCCAGGTCGACAATGTCGCTGCCCTACCCGTCGGCGACACCGTCGACGCGCACGGCCTGACGATCAGCGCCACCGAGACCGTGAACGGTGCGGACACCACCTCGACGTACGGCGCGCAGGCAACCAGTGGGGCGGGCGGCGGGTCCATCTCGGTCGCCGGGTCGCTCGCGCTCGCCGTGGTGAACCAGAACACGCTTGCACAGCTCGCGGGCACGGCGACACTGCACGGAGCGAACCTCGCCATCTCCGCCGGAAGCGCGGCGGCGACGACGGTCAAGGCAGAGCCGACGGCCGGTGGCGTGATGTCCACGAACGTCGGTGTCGGCGCCTCCGTCGCACTCGCCATCATCACAGACACGACGAGCGCGGCGATCGCCAATGGCGTGTCCGTCACCGGAGCAGGCGGCCTCACGCTCACGAGCACGGCGGCGGATGACGCGACGACCGAGGCAAAGATGGGGGCCTCCGGCGGAGGAGTGGCGCTGTCGCCCGCGGTCGCCGTCACACTGTCGACCGTCACCACGACGACCACCATCGGCACTGGCGCGCTGCTGACGCTGACCGGAGCCCTCGCGGCCACGGCCACGCAGAACGCGTCGGCGAGCACGACGGCCGGATCCGTCGTGACGGGCGCCTCGTCCGCGGCGGTCGGCGTCGGACTCGCGCTGACTCTCTCCAACCACACCGTGACCGCGACCACGGGACGCTCGATCACCGCGAGCGGCGACCTCGCCTTCACGGCTGCCGGAACCTCGGCTTCCTCGGCGCAGGCGACCGCGTCGGCGGGCGGGGCATCGGAGAACGGCGGCTCAGGTGGCTCCGGCGGAGACGGGGTCGACCAGCAGATCTCGAAGGAGCGCACCAACGCCGACCAGGTCGCTGCCGAAAACAACGGCTCGTCATCCGGCGACACCGCGGCGCCGAGCGCGTCGACCTCCAGCGGCAAGGTGAACGTCGCGGCCGCCGTCGCGGTCGTCGTCGCGACGGTGACGTCCACCGCCACCATCGTCGGAACCGGCATCACCCTCACCTCGGGCGGCACCGTCACCCTTGCCGCGAGCCAGAACACGGACGCGGCCACAACGGCCGACGGCTCGGCAGTCGGCGGCTCGAGCGCGAACATCGGCGCCGCCGTCGCGATCACGCTCGCCGACGTCGACAACGACGCGGTGCTCCCGACCGGCGACAGCGTGCGCGCCCGCGGGCTGACCATCTCGGCGACCGAGACCGTGAACGGCGCGGATGCCACGAGCACCTACGGCGCACAGTCCACGAGCGGCGCGGGCGGCGGCAAGCTGTCGGTGGCCGGTTCTCTCGCGCTCGCCGTCGTCAACCAGCACACCCTCGCAGAGGCTGCGGGAGCCGTGACGCTCACCGGCGGGGACGCGAGCATCACGGCCGGCAGCGCAGCGGCATCCACCGTGAAGGCGGAGCCGACGGCGGGCGGCGTGGCGGCCACCAGCGTCGGCGTCGGAGCGTCGGTCGCCCTGAACCTGATCACCGACACCACGCTCGCGACACTCGACGACGGCATCGCACTCACGGGCGCCCGGAACGTCTCGCTCACCAGCTCCGCGACAGACGACGCGGTGACTGAGGCGAAGATGGGCGCCTCCGGCGGAAGCGTCGACATTGCGCCCGCCGTCGCCGTCACCCTCTCCACCGTCACCACGACGGTCGTCGTCGGCAAGCCCGGCGGCGTGCTCACCCTCACCGGCAGCTTCACGGGAGCTGCCACCCAGCACGCATCGGCGAGCACCACGGCGGGCGCCGTCGTCTCAGGCGGATCCACCGCGGCGGTCGGTGTCGGCCTCGCCCTCACGATCTCGAACCACACGGTCAGCGCGACGACGGCACGCTCCATCGCGGCGACCGGGGATGTCGCACTGAAGGCATCCGGCGTGTCGACTTCGTCGGCCTCGGCCCAGGCATCCGCCTCGGGCGCCCCGGAGAACAGCGCGGACGGCTCCGGCGGCGTGGGCAGCGGTGGCGGCGCGGGCGACGGCGTCGATCAGCAGATCTCGAAGGAGCGCACGAACGCCGACGACACTGCCGCGGCGAGCGGTGGCGCGAAGTCCGGGTCGACAGCGACACCGAGCGCCACGAGCTCCAGCGGCAAGGTGAACGTCGCAGCGGCCGTCGGCGTGGTCGTCTCGACCGTGCAGACCACGGCGACCGTGATCGGCACCGGCCTCGACCTCAAGGCGGGCGGCACGGTGACGCTGGCGTCGAGCCAGAACACCGATGCGGCCTCCTCCGCCGACGGGTCGGCCTCGCAGGGTGCGACGGCGACGATCGGCGCGGCCGTCGCGATCACTCTGGCTGACGTGACGAACCACGCGATCCTCCCGACCGGCGACACGGTGCACGCACGGGCACTGACCGTGTCGGCCACGGAGACGGTGGACGGCGCGGATGTCACGAGCACCTACGGTGCGCAGTCCACCAGCGGTGCGGGCGGCGGCAAGGTGTCCGTTGCGGGTTCCTTCGCTCTGGCGGTCGTGAACCAGGAGACGATGGCCGAGCTCGCGGGCGCGGTGACTCTGACGGGTGGCGATGCGAACGTCACCGCGGGCAGTGCGGCATCTACAACGGTGAAGGCGGAGCCGACGCCGGGCGGTGTCAGTGCGACGAGTGTGGGCGTCGGGGCATCCGTCGCTCTGGCTTTGATTCAGGATGACACCACGGCGTCACTCGACAACGGCATCGCCCTCACCGGTGCCGCCAACGTCTCACTGATCGCTACGGCGCAGGACGACGCGGTGGTCGAGGCGAAGATGGGTGCGGCCGGCGGCAAGGTCGACCTCTCGCCGGCAGTGGCGATCGCTCTCTCGAACGTGACCACCCAGGCTCTCGTCGGCACCCTCGGAACGACGGCCCTCACCCTGACCGGCAACTTCACCGGCACGGCGACCCAGAAGACCTCGGCATCGTCGACCGCCGGCGCGGTGGTCACGGGAGCGTCGAGCGCCGCGGTCGGTATCGGCCTCGCCCTGACGATCGCGAACGACACCGTCAACGGCACCACGGCGCGCAGCATCGCGGCCGGTGGCAACGTCACACTGGGCGCCTCCAGCGTCTCGGTCTCGTCCGCCTCCGCTTCGGCTTCGGCGGCCGGCGCGCCCGAGAACAGCGCCGACGGCTCCGGCGGAGCCGGCACAGGTGGCGGAGCCGGCGACGGGGTCGACACGCAGGTGCAGGGTCAGCGCGACTTCGCAGACACCTCCGCGGCGAGCAACGGCGTCAAGGGTACGGGCAGCGCGAGCACCCCGAAGGCGACATCATCGAGCGGCGGGGTCAACGTCGCAGCGGCGATCGGAATCGACCTCGCCACCGTGATCGCGAGCGCCACGATCCTTGGCACCGGCCTCGACCTGAAGGCGGGCGGCACGGTGACCCTGGCGTCGAGCCAGAACACCGACGCGGCGTCCTCCGCGGACGGTTCGGCGACGAGCGGCGGCACGGCGAACATCGGGGCGGGCGTCGCGATCACGCTGGCGGATGTCACGAATGACGCGATCCTTCCCGCCGCCGACACGGTGCACGCTCGCGCGCTGACAGTGAGCGCGACGGAGACGCCGAACGGCGCCGACACCACCTCGACCTACGGTGCGCAGTCCACGAGTGGTGCCGGCGGCGGCAAGGTGTCCGTTGCGGGTTCCTTCGCTCTGGCGGTCGTGAACCAGGAGACGATGGCCGAGCTCGCCGGAACGGTGACGCTCACCGGAGGCGACGCGAACGTCACGGCGGGCAGCGCGGCGTCCACGACGGTGAAGGCGGAGCCGACGCCGGGCGGTGTCAGTGCGACGAGCGTGGGCGTCGGGGCATCCGTCGCTCTCGCGCTGATTCAGGATGACACCACCGCCAAGCTCGACAACGGCATCGCGATCACGGGCGCGGCGAACATCTCGCTGACCGCTACGGCGCAGGACGACGCGGTGGTCGAGGCGAAGATGGGTGCGGCGGGCGGCAAGGTCGCTCTCGCCCCTGCGGTGGCGATCACCCTCGCGAACGTGACGACCCAGGCGCTGGTCGGAACGCTCGGCGGAACGCTGACCCTGACCGGATCGTTCACCGGGTCGGCCACGCAGAAGACCTCGGCGTCCACGACCGCCGGCGCGGTGGTCACGGGAGCGTCGAGCGCCGCGGTCGGTGTCGGCCTCGCACTGACGATCGCCAATGACACGGTCAACGGCACGACGGCGCGCAGCATCAACGCCGGCGGCGGAATCACCCTCGGCGCATCCAGCGTCTCGGTGTCGTCGGCGTCGGCCTCGGCGTCTGCCGCCGGTGCTCCTGAGAACAGCGCTGACGGCTCAGGCGGAGCGGGTACTGGCGGGGGTGCAGGCGACGGTGTCGACAGCCAGGTGCAGGGTCAGCGCGACTTCACCGACACCTCCGCCACCAACAACGGCGTGAAGGGCTCGGGCAGTGCCAGCACCCCGAAGGCCACCACCTCCGACGGCGGTGTCAACGTCGCTGCGGCGATCGGGATCGATCTCGCCACCGTCGTCGCCACCGCGACGATCGTCGGCACGGGCCTTTCGCTGACTGCGGGCGGAACGGTGACGCTGGCGTCGAGCCAGAACACCGACGCGGCGTCCTCCGCCGACGGCTCGGCGACGAGCGGCGGCACCGCGAACATTGGCGCAGGCGTCGCGATCACCCTCGCGGACGTCACCAACCACGCCGTTCTCCCCGCCGGCGACACCGTGCACGCCCGAGCGCTGACGGTCAGCGCCAGCGAAACCGTCGACGGTGCGGACGTCACGAGTACATACGGCGCGCAGGCGACAAGCGGTGCAGGCGGCGGCAAGGTCTCCGTTGCCGGCTCCTTCGCACTGGCGGTCGTCAACCAGGAGACGCTGGCACAACTCGCGGGCACGGTCACCCTGACCGGAGGCGACGCGAATGTCACGGCCGGCAGCGCAGCAGCGACCACGGTGAAGGCGGAGCCGACGCCTGGCGGAGTCACCGCGACGAGCGTGGGCGTCGGTGCATCCGTCGCCCTGGCGCTGATTCAGGATGACACAACGGCCACACTGCTCGACGGCATCGCGATCACGGGTGCGGCGAACATCTCGCTCACGGCGACAGCGCAGGACGACGCGACCGTCGAGGCGAAGATGGGCGCCGCCGGCGGCAAGGTGGACCTCGCTCCCGCGGTCGCGATCGACCTCTCGAACGTCACGACCACTGCGTCGATCGGTACGTTCGGCGGCACGCTGACGCTGACCGGCAGCTTCACGGCGACGGCGACGCAGAAGACGTCGGCGAACACCACCGCCGGCGCCGTGGTCAGCGGAGCGTCCAGCGCGGCCGTCGGCGTCGGCCTCGCGCTGACGATCGCCAACGACACGGTCTCGGGCACCACGGCACGCAGCATCAACGCCGGCGGCAACGTCACGCTGGGCGCGTCGAGTGTCTCAGGTTCGTCGGCCTCGGCCTCGGCGTCTGCCGCCGGTGCACCCGAGAACAGCGCTGACGGTTCGGGCGGAGCGGGGTCCGGCGGTGGCGCCGGCGACGGCGTCGACAGCCAGGTCAAGGGTCAGCGCGACTTCACCGACACCTCCGCCACCAACAACGGCGTGAAGGGCTCGGGCAGTGCCAGCACCCCGAAGGCCACCACCTCCGACGGCGGTGTCAACGTCGCTGCGGCGATCGGCATCGATCTCGCCACAGTGATCGCATCGGCAACCATCGTCGGAACCGGCCTTTCGCTGACCGCGGGCGGAACGGTGACGCTGGCGTCGAGCCAGAACACCGACGCGGCCAGTGCGGCGGACGGCTCGGCGACCAGCGGTGGCACCGCGAACATCGGAGCGGGCGTCGCGATCACTCTGGCGGATGTCACGAACCACGCGATCCTCCCGACCGGAGACACGGTGCACGCGCATGCGCTGACCGTGAGTGCCACGGAGACGCCGAACGGTGCAGACACGACGAGCACGTATGGCGCCCAGTCCACCAGCGGTGCCGGTGGCGGCAAGGTCTCCGTCGCCGGATCCTTCGCTCTCGCGGTCGTCAACCAGGACACCATGGCCGAGCTTGCGGGCAACGTCACTCTCAACGGCGGCGACGCGAACGTGACGGCCGGCAGTGCAGCAGCGACGACCGTGAAGGCGGAGCCGACGCCGGGAGGCGTGACCTCGACGAATGTGGGCGTCGGTGCATCCGTCGCTCTCGCGCTGATTCAGGATGCCACCACGGCGACGCTCGACAACGGAATCGCTCTCACCGGTGCAGCGAACATCACACTGATCGCCACGGCACAGGATGACGCCACCACCGAAGCGAAGATGGGCGCGGCCGGAGGCAAGGTCGCCCTCGCCCCTGCCGTCGCGATCACGCTCTCCAACGTCACCACCCAGGCCCTCGTCGGCACCCTCGGAACGACTGTCCTCACGCTGACCGGCAACTTCACCGGCACGGCGACGCAGAAGACCTCGGCATCCACGACCGCCGGCGCGGTCGTCAGCGGTGCGTCGAGCGCGGCGGTCGGCGTCGGCCTCGCACTGACCATCGCGAACGACACGGTGAACGGCACGACGGCGCGCAGCATCGCCGCAGGCGGCAACCTCACGCTCGGCGCCTCCAGCGTGTCGGCATCGTCGGCGTCCGCCTCGGCGTCTGCCGCCGGTGCACCCGAGAACAGCGCTGACGGCTCCGGTGGAGCGGGCACGGGCGGTGGCGCAGGCAACGGCGTGGACAGCCAGGTGCAGGGTCAGCGCGACTTCGCCGACACCTCGGCGACCAACAACGGCGTCAAGGGCTCGGGCAGCGCCAGCACCCCGAAGGCGACCACCTCGAGCGGCGGCGTGAACGTCGCGGCGGCGATCGGCATCGACCTCGCCACCGTGATCGCGACCGCGACCATCGTTGGCACCGGCCTCGACCTCAAGGCGGGCGGCACGGTCACCCTGGCGTCGAGCCAGAACACCGATGCAGCCAGCGCGGCGGACGGCTCGGCGACCAGCGGCGGAACGGCGAACATCGGAGCAGGGGTCGCGATCACGCTGGCCGACGTCACCAACAACGCCATCCTGCCGAAGAACGACACGGTGCACGCCCACGCCCTCACCGTGAGCGCGACCGAGACCGTCGACGGCGCCGACGTCACGAGCACCTACGGCGCCCAGTCCACGAGCGGTGCCGGCGGGGGCAAGGTCTCGGTGGCCGGCTCCTTCGCCCTAGCGGTCGTCAACCAGAAGACTCTGGCCGAGCTCGCGGGCGTCGTGACCCTGACCGGCGGCGACGCCGCGATCACCGCGGGCAGCAACGCAGCGACGACGGTGAAGGCGGAGCCGACGCCGGGCGGAGTCACCGCTACGAACGTGGGCGTCGGAGCATCCGTCGCGCTCGCTCTGATCGAGGATGACACCACGGCGACCCTCGACGACGGCATCGCGCTCACCGGCGCTGGCAACGTGAGCCTGACCGCCTCCGCTGGCGACGTCGCATCTGCCGAGGCGAAGATGGGCGCGAGCGGCGGCAAGGTCGACGTGGCCCCCGCTGTGGCGATCACGCTCTCCAACGTGACGACGACGGCGCGCATCGGGTCGCTGGCCACGCCGATCACCCTCACCGGATCGTTCACCGCTCAGGCCACCCAGGTCGCGGGCGCCTCCACCACGGCGGGTGCGGTTGTCGCGGGTGGATCCAGCGCCGCGATCGGCGTCGGGATCGCGCTGACCATCGCGAACGACACCGTGAGCGCCACCACCGACCGCAGCATCAAGGCGGGCGGGGATGTCACGCTGAGGTCGTCGAGCGTCTCCGGTTCGTCGGCGACCGCGCAGGCGTCCGCATCGGGCGCGCCAGAGTCGAGCGGTTCGAGCGGCGGCGCGGGCGACGGCGTCGACAGCCAGGTGCAGGGTCAGCGCGACTTCGCCGACACCTCGGCTGCGAACAACGGCGTCAAGGGCTCCGGTGCGATGGGCACTCCGAGCGCCTCCACCAGCGACGGCAAGGTGAACGTCGCAGCGGCCATCGCGATCGACCTCGCCACCGTGAACACGACGGCGACGATCGAGCACGACGGACTCGACCTCACGGCCGGTGGCGTCGTCACTCTGGCGTCGAGCCAGAACACGGATGCCGCGACGAGCGCCGACGGCTCTGCATCGCATGGCGCCACCGCGACGGTCGGCGCCGCGGTCGCCATCACGCTCGCGAACGTCACCAACCAGGCGGTGCTGCCCACCGGCGACACGGTTCACGCCCACGGCCTCACGGTGTCGGCGACCGAGACCACGAACGGCGCGGACGTCACGAGCACGTACGGTGCGCAGTCCGCCAGCGGCGCCGGCCAGGGCAAGATCTCGGTCGCCGGGTCGTTCGCCCTTGCGATCGTCAACCAGAACACGCTCGCGGAGCTCTCCGGTGTCGTCACCCTGACCGGCGGCGACGTCACGGTCGCGGCGGGCAGCAACGCGACGAGCACGGTGAAGGCCGAGCCGACGCCGGGCGGAGTCAGCGCGAGCGACGTGGGCATCGGAGCATCCGTCGCCCTGAACCTCGTGACCGACACCACCACGGCGAAGTTGGATGACGGCATCACCGTCACCGGTGCACACGACTTCACCCTGACGTCCTCCGCCACCGACCTCGCGACGACCGAAGCGAAGATGGGCGCACAGGGCACGGGCAGCGCCAAGGTCGCCGTCACCCCGGCCATCGCCATCACGATCTCCGACGTGACGACCTCGGCGACCATCGGCACCCTCACGACCGGCGGCCTCGTCATCACGGGCAGCTTCGCGGCGGACGCTTCGCAGACCGCGGGCGCGACCAGCTCGGCCGGTGCGGTCGCCGCCGGCGGCTCGACAGCCTCGGTCGGCGTCGCGTTCGGGCTCAACCTCGTGACGCACACCGTGACCAGCACGACGGGCCGGAACATCACAGCAGGCGGGTCCATCACCTTCCAGGCGTTCGGCTCATCGGCCGACGGGGCGTCCGCCTCGGCTTCGGCCAGCGGTGCACCGGGTACGAGCGACCCCAACGCGCCGTCCGGCGGCGTCGACGGTCAGGCCCAGCAGCAGCGCACCTTCGCGAGCGACACCTCGAGCACATACGGCGGCGGCGGTGCGAACGGCAGCGCCAACCCCTCGGCATCCACCTCGGACGGCAAGGTCGCCGTCGCCGCCGCCATCGCGATCAACGTCGCCGACGTCACAGCGACCGCCACCCTTCCCGACGGACTCACCCTCAAGGCCGGAGGAGCGGTCAGCCTGGCCTCCTCGGAGAACACCGACGGCATCGTCAAGGCCGACGGCACAGCAGTGCAGGCCAGCAACGTCGGCGTCGGTGCGGCCGTCGCCCTGAACCTCGTGGCGCTCGTGAACCGGGCCTTCCTCGGCGCTCGCACGACGGTCACGGCGAACGGCTTCTCCGAGAGCGCCACGATGACGAATGTCGCCGGCGACACCACGCACACCTTCACCGTCGAAGCGGATGCCGGAGCGGGGTCGCAGAACATCGGCGTCGCTGGCGCGGTCGCCCTGAACCTCGTCACCGACTACACCGAGGCGTATGTGCCGGGCACCGCCGTCGTCGGCGCGGGAACGGGCGACGTCAGCCTCGTCGCGCAGAACCTGCGCACCGACTCCGCGAAGGCGAAGGCCGACGCGAGCATCGGTGGTGGCGGCAAGGTGGGCGTCGGGGCATCCGTCGCCATCAACGTACTTACCGACAACGTGACGCGCGCCGAGGTGGAGGACGGAGCGGTGCTCACGGGAGGCCGCAACGTCACGCTCAGCGCAACGAGCTCCGACCCCGTGACCAACTCGGTGACGGCGGGCTCCGCCGGATCGAGCGTCGCGGTCAGCCCGGCGGTCGGCATCAACATCGTCAGCCCGGTCACGATCGCGCGGCTCGGAACGGGCGGCGCGCTGACCGCGACCGGAGCGGTGCAGCTCACCGCAACCCACACCGGCTCTGCCTCGGTGACCGGCGACGCGAACGCTGCAGGGAACGGCGTGGCCGTCGGGGCGATCATCGCGCTGAACATCCTGACCGTGACCACGACAGCAGCGACCTTCCGCAACATCACGGGCACGTCCGTTCTGATCTCCGCGTCCACGACGACGGCGGGCGAAGCGGATGCCACGGCCAGCGCCCAAGGATCGGCGAAGGGCACCGGCGGCAACTCCGACTCGCAGGCGTCTCAACAGCTGAACGGCACGCCGAGCACCGCGGGCAAGTCGGGACCGCTGCCCTCATCCAGCGACAGCGTGAGCAGCGCGAACAGCCAGTCCAGCAGCCAGTCGGGTCAGTCCGGCCAGGGCGTCGGCGTCGGCGCGGCCGTCACCGTCAACTGGGTGGTCGACACCACGACCGCCAGCGTCGCCGACGGGCTCACCATCACGGCATCGGGCGCGGTCGTCGTGTCGTCGACGAACAGCACAGACGCCACCTCGAAGGCGATGGGCACCGCGCTCAAGCAGGGCAGCACGAACATCGGCGCAGCGATCGGGCTTAACGTCGCGACCGTCGTGAACAAGGGATCGATCGGCGTCGGCGCCCACATCACCGGCGGCAGCGTCGCTGTGCAGGCACTGACCCCGGCGAACGCCGAGAACGACTTCGTGGTCTGGGGCATCTCGGCATCGGGCGGCGACGGCCAGGCGAGTGTCGCCGGTTCTGTCGGGGTTCAGGTCATCGACTACGAGACGACGGCCGTGATCGGGGCAGGCTCGACGGTGCGTTCGACGGGGGGCGTCGCCGTGCAAGCGAGCAACCCGATGGGGCTGCAGAACATCGCGGCGGCCGGCGGCATCTCGCTCGACGGCTCGGGCGTCGGCGCAGCGGTGGTGGTGAACATCCTCACCGTTCCCACGCTCGCGTACATCGACTCCAGCGCCACTCAGCGCACGGTGATCGACGCTGGCGGTGCCATCGTCGTCACGTCGACGGCGGGCATCGCGGCACTCGCGCCGAACCTGCCGAAGATCACGGTGCCGAACGTCACCTCGGTCGCGATCGCGGGCGGCGCGGGCACCAGCGGCGTCGCTATCGGCGGGTCCGTGATCATCGACGTGATCAACCTCGCGACCCGCGCCTACATCGCCGACCACGCCTCGATCAACCAGAACGTGCCGGTGAACTCGGCGCAGTCGATCACGATCTCGGCGCAGGACACGACGACGTTCGTGCAGCTGGCCGGTGCGATCGCGCTCACGGCCGGCGAGGTCGGCGTCGGACTCGGCCTGGTCGTCGACGTGTTCAACAAGGATGTGCGGGCATCGATCGGCGCCGGCGTCGCGGCACGGGTCGGCGGCTCGGTCTCGATCGCCGCGTCGGCATCAGAGTCGTTCACCGTGCTGGCCGTCGATGCCGCGGCATCCACGAGCGCGGCCGTCGCCGGCTCGATCATCGTGGTCGTGGTGAACCAGGGCGACGACGCCCCTGGGACCAGGGCGTACATCGACGGCGGAGCCCAATCGCCGAGCACCGTGCTCGCGGGCGGCGACGTGAGCCTGCAGGCCTCGGACACGGTTCCGACCCTGTCGCTCTACGCCGGCAACCTCAGCATCGGCGGCAGCGCGGGCGTGGGCGTCTCGTCTGCGGTGCTCGTGCGCACCGGCATCGTGGATGCCTACATCGCGGCTTCCGACACCCTCCAGGCCCACGGTACGAGCGGCCTGTCTATCGGTGCGACGCAGTCGGAGGATGTCACGCTTCTCGCCGTGGGCGGTGCCGGCGGCGGCAGCGCCGGAGTCGCGGGCTCGGCCACGGTCGGCGTGCAGAACGACACGACCCACGCCCACATCGATGCGGGCGTGACCGTCAACGGCGACAACACAGGAGCCGCGGCCACGGAGGGCATCGCACTCAGCGCCTCAGACACCACCACCCTCAAGGGAGTCGCGGGCCAGCTCGCGATCGGCGGCGCGGCCGGAGTCGGCGCGGGTGCCGACGTGGAGGTGCTGAACAAGAGCACCCAGGCGTGGATCGCCCCCGGAGTCACCGTCGCGGTGCGTGGCAACGCAACGATCGATGCGGTCTCGAGCGAGAACGTGACGTCGATCTCGTCCGGCGGTTCCGGCGGTGGCGCCGTCGCCGTCGCCGTGAACGCCGCGGTGCCGGTCTTCACCATCGTGACCCAGGCATGGATCGGCGGCATCTGCTCGGCGAAGCCGGCAACCCCCGCGGCGTGCGCGAGCTCCCGCTCGGTCGTGAACGCGGGCGGCAACGCGCGGGTGGCCGCGACGGAGCAGCTGACGATGACCGTCGTGGCGGGCGCTATCGCCGTCGGCGGATCGGTCGGTGCCGGTGTCGCCGCCGCCGTTCCCGTGATCACCAAGACCACGACCGCCTACCTCGGCGACTACTCGGTGCTGAACGCGCTCGGCAACGGCACCGGGCTCACGGTCGCGACCGGCGGCTTCACCACAACGGGCGTCGACACGAGGTTCACGCCGTCGACGGCCATCCAAGCGGACGGCATCACGCTGCACCTCCCGTTCTCGAACGGCTTCACCGACGGCGAGCAGGTGATGTACGACACCGGCGGCGGGGACCCGATCGGCGGCCTGACGCAGGGCCAGGTGTACTACGTGCAGGTCGTGTCGCCCACCGACATCCAGCTCTCGCTGACCCCGGGCGGCGCTCCGATCCACCTGACGGCCCCGAGCCGCGGTGGCGAGTCGCAGCGACTCAACCCGACTGACAAGGCCACGCCGCCGACGAGCACGGCACCCTACTTCCAGCCGTCGGATGTCTCAGGCACCGTCATCACCCTGCCGTACGATCTCGACCTCTCGCTCGGCGACCCGATCATCTACAGCTCGGGCGGCGGCACCCCAATCGGCGGGCTCGTCGACGGCGGCGAGTACTACGTCATCCCGGGCGCTCCCGGATCGCACCAGATCCAGCTGGCCGACTCCCTGTGCCACGCCGACCCGAGCGCGACCGGATGCTCCGGCTCCGTGCAGCAGGCCATCAACCTCGACCCGTCTGTGGCCACCGGCAGGGCGCACAGCATCGTGAAGCAGGGCGATCAGCCGTCGCCCGACCCGTCGGCGACCCTCGGCATGCACACGGTCACCGGCAACACCCAGACCGGATTCCACGGTGTGGCGATCACCGCGAACAACAGCGACGACATCTCCGCCGCAGGCGTGACGGCAGGGTTCGCGGGCATCGCGGGCGTCGGGGTGGGCGGCAGCGTCAATGTCGTCACGGCGACGACGACCGCGTTCGTCGGCAAGCTCGCCCAGGTGAACGCCACCAACACCGGGGCGAACACGGCTCAGTCAGTGCTCGTGGATGCCGGCAACGCGTTCAACCTGCTGATGGTCTCCGCGGTCATCGCAGGTGGAACGGTCGGAGTCGGCGCCAGCGCCGCGGTCGGCGTCGTGAAGCTCACCACCGACGCCTACCTCGACCAGAGCTCGTACGTCGGTGCGGCGCGTGACGTCGGCGTCGTCGCGACGGGCACGGATGCCGTGACCTCGGTCTCCGCGACAGGTTCGGTCGGCTTCGTCGGGGTCTCCGGTGCTGCGTCCGTCGTCGTGCTGACCACGCACACCTACGCGGACACCGGACTCGCCGCCACCATCGCCGCCGGCAACAACGTGCTGATCGCCGCGCACGACGACACGACGGTGATCGCGGTCGGCGGTGGCGTCGCCGGCGGCTTCGTCGGCGTCGGCATCGGCGTGACGGTCACCTCGATCACCAAGGACACCAGGGCGTTCATCGGAGCCGGCAGCATCGTCGACGCCAAGGCGACGCAGCCGACCACCCAGCTGAGCGGCGTGTACGACGGCACCTTCCACGGCGTCGGGTTCGGCACAGCGCCGTTCAACGGCCTGGCCGTGCAGGCGGGATCGAGCGAGAATATCTTCGGCCTGGCCGTCGCCGTCGGCGCGGGCGCCGTCGGAGTCGCGGGCGGCATCGACGTCACGCTGCTGCACGCCACGACGGCGGCATTCATCGACAGCGACATCCTGAACCGCACCAAGGTGAACACCGGGGCGGGGGCGGGGTCCATGCAGTCGGTGAACGTCTCGGCGGCAGACGCCACGAAGGCGCTCACCATCGGCGGCGGCGCTGCCGGCGGTTTCGTCGGAGTCGCGGGCGGCATCGACATCGGCATCGCAGACACGACGACCCAGGCGTACATCGGCGGATACGCGACCGTGTACGCGGCGCGCGACCTGATGCTGAACGCGCTCGCCGCGAAGTCGATCTCCAGCTACGCGCTGAGCGTCGGTGTCGGAGCCGTCGGCATCGCGGCATCCGTCTCGGTCTGGACCGTCGGCACCGACCCGACGACGTCGTACAACTCGGGCGCGAACGGCACCGACCGCGGCACGTGGTCGTCCGCCGCGACCTACAACAAGGGGGACGTCGTCACGGCATCCGACGGAAACCGGTACGGCGCCCTGGTCGACCACCCGACGCTGAACCCGGTCAACGACACGTCGCACACCCAGTGGGAGGGCGCGGCCGACGCCCTCGCTCCGTCCAGCGGCGCCACCGCGCAGAGCCAGTCGGGCGCTACGGCCAACGGCTCGGGAGCTGGCGGCTACCAGAGCATCCTCGACGGGGCGATCAGCGGCTCGACCGACAAGACGAACCAGCGCATCGCGCCGACGCTGACCGGGGCATCCGGCTCGGTGCATGACGCGGCACCCAGCAGCGATCTCGTGAACAACGAGTTCAGCAACCCGCAGCTGCCTGGCGGCACGGCGAGCCAGATCGGCATCGGCGCCGTGATCGTCATCGGCGGTGCGCTGCGCATGCGGGCAGACGAGCAGAACTCCTACTTCGGCGTCGCTGGCACGGTTGCCGGTGGCATCGCGGCGGTCGGCGGCTCGGTCGTCATCGCGAACCTGACGAGCAACGCCGACGCCGGCGTCTCCACCGGAGCGTCCATCACCGCGGGCGGCGACGTGAGCGTGCGCGCCGACACCACCGAGAACAGCGAGGGCGTCGCGTTCGCCGGTCAGGGCGGCCTGATCAGCGTCGGCGCGCAGGTGGTCGTCATCACCAGCCACGCCGTTCAGAACGCGCACATCGACACCGGGGCGGTCATCCCTACCGCAGGCGGAACCGTGGATGTCGAAGCACACGCCACCCGCACGGTCAACCCGCTCGCCATCGGCATCGCTGTCGGTGCAGCTGCTGTCGGCGCGGCGGTCGCGGACGCCGAGGTCGACGGCGACACGACGGCGACCATCGGTGTCGTGACCATCGGCGGCGCGGCCCCGGCGGGCGGCGTCAAGGAGCTGGCACAGTCATCCATCACCGTCCCCACCGAGGCGTACTCGGTGCAGGGCGGCATCGGGGTCGGCATCACCGGCGCCGGCGCCGTCGCGCACATCTCCGGCACCACCTCCGCCGACTTCTACGGCCACGCGACGCTGAGCGGTGGCCTGTCCGTCGCCGCCTCTGCCTCGAATACGGCCTCCGGTGTCACCCTCGGCGTGGCCACCGGCGTGATCGCGGCCGGCATCATGGTCGTCACCGCTCGTGACGACCGCACAACGTTCGCCCGCATCGACTCCGGCTCCTCCGTCTCGGCCGGCGGCCAGGTCGCGGTGAGCGCCACCTCGGCGAACCACGCGACGGTTCTGGCGCTCGGCGGCACGGTGAGCGGCGTCGGCATCACGCTCCTGCTGCCGATCGCCAGTGTGACGGGCACCACCGAAGCGCACCTCGACGGCGTCGTGACGTCATCCGGTTCGATCGCGGTCTCGGCGACCGGGCAGAACCAGGTGAGCGCAGAGGCCGACGTGCTGAGCATCACGCTGCTGGCCGGCGGGCAGGGCACGTTCCCGGTCGCGATCGTCGCGCTGACCGCGAAGATCCTGGCGAGCATCGGCTCTGCGTCGCCGAGCGTGCGCAGCACCGGCCTCGTCTCGGTCGCGGCGAACGTCACGGTCGACGGCAGCGGTCACGGCAACTACGCGTACGCCAAGGTGCTCGGCGGAGCAGGCGGCTTCCTCAACGCAGGGGCCTACACGGCAGCGGCCGAGCTGCTCGCCCCGACCACCGCCGAGCTGCGCACCACGGTGCTCGGCTCTGGCGGAGTCTCCGTCACCTCGAATGCGACCAACACCGCAGATGCCAGCACGGTCGTCGGCTCGATGACCTTCGCCGGCGTCACGCTCGCCGGCGTCGTCGCCCAGGTCGCCTCGACGGCCGCCACCACAGCGACGGTGCTCGGTGGAACGATCGCCTCCACCGGAAAGGTGACGGTCTCCGCAGGCGCGACCAACTCGTCGAGCGTCGACACCGAGGTCGGCAGCATCGGCGTCTACACCTTCAGCGCGTCGCTGCCGTTCGCACACGTCGAGGCGCCGACCGGCGCCGAACTCGGCGACCCGGTGCTCAGCGCCAACGGCCTGACGGTGAGCGCGAACGCGACGAATACTGCGACGGCGAACTCGCACCTGCTCGGCATCGGCATCCTGAGCGGGGCGATCGGCGGAGCGGATGCCGAGATCACTCAGTCCGCAGCCATCACCGCCGTCGTCGACGCGACCGCCACCACGGTGAACGCCGGCTCCGGCGCGCTGACCGTCTCCGCGACCTCCGTGAACCACGCGACAGCGACCCCGTCGCAGCTCTCGGTCGGTGTGGTCTCACTCGGCGGCCTCGCCCCGACCGCGATCATCGCGGCCCGCACGAACGCGGAGTTCGACGGCCGAACGACCACCTCAGGTGCTTTCAGCGTGACGGCCTCCGGCCAGAACGCCGCGAAGGCGACGGTGAGCGCCGACAACTTCAGCGTGATCGGCGTGAGCGGTGCGCTCGCCGACGCCGAGGTGCAGTCGACGGCCGGTGTCACCGCGTCGGTCAGCTCCGCGACGTCGCTCACGGCCTCCGGGCTCGTCGCGGTAGGAGCATCCCTCGCCACCGGCGGAGACTCGGCAGACGCCGAGATCACCTCGACCGGCGGCGGACTCATCCACGGCGGCGTGTTCTTCGCCAAGGGCATCGTGGCTGCGCCGGTCTCCGCGACGTTCAGCGGCAGCGTCCTCGGCTCGACGGGTGCCGGCATCACGGCATCCGGCGCCAACACCGCCACCGCGATCACGGAGTCGCTCGGAATCGGCCTGGCCAGCGTCACCGGTGCGGCGGTCGATGCCGAGGTGCTCGCATCGGCGAGCGTCAGCGCCACCTACGGCTCGGGCTCGCTCGTCACCTCGGGCGCCGTCACCGTGTCGTCGACGAGCGGCAACACGGCGACCTCCAACACCGACACGCTCGACGGCGGCCTCATCGCCGGCAACGAGAGCATTCCGATCGCCCGCGTCGCCTCCGGCACCAGCGCCGAGTTCGACGGCCACCTCACCGGCGGCACAGGCCTTGCGGTCTCAGCGACGTCGACCTCCGCAGCCTCGTCCACTTCGGGTGCTCGGGCGTTCGGCCTCGCGGGGGCATCCGATTCCTCGCCGTCCGCGATCATCACGAGCGGTGTCGTCACGCAGGCGAACATCGGGGCATCCGCCCTGCTGAACGCACCGAACGGCGCGGTGTCGGTGGTCTCCACCGCCACGAACTCGGCCATCGCCCGCGGCGGGTCGACGAACGGCGGTCTCGGCTCCATCTCGAGCGCCAACCCTGCGGCGACCGACAACGGTCACACCTTCGCCCGCATGCTCGGCGGCGCGCACGGCGCAACCGCCAAGACGCCCGGTGCTCTCTCGATCCAGATCCTCGCGACCGGCGGCGACAGCGCGACGGCGCTGATCAGCGACACCAGCGTCGGCGGTCTCTCCGTCGCGAACGCCGGCGCGGTCGCCACGACGATCACCACAGTCGAGACCGACTTCGGCGCATCGGGCGCACCGATCGCCACCGTGCACGACATCAAGGTCGGCGTCTCGTCCAACCCCGTCTCCATCTCGTCCTCGGAGAGCGAGCACGTCGGCATCGCCCTCGACCTTGCACACAACTCGGCCTCGGTGACCACCAACCCGACGGTCAACCTGCTCATCGGCCAGGGCGCGCAGATCTACGCAGGCGGAACCATCACGGCCACCGCGCAGCAGAACACGCAGGCGCCGCCGTCGCCCAACTCGAGCGAGTTCGACGGGGCGACCGGCGTGAACACGACAACGAACGTCATCACGCTCACGGCGCAGCACAGCTTCACCACAGGCAGCACGGTCACCTACGACGCCAGGGGCGGCACCCCGGTCGGCGGGCTCACCAGCGGCCTGAACTACAACGTGATCGTCATCGGCGACAACTCGGTGCAGCTCGGCTCGCTGTTCAACGGCTCCGAGATCGACACGGCGACCGACACGATCGCCTTCGGCACGACCATCGGCGGAAGCTTCGTGCCGCTCAACCACAACCTGCACGAAGGCGACATCGTCGTCTACGTCGTCCCGAGCGGCGGCACGGCCATCCCGGGTCTCATCGCCGGGCACCAGTACCGGGTGCACGTCGTGGATGCCTCGCACATCCAGCTCTTCGACCCGACCGTGTCGCAGACGCCCGTCACCGTCACCGGGTCGAACGTCACAGGCGGCAACACCTTCACCGTCGGCAACACCTACAAAGACGGCAACGCCGTGGTCTACCACGCGGGAGACCCGCTCGTCAGCTTCTCCAGCCAGGGCGTGAACATCGAGACCGACAGCAACGGCCAGCCGGTCATCACGGGGAACCCGCCGCAGCTCGTCAACCAGGACAACAACGTCATCGTCGTGCAGGGCCACGGGCTCACCACGGGCCAGGCCGTCGTCTACGAGGGAGCGTCCGACCCGATCGGCGGTCTCGTGAACGGCCACACCTACTACGTCATCGTGCTGAACGCCAACGACATCCAGCTCGCCGCAACGCTCTGCGAGGCCACCGGCGGATGCACGGACGGCGACAACAACCCCATTCCGGTCACCCCGATCACGCTGACCCCCGACAAGTCGGCTGCCGGCGAGGCCGTGACGCACAGCCTCTGGATCCCCGGTCAGCAGCCGATCCAGGGACTCGACGACGGTGCCACCTACTACGTCGTGAACTCCTCATCGACGAGCTTCCAGGTCTCCACGACGCCGGGCGGAGCGGCCATCCCGCTCGACGGCACAGGGATCACGGGTCTCGGCAACTTCGTCCCTGCACCGGTGCAGCTCGGCACCGGTGGCAGCGACGGCCAGGAGCTCGTCATCGACCTCACGTCCACAGGCAGCGGAACTCAGTCCCTGACGGCCCTCGGCATCGGAGGCACGACGCCCGGCGGCGGACAGAAGTCCACCGCGACGGTGGACGGCTCTGGTGGCGGCTTCATCTCGTCCTCCAACGCCACCCCGACGGCGAGCGAGACCGCAGCGGTCACCGTCACGATCGGCAGCGGAGCGACTCTCACCGCCGGCGGCAGCATCACGGTGACCACGAACTCCAACGCCGGAGTCGATGCCAACGCGTCCAACAGCGGAGGCGGCCTCGTCGCGATCGGCAGCGCAGAGGGCACCTCGACCGTGACGACGTCGACCATCGTCACCGTCGGCACCGGCTCGACGCTCACCGCGGGAGACGACATCACGATCGCCCCCGTCACGGTCGGGCAGGCGGACGCCTCCAGCCAGTCCAGCGCCGAGGGGCTCGGTTCCGGCGTCGAGTCCGACGCGGGCGCAACCCTCACGATCACCGCGACGACGAACATCGCAGGACACCTCACGGCCGGCAGGGCGGCGAACCTCGGCGCGCAGAGCCAGGCGTACTCCAACGTGAGCACGCACGCGGAGGCCGGAGGCCTCGGAGCCGATGCCAACGCCGGGCGGTGCGGCGGACCCGGCTGCGACATCAACGTCACCGACAACACCACCGTCGACATCCAGCCGGGCGCAGCGATCACTGCGGACACCGTCAACCTCACCTCCGACGTCAGCGGCATGACCCTGAACAACCAGGGATACACACACGCGACGGCGCTCGGCGCAGGATCACGGGCATCCGCGAACGTCTACGTCACCTCGAACTCGACGCTGCTGATCGAGACCAACACCAAGATCGTCGGCTACGAGTCGGTCACGCTCACCGGCGCCCACGACAACATTCTGCTGATCGCCCACTCCAACGCGAACTGCGGCTGCTTCGGCGGCGACACCGACTCCGACGCCACGAACAACTACCAGAGCACGTCGAACGTCACTGCGCAGGCGGGGGCCGTCATCCGCACTGGCTTCCTCGACGTCGAGGCACTGCAGAACGAGCTCGGCTGGACCTGGCAGCGCGACCGCGACGGAGCCGTGTTCGACGGCGGAGGACGTGGCGGCAGCGACACCAACAACGCGCAGCGCACCATCGTGTGGAACGCGACCGTATACCTGCATGCGCCAGACCCACAGCTCGAGATCGATGCGAGCGGCACCATCACGAAGCTCGACGGCGTGGTCGTGAAAGACGATCTGGGGAACACCTATGCCCTCGGCTCGACCATTCCGATCGGACGCATCATCGAGGTGCAGAACATCGCGAACACCGGCGGTGCGACCGTGATCTTCCACGCCAACACGCCGACGACGCAGCCGAACAACGCAACGGCACCGGCCAGCACGCTCACCGGCACGGCAGGCACGTTCACCGTTCAGAACACCTTCGACTTCGTCAGGCTCTACAACCACTCCAACCGCAGCATGGTCGTGCACGGTGTCGGCGTCGTGAACCTGAACGGCACGGCGGCGACCATGCAGATCGAGGTGGTGGACAGCTCGGCGTTCCGCTTCAGCGTCGGCACCCCGATCTTCACGCCCACAGCTGTCGACATCGAGAACTTCCTCGACGGCGGCGGAACACCGCAGCTGGTGATCGACGGCTGGATCTACAACCCGATCGGCTCGACACACGTCGACAACCAGCACGGCGACATCCTCGCCGGCCCCGACTCGCCGATGATCACCACCAACACACTGGCGATCTACGCGGATGCCGGAACCATCGGCACCTACGCGACGGTCGGCGGCACGACGGTGCGGGTGCCCATCCCCGTGCAGCTGGTTCAGAGCGACTACCTCGTCGACAACGTCGACCCGACCAGGCTCGTCGGTCTTGTTGCCGACGCTCTTGTCGACGTCGTGCTCGACATCACGTCGATCCTGCGCGGTGCCGCAGTGCCGTTCACTCCGACGCTCGGACCGATCCACGCCGGCCACAACATCGACCTCGTGCTCGGCGACAGCCTGCAAGGCAACGACGTGCCAGCCATCTCGTCCGACTACCTGCAGGTGAACGTCTACAACACCGACCACATCGGCACCACCTTCCCGCCGACCGGACAGTACAAGGTCTACTTCCACCCCGACCAGACGCCGTCGTACGACCTTTCGCTCGTGCTCACGGCCTTCGGAACGTCGAACCAGCCGTATGACAGCACCTACGTGTTCCCGGACCTCAGCGCCGGCAACGACATCCGGGTCATCCACGCGGCCGCCATGGCGAACCTGAACCTTCAGGTCACGACCAACGTCGACGCGACGCTCACCGGGGCCGAGTTCCCCGTTCCGTTCTCGACGCAGGACGGCGTCGGCGAGATCGACCTCTACACGAACGGCTCGATCGTCGACACCGAGACGGTGAGCGACCTGCGCATCGGAACCATCACGTCGACGAACTCGGATGTCACCCTCGTCGCCGCCGACTCCGCCGGCGCCTCCATCTTCGATGTCGACGCCATCCACGACGGCAGCGCCCGCGTGACAGGAAACACGATCACGATGATCGCGCTGTTCGGCGGGATCGGCTACGTGACCCCGAACGCGAACTACCTCGAGATCCACTCCTCCAACGCCGCCCGCGGCAGCGTGCTCGCCCTCGCGAACAACGGCATCTACCTCACCCAGACCACCGGTGACCTCTACGTGGCGCTCGTCGACTCCTTCACCGGCGACGTGGCGCTGACGAACAACGACGGCTCGATCCTCGACAACGACCCGACCGACGCCGTGCAGGTCTCCGGTGCGAACATCGACCTCATCGCGCACAACGGCTCGATCGGCGCGACGGGGGCCACCTTCAGGATCGACACCGCTGCCGACGGTCGGCTGTACGCCCTCACCGACCGCACCCCGTCGCTCCCGGTCGGCGCCGACCCGCCGGCCGAGATCGACATCACCGAGGTCGCAGGCCCGCTCACGGTGCTCCGCGCAGAGTCGATGTTCGGCAGCGTGCGACTGGCCGTTCCGTACGACGGCAGCGGAACGTCCGACCTCACGATCGTGAACGACGGTCAGACCCTCGACGGAGCGGATGTCGTCACGCAGGGTCGCATCGTGGCGGGAAGCGCCCTCGCGCAGGCTCCTGGCACCGACATCCTTCTGCAGGTCGGCGACGACCTGTTCGAGCCGGCCGGCGCGATCATCCAGGGTTCCACCGTGACCATCTACGCCGAGTACGGGCAGGATCCGTCAGCCCCGGTCGGATCGACCCTCTACTTCGGCGGAACGCTCAGCGGCGAGCCGACCCAGATCTTCGGCGGCGCAGGCAACGAGACGTTCGTCTTCGACCACACTTACCTCGGCGGGCAGACGGATGTCTACGGCGGGCCCTCAGCGGTCGCCGGGGTTCCCGACGGGAACGACACCTTCGTCGTCGACCACCTGCAGACGATGACGACCACCCACCTCGACACGTCGGGCGACCCGTATGACGGGCAGCAGGTCCGCGACACACTCCACCTCGACGGCGAGCTCGGCAACAACACCTACGTCGTCACGACCTGGGGCAGCGTGGATTCGCTGAACCACGACTACCGCATCGAGGTGCTCAACACAGGAGCGCGCGGCGGGCTCAACACGCTCACCATCAACGGGTCGGACGGGCCGGACGTGTTCCTGCTTCGCGGGTCGTCCATCATCCCCGACGAGCCGCAGGCGCAGCAGCCGGCGTTCGTCGCGCTGCTGCACTCCACGCTGGCGGCCGAGCGCATCGACTACGACGACCACATCAACGCGCGCCTGACCGTGAACGGGCTCGGCGGCAACGACCTGTTCGCGGTGGATGACGACAGCACAATCACCACGCTGAATGGCGGTGCCGGCAACGACACGTTCATCATCGGCCAGGTCTACACGGTGCCGCGCGTCGCTCCAGACGTGCACCCTGAGGACTCGTTCCCGACGATCAAGACCGGGTTCGGTTACGTCAGCGACGGCGTCAGCTTCCCGACCACCATCTACGGCGGGCTCGGAAACGACACGTTCATCGTCAACCACAACCTCGCCGAGCTGCGGCTCGAGGCGGGCGGCGGCAACGATTCGTTCGTTCTGCGCACCCTGCAGTCCGGCTCGACGTTCCTGACGAACGGTCTTGTCACCGCCGACGGCGGCTCGGGCGTCAGCACCGTGCGACTCGACATCATCGGCGGCCTCGGGCACGTCTCCTCGAACATCAACGGGGCCAAGGGCGACGGGCTGAACCTGCAGATCCGCAACTTCCGTTCGGCGCCATCGCGCGAGCACGCCTCGCCGATCACGCTGCTGCCGACCCTGCTTCCCAACGAGGACCCGCCGGTGTTCCCGGTGATCCCGGTCGTCGACCCGTTGGCCGGCGGCGGGCACATCATCGTCACCGAGACGGGTGGTCGCACCGTCATCCGCGAGACCGGACAGACCCAGGCGACGTACACGATCCGGCTGGCGACCGCCCCGATCGCGGATGTCTACATCACCATCTCTGTCGCGTACGGTCCTGGCGCCCCCTACGCGCTCGTCTCGCTCGACGGCATCACCTACTCGACGATGGTCATGCTCGTCATCCCGGCAGGCGACACGACGGCGCACACCATCTATCTGCGGTACGAGCCCGGCACCGTGATCGACCCGAACGAGGTCGTCGAGACGGTGAGCCACGCCAGCGAAAGCGACGACCCGGCGTTCGAGCACGCGGCCATCGCGAACGTCTACATCAACATGCAGCCTGCGCAGATCATCCCGAACCCGCCGAAGCCGCCTGTTCCGCCGAAGCCGCCGGTACCGCCGACACCGCCCGCACCGCCGACGCCATCCGGCGGGGGAGCGGGTGGCGCGACGGCCGCGGGATCCGGTCTCGCGCCGACGGGCTCGGACACCGCGCCGGCCATCGCACTCGTGTTCCTCACGCTGCTCTCCGGTCTGGTGCTGCTGCAGGTGCGTCGTCGCCGCGCCCGCTGAGCGCACACTTCTACCGCTGGTTGAGGAGCACGCGAAGCGAGCGTCTCGAAACCCGCACGCGACCCTCCCACCGGCGCGAACATCCAGCCGGTCCATAGCGTCCACTCGGATAGTGTCGTAACCATGACCATCCCTTGGGGCCGCAGGATCGTGGCCGCCGTTCTCACCGGATTCGTCGTCGCACTTCTGGTGCACGTGGGAACGGTGGTGCTGACCAACGAGGCGTTCCTGCTGCAGGGCGCCGGATGGGCCGCTGTTGCATCCTTCAGCGGGTTCTTCACGCTCGCGTCGGTCTTCACGTTCGTGCTGATCGGCGTGGCCGCACTCTTCGACGTGCTCGCCACCTGGTGGGGTGCCCTGATCACGGGCTTTGTCGTCGGAGTGATCGCGACAACGGTCAACACCATGATCTACCTGGCCACGAACGGCCAGAAGCCCGACGTCTCGTTCCTGTGGACGCTGGCGGGCGAGCGCAACCTGCTCTTCATCCTGCTGGTCACCGTGCTGACGCCCACGATGGGCCGCTGGCTGTACCGCACGATCGCGGCCTACGACCGTGCGGCGGTCACCGGGCGCAAAGTGGCGTTGGTGCGCATCCCCGCCACCAACCTCGCCGAAGGAATCGTCAGCAACATCGACCGAGTGCCCGTCGACCCGACGAAGGCCGACGAGCAGTGGGATGCCTACGTCAGCGCCCTCTCGGAGGCGGGCTGGGACACGGTCGAGGTGGCGTCCGCAGAGGTGCTGCCCGACTCCGTGTTCGTCGAGGACACCGCTGTGGTGTTCGACGGGCGCGCCATCATCGCCCGCTCCGGCGCCGAGCAGCGCCGCGGCGAGACGCCCGGTACCGAGGCGGTGCTCACCGACCTCGGGGTGCGCATCGACCGCATCGAGGAGCCCGGAACGCTCGACGGCGGCGATGTGCTGCGCGTCGGCGACACCATCTACGTGGGCCGCAGCGAGCGCACCAACGCCGAGGGCGTTCGCCAGTTGCGTGTGTTCGCGGCCGAGGAGGGCTACTCCGTCGTCGCCGTGCCGGTGGCCGGGGCTCTTCACCTCAAGTCTGTGGCGACGGCGCTGCCGGACGGCACCGTGATCGGCGACGCCTCGCGCATCGCCGACACCAGCATCTTCGACCGCTTCCTCGCCGTCCCGGAGCCGGCAGGTGTCGCGGCGGTCGTCCTGTCGGCGGACTCGGTGCTGGTCGCGGCCTCCGCTCCGAAGACGGCCGAGCTGATCGCCGACCTGGGCTACAAGGTCGTCACCGTCGACATCTCGGAGTTCGAGAAGCTCGAGGGCTGCGTCACCTGCCTGAGCATCCTCATCGGCTGACCACCTCCGCCGGCTGCCCCCACGCGCCGCCGCGCGCATAACTCCTGCAGTTTGGTTCGCGGCCGGGTGGACGACTGCGAGATTCCGCGGAGTCTGCCGACCGTGTCGGACAGATTGCAGGAGTTATGCGCTCCGCACCCCTCGCACCGCGCATGGCACGCGTCGCGGCCGGTACCCGCACCGGACCGCGCGCGCCGGTCGGGCGCCCACCGGCCGGTGCCCGGCCTAGACTTCGCCGACCCCAGCCGTCCCGCCTGGTGAAAATCGGAGATCTGCGGTCAGCCCTGCCGTGTCGGCCACCCGCTCGGCGTGTCGCCCCGGATCTCCGATTTCGAGCACGGTGCTGGCCGTGGGTAGCGGCAGTTCGCCGGTGCTCGGCCCGGCGTCTCCGTGGCACAATGGGGCTGTACGCCCCGCCCATGAGGTGGGGCGCGCTCGTGACACACCACCCCGCTGCCACAGCCTAAGGAGACACCGTTGTCCGTCATGCCCGATCTCGTCGCGTCGACCGGAACAGACCTTCCCCACGAGAAGGTCGTGATCGTCAGGGGTCCGCGAAGCGGGCTCACCATCAGCGTCGCCGTCCATTCGACCCGCCTCGGCCAGGCGCTCGGCGGATGCCGGCTGTGGACCTACGACAACTGGCTCGAGGCTGTGCACGATTCGCTGCGCCTCGCCGAGGGGATGACCCTCAAGAACGCTGCTGCCGGCCTGAACCGCGGCGGCGGCAAGTCCGTCGTCTACCTGCCGCACGGCGTGCAGCTCGATGCCGAGCGACGTCGCGACGTCATGCTCGACCTCGGCGACACCATCGCAAGCCTCGACGGCGCGTACATGACGGCGGAGGATGTCGGCACGAGCGCCGAAGACATGGCCATCGTTGCCGAGCGCACGGCCGACGTGTGCGGGCTGCCCTCCGACAAGGGCGGAGTGGGCGAGCCGAGCGACGCGACGGCGCACGGTGTGTATGCGGGCATCCTCGCCACCGTCGAAGCGGCCTTCGGAGTTCGTTCCGTCGCCGGTCGTCGGGTCACGGTGCTCGGTCTCGGCCATGTCGGGTCGCTGCTCGCCACCCGGCTGGCAGACGAGGGCGCGACCCTCACCGTCACCGACGTCAACCCGGCGAAGCGCGGACTCGCCGCTCACCTCGGCGCGCACTGGGTCGAGCCCGATGAGGCCGTTCTCGTTCCGGGTGACGTCTTCGTGCCGGCCGGAGTGGGCGGCATCCTCACGTCCGATGTGATCGAGGCGCTTCAGGTGAAGGCCGTCGTCGGTCCCGCCAACAACCAGCTGGCGGAGCGCAGCGGCGCCGCTCGACTGCGTGAGCGGGGCATCCTGTGGGCTCCGGACTTCGTGGTGAACGCGGGCGGCGTCATCTTCCTCGACACGCTCAGCCGTCCGGGTGCCTCAGCAGAGGCGACGAGGGCCAGGGTCGAGCAGATCGGCGACACGGTCACGCAGATCTTCGCGGATGCCGCGGAGCGCGACACCACCACCCTCGCGGCAGCAGAGGCACTGGCGCTCGATCGTCTCGACACGGTGCCCGCCCTGGTCTGACTTCCCACAGATCTTCTTGCGCCAAATGCGCTCTATTGCGCCACTCTGGCTGGCGCAGTAGAGCGCACATGGCGCAATTGCGTGGTCGGCGCTCACGCCGCGTTGCGCACAGCACATTAACAGGTATAGCCTGATCTGCTGTCGCGTTTTCGCCTGTCGCAGGGGTGCCAGGGCCGGGGTCGCGACGCACGGACGCGGTTCGATGCTGAGGAGGACGACATGACGAAGACCGAGATGACCACGCGGATTCGCGGGGGTGTCGAGGGTCGCCTCGTGCTGTCCGGCGTCGGGGGGTATACCGTCGGGCCGTTTGCCGCCGTCGACTTCGGCGCCGCGCGGCATTGGGGAAACGATAGGTAGAGCCGAAAGGCTTCCACCCTCCCGATTCCTCACGGCCGCACCGACGGCCCACGAACGTCCGACCCGCGCGGGGCGGCACAGGCCACGGCCGGTGCTCGCGATCTCCGCAGTCCGCTCGGACCTCTTCCGATCCACGTCGACCCTTCGGGCGACCATCTGCGCAAGGCCGCTTGCGCACCTTTCTCTGTGAACACCACCTATCAGCCAGAAACGGTGATCCATGTCTGCCTCACAGGCAAACCTGTCCCGCCCACCTGAACGACATGCCGAGCACATCGGCGGTGAGAAGCGGTTGAGCACGTTCCGTTCGCTCGCTCGCATCTACCCGTACGCCAAACCGGCCATGCCGCGCATCTATCTCGGCATGGTCGCGGCGATCGGGGCGTCCATCGTCGCCCTGCTCATCCCGATCGTGCTGCAGGCGCTCGTCGACGGCCCGATCCAAGACGGGGACCCGACGCAGGTCATCCCTTCGGCGGTGCTCGTGCTCGTGCTCGGCATCGCCGAGGCGGTGCTCATCTCGCTGCGCCGTTGGTTCGTGCTGACGCCGGGCACGAAGGTCGAGGCCGACCTGCGCAACGCGTTCTACGCCAAGCTGCAGGACCTGCCGGTCAGCTTCCACGATGGATGGCCATCCGGCCAGCTGCTGAGTCGTGCCGTCAGCGACCTCAACCTGATCCGTCGCTGGATCAGCTTCGGGTTCGTGCTGCTCTTCGTGAACATCGCGACGATCATCATCGGATTCTTCGTGCTGATCGCCTGGAACTGGCTGCTCGCGCTCATCTTCATCGTCTGCTCGATCCCGCTGTGGATCTACGGCTACATCTTCGAGAGCCGCTATTCGGTGATCGCAAGGCGCAGCCAGGACCAGGCCGGCGACCTCGCGACGTCGGTCGAGGAGTCGGTGCACGGCATCCGGGTGCTCAAGGCGTTCGGCCGCGGCCGGCATGCACTGCGCAACTTCGAGAAGCAGGCGGAGGATCTGCAGGGAACGGAGATCGCGAAGGCCAAGGCGGTCGCCGGAATCTGGCTCTGGCTGTTGCTGGTGCCCGACGTCGCGTTCGCGCTGTGCCTCGTGGTCGGCGTCTGGCTGGTCTCGCAGAACACACTGCAGGTCGGCCAGCTCCTGGCGTTCTTCGCCACAGCGACGGTGCTTCGGTTCCCGATCGAGTCGATCGGCTTCCTGCTGTCGATGACCTTCGACACCCGCACGGCGGCCGACCGGTTCTTCGACGTGATGAACACGCCGAACTCGATCGGCGACCCCGAGCAGCCGAAGACCATCACCGACCCGAAGGGCCGACTGGTCTTCCGTGGCGCGCACTTCCGCTATCCGGACACCCCTGAGGGGTATCCGGACCTGCTCGACGGCATCGACCTCGAGCTGGAGCCTGGAGAGACCATGGCGCTCGTCGGCCTCACCGGATGCGGCAAGTCGACGCTCACCGCGCTCACCACGCGTCTCTACGACGTCACGGGAGGCGCGGTCGTGCTCGACGGCGTCGACATCCGCGACCTCACGAGGGGCGAGTTGCGCACCCACATCGCCATGGCGTTCGAGGATGCCACGCTGTTCTCGGCTTCGGTGCGCGACAACGTGCTGCTCGGCCGCGCCGACCTGATCGACGACGACGAGAAGACGAAGGCTGCGGCGGAAGCCGTGCTCACCGAGGCCTTGCAGGTCGCTCAGGCCGGCTTCGTGTACGACCTGCCGGAAGGCGTGGAGACGAAGGTCGGCGAGGAGGGGCTCAGCCTCTCCGGTGGCCAGAGGCAGCGACTGGCGCTCGCGAGGGCCGTCGCGGCGAACCCCGAGGTGCTCGTGCTCGACGACCCGTTGTCGGCGCTGGATGTCGACACCGAGGCGCTCGTCGAGGCGGCACTCCGGCGAGTACTCGCCTCCACGACGGCGCTGATCGTCGCGCATCGCCCCTCGACGGTGATGCTGGCGGACCGCGTCGCGCTGCTCGAGGACGGCCGCATCACGGCGGTCGGAACGCACAGCGAGCTGCTGGCATCCAACGAGCACTACCGGTTCGTCATCTCGAGCCTTGAAGACGACGAAGAAGAAGAGATCCTCGAGGAGGTGAACCTGTAATGACCACCGCAACCGTTCAAGGTGTCGCAGGCGAAGAGCGCAACGACTTCTCCAAGGAGGAGTCGCGGCAGATCCGCCGGCGATCGCTCAGGCTGCTGGGCACGCTGCTGCGTCCGCTGCGCGGGAAGGTGGTGTTCGCTCTCCTGGTGATCGTGGTCTCCACGCTCGCCCAGGTGATCGGCCCCACGCTGATCGGTATCGGCATCGACCAGGGCATCTCAGCCCTGCAGACGCAGAACTGGTGGCCGATCACGCTGACCGGTATCGCGTACCTGGTCACCGGCGTGCTGGGCGCCGTGACGGTGTCGTGGTACACGGTGCAGTCGGCGCGCATCAGCCAGGCGATCCTGCTCGACCTGCGCAAGCGGGTGTTCCTGCACACCCAACGGCTGAGCCTGGAGTTCCACGAGTCGTACACGTCGGGTCGCATCATCTCGCGGCAGACGAGCGACCTCGACTCCATTCGTGAGCTGCTGGATTCCGGTATCAACCAGCTCGTTCAGGGTGTTCTGTACTCCGGGTTCATCGCGGTGTTCATGTTCATCAACGACTGGGTATCGGGCGTCATCCTGTTCGTCTCGCTCGTGCCGTTGTACTTCCTGACCAGGTGGTTCCAGAAGCGCTCGCAGGTGCTGTTCCGGCGCTCGCGCGTTGCCTCGGCGAAGCTCATCGTGCACTTCGTGGAGACCATGACGGGCATCCGTGCCGTGAAGGCATTCCGCAAGGAGAAGCGCAACGAGAAGGAGTTCGGCGACCTCGTCGAGGACTACCGCGACGTCAACGCGAAGACCATCCAACTGTTCGGCATCTTCGACCCCGGTCTGGTGCTGATCGGCAACGTCACGGTGGCCATTGTGCTGCTGGTCGGCGGGTTCCGCGTCGCGACCGGAGCGCTCCCCATCGGCATCCTGCTCGCCGTGCTGCTCTACACCCGTCGGTTCTTCGACCCGATGGAGGAGATGGCGATGTTCTACAACTCCTACCAGTCGGCTGCGGCCGCGCTCGAGAAGATCTCAGGCGTGCTGGAGGAGGAGCCGAGCGTGCCGGACCCGGCGCATCCTGTGGACCTGTGGCAGGCATCCGGTCACGTGAAGTTCGACGAGGTGAAGTTCGCCTACAAGAAGGACAGGGTGATCCTGCCGGAGTTCACGCTCGACGTGCCATCCGGGCAGACGATCGCGCTGGTCGGTTCGACCGGTGCGGGCAAGTCGACGCTCGCCAAGCTCATCGCCAGGTTCTACGACCCGACGGAGGGCTCTGTCACGCTCGATGGCGTCGACCTGCGCGACCTTCACCCGAAGGACCTGCGCAGGGCCATCGTCATGGTCACGCAGGAGGCGTACCTGTTCTCCGGAACGGTCGCCGACAACATCGCGCTCGGCAAGCCGGGTGCGACGCCTGAGGAGATCAGGGCCGCGGCAGTCGCTGTCGGCGCCGACACCTTCATCGAGGGCCTGCCCGACGGGTACGACACCGACGTGAACAAGCGAGGCGGACGCGTGTCGGCCGGTCAGCGGCAGCTGATCTCGTTCGCTCGTGCGTTCTTGGCGAACCCCGCGGTGCTCATCCTCGACGAGGCGACGAGCTCGCTCGACATCCCGAGCGAGCGCCTGGTGCAGGAGGCGCTGCAGACCCTGCTGAAGGACCGCACGGCGCTGATCATCGCGCACCGCCTGTCGACCGTTGCGATCGCCGACCGGGTGCTCGTGATGGAGCACGGCAGGGTCGTGGAGGATGGCTCGCCCGCCGAGCTCATCTCCGGCACCGGCCGCTTCGCGCAGCTGCACGCCGCGTGGAGGGACTCCCTGGTGTAGTCCCCACCTGCCAGCACCCCCTGCTGCCACCACCTGCGGCCAGCATCACCTGCGGCCAGCACCTGCCGGAAATCGGAGATTCGCGGTTGCTCTCGGCGCGTCGACCCCCGCGGTCGGCGTGTCGGCGCGGATCTCCTATTTTCGGCATGGATGACGGATGTCGGCCGGCTGATAGCGATAACGCAGCACCCAGCTCGGCTCCGCTCGAGACCGGGGCCGGCTACGCAGGCGGGGGTGCCGTGCTCGCACGCACCACGAGGACCGGCTCGATCGCCTGGTCGGTCGTGACGACCTCGGGGTCGCTGATCGTGCGCAGCAAGTGCTCGACGGCGAGACGTCCGACGTCGCGGAACGGCTGGGCGATCGTCGTCAGCGGTGGCGAGCAGTAGGCGGCGAGCGGGATGTCGTCCACGCCGATCACCGAGACGTCCTCCGGCACCCGCCTGCCCTGCTCGACGAGTCCGCGGATGACTCCGAACGCCATCTCGTCGCTGGCGACGAACACCGCTGTCGCGTCGGGCACTCGTGCGAGGATGAGCCCATTGCGGTGACCGGACTCCGGTGACCAGTCCCCTTGGAGCTCCGGGGGAGGGGTGATGCCGGCGTCCGCGAGCTCCTCACGCCAGCCCTCGGCTCGGGCGGCGGCCTCGAGCCAGGCGGACGGACCGGCGACGTGCCAGACGTTCTCGTGTCCGAGGTCGAGCAGATGGCGCGTCGCAAGCCTGCCGAGCGCACGCTGGTCGATGGCGAGCACGTCGGTCGACGGCGTGCGCGACCCGTCGATCGCAACCGTGGGCAGGCTCTCGGTCAGCGCCTCGATGGCGTGGTTCGTGGAGATGAGCGGAACGGCGAGCACGATGCCCTCGACGCCCTGGTCGGCCAGCCGTGACAGCGCGGCCTCGATCGCCGACGCCTCCAGCGATGCGGTCGTCGCCGTCGAGACCGCGTAGCCGGCCTCGGTCGCGGCGGCCTCGATCCCGACGATGAGTGCCATGCGCGAAGCGAACCCCGTCTGCAGAGTGACGACCCCGATGGTGCGACTGCGGCCGGATGACAGCGCTCTCGCCGCGCTGTTGCGCCGGTACCCGAGCTGCTCGACCGCCGCCATCACCTTGGCGCGAGTCTCCGCCTGCACGTTCGGATGCCCGCTCAGCGTGCGCGAGACGGTCTGCGCCGAGACCCCGGCGAGGCGGGCGACGTCGGTCATGCCCGGTGGGCGTGTTGCGTTCACGGCAATGATGCTACCTGCGGATGTCGAATGTGCTATCGCTAACATTGCTCCAACGCGTGTCGGGACCCGCCACAACGGACGGGTCCCGACACGCGCGCGGAGCCTAGTGTCCGAAGGCCGAGTGGTTCGACTTCGTGAGCGTCAGCGTCTGCTGCGCCGCGAGGGGCAGCGTGTCGACGGTGCTCGATGCGATATCCCAGCTGCGACCTGGCGTCGTCTGCACGGTGCCGCTCTTGCGGTTGCCCGACATGCCGAGCACGAGACCGCTGTAGCGGTTCACCAGGCGGAAGCCGCCCGTCGCCTTGCCCGTTGTCGCATCGGTGTTCGGCACGACGAACCACTGCTGGCCGACCGTAGGCGTCGACGTCGCCGCCGACACGGTCGGCACCGTTCCCCACGCTCGGTTGGTCGTGGTCGACGAGTCGATGCCCAGCAGCTCGCCCGATCCGGCGTTGGCGAGCGTGTACGCTCCGTCACCGGTGGGTGTGAACGTCCAGGCACTCCAGACCGAGTTGCCGATCGACCCTGACGTCACCGTCGTCGGGTTGTCGGGCACCTGCGAGAGCACCTGTCCGCTGCCGTTGCCGATGCGGTAGGTGCCGCCGGCCGTCACCGGGGATGCCGGTGCGTTGGTGTCCACCGTGATGTTGGCGTACTGGCCGCTTGCTCCGCCGTTGCAGGAGAACGAGCAGTAGGAGCGGAACGACTTGCCGACGACCGCTGTCGTGGATGCCGTCGCGGAATCCATGAACCAGCGGTACCACGACGCGGTCAGGAAGGCGCCACCCGAGTCGCCGAGCAGGAACCACTTGGGATCGCTGAGGCTCTTGCTCGCGTAGTACTGCTGCGGGTCGTTGCCTGTCTGGTTGGGGTTCTGCGGCTCACCGATGTAGAGCCCGAGGTAGGCGTCGTAGGTGATGTCCATCACGAACAGCGGCGACGTGTTCGGCGTCAGGCCGGCGACGATCTGCTGGGTCGCGTTACCGGGGTTCGCCGGGTTGTACTCCTGCGAAGCCGGCGTGTAGCCCGTGCTGTTGGTCGCGCTGATCGGCACCAGGTTGCTCTCCTTGCCGCCGACGCCGGGCTGCGACCACGTGCCGTCGTAGTACTTCTGCCATGAGCCGGTCGCCATCTTGTCCGCGATAGGGGCGCGTGCCACGTGTTCGTAGAACGCGACCCAGCTGCCGCTCTTGTTCACCACACGGGAGCCGTAATAGACGTAGAAGTATCCGGATGCCGTGTCGACGTAGAGTCGCGGATCACCGTCGCCGTAGTAGTAGGTCTGCTGCGGGAACGCCCCCGTGTCGCCTCGCGTGGTGCTGTACGGCGAGGTGATGGCGTGACCCACGATCGACCAGGTCTTGCCCTGGTCGTGCGAGACCGCGTAGTCGAGTGCGTCGTAGTGCAGGCCGTCGCCGAAGGGCTGCGGAGTGAACTCGTTGTGCACGACACCGTACCAGTCGCCGGTGTCAGGGTCGACCCAGAGCTGTGTCAGGTCGCAGAAGTTGCGCTGCGAGTAGCTCGAGCCTGCCGGGGCGTATGTCGACTCGACGCCGGTCGGGCTGTTGTTGCAGCGTGCGGTGGTGTCCGCATTGGAGTCGGTCGGATCGGCCGGGTTCACCGCGTTGTTCAGCGTCTTGTCGGCCTTGGCGGTGTCGATGGTGGTGCCGGTGTTGAACTGCCACGCCCTGCCCTGCGTTGCTCCGTAGAGGGAGTGCGAGTTCTCGGCGTAGAAAGTTCCGTCCTTATCGATGTAGGTGCTCTCTGGGGTGTCGTCGACGAGCTTCGAGGTGCCGAGCGAGCCGGTGGTCACGCTGTAGAGCGGGTTGCCGGCCGTGCCCTCGGCGAGCAGCCGGAGCTCGGATGCCGATGCGAGCTGTCCTCCGCCGATCGCACTCAGCGCCACGAACTTCACGTAGCGCGCGGTCACCGGCTTGGTGAAGGTCGCCTCCTGGATCTGGGTGTTGGTGGTGGGCGCCTGGAACGTGCCCGTCGCGACCGGGTCTCCCCAACCCGAGCTTGCGGCATCCTTGGCCACCGACGCGTCGTTCGTCGCGTAGACGGCGTAGTCGGCGACCTCGCCGTTGCCGCGCTTGACGGAGTAGTCGAGCCCCGTCATGAGATAGCTGCCGCCTGCGTCGATCGTCAGGTAATGCGGCATCGGCGACTGGGTGCTTCCGCTGTACGCCGAGGTCCACTCCGTCGTGTAGTCGCCGTCGATCGCGCCCTGTGCGGTGCCGTCGACCGAGGGCGGAGCCGGGTAGGCGGGGGATTGCGAGTCGAAACCGACCAGTGAGTACTGGGTCTGCGGGATCGGCATGCTCTGGGCATCCGCCGCCGCATTCGCAGGGGTGACGGAGCCGATCGCGAGTGCCGCGATCGTGGCGCAGAGCGCCGTTGAAGCGACGAGCGCTCTACCGCGCGTTCGTCCCCTCATATCAGAAGTGCGATGTGTCATGAGCGTTCCTGCTCCCTCCATTGGGGCCCGAATCAGGGGACGGGTGCACGCTACCGCGGATGGCAGCGATATCACAAGGGGGACGAGACGGAGTTTCCAGTATTCAGTGGCACAACAACGTTGAGGGTAGCTCGGAGGTTGTTAGCGATGCCAACCGCGAGTGGCGGCACCTGCGCCCGGTCGGTGGAACGGTCAGCCCAGTTCCGGCGACCAGCGCGCCGCGACGAGGTCGACGCGGTACCGCCCGGCGACTCCCGTTCTGGATGCCTGTTCCGCAGTCATCCCGACGAGCGGCGTCTGCTCCTCGAGGTAGTGCTCGAGCGCGCGGTCCTCGTGCCCGAGGGGCGCCTCGCCGCTGGCACGGATGACGCGCCACCACGGAACGTCCGACCCGTACAACGCCATCACCTGGCCGACCACCCGCGCACCGCGCGAGCCGAGAACGGCAGCGATCTGGCCATAGGTCATGACGCGCCCGGGTGGGATATCGGCCACCACCTCGAGAACAGCGTCGACGAACGACTCCGCCGGGCCCGGCATCGGTGCGTCTTACAGGTCCATCGCGCCGATGACCTCGCCGTACTGCGTCTCGCCGACGGCGCTGAATCCGGCGCGGAGGAAGAACTCCTGGGGGCCGAGCTCGCCGAGCTCCCAGATGACGTAGAGCTTGTCGAGGCCGCGCTTGCGTGCCTCGTCGGCGAGTCCGTCGACGGCGAAGCTGCCGACGCCGCGGCCCTGGTCATCCGCGTCGACGTTGATGCGCCACAGGATGGAGCGGAACTCGTCGTCGGCGTCGGGGTCGAAGCTGCCCATGATGAAGCCGACCACCTCGGTGCCGTCGACGACGACGCGCTGCCACGTCGTGTTCGGGTCGTTCACCGCTGCCGCAGCCGAGTACGACACGGGGGTGATGAACTGCTCTTGGCCCGGCTTCAACGTCAACGCGTTCGCCGCGGAAATGTTCGAAGCGGACAGTTCCTCGAGTCGGAGCTCAGCCATAGAATCAGAGTACCGGCGCGCGAACGAGCGGTCCACCGTCTGAGCACGATCCATAGACGAACGATCAGATGTTCGTCAGCCCTCCGTACCGACAACAGCGCCACTTGCGCTCTACCGCGCCAGCCGAAGTGGCGCAGCAGAGCGCAAGTGGCGCTGTCAGGGGTCGGGGGTCAGGTTGGGTCGGGGGCGGGAGGGCCCTTATGGCTACAGGGCGGCGAGGGCCTCGTTGAAGGTCGCCGACGGGCGCATCACAGCGCTCGCCTTCGCGGGGTCCGGCAGGTAGTAGCCGCCGATGTCGACAGGCCGGCCCTGCACTGCGAGCAGCTCGGCGACGATGGTCTCCTCGTTCGCAGTGAGCGTCTCGGCCAGCTTCGTGAAGGTGGCGGCGAGCTCGGCGTCCTCCGTCTGCTTCGCCAGCTCCTGCGCCCAGTAGAGGGCGAGGTAGAAGTGCGATCCACGGTTGTCGATCGTGCCGAGCTTGCGGCCAGGGCTGCGGTCGTCGTCGAGGAATGTGGCTGTCGCCCTGTCGAGGGCGTCCGCGAGCACCTTGGCGGCGGGAACCCCGGCGAAGTCGGCGTACTTCTCGAACGACGGCACGAGGGCGAAGAACTCGCCGAGCGAGTCCCAGCGCAGGTAGTTCTCCTGCACGAGCTGCTGCACGTGCTTGGGGGCCGATCCGCCGGCGCCGGTCTCGAAGAGTCCACCGCCCGCGATGAGCGGCACGACAGAGAGCATCTTCGCTGACGTGCCCAGCTCGAGGATGGGGAACAGGTCGGTGTTGTAGTCGCGAAGCACGTTGCCGGTCACCGAGATGGTGTCCTCACCCCTGCGCATCCGCTCCAGCGAATACGCGGTCGCCAGCTCGGGGGCGAGCACCTCGATGGTGAGGCCAGAGGTGTCGCCGACCAGCTCGGTGTCTGCCAGGTAGGCGTGCACCTTCGCGATGAGCTGCGCGTCGTGGGCGCGGGTCTCGTCGAGCCAGAACACCGCAGGCGAGCCGGTGGCCCGGGCGCGGCTCACGGCCAGCTTGACCCAGTCGCGGATCGGGATGTCCTTGGTCTGGCACGCGCGCCAGATGTCGCCGGGCTCGACCTCGTGCTGCAACAGCACCTCGCCTGCCTTGTTCAGCACCTTCACCGTGCCGGCGACCGGAATCTCGAACGTCTTGTTGTGCGAGCCGTACTCCTCCGCCGCCTGCGCCATCAGGCCGACGTTCGACACCGAGCCGATCGCTGCCGGGTTCAGCGGCCCGTTCTTCTTCACGTCCTCGACGGTCGTGGCGTACACGCCGGCGTACGAGGAGTCGGGGATGACGGCGAGGGTGTCATCCTCACGCCCTTCGCCGTCCCAGAGCTTGCCGCCGTTGCGGATGAGCGCGGGCATCGATGCGTCGATGATGACGTCGGACGGCACGTGCAGATTGGTGATGCCCTTGTCGGAGTTGACGTACGACAGGCGAGGGCCCGCGGCCAGCGCGATGTCGATCGCCTCGCGGATCTCTGCACCGTTCGGCAGTGCGTCGAGTCCGGCGAGGATGGCGCCAAGACCGTCGTTCGCCGACAGACCGGCGGCAGCGAGGTCGTCGCCGTACTTCGCGAACACGTCCTTGAAGTAGGCGCGCACGACGTGACCGAAGATGATCGGGTCGGAGACCTTCATCATGGTCGCCTTGAGGTGCACGGAGAACAGCACGTCCTCTGCCTGTGCGCGGGCCATCGCGTTCGTGAGGAACGCGTCGAGGTGGGATGCCGACAGCACGGTCGCATCGATGACCTCGCCTGCGAGCACGGGCAGCCGCTCCAGCAGCACGTTCTGCTCGTGGTCGGCGGTCTCGAGCACGATCGTGAGGGTGTCATCGGCGGGGATCGTGACCGACTTCTCGTTGCTCTTGAAGTCGTGCTCGCCCATCGTGGCGACCGACGTCTTCGAGCCCTCGCCGAACGGCTTGTTGGTGTGCGGGTGCTTCTTCGCGTACGCCTTCACCGACTGGGGCGCCCGGCGGTCCGAGTTGCCCTGGCGCAGCACGGGGTTCACGACGGAGCCGATCGCTTTGAAGTACTTGGCGCGGACGGCTGCCTCGTCGTCGTTCGCGGGGGAGTCCGGGTAGTCGGGAACGTCGTAGCCCTTCTCCTGCAGCTCCTTGATCGCCGCCTTGAGCTGCGGAATGGAGGCGGAGATGTTCGGCAGCTTGACGATGTTGGCCTCGGGGGAGGCGGTCAACTCGCCGAGCTCGGACAGTGCGTCATCCGCCAGGTCGAACTGGGCGAGGATGCGTCCGGCCACGGAGATGTCCCTGGTCTCGAATTCGATGCCCGCCTTCTCGGCGTAGGCGGAGACGATGGGGAGAAAGGAGTAGGTCGCCAGCAACGGCGCCTCGTCGGTGTGGGTGTAGATGATTTTCGCCATCGTGGTCTGCGCGCTCCTTTTCAGGGGAAATCTGTGCGGAAAATAACTCGACGTCAAGATAAATTGTCTCGGTTAGACCCTACCCGACGTGCGTGTACGGCTGAAACGCCGATGACGAGCAAGGCCTCGACGGAACTGGTCCGTCGAGGCCTTGCTCGTCAAGCGGCGCGGGAGCGCCGAGTCCATGCTCTACTTGGTGTTGCAGACCGAGCTCACGTCCGACGCCGCGGTCGAGAGGGCGGTCGCGTCGCTCGACAGTGCGCTCGGGTCGGAGCCGGACGGATCCTTCGCGTACGCCTGGAAGTCGGTGGCGAACTTCGTGTAGGCGGCCGACATGGCCTGGGCCTTTGCCTTCACGTCGGCGTCGGTGATCTTCTTCACGGTCGCGTCGAACTTGTCGGCCCCGCCGGCGAGCTTGTCAGCGGCCGCAGCGGGGTCGCTGGTCGCGCTCGACATCGCGTCGTTCGCGGTCGTGCTCAGAGTGTTGGCCGCCTTGGCGAGCTCGAGGCATCCGGCGGCCTTGCTGAGCCCCGCCGCAGCGCTGCAGCCGCTGAGCATGGTGCCCGCGAGCACCGCCGCCGCGGCGATCATGGCGATTCTGTTGCTGGTCTTCACTGTTTCCCTTTCCCCCCACCGGTGAACGGCGGACCTTCGATTCGCCCGTCGAGTCGCGTCGCGGGCCTCGCACACCCTATCGGTCTGCTGTGAACCGGCGGGGCCGCGAGTGAACATTCCGTCGGTTCGGAAACGCGCGCCGCCTGGTCGTCAACCGGGGGACGTTGTGACGATAGTGTCAGCAGACACGCCGTGCGGCGTGCCGGAAAGGATGGCGGGGGCCATGCGTGCGGGAAGCAATCTTCCTGCCGTCGGGGGCTACAACCAGGCGGTGATTCTCGACGCCGTCCGGCGTGCGCCCAACGGGGTCAGCCGCGTCGAGGTGGCGGAGAGCACTGGCCTGTCCGCGCAGACCGTGACGAACATCGTGCGACGCCTCATTCAGGAGGGCCTCGTCGTCGAGGCGGGAACACGCGGCAGCGGGGTGGGCAAACCGCGCACAATCCTGCGCCTCGAACCTCGCGGCCGCATGGCGGTCGGCGTGCACCTCGACCCGTCGGTCATCACCATCGTTCTGCTCGATCTCGCGGGCTCCGTGATCTCCCACCGAACCCTGCAGACGACGTCGACGGCGAAGGCCTCTCGCACGGTCGCCCGCATCGTGCGCGGGGTCAAGTCACTGGTGGGAGAGAGCGGCATCGACCCCGAGCGGGTCATGGGAGTCGGCATCGCAGCACCCGGGCCCATCGACATGGGCTCCGGCGTCGTGCTCGACCCGCCGCTTCTCACCGGATGGCACGACGTACCGATCCGCGACGAGCTCGCCGAGGCCCTCGACCTGCCCGTGATCCTCGAGAAGGATGTCACGGCTGCCGCGATCGCCGAGCTCTGGCTCGACACGGCAGGCGAGCGCAACGACATGGTGTTCTTCTACTGCGGCACGGGAATCGGCGTGAGCATGGTGTCGCGAGGGGAGGTCATCCGCGGCTTCTCCAACAACGCGGGAGACGTCGGCAGCGTCGTCGTCGGCGGAGACCCGCGCTCGCCGCAGGGTCGTCGCTGGCGTCTGGGGAGCTCGCTGATGCCGCGGCTGATGGTCGCTGACGCGATCGCCGAGGGGATCATCCAGGGCGATCCGGATTCCATGACGGCCGCTGAGGTCGGCCCGCTCTTCGCCGAGCTGATCGCTGACACGAGCGACCCGCGGGCGAAGAAATTCGTGGATGCTGTCGTCGACGATCTGTCCGAAGGGCTGCTCATGCTCGCCAACCTGCTCGACATGGACCACGTCGTGTTCGGCGGCCCGTTCTTCGCCCCGCTGCGCGACGCCGTTCTGGAGCGCGTGCCTCCGTTGGTGATGGGGTCGCCGTCGTACACGCTGCCCCACTCGATCACGTTCACCGAGTCGGCGATCGGAGATGACGTCGCCGCCATCGGCGCGGCATGTCTGGTGCTCGACGACATTCTGTCGCCCAGGCCCCAGGCGTTCCTGATCGGGCGCTGATGCGGGGCTATTGCGCGTTCGCCCGGTAACTCTCGAACAGCTCGCGCGCAACGGCGACGGAGTCCACGAGCGGGTGAAGTGCGATGGCCCGATATGCGAGCTCGGGGTCCTGCTCGAGCACCGAGCGGATGGTCAGCCTCTCGACCTCTTTCATGCGCATCATGAGGCTGAGCTCCGCGGCGGGCGGCTCGGCGGTGGCGAGCGGGTGCGCGCCTGCAGTGTCGACCACGCACGGCACCTCGACGACGGAGTCTTCGGGGAGCGACGGCAGGGTGCTCCCATTGCGCACATTGAGGATCATCGGCCGGTGGCCGCCTCCGACGATCGCCGACATGAGCGAGAGGGCGACACGTTCGTAGCCGCCGCCTGCGACATCCGGGCGCTCCTCGTCCTTCTCCCGCGACTCCGCCATGTAGCTGGCCTCGCGTTGGTCCCTCGTCTGCTGCCAAAGCGCGAGGGCTGCGTCGGTGTTCTGTTCGGCATCTCGATAGAACCGAGCCTGCTGGGCGAGCAGGAACTCGCCGCGGGTAGCGTCGCTCTCGGTGATCGACCGCACCGCCTCGCGGTTGAAGTAGTAGTAGTACAGATACTCGTTGGGCAGCATTCCGATGGCGCGCAGCCAGTCGGCACCGAAGACCTTGCCCTCCTCGAGGCGCGAGAGGGCATCGTCGTCGGCCAGGATCTCCGCGACCAGGTCGCGACCCCGGAACCAGGCGTGGCGCAGCCATCCCAGGTGGTTCAATCCGACGTAGTCGAGGGAGAGTTGGGTTTCGTCGGCGCCGTACAGCGCGCCGAGGCGCTTGCCAAGGCCGCTGGGCGTGTCGCAGATTCCGATCACCCTGCTGCCCAGCACGGTCTGCATGAGCTCGGTGACGATGCCCGCCGGGTTCGTGAAGTTGATCACGAAAGCGTTCGGGGCGTGCTCCTTCACAGTGCGGGCGATCTCGAGAGCGACGGGCGCGGTACGCAAAGCGTACGCGAGGCCGCCCGGCCCCGTGGTCTCCTGGCCCAGCACACCCAGGGCGAGTGCGGCTCGCTCGTCGGCGACCCTGCCGCTCAGCCCGCCGACGCGCACCGCGGAGAACACGAAGTCCGCCCCGCTCACGGCCTCGGCGAGATCAGTCGTGGCATGGATGACCGGCCCTTCACACTCCGGATCGAGCTGGCGGAGCACCGTGGTGATCACCGACAGGCGAGAGGCCGAAGTGTCGTACAGCGACAGCTCCGTGATGAGCCTCGACGGGTCATCCAGAAGGGCTCCGAACACGAGGGGCACGCGGAATCCGCCGCCGCCGAGCAGTGCGAGTTTCATGCCACGATCACCTTTCCCCCTGCGCCGCTGCACAGGGCAAGAGTTGCGTCGTCGGCGTCGGCCGACGTGATCAGGTAGTCGAGCTGCTCGACGCGGGCGATGCGCAGCGACCCCTTGCCGGGAAACTTGGTGCCAGCGGCGACCAGCGCCGTGCGCTCGGCCGAGGTCACGACGGCTCGCTTGATGGTGGCCTCCTGCGAGATGTCGTCGACGACGCTGCCGTCGGGGCGCACCCCGGTGCACGACACGAACGCGAGATCCGGGCGCACCAAGGTCAGCGCCTCTTCGGTCAGCGGACCGACGAGGGTCTGGTAGTTGCGGCGCAGCGTCCCCCCGAGCAGCACGAGCTCGACAGCGTCGTCGTTGCGGAGAACGTCGAGCACAGCGAGGGAGGAGGTGATGACCGTGACGTCGCGTCCGCGCAGGTGGTGGGCGATGCGCATGGTGGTGGTGCCGATGTCGAGGAAGACCACGTCGCCGTCGGCCACGATCGCGGCGGCACGAGCGGCGATGAGGTCCTTGGCCTCGGCATCCTCCTGCATGACCTCGGGAAAGGGCTGCTCGGTCTCGTCGCGATAGAAGGCACCGCCGTGGACGCGCGAGAGCCTGCCTTCGCCCGCAAGACGCTCGAGGTCGCGGCGGATCGTCGCGACACTGACCGAGAGCGCGCCTGCCAGGTCGACGGCCGATGCGCCGCCGTCGCGCCTCAGCAGCTCGACGATGCGCTCGTCGCGTTGGCGTGGAAGCATGTGGTGAGCATATGCGCGAATTCGCTCATCTACAAGCCCGCTCGTACGCCCCACCGTAGCTTTTTGGACTCAGATGAGCGAAAGCGTGCAGAATGGAGAACTGGTTGATCACATCTTGTCAACTGCGATCACGCTCGTTACAGTGGCCGAAACCGCCCGGCTGACCGAAGCCGCCGGGCTCGCGAGCCCGAACCCCGGAGGACCATGTCCGCACTCGAAGTCGACGCCGACAACCGCGTCGACGCTCTCGTCGTCGGAACGGTCTTTCTCGACGTCGTGTTCTCGGGCGTCGCGGACGCCCGAGCCGGGACCGAGTCGTGGGCGGATCGCCGCGAGCTCTGCCCTGGCGGCATCGCCAACAATGCTGTCGCTCTGGCGCGTCTGGGGCTCTCGACCGGACTGATCGCCCCGATCGGCGATGACGCTCCGGGGGAGCTGGTCGCGTCGTGGCTGCGTGGTGAGCCGGGGCTCGACCTCTCCGGCCTCGTCGTGACCGACGGCGTCGACACCCCGATCACGGCCGCATTCGGCGACGGCAGCGACCGTGCTTTCGTGAGCCACGGCGTGCTCGACCCCGTGCCGGTGCAGTCGCTCGTCTCGGGCATCCCTCGGTCCGCGCAGTGCTTCGTGAGCTTGCGCCCCGAGCCGTGCGAGTGGGCGGCGGTCGCCCGTGCTGACGGCTCGCGGGTGTTCGCCGGCGTCGGCTACGACGAGCGGCACGGCTGGTCGCACGAGGTTCTGGAGAACTTCGCCTCGGTCGACGTACTCGTGCTCAACGAGTTGGAGGCCACCGCGTACGCGCGGGAGCCGGATGTCGAGGCAGCGGCGCGTGCCCTCGCACGACTGGTCCCGACCGTCGTCGTCACGCGCGGGCGGAACGGCTCGCTTCTCGTCGACGACGGCGAGGGTGTGATCGACAGCCGCGGCCTCTCCGTTCATCCGGTCGACGCCACGGGCGCCGGCGACGTGTTCGTCTCCGCGCTCATGCGGGCGACTGCGGCGGGGATGCCGTTCGGGCAACAGCTGCGGTTCGCGAACCTCTGTGCAGCCATGTCGGTCGAGGGACTCGCGGGTGCGGCATCCGCTCCCCGTCTCTCCGAGGTGCTCCTGCGTGCCGAGGGCGTCGTCGACCCCGAGCTGGCGATCGAGCCGGAGTGGCTCGCCGCGCTGGCCGAGTCGGATGCCCCGACTGCGGCCTAGCGCGGCGAGCGGTGTCAGCCGACGACGTCGAGCACCGGTGCGATGCTCTTCTCGCTGGCGCTCTCGTAGGCGGCGAGGAGCATGCCGAGCACCTGGATGCCCTCCTCCTCGGTGTGCGGCGGGCGAGTGCCGTTCGTCAGGCACTCCGCGAAGCAGCCGATCTCGGCCACGAAGGTGTCGACCGGCTCGTACGTGAACGACTCCTCCTCGCCACTGCGCAGGCGGTAGCTCACGGTCGTGCCGTCGCTGGTGAGCGACCCGAGCTCGCCGACCGCTGAGAACCGCTCGGTCGAGGTCGCAGGCTCATATGCCCAGCTCGTGACCAGCTGCCCGACCACGCCGTTGTGGAAGCGGATGAGCACCTGGGCGCTGTCCTCGCCCTCCATGAACGTCAGGCGGTGCGTGGAGAGCATCGCGGTCGCCTCGACGGGCTTGGCCCCTGCGAGGTGCAGCATCAGGTAGCTCGGGTGGTAGCCGGTGTCGATGAGCTCGCCGCCGCCCGAGGTGGAGGCGTGCGCACGCCAGCCCATGTTCGCGGGGTCGAAGTCATTGAAGAACGAGTCGGTGGTGCGCACCTCGTAGACGGTGCCGATCGCACCGGAGTCGAGGAGCTCCTTCGCCTTCGCGACGGCCGGCATGAAGAGCTGGTTGTGGGCGCACATCAGGATGACGCCGTTCGCCCTTACCGCGTCGTTGACCCTGCGCGCCTCGTCCGGCGTGAGGCACAGCGGCTTCTCGCACAGCACGTCGAGCCCGGCATCCGCTGCAGCCACGATCGCGTCTGCGTGCAGGTGGTGCGGCAGGCAGATATCGACGGCGTCGAGCTCTTCGTTCGCGATCATGTCGCGATAGTCGGTGTATGCGGTGGCGCCGAGCTCCTCTGCGCGGCGCTTCGCGGTCTCCTCGAAGGCGTCGGCGACCGCGATGATGCGGATCGCGTCGCTGTGGGCCTGGTAGCCGCGGATGTGGGCACTCGCGATGCCTCCGCCGCCGATCAGTCCGACCTTGATCATGAGTAGTTCTCCCTGGTTCCTGTGCGTGCTGCACTGTTGGCGGCGACCACGAGCCTCGTGAGCTCCACGGCGCGGTCGAGGTTGTCGTCGGCCCGGGTGCCGTTCGCGATGTGGCCGACCCACTGCTCGAAGGCGGACGGCAGGTCGGCGGGCACGGGGATCCGCTCGATCTCGCCGTCCTTGACGGCGACCAGCACGTGGTCGTCGTGCTCGGAGTAGCTGAGCCAGCCCTTCGTGCCGCCGATCTCGATGACGAACGGGTCGGGCGAGACGACGCCGGACTCGATCACACCGATCGCGCCGTTCTCGTAGGTGACGGTGACAACGGCGTTGTCCTCGACGTCGCAGCCCGTCACGTACGTGTACGCCGATGCGATGGTCGCAGGATGCGCACCGAGGAACAGCTGCGTGAGGTAGACCGGATGGCACCCGAGGTCTGCCAGGGCGAGACCGTAGGTGATGTCGAGGTCGTAGAACTGCTCGGGCAGCCAGCCAGCGATCGCTCCGTCGTGGGAGAGGCGCACGCGCGAGTAGTTGACGTCGCCGAGCGCGCCATTCGCCAGCACCTCCCGAACGGCCTGCGTGTAGCCGTGGTACAGGCGGGGAAGCGAGACGATCAGCTTCACGCCGTTCTCGTCGCAGGTGCGGATGATCTCCTCCGCCTCCTCGACGGTCGGGGCGAGCAGCTTCTCGGTGAAGATGTGCTTGCCGGCCTGAGCGGCCTTCACCATGACAGCGCGGTGGTCCTTCGTCGAGGTCGTGATGGTCACGGCATCCACGTTGTCGCGCGCCAGCAGTGCGTCGAGATCGGGCTCGAACTCCACGCCGAACTGCGCGGCTCCCGCGCGTCCACGTGCTTCGTCGTCATCCCACACGGCGACCAGTTCGGTCCCCGGATGCTCCGTCGTCGCTCTCGCGTAATCGCCTGCGTGCACGTGCCAGAAGCTCAGCACGGCAACTCTGAGCCGGTTCTCGGCCGACATCATCGTCTCCTTCTCGTCGATGGGGCGTCATCCATGACGGGGCCGGATATCGGCTCCGCCGGTGGTGCGCTGCAGGCCATCCTCGGGGAGTCCACGCAATCAGTCAAGTCATTTGATGAATTGCCGCCTGTCGCGCACCGCCGCCGAATTCATGAGTTCTTGTCATGTCAAGGGCCTCATGGTCACGGCTTCACATCGGTCTCGATGACTTTGTCCTGACATGTTGACAGTAATAAATGCAGATGATTTACTAACGACGTTCATGCCGCGCGAGAGCCCGGCATCACCTTGCACCATGAGGCAAAGGAGCATCATGAAGAAACGGATCATCTCCGCCATCGCGGTGGGAGTGGTGGCCGCCGCCGCGCTGACGGGCTGTTCGTCGGGCGGCAGCGGTGGTAGCAAGACCATCACGATCGCCTACGAATCGTACGGCGGCAAGCAGATGCAGAACTACATGCAGCGCATCGCGACGCAGTACGACAAGAAGTACCCCGGCTACACCGCCAAGCTGGTGCCGATCCAGGCGGCGGAGAACGACTACTACACGAAGCTCGCCCTGATGAACAAGTCGGCGTCGACCGCGCCCGACGTGCTCTACGAGGACACCTTCCTCATCAAGTCGGACGCAGCGGCCGGTTACCTCGCGCCACTCGACAGCTACGTGAAGAAGTGGAGCGACTGGTCGCAGTTCCCGGCCAACGCTCGTCAGGCCGGTGAGGGCGCCGACGGCAAGCTCTACGGCATCCCGATGGGCACCGACACCCGGGCGCTCTGGTACAACAAGGACGTCCTTCAGAAGGCCGGCGTCTCGGTGCCATGGCAGCCGAAGAACTGGCAGGACATCATCGACGCCGCGAAGAAGATCAAGGCGGCCGAACCCGGTGTGATCCCTCTCAACGTGTACTCCGGCAAGGGCACCGGTGAGGGATCCACGATGCAGGGCTTCGAGATGCTGCTCTACGGCACCCAGAACCAGCTGACCAACAGCGACGGCAAGTGGGTCTCTGGCTCGACAGGGTTCAAGGACTCGCTGCAGTTCATCAAGGACGTCTACGGCGGAGGCATCGGGCCGTCGGCCCAGCAGGCGCTCGACCCGAACTGGTCGAACCAGACCCCCGCGCTGCTCTCGCAGAACAAGCTCGGCATCAGCCTCGACGGCTCATGGGTCTCCAGCAACTGGGGAAGCGCCGGCGTCGCGCCGTGGACGAATTGGAACTCCGTGATGGGCCAGGCCAAGATGCCGACGCAGGACGCAGCCGACCCCGGTGCGACCAGCATGTCGGGTGGATGGACGCTCGCTCTCGGCTCGAAGTCGAAGAACCCCACCGCCGCGTGGAACTTCATCGCCCTCGGCCTGAACAAGGACAACTCGCTCTTCTACGCGACGAGCAACCAGAACATCCCTGTTCGTACGGATGTCGCCACCGACCCGACCTACATCAAGTCGAACCCCACCAACGCGTTCTTCGCCGACCTGGTGAAGATCACGCACTTCCGTCCGGCGACGTCGTCGTACCCCGCGGTGTCGAACAACATCCAGGTCGCGATGGAGTCGGTGATGACCGGTCAGCAGTCGCCGGCTGCGGCGCAGAAGGTCTATGACCAAGCGCTGCCGCAAGCCGTCGGCGGCACGAAGAACGTGGTAACGCAGTAGGCGCACGGTCATGACGTCGCTCACACAGACCGCTGTGGCGACGGGCCGCCAAGGGCGGGGAGGGGCTACCCCTTCCCGCCCGCACCGCGCTCGTCGTGCGTTCGGTCGCACCCTGCCACTCATCCCCGCGATGGTGATGGTCGCCATCTTCCTCGTCGGGCCCGTCATCGAGTCGTTCTACGGCTCGTTCACCAACATGGCGCTCACCGGGAGCGCGGCGCAGAACGCCGAGTTCGTCGGGTTCCAGAACTACGTTCAGCTGTTCCAGAATCCCGACTTCTGGCAGTCCATCTGGCTGACCATCATCTTCGTGATCGGCAGCGCGGTCATCGGGCAGAACGTGCTCGGTCTCGCGCTGGCCATGCTGATGCGGTCGGGCAACAAGATCCTCGTCGGCGTCGTCGGCACCCTCGTCGTGACCGCATGGGTGGTTCCGGAAGTCGTCGGTGCGTTCTGCTCGTACGCGTTCTTCAGCGGCAACGGCACGCTCAACGCGATCCTTTCGGGTGTCGGCATCACCGGGCCGGACTGGCTCTTCGTGCTGCCGATGGTGTCGGTCATCCTGGCCAACATCTGGCGTGGAACGGCGTTCTCGATGATGGTCTACTCGGCGGCGATCTCGGAGGTTCCCGAGGAGATCACCGAGTCGGCCCAGCTCGACGGCGCCAGCGGTGTGAAGCGGCTGATGTACATCACGCTGCCGATGATCCGTCGGAGCATCTCGACGAACCTCATGCTGACCACGCTTCAGACCCTGAGCGTGTTCGGACTCATCTACATCATGACCGCCGGTGGTCCGGGCACTGCGAGCTCGACGCTCCCGGTGCTCGCGTACCAGGAGGCGTTCAAGTTCTCGCAACTCGGGCTCGGCACGGCGATCGCCGTGATCATGCTCATCATCGGTGCCGTCTTCTCGATCATCTACATCAGGGCGCTCCGACCGGAGGTGGACTGACCATGAAAATGACCTCCCCATCGGGCCGCGGCCTCCGTGTGGTCTCGAACACCGTGCTGGTCGTCATCGGCCTGTGCTTCCTGCTGCCGCTGCTGTGGCTGCTGGTGTCGTCGTTCGACGGCACGGCGAACCTGACGTTGAAGATGCCTGCGCCGTTCACCTTCGACAACTTCACGTCGGTGCTGACGCCCAGCCTGGCCTTCGGGCCGCTCTGGAACAGCGTGGTGATCTCGTTCGGGTGTGCCATCTTCACGGTGATCGCTGCTGTGCTCGCGGCCTACCCGCTGTCGCGCTACCGCATGCGGATCAACAAGCCGTTCATGTACGGCATCCTGTTCGGCACGTGCCTGCCGATCACGGCGATGATGGTCCCCGTCTACACGCTCTTCGTGTCGCTGAACCTGCTGGACTCGCTCTGGGGCACGGTGCTGTTCATGGCCGCGACGAGCCTTCCGATGGCCATCTGGATGATGAAGAACTTCATGGACTCGGTGCCGATCTCGCTCGAAGAGGCGGCGTGGACCGACGGGTCGTCGATGATGTCGACGCTCATCCGCGTGGTGGTGCCGCTCATGCGGCCGGGCCTCGCCGTCGTGTTCATCTTCGTGTTCGTGCAGGCATGGGGAAACTTCTTCATCCCGTTCGTGCTATTGCTGAGTCCGGACAAGATGCCGGCCTCGGTCAGCATCTATCAGTTCTTCGGCCAGTACGGAGCTGTCGCCTACGGCAAGCTCGCTGCGTTCTCGCTGATCTACTCGATTCCGGTGCTCGGCCTGTACGTCGTCACGTCGCGGTTCCTCGGCGGTGGCTCAGCGCTCGCCGGCGCCGTGAAGGGATGACCGAAGGCACCGTCATCCCGCCAACACAGCACACAGCACCCGAACCCGCACCACACCACAAGGAGCACCACCTTGCACGATGACTCGCGCCTCGTTCTCGAGCGCATCAACCGCTTTCTCGGCGAGCGAATCTCGCCAGCCGTCTACCCGGAGCGCGTGCCGCTCGCCCTGACCGCGTGGGACGTGCCGGACGAGCCCGTACCGTTCGCCGAGGCGATCGAGCAGCGGTTCGAGCCGTTCGCACCTGGCACACCGTGGAGCAAGCCGTGGGGCACGACGTGGTTCCACGTGACCGGTGGCGTTCCGGATGGCTGGCGCGGGGCATCCCCTCGGCATGCCGTCGAGCTCATCGTCGACCTCGGATTCCAGGGAGACCACCCCGGGTTCCAGGCCGAGGGTCTGGTCTTCGCACCGGACGGGTCGACGGTGAAGGCGATCGAGCCGTTCAACTCGTTCGTCGAGATCGCGGGCGACGATGTCGACCTCTATATAGAGGCGGCCTCCAACCCGAACGTCGGCGGCTCGTGGCGCTGGGGCACGACCCCGATGGGCGACAAGTCCACCGCGGGAACCGACCCGATCTACACGCTGCGCTTCGTCGATCTCGCACTGCGGGATGTCACGGTGTGGGAGCTGGAGCGCGACGTGTGGACCCTTCTCGGGCTGCACGCCGAGCTGCCGGCGACCTCCAATCGGGCGGCCCAGATCCTGCGGGCGCTTGAGCACATGTGCGACAGCGTCGACCCGCACGATGTTGCGGGAACGGCCGACGCGGGCCGCGAGGCGCTCGCCGGGGTGCTCGCCGTCGAGGCTGCAGCGGGCGCTCACCGCATCAGCGCCGTCGGTCACGCCCACATCGACTCGGCCTGGCTGTGGCCGACGAGGGAGACGATCCGCAAGTGCGCCCGCACGTTCTCCAACGTGCTTGCGCTCATGGACGAGCATCCTGATTTCGTGTTCGCCTGCTCGTCCGCTCAGCAGTACGCGTGGATCAAGCGGTTCTACCCCGAGCTGTTCGAGCGCATTCGCGCCAGGGTGGCCGAGGGTCGCTTCGTGCCGGTCGGCGGCATGTGGGTCGAGTCGGACACCAACATGGTCGGCGGCGAGGCGATGGTTCGGCAGTTCGTCGCGGGTCAGGGCTTCTTCGAGCGTGAGTTCGGCAAGCGGTCCGTGACGGGATGGCTGCCCGACTCGTTCGGCTATACGGGGGCGCTTCCGCAGATCCTCGCGGGCGCCGGCATCGAGCAGTTCGTGACGCAGAAGATCTCGTGGAACGACACCGACCGGTTCCCTCACCACACCTTCCTGTGGGAGGGCATCGACGGAACGCGCATGTTCACGCACTTCCCGCCGATGGACACCTACAACTCGATCCTCTCCGGCGAGGAGCTTGCCCGGCAGGACAGGCAATACGCGGAGAAGGGTGAGGCCAACTCGTCGCTCGCCCTGTTCGGGCACGGCGACGGCGGTGGGGGACCGACGCGCGAGATGATCGCCGCGGCACGGCGCACGGCATCGCTGGACGGCTCACCGCGCGTGGCGGTCGAGACACCCGAGACGTTCTTCGTGCGGGCGAAGGCCGAGTACCAGCGTCCGCCCGTGTGGTCAGGCGAGCTGTACCTCGAGCTGCACCGCGGCACCTACACTTCGCAGGCGCGCACCAAGCAGGGCAACCGCCGCAGTGAGCACCTGCTGCGTCAGGCCGAGCTGTGGGCGACGACTGCCACCGTGCGAAGCGGTGCCGAGTATCCGTACGAGGAGCTCGAGGCGGCGTGGCAGACGGTGCTGCTGCAGCAGTTCCACGACATCCTGCCTGGCTCGTCGATCGCCTGGGTGCACCGTGAGGCTGAACGCAACTACGCCGAGCTGGCCGGCCAGGTCGGTGTGCTGATCGACTCGGCGCTCGGTGCGCTCGGTGGAGCCGCAGAGGTGACAGAGAGCTCGGACGCGCCGTCCGGCGTGATGGTCAACGCGGCACCCGTTGCAGTGAGAGGTGTGCCGGCGCTCGGCGCCGGGGTGCCGGTGGATGCCCGGGCATCCGTTCGTCGCGAAGGAGACAGCGTCGTGCTCGAGAACGACCGAGCGAGGTTCGTCCTCGACGGGACGGGCCGGGTGGTCTCCGCTGTCGATCTGGCGAGCGGCCGCGAGGCGATCGCGCCGGGCGCCTCTGCCGGGTTGCAGCTCTTCCGCGACACCCCGAACAAGTGGGACGCATGGGATGTCGACGAGCACTACCGCAGACATGAGACCGACCTCGACCAGCAGGTCTCGCTCGACATCGACGAGCAGCGCGGCTCCGTGCGGGTCGCCCGCAGCGTTGGGGAGTCCACGATCGAGCAGGAGTTCACTCTTTCCCCGGGTGCGGCGACCCTCGAGGTCACGACCCGCGTCGACTGGCACGAGCGCCAGAAGCTGCTGAAGTTCGCCTTCCCGCTCGATGTGCGGGCCGAGCGTGCGGCATCCGAGGTTCAGTTCGGGCACGTGTACCGTGCGACGCACGAGAACACCTCATGGGATGCCGCCCGCTTCGAGACCTCTGCGCATCGCTGGGTGCACGTCGGCGAGCCGGGCTTCGGTGTGGCCGTCGCGAACGACTCGACGTACGGACACGACGTCACGCGGCAGACGCGCGAAGGTGGCGGCACGACCACGCTCGTGAGGCAATCGCTGCTCCGTGCGCCGCTGTTCCCCGACCCGGAGGCCGACCAGGGCGAGCACGTCGTGCGGTCGTCGCTGACCGTGGGTGCCGAGATTCCGGATGCCATCGCTGCCGGTTACGCGCTCAACCTTCCGCTCCGTGCGGCAGCGGCCCCGATCGATCCGCTGGTGGCGGTCGACGGGGACGGTGTGCTCGTGGAGGCCGTGAAGCTTGCCGAGGACCGCTCGGGCGACGTGGTGGTTCGGCTGTACGAGGCGTACGGGCGACGTACGACGGCGCGTGTGCGGTTCGGGTTCGACGCGGCGTCCGTGGTGCAGACCGATCTGCTGGAGGGCGCGCTGGCGGAGCCTGACGCGTATGACGCCGGCACGGGCGTCCTGTCGCTGCGTCCGTTCCAGATGGTGACGTTGCGCGTGCGTCGGGGGTGAGGTCGTGGCCTCGGCATTGCTATACGCGAGAGCGTGACAGCATGCCGAGACCGTGAATGCGCGATGAGACCGTGGGTGACCCCCACGGTCTCATCTTTTTTCCTCCGCTTCTTCACCAGGTCTCGCCTTCGCTTCCCGGCGAACGCCATCGAACCGGCGGTCTCTGCGTCCTCAGGGTGCGTGTTGTGGGGGTTGTGCACAGGGTTAATGTCCTGGTCAGTGGCATGTTTGGAATGTCTGTGGGTGCTGGTTGACTTGGTGACATGAACACCCCGACCGTTTCTGAAGCCGGCCTTTCCGTGGCCGCCTCAGAGGTGACAGCCGAAGCCGTGACGGCGGTGTTCGACACGTTGGCAGCCGCGTTGGAGGACGCGTTCACCGGCTCCGAGGCGCGGGGCCTGGATGATGAGGGTCTGCTGGCGGCGATGCGTGGTGTTGAGGCCGTGGGTCGTCGGGTGGATGCGTTGCGTGTACTCCTGGCGGGGGAGGTCACGGAGCGTTCCCCGAAAGGGCTCGGTGGTCAGCGGTTGTCGGCGCGGATGGGATGTCGTACCCCGGCGGAGCTGATCGCCCGAGTGACGGGGGTGTGTGAGGCGACGGCGTCGCGGCGTGCCCGTCTGGGTGCGGCGGTGGCAGCCCGCGACTCGTTGACCGGTGAGGTGTTGCCGGCACGGTTCCCCGCGGTGGCGGAAGCTCTGGCATCGGGGGCGCTGGGGGAGGATTCTGCACGGGTGATCGTGTCCGAGCTAGGGGGTGTTGAGCATCGTGCGGATCCGGGGGACTGGGCCGCTGCTGAAGCGGCCCTGGTGGCGGATGCGGTGGCCGGGTTCACGGCGGATCAGACCAGAGTGTAGGCTCTGGTGTGGAAAGCCGCCTTGGATCCGGATGGTGTCGAGGTGGATGCCGAGGAAGCGATGCGGCACCGCACCCTGGTACGGCTAGGCAGCAGGGATGGCCTGGTGCGGTATCGGATGGAGTTGATGCCGGAGATCTCCGCCCGGTTGGAGCAGGCGATCGCGGCGGTGGTGTCCCCGAAAACCTCGCCGGTGTTCCTCACCGACCAGGAAGCGCTGGAGCAGGGCGTTCCGGATGAGCGGTCGTCTGGTCAGGTGCGGCATGACGCGTTCGCGTCCCTGATCGACGCCGCCACGCGCTCCGCCGACATCGCCTCCATGGGTGGTGCCGCACCCACCGTGCTGGTCCGCGTCGAGGAACACGATCTGGTGGCTGGTCGTGGTGCGGGATGTATCGACGGGGTGGAGGACCCGGTGCCGATGGCAGCGGTCACCCAGTTCGCGTGCGCCGGCGGCATCCAGAAACTCCTCATGAACGGTGAAGGCCGGATTCTGTCGCTTGGTTCCCCTGAGCGGTGTTTCACGCCGCAGCAACGTCGTGCGATCGCTGCCCGTGATGGTGGGTGCGCGATCCCCGGATGCCGGATCCCGGCCTCCTGGTGCGAAGTCCACCACGTCCAGGAACACTCCCGGGGTGGACCCACCCATACCGACAACGGTGTCACGTTGTGCTGGTTCCACCACCGCACCATCAACACCAACGGATGGGCCATCCGTATGCGCCACGGCGTCCCCCATGTCCAAGCACCCGGCTGGATCGACCCCACCCGACAATGGCAGGCGGTCGGCACGACACACCACCAACCACACACCACGGCGCCGCACACCACAGCGCCACACCCCGACGGATAACCGACCCCGAGGCCGATGGCCGCACACCGCTTGCTGGCAGTCTCCAAACGACTCGCACTCCGTCCCCAAATGACCCACATTCGGGGGATACAGAGGTTGGCCCGATAACGTCGCTACGATGCGATCGGCAACGAGACCATCGACCGCGCAGGCGACTCGGGAACCTGTTGCGGCCCCCGAGTCGGCCCTTGACAGGACTGCGGTCCCGGAGCAAGCAGTGCCCGGGCCGGAATCCGCCCCTTCACGATCAGCCGCGCCAGGGGCGACCCCATCCGGTCCCGCCGAATCCGGCTCGGCCCCGTCACACCGAGTCGCACAACAGCCGCCTTCGTCGGGCAACCGGCTCCGATCCCTCGACGGGCTGCGAGGTGTCGCGGCGGGCATCGTGCTTCTGCATCACCTCTCGATGACCATCCCAGCGGTCTCGAACGGATACGACAGCGCCTCGAACCTCGTGCCCTTTTCGCTGCCGTGGTGGTTGGTCGCGACACCGCTGAAGATCTTCGTCGCCGGCCCCGAGGCCGTGCTGGTGTTCTTCGTGCTCAGCGGGTTCGTGCTTGCGCTCCCGCCGCTGAAGAACGTGGGCATGTCGCACGATCGCGCACGCTACGACTGGTGGGCGTACTATCCGCGGCGCATCCTGCGGTTGGGCATCCCTGTCGTTGCGGCGATGGCACTCGCATACGTGGTCATCACGGTCTTCCCGCATCCATCGGGCACGGGAGACGGGTCGTGGCTGGCCAGGCAGTCGCACCCCGACACGAGCCTGCACAACGTCTGGACCGAGACGATGCTGATCGTCGACCCCAATCATCCGTCCATCGATCCTCCCCTGTGGTCGCTGACCTGGGAGATGTGGTTCTCGCTGCTGCTGCCGATCGTCGTGCTGCTCGCGCTGTGGAGCCGACGGCGGCCGCTGGTGCTCGGGGCGCTGTTCGCCGGAGTCAGCGTCTGGGGATACCTCGCACATGTCGAGGCCGCGCAGTTCCTGCCTGCCTTCGCGCTCGGTGCGGTGCTGGGCGCGAACGCCGATCGTCTTCGTGCCGTCGCCGACAGGTGGAAAGGTCATCGCGCCACCACGCCGGTATTCGTCGCGATCGCGGCATCCGGCGCACTGCTGACCATCTGTTACTGGCTGGCGCGGCCCATGCTCGGCTCGACCGGCGGTGACCTCGCGATGGCGATGCGGGTGCCGGGTGCACTGCTGCTGGTGGCAGCGGCCGCGTTCTGGCCCGCCGCCGGCCGCGTCTTCTCCGCGAAGCCGCTCGCAGCTCTTGGCGCCGTGAGCTTCAGCCTCTACCTGGTGCACTCGCCGATCGTCGTGCTGTTCGGCCTCGACTTCACCGGTGCCGATTGGTGGATCGGTGCCGCACTCGCGGTTGTTACCAGCTTCACGCTCGCGATCGGAATGTACGTGCTCGTCGAACGCCCGTCGCGGCGACTGGCCGGCTGGGCCGGTCGCCGCGTGTCGGCGATGGCCGAGACGGTCACACGTCCGATCGACGTCGCCGTCGAGCTGGAGGAATATCGCGTGCGCGCGCTGGCGCACTCAGCGACCCTCGAACGCGTACCGTAAGCACCATGTCGTCACCCCCGGGAGCACCGAGCAGCTCCTGGGTGCGTGAGCTGGTGCGACCGCGAAAGGCACCGATCCCATGGGATCTCGCGGTGCTCACCGCGGTCGCCGTCGCGACTCCGGTCGGCGTCGCCGTCGCTCTGATGGCCGGCGATCCCGCGCTGGGCGTCTCGGCGCTCGGGATCGGGGTGCTGATCTCCATGGGCGCCCTGATCGCATCGGTGTCAGACCGCGGCGGGCCGGGGGTCGACCGGTTCCGGCGCATCCTGATGACCTCGATCTCCGCCGCGATCGGGCTGACGGTCGGATCCTTGGTGTTCGGCAACGAGGCAGCCACCCTGATCGTCGTCACGGCTGCGGCGCTGGTGTCGGGCATCGCGGGCGTGATCAGCGCCAACGCGTCACAGGCGGCACTCCAGTTCCTGATCTACTCGATCGTGGGATCGGGCATCGACTTCGGACTGCACCCCATCTGGCTGACGCCGCTGATCTTCCTCATCGGGGCCGCATGGCGACTCGCGCTCACCGGCATCGCGATCGCGGTCGGCGGCGGTCGCACCCGCGCACCCGAACGGCACGCCGTCGCGAGGGTCTATCTCACCATCGCCGCCCAGCTCGACGCCGCGGGCACAGGCTCGGCGGACCAGGCGCGTCGCGACGTGACCACGGCGCTGAACGACGCGTACGACCTGATGGTCGCCGCCCGCACGACGCTCGCCGGACGTGATCCGCGCTGGCGCAGCCTGGTCACGCTGCTCAACGCGGCCACGCCGATCGTCGAGGCCGTCACCACGATCGTTGCCGAGCGTGCATCCGTGCCTGCGGAGGTGCCGAACGCGCTCCGATCGATCGCCAGATCCATCGAAGAACAGCACGCGCCGTCGCCCGTGCTGCCGCCGCCCGACCGCTCCACGCCGGGTCGGGCCGCGCTGTCGTCATCCCTGAGGCGGGTCGGGTCGCTGCTGGCAGGCGAGGACCCCGCGACGACGACAGTGGCCATCCAGCGACCGGACTCGATCGGCCTGCCACGCCGCACCCCGGGCGAGTGGCTGCGTTCGGTCTACGATCACCTCTCCAGCGGCGGTGAGACCTGGTCGGCCGTTCTGCGCCTTGTGCTCTGCGTCGCGGTCGCCGAGGCCGTGAGCGTGTTGTTCCCGCTCGAACGCCCGTACTGGATCACCCTCACGGTCGCCGTCGTCATGAAGCCCGACTTCGGCTCGGTCTTCGCGCGGGCGGTGCAGCGCGGACTCGGCACCGTCGTCGGCGTGCTGATCGGCGCGGTCGTCGTCGTCGCACTGCCACTCGGATGGCCCCAGGTGGTCGCGCTCGCCGTGTTCGCGGGGGCGATGCCCATCGCCATCCGCCGCAACTACGGCCTCTTCGCCACCTTCATCACCCCCGTCATCGTCATCCTGCTCGACCTCACCCACCGCGGCGACGTCGGGCTCATCATCAGCAGGGTCACCGACACCCTCATCGGCTCGGTCATCGTGATCGTGGTGGGATACCTTCCCTGGCCGTCGACGTGGCGGTCGGCACGCCAGCTCGGCAGCAGAGTCGCGGATGTCGTCGGTGACGTCGCCGGATACCTCACCGTCGCGCTCGCACCTCCCGACACGGGAGCCCGCGACCGCTACGCCGCTCGCCGCGCCACCTACCGCAGGCTCTCCGATCTGCGCACCCTCGTGCAGCAGACCCTCGCCGAGCCTCCTCCCATCAGCACTTCCGCCGCAGCGTGGTGGCCCCAGATCGTCTCCCTCGAGCGCGTCACCGACGCGATCACCTCGACCGCGGTCAGCGCCGCCCAGTCACGACAGCAGGCCGACCCCGACACCGTCGCCGACATCGTCAAGGCGTTGGACGACCTCGCCGACGCCATCCGCACCCGCCGTCCGCCGACCCCGGTCGACCTCCCCGACGAGGGCCTGCTCGGCCCGATCGGCGCGGAAGTAGGGGCTGCCAGAGCCGTGCTGGCCTCCTAGAGTCATCCACCCCTACTCACCCCTGCTGGATTTCGGGGATCTGCCGCGACACGCCGCCGGAGCCCGTTGGCACGCCGGGGCGGGCGCAGATCTCCGATTTTCAGCGCGGGGAGGGTTTTCAGCAACAGCGATGAGTGGGGGCTGGGGTGGCATGGCGCCGCTGTCGGCGGCGGAGGATACTGTGCACTCATGCCCACGATCGACATCATCGGCGACGACCGGGCGATGGCGCTCATCAGGGCGAGCGTCATCCCGGACGCCGCCGCACTCGCCGAGACCCTCGTCGCCGGTGGCATCCACGCGATCGAATTCACGTACACGACGCCCGACGTCGAATCCCACATCACCAGGGCTCGCACCACGGACGCCGTGATCGGTGCGGGCAGCGTGCTCACGACTGCACAGGCGCGCAGCGCGTTGGATGCCGGCGCACAGTTCCTCGTCACGCCGGGGCTCTCACCCGCCGTCGCCGAGGTGGCTGCAGAGGCCGGTGTTCCGATGATGATGGGGGCGTTCACCCCGAGCGAGGTCATGCAGGCGCTCGGGTACGGAGTCTGGGCTGTGAAGGTGTTCCCTGCGCAGACGGCCGGACCGGAGCACTTCACCCACCTGCTCGGACCTCTGCCGTCGTCGCGCCTGATCGCCTCAGGCGGTATCGAGGCGCACAACGCGGGATCATTCCTCGACGCGGGTGCCTACGCAGTGACCGCCGGATCGTCCGTCGTGCCCGCCGAAGCGCTCGCCGAGTCGGATTGGTCCGACATCCGTCGCCGCGCCGCCGAGTTCACCGCGGCGCTGCCTCGCTGACCTGCACCGCACCGCACCGCACCGCACCGCACCGCACCGCACCGCACTGCACCGCACTGCCAGAGCCTGCCGTCTCGGCACCCGGGCTTCGGCAAAGGAGCTGTCTCACCGAACGCGCGGGTGCGGGGGCTATGAGCGCAGATAGACCGGTTCGCCGTCGATCCAGGTGGACTGCACGGTGGCGGTGTGGATGTCGCCCGGTGCGAGTTCGAAGGGGTTGGGCGAGATCACCGTGAGGTTCGCGAGGTAGCCGGGGCGGATGCTCCCCGTGTCGTGATCTCGGTGGTTGATGCGTGCGCTGCCCGAGGTGTAGGCCGCGAACGCAGTGGCGAGCGTGATCCGTTGGGCCTCTCCGCCGAGCGGAGGATGCTCGGACCCCGGGTACGCGCGGTTCACGGCGATGTGGATCGCCGCGATCGGCGAGGCGTCCGACACCGGCCAGTCGCTCCCGGCGCAAAGCTCGGCTCCGCCGCGCACGAAATCACCGAACGGGTAGTGACGGGCCTCCGCCCCTTCGCGCAGGAACGGCAGGGTGAGGTCGTCCAGCTGGTCCTCGTGCGTCGCCCAGAGCGCCTGGATGTTCGCGGTGGCGTTCAGCTCGGCGAAACGCTGCACATCCCGTTCGTCGACGACCTGCAGGTGGGCGAGGTGGTGGCGGCGGTCGGTGTCGCCGTTGGCAGCGCGGGCGACCTCGACCGCGTCGAGAGCCTCGCGCACAGCACGGTCGCCGAGGGCGTGGAAGTGCACCTGGAAGCCTGCGGCATCGAGCGCCGTCACGTACTCCTTGAGCCGCTCCGGATCGACGAAGCTGAGCCCGACGTTGTCGGTGACGTGCCCGTGCCCGTCGCGGTATGGCGTGAGCATCGCCGCCGTGTGGTTCTCCGCGACTCCGTCGACCATGATCTTGGTGGTGCCGAGGCTGAGCTTGCCGCCCGTGTCGAGCGCGGCGACCTCGCCGCGTCGCACGGCCATCCGTTCCACCTGCTCGATGCCGCCAGAGCGCTCCCACCACTGCGCGCCGACGACGTGCACCTTGAGCACGCCATCGGCCATGGCGCGCAGATACGCGCCGAGGGGGTCGACCATGCCCGCGGAGCTGCCGATCATGGCGTCCTGCCACCCGGTGATGCCGAGCGCCGTCAGCTCCTCCTGCGCACGCAACAGGCCACGGTAGGAGAGCTCGTCGTCCGGTGCCGGCCGGTGGCCGCTGAACAGGTCGCCGGCGCCCTCGTGGAACGTGCCGGATGGAGTGCCGTCCGGATGCCGAACGATGACGCCGTCAGCCGGGTCCGGGGTCGACTCGTCGATGCCAGCGCGGCGGATCGCATCGCTGTTGGCCCACACGCTGTGGTGGTCGCGGCTCATCAGGGTCACCGGGCGATCGGGCACGACGGCGTCGATGAGGGATGCCAGCGGATTTCCGCCCGCGTAGTGGTCCATCGACCACCCGCCGCCCGAGATCCACTCGACGTCGGGGTTCGCCGCGGCGTAGGCCGCGATGCGGGCGACGGCGTCGTCGGCATCCTCGCTCTCGCTGAGGTTGCACTGGAGCAACTCGATGCCGCCGCCGACCGGATGCACGTGCGCGTCCTGGAACCCCGGACTGAGGAGTGCTCCGCCCAGCTCGACGACCCGTGTCTCTGCTCCTCGGTAGTCGTCGATCTCGGTGGACGGAACGATCGCCGTGATGCGTTCCCCGCTGACCACGACCGCCTGGCCGTCGAGCGGTTCGCCGGACCCGGTGAAGACCGCGCCGCCGGTGAAGATGATGTCTGCCGTTGCCATGTTGTCCACTTCGTCGTGTCGGCCGGTTCGTTGCGTCTGCGACTATACGTTGCCGTCGCCAGGCGAAACGACTGAGCTCTGATACCCCAGTGAGGTTGCGAGCAGGCGACATGTTCCCGGCGGGCTCGCGGGGAACACCCGAAACCTGGAAAGCTAGTGCACATGCTTGTTCCGCGGCCCACCTCCCTCGTCATCGGCGAAGGCGACTTCGAGGTGACACGATCCACCCGCATCAGCGCTCCGGCGGAGCTGTCGTCCGCAGCGTCGTGGTTGCAGGGAGCGCTGCGACCGGCGACCGGGTACCCACTTGAGACCGCGCACGACGGCGCGATCGTGCTCGAGTGGAACCCTCAGCTGTCGCCGGAGGGATACACCATCGAGGTGACTCCGACCGAGGCGCGCATCGCGGGCGGCGGCCCCGCCGGCGTGTTCTACGGATGCCAGTCCCTCGTTCAGCTGCTGCCGCCGCAGATCTACCGCAAGGGTCGCGTGCTCGACGTGGCGTGGACCATCCCCGTGCTGCAGATCGAGGATGCCCCGCGATTCGGATGGCGCGGCGCCATGCTCGACGTCGCACGTCACTTCATGCCGAAGCACGACGTGATGCGGTTCATCGACCTGATGGCCATGCACAGGCTGAATTCTCTGCACCTTCACCTGACGGATGACCAGGGATGGCGCGTCGAGGTGAAGCGCTACCCCCGGCTCACCGAGGTGGGGTCGTGGCGACGCGAGAGCCAGCTCGGTGCGGCATCCTACGCCCGCGGCGACAGCCGTCCCCATGGCGGCTTCTACACGCAGGACGACCTGCGCGAGATCGTCGCCTACGCGACGGAGCGCTCCATCAACGTGGTGCCCGAGATCGACATGCCGGGGCACACCCAGGCGGCGATCGCTGCGTATCCGGAGCTCGGGCTGGGCCGCGAGGACACCGAGCCGTTGGGGGTCTGGACGCGCTGGGGCATCGACGACAACGTCATCAACCTCGAGGAGTCGACCGTCGACTTCTTCACGAACGTGCTCGACGAGGTCATCGACATCTTCCCCTCTCCGTACATCGGGGTCGGCGGCGACGAATGCCCGAAGACCGGCTGGCGCATCGACGAGCGCACTCAGCAGCGCAAGGCCGAGCTAGGGCTGGCCACCGAGGAGGAGCTGCAGAGCTGGTTCATCCGTCGGCTCGACGACCACCTCACCCGCCGCGGACGCCGGCTGTTCGGCTGGGACGAGATTCTCGAGGGCGGTCTGGCCGACGGTGCGACGGTGGCGTCGTGGCGCGGCATGGCGGGAGCCATCGCGGCGGCCAAGGCGGGGCACGACGTCGTCTCCTGCCCCGACAACCAGGTGTACCTCGACTACCGGCAGTCCGACCGGGCGGACGAGCCGATCCCGGTCGGCACCGTGCTGACCATCGCCGACGTCTACCGCTTCGACCCGGTGCCGCCCGAGCTGACGCCCGAGGAGGCCACGCACATCCTCGGCGGCCAGGGCAACATCTGGACCGAGCACATGGACTCGCCGCGCACCGTGGACTTCTTCGCGTTCCCTCGGCTGTGCGCGCTCGCCGAGGCGCTCTGGCTCGACGGCGAGCGAGATTACGACGAGTTCGCCGGCCGGCTCGATCAGCACCTGGCGAGGCTGGATGCCTTCGGCGTCGAGTACCGACGCTCCAGCGGACCGCTGCCGTGGCAGGAGCGCCCAGGGGTGACAGGTCGCCCGGTGACGCCGGAACGCCGCCCGGTGCTCTATGACCCGCTGGCCTGAGGCCCTCTCCACGCGTCCCCGCTGGTCGAGGAGCCCGCCGCGTGGTGGCACGCGTCTCCCTCCGCTACTCGAGCGAGATCCCTACAGGAAGATGTCAGGGAACAGCTCGTCCTCGGAGACCCCGGGGGAGTACGGCGAGAGGTCGGTGACGCCCGCGTCGGCGAGCACGTCCTCGACGATGAGGGACCGGCCGGTGAGCTCACGTGATGGCGCGGTGAGCACCTCGTATGCGGCATCCGCGTAGATCTCCGGCGTGCGGCTCTTCGCCATCAGCTGCTCGCCGCCGAGGATGTTGCCCACCGCCGCCGTCTTGATCGTGGTGCGGGGCCACAGGGTGTTCGCGGCGATGCCGTCGCGCGCGAACTCCGCAGCCAGCCCCAGCGTGACCATGCTCATGCCGTATTTGGCGAGCGTGTAACCGGTGTGCGCGCCCAGCCACTTCGGGTCGAGGTTGATCGGAGGGCTGAGGGACAGGATGTGCGGGTTGACGCCATCCCGAAGGTGGGGGATCGCCGCCCTTGACAGCATGAACGTTCCGCGCACGTTGACGTCTTGCATCAGGTCGTAGCGCTTCGGCTCGAGGTCGAGGGTGCGCGCAAGGTTGAGCACGCTCGCGTTGTTCACGACGATGTCGATGCCGCCGAACTCGGCGACCGTCGCCGCCACCGCGCGGGCGATGTCGTCGTCGCTTCGCACGTCGCCGACGATCGGCAGGGCGTTGCCGCCTGCGGCCCGGATGTCGTCAGCGGCCGTGTGCACGGTGCCGGGCAACCTCGGGTCGGGGGTGTCGGTCTTCGCCAGCAGCGCGATGTTCGCGCCGTCGCGGGCCGCGCGAACCGCGATCGCGAGGCCGATGCCGCGGCTTCCGCCCGACATCAGGATCGTGCGGCCGTGAAGGGTGTTGGTCATGCGTCCATCTTCGTCGGTGACGGGCTTCATCGGTGGGTGTCAGTCGGGAAACCGAGGCAGCGTAGTCGCCTCGGCGCTGGCGTCGTGGCGAAGGCCCACCGGGCCTTCGCTTTCAGCTCCAGCGCGCGCAGCAGAGCGAGCCACGAAAGCCGCGATACGGGCACGGGCATCCTGTGAATCGAACGCAGCGCCTATCGTGCGAGCCTCGTCGTCGAGCCCGTCGGCATAGCTGCGGCCGACGCTCTCGCGCACCAGCCGCTTCGCCTGTCCGAACGCCCCGGACGCACCGGCCAGCCAGTGCTCCGCGATGGCCCTGGCTCGGGTGGTGAGCAGCTCGTTCGGCACTACCTCGGCGACCAAGCCCCACTCGAGCCCTTCGACTGCGGTGAGCACGCGGTCGGTGAGCAGCAGCTGCAGCGCACGTCGTACGCCCACGGCCTGGGGGAGCAATGTGCTGACGCCGCAGTCAGGGGTGAGACCGATGTCGGCGTACTTCGAGACGAAGAAGGCGGCCTCGCCGGCGACGACGTAGTCGGCGACCAGCATGAAGCCGAGTCCACCGCCCGCCACGGCGCCCTGCACGGCGGCGACGATGGGCTTCGGCGTCTCGCCGAACACGCGGTGACCCTCGTGGATCACGTCTGCGAGCTGAGCCACCGCCGCGCCGCCTCCGCCCTGCTCGGACATCGCTGCGACATCCCCGCCCGCGCAGAACCCGGTTCCGGCGGCGTCGAACAGCACGGCACGGATGTCGTCGCGCTCGGCAACCTCATGTGCGAGGTCGCGCCACCTGTACGCCGCGGCCGGGTCGATGGCATTGAGCCTCTCCGGGCGGTTCAGCGTGACGTGGGCGAGACCGTCGGAGACCTCGAACAGGATCGTGTCGCTCATGGGGCAGCAACCTACCCCGTGCGGAGGATCGACGCGACACGCCGGCCAGCCGCCTGATGTGGCGGCGTGTCGCGTCGAGCCTCCGCGCGGAGGGTCACTGGGGGCACGGTCATCCCTTCACGGCACCTGCGGACATTCCGGAGACGAGGTTGCGCTGGATGATCAGGAAGAAGATCACCACCGGCAGCGAGAACAGCACGGAGGCCGCCATCTGGCCGCCGAAGTCCGTGCCCGTAGTCGGCGTGGTGAACGTCGCCAGCCACACCGGGAGCGTGTACATCGACTGGTCGTTCATGAACGTGTAGGCGACGAGGTAGTCGTTCCATGCTGCGATGAACGCGAAGATGCTGGTCGAGATGATGCCGGGCGTGACCAGGGGGAAGAGCACACTCCACAGCACCCGCCAGTTGCCTGCGCCGTCCACTCGCGCTGCCTCTTCGACCTCGATCGGGATGGCGACGAAGAACCCCCGCATCACCCAGATCGAGAACGGCAGGGTCGCCGCGACGTAGGCGAGGATCAGGCCGAGGTAGTTGTTGGTGAGCCCGAGCTGGTTGAAGACGAGGAACTGCGGGATGAGCAGCGCGGTGCCCGGCAGCATCTGGACGGCGAGGATGACCACCAGGATCGTGCGGCGGCCGCGGAACCTGAACCGCGAGAGCGCGGCCGACGCCAGCGCGCCCAGCACGATAGCGAGGATCAGCGTGCCGAGCACGACGATGACGCTGTTGCGCAGGTTCACCAGGAACGAGCTCTCGGTGATGGCCGCGACGAAGTTGCTCAGCGTGGGGGAGTGCGGAAAGAAGATGGGCGTCGCGGACATGACCTCGTCGCGCGGCTTGAACGCCGTGTTGATCATCCAATAGACCGGGAAGATCCACACGACCGCCAGCACGACGGCGATGACGTTGGAGAGGATGCGCGGCCTGCGTCGCCTGCCGTCTCGGCGGCCTCCACCGGGGCGCCCTTGGCCGGTGCGCACCGCCGCTGTACCCGACACGGTCGTGTCGGTCAGGGCGTTCATCCCGACCGGTTCGTCGATGGTGCTCATAGCTCTTCTCCCGACCGCAGAAGGTTGCGGATGTAGAACCCGGTGACGATCATCAGCAGCACTGTCGTCACGACGGTGACCGCTGCGCCTGTTCCGACGTGGGTGCTGACGAATGCGGTCTTGTACGCGAAGATGCCCAGCGTCGACGTCGCGTTGTTCGGGCCGCCCTGCGAGACCAGCCAGATCTGGTTGAAGACGTTGAAGTCCCAGATGATCGACAGGATCGTGATGAGCAGCAGCGTCGGCTTGAGGAACGTGAGCACGATGCTCCAGTAGATGCGCAGCTCGCCCGCGCCGTCGATGCGGGCGGCCTCGACGTACGCGGGGTCGACCTGGGTCTGCGCCGCGTACAGGGTGAGGGCGATGAACGGAACGCCGCCCCACACGATCAGGAGCCAGATGCACACGTAGGCGAGGAACGGGTTGTTCGACCACGCGACGTTCGTCATGTCGCCGAACAGGTGGGTCTGAGTGAGCAGCCAGTTGACGACGCCGTAACCGGGCTGGAAGAGCCAGTTCCAGACCTGGCTCGACGCGACGGTGGGCATCGCCCACGCGAGCACGAGCACGATCGTGAGGATGTACCGCATGGCCGTGCCCAGCCGGGTGAGCAGCTGCGAGATGCCCATGCCGATGACGATCGTGCCGATCACCATCGCTGCCGTGAACAGCACGGTGCGTGCGACGGACCACCAGAACTCCGGGTCGGTGAAGATCGTGGCGTACTGCTCGACACCGACGAAGTCGAACGCGCCGGTGAACAGGGAGCGCTGGTCGTAGTCGGTGAAGGAGGTGAACACCAGGAAGGCGATCGGGACGACGACGAGAGCCGCCATCACGATGCCGGCCGGTGTCAGCAGCCAGGCGATGAAGGGTCGTGTGCCGTCGCGGCGGCGGGAACGCGGTTGCCGCGGGATCGCCACGGCAACCGCGCCCTCGTCCGCAACGAGCGTTGCAGAGGAAGAGCTCATTGTTTCTTCTGTGCCCGGATCGGGAGGGCTACTTCGCGTTCAGCGTCGAGTCGAGGGTGGCGTCGAACGACTTCGCCGCTGCCTCGGGCGTCGCGGTTCCCGATGCGATCGAGGAGAAGAACTGGTTGATCGCCTTCGTGCTCTCGATGGTCGCCCAGTTCGCCGACGACGGGGTCGACTTCGAGTTCTGGGCCGCGGTGAAGAAGCCCTTCTGGATCTCGGGCAGACTCGGGTCGGAGGTGGCCTTCTTGGCGCCCTCGACCGTGTTCGGGATCCACTTCTGCACGCCGTACACGTACTTGTCCTGGATCGACGGGCTGGCTGCGATCTTCGACCACACCAGGGCGAGCTGCGAGTTCTTGCTCTTCACCGGGATGCTCCACACCGAGCCGCCCAGCATGACGGGCTGGTTGTTGCCTGAGGTGCCGGGGAAGGGGAACGAGCCGAGGTCATCCTGCGTCAGCGCCTTGTTGTCGCCGGTGATCACGCCGATCTCCCAGCCGTTGCCGAGGATGGCGCCCGCCTTGCCGTCTGCGAACAGCTGGTCCTGGTCGGGCTTGTCGGTGTCGAGGGTACGAGCCGATGACACGGTGTAGGCGTTCTCGAACGTCTTGAAGTCGTTCAGGCCCTTCTGGGCGTCGCTCGAGCCGAAGCCGCCCTTCCAGATCTTGCCGCTCTGAGTTGCGATCTCGCCACCGGCATCCCACACGAACTGCACGCCCGCGTACCAGTTCTGGCCGGGCAGGTAGAAGGCGGAGAAGTCGGACTTCGAGGCGTTGGCGGCCTTGACCTTGTCGAGATCCGCAGTGAGCTCGGCGTACGTGGTCGGTGCGCTGGTGACTCCGGCGTCCGCCCAGATCTTCTTGTTGTAGATCACGGCCCTGGTGCCCGCGAACGACGGAACGCCGTAGAGCTGGCCGTTCACGGTCGCCGGGTCTTCGAGGCCGCCCAGCCAGGTACCGCCCTGCTCGAGGTCGGTCTTGTACTTCGTGATGTCGAGAAGACCGCCGTTGGCCGCGTAACCGGCGACCTGGGTGTTTCCGACGTCGAGCACGTCCGGCGGAGTGGAGGTCGAGAGGGCGGTGGTGATCTTGGGGCCGATGCCGTCCCACTGCTGGAGCTGCACCTTGACCTTGGCGCCGGTCTCCTTCGTGAACTCCTTGTTGATGGCGTTCAGGGTGTCGTTGGTGAGGTCACCGTTCATCGCCCAGACGGTGATGGTCTTGCCCTTGCCGTCGACGTTGCTCAGACTCTCAGAACCGGTCTTGCCCGACCCGTTTCCGGAACAGGCGCTCAGCGCCAGTGCCGCGGCGATGCCGACGGCACCGACCGCGAGAATGCGTGACTTGCGCAATGTATCTCCTAGTGTTGTGAACGCGGACGTTGAAGCGTCCTATGGAGGGATTGACGTCCGCGTCGCAACACGGACATATGGTGCGAGTGATCGACAACGCTCGGTCGCGATCACCAACTGGGATGTGAGCCCAGTCGTCTGTGGCGGGCTGGGGGTGCCGTCTCATGACACCCCCAGTTCCGCGGAGAGAACCAGCACTGCGGCGCCGAGCAGAACGAGGTCGTGGCTGTCCGCCGCGATCCTCATGTGGAAGCCGTTGCTGACGGCGGAGAGCGTGCGCTCCCGCACGGTGCTGAGTGCGGAGTCGAGGAACGGGCCCTCGACGAGGTCCCCAGGGCCGGAGAGCACGACGTCGCCGAGGCCGAGTGCGGCGACGACGGGGGCGAGGGCCACGCCGAGCGATCGTCCTGCGTCGATGAGGACGCTCTCGCGGGCATCGTTGCCCGCGGCGGCCAGTCGTGCTCTGAGGTGCGGAACGGCGATGGCGAGCTCGAGGCACCCGGTGCGCCCGCAGGCGCAGCGCTCGCCGTGCTCGTCGACGACGACGTGGCCGATCTCGCCCGCCGTGGAGTTCTCGCCGTCGATCAGCACGCCGCCGATGATGAGCCCCGCGCCGACGCCGTGCTCGATCGCCACGAGCATGAAGCTCTGGCCGGCGTCCTGGAAGGTGTGAAGGGCGAGTGCTGCCGTGTTCGCGTCGTTGCCGACGTGAACAGGAACCCCGAACTCGGCGCGGAAGGCACCTGCGAGGTCGAGGTCCGACCAAGCCAGGTTCGGGGCCTGGCGCACGACGCCGCCCGGGTCGACGATGCCGGGGGTGCCGATGCCGATGCCGAGCAGGCGCACGGTCGATCGCTTCACGAGGTCGCGGGTGAGGTTCATCGCCTTGCTCAGCGCGTCGGCGCCCGATGCGTCGTCGAGTGGAACCTCGAGACGGTGCACGATCTCTCCGCGGATGCCGACGACGGCGCCGACGAACCGGTCGTCCGCTGACAGGTCGAGGCTGACGACGTGATACGCGTTCTCGTCGAGGCCGATCAGCTGTGCCGGCTTGCCGACATGGGCTCCTGCACGCGGGCCGAGCTCGCTGATGAGCCCCTCCGAAGCGAGCTCGTTGACGAGGTCAGAGACGGTGACGCGGGTGAGTCCGGACTCGCGGGCAAGATCCGCCCGGCTCATCGGTCCGTCGTGGAAGAGGGTCTGGAGGAGCAGGGACCGGTTGTGCTGCCGGTTGTGCTCGGGCAACGCCTTCGACGTCACGCGCAGCTGCGCCATGCTCACCTCGATCCGTAGCGTCTTTGCGACGACGGGGCCTTCGGGTCCCGATGGTTTGTTAGTGAATCTGCCTTACAAACGTGTTGTCAAGTTGACGTTTGTAAAGAATTGATAACGCGCCGCCGTCATCCGCTGTGTGGCGATGGTGGAGCACGGTCTCGACGGCTTGCCGGTCGGGCTTGCGGCAGGAGATGTTCGTAAGCTTTACTAACAAACATGTCCGAGTCAGAGGTGCCTCCGCACGACCGCCGCAGCCCTGCCCCGTCACCGTCGATCGACATGAGCGATCCGGATACCAGGGCACGCGCCATCGCGACGACGCTGTTGCCCGGGTTCGTCGGCACCGAGCTGCCCGACCTGCTGCGCCGGCGACTGACCGCGGGCCTCGGCGGTGTGTGCGTGTTCGGCCCGAACATCCGGTCCACCGAAGAGCTCCGTGCACTCGACGAGGACATCCTCAGTGCGAACCCGCTCGCCGTCATCGCGATCGACGAGGAGGGCGGCGACGTCACCCGGCTGAACTACGCCGACGGTTCGCCGTACCCGGGCAACGCCGTGCTCGGAAGGCTCGACGACATCTCGCTCACCGAGGCCGTCGGCCGGGACGTCGGCTTCGCGCTGCGCCGTGTCGCGTGCACCCTCGACTTCGCCCCGGACGTCGACGTCAACTCCAACCCCGACAACCCCGTGATCGGCGTGCGCAGCTTCGGCGCCACGGCGTCGCTCGTCGCCCGGCACGGCGCAGCATGGACGGCGGGGCTGCAGTCGACCGGCATCGGCGCGTGCGCCAAGCACTTCCCAGGGCACGGCGACACCGCACTCGACTCGCACCTCGCCCTGCCGGTGATCGACCGGTCGATCGACGAACTGCGGGAGCGCGAGCTGGTGCCCTTCCGTACTGCCATCGCCGCAGGGACCCACACCATCATGACCTCGCACATCGTGCTGCCGCAGGTCGACCCCGGTGTGCCTGCGACGTTCTCGCCGCGCATCCTGCAGGGCATCCTTCGCGACGAGCTCGGCTTCGAGGGCGTCATCGTCACCGACGCGCTCGACATGAAGGGTGCGAGCGGCGAGATCGGCATCCCCGAGGCTGCGGTGCGTGCGCTCGCCGCCGGCTGCGACCTGCTCTGCATCGGCACCGAGACCACGGAGGAGCTGCTCGACGACATCGTGCGCGTCGTCGGCGACGCCATCGACTCCGGTCGACTCAGCGCGGAACGAGTTGCGGATGCGGCACGACGGGTTCGCACCATGGCGAGTGAGCTCGCGGTGCTGCGGGCGGAGACTCCCGTGCCGGACGACGCCGGCGAGACATCCGCAGTGCCCGCCGAGCGGCTGATCGGAGCCTTCGAGATGCGCGAGCCTGCCTTCGCCGCGCTGCGCTCCACCGACCATAGCGCGCCCGCTCGGTTCGCCGTCGTGCGCATCGAGACGGAGGCGAACATCGCCGTCGGCGTCGCGCCGTGGGGCCCATTCGCGCAGGTTTCCGCCAGCCCGGATGCCGCGGACTCGATCGCCTGGGCAGGTCATCCTCAGTTCGTCGTCTCCGAGCGCGACGCGTCAGACGGTCGCGTTGCCACGCGGGTCGAGGAGATCCTCGGACAGATCGCGGATGACCAGGGCGTCGTCGTGGTCGGCAAGGCGCTGCACCGCTACGGGTTCGCGCGTGAGGCGGTCGACGGCCTGCGTGCCGAGCGCACGACGCTCGCGGTCGACATGGGATGGCCGTCGGATGACCGCGCCTACGCGGACATCGCCACATTCGGTGCCTCGCGGTCGGTCGGCCGCGCCCTGATGACGCTGCTCGCCGCCCCGGAGAATCGACGGTGAGGATCGGGCTCGACATCGGAGGCACGAAGACCGACGCGGTGGTGCTGGATGCCGAAGGCGGCGTCCTCCAGCGCGTGCGGGTACCGACGGGCAACGGCCACGACCAGGTGCTCGATTCAGCAGAGCGCGCCGTTCGCGAGGTGATCGCGCTGAGCGGATCCGGCACGGGTGATTTCACGTCGATCGGCGCCGGCATCCCCGGCGTTGTCGACAGCGAGTCCGGCAGGGTGCACCACGCCGTGAACCTCGGCGTCGACGACCTCGACCTCGCCGGCCTGCTGAGGCAGCGGGTCGACGTGCCCGTCCGAGTGGAGAACGACGTCAAGGCCGCAGCACTCGGTGCGTACCACCTGCTCGGGCTGGAGGGTTCGGCGGCGTTCCTCAACCTCGGCACGGGGGTGGCGGCAGGCATCGTCGTCGACGGTCGCCTCCAACGCGGCTCTCGAGGGGGCGCCGGTGAGATCGGCCACATCCCGATCGACCCCCACGGCGCGGTCTGCTCCTGCGGCCAGCACGGCTGCGTCGAGACCACCGCATCCGGTTCTGCGGTCGCCCGCATGTGGCCCACCGCAGCCGAGCTGCCCGCTCTCGAGCTGTTCGACGCGGCGGACGCAGGAGACCGTCTCGCGTGGAGCGTTCGACACACGATCGCGACGGGTGTGGCATCCGCCGTGCGCATTCTCGTGCTCACCGTCGACGTCGAGACCGTCGTGATCGGGGGCGGTCTCAGCAACCTCGGGGTGCGTCTGCTGGCGCCGGTGACCGAGGTGCTGCAAGGCTGGGGTGTGGACTCGCCGTTCCTGAGGTCGCTGAGGCTCCCGGAGCGCGTGCGCATGCTCGCGCCCGATCTGTCGGCAGCGGCAGTGGGGGCTGCGCTCGTCGGCGCGGCCGAGTCCGTCGTCTAAGCATCACGTTCACGCAAGGGAGATATTCGTGGAGGTCGTCATCAAGAAGACCGCGGACGAGGTCGGCGCGCTCGCTGCCGATCTGGTCGGTCGCGTCGTGGAGTCGAAGCCGCGCGCGGTGATCGGTCTGGCGACCGGGTCGTCGCCGTTGGCGATCTACGCCGGTCTCGCCAAGCGTGTCGAGGCGGGCTCGCTCGACTTCACGGGGGTGCGCGGGTTCGCGCTCGATGAGTATGTCGGCATCCCGGAAGACCACCCGCAGAGCTATGCGTCGGTGATCAGGCACGAGGTCATCGAGCCGCTGCACATGGACCCGACGCTGGTGCAGGTGCCGGACGGCCGGGCCGTGGACGTCGAGGTGGCGTGTCGCGAGTACGAGCAGGCGATCGTGGATGCCGGGGGAATCGACATCCAGATCCTGGGCATCGGCGCCAACGGCCACATCGGCTTCAACGAGCCGACGTCGTCGTTCGCCTCACGCACCCGCATCAAGACCCTGGCACCGAAGACGCGCGCAGACAACGCGCGGTTCTTCGACTCCCTCGACGACGTGCCCACCCACTGCGTCACGCAGGGACTCGGCACCATCATGCAGGCGAGGCGGCTCGTGCTGGTCGCGCAGGGCGAGGGCAAGGCCGACGCCATCGCAGCTGCCGTCGAAGGCCCCGTCGCCGCGATCTGCCCCGCGTCGGTGCTGCAGTTCCACGAGCACGCAACGGTGATCATCGACGAGGCGGCGGCGAGCAAACTGCGCCTCGCGGACTACTACACGTACACGTACGACAACAAGCCCGCCTGGCAGCTGTGAGCTACGCGCGCACCTGCCACGCGGGCTGCAGACTGTGCTTGTTTGGCCCGCCGCCTAGGGGCGGCGTGCGCCTGGCGGCTGTGAGCTACGCTCGCACCTGCCACGCGGGCTACAGACTGTGCTTGTTTGGCCCGCCGCCTAGGGGCGGCGTGCGCATGGCAGCTGTGAGCTGACGCGCGCCGCTGGTCGAGTAGCGCCGACCGCAGGTCGACGCGTATCGAGACCACCCATCGATCGGGCACGGGTCTCGATACGCGTGCTGCTGCGCGGCGCGCCAATCGACCAGCGGAGGCGTCTAGCGCAGCTGCCGGCCCGCCGCCCAGACGTGCTGCACGGCCCAGTCGCCGTCGAGGAGCACGGCGTCGGCGAAATAGCCGACGGCCAGCCTGCCGAGTTCGTGATCGAGGCCGAACGCGCGGGCGGGCGTGAGCGTGAGCGCCTCGACGGCACGTGCGGGCGCGACGCGGGTGCGCTGCACTGCAATGCGCAGCGCCGTGTCCTGGGTGAGGGTGGAGCCGGCGATCGAGGTCGTCCCCGAGAGCACGGCGAGCCCGTTCGACACGGTCACGTTGAGCGAGCCGAGCCGGTAGTCCCCGTCGGCAGCGCCGGCGGCCGCCATCGAGTCGGTCACCAGCGCGATGCGCCCAGGAGCCTGCACGAAGGCGAGATGCGCGACATCCGGGTGCACGTGCAGTCCGTCCAGGATGAGCTCGATCGTGACGCGGTCATCGTCCAGTGCGGCGACGATCGGACCGGGAGCCCTGTGCTGGATGCCCGGCATCGCGTTGAACGCGTGCGTGAGCATCCTCGCGCCACGGTCGAACGCCGCAGAGGCTTGTTCCTCGGTGGCTTCGGTGTGACCGACCGCCACGACCACCCCGGCCTCGACGAGCACGTCGATGGCCTCCATCGCGCCTGGCAGCTCCGGTGCGATCGTGATCTGGCGCAGTGTGCCGCGGGAGGCGGCGATGAGCTGCTCGACGAGCTCAGGGTCATCGGGCGTGCGGAGGAAGTCCGCGTTGTGGGCTCCTCGACGCTCCGGGTTCAGGAACGGGCCCTCCAGGTGAGCGCCGAGCACGAGCGGGTCCTCTTCGGCGAGGTCCGCGATGTCTTCGAGGCTCTCGCGAAGCTCGGCGAGCGGATTGGCGACCAGGCTCAGCACCGAGCGGGTCGTTCCGTGCTGCCTGTGGGTCTCGAGGGCGGCGGCCATGTCGTCCGGCCCGTCCTCGTAGCCGTGACCACCTGCGCCGTGCGAGTGCACGTCGACGAATCCGGGGGTGAGCCAGCGTCCCTCGGCATCCACGACCTCGGCTCCGTCGGCAAAGGCACGCCATCCGATTCCGTCGCCCGTCGCGGTGATGCGGTCACCGGAGGTCGCGAGCCAGAACTCGTCGACCTGGCCGTCGGCATCGAGCTTTCGCGCGCCGTGGATGACGCGCGCGGCGCTCACGCGAGCTCCCTACGGCCGCTGATGATGCCGCTCACCAGTGCGAGCACCGCGAAGGCGACGGCGACGATCGGCTGGCCGAGATCCCACCAGGCGAATGCGGCTGCCGTCATGACGATGATCTCGACGATGGCCTTGCCGAACGTGTCGACGCGGATGACCGCCTTGGGCGACCGGAACAACGCCCAGAGCACGATCGCGAGCAGCGGTGCGCCGATTCCGACGACGATGTTCCACGGGAACGCCCAGGCGATGAAGCCCCAGACGGCCAGGCTCACGAACGCGAACAACTCGATGAGGAAACGCACCACGTCCCAGAAGCCGATCTGGACGCGCGCGTGCTCGGTACTCTGCGCAGACATCCTCTTCATGATATCGGGGGTCGCGCGGGCTCGGCGCGGCCGGCGCGGGGCCGTACAGCGTCAGCGGAAGATGATGGTGCGCGCCCCGTCGAGCAGGATGCGGTTCTCGGCGAACCACTTCACGGCCTGGGTGAGCGTTCGGCTCTCTTCGTCCTGACCGATAGCGACGAGCTGCGACGGCGACTGGGAGTGATCGACCCGCACGACGTTCTGCTCGATGATGGGGCCCTCGTCGAGGTCGCTGGTGACGAAGTGGGCCGTTGCGCCGATCAGCTTCACGCCGCGAGCGTGCGCCTGCTTGTAGGGGTTCGCGCCCTTGAACCCGGGAAGGAACGAGTGGTGGATGTTGATGCAGCGCCCAGCCAGCGCCTCGCACAGCTCTGGGGAGATGATCTGCATGTACCTCGCGAGCACCACGAGCTCGATGTCGTGCCGCTCAACCTCCTCGAGCACCCTTGCCTCGAAGGCGGCCTTGCCCTCGGCATCCGTGACGGGGAGCGAGTCGAACGGCACGCCGTAGAACCCGGCCAGCTCGCGCAGAGTTCCGTGGTTGGAGAGCACGAGCGGGATGTCGACCGGGAGCTGTCCGGCGCGCTGACGGAACAGCAGGTCGTTGACGCAGTGCGCCGCGGTCGAGGCGAGCACGAGGGTGCGAAGCGGTCTGCCGACCCTGTCGAGGTTCCAGGACATGTCGTACGTCTCGGTGACCGGGGCGATCGCGGCCTCGAACTCGTCGCGGTCGGCAGGCGACTGGATCTGCAGCCGCATGAAGAACCGCCCGGTGTCGGAGCTCGAGAACTGCTGGCTCTCCGTGATGTTGCCCCGCGCTTGCACGACAGCGCCGCTGATGGCGTGCACGATTCCGGGGCGGTCGGCACAGATCAGGGTCAGCACCCAGTGCGTGATGGGCCGGGTGGATGCCGGGCTCTGCGAATCCATGAGGTTCAGGTTAGGGCACGCGTCGCCCTCGGCACACACGAACAGGTGCGACGACCGATACGCTTGGAGGTTCTGCCAGATCGCCATTGCCAAGGGGGTTTCCGTGTCGTCAGAGCCGTCAACGTCGGCCGCGTCGGGTCCGACGTCGCGCACCGAGAAGCCCTTCCCGTGGGTGGGGATGCTCGCGCTCGCCGCGGCCGCGTTCCTCGCCGTCACGAGTGAGACGCTGCCCACCGGGCTCCTGCCCGAGATCGCCGCTGGGCTGAACGTGACGGCTCCGCAGGCCGGTCTGCTCGTCTCGGTGTACGCCTTCACGGTGGTCATCGCCGCGACACCCCTGACTGCGCTGACGAGGCGCATTCCGCGACGCCTGCTCGTGGTGATCGTGATCGTCGTGATCGGCCTCAGCTCGTTGCTCCTGGCGGTCGCGCCGAACTACGGCGTCGCCGTCGTCGCGCGCATCACCGGCGGCATGGCGCACGGTGTCTTCTGGGCGGTGACCGGCGCCTACGCGGGCCACATCGTGGCTCCTCGCCAGCTCGCACGTGCGATCTCGATCACGTCGGGCGGCGTCTCGCTCGCCCTCATCCTCGGCGCACCGCTCGCGACGATCGTCGGGCACGCGTACGGCTGGCGCTTCGCTTTCGCGATGGTGGGATGTCTGCTCGTCGTCGGCGCTGTCGTGGTGGGCATCATGCTGCCGAAGGCGCCGCGCGAGCCGCTTCCGCTGACGACGGGTGCGACGGTCGTGGTGCGCGGCTCCAAGCGGGACGCGAGCATCGTGCCGGTCATCCTGATCTGCGTGCTCACCGGGCTGATCACGCTCGGAAGCTTCACCCTGAACGCCTACATCGCACCGTTCGTGATCGAGGCGATGCACCTCGGTGCCGGCGCGGTCGGCCCGATGCTCTTCGTCGGCGGCGTGATGGGGGCGGTGGCGGTGGCGCTCGTCGGCACGGTCCTCGGCCGCATCCCGCTCAGCTCGATCTCGGTCGGACTCGTCCTCACGGCCCTCGGCATCGCGCTCCTCGGCGCGTTCGCGGGCCTGCCTCCCGTTGCGATCGCGGCGTTCGCGCTGTGGGCGCTGGCGTTCGGCGTGCTGCCTCCTCTGCTGCAGACCGAGCTGCTCCGGGTGTCTTCGGCGCGATTCCGCGACACGGCGAGTGCCCTGTACACGACAGCATTCAACGTCGGGATCGGCGGCGGAGCGATCGTCGGAGGTGCCATCTATGCGGTGCTGGGCATCGACGCCGTACCGTGGGCGGCGCTGGCGATCCTGGCTCTCGCGGTCGTGATGCTGGTCATCACGATGTGGCCCGGCTCGCCGGTCAGGACGGCGAGGGCACTCGCGGTCGCGTGACCGCGCCGCTCAGAGCCCTGCCGCGATGGATGTCTGGCTGCCCGGCCCGACCCTGCCCGCGCCGTCTGCATAGCGAGTCTCGACGGTGTGGGTGCCCGGGCCGACGAGGAGATAGTCGGTGTACCTGCCCGCCCCGTTGAGGGTGAACGCGTCCCGGCTCGCCCCGTCGACGAGCAGTTCCACCCGGGCTTTCGGGGCACCGCTCACTGTCGCCTCGACGAAGAACCCGCCCTGACGGAACAGGCCGTGCGCGGATGCCTGGGGTGCGGTCAGCGCGAACGACGAGGTCGTCGCCGCCGACGAGAGCCCTGTCGCTGGGTCGGTCTGCGTCACCGAGACGGTTCCGGTGCCTGCCCCGTAGCCATCGAGCGCGGAGTCGAGGCGCCACGCGCCGCTCGCGTCGGCCTGCACGGTGACGGTCGAGCCCGCACCGCTGACGGTGACCGTCGCGCCCGGAGCCGCGCTCCCCGACACCAGCGGGAAGTACTTGCCGTCACCGGTGTCGACAGTGCCGATCGACGGCGCGGCGGGCGGCTCGGGGTCGGCAGGGGGTGTTCCGGGGTCGCCCGGCGTCGAGGTGCCAGGACCGCTCGGCGTGCTCGGCCCGGTCGGCGTGCTCGGTGCAGTCGGCGTGCTCGGGGAGCTGGGCGCCGCCGGCGTTCCTGGATTCGTAGACGAGCCAGGGTCGGCGGAGGTGCCCCCGCCACTCGAAGCGCCGGGATCGGTGGATGCGCTCTGGTCGCCCGCGGGCGGGGCAGCCCGTGGGGCAAGGGGCGCGGGGAGCGTCGGCGTCGCGCTCGGCGAGGGCGAAGGAGCGGGGGATGACCGGGTGGGCGTCTGCGCCGTCGACCCGTTCGACGTCGTCGACGAGGATGCCGAACCGGCGTCCACCGACGTGGTGTCGCTGTGCGCGGCAGGGGTGGCGAAGATCGCCACGCCGGCGACCGCTGCCGCCCCGACCACGACGACGGCGGCAGCCGAGCCGATGACGATGCCTGTCACGCCGCTGAAGATGCTTCCGGCGCCCGTCGCGGTTCCTGCGGACCCACCGGCGGCACCGCCCGAGCCGCCCGCCGCGCTCGATGCGCTCGTGCCTGCACCCGCTGCAGCACCTGCGCCGGCCGCGCCCGCGACGACGCCCGCCGTGCCGCCGTGCAGTGTCGCGAGGTAGGCGGTCGCACCGGCTGCCCCGATCGCAAGGGGCAGCAGAACGAGAGCGAGGCGGTCGCCGACATCCTTCGCCTCTTCGGCCACCATGGTGCACTTCGCGCAGGTGGCGAGGTGGGCCTCGACCCTGGATTGTTCGCGCTTGCCCAGCCTGCCGCGCGTGCGGGCCGCGAGCCGGTCAACTGTCCACGAGCACTCCGGGCTCAGGTCGGGGGAGGTCAGGTGCGCCCGGATCCACGCCTGCCGCAGACCCTCGCGGGCTCGATAGCACAGCGCAGCGGTGGCCTGCGCGCTGAGACCCACGAGCGGGGCGATGCGTGCCGGCGTCATCCCCTCGACTTCGCTGTACCAGAGCGCCTCCTGCCAGCGGGCCGGGAGTGACCGGAACGCCTTCGCGGTGAGCGAGCGGTCGATGGCGGCGAGGGGGTCATCCGTGTCGAGCTCGAGCTCCTCGAATTCCTCGGGGTCGAGCGCGACCGTGTTGGCAGACGACCGTCCCCACGATGCTGCGACGTTGCGCACCGTCGTGAACAGATAGGGACGGAAGGCGGCGGTCGGACCGTTGCCCGACTTCAGCGCGTTCAGAACGCGGGTGTAGGCCTCCGAGACCAGGTCGTCCGGGTCGAAGGTGCTCGTCACCGACCTGGCGACCGCCGCGGCCGCCGACGCGTGCCGTCGGAACAGGGCCGCGTAGGCAGCGGAATCGCCCTTGCGCGTGAGCGTGATCAGCTCGGCATCACCGGCGCGCGACAGCCTGCGCTCGGCGGTGTGCGCTGACATTCGGGCTGCTTTCGATGCGGGGGAGCGGGATGACCGGGAACTCCGATTGTCCGGGAGTCGCCGCGCATCCGCAATTCCGACGGGGGCTTCAGGTCGCCGACTCCCTCTCGATCTCAGGTCGCTCGGCGTAGAGAAACTCTGCGGAACTTCATGTCGCGAAACACTGATCGACCAAATAGACGAACGATTCTTAAAAGGCGCATCATGATCTGGTGGGTGCCACGTCTTCTTCAGTGGAACTGATCATCACCGCGTCTCATTCGGCTTTGGGCGCGGTGACCCTGGCATGCCGCCCGAAGCGGCCAGGGGGTCGCGCGGATCGGATGGGGGCATCGTCCGCGCGGGCGTCAGGGTCCGGATGCACTGACATCCGGGCCCGACGCCGCTTCTCGCGGTCTGCAGGCGTGTCGGGTGCGGCAGCCAGCGCAGGGTCCGTCAGGCGACGATGACGCGCACGCCGGCATCCTCGAACGCGGCGCGCTGCCGTGGGGTGATGCCGCTGTCGGTGATGAGCGTGTCGAATGCGCCGGGCTCGCCGACTGCGGCGAACGCACGGCGACCGATCTTGCTGGAGTCGGCGATCAGCACCGAGCGGTCGGCCCTGCGCGCCATGAGCGCGTTCACCGCTGCCTCGTGCTCGTCGTGCACGGTCGGGCCGACGACGGGGTCGACGCCGTTGACGCCGACGAACGCGAAGTCGAGCGTGATCTGGCCGAGCACCGAGTCGGTGTAGGGGCCGACGAGCTCGTACGACCTGGCGTGCACGACGCCTCCGGTCATGACCACTTTGATCTGCGGTCGCATCACGAGCTGCGCGGCGATGTTGATCGCGTTGGTCACCACGGTGAGCGTCGGGTTGGGGGAAGGGGTCGCGACATCCTGTCGGGCTCCGAGGACGGTCGCCACAGCGGTGCTCGTCGTCCCGCCGCACAGGCCGACCACCGAGCCGCGCGACACGAGCGCGCTCGCGGCCTGGGCGATCGCCTGCTTCTGCGCGGCGTGCTGTTCCTTCTTGTACCTGAGCGGAAGGTCGTAGGCGACCGACTGCCCGGTCGCGCCTCCGCGGGTGCGGGCGAGCAGCTGCTGCGCCGCCAGGGCGTCGAGGTCCCTTCTGGCGGTCGCCGGCGAGACGCCGAGCCGCTCGACGATCTCGTCGACCTCGATCTGTCCCGTCTCGGCGAGCAGGTCGAGCACGACCCGCAGCCGCTCCGTGCGGTTCATCGCGTCGCTCCGTCGCCCGCGACGCCCGCCGGGTTGCCGGCCCTTGCGCTCGCGAACAGCCGGAGCAGCCGCTCGGCCTCTCCGCTCAGCGCGTCCCGTCCGGCTCTGACGTATTTGCGCGAGTCGACGACCTCGGGATTCGCGGCGAGGTACTCTCTGATCGCCTCGGTGAAGAAACGATTGAGGTGCGTGGAGACGTTGATCTTGGTCATCCCCGCGCCGATCGCGGCGACGATGGTCTCGTCCGGCACCCCAGACGACCCGTGCAGCACCAAGGGCACGCCGAGTGCGCCGTGCAGGCGTGCGATCAGGTCGAGGTCGAGGGATGCCTCACGAGTAGCCATCGCGTGCGACGAGCCCACCGCGACGGCCAGGGCATCCACACCGGTCTCCCCGACGAACCGCTCGGCCTCCTGCGGATCCGTGCGCACACCGGGTGCGTGCGCGCCGTCTTTGCCGCCGATCTCGCCGAGCTCGGCCTCGACGTACACGTCGTTCGCGTGTGCGTAATCGACCACCCGCAGGGTCGCGTCGACGTTGTCCTCGTAGTCCAGGGTGGCGGCGTCGAACATCACGGAGCCGAACCCGAGGTCGACGGCCCGCCTGGCGAGCACCTCGTCCTCCGCATGGTCGAGGTGCACGGCGACGCGGGCCGACGACGCGTGCGCCACAGAGAGACAGGCGAGCCCGATCGGCTCCAGCCCGCCGTGGTAGGCGACGCAGTTCTGCGAGATCTGCAGGATGACCGGCAGCTCGGCACGCTCGGCGGCGGCGACGATCGCCTCCGCGGTCTCGAGGTGGATGACGTTGAACGCGCCGATCCCCGTGCCCGCGGAAGCGGCGTCGGCCATCAGCTCGCCTGTCGCGATCAGCGCCACGACGCGTCTCCGATCGTGGTGGTCGCGAGGGCGTCGCGCGCGGTCAGCGCAGAGCCGATCAGGCCGGCATCAGCACCGATGCTCGCCTTGATCAGCAGGGGACGACGATGGAAGGTGAGGATGCGATCCAGCCGTTCGCGCAGCGGCTGCAGAAGCTCCTCCCCGGCCCCGGAGAGTCCGCCGCCGATGACGATCGCCTGCGGCGCCAGCAGGGCTACCGAGTGCGAGAAGCCGAGCGCGAGGGCGTCGATGGCGGAGTCCCAGACGGCCGCGGCGTTCGCGTCACCCTTGTGCATCCGCTCGAGAACCTCGCGGGCGCCGGTGACCTTCGTGCCTGTTCGCAGGCTGTAGCGGCGTGCGATGGCCGCGGCCGATGCGACGGCTTCCATGCATCCGCGACCGCCGCACGCGCAGATCGGACCTTCGGCGACGCGGTCGTGGCCGATCTCCCCGGCGAGGCCGCCTCCGGTGTGCAGCCGTCCGCCCACGAACACCGCGGCCGCGATGCCCGTGCCGATCGTCACGATGAGCACGTCGTCGAACCCCCGTGCTGCGCCAAGCCGGTGCTCTGCCTCGCCCGCGCCGCGCACGTCGTGGCCGAAACCGACGGGAACCCCGAGCGCCTCCGACCCGCGGTCCCGGAAGGGGTAGTCGTGCCATCCGAGGTTCTCGGCGAAGACACCGATGCCGCGCACGTCATCCACGTGGCCCGGAACGAGGATGCCGGCAGCGGCCGGGACCACATCTGCATGGCGCTCGCCCAGCTCCCGAGCCAGCTCTGCTGCTCGCTCGACGACCCGTTCGCCCGTGTGCTCGCCATCGAGCGGGGTCGGAACGCGCATCGACTCCCTGAGGCGCCCTTCGTCGTCGATGATGGCGGCCTTCATGTCGGTTCCACCGACGTCGAACGCCAGCACGGACCGGCCCGGCCCGATGAGCAGCTCGTCATCGCCTCCCAGCCGGTCATCGCCTCCCAGTCGGTAGGCGTCGTCTTCTCGCAGCTCGTCGGCGTCATTGCCGCGCAGCTCGTTCATGATGACCTCGGTGGCTCGTTCGGTCGAGAGTGGGATGGTCACGGCCGGTCCAGAATGACGGACCGTGTCAGGTTGCGCGGGCGATCGGGGTCGAGGCCCTTGCGGCGCGCACGCTCGAGGGCGACCCTGTGAAGTCGTACCAGGTCGGCCATCGGGTCGATCGTGGCGTGTTCGAAGCGAGCCCCCGTCGCCTCGGTATCGGCTGCGATGCCTGCCGGGAGCGCACCGAACGCCCAGGTCACCCGGCCGGGCGCGGCGATCGCGATGGGGCCGTGCCGGTATTCCTTCGCCGGGTAGGACTCGGTCCAGGATTGAGACGACTCGCGCATCTTGAGCGCGGCTTCGTGGGCGATTCCCACACTCCATCCCGACCCGAGGAAGGTGTACTGGTCGGCGTCGACGAGGGCGTCATCCAGCGGCCTGGCGAGCACGTCGCGCGCCTGGGCGATCACGCTGCCGAGATCTTCGCCGAGGGATGCCCGCAGCAGCGCGAGCGCGCTGGTCGCGAACCGCGTCTGCACGACCGATCGCTCGTCGGCGAACGGGAGGGCGACGACGTCGTCCACGAGATCGACCAGCGGAGTGTCGGGGTCGCCGATGACGCCGATCGTGCGCGGGGCGTCGTTGCCGGCGCGAGCGGCACTGTTGCGCACGGCATCCAGCAGCTCCAGAACTTCGGTGGTGGTTCCGGACCGGGTGATCGCGACGATCGCGTCGTATCCGCGGTCGACGAACGCCTCGGATGCGGCGAACGCGTCGGTCTCGCCGTGCCCGCCGCTCTCACGCAGGTTGGCGTAGGACTGCGCCATGAACCACGACGTGCCGCAGCCGACAACGGCCACGCGCTGTCCGTCGGCCGGAAGCACGCTTCGCTCGGCCACCAGGGAGGTCGTGCGCTCCCAGACATCCGGCTGCGAGGTCAGCTCGGTTTCGAGATCGGCGCCGGGCATTCGTACGGTCTCATCACTCATACCTCAATGATCGAACATGATCGTAACGTGTGTCAAAGGCGCACTTTCGAGCGTAACTCCATCAACCGCGCACCACGACGTGCGCGCATGGCACCCACATGACGCGGCGTGGTGCCCCACGTGACGCGGCGTGGTGCCCCACGTGACAAGTCGTCGCCACTTGTTGCGGCATCGACGGCGGGCATCCCGCAGAAACTGGCGATGACTTCAGGCAACATTCCACGATGGCTCCCCGGGGCATCCCACGAAGTCGGGCCGTGTCGGTACGGTCGACACCATGCGATATGTACGACTCGGATCGACTGGACTCGAAGTCTCCGCCGTCACGCTCGGCTGCATGAGCTTCGGCGACCCGTCACGCGGTGGTCACCCCTGGGCTCTGGGAGAGGATGCCTCGCGACCGCTGATCAAGGCGGCGCTCGAAGCCGGCATCACGTTCCTCGACACCGCGAACGTGTACTCGGGCGGGAGCAGCGAAGAGATCGTCGGGCGTGCGCTGCGCGACTACGCCAAGCGAGAGGATGTCGTGCTCGCCACCAAGGTGCACGGGCGGATGCGCCCCGGCCCCAACGGTGCCGGCCTGTCGCGCGCGGCCATCCTCGCCGAGATCGACAACAGCCTGCGGCGGCTCGGCACCGACTATGTCGACCTCTACCAGATCCACAGGTGGGACTACGCGACGCCCATCGAGGAGACGATGGAGGCGCTGCACGATGTGGTGAAAGCCGGCAAGGCGCGGTACATCGGTGCGTCATCCATGTGGGCGTGGCAGTTCGCGAAGGCTCAGTACACCGCCGACCTCGGTGGCTGGACGCGGTTCGTGTCGATGCAGGACCACTACAACCTGATCTACCGCGAGGAGGAGCGGGAGATGCTTCCGTTCTGCCTCGACCAGGGTGTCGGCGTCATCCCGTGGAGCCCGCTCGCACGCGGCAGGCTCACCCGCGACTGGGAAACCGCGTCGAACCGCAGCGAGACGGATGAGTTCGGCAAGACCCTGTACCGCGACGAGGACCGCCAGGTCGTCGAGCGCGTCGCCAAGGTCGCCTCGGAGCTCGGAGCGCCGCGCGCGCAAGTTGCACTGGCCTGGATCATGGCGCAGCCGGCCGTGACGTCGCCGATCGTCGGTGTCACGAAGGCGTCGCACATCACGGATGCCGTGGCCGCTGTCGACCTCGAACTGACCGATGAGCAGCTGGCCCGCCTCGAGGAGCCGTACCGACCGCACGAGGTCGCAGGGTTCCAGTAGGCGCAGGTGCCAATGGGCGCCTGAGAGCCCAGCGCTCTCACGGTATGCTTGGGCACGTCGCAACTGGCGTATCGGCGTGTGTCGGGCATCCTTCACGCGTCGCGGATGGTTCACCATCGGGGAGCGACCCCTAGCTCTGAGATTCGAGGGCGGATTCGGCCGCGCGCCTGGGCCGACGCGAACAACCCGTGCACACGTTCGCCCCACATGACGAGGAGCCAGGCATGACCGTTTCCGACACCTTCAACGCGCCCTTGGCGGAGGTCGACCCCGAGATCGCCGAGGTGCTGAACCTCGAGCTGGGTCGTCAGCGCGACTACCTCGAGATGATCGCGAGCGAGAACTTCGTTCCGCGTGCCGTGCTCGAGTCGCAGGGATCCGTGCTCACGAACAAGTACGCCGAGGGCTACCCCGGTCGTCGCTACTACGGCGGATGCGAGTTCGTCGACATCGCGGAGACCCTTGCGATCGAGCGCGCCAAGTCGCTCTTCGGTGCGGAGTTCGCGAACGTGCAGCCGCACTCCGGCGCGTCGGCGAACGCCGCTGTGCTCTCCGCGATCGCTCAGCCCGGCGACACCATCCTCGGTCTCGAGCTCGCGCACGGCGGACACCTCACGCACGGCATGAAGCTCAACTTCTCCGGCAAGCTTTACAACGTCGTGTCGTACGGGCTCGACCCCGAGACGTTCCGTGTCGACATGGACGTAGTGCGTCAGAAGGCTCTCGAGCACAAGCCGCGCGTCATCATCGCCGGTTGGAGTGCGTACCCCCGCCACCTCGACTTCGCCGCCTTCCGTGCGATCGCCGACGAGGTCGGCGCCACCCTGTGGGTCGACATGGCGCACTTCGCGGGCCTGGTCGCCGCGGGGCTGCACCCGTCGCCGGTTCCCTACGCGCACGTGACGAGCTCGACGGTGCACAAGACCATCGGCGGTCCGCGTTCGGGGTTCATCCTGAGCAACGACGCCGACATCGCGAAGAAGCTCAACTCGAACGTGTTCCCCGGCCAGCAGGGCGGACCGCTGATGCACGTGATCGCTGCGAAGGCGACCGCGTTCAAGCTTGCGGCGACCGACGAGTTCCGTGAGCGACAGGAGCGCACCATCAGCGGTGCCCAGCTGCTCGCCGAGCGTCTCACCGCCGCCGATGCCCGCGAGGCCGGTGTGGACGTGCTGACCGGAGGCACCGACGTGCACCTCGTGCTGGTCGACCTGCGCACCTCCGAGTTCACCGGCAAGGAGGCGGAGGACCGCCTGCACGAGGTCGGGATCACCGTGAACAAGAACGCCGTGCCGTTCGACCCGCGGCCGCCGATGGTCACCTCCGGTCTGCGCATCGGCACGCCGGCGCTTGCGACTCGCGGTTTCGGCGATGCGGAGTTCACCGAGGTGGCCGACGTGATCGCTCTGGCGCTGAAGCAGGATGCCGACATCCCGGCTCTGCGCGCGCGGGTGCGCACGCTCACCGATGCCTTCCCCCTTTACCCGGGTCTCGGTCCGTCTGGTCAGCCGGCGGAGAACGTCGAGCTCTCGTCGAGCATTCAGGGCTGAGGCTGCCGATGACCGCCATCAAACTCGACGGCAAGGCAACGGCCGCAGCCATCAAGCACGAGCTGACCGAGCGTGTCGCGGCGCTGAAGGAGCGGGGCATCGTTCCTGGTATCGCGACCGTGCTGGTCGGAGCCGACCCGGCGTCTCAGCTCTACGTCGGCATGAAGCACAGGCAGTCCGAGGCGATCGGGATGAACTCGATCCACGTGGAGCTGCCCGCGGATGCCACGCAGCAGGATGTCGAAGCCGCGGTCGACCGCCTCAACGCCGACCCCGCGTGCCACGGATACATCGTGCAGCTGCCGCTGCCGAAGCACCTCGACACCGATGCCATCCTCGAGCGCATCGATCCTGCGAAGGATGCGGACGGCCTGCATCCGACTAACCTCGGTCGACTCGTGCTCAACGTGAACGGACCGATCGAGACGCCGCTGCCGTGCACGCCGCGCGCCGTGATCGAGCTGCTGCTGCGCAACGACTACGACCTCAAGGGCAAGCACGTCGTCGTGGTCGGCCGCGGTGTGACCATCGGCCGCTCGATCGGGCTGCTGCTCACGCGTCGCGCGATCAACGCCACCGTGACGCTGACCCACACCGGAACGCAGGATCTGCCGTTCTACCTGCGGCAGGCGGATGTCATCGTCGCGGCCGCCGGTGTGAAGCACCTCGTGCGTCCAGAGGACGTCAAGCCCGGTGCCGCCGTGCTCGATGTCGGGGTCACTCGTGAGGACGATCGTGACAGCGGCAAGTCCAAGGTGTACGGCGACGTCGCGCCCGGAGTCGATGAGGTCGCAGGGTGGCTCTCACCCAACCCCGGCGGCGTCGGCCCGATGACGGTCGCGCTGCTCATGACGAACGTGGTGGAGGCCGCTGAACGACTGTAGCGGGCAGTCGGGCTCTCAGGGGATCGCGCCATGGCCCGGCTGCCCCCAGCCCCTAGGCTTGGCGGATGGCCATCGACACGTCCCACGCTGCGGTGCAAGCTGTCGAGCGCGAACTGCGTTCGCACGGAATCGGCGGCGAGGTGCGCTGGCTCGACGACGCGACACCGACCGCTGCGGCTGCAGCTGAAGCGATCGGCATCGACGTCGGCGCCATCGCGAACTCGCTCGTCTTCACGCTCGACGGTGAACCCGTGCTGGTCATGACGTCCGGCGGGCACCGCGTCGACACCGGCTACCTCGGCGAGCTGCTCGGCGGCACCCTCAAGCGGGCGTCGGCCGAGACGGTCCGCGAAGCGACCGGGCAGGTCATCGGGGGAGTCGCCCCGACCGGACATCCGCGCCCGCTTCGCACGTGGGTGGATGTCGCGCTCGATGCATACCCCGAGGTCTGGGCCGCTGCAGGGCATCCGCACACCGTGTTTCCGCTGAGCTACGCCCAACTCGTCGAGCTCACCGGCGGCGTCGAGATCGCGGTGGAGCGCACAACGGAGTAGTCGCGGCCGCACGCACAGAGCAGCGTGGGGGCGGGTCGCCTACTCCACGACCGCCAGCGCGTCGATCTCCACGAGCATCTCCTCGCGCGGCAGACCGGTGAAAACGGTCGTGCGCGACGGCAGCACGCCGCTCGGCGTGTGCTCGGCGACGAAAGCGCCGTACGCCTCGTTCATCGCGGCGAAGTGCGCCCGGGTCGTGAGGTAGACCCGCAGCATGATCACGTCGTCGAAGGATGCCCCACCCGCCTCCACGATGGCTTTGACGTTCTGCAGCACCCGAGTGGTCTGCGCGGCGACATCGCCCGGATACAGGTACTCGTTCGTCCCAGGATCGACCGGACCCTGCCCGGACACCTGCAGCAGCGGCCCCTTCCGCACCCCCTGAGAGAAGGTGAAGGCGGGGGCGGGGGCATCCGTCGTCGTGATGCGCGTCTTGGTCATGAAGCCCCACGCTACCGTGGAGACCATGTCCTCGCCGAGCGGATCGTCGTCGTCTTTGCCGTCACAGCACACCCCGTCATCCCGCGTGCTCACCGAACGCGACAAGTCGATCCCACCGCTCGCTCACGGCAGCAACGTGGGAGCTTTCCTCGCCTCTGCGCCCCGCGTCTCCGACTTCCTCACGCCGATCCTCACGCTCGACCGCGGGGCCCTCGACCACAACGTGCGGGTCATGCGGGAGTGGCTCGCCGACAACGGCTTCCAGATCGCACCGCACGGCAAGACGACGATGGCGCCCGCGCTCTGGCATGACCTGATGGATGCCGGCGCATGGGGCATCACCGTCGCGACGGCATGGCAGGCGGGGGTGGCGCGCGCCGCCGGCATCCACCGCATCATGATCGCGAACTCTGTCGTCGACCCCGTCGCCGTTGCGTGGCTTGTGGATCTCAGCCGCGCTGCAGACGGACCCGAGGTGATCTCGTGGGTGGATGACCAGCGCACGGTTCGCATTCTCGACGCGGCGGCAACTCGAAGGGGCCGTCGCATCCCCGTCATCGCCGAGCTGGGCGGAGCAGGAGGGCGCACCGGCGTCAGGGGAGTGGGCGCAGCGCTCGCGATCGCGCGAGCCGTCGCGGCATCCGCGAACCTCGAGCTCGCCGGCGTCGGTGGTTACGAAGGGGCCGTGGGTCACGACAGGTCTGCAGAGGCCGTCGCCCGAGTGGACGCCTACCTCGACGAGCTCCGCGCTCTGCACGCAGCCGTCGCAGCCGAAGGTCTGTACCGACAATCGCTCGACGGTGAACGACTCCCCATCATCACGGCGGGCGGCAGCGCCTACCTCGACCGCGTCGCGGCACGTCTCGGTGGTGCTGCAGGCAGCGGTGGGGTCGAGGGCAGCGGTGGTGGGAGCACCGGCCGCATCGTGGACGCCGACGTCGTGCTGCGCTCCGGCGCATACCAGGTGCATGACGACGGCTACTACTCGCGCATCGGCCCGATGGGAATCCTGACCGGCACCAAGCCGTTCCGCTCCGCCATGCACCTGCGAGCACGGGTCGTGTCACGTCCCGAACCGGGACTCGCCCTGCTCGACGCGGGCAGGCGCGACCTGCCGTTCGACGAAGGGCTGCCCGTGCCGCAGGCGATCATCGGGAATGCGGATGACGACGCCGTACTCGCCGACGCGGAGATCACGGCGGTCAACGACCAGCACGCCTTCCTCCGCATGCCGAGCGCCGGCGCCGACGACCTCCCGGTCGGCTCTGTGGTGCGGCTCGGCCTGTCGCACCCGTGCACGGCCCTGGACAAGTGGCGGCTCATCCCTGTGGTGGATGACGGGCTGGACGACGACCCGCGCGTGATCGACCTCGTCGAGACGGTGTTCTGAGCGTGGCGGCACGGGACGACCGTGTGCTCTTCGCGGGCGCGACAGTGGTCGACGGAACAGGCGGCGAGCCATACGAAGCGGATGTGCTCGTGACCGAGGGAAGGATCGCGGCGATCGACCGCCGCCCGGCGGAGGCTGCGGCAGAGGTGGCGATGCACGCGCGGACTGATGCGGCGACGGGTACCGCACGCATCGTCGACGCCCACGGCCTCGCACTGGCACCGGGCTTCATCGACATGCACGCGCACTCCGACCTTGCCGTGCTGAGCGATCGCGACCACCTCGCCAAGCTCGGGCAGGGCGTCACGACGGAGCTGCTCGGCCAGGACGGGATCGGGTACGCCCCAGTCGACGACGGTGCGATGCACGACATCCGTACCCAGATCGCCGGCTGGAACGGCGAGCCGCAGCTGGACTACGCCTGGCGCAGCATGGCCGAGTTCCTCGCCCGGCTCGACCGCGGGGTCGCGGGAGCGGGAACTCCCACCAACACCGCCGTGCTCGTGCCGCAGGGCAACCTCAGAATGCTCGCCGTCGGACAGGATGACCGGCCGGCGACACCTGTCGAGCTCGACCGCATGCGGGGCATCCTCGCCGACAGCATGGATGCCGGTGCCTTCGGCCTCTCCAGCGGACTCACGTACGCGCCGGGAATGTACGCCGACCGGGCCGAGCTCACCGCACTCGCCGAAGTGGTCGCGGACCGCGGGGGATTCTACGTGCCGCACACCCGCTCGTACGGAGTCGGGGCACTCGACGCTTACCGCGAGGTGGTCGACATCGCGACGACCACCGGATGCGGCCTGCACCTCTCGCACGCCACCCTGAACTTCGCGACCAATCGGGACACGCTCCCGCAATTCCTCGACCTGATCGACGACGCGATCGCGAACGGCGTCGACCTCACGCTCGACAGCTACCCCTACCTGCCTGGCGCGACGACGCTCTCCGCGCTCCTGCCGAGCTGGGCTGCCGCAGGGGGCCCAGAGGCGCTGCTGGCGAGGCTGAGCAGCGGCGACGACAGAGACGCGATCGCCGCGGCGTTCGAGGCGGGGTCGGACGGCTTCCACGGCGAGCGGGCGGACTGGGGCGTCATCCAGATCGCGGGAGTGCGCTCGCCCGAGCTCGAGGGGATCGTCGGCTCGACGGTCGCCGAGCTGGCGGATGATTCCGGTGAGGACCCGGTCGACGTCGTCATCGACCTGTTGCTCAGGGACCGGCTGGGCACGAGCATCCTGATGCACATCGGCCATGAGCGGAACGTGCGCGGCATCATGCGGCACCCGGCGCACTGCGGCGGGAGCGACGGCATCCTCGTCGGTTCGAGGCCGCACCCGCGCGGCTGGGGCACCTTCGCCCGCTACCTGGGGCATTACGTGCGCGACGAGGGCGTGCTGACTCTGGCCGAGTGCGTTCGACACCTCGCCGCGACGCCCGCGCGACGGCTCGGGCTCACCGACCGCGGACTCGTGCGCGAGGGGTACGTGGCCGACCTCGTGCTGTTCGACCCGCTCACGGTGCGGGATGTCGCCACCTTCGACGACCCCCGCCGGCCGGCGGAGGGCTTCGGCATGGTCATGATCGGAGGAGAGGTCGTGCTCGACGACGGACGGCGAACGGATGTCGTCGCGGGGCGCGTGCTGCGTGCAGGCGTGGCCACACCCTAGACCCGCGTGCCTCCGCGATGCAGCTCGAGGTGCCCCAGGTACACCTCGGCGTTGTGGCGGATTTCCGCCACCTCGTCGTCGCTCAGCTCGCGTCGCACCTTCGCGGGAACGCCCGCGACGAGCGACCGAGGCGGCACGATGGTGCCCGCGGTGACGAGCGCACCCGCAGCGACGAGCGATCCGGCACCGATCACGGCGCCGTTCATCACCGTCGCGTGCATGCCGATCAGCACGTCGTCCTCGATGGTGCATCCGTGCAGCACTGCGTTGTGGCCGACCGAGACGCCGTTGCCGAGCGTGAGCGGAGCGCCCGCGTCGACGTGGCACGAGACGTTGTCCTGCAGGTTGGACCGCTCACCGATCATGATCGGCTCGTTGTCCGCGCGCAGCACGGCGTTGTACCAGACGCTCGCACGGTCGCTCAGGGTGACCGCCCCGATCAGGCTTGCGCCGGGCGCGACCCACGCGGTCTCTGCGACCTCGGGAGTCGGGCGGCCGGGCAGAACGATCAAGCGGGCATCGGCGTCGACGGTCATGCTGCCAGGCTATGCCAGGTGCTACTCGTCCCGGTGGGCTCCGTCGGCCGGCACGACCGCGAACAGGTCCGGCTGGGTGTAGCCGTGTTCGGCGAACGCCCCGTCCACCGCAGCCTCCACCTGCGAGATCAGCTCGCGAGGCACGAGGGCGATCGCCGATCCGCCGAAGCCGCCGCCGGTCATCCTGGCGCCGATCGCTCCGTAGTTCTGCGAGATCTCCACGGCGAGGTCGAGCTGCGGAACGGAGACCTCGAAGTCGTCGCGCAGAGACCGGTGCGAGGCATCCAGCAGGTCTCCGATCGCCCGCGGGCCCTGCTCGCGCAGCGTGCGAACGGTGTCGAGCACGCGTTGGTTCTCCGTGACGACGTGACGCACCCGCCGGAAGGTCTCGCCGTCGAGCACCTCGCGCGCCTTCGGGAGATCGGCGAGGGTGATCTCGCGCAGCGACTCGACGCCGAGCGCCCGAGCGCCGGCCTCGCAGGATGCCCGCCTCGCCGCATATCCGCCGGCGGCATGCTCGTGCTCCACTTTGGTGTCGATGACGAGCACCTCGAGCCCCGCCTCGTCGAACCCCAGCGGGATGACCTCGCGCTCCAGACTGCGGCAGTCGATGAAGATTCCGCAGTCCGCGCGGCCGAGAAGGGAGGCGGACTGGTCGAGGATGCCCGTCGGCGCACCGACCACCTCGTTCTCAGCGATGTGACCGGCCTTCACCAGGCCGACTCGATCGAGGTCGAGCCGCCAGACGTCGTTGAGTGCGACGGCGACGGCCGACTCGATGGCGGCCGAGGACGACAGGCCTGCCCCGACCGGCACGACCGAGTCCAGGTAGAGGTCGAAGCCGGGAACGGCACTCAGGTCGGCGCCGAGCTGGCCGAGCGCCCACGCGACGCCGAGCGGGTAGTTCTGCCAGCCGCGCTGGGCCCCTGGCCCGATCTCGGAGAGCGACGTCTCCACCACGGAGTCGGCGAACGACGACGCTACCCGGATCTGTCGGTCGTCGCGCAACGCGAGAGCCCCGACGGTGCGGCGGTCGATCGCGAACGGGAAGACGAACCCGTCGTTGTAATCGGTGTGCTCCCCGATGAGGTTCGCGCGGCCCGGCGCCGACCAGACGCCCTGCGGCGCGCGTGAGAACAGCTCGGTGAAGCGGGCGCGAGCCGCGGCGACGAGGTCGGTCATACGGGTGTCTCCTTGTCTGCGACCGCGATGGCCGCGCGGAGCGACTCCGCCTGCTTCTCGGGAGGCACGTCGCCGATCCATGCTCCCATGGCCGACTCGCTGCCCGCCTGGTACTTGAGCTTGTCCGCCGCCCGACGCGGCGACGTCAGCTGCAGGTGCAGGCGCACGTCGTCACGGTGCTCGTTCACGGGCGCCTGGTGCCATGCGGCGATGTACGGCGTCGGGGTGTCGTAGAGCCTGTCAACTCCCCGCAGCAGACGCAGGTAGAGGGTGGCGAGCTCGGTGCGCTCCTCCTCGCTCGTCTCGGCGAAGTCGGCGACCTGCCTGTGCGGCATGAGCTGCACCTCGACGGGCCAGCGTGCGGCGAAGGGAACGAAGGCGCTCCAGTGCTCGCCCGTCAGAACCATCCGCTCGCCCTTCGACTCGAAGCTCAGGATGTCCTCGAACAGCGTCGACCCGTATGCGTCGATCGAGGAGAGCAGTCGCTGGGTACGCGGTGTGATGTAGGGGTAGGCGTAGATCTGACCGTGCGGATGACCGAGCGTGACGCCGATCGCCTCGCCTCGGTTCTCGAACGGGAACACCTGCTGGATGCCGGGCATGGTCGACAGCGCTGCGGTGCGGTCCGCCCACGCTTCGATCACCGTGCGTGCCCTCGAGGCGCTGATGCTGCCGAACGACCCCGTGCGCTCCGGGCTGAAGCAGACGACCTCGCAGCGGCCGATCGCGGTGCGCACCCTGCCGATGCCGACCTCGGCGAGGTCGGGGAGCCCGTGCGGGGCCTCCGGCGAGTCCAGCAGCGGGCCGAACGAGGGGGATCGGTTCTCGAAGACCGCCACGTCGTAGTTGCTGGGGATCTCCGAGGGGTTGCCCGGTGCCTGCGGTGCGAGCGGGTCGAGCTCCGCTGGCGGCAGCATCACGCGGTTCTGACGCGCGGCGGCGATGGAGATCCAGTCGCCGGTGAGCGGGTCCTGCCGCATGCCCGCGGTCGCCGGCCGCGCGGCGAGCTCGCGCAGATCGGGAGCCCGGTCTGGCGGCAACGTCGAGTCGGCGTCGTCGAAGTAGAAGAGGTCACGGCCGTCGGCGAGGCTGTACTCGCGCTTGGTGATCGAACTCACGAAGACACGATAGCTTACGGATTGACAATGAAACAAAAGCAAACGTAAGTTCAGGCTATGGTCGACGTTCCGGACTCCGTTCCCGGCTCCGTTCCCGACGCAGGAGCTCCAGCGACGATCAGGCGGCAGCGCATGCTGACCCTGATCGGCGAGCGTGGCTTCGTTCGGGTCGGCGAACTGAGCGAGACATTCGGGGTGTCAGAGGTGACCGTGCGAGGCGACCTCTCGGTGCTCGAGAACCTCCAAGGGGTGCGCCGCGTGCACGGCGGAGCCATGCCGAGAGTGACGGGTCCATTGCACGAGCTCTCGTTCGAGGAGTCGCTCGAAAGCCTCGCCGAGGAGAAGCAGGCGATCGCGCGACGTGTTTCCCGGCTCGTCGAGCCCGGCATGAGTGTGATCGTCGACGTCGGAAGCACCTGCATGGCCGTCGCGCGCGAGCTCGTGCGGCGGGATGACCTGCACGACGTCACCGTGATCACGAACGGTCTGACCACGGCTCTCGAGCTCGAGAACGCCGTGCCGCGCGTGCAGGTGATCGTCACCGGCGGGACCCTCCGCCCGCTTCAGCATTCGCTCGTCGCGCCACTGGCCTCCGCCATGTTCGAGCACGTGCGCGCCGACCTCGCCTTCATCGGATGCAACGGTGTGGATGTCGCAGGAGGAGTCACCAACATCAACCTCCCCGAGGCCGAGCTGAAGCGGGAGATGGTGCGCGCGTCGTCCCGCGCTGTCGTCGTCGCCGACGGATCGAAGGCCGGCCAGGTGCATCTCGGCCGCGTCGGCGACCTCCGCGATTTCGAGGCCGTCTACCTCGGCGGTTCGGCCCCGGACGACGTCGTCGCGCAGCTCAGAGCAGTGGGCGAAGCGGAGATCGTGCGAGCCGACTCCGACGCGCCGTGAACCCGTGCCGGATGCGCCGCGAAACCCTACGCTGGGTACCATGCGCGCACCCACCGGAGACCAGTACGAGCTGAGCTGCGACACACCGGATGGCAGGGCGCGAGCCGTGATCACCCAGGTCGCCGCGGGCATCCGCACATATACCGTCGACGGCATAGATCTCACGGAGCCGTTCGATGAGGCATCGACGCCGCCGTCAGGATGCGGCATCGTGCTCGTCCCGTGGCCCAACCGGGTCAAGGATGCCACCTGGTGGACGCGTGACGGTTCGGGTTCGGTCACTCAGCAGAAGCTGGCCGTCACGGAGCCGGCGCGTGGCAACGCCATCCACGGACTGCTCCGCTATTCGCCCTATCTACCGACTCTGCGCACCCGCGACTCGGTGACCCTCGCGGCGACGGTGTTTCCGCAGCTCGGCTACCCGTTCCTGCTCGACACGACGGTGCGGTACGCGCTGAGCGATGAGGGACTGAGGGTGACGCACACCATCCGCAACGTCGGAGAAGGGGATGCCCCGGTCGCGGTCGGCGCGCACCCCTACCTCAAGATCGGTGACGTGCAGACCGCCCGCCTCGTGCTGCGCGTTGACGCCACGACGCACTTCGAGGTCGACCAGCAGATGAACGTGCTGGATGAGCGCCCCGTGCACGGAACCGAGTACGACCTTCGCGCGGGAATAAGGGTCGGCAACCTGACGCTCGACGACGGCTTCGGCGGTGTGCTGCACAGCGGCGGAAGGGCGCAGCACTCTCTCACCGCGCCCGACGGACGCTCGGTCACGCTCTGGACCGACGACGCATTCGGCTTCGTGCAGGTTTTCACCCACCGGTCGTTCGCCACGCTCGCACCCGGCGAGGTCGCCGTGGCCGTCGAGCCGATGACTGCGCCCGCGAACGCGCTGAACAGCGGACAGGGCCTGCGCTGGCTGTCACCGGGGGAGACGTTCACCGCCACCTGGGGCATCACGCCGAACCTCGCCAGGGTCGGGCAGCGCTGATTCGGCGCTGAACGGGCGGAGGGGATCCGGATGTCCACCATGCACGCGGTCGCGCTGACGCGCGGCCTCCCGATCGATGACGAGCAGAGCCTGATCGATGTCGAGCTAGCGGTGCCCGAGCCCGGACCGCGTGACGTGCTGGTCGAGGTGCGTGCGGCATCCGTGAATCCGGTGGACGTGAAGCAGCGAGCAGGCAGCGGCGTTCTAGATGCACCACGCGTGCTCGGCTTCGACGGCGCGGGAATCGTGCGGTCGGTCGGCTCCGACGTGACACTGTTCGCGCCGGGCGACGAGGTGTGGTGGGCAGGACAGCTCGATCGGCAGGGATCGGATGCCGACCTTCAGCTCGTGGATGAGCGCATCGTCGGAAGAAAGCCGGGCTCGCTGGGCTTCGCCGAGGCCGCCGCGCTGCCGCTCACCACGATCACCGCGTGGGAGTCGCTGTTCGACAAGCTCCGGCTGAGCGGAGCAGACGAGGGAACCCTTCTCGTCGTCGGCGCGACGGGCGGTGTCGGGTCCATCCTGCTTCAGCTCGTGCGCGAGTTGCTGCCGTCGGTGCGCACGATCGCGACGGCCTCGGGCGTCGAGAACGAGGCGTGGGTGCGACGCCACGGCGCGGACGACGTCGTCGACCATCACGACGACCTGGCTTCGCAGGTGAAGCACATCGCACCGGAGGGAGTCGACTGGATCTTCTCCGCACACAGCGGCGGGCGTGCAGCCGACTTCGCGGCGATGCTGCGGCCGTTCGGCGGTGTCGTCGCCATCGATTCCGGCAAGGATGTCGACCTCGACGCACTCAAGCCCAAGAGCCTCAGCTGGCACTGGGAGTACATGTTCGCCCGTCCGGTGCAACGCACGACCGACATGATCGTGCAGCACGAGCTTCTGAACGCCGTCGCCGCTCTGGTCGACTCGGGCCGCGTGGTGTCCACGGTCACCACGGTGCTGCACGGATGGGACGCCGCGACCTTCCGCGAGGCCCACCGGCTGGTCGAATCGGGGCACACTGTCGGCAAGGTAGTCGTGGAGCGCTGACGCTGGGCCACTCAGCCGCTCCCGTGGGTTGAGGAGCACCGCGAAGCGGCGCGTCTCGAAACCCGCCGCTCAGCCGAGTCGATCCAGCGCGTCCGCCACGCACGCCGCGTAGATCTGGCCGCCCGTGCCGCCCGGGTGGATGTGGTCGGGTGCGAGCACGTCGACGTGCGGCGCGATGGCATCGTGCCAATCCGCAAGGGCGGTCTGGCCAGGATGCGCGGCGACGAACGCTGCCAGGTCGCCGTCGACCTCGCCGAGCCACGGCTCGTCCGCGTAGATGTTGACGAAGACGATCTTGCGGTCGGGTCCCGCCGCCGCCAGAACCCGGTCGAGGGTTCCGGTGCCGAGATAGCCGTTCGTGCCGAGCCCGATCAAGATCACCGACCTCAGCTTTCCCGCGGCCGCCTTCTGCGCGATCAAGTCGGGCGCATCCCTCGGTGAACGTGAGACGACGGCGTCGATGTCGATGCCAGGGAACGCGCGAAGCAAAGCCGGCGCGGACGCGAGCATCACAGAGTCGCCGATCGCCGTGATGTCGCTGCCGTCACGCGGGGCGGGAGCTGCGGGGATGGCCGGCAGGGCAGGCGTGCCGGATCGGGACGGACTCGCCGATGGCGACGGCGTCGGCTTCGCCGATGGTGACGTGGTCGGTCGCGCCGACGCTGACGCAGTCGGATTCCCCGTCGGCGTCGGCGTCGCGTGCAGCGCCTCGGAGCGCGCTCTGTCGATCGCGGCCTGCCCGCTGGCGACCTGCCGCTGAGCCGTCGACACGTACGAGACGCTCTTCATGGCGGCGGCCGAGGTTGAGGCCACCCCGACCATCAGAAGCACCAGTGCGGTGCATCCGGCCACGAAGGCGGCGGGATGCGCGCGCCGTATGTCGCTGCGGAACGGCTGGATGAGCACGCCGAACCCGCGCGTGCGAATCGGTGTCTCCACGAAGCGGTACGACAGCCACGCCGCCGCCGCGGTCAGTGCCAGCGCGACGACGACCTTGCCGGCGGCCGTCGGCCAATCGTGCGATAGGGGCCAGACGAGTCCCAGCAGGACCCAGATCGGCAGGTGCCAGAGGTAGATGCCGTAGGAGCGCACACCGACCGCGCGGAGGGGTGGTGCGTCGAGCATCCTGCCCATGGTCGCCCTGTGCCTGGTCGCCGACCAGACGATGCCGACCGAGGCGACGGATGCCAGCACCAGCCCTCCGTCATACGGGAACGCCGCCGTGTCGTGCACGAGCAACACGAAGGCGGCCAGCCCGATCAGGGAGACGATCCCGACCAAGGGCGCCCAGCGAGCCTCGAGCCGCCCGGCGAGACGAGGGCGGCCGTACTCGTCATAGCGGGAGAGACCGTCGAGCGCGAGTGCGAGGGCTGCGCCGAACGCGAGGCCGAAGAAGTGGGTGTCTGTTCCGTAGTAGACCCGGCTCGGGTCGGAGCCAGGCACATACAGCAGTGCCATCGCGATCGCGGACGCGGCACCGAGCACGAGAGCCGCCATGGGACGTGCTCCGCGCGGCAGCACGGCCACGATGAGCAGCATGATGAGCGGCCAGACGAGGTAGAACTGCTCCTCGACCCCCAGCGACCACAGGTTGCGGAACAGCTCGGGCGATGTCGACGCGAAGTAGCTCTGGTCGAGCGCGATGTCGACCCAGTTGCTGCTGAACGTGACGGCACCCAGCACCTGAGCGCCGAGGCCGACCAGCACGTCGCCGCCGATCAGCACCGCGACCGTGCTGCAGAGGATCACGACGATCAGAAGCGCCGGCAGCAGACGTCGCGCCCGTCGTGCCCAGAAGCGCTTCATCGGCTCTTTGCGTCGGATCGCGCCGAGTAGGAGCGTCGTGATCAGGAATCCGCTGATCACGAAGAACACGTCGACGCCGATGAAGCCGCCGGGGAACGCGGTGGGCAGGAAGTGGTATCCGATCACAGCGAGCACCGCCAGCGCGCGCAGCCCGTCCAGCCCGCCGATGCGGGTTGGAGCCGCCGATTCAGGCGGCACGGGCGGACGAGTCTGGAGCTTCACGGACATCGTCGGGCGAGTCTAACCGGCACGGGTGACGGTTATGGCGAGACCCGCTGACCGGCTTCCTCAGTCCTCGTCGATGCCCGCGATTCCGGCGTTCTCGGGAGCGAGCGACCCGCCGGTCGCGAGCCGCATCAGGTCGCTGTTCAGGTCGATCGACAGCTCGGATCCGCCCGCGCTGCCGTACTCGTGCTGGTACCTGCGCCACGACTCTCCGCGCACCGAGCGCTCGAATCCGCTCTCCATCAGCAGCACGAGCTCGAAGGCCGCACGATCGATGCGGGAACCGAGAGATTTGTCCTGCCAGTCCTCCGTCGATGCGAACACCGACGTCGGCACGGTCAGCGCGCGAAGGTAGGCGAAGAGCGACCGCATCTGCTCGTCGACGACGAGCGCGTGCCGTGCCGTCCCCGCCGTCGCACCGAGCGCAACAGGCTTCGCGATCAGCAGATCGTTGTCGAGCACCTGGAAGAACGAGCTGAAGAGCCCGCTCGGTCCGGCCTTGTAGACGGGCGTGCTGGCGATCACGCCGTCGGCCTCCCGCAATGCCTCGACTGCGGCGGTGAAGCGCGGGCCGAGCAGGCCGGATGCCAGCGCACCGGACAGCTCGGGAAGAAGTTCCCGCAGCTCGACCGTCGCGATGGACACCGTGCTTCCGCGCTGCTCCGCAATGTCGCGCGCCGACTGGGCGATGCGGTCGCCGAGCAGCTTCGTCGACGACGGGTCGCTGATGCCGGCGTTCACCACCACGAGCCGGAACTCGCGCTGAGGCATCCTCATGCTCACGTCCTGCCCCCGATCCTCGTTTCTGCTGCCGGTCACGCGTCGACCTCTGCTGTGTGGCCGTCGGCGCTCTCGTCGTCAGCCGTGTCCTGATAGGGGGATCCACCGGTCACGTTGTCACCGCGGTTGGCGTTCGGCCGGGGCTGACGCGGCTCGTCGTCACCGTACTTCGCCTTCACCAGGCTCTGGTGGGTCGGCGCATCCGGCACCTCGGGGTCGCGGCGAGCTTCCAGCTCCGCGCGCAGTACAGGGACGACCTCGCCGCCGAGCAGCTCGAGCTGGTCGAGCACCGCACCGAGCGGCAGCCCGGCGTGGTCGATCAGGAAGAGCTGGCGCTGATAGTCGCCGACGTAGTCGTGGAACGACAGCGTCTTGTCGATGACCTCCTGCGGGCTGCCTACCGTGAGCGGTGTCTGCTGGGTGAAGTCCTCCATGGTCGGGCCGTGGCCGTAGACCGGCGCCTCGTTGAAGTAGGGCCGGAACTCGCGTGCGGCATCCTGCGAGGTCTTCGCGATGTATGTCTGCCCACCGAGCCCGACGATCGCCTGCTTGGCGCTGCCGTGCCCGTAGTGCTCGAAGCGCTGACGGTAGAACTCCACCATGCGCTGGGTGTGCTCCTTCGGCCAGAAGATGTGGTTCGCGAAGAAACCGTCGCCGTAGTACGCGGCCTGCTCAGCGATCTCCGGGGTGCGGATCGACCCGTGCCACACGAACGGTGGAACGTCGTCGAGTGGCCGCGGAGTGGAGGTGAAGCCCTGCAGCGGGGTGCGGAAACGTCCCTCCCAGTCCACGACGTCTTCGCGCCACAGGCGGTGCAGCAGGTTGTAGTGCTCGAGTGCGAGGGGGAGGCCCTGCCGGATGTCCTGCCCGAACCACGGGTAGACGGGCGCCGTGTTGCCGCGGCCGAGCATGAGGTCCATGCGGCCCTGCGAGAGGTGCTGCAGCATCGCGTACTCCTCGGCGATGCGCACCGGGTCGTTGGTGGTGATCAGCGTCGTGGAGGTCGTGAGCACGAGGCGCTTCGTGAGCGCGGCGATGTGCGCGAGCAGCGTGGTGGGTGACGAGGAGAAGAACGGCGGGTTGTGGTGCTCGCCGATGGCGAAGACGTCGAGGCCCACCTCCTCTGCCTTGACCGCGATCTTCACGGCCGCCGAGATGCGCTCAGCCTCGCTGGGCGTCTCTCCGCTGACCGGGTCGCGAGTGATGTCGCTGACCGAGAAGATTCCGAACTGCATGAGGATGACCCCCTGTTTGTAGGACCGTGCTGGGCGAACGCCGCGATCCGATTGCCGTTATATGCGTTTGCATTGATTATGAACACCCGGGGCACGGCAATCATTCCCCGGTCATGATGTATGAAACCCACATCACGTGCCCGCCGCAACCTCTGCACGGGCGGACCGTTCCGCATGCGACCGTCCCATCGTCGAGTCAGTGTCGGAGGTCGGTCCTAGCGTGGCGTGATGGGTCGGGAACTTTGGGATGACGCCGCCGAGACTTTCGACGACGCGGCGGACCATGGGCTCGCGGATCCGCGAACCCGGGCCGCGTGGCGCGATCTGCTTCTGGAGGCGCTCCCCGGTGCGCCGGCGCGAGTGGCCGATATCGGATGCGGCACGGGCACATTGACTCGTCTCTTGACCGACGCCGGGTATCTGGTCGATGGCCTCGACTTCTCCCCGGAGATGGTCCGTCGTGCACGGCAGAAGGTGCCAGAGGCGAGGTTCGTGATCGGGGACGCGGCCGCTCCGGGTCTCGATCGGGCCGGCTACGACGTCGTCTTGTGCCGGCACGTCTTGTGGGCGATGCCTGATCCTGCCCTGGCAGTGCGCAGATGGGTCGAGCTTCTGAAGCCGCAGGGGGTCATGGTGCTCATCGAGGGGCGGTGGGGCTCAGCGGGTCTCACGGCGCGCGAGGCGCAGCGGATCGTCCTTGGCAGCCGGAGAGAAGCGTCCGTTCGCTCGATGTCCGAACCCATCTACTGGGGCAAAGTGATCGACGACGAGCGTTACATGATCGCCAGCAGGCGCTGAGCAACGAGCCAGCGATTCAGTGGCGCCCGCAGCCGGACGCGTCCCTGATCACCGTCATTCTGATGTGGTGAGAACGAGTCGGTCGGTCGATCCGGTGCTCTCCTGCCACGCTTGCTGAACGTGACGAAGGGCGACTGGCCGTGCCGAAATGACGAAAGCGGCGTCGCTCATGGCGGCGGTGAGGGCAGAGAGCTCGGTGACGATGTCTCCGGTGGTGACAGATCCCTGCCCGCTGCCGATCAGCTGCAGCTTCGTGGCGCGGAGCGCCGCGGAGGGGATTGCCGCGTCCGCTCCTGCGACCGACCCGACCTGGATCCAGGTCAGCTGCCGTTCGTCGTCTTCGCGGCGGGGGACGATGGCGCGGAGGGCGTCACTGGTTGGCGCCCCCCAGAGGTAGTCGAGCACGATATCGATCTCCGTTCCGGCGTCGCCAAGTACCTCGGCCACTTCGTGCTCGTCTCCGTCGAGCGAGACGATCGCGTCGGCGCCCTGTCCCGTCAGCCTGTGCGCACCGCGGCCGACAGCGGTCACGTTTCCTGCGCCGAGATACTTCGCCACCTGGATCGCCAGGCGACCTGCGTTTCCCGTGGCGCCCAGGACCAGAACGTTCTGGCCCGGCTGAATAGCGATGCGACGCCGAAGTGCGACCCAGGACGACATCGCAGGGTTCATGGCGGCGGCGATCTGAACGGGGTCGACTCCTGCAGGGAGCGAGATGCTGCGGCGACGGTCTATGACGGTTCGTTCAGCCATAGACCCGAGCGCGGAATCGGGAAGGATGAAATAGAGCAGCTGGCCTTCCGCGGTGCGGCCAACACCGTCGATGCCCGGCACCAGGGGAAGCTCGTCCGTGCTGGTGTAGTGCGCTCCGGCTGCCTGGGATCGCACGCGCGGATGCAGACCGGCGGCGAGAACATCGACTATCTCCTGATGCGGACCGAGTTCCGTAGGAAGTGGGAATTCCTCGAATCGTGGTGGCCGGTCGAACCGACTGACAACAGCTGCCTTCACGACCCCTCCTGATATAGTTGGTAATACGAACTAACCTAGTTCGTATTACGTACCAATGCAAGGAGGCATGTTGCCCTCTCTCGAGCGCGGCGCCGGGGCGCCCGACTTCACGGCGGGACTCGTCGACGCTCTGTCCCAGATGGCCTTCTGGATGATGGGAGCACTGACCAAGCTCGCGGCGGACAACGATCTTTCGCTGACTCAGCTGCGCGTGCTTGCAATCCTTCGCGACCGACGCCCTCGAATGTCGGACCTGGTCGATCATCTCGGTCTAGAAAAGTCGACGTTGACCGGGTTGGTCTCTCGCGCCGAGGCACTGGGGCTTGTCACTCGAGCCCCCAACCCAGTCGACAGGCGTGCTGTCGACGTGATGCTCAGCGACGAGGGCGCGAGGCTGGCTGAGCAACTCACCGACGAATTCACCCGCACACTCCAGTCGATGCTTGGCTCGCTCGACCCGAGTGAGCAACGGGCACTCGGCCAACTACTCGCCAAGGCGCTCACCTAACCGGTTTTTCGATGGTCAGGCGACTCTTTGATGCAGAAAGCGGCCGATTCTCGCAGTAGCCGCAGCAGCCTCGGGAGTGCCGAGCATGAGCGGATAGACGTGAGGGAGGCCATCACCGATCTGCAGCTCGACCTCGACGCCTGCGTCTGAAGCGGCCTTCGCCAATCGTTCGGAGTCGCTGAGAAGCAGATCGGCGGTTCCGACCAGGATCAGGAGTGGCGGTAAGCCGTTGAGCGGCGCGAACAGCGGGGAGGCGAGGGGTGTTCGGGGGTCTGCGCCGGCGAGATAGTCGGCAGCGAGCTCGTGAAGGAGGTCCGGCGTCGAGATCGGGTCCTGATCGATCCGCTCCGACATCGACGCGCCCGAGCTCGTCAGATCGACGGTCGGCGACATGAGCACCGCCGCCCGGGCCTGGTTCCCGCCGTCGTCGCGTGTTGCGACGAGCAGTGCGACAGCGAGGCCACCGCCTGCCGAGTCACCGGCGACCGCTGCGGTGCGCGGGACTGTCCCTGGCCCGGTATGCAGCCAGCTCCATACGGTCAGAACGTCATCGATGGCAGCCGGATACGGATGCTCGGGAGCCAACCGGTACTCGACGAACAACACGCGCATCCCCGCGGCACGCCCGATGCGCGCCGCCAGCTCGCCATCACTGCGGATCGAGCCGAATCGATACCCGCCGCCGTGGAGAAACAACAGCACCCGGTCGTGGTCCGCTCCTGGGGCATCCAGCCAGTATGCGAGAACCCCGTCGGCCGACACCTCGGTCACCGTGACGTCGTCGGGGATCGGGTACACAGGACCCGCCGGGGCGAAGTTCGCGCGCTCGTCCGCGAGCGACGGCGGCGAGGGAGGGGATTCGGCCTGGCGTTGCTTCAACGAGCGCAGAAGGTGCTGCATCGCCTCGCTCGGCTGTCGCGAGTCGCCCGGCACGATCGGACCCCCGTCACCCGACGTCGCTGGACGCGTCATCAGCGGTCACCTCGGACAGCAACCCTGTGCTGACGTCGAAGATGAATCCGCGAACGGGCACGTCGGCGGCGATCCACGGATGCGATCGCGTTTTGCGTACCTGCTCCCGCGTGTTCGCCACCGGGTCCGTGAAGCTGAAGAATCGGGCAGGGGCGATCGGCCACTGACCGGACTCCGAACGCAGACGCGACTCGAGGGCTGAGTCGGTGAAGGTGGTCATTCCGCATCCGTCGTGGTTGATGATCATGATCTCCTTCGTTCCAAGGACACGCGTCGAGATCACCAGCGACCTGATCGAATCGTCGTCGATCACCGTGCCGACGTTTCGGATCATGTCGACGTCGGCCTCATCCAATCCGAGCAGTCCGAGGATGCCGCTGAGGCGGGGATCCGCGCAGGTCACGATCGCGATCTTGGGCTTCGGCGGCCCTCCACGGCTCGCGTCGTATCCGGCGGCTGCGGCCGCATTGGCCGCCAGTGCGTCGTCGATCATGCTCATCGCTCTTCTCCTATCCACCTGTTGCAGTCACGTGGGCTGCATCGCCGGATCGCGACGCCACGTCGAGGATGGCGTCGACGAACTCCTGTGGTGCCTCCTGCGGCAGATTGTGGCCGACCCCACCTCCGACCATGCGATGGGAGTACCACCCCGAGAACTTCGCCGCGTAAGAACTGGGGTCCGGATGCGGTGCGCCGTTCGCGTCGCCTTCCATCGTGATGGTCGGCACAGTGATCGTGGGAGCCGACGCCAGCTGCGCCTCGAGGTCGGCGTACTGAGGCTCTCCTTCGGCCAGTCCCAGCCGCCACCGGTAGTTGTGGATGACGACTTCGACGTGATCGGGACTGTCGAACGCCGCTGCGCTGCGGGCGAAGGTCGCGTCGTCGAATGCCCACTTCGGTGACGCGGTGCGCCAGATCAGCTCGGCGAATTCGCGGGTGTTCGCGGCGTATCCCGCGCGCCCGCGCTCGGTCGCGAAATAGAACTGATACCACCAGAGCTGCTCGGCGGCCGGAGGCAACGGCGAAGCGCCACTGGCCTGACTGCCGATCAGATAGCCGCTCACCGAGACCAGCGCGGCGCACCGCTCCGGCCAGAGTGCCGACATCACGTCGGCAGTTCGGGCACCCCAATCGAACCCGGCGACTATCGCCGTCGGGATGCCCAGGGCATCCATCAGATCGATCGCATCACGTCCCAAGGCCGCCGGCTCGCCGTTGCGCACAGCGTCGTCGCGCAGAAACCGGGTCGAACCGTACCCGCGCAGATAAGGGACGATGACCCGGTACCCGGCGTCCGCGAGCTTCGGGGTCACCTCGTCGAATGCGTGAATGTCGTAGGGCCAGCCGTGCAAGAGAAGCACGGTCTGCCCGTCGACGGGCCCGTCCTCCACGTAGCCGACGTTGAGCACACCGGCGTCGATCTGCTTGATCCGGAGCACGAGGTCCGCCTTCAGCGCAGCGTCTTGAAGGACTCGCGCATCTCGCTCACGAACGCGTCCGACTGCTCCCAGGCCGCGAAGTGGCCGCCCTTCGCCAGCCGGTTGTACCGGAGCAAGTTCGGATAGGCGGCGCGCACCCAGCTCTCGGGAGCTGTGTAGATCTCCTCGGGGAACGCGCTGACCGCGGTGGGCAGCGTCACGCCCTTCGGGCCGAAGAACGACAGGTTGCTCTCCCAGTAGAGCCGGGCGGATGAGACGGCCGTCTTCGTGAACCAGTACAGGTCGACGTTGTCGAGCACGTCATCCATAGAGAGACCCTCCGTGCCACCGGCGAAGACCCGCGCGATCATCGCCTCGCTGGCCGGGTCGTGGTCGAGCATCCAGGAGGCCAGGCCGATCGGGGAGTCCTCGAGGGCGTACAGCGTCTGCGGTCGGCCAGCCATCTCCTGCGCATAGCCGAGGCCGTGCAGCCAGAAGTAGACCAGCTGATCCCATGCCTGCTTCTCATCCTCGGACAAGCCCGCCGGTTCTGGACCACCTGGAACGATCGCCGAGATCGCGTCGGGCTCGGCCGCGGGCATGTTGGTGTGGATGCCGATCAGGCCGGGCGGCTTCTGCAACGCCAGTTGCTCCGTCACCGCGTTGCCCCAGTCGCCGCCCTGAGCCACGTATCGGGTGTAGCCAAGGCGCGACATCAGCGCGGCCCATGCCGACGCGATCCGGATCGGATCCCAGCCCGTGACAGTCGGCTTGCCCGAGAATCCGTGGCCGGGCAGCGAGGGGATCACCAGGTGGAACGCGTCCGCCGGGGTGCCCCCATACGACTCGGGATCGGTGAGCGGCTCGATGATCTTCAACTGCTCGATGACCGAGCCGGGCCACCCGTGGGTCACGATCATCGGCAGGGCATCCTCGTGCCTCGAACGCACGTGTAAGAAATGGATGTCGACGCCGTCGATCTCGGTGAGGAACTGGGGGAACGAGTTCAGCCGCGCCTCGACCTTCCGCCAGTCGTGGCGGGTGGACCAGTAGTCGGCAACGGCCTGCATCGTGGCCAACTGGACGCCCTGGGAGGCATCGCTGACCGTCTCTTTCGTCGGCCATCGCGTCGCCCGAATCCGGCGATTCAGATCGTCGAGCTCCTCCTGAGGAATCTCAACACGGAATGGACGGATCTCGTTCGAGCTCATACCTGGCTCCTGACGGTCGCAGCTCTCCCAAAATACGCCTGAGGATTGCTCACGACAAGCGCTGGCGGTGCCGCGCGGCGCGGTGATCGCTATGGGAGTGGCTTCAGTGCCGCTCATTCGCCGGGTCGGATCGGCAGTCCCGCGGCGGTGTAGGTCGCGTCGATGATCTTCATAGTCGCTACTGCGTCGTCCGGGTCGGTGATCACGGGGCGGCCGTGCAGCACTGCGTTGCGGAAGGCTTCCAGCTGGGCCGCATAGCTTGAGCGATGTTCGGCGCGGTCGACGGTTCGGCCGGTCGGGGTGTGGATCACCGCCTTCCCGAGCAGTTGCGGCATCAGCGGGTTGCGCACGTGCATCTCACCCTGTTCGCCGATGACGTGAAGACCCATCGTGAGAAGGCGTCCGGACCACATCGCCACGCTGAATCCGCCCATCGCGCCGCTTGGGAACGCGACCTCGCCGCGCATCCAGCGATCCACCGACCCTTTGCGCCAGGTCTTGGCGGCAGCAGAGACGACCTCGGGTTCCTCTCCGATGACGTGCCGAAGCATATGGGCGGCATACGATCCAAGATCCATCATCGAGCCGCCTGCGAGGTCGAAGCTCCACCGGATGTCTTTGCCCGGTGGGATCGGCGCGTGAAGAACGACTTCGATCGACCGGATCGCGCCGAGCTCGCCCGAAGCCACGACTTGGCGGATGCGCTCGGTGAACGGGTGGTACCGGTAGTGGAAGGCCTGCATGACGATCTTGCCTTCTCCGGCGACCGCAGCGGCAACGCGTTGCGCTTGGGCTGCGTTCGACACGAACGGCTTCTCGCACAGAACGTGTTTGCCTGCTTCGACCGCTTTGAGAACCCACTCGGCGTGCAGGCTGTTCGGCAAGGGAATGTATACGGCGTCCACCTCGGGGTGCTCGAGCACACGGTCATACCCAGTGACCGCCGCTGGGATGCCGTACTTGCGGGCGTGCGCCGCCGCTCTCTCCCCGTCGCGCGCGCCGATGACGGTCACGTCTACGCCCGGGATTCCGGCGGCAGGCGTGATCAGTGCATGGTGGACGATCCGAGCCGCGCCGAGCACACCGATACGAAGATTGTTGACGTTAGACACGTGGCCGGCTCCAATCCCAGATTCGAGAAGGCTGATTCAGTCACGCACGGGCCGGGATCCCAGTGATTCATCGGTGCCCCCCGCCGGGCTCGAACCGGCGACCCGCGGATTAAAAGTCCGATGCTCTACCAACTGAGCTAGAGGGGCGTCAGAGAACAATCTACCCGGGGCGGTACGGCGTCCCGAACCGTTCGCTGCCTCATCCGCCGCCCCGCCCACCGCATCAGCCCCTGCGGCACCGGTGCGCATACGGGATGCTGGAGGGATGACCGACGAGAGCCGCCCGTTCCACAAGCCGACCAAGTTCTCCGGCGGCAAGTTCGAGACCTTCCACGGTGCGGACGACCCGGCGGAGGCCAGCCGCGTGGCACACGAGACCGCCGCGGCGCTGCTGGAACGCGTGCGCAGGCATCCGGATCCCGAGGTGGTGTCGCGGCTCGTCAACTACACCGACGAGAACGGCATCGACGCCATCGCCGAGCTGTGGTCGCAGGCGGGCGCTCGCAGCCTGCCCGGCGCGCTCTGGCGCATCTACCTGCTGCGGTTGGCGATCCGCGAGGATCCGCACGCGGCGAGCCTGCAGTATCAGCGAGGGGCGGACATCCTGCAGTCCATCGACCCCGTCGTCGCGGGGGCCGAGTTGCCGACGGGTCCGAGCGAGATCATCGACCTCGCCGACCGTATTCTTCGCGGCGTCTTCGAGGGTGACTTCGCCGTCGCCCTCGAGCGCGCCGCGGCCTTCTGCCGGGTGAGCGCCTCGGGATGCACGAGCCTCGCGGATGACGCCGAGCCGACCGAGCCCGAGCGTGCAACGGTGCTCACGCGTCGCGCCCTGCGCTTCTCCCAGTTCGCCGCAGAGCTCACCGCCGCAGCATCCCTCTGGCGAGGAGACTCCTTGGATTGATGTGATCCGGGCACAGCCCGGATCACATCAAGTACGGCCAGGCCGCAGAACGCCTCTCGGCGCGAGGCCGCTCGGAGCGGCGAATGATGGAGCCCGGGGTTACTGCGGCCCGGCCGCTGACTAGTTTACCGAACCGTCGCGAGACTGCACGCCCACGCCGAAGCTGCGGGTATTACCCACAGTCGTCGCGCGGGCGTGCAGTCTCGCGGTACGAGCCGGCTTATCCGAAGCGGCCGGAGACGTAGTCCTCGGTGGCCTGCACCGTCGGCTTCGTGAAGATGGTCGCGGTGTCGTCGTACTCGATGAGCTTGCCCGGCTTGCCGGTTCCCGCGATGTTGAAGAACGCCGTCTTGTCCGAGACGCGGGTCGCCTGCTGCATGTTGTGCGTGACGATCACGATCGTGTACTCGCGCTTGAGCTCCTCGATAAGGTCCTCGATCGCGAGCGTCGAGATCGGGTCGAGAGCCGAGCACGGCTCGTCCATCAGCAGGATGTCCGGGGAGACCGCGATCGCACGCGCGATGCACAGACGTTGCTGCTGTCCGCCCGAGAGACCAGAGCCCGGCAGGTGGAGGCGGTCCTTCACCTCGTTCCACAGGTTCGCGCCCTGCAGCGACTTCTCGACGAGGCCGTCGGCGTCGCTCTTGCTGATGCGCTTGCTGTTCAGCTTGACGCCGGCGAGCACGTTGTCGCGGATGGACATGGTGGGGAACGGGTTCGCCCGCTGGAACACCATGCCGACCTGCCGACGCACCAGCACGGGGTCGACGCCCGGCGCGTAGAGGTTGTCGCCGTCGATGAGCACATCGCCCTCCACGTGTGCGCCGGGGATCACCTCGTGCATGCGGTTGAGGGTGCGCAGGAAGGTCGACTTGCCGCAACCGCTCGGGCCGATGAAGGCGGTGACGGTGCGCGGCTCGATCGTCATGCTCACGCCTTCGACGGCGAGGAAGTCGCCGTAGTAGACGTTGAGGTCGTTCACGTTGATGCGCTTGGACACGCTTGCTCCTACTGGTTCTGAGTGGTCCCGCGCGTCAGCGCAGGCCCTTGGGGGCGAAGACTCTGGCGACGATGCGCGCGATCAGGTTGAAGATGACGACGAGCAGCACGAGGAGCAATGCAGCACCCCACGCCGACTGGTACGACGCCTGGATGTCCGTCGATGGGAACTTGTAGTCCGCGTACGCCATGACGGGCAGCGTCTGCATCGGACCCTCGAACGGGTTGGCGTTGAAGTTGTTGGTGAAGCTCGCCGCGATGAAGATCGGCGCGGTCTCACCGATGACACGCGAGATCGCAAGCATGACACCGGTGATGATGCCCGCGATGGCCGTCGGCAGCACGATGCGCACGATCGTGGAGAACTTCGTCACGCCGAGCGCGTACGACGCTTCGCGCAGGTCGCTGGAGACGAGCTTGAGCATCTCCTCCGTCGACCTGATCACGATCGGGATCATCAAAACGGACAGGGCGATCGATGCGGAGAATCCGCTGAATGCCTTCGGCCCGACGATCAGGGTGAACAGCGAGAACGCGAACAGACCGGCGACGATCGAGGGGATGCCCGTCATGACGTCGACCAGGAAGGTGACCGTGCGCGCCATCCACTGCTTCGGCTGAGCGTATTCCACCAGGTAGATGGCGGCCAGGATGCCGATCGGAATCGAGATCACCGCCGCGATGCCGGTGATGATCAGCGTGCCGACAACGGCCTGCCACGCGCCCTGGATGACCGTGACCTTGAGGGTCTGCGGGTCGAAAACGCTTCCGCCGGTTGTGGTGATGAACTGCCAGGTGAGCACCGGTGCACCGCCGGCGATCACCGTGATCAGCGTCGAGATCAGCGGAATCAGCGCGAGAAGGAACGCGATGGTGACGAGGCCGCGCACGATGCGGTCTGTCGCCTTGCGCCTGTTCTCCACGACGCTGGACAGGATGCCGATGCCGAGCAGGTAGATCACGGCTGACAGCACGAGCCAGCCGGCGATGTTGAAGCCGATGAGAGCGAGGATGATCGCACTGACGGCCAGCGCCCCGATCAGTGCGTACAGCTCGAAGAACCGGGGGAGCTGCCCTGAGACGAGTGCGTTGGGTACGGGGCCGCGGGGTCGGCGGCTGTTCGGGATGGCGGTGGCGCTCATCGGTCAGCGTCCTTTTCTGCAAGGGCGGCACGGGCTTCGTCCGCGGCGAGGTCGCTCGGATCACCGACTTCTAGGTCTTCGGCGGCGTTCTCCGACCGGACCTTCAGCGGGCTGTCCGTCGCGTCCGCCGTGAGCATGGAGGTCGGGTCGGACGGCGGCAGCTGCTTCGCCCGCTTCTTCTTGCCCCCTGCCTTGCCGGCATCTGCCCGCCCGACGACCCATCTGGCGATGAAGTTCACGGCGAACGAGATGATGAACAGGGTGAGGCCGGTCGCGATCAGCGCGTCGCGCTGCAGCGGGTTCGACTCGGGGAAGTTCAGGGCGGTGTTCGCCGCGATGGTCTGCGAGTTCTTGGTGTCGGTGATCAGGTGGATCGAGTAGATCAGCGAGGGCGAGATGATCAGCGCGATGGCCATCGTCTCACCGAGCGCGCGACCAAGGCCGAGCAGGGTGGCGCTCACGATGCCGCTTCGGGCGTAGGGGAAGACGGCCAGTCTGACCATCTCCCACTTCGTGGAGCCGAGGGCGAGTGCGGCCTCTTCGTGAAGGCGCGGGGTCTGTAGGAAGATCTCGCGTGAGATCGAGGTGATGATCGGAAGGATCATGACGGCCAGCACGATGCCACCGGCGAGGATGGTCGATCCGGTGTGAGACACGGGGCCGCCGAAGAGCGGGATCCAGCCGAGGTACTGGTTGAGCCAGTCCTGGAACGGGATGATGAACGGCCGGATGACGAAGATGCCCCACAGGCCGAAGACGACGGACGGCACGGCGGCGAGCAGATCGACCAGGTAGCCGAGAACGCTCGCCAGGCGGCGCGGCGCGTAGTGCGAGATGAAGAGGGCGATGCCGATCGCGACCGGTGCACCGAGCACGAGCGCGATGAAGGATGACCAGAGCGTGCCCCAGATGAGCGGGCCGACGTAGTTGAGGAACGACGTGTGGCCCTGGGTGGTGCCGTGGCTCAGGTCGGGGTTCGTCGCCCAGTTGGCGCCGATCGCCGGAATGGCCTTGATGATCAGGAACAGGGCGACGCCCGCCAGGATCACCATGATGAGACCGGCGGAGCCGGTGCTCAGGGTACGGAAGATGCGGTCGGCCGGACGGGCTTTGACACGGGCCGTCCCGGCCCCCCTGCGGGGGGAACCGGGACGCTGGGCGCCGTTACCGCCCGCCCGATCTTGCTTCACGTCGCTCAGTGGTGATCGCACAGCGGTGTTCTCTGTCACTTCACTCTTTCTGGGTGCGCGTCGGGTTGATCGGGCGGGCAGACGGCGGCTACTACTTGACGAGCTTCAGGCTCGCGGCCACGTCGGACTGGATGCCCGACGGAAGCGGTGCGGAACCGGCGTTGGCTGCCGAGACCTTCTGGCCGGTCTCGCTGGCGGCGAAGCCGAGGTACGCGGTGGTCAGCTTGGCCTGCGCGGAGTCCTTGAAGGTGGTGCAGACGACGTCGTACGAGAGCAGCGGGATCGGGTAAGCCGAGGTGCTGGTGATCTTCGTGTAGTCGATCTTCTGCAGCAGGTCACCCTTCACCTGCGGGGTGGCGGTTGCCGACTCGTCGAACGCCTGGGTGGCGCCGGCGGGCGAGTAAGCGACATAGGTCTTGGTGGTCTGCACCTGGATCTTCGCGGCCTGAGCCTTGCCGATCGAGCTGTGGTCGGCGTAGCCGATGGTGCCGGCGCCGGCGGTGACGGTGTTCACGACACCGGAACCACCCTGCTGGCCGCTGGTGCCCGAAACCGGCCATGCGGTCGAGACCGGGTAGGTCCAGATGCTCGGCTGGGTCTGGCTCAGGTAGCTCGTGAAGTTGGCCGTGGTGCCCGAGCCGTCAGCGCGCGACACGACGGTGATCGCCGAGGAAGGCAGCGTCTGGCCGGGGTTGTCGGCGGCGATCTCCGGGTCGTTCCACTTGGTGACCTTGAGGCTGAAGATGTCGGCGATGGTCTTGCTCGACAGCTGCAGCGTCACGCCCGGGAGGTTGTAGATGACCGCGACGCCCGAGAGGTACGTCGGCAGGTTCAGCGCGCCGCCCGAACCGCAGTTGGCCTGCGACTGGGTCTGCTGCTCGGAGGTGAGTCCGGCGTCGGTGCCCGCGAAGTCGTAGGAGCCGTTCAGCCAGTTGGTCACGCCGCCGCCGGAGCCCTGCGACTTGTCGTAGTTGACGGTCACCGAAGGTGCCTGCACCTTGAATGCTGCCGTCCACGCGGTCTGTGCGTTCGCCTGTGCGCTCGAGCCACCGGCGGTGATCGTGCCGGAGAGCGAGCTGTAGTCGACTGCCGCGCTCGTCTTCGTGGGCGAAGGCGTGCTGCCGCCGGTGTTGCCGCTCGAGCAGGCAGTCAGGGCGAGTGCGGAAGCAAGTGCGATGGCGCCCACCGCGGCTGCTTTGTTGAACTTCACTGTGTTCCCTTCGGAATCGGTCGTTGCCGCTGCGTCGAGCTGCGTGTGCCTCTTTGCGCAGCGGATGTTCGGGAGACGTACGGCGTCGGGGGCCGGTCCGGCCCGCTAGCGAAGCTATGCTCGCGTGCTGACCAGAGTCCCCCCGAACAGTGAACGGAAGGTGAACTAGGCGTTACCGGACTCCCCGCACGCCGATCCTCGCTGGGCGTGCCGCGGTCGGCCGTGGTAGGCGGTCGCGATTCCCGCTAGGTGCGGGGGCTGTGCGTCTCGATGGCGATGATGCCCGATGCAGGGTTCGTCGAGGAGAGGTGGACCACCGAGTACTCGCCGACCTCCAGCGAAGCGGCCTCGCGGATGTACGCGCCCATCGTCGTTCCCGTAGCGAGGGCGATCTCCCGCATGATGTCCGGCAGCACCGGCCCGTGGCTGCAGAGCACGGCGGTCTTGCGCACGCGCACGCGCTTGCCGATCACGTCGCGGATGCCCAGCGGTGAGGTTCCCGACTCCCAGGCATCCTGCGACAGCTTCGTGGTGCGCTTCGCCTCGATGTCGAACGCGGAGCTGAGAGGAGCGACCGTCTCGACGCAGCGCACAGCATTCGAGGTGACGATGCGCTTGGGACGCCAGGCGGCGATGGTTGGCACGTTGCTGGCCGCCTGCAGCTCGCCGAGCGTGGTCAGAGGCCGCCGGGCATCCTCGCCCTTCCACCCGGAGCGCGGAGTCGCCTTCGCGTGCCGCAGCACGATCAGCGCGAAGGTCTGCGTCACGCGCTCCTCGGCGAGCGCCGCCCACTGGTCGATGATCTCCACATCGCGCTTGTAGCTCAGGTATTTGCGCACCCTGCGCAGCGGCACCCATTCGATGCCGGCGATCTCGTCGTTCGGTACGAAGGTCGACGCGTGCACGGCTTCTTCGGTGACCTCCGCCGACCAGTAGTGCACGAACTTCTCCCTGCCACTGGAGATGACGTAGTTCGTCACTCCGAGGGGGACGCCGAGTGTCACGTCGAGACCGGTCTCTTCGCGCACCTCCCGCTGGGCGGCCTGCGGGAGCGTCTCGCCGGGGTCGACCTTGCCCTTCGGCAGCGTGACGTCGGCGTACTTCGTGCGATGCACGACCAGGATGTTGGGGACGCCGTCGAGGATGCGCCAGCAGACTGCGCCTCCCGCGTAGATCGCGGTTTCCGTCACCGGCGAGTGCCTGTGCGCGGCCGATGCGAAATAAGCTGCATGAGCCTATTCTGCAGGTCGTCGAGAGGCTTGCCGTCCTCGTCGAGACTGTGCCTGACCCAGCTTCCGTCCGATGTGAGCCACCACGACGAGGTGCGATCGTCCATCGCGCGGTCGAACAGGTCGGAGAGCTCTGCAAGGTGAGCGGGGTCGGTGAGGCGCACGAGAGCCTCGACCCTGCGATCGAGGTTGCGGTGCATCATGTCGGCGCTGCCGATGTACACCTGCGGGTCGCCGTCGTTCACGAAGGCGAAGACCCGCGAGTGCTCCAGGTACCTGCCAAGGATCGAGCGCACCCTGATGTTCGCGCTGTAATCCTCCTGCCCGGCCTTGAGGCCGCAGATGCCGCGCACCCAGAGGTCGATCGGCACACCGGCGCGGCTGGCTCGATAGAGGGCGTCGATCACCGCCTCGTCGACGATCGAGTTGACCTTGATGCGGATGCCGCTCAGTCGGCCGGCTTCCGCGTTGGCCCGCTCGTTCTCGATCGCCTTGATGAGTCCCTTGCGAAGATGAAGGGGGGCGACGAGAAGTCGTTTGAACTTCTTCTCGATCGCGTAGCCGGAGAGCTCGTTGAACAGCCTCGTCAGGTCCTTGCCCACCTGGTCGTCGTTCGTGAGCAGGCCGAGGTCTTCGTAGATGCGGGAGGTCTTCGGGTTGTAGTTGCCCGTTCCGATGTGGCTGTAGTGCTTCAGCACTCCGTCTTCTTCGCGCACGACGAGTGCGAGCTTGCAGTGCGTCTTGAGCCCGACCAGGCCGTACACGACGTGCACGCCTGCTTTCTCGAGCTTGCGGGCCCACTCGATGTTCGCCTGCTCGTCGAACCGCGCCTTGATCTCGACGAGCGCCAGCACCTGCTTGCCGCGCTCGGCCGCATCGATCAGCGCCTCGACGATGGGGCTGTCGCCGCTCGTACGGTAGAGGGTCTGCTTGATGGCGAGCACGTGCGGGTCGCGCGCAGCCTGCTCGACGAAGGCCTGAACGCTCGTCGCGAACGACTCGTACGGATGGTGCAGCAGAATGTCGCCCCGGGAGATCGACGCGAAGACGTCGGGCTTGGCGTTCGGCTCGCGCGGCATCAGCTGTGCGGCTGTCGTCGGCACGTGGTTCGGGTAGTGCAGGTCGGGACGCTCCACCTTGGAGAGCTCGAACAGGCCGCCAAGGTCGAGCGGCGCAGGAAGGCGGTAGACCTCCTGGTCGGTGATGTCGAGTTCACGCACGAGCAGACCGAGCGTGATGTCATCCATGTCCTGCGACACCTCGAGGCGGATCGGCGGACCGAACCGGCGACGCAGAAGCTCGCGCTCGAGCGCCTGGATGAGGTTCTCCGTCTCGTCCTCGTCGACCTCGACGTCTTCGTTGCGGGTCACCCGGAACACATGGTGCTCCACGACCTCCATGCCGGGGAAGAGGTCGCCGAGGTGATTGGCGATGAGATCTTCGAGCAGGATGAACCGCATCGCCTCCTGCGGGTCGCCCGAGTCGATGCGCACGAACCTCGGAAGCATCTGCGGCACCTTCAGGCGTGCGAACTGCTCCTTACCGGTGCGCGAGTTGCGCACCCGCACAGCGAGGTTCAGCGAGAGACCTGAAATATAAGGGAACGGATGCGCGGGGTCGACGGCCAACGGCATGAGCACGGGGAAGATGCGCTGCTGGAACGTCGTACGCAAGCGCTCGTGGTCCTCGTGCGACAGGCTGTCCCACGTCACGATCGAGATGCCTGCGTACTCCAGCGCAGGCAGCACGAGGTCGTGGTACGCGGCCGAGTGCCGAACCTGCAGTTCGTGCGCTTTCGCACTGATGTCGGCGAGCACGTCGGAAGGCACCCTTCCGACGTTCGTCGGCACGGCGAGGCCCGTGAGGATGCGCCGCTTGAGGCCCGCGACGCGCACCATGAAGAACTCGTCGAGGTTGCTCGCGAAGATCGCGAGGAAGTTCGCGCGCTCCAGCACCGGAATGAGCGGATCCTCCGCCAACTCGAGCACCCGCTGGTTGAACGCCAGCCAGCTCAGCTCGCGATCCAGATATCTGTCGGCGGGAAGCGTCGGATCGAGCTCCGGGTTCCACGGCTGGTCGAAGTTGTCGTCGAACTCGGTGCTCAGAGCGGAGCCGATCAGGATGTCCTCGCCGTCCATCCCCTCATCATGTCACCGGGGCGGGAACAGCGGGTTAACGGCAGCGCCCACCACCCGATCCGCGAGCCACCACCCGATCCGCGCGGACGAGGTGGTGGCTCGACGGCACGGTGGTGACTCGACGGCAATAGGGGATCAGGCGCGGCGGCGATAGTGGATGTCGACCTTGTGGTCGACGAAGCCCGCTCGACGGTAGAGCGCGAGGGCCGGGGTGTTGTCGCCCTCGACGTAGAGGGATGCCCTGGTGCGACCCCTGCTGCGCATCCGCCGCAGTCCCTCGGCGAGCAGCACGCTGCCGACGCCTTTTCCTGCGGCCTCCGGCGCGACCCCCAGCACGTAGATCTCGCCGGTGTCGGAGTCCGGCTCGAGCTTGAGCCAGTCGTAGCCGATCATCACGTCGTGGTCATCGCGGGCGATGAGGAAGTCCGCCGCGTCGAACCACGGCTCGGCCATCCGCTCGGCGAGGTCGGCCGCGGTGACGCCCCCCTGCTCAGGGTGGGATGCGAAGACTCGCGCGTTGAGGGCGACCCACTCCGCGACATCCGTCGTCGGGTCGAACGGCGTGATACGGATGCCGCGCTTGGCCGCAATGGACGACGGGGTCTCCCCTGTGGCGTCGTGACCCAGGTCGGGAAGCAGCAGTTCGAGCAGGGTGCGAACGGCCTCGAACCCGTGGGAGGCAGCGAGCGCCCGGGCAGCCGGATGATCGCCGTGCGACCACGCTGAGACATCCGACTCGAGCTCCGGCAACAGCCGCTCCAGGAGTGCTGTCCCGTAGCCTCTGCCGCGTTCCGCGGGCGCGACGACGAGGTCGAGCTCGCCGCCTCCCGTCACAGCGGCCGCGACCGGCCGCTCGCCCACTGAACCCAGGTGTCCCGTGCGCCGACCGGAGGCGAGATCGAGGCGGGTCTGCTCGTTGAACGCGTCGGTGCCGTCGACCTCGCGTGCGACATCCGCCACCGCTAGAACGCTCGAAGAGTGCTCGGGCTCGATACGTCGAACGGTCAGTGCATCGTCCTGCACCGGGTCAGCCTTCCTCGTCGTCGTCGATCACGTTGAAGCGGTAGCCCACGTTGCGCACGGTGCCGATGAGCGACTCGGAGTCGCCGAGCTTTGCGCGCAGCCGTCGCACGTGCACGTCGACCGTGCGGGTGCCGCCGAAGTAGTCGTAGCCCCACACCTCGCTGAGCAGCTGCTCTCTGGTGAACACACGGGAGGGGTGCGTCGCCAGGAAGCGCAGCAGCTCGAACTCCTTATAGGTGAGGTCGAGCGACCGGCCGTGCACCTTGGCGGAATAGCTCGCCTCGTCGATGGTCACGCCGGATGCCTGAATCTTGGTCTGCTCCGGCTCCGACGCCCTGCGGTCGATCGCCAGTCTGATGCGCGCGTCGGCCTCGGCCGGTCCTGCGCCCTCCAGCATCACGTCGTCGATGCCCCATTCGCCGGTCACCGCGGTGAGGCCGCCCTCCGTGAGCACGAGGACGATCGGAACGGACGAGCCGGCCGACGCCAGGATCTTGCAAAGCGCTCGCGCGCCGACGAGGTCGCGGCGGGCATCGACGAAGATGAGGTCGGCTCCTGGAGCGCTCACGAGCGCCGAGGCATCCGAGGGAATCTGCCGAACCTGGTGGCTGAGCAGGCCGAGGGAGGGAAGCACCTCGACGGCGGGCGTGGGCGTCAGCACCAAGAGTCGAGCCACGCGACCTCCCGCCGCTTCAGAAGTACCCCGATCCTATCCGAGGGCGCGGGCCCGGCTTCGGGCAGGCGGTTGCGCCGGGCAGCATGCCGCGGGGCAGAATGGTGGCGTGACCACCGACGCCCTTACCCCGACCATGAGATGGACCTCCGTTGTCTCGGTCTGGGCGGTGACTGCGGTCGCGGCCGTGCTGGTGGGCGTCTTCGCGACGGAGAAGGTCTATCTGGGCTGGCTCGGCATCGCGATGGGCGGCAGCATCCTCGTCGCCATGTGCGTGCAACTCGCCACGCAGGAGAAGCAGGGGTTCGTGATGCGGTTCGGCGCGACGCTGGCCGGCTCGTTCGTCATCCTCGCGCTCGCCACCGGGGTGCTCTTCCTCGTGCACGCGTAAGCCTCGGTAGACTGAGCACCATGCTTGTCACCCTCGAGTTGGTCTTCGTCGGCCTGTTGTCGCTCGCCGTGCTGGCGATCGCCGGCGTGTCCGTGCTCGTCGTCTACAACCTCTTCAGGGGCCAGCGCTGATCTCTCTGCCAGAAGGGCTCCCCGCCGAGCTCGTTCCGCTCTCCTGGCTCATCGGGGTCTGGGAGGGCACGGGCGTGCTCGACTACAAGGTCGACGACGACCACGTCGAGCGGGAGTTCGGTCAGCGCATCAGCTTCAGCCACGACGGGCTCCCCGCCCTCGCGTACAGCTCGTACACCTGGCTGCTCGATGAGCAGAACACGCCGCTCGCCACGGAGCTCGGCTACTGGCGGCTGAGCCGCACGTTGCTGCCCGAGGATGCCGGACCCGGCCTTCTCCCCGGTGCAGACGTTCGCCCGTTCGACACCGCCCAGGCCGTCGAGGCGCTGCGCACCTCGACCGGCGGCTTCGACATCGAGGCCCAGATTCTGCACCCGGACGGCATCTCCGAGCTCTATCTCGGACAAGTTAAGGGACCGCGCATCGACCTCGCGACCGATGCCGTGCTTCGCACCTCCGGCGCCAAGGATTACGCCGCGGCGACCCGGTTGTACGGGCTTGTCGAGTCGCACCTGCTCTGGGCGTGGGACATCGCAGCCCTCGGCCAGGACCTGCGAACGCATGCATCGGCACGACTCGCCCGCACCGATCTTGCGGGAGTCGACCTCGCGGGCACTGAGACGGGGGAGTGATCCGGTTGTCCGTCGAACTCCCGGCTTCGCCGTTCCTCGAACTCCCCGGTGCCGTCGCCTCGCCCGAGACGGCGTCCGATCCGGGAGTTCCGGCGCACTACGGCAACCCGCTCGTCGAGCAGCGCCGACTCGAAGCGGGCGAGGCGATCGTCGACCTGTCGAGCCGCGGTGTGATCGGCGTCTCCGGTGTCGACCGCTTGAGCTGGCTCGACTCGATGACGAGCCAGTCGCTGCGCACCCTGTCGCCGGGGCACTCGGCCGAGGCGCTCCTGCTCGACCCCGCAGGCCACGTCGAGCACGCTCTTCACGTGCTCGACGACGGTGAGACGACCTGGCTGCTCACCGAGCGTTCCGACACCGATGCGGTGCTCGCGTTCCTCACCTCCATGCGCTTCATGCTGCGCGTCGAGGTCACCGATCGCACCGCCGACCTCGCCACGATCGGCTCGATCGATGCTCCTGGTGCGACTGCTACGCCGGAGGCCGAGATCTCGAACGGCGTCGCCCTGGTGTGGCGCGACCCCTGGCCGGCCGTCGTCGCGGGGGGTCATCAGTACGCGAGTGCCGAGCACGGGCATCCTGGAGCCTCGTACCACTGGGTGGAGACGCTGGTGCCGAGGGCGCGGCTGGCCGCCCTCGCCGAAGCTGCGGCGTCTGGTCATCCGGCGGCCGCGGGCACCCTCGCTGCCGAGGCCCTGCGCATCGCGGCATGGCGGCCGAGGCTCGCGACCGAGGTGGATGACCGCACCATTCCGCACGAGTTGGACTGGCTGCGCACCGCTGTGCACCTCAACAAGGGCTGCTATCGCGGACAGGAGACCGTCGCGAAGGTGCACAACCTGGGGCATCCGCCGCGTCGTCTCGTTTTTCTGCACCTCGACGGCTCGGAGAGCGCACAGATCGAGCCCGGCGCCGAGGTGCTGCTCGGCGACGCCGTCGTCGGACGGGTCACCTCTTCCGGCCTGCACTACGAACTCGGGCCTGTCGCTCTCGCGGTGATCAAGCGCTCGACGGACGCCTCCGCCGACCTCCGCGTTCGCGCAGGTGACACCCTCGTCGCTGCCGCCCAGGAGGCGATCGTGCCTCCGGATGCCGGGGCAGAGGCGAACGTGCCGCGCATCCCGCGACTGGGCCAGGTCGCCCGCACCCCGCGCAAGACCGCCGGTTGAGGAGCTCGCCGAGGCCGCGCGTCATCACCGCTGGTTGAGGAGCTCGCCGAAGGCCGCGCGTCATCACCGCTGGTTGATGAGGAGCTCGCCGAAGGCGCGCGTCTCGAAACCCGCCTCGGCTAGCCCGGCGCCACCGCCTCCCACGGCACGCTGAGCTCCCCTAGCCGCCACCGCGAACGGCCGGCGAGTACGGGCCAACCGAGGTCGCGCATCCGCTCGGCCGTCGCGATCCATCGCTGAACCGGGCCATAGGTGGACAGCGGTGCGGCGTGCGCCCACGCCTCGTCGAGCGCACCGAGAAACGCGTGCACCCGTTCGCCTGGCGTGTTGCGATGGATGAGCGCCTTGGGCAACCGCTCCGCCACGATCGACGGACGTTCGAGCTCGGCGAGACGCAGCGACACCGTGAACGACAGCGGTGCGTCCGGAGTGATGGCCACCCAGCTCGCCACCCGGCCGAGCTCGTCGCACGTGCCCTCGACGAGCATCCCCTCGGGCATCAGCCGGGAGCGCATGAGCCGCCACGCTTCGGCCACGTCTGCCTCGTCGTACTGCCGCAGAACGTTGAAGGCACGGATGACCGCGACGGCCTCCCCGCCCGGCGTCGGCACCTCGAACCCGCCGCGGGCGAACGACACGTGGGAGTCCGACGCGAACGGCGTCGCACCTTCGCGCACCCGCTCGAGCTGATCACGGGCACGCGCAACCCGCCCTGGCTCGATCTCCAGGCCGAGCACGCGCACGTCGTCGCGCACCCGCCGCAGCCGCGCCTCCAGCTCGAACGCGGTGACGCCGCTGGCTCCGTACCCGAGGTCCACGACGAGCAGGCCGGAGATGGCGCGCAGCGCCGGCCGCGTTCTGAGCTGCTCCGCGATCCAGCGATCGACCCTGCGCAGACGGTTCGTGTTGGTCGTGCCGCGTGTGACCGTGCCGATCGCTTTGCCCGGCGGCCGTGTGGATGACGCGCTCAGGGCATGACCTGCCCGCCGGAGATGTCGATCGTGAGCCCGGTGATCCACCTCGACGCGTCCGACGCGAGGAACAGGGTCGCGTCCGCGACGTCCTCCGGCTGCCCGATGCGTCCGAGCGGATAGGCGGCGCCGATCTGGCGGCGCTGCTCCTGCGACGTCCAGGCGCGCATCTTGTCGTTCTCCACTGCCGATGGCGAGAGGCAGTTCACGCGGATGCCCTGCGGTCCGTACTCGCCGGCGAGATGCCGGCTCAGCGCGATGACCCCGCCCTTCGCTGCCGCATAGGCGGCGGACGACCCCGCCGCCTGCCGTCCGGCGGAGGACGACATGGTCACGATCGTTCCGCCGTGCCGTTCGAGCATGCCGGGCAGGAAGGCCGAGATGGTGAGAAAGGTGGAGGTGAGGTCGGAATCGAGCACCTCGTGCCAGTGGGTGAGCGTCTCGTCGGCGGTAGGGACGGGCATGCCGTTCCCGCCGGCGAACGCCGCAACGATGTCGACGTCGCCGAGCTGCGCCGCGACCGTGTCACGCAGGCGCTCGATGTCGGCCTCGACGGTGCAGTCGGCGATCACGCCGATGGCTGTCACGTCGCGTTCGGACAGCGTCGCGACGGTGCGATCGAGTGCTTGCTGATCACGGCCGACGACGGCGACGTCAACGCCGTTGTCGGCGAGAGCACGCGCGGTTGCGGCGCCGATGCCGCGCGAGCCTCCTGTGATGACGGCCACCTTGCCGTTCAGGTCGGGATATGTGGCGGTCATGCTCGGCTCCTCTCGTCGCTACCGCTTCTTCGAGTCTCACGTTCGGGCGGGTTCCATTGTCCCGCGGGCCTCCGTCATTGACAGATACGCTTAGAAACATGCCTGCCCCCTACACCCTGATACTGCTGCGCCACGGCGAGAGCGACTGGAACCAGAAGAACCTCTTCACCGGCTGGGTCGACGTGCGTCTCTCCGACAAGGGACGCGCCGAAGCCGCTCGTGGTGGCGAGCTGCTGGCATCCAGCGGCCTTCTCCCGGACGTCGTGCACACCTCCGTGCTTTCGAGGGCGATCCAGACCGCGGATCTCGCTCTCGACGCCGCCGACCGCCTCTGGATTCCGGTGCGTCGCTCGTGGCGACTGAACGAGCGTCACTACGGTGCGCTGCAGGGCCTCGACAAGGCGGAGACCAAGGAGAAGTACGGCGACGAGCAGTTCATGCTCTGGCGTCGCTCGTTCGACGTTCCGCCGCCTCCGCTGGATGACGACAGCGAGTTCTCCCAGGTCGGTGACGCCCGCTACGCCGACCTGCCCGACGCCGAGCTCCCGCGCACGGAGTGCCTCAAGGACGTCATCGCGCGCATGCTGCCCTACTGGCAGTCCGACATCGTTCCCGACCTTGTGGATGGCAAGACCGTGCTCGTCACGGCGCACGGCAACTCTCTTCGTGCCCTTGTGAAGCACCTCGACGGCATCAGCGACGACGACATCGCCGAGCTGAACATCCCGACCGGCATCCCGCTCGTCTACCGCCTGGACGAGGATCTCAACCCGTTGGGGCCGGGGGAGTACCTCGACCCGGAGGCCGCAGCAGCTGGCGCCGCAGCGGTCGCAGCCCAGGGCGTCAAGAAGTAAGGCCTCACGAAGCAAGGTCGGCGCGCCGACCCCGGTCGCTGCTCAGGGCACGGGGTCGGGTTGCGCCCCCTGCGGCCTGGACCGCGCCGCGAACACCCACGCGCCGAGCGCGCCGACCACGAGAACGGCCGCCAGCGTCGCGACCGCCGGGATGATGCCGACCACCGCGCCAAGCACTCCGAGAGTGATGCCGCCTGCGGTCCGCAGACCCGACGCGAACGTGCCGTACACGCCGAGGATGCGGCCGCGTTCGGCTGCGGGGGCCTGCAGCTGAACGACGCTCTGCGTGATCGACAGCGAGCCGATCTCACCGCAACCTGCGATGACGAGGGCGATCAGGGCGATGGCGTAGTTGCCGGTGAGGGCGAAGACCAGCGTGGCACCGCCGAAGACGACGGTGGAGATGACGGCGGCCCTCAGAGTCGGATGCATGATGCCCGTCGCCTCGAGCAGGATGCCGCCCACCACGCCTCCGAAGCCCATGGCGAACAGCAGCATGCCGTAGGTCAGGTCGCCTTCCGAGCCCGCGCCGAGCTGTCCTGCGAACGCGGGCATCGACACCTGCAGGGCGTTGCCGATCGTCACGGCGGTGAGTCCGGAGATCACGATCATGGCGACGATGAGCCGGTTCGAGCGGATGTCCCGCAGCACCCGCGGCAGGTCCCTGAAGCGCACCATCGACCTGTTGACGAGCACTCCGGCATCCCTGGTATGGCCGGTGAACGGCGTTCGCCACATCAGGACCATCATCGGCAGGTAGAACAAGACATTCGCGAAGATTCCGCCTGTCGGGCCCAGCCAGAGCAGCAGCGCTGAGCCGACGGCCGGTCCGAGCAGCAGGCCGAGGCTCTGGAACGTCGCGTTGAGCCGAACGGCGCTGGGCAGCTCGGAGCGGTCGACGAAGTCGTGCAGCATCAACTGCTCGGCCGGCGACCAGAAGGAGCCGGCAACGCCGTGAAGCACGAGCAGAACGCACGCCTCCCACATCTGCAGCGAGCCGGTGAGGAACAGCACGCCCCAGAGCACGGAGACGAGCATGTAGAGGCCTTGCGCCAACTGGATGAGCCTGCGGCAGTCGTATTTCTCGGCCAGCGTTCCGGTCCACACCGACAGCACGAGGAACGGCAGCCAGTGGCTGATGATCTGGAATCCGACGAGCGCAGGGGAGTGGAACGTCTCCCACAGCACCCAGTACGAGATCACGTGCTCGATGTTGTCGGCCATCATCGACAGCCCCGACGTGAAGAGATAAGGCCGCGAGGCCCCGTTGCGCAGTGCTGCGAAACGACGCGGGACGCTTGGCCGTCCGGCTCGTCCGCCGTCCTGCACCGGTTCGGATGCCTCCACGTGACCTCCTCGTCGGTTCAGGGGCGTAGCCAGTATAAGTTCGCACCGCCGACATATCGGACATCGGGGCGTCACTCATCCCCAACCGATGGCACGGTCACGCCACCACAGCCGTGAGTACGGACACAAGACGACCACAACTGCACGGTCGGCTCAATGCACAAGACACCCCGGGTCGATGCGGCTAAGGCCGTACCCATGGAGACCGCGTCCCACCAACACACAACCTGCAATATCGCGAACGCAACCCGCTCCACGTCGCGGCGGCGTGTACGCCGCGACAACCCCGACCACGCGCCCCGCCAACTGCGGCACGCCGGGCGGGGACCGGCGCGCCAAACAACGCCGGGACCGGCGTGCTCTATTCCTCAGGCACCCAGTCGCCGGTGACGAGGTACTGGACCTTCTTCGCGATGGAGACCGCGTGGTCCGCGAAGCGCTCGTGGTAGCGGGAGGCGAGGGTCGCGTCGACGGTGTCGACTGCCCCGCCCTTCCAGGTCTCGCCGAGCACCTTGTCGAAGACGCTGACGTGCAGCTCGTCGATGTCGTCGTCCTGGTCGCGGATCTCGTCGGCGAGGCGCGGGTCCTGCGTGCGGAGCAGTTCGACGAGCTTCTCAGCGATGACGACGTCGAGCCTGCCCATCTCGGAGAACGTCTCGCGAAGGGTCTTCGGAACGACCTTGTCGGGGAACCGGTACCGGGCGAGCTGGGCGATGTGCTCGGCGATGTCTCCCATGCGCTCGAGCGACGCGCTGATGCGGAGTGCGCTCACCACGATGCGAAGGTCGCGTGCGACCGGGTTCTGCCTCGCGAGGATCTGGATGGACAGCTCGTCGAGCACCACGGTGAGGGCGTCGATCTTCTGGTCGTTCTGGATGACCGTCTCGGCGAGCGAGACGTCGGAGTCGTTGAAGGCCGCGGTCGCATTGCGGATCGATACGACGACCAGCTCCGCGATCTCGACCAGTCGGTCCTGCACTTCGCGCATCTCGTGCTGGAATACGTCACGCATTCTGGGCTCTATCCTCCGTGGCGGCACGCTGAATGACCGGGTTCGTCCGGTCCTGGGCTCTTCATGCTTTCGATGACAGGTTAACGGACGGTGTCCATGGCCAGAACGTTCCACGAAGGGGTCAGCACGGCGAGCACCCTCGTTCAGGAGGGGTGGTACCGCACGGTTAACCTTGTCCATATGGACTCCACCTGGTTGGTGCTGCTGTCGCTGGCACTCGGCCTCGTGATAGGAGCCGGACTGATCTGGCTGCTGTATGCGGCTGCTTCGAGGGGGCACAGAGCGACCGAGATCGCCAGCCCGACGGTGCCGGATGGCGTCGACCAGATTCTGGAGGCGCTGCCGACGGCAGGCATTGTCGTCGACCCCAGCAACAACGTTGTACGGGCGTCGGCCGGCGCCTACAACCTGGGCCTGGTCTGGAACACGGCTCTCAGCCAGCCACGCCTCGTCGAGCTGGTCGACCAGGTGCGTCAGACGGGGGACCCGGTCGACGAAGAGCTCGAGCTCGCGCGGAGTGTGCTCGGAGACGCCACGGTACAGCTGACGGTTCGCGTCGTGCGTCTCGGCTCCCGCTACATCCTTCTGCTCGCGGATGACCGCACGGAGTCGGTGCGGCTTGAGCAGGTTCGACGTGACTTCGTCGCCAATATCAGCCACGAGTTGAAGACGCCGATCGGGGCGGTGAGCGTGCTCGCGGAGGCGCTGGAGAGCGCACCGGATGACCCGGAGCAGGTTCGGCACTTCGCGCATCGCCTCACCGGCGAGGCCGCGCGGCTGACACGTCTGACGCAGGACATCATCGACCTCTCCCGCCTGCAGTCGGCCGAGATGGTGCCGCACGCCGAGCGGGTCTCGATCGATCACGTCGTTGCGTCGGCCGTCGATCAGAACCGAGTGCTCGCCGAGTCGCGCCACATCGATCTCGCGACCGGTCGGCGCTCGCACGCCGTGGTGTTCGGCGATGAGACGCTTCTGACCACGGCGGTGCACAACCTGATCTCGAACGCCGTGAAGTATTCGCCAGACAAGGCTCGCGTCGGTGTCGGCACACGCCTGCACGACGGGGTGGTCGAGATCTCGATCACTGACCAAGGTCCTGGCATCCCGTCGGAAGACCTCGACAGGGTGTTCGAGCGCTTCTACCGCGTCGACCAGGCGAGGGCCCGCGCGACCGGCGGAACCGGGCTCGGACTCGCCATCGTTAAGCACGCCGTGCAGAATCACGGAGGTGAGGTGCGCGTGTGGTCGAAGCCCGGCCACGGGTCGACCTTCACCATCAGACTTCCCGAGGCGGAGCACATCGCCCCGACCGGGCTGGAGCAAGGAGAACGAACGATATGACCCGCATCCTCTTGGTCGAAGACGAGGAAGCACTGAGCGACCCGCTCGCGTTCCTGCTGCGCCGCGAAGGATACGAGGTGACCGTCAGCGATAACGGACTCGATGCGATCGCCGAGTTCGACCGCGACGGAGCCGACCTCGTGCTGCTCGACCTGATGCTCCCCGGCATCCCGGGCACGGAGGTCTGCAAGCAGCTGCGCAACCGCTCCAACGTGCCGATCATCATGCTGACCGCGAAGGATTCGGAGGTGGACATCGTCGTCGGACTCGAGCTCGGCGCCGATGACTACGTCACCAAGCCGTACTCGACCAGGGAGCTGCTGGCCCGCATCCGGGCGGTGCTCCGCAGGCGCACCGACGACGGCGAGTTCGAAGACGACGGCATTCTCGAGGTCGGATCGGTGCGCATGGATGTCGACCGTCACGCCGTCACGGTCGGAGGAGTCGAGACGGCGATGCCTCTCAAGGAGTTCGAGCTTCTCGAGCTGTTGCTGCGCAACGCGGGCAGGGTGCTCACGCGCGGTCAGCTGATCGACCGCGTCTGGGGGAGCGACTACTTCGGTGACACGAAGACCCTCGACGTGCACATCAAGCGCATCAGGTCGCGCATCGAGACCAACCCGTCAGACCCGCAGATGCTGGTGACGGTACGTGGCCTCGGTTACCGCATCGAGGATCAGCGCGCGGGCGCGTAGTCCTCGAAGCCGGGGAACGTGGACGAGAGCACCGGAACGCTCAGGGTGACTCCCGTCTGCGTCCCGTAGGTGAAGAACACGTCGGTGAGGGCTCCCGCCTTCGCGTCGAGGTTGGTGAACAGCAGGCGGGTTCCCGTCGCGCCACCGATCTTCTTGACGCCGTATGCCGGAACGGTCACGTAGAGGTTCTCGCCGCCGTGCTGCACCTCGATGCGATGCGGCTTGGCCTCGTTGTTGACGAAGGTCGCAACGAGATTGCCGACCTTGTCCTCGCTGCCCGTGATGAGGACGGCGTTTCGCACGTCGACCTTTCCGACGGTGCCGCCGACGCCGACGGAGCTCTCCTGCATGTGCAGGGTGTCCTGCGGGGCGGTCAGGGAGCAGCCGGACATGCCGAGCGTCAGTCCCAAAGCAAGAACGATGGATGCCGTGACACGCGCCTTCACTGAGACCCTCCAAGTCGCACCGGGCCGGCCGATCGGCCTGTTACGAACACCGCGGATTGCGTTGAAAGCCTAGCGCATGGAGGGGACGCCTCCGGGAGGGCGGCACAGAATAGCACGGCACCGCTGTGGTATCCTAGACGCTGCTGAAGGGACTGCTATTTATGCTTTTCGAGGTCGGCGAGACGGTCGTTTACCCCCATCACGGTGCAGCAACGATCACCGAGGTGAAAAAGAGAGTCATCAAGGGCGAAGAGAAGGTCTACCTCAAGCTCAACGTTACGCAGGGAGACCTCACGATCGAGGTTCCCGCTGACAACGTCGATCTGGTCGGTGTGCGCGACGTGATCGGCAAAGAGGGTCTCGACAAGGTCTTCGAGGTGCTGCGTGCAGAGTTCACCGAGGAGCCGACCAACTGGTCCCGCCGTTACAAGGCGAATCTCGAGAAGCTCGCGTCGGGTGACGTGATCAAGGTCTCCGAGGTCGTTCGCGACCTGTGGCGCCGCGATCAGGATCGTGGACTCTCCGCCGGTGAGAAGCGCATGCTCGCCAAGGCACGTCAGATCCTCATCTCCGAGCTGGCGCTCGCCGAGAAGACCGACGAGGAGCAGGCCTCCACAGTGCTCGACGGAGTTCTCGCTTCCTGACCCCACGTTCGTGGTGATCTGCGCTCCGTTGGACGGCTGACGCCCCACTCGACGGCTACTGTCGAGTGCGTGAGCGTCGAACCATCCGCGCGGGTCGCGGTCGTGATCGTGGGTGCCGGGTCCGGTACCCGTCTGGGTGCTGCGGTGCCGAAGGCGTTCGTCACGGCAGGTGGGTCGGCTCTGCTCGAGCACGCGGTGCATTCCGTGATCGGCATGTCAGGTCCGGCCCAACTGATCGCCGTCGTGCCTGCGGATCTGACGACGTTGGCGACCGACCTCATCTCGCCGCTCGCGCCCGACGCCGTCGTCGTCGCCGGCGGAACGACGAGGCAGGCATCGGTCGCGGCGGGGCTCGCGGCGCTCGACGACGCGATCGAGGTCGTCCTGGTGCACGATGCGGCACGAGCGTTCACGCCGTCCGATCTTTTCGACGCGGTGGTTGCGGCGGTCGACGCGTCGGGCGACGGCATCGTGCCGGGCATCCCGGTGAGTGACACCGTCAAGCGCACGGATGCCACCTCTCGCATCACCGAGACCGTCGACCGCTCCGAGTTGGTCGCTGTGCAGACACCGCAGGGGTTCCCGCGGGAGCGCATCGTCGAGGCGTACCGGGTCGCGGTCGCGGAGGCGACGGATGACGCGGCTCTTGTCGCCGCGACGGGCCATCCGGTGCGGATCATCCCAGGCGACGCCCTCGCCTTCAAGGTGACGACCCCGGCCGACCTGCGCCGGGCTGAGGAGCTTCTAGGAGGCGGCATGCCGCGCATCGGTCTCGGCACGGACACGCATGCCTTCGGCGGCGACGGCGATCTCTGGCTCGCCGGACTGCACTGGCCCGGCGAGCCAGGTCTCGCAGGGCACAGCGACGGCGATGCCGTCGCCCATGCCATCGTGGATGCTCTGCTGTCGGCCTCCGGCCTCGGCGACATCGGAAGCGCCTTCGGCACTGACGACCCGAGGTTCGCCGGCGCGCATGGCGAGGTGTTCCTCCGCGCAACGAACGACATGCTGCGAGCCGCCGGCTTCCGCATCGGCAACGTCAGCGTTCAGCTTGTCGGCAAGAGACCGCGGTTCTCGGGGAGACGAGCCGAAGCGGAGAAGGCGCTCACGAGCATCCTCGGCGCGCCGGTGTCGATCTCGGCGACGACGACCGACGGGCTCGGCTTCACAGGCCGAGGTGAGGGGGTCACGGCGATCGCGACGGCCCTGGTGACGCGCATCCCCTGACGCGATGACACGCATCCGCCGGTTGAGGAGCGCCCGCGGAGAGCACGCGTCTCGACACCCGAACGCCCGCGGGGCAGGCTTCGAGACGCTCGCCTTTCGGCGTGCTCCTCAACCAACGGAGGCTCGCACACCCGATCGACCCCTATCGCGCCTACGGCGCTCACGGGCTCAATCGGCAGAGCGGTGCAAGCGAGCTTGCACCGCTCTCACCTCAATCGCCCATAGTCTTAACTGGTGGGAATCCGACTCTACGACACGCGTGCCGCCTCGCTGCGTGACTTCGTTCCGCTCGTCGACGGCCGCGTCGGCATCTACGTCTGCGGTCCCACGGTGCAGTCCTCTCCCCACATCGGACACCTGCGTTCTGCTCTCGTGTACGACCAGATCAGGCGGTGGCTCAACTACCGCGGCTTCGACGTGACCCTCGTTCGCAACGTCACGGACGTCGACGACAAGGTGCTGATCAACGCAGCGGCCGCCCGCGCCTCCGGCAGCAACGAGGAGTGGTGGGGTCTGGCCTACCGGTACGAGCGCGAGTTCACCGAGTCGTATGCCGCACTCGGCATCCAACCGCCGACGTACGAGCCGAGGGCCACGGCGAACATCCCGCAGATGCAGGAGCTGATCGCCCGCCTCATCGCGCGCGGCCACGCCTATGCGGCCGACGACGGCTCGGGCGACGTGTACTTCGACGTGCGCAGCTGGCCGAGCTACGGCGAGCTGACCAAGCAGAGCATCGACGCGATGGAGCCGGCGACGGATGCTGATCCGCGCGCCAAGCGCGACCCTCGCGACTTCGCGCTGTGGAAGGGCCGCAAGGCCGATGAACCGGAATCCGCGACGTGGCAGAGCCCGTGGGGAGTCGGCCGCCCCGGCTGGCACATCGAGTGCTCTGCGATGTCGTCGCGCTACCTCGGACCTCGGTTCGACATCCACGGCGGCGGCCTCGACCTGCGCTTTCCGCACCACGAGAACGAACTCGCCCAGTCGAGTGCGGCCGGCGATGGCTTCGCCGGTTACTGGGTGCACAACGGTCTCGTGAACGTGTCCGGCCAGAAGATGTCGAAGTCGCTCGGCAACTCGGTGTACGCGGCCGACCTGCTCGGTGCTGCGCGACCGCTGGTCGTGCGGTACTACCTCGGATCGGCGCACTACCGCTCGACGATCGACTTCACCGAGGGTTCGCTCGCCGAGGCTGAGGCCGCACTGGAGCGCATCTCCGGCTTCCTCGACCGCGTCGAGCGCCGGCTTGCAGGTACGCGGTTCGCGTCGAGCGGAGTCGAGATCATCCCGAACGCTTTCGCGGCGGCCATGGATGACGACTTCGGCGTTCCCCAGGCGCTCGCCGTGCTGCACGACACCGTGCGAGCGGGAAACCAGGCGCTCGACGGCGAAGACCTCGGGGCGGCGGCCTCAGCGCGCGGCCAGGTCGTCGCGATGACCGAGGTGCTCGGCATCAATCCGCTCTCCGCGACCTGGAAGGCGCAGACGGATGCCCCGGTGCGCGCCGCCCTCGACGCACTGCTGCGCACACTTCTCGCCGATCGGCAGGCAGCTAGGCAGGCTCGCGACTTCGCTGCCGCCGACCGGATCCGTTCAGAGCTCGCCGAGGCGGGCATCACGATCGAAGACACCCCGACGGGTGCACATTGGAGTATCGATGGCGAATAAGCCGCGCGCGGGAGCCGTGCGCAAGTCGAAGAAGGGTCCCACCAAGGGATCGGGCGGACAGGGTCGCAAGGCGCTGGAGGGCAAGGGTCCGACGCCCAAAGCCGAGGACAGGCAGTACCACGCCGCCGCGAAGCGCAAGGCGCTCGCCGAGCGCGCGGCCGCGAAGGCGGCGGGGCGCAGCGGACAGCGTTCGAACACCGCGGGGGGCTCGGCGAACCGCAGAGCCACGTCGGATGACGCCGAGATCGTCACCGGCCGCAACTCGGTGCTCGAGGCGCTTCGCGCGCGCATCCCCGCCACGACGCTCTTCGTCGCCACCCGCATCGAGGTCGACGACCGGGTCAAGGAGATCCTGACGCTCGCCACGAAGCGCGGCATTCCCGTGCTCGAGGTCGTGCGGCCTGAGCTCGACCGCATGTCTGGTCGCGACGCCGTGCACCAGGGTGTGGCGCTCAAGGTACCGCCGTACGAGTACGCGCACCCGGATGACCTGCTCGACCAGGTGCTCGAGCGTGGTCAGACCCCGCTGTTCGTTGCGCTGGACGGCGTCACCGATCCGCGCAACCTCGGCGCGATCATCCGTTCGACCGCGGCATTCGGCGGGCAGGCGGTGATCGTGCCGCAGCGCAGGTCGGTAGGGGTCACGGCGTCGGCATGGAAGACCTCCGCGGGCGCCGCGGCGCGCACACCTGTCGCGATGGCGCCCAACCTCACGCAGACTCTGAAGGGCCTCCAGAAGCGGGGACTGTTCGTGCTCGGTCTCGACGGCGACGGCGACGTGTCGCTGCACGCGCTCGAGCTCGCGGATCGCGGCGTCGTGATCGTGGTCGGCAGCGAAGGCAAGGGACTCTCCCGGCTGGTGAGCGAGACGTGCGACGCGATCGTGTCGATTCCGATCAGCGACGCCACCGAGTCGCTGAACGCCGGCATCGCCGCGAGCGTCACGCTGTACGAGATCGCCAAGCGGCGCGCGGAGGCCGACGCGAACTGAGCTGTCTACACGGACTCGGGAACCGGTGCCTACGCTGTCGAACATGGATGACAGGCGGCGACGTCTGCTCGAGCGCGCCTACTCCCGTGAGGGCGCGACGGAGGCTCAGCGCGACTACCGCGACCCTGTGACAGGGGAGACCCTGCGGATGACGCCGAGCGAATGGGCGCTCTCCGAGTACGACAGGATGAACGCGCCTGCGACGAACGACCGTCGCGAGGGCGCGCCAGGTGCCGACCGCGACGACGGCGGGATGCCGGCGTCCAGCGATGATGGCGGTGGTGGTTGGAACCAGATTCCCGATGCGGACGACCAACTCGACGGCTCGCGACGCCTGTTGTGGGCGCGGCGAGGCATCCTCCCCCCTCTTCTCGTCGGTGTCGCTGCGTTCATCGTCGGAGTGCTGGCCACGCTCGGGGTCTCCGCAGCCGTCGGCGGACCCGCGGCATCCGGCCACGCGGCCCCCACGCCGACCCCGACGCGTGTCGTCCCCTTCTATGTGCCGCTTCCGGCCGCCGCTGTTGAGGAGTACTTTCACTCGCCCCGCATCGTGGCCGACCTGCCGAACGGCGTCACGGCGGGATTCGACCCGTCGTTCTACCCGGTGGCGAACAGCCTGACCCTGCAGGAGAGCAGCGCCATCTACGCGGCGAGGCGGCTGAACGGCGAGTACTGCTTGGTGGCGGTAGCCGGAGACCAACGGGTCGCCGAGACCTGTGCCACCCTGAGCGGCATCGCCAAGCACGGGCTGTCGCTCACCAAGGACGTGACGCGGGACCTCGACGGGCGTCCGCTCGCGGTCACCGCGACCTGGCAGCGGGACGGAACGATCAGCTGGGACGCGATGCCGTCGGTGGGATGACCGGGTAGTGGCGTGCCGGCCGGCGGGATGACCGATGCATGGTGGATCAGACCTTCGACATCCAGTCGTCGTCGTCGATGACATCCGTCGGCACAGTGATGGCCTCGGTGACCGGAGCTATCACGGTCGCCTCGTCTCTGCGGTGCCGCAGCACATCGTTGATGTACGACGAGAGCGCCTCGGCGAGCGGCACGTCGCGGCCCTCCTCCTGCGACATGTACCAGCGGTGGTCGAGGAGCTGGTGGAACACCTCGGCCGGCTCGAGCTTGCCCCTCAGGTCGCCGGGGATGGCACGCACCACGGGCTCGAAGACGCGCAGCAGCCACTCGTGGGCGAGCGCTTCCTCGTCCATGCCAGGCTTCGCCACCGTCGCGGCATAGGAGTCGAGGTCGTTCAGAAGTCGCCTTGCCTGGTTCTCCTGAGCGTCGAGCCCGGTGAGCCGGAGCAGCCGCCGTTGGTGGTGGCCGGCATCGACGACCTTCGGCTGGATGCGCACGCTCGCGCCGCCCTCGTTCGTGCGGATCGCGAGTTCCTCGATGTCGAACCCGAGCTCGTTGAGCCTGCGAACGCGTTCGGCGATGCGCCAGCGCTCGGAGGCCGAGAAGGACTCGCTGCCCGTGAGTTCCTTCCAGAGCGAGCGGTAGGCGGTGATGATGCCGCCGGCTACCTCGACCGCGTCGAGCTCCTCGGCGAGCCGCCCGCCCGCAGCGATGTCCATCAGCTCGCCGGCGATGTTCACCCGCGCGATCTCGAGGTCGTTCTCACGCTGCCCGTTCGAGAGGCCGCCCTCGTAGAGCTGCCCCGTCTCGGCGTCGACCAGGTAGGCGGCGAATGCGCCGGCATCTCGCCGGAAAAGCGTATTGGACAATGACACATCGCCCCAGAAGAACCCGGCCATGTGCAGGCGCACCAGCAGAACGGCCAGCGCGTCCACAAGTCGGGTCGCGGTGTCCGGCCTCAGGGTCTGGGAGTACAGGGCACGGTAGGGGAGCGAGAACTTCAGGTGCCTGGTGACCAGCACCGGCTTGAGCGGCTTGCCGGACTCGTCGGCGCGACCCTCGATGACGGCGAGGGGGTCGACGCACGGCACGTCAAGGCGCTGCAGGGTGCGGAGCATGTCGTACTCGCGCCTCGCCATCTCACCTGTCGTCTCCTTGATGGCGATGACGTAACCGGAGAGGTTCGCGAAGCGCACCAGGTGCCGCGAGATGCCCTTGGGGAGCAGGGCGATGTGATCGTTGGGCCACTCGTCGAGTGGGAGGTCCCACGGGAGGTCGAGCAGCGCAGGGTCGACAGTCGCCGCGGTGATGTTCAGGGAGCCGGCCATAGCCATCCATTTTAAGTGCGATCCGGCCTCTCGGCCGGCGAGAACGAAGAAGGCCCCGACCGGATGATTCCCGTCGGGGCCTTCTACTAATGGGGTGTGCGCTTAGTCGACGACAGCGCCACCGAGGCGCTCGCCGCTCTCGGCGTCGAAGATGTGCACGTGGCCCGGCTTCGGCGTGATGTAGACCGTCTCGCCGGCGTTCGGGTGCACGCGACCGTCGACGCGGCCGACGATGTCGACGCGCTTGTCGTCGACCTCGGTGTGGCCGTACAGGTAACCGTCGGCGCCGAGCTCCTCGACCAGGTCGACGGCGACCGTGAGGCCGTTGCTCGCGCTGGAGGAGACGACGACGTCCTCGGGGCGCACGCCGATGGTGACGTTCTTGCCGGCCTTGGCCAGCACGTCGCGGTCGACGGGGACGACGGCGGTGCCGAACTGGATGCCGCCCTCGGTGACATCCGCCGAGAACAGGTTCATGGCGGGGCTGCCGATGAAGCCGGCGACGAACACGTTGTTCGGCTCTGCGTAGAGCTCGCGCGGGGTTCCGACCTGCTGCAGCACGCCGTCCTTGAGGACGGCGATGCGGTCACCCATGGTGAGGGCCTCGGTCTGGTCGTGCGTGACGTAGACGGTGGTGACGCCGAGACGACGGGTCAGCGAGGCGATCTGGGTACGGGTCTGAACGCGGAGCTTGGCGTCGAGGTTCGACAGCGGCTCGTCCATGAGGAACACCTGGGGGCTACGCACGATCGCACGGCCCATCGCGACGCGCTGACGCTGACCACCCGACAGTGCCTTCGGCTTGCGGTTCAGGTAGGGCTCGAGGTCGAGCAGCTTGGCCGCCTCCAGCACGCGCTGTGCGCGCTCGTCCTTCTTCACACCGGCGATCTTGAGCGCGAAGCCCATGTTCTCGGCGACGGTCATGTGCGGGTACAGGGCGTAGTTCTGGAAGACCATGGCGATGTCGCGGTCTTTCGGCGGAACGTCGGTGACGTTGCGCTCGCCGATGAAGATGTTGCCGTCGTTGACCTCTTCGAGGCCGGCCAGCATGCGGAGCGACGTCGACTTGCCGCATCCGGAGGGGCCGACGAGAACCAGGAACTCGCCGTCGGCGATGTCGAGGTTCAGCTTGTCGACCGCAGGACGAGTCGAGCCCGGATAGATCCGAGTCGCGTCGTCGAACGTGACTGTTGCCATGGTTTCGTGTCTCCTTCACCGGCAGGTACGTGCCGGACGATCCGTAGTGAATGGATGTTGTATGGCCATTAGGTCACCAATGACCAAAACCGATGTTACGACATGCGTAGCCGCCGGACGAATCGGCCTCCTCGCACCATTCGCACCGGAGGCGTGCGAACGATCTCCAGGGGCCGTCTGGGCATTTCCCAGAGTGCCGCTCTACGATCGTCCGGTGCGTTCGCATGCTCCCCTCTCTTGACGCATGCCGCCCTGTACGACACAGTTCCCAGCCCCGAAGTGAGACCGAATGAGCAACGGCGATCCCGCTGAGCGCCAGAACAACGGAGAACGCCGCGCGGCGGCACGCGACAAGGCGCGCCAGCTCCGTGAGCAGCACCGCAAGCGGGAGCGACGCCGTAGCGCGGTCGTCCGATCGAGCATCATCGCCGTGGTCATCGCGGCCGCCGCCATCGTGGCCATCGTCATCGTGAGCTCCATCCACTCTCCGGCCAGCGGTCCGGCGAACATGGCGAGCGACGGCATCCTGATCGGCAAGGGCATGAAGGCCGAGCTCACGCCGGCCGCCGCGGCCGATGCCAAGCCTGCGTCGAGCAAGCCGGATGCCAGCGCGGGCGCCGTGACGATCGTCACGTACGTCGACTACCTCTGCCCGTACTGCGGAGAGTTCGAGCGCACGAACATCGATCAGATCGGCAAGCTGGTCGACAGCGGGGCCGCGACGATCGAGATCCACCCGATTCCGTTGCTCGCGAGCCACTCGGCCGGAACCAAGTACTCGCTCCGTGCCGACAATGCGGCCGCCTGTGTTGCGAACTACGACCCGAACTCGTTCTGGGCCTTCAACCGCGAGCTCTTCGACAACCAGCCGCAGGAGAACACCGCGGGACCGACGGATCAACAGATCAAGAAGCTCGTGCAGAAGGCGGGAGTCTCCAGCTACGACTCCGTATCGAAATGCATCGACGACGGCCGTTACGAGGCGTGGGCGCAGAACGCCCTCGATCGCACTCTCGCCGGTCCCATCCCGAACTCGAGCGTGAAGCAGTTCAAGGGCACGCCGCTCGTGCTGGTCAACGGCAAGCAGTACCAGGGGTCGCTCACCGATCCCGACGAGTTCCGCGCGTTCATCGTCAAGGCGCAGGCCGACACCTACTCGACGCCGACGCCGACTCCCACGCCGAGCTCGACCTCGACGCCGACCCCGACGAGCTGACACACCGTAATATGTCAGACGGGCTGACGCCCGCGCCGGCTTAGCTCAGTTGGTAGAGCACTCGCCTTGTAAGCGAAAGGTCGCGAGTTCGAACCTCGCAGCCGGCTCCGTTGCGCAACGTCAGTTCAGGGCAACGTCAGTTCAGCACTGTGACGAACTGCTCGGCGTCGACGAGCCTCGGGGCTCCTTCGCCCTTCTCGGGCCGACGCTCCGGCTTGCCGCCGACATAGAGCCAGCCGAGCAGCCGTTCCTTCTTGCCGAGCCCGTGCATCCTCGCGACCGGTTTCGACCGCGTGTAGTGGCCGGTGCGCCACATCACACCCCAGCCCGCCTCGTCGAGCAGCAGGCTCAGCACGTGGGCGACGCCGGACGCCACGGCGTCCTGCTCCCAGGCCGGAACCTTCTCGCTGTCGCGCCGTGAGGCGACGATCGCGATCAGCAGAGGAGCCCTGAGCGGCTTCGTCGAGGGCGCTCTGTGCTCGCCGCCGCGACTCTCGGCTTCGGAGATCGCCTTGCCGAGACGCAGTCGTGCATCGCCTCGCAGCTCGATCAGACGCCACGGCCGCAACGAGCTGTGGTCGGCGACCCTGCCGGCAACGGCGACAAGCTCTACGAGTTGCTCGTGCGTCGGAGCGTCATCCGTCACTCTCGAATGCGATCGTCGCGACGCGACGGCCTCGCGCGCTCCTCGGGTCGATGTCACGCCTCGGTCGACTCTGCCTGCGGCGTGAAGTCGAGCGAGATCGAGTTCATGCAGTACCGGTCGCCGGTCGGGGTGCCGAACCCGTCAGGGAAGACGTGTCCGAGATGAGACCCGCAGTTGGCGCAGCGCACCTCGGTGCGCACCATGCCGAGCGAGTCGTCCTCGAGAAGCTCGACCGCCTCCGGCCTGACCGACTCGTAGAAGCTGGGCCATCCGCATCCTGAATCGAACTTCGTGCCGCTCTTGAAGAGCTCGGCCCCGCAGGCCGCACAGGTGTAGACGCCCGCGCGGCTCTCATCGAGGAGCTCGCCGGTCCACGGACGCTCGGTCGCCGCTTCGCGCAGCACCGCGTACTGCTCGTCGCTGAGGTCGTCGCGCCACTGCTCATCTGACTTGGAGACCTGGTAGGTCATGGCTGAAGGGTCCTTCCTCGGATGCCGGGGACACTGTCATCCCCGCGTGCCCTTGGTGATCTGCGGGGGCACGTCAAGGGTAACGACTGCGTGGCGCGCACTGTTCCGTGCGCCTCGGCCGTATGACGTCATCCGCAACCTACAATGGCGGCGATCCAGGAGGTGACGGTGGTGGCAGACTCCGACGCGGCGCGGCATGCGGATGGAGACGAGTCGCCAGGAACGCTGAGCGAACGCGATCTCGCCGTGCTGGAATTCGAGCGTCGATGGTGGAAGCACGCGGGCGCAAAGGAGCAGGCGATCCGCGCTCAGTTTGGACTTTCGGCAGCCAGGTACTATCAGGTGCTCGGCCGCGTGATCGACACGCCCGAAGCTCTGTTGCACGATCCGATGCTGGTACGTCGGCTGCAGCGGGTCAGGGATGCTCGCCTCGCGGCGCGAGCGGATCGGCTCCGCCCACGGCAGTGAACACCACAGCTGCGCGAACCAGATAGCGGTAACACCGCCCTAACACCGAGGACCTGCCCCAGCCTATGGCCGAGAAATACCCGACAGACCGATTCGATCAGGTTCCCGACGGCCTCGAGCGGATCGGCGCGCACCGGGCGCCTCGGCCGAGAGGGTACGGCTGGATCTGGGTGGCGTGGTGCGCAGGCGCCGTTGTCGTGATCGTCGGTCTCGGGGCGCTCGGCATCTTCGCCATCAACGGAACCCTGAACGTCGATCTGCCGTTCTCGACGGGCACCAAGACCCCGACGGCGACGGCGACCGCGACGCCTACCCCGACGATCACACCGGTCGTGAACCCCGCACTCAACCTGATCGTGTTGAACGGCACCACGCAGGAAGGCCTCGCCGCAGACGCCACCACGAAGCTCACGGCGGCGGGATGGAAGAAGATCACCCCTGCCAACGCGAGCTCGACCGATATCACCAAGACGACCGTGTACTACTCCGATCCGAAGAATGAGGGAGCCGCGCTCTCGGTCGCAGCGACAATGGGCAACGCTCCCATCCAGATCACTCAGGACTTCGTCGCCTCTGGAGCCGACATCACCGTGGTGCTCGGAACGGATTACAAGCCCGCCGGCTAGCGAATCTGCCCGCGTTTCGCGGAATGTCTCAATCTGGAAACGCCTCTCGTCATGGCCCATAGCTGACGCTAATATCGGGGTTCAACGCGCGCGACCAGCGGCGTTGAGGCACAGGCATATGGGAGTAATCAATGGCGAACGGAACCGTCAAGTGGTTCAACGCTGAGAAGGGCTACGGCTTCATCACGGTCGATGACGGGGGACAGGACGTTTTCGTTCATTACTCTGCGATCGACATGAACGGATACAAGGTCCTCGAAGAGGGCCAGCAGGTGACCTTCGAGGTCGGCACCGGCAGCAAGGGGCCGCAGGCGGAGTCGGTACGACCCGTCTGACGACGCTTGAGGAACAGAGAGGGATGCCGCGCAAGCGGCGTCCCTCTTTCTTTGTTGACACGCGAATGTCCCATACCTAGGATTCCGAGGTATGGGACACGATCGCATCCGGGGCAACTTGGACCTCCTCCTACTGAGCGCGCTCAGCAGTGGTCCGGCGCACGGATACCACGTCATCACCGCGCTGAAGACGCGCAGCGAAGGCGAGTTCGACCTTGCGGAGGGCACCGTGTATCCCGCCCTGCACAGTCTCGAATCCGCCGGCTTGGTGCAGAGCGATTGGCAGTCCGTCGAGGGTCGCCGTCGGCGCGTCTATCGGCTGAGCGACACGGGCGCCAAGGAGCTGGCGGACCAGGCGGTGCAGTGGCGGCGGTTCTCGGTCGCGGTCGACAACGTCATCGGCGGCCTGTCATGAGCGGCAGGGATCGCATCGACTCGTACCTCGACGAGCTGTATTCGAGGCTTCGCGGCGATCCGGGGGAGTGCCGCAGCATGCTCGCCGAGGCGGAGGCGCACCTGCGAGACGCCGCAGAGGCCTCCGTTGCAGCCGGAATGGACGAGGATGACGCGCAGAAGGCGGCCATCGCGGCCTTCGGTTCTCCTCAGCACGTCGCGCGAGCCATGGACCGCCATCCGGTCGGCGCAGCGATCGCGGCATTCGCCGTCGCGGGCGGAAAGCTGGCCGCCGTGGGATTCGTCGCCATCGGTCTCTCCGCAGGCATCTCTCGTCTCGTGGCAGCTCTCACCTCGACCCAGTGGGTCTACGGTGCACCGACCGCGTACCGCTTCGCCGCGGCGAAGTGCGCGCACTGGCTGACGGTGCAGCCGAACGCGACCGACTGCAGCACGGCGGCGGCCATGGAGAACTCGGACGACTCCTTCATCTTCACGATCGCGGGTGTGGTCGTCGGACTCCTGCTGGTCGCAATCGTGGTGGCGGCAGCAGTGCTGCTGCGTCGTGCAACCCGCGTCCCACGGCGTCGAGTGCCGAGGGCGGTCGTCTTCGCCGTCGGTGCGACTGCCTTCGGCGGTGCAGGACTCGCGTTGCTCGCCGGCGGGATCGGCGACGTGGTCGTCCGTGGACACTGGGGACAGGGGCTCTGGTACGTGGAGGCCGCCGTCTCGCTCACCTTCGCCGTGTACTTCTGCATCCGGCTGGTCTCCTCCACCTCCCGGTCGCTGACGGCCGTTTCCGGCACGTGAGCGCGTCGTCCGCGGGATCGCGAGGTCGGGTTGCGCTCACCATCGTCGTGCTCGCCGTGGCCGGGCTCGTCCTCGGCGCTCTGAGCGTTCGCATCCTGTTCGGTGGAACGGCGCTGGTCGTGATTCCGTGGGCCGTGTGCTGCGGAGTCATCGGAGCGGTCATCCGATCGCGATGGCTTGCGGTCGTGGGCGCTGCCGTGTTCGGCTTCGCGGTCTCGGCGGCGTTCCTGGTCGGCGGCTACAGCGGCGGCGGACCGATCGGCGGCGCACTGGGAGTGTTCGCGGTGCTTGCCGTCATCAGTGCCGTCGTCGCAGCGGCGGTCGGGCTGATCGTGAACGTCGTCGCCTCCTCGCTGCGCGGCAGACGGCGAGTTCGTCGCTGACGACGGCTCGTCTTGCACTCGCGGGTGTCGAGTGCCAGAATCGTTTTAGCACTCACTCTGACTGAGTGCTAACCACTGAATCTTTCGCGTAACGTCCGGGAGGGACGAGAAACAACATGGCAAAGATCATTGCTTTTGACGAGGAGGCTCGTCGCGGCCTCGAGCGTGGACTCAACACGCTCGCCGACGCGGTGAGGGTGACCCTCGGCCCGCGCGGTCGCAACGTCGTGCTCGACAAGAAGTGGGGCGCCCCGACGATCACGAACGACGGCGTCTCCATCGCGAAGGAGATCGAGCTCGACGACCCGTATGAGCGGATCGGCGCCGAGCTCGTCAAGGAGGTCGCGAAGAAGACCGACGACGTCGCAGGCGACGGAACCACCACCGCGACCGTGCTCGCCCAGGCGCTCGTGCGCGAGGGCCTTCGCAACGTCGCGGCCGGTGCCGACCCGATCAGCCTGAAGAAGGGCATCGAGAAGGCCGTCGCGGCTGTCACCGAGCAGCTCATCGCGAACGCCAAGGAGGTCGAGACCAAGGAGCAGATCGCTGCGACCGCGTCCATCTCCGCCGCCGACACCGAGATCGGCGCCATCATCGCCGAGGCCATCGACAAGGTGGGCAAGGAAGGCGTCGTCACCGTCGAGGAGTCGAACACGTTCGGCACCGAGCTCGAGCTGACCGAGGGCATGCGCTTCGACAAGGGCTTCCTGTCGCAGTACTTCGTCACCGACCCCGACCGCCAGGAGGCGGTGTTCGAAGACCCGTACATCCTCATCGCGAACCAGAAGATCTCCAACATCAAGGACCTTCTGCCCATCGTCGACAAGGTGATCCAGGCGGGCAAGCAGCTGCTGATCATCGCGGAGGACGTCGACGGCGAGGCGCTCGCGACCCTGATCGTGAACAAGATCCGCGGCATCTTCAAGTCGGTCGCCGTCAAGGCCCCCGGCTTCGGCGACCGTCGCAAGGCGCAGCTGCAGGACATCGCGATCCTCACCGGCGGTCAGGTCATCAGCGAGGAGGTCGGTCTCAAGCTCGAGAACGTCACCCTCGACCTGCTCGGCCAGGCCCGCAAGGTCGTCATCACCAAGGACGAGACGACCATCGTCGAGGGCGCAGGCGAGCCGGAGCAGATCGCAGGCCGCGTGCAGCAGATCCGCAACGAGATCGAGAACACCGACAGCGACTACGACCGTGAGAAGCTGCAGGAGCGTCTGGCGAAGCTCGCCGGTGGTGTCGCTGTCATCAAGGCCGGCGCCGCGACCGAGGTCGAGCTCAAGGAGCGCAAGCACCGCATCGAGGACGCAGTTCGCAACGCGAAGGCCGCCGTCGAGGAGGGTGTTGTCGCCGGTGGTGGCGTCGCGCTGATCCAGGCCGGAACCGTCGCGTTCGAGAAGCTCGAGCTGACCGGTGACGAGGCGACCGGTGCGAACATCGTTCGCGTCGCGATCGAGGCGCCGCTCAAGCAGATCGCGCTGAACGCAGGCCTCGAGCCGGGTGTTGTCGCGGCCAAGGTCGCCGAGCTTCCCGCCGGTCACGGCCTGAACGCCGCGACGGGCGAGTACGGCGACCTGCTCGAGCAGGGCATCATCGACCCGGCCAAGGTGACGCGCTCTGCTCTGCAGAACGCGGCGTCGATCGCCGGTCTGTTCCTGACGACGGAGGCCGTCGTGGCCGACAAGCCCGAGAAGGTCGCGCCGGTCGCCGGTGGCGAGGGCGGCGGTATGGACTTCTAAGAGTCCATGACCTCAGGGTCAAGGCTCGCAAGGGTCAACGCGTAACACGCACGAGAGGGCGTCTCCTACGGGAGGCGCCCTCTCGCCGTGTCATCGAGGATGCATCAGAGTCATCGACGGTCGCCTCAGACCGCGAAGAGCCTGGCGTTGGTGAGCTCCGCCTCCGCGTAGTGCTGCCCGGCCTGGCCGAGCGCCTGATTGATGGCCGCGAGCGACTCCTCGACCTGCTGTTGTGTCGCACGCCACTGCGTGACGACGCTCTGGAAGGAGTCGGACGCCTGCCCGCTCCAGGTGCCCTGCAGCCCGGTGAGCTGGCCCAGCAAGCCGGCCACCTCGCTCTGGATGCGGCTCATCGAGCCCCGGACGGCGGACGTCGCCGCGATCATCTGGTCGCTGTCCACTCGGTATGTGGTCATGGTTCCTCCTGTCGTGGTCGCCACGAGGCGCCCGAGCCGAGCCGACAGGGCGCCGCTCCGCGGGTGCGGCGTGAGCGTGCCCCGAGACTACGAATCCCAGAACACGGCCGAGAGTGGGGCATCCCGTTCCGTGGCAAAGGGTGCAGGCCGTGCGGCTGGGGAGGACGGGACGGCGCTACCCGAGCAGCAGCGCCGTGAGTGGCGCAGGCACCGCCCAGACGTTTCCGTCGATGTCGAGCACGGACTTCGTGGCGAAGATGCCGCGCCCGTACTTGCCGTCGATGACACGGGATTCGGCCCTCCAGCCGTCATCCACCCACTTGCCCTCGATCGGCACAGTCAGGCCGTGTGTGCCTCCGACCGGTACGCGCACGGGAGCGAAGTCGATCTCGTTGTTCGACTCCGTGCGGGCATACCCGACGGAGTCGTCCGAGAGCCAGCGGCCCTCGTCGAGCGACTCGATCGCGCGCGCGAGAGCGGCTCCCAGCGCCGACTCGGTGAGCGTCGCGTAGTCGGGAGCGGGGAGGCCAGGGCTCATGATCGACGGGATCCACGCCAGCAGCGGATCGGTGAGGTAGAGCTTGTAGTGGGCGCCGACGACCCGGTCTCCCGCGTCGCGTACCTGGTTGCAGCGCAGCGCGGCGTGGGTGCTGATCAGCCGCTCGACGCGTGCTGTGAACGTCGGGCGGCTCGCGTAGCCCAGCTCCTGCGCGGTCGCGGTGAGGTTCAACGGGCTGCTCATGCGATCGCCGATGCCGCGCAGCAGTGTGGTGGTCGTGTTCGTCGGGGCATCGGGATCGACGTCGCGGCGCAGCCAGGCGTGCAGGTCGCGCGCGTAGCCGTCGGACACGGCCCCCGCCCTGGTGTGCTCGAAGACCGCGCGTGGGAAGCCGCCGCACGTGAGGTAGTCCTGCCAGGCCAGATCGAGCTCGTCGACAGCGAACTGCACCTCGTCGAGAGCCCATCTCGCGGCGTCGGTCTGCAGCTCAGCAGGGTTGAACGACGGCACGACGGGGAGTCCGGGGTATGCGGCGACGAGGAAGTCGCGGAACGACATCGGCAGCAGCTGCCTGATGCGATGCGAGCCGGAGGTTCCTGCACGGCCCGCGAGCAGGTTGCCCTGGATGTCCTCGGACTGAGCCCAGCGGCTTCCCGTCACGACGACCGTGTCGTCACCGAAGGGCGTGGTGTCGCGGGCCAGCTTGAGGGCGCTCGTCCAGCCGCTGACCATGCTGATCTCGTCGAACAACCACACCCTCGGTCGTGCTCCCTGCTGATCCACCGACCGGGTCAGCATCCTCGCCAGGGTGAGTGTGCGGGTGACGTCTCGTCCTCGCATCGTGTCGCACGGCACGTAGATGACCTGTCGCGGATCGACGCCGGGCAGGGTGCAGAGGTTCGCTGCGGCATCCAGCAGCGCGACCGACTTGCCGATGCGGCGTGGCCCGGTCAGTACGACGAGCCGGCCGTCGGGCTGTGTGCCCGCCACGTCGTCGAGGATGCCGCTGCGATAGCCGAGCTCGTATCGAGTGCGTTCGCGCAGCGTGCGGTTCGCCGCAACCCAGTCGGTCGGGTCGGCACCCCTGGCGGCGGCATTCCACCACGGGTTGCTCTCGGTCAGCAGGCGCCGTAACTCGTCATCGCGCACCCCGCAACGGTAACCGCGGCACGCCGTGAACACTGGGCCGAATCGCCGGTGAACTCGCCAATGGGGGAGCGGCAAGGCGCCGACATCCTTGCCGTAAGGGGAGGGGTAGGGGCGCGTAGTGCTTGCCGCAGGGGGAGAGGTCCGGCTGATCGCTCCTTGCCGAAGGGGGAGTGGTGGACGAGATACACGGTTGCCAAAAGGGGAGGGGTCCGCGAACGGGTTTCGAGACGCGCCGCCTCGCGGTGCTCCTCAACCAGCGAGGGGGAGAGGAGAAGGGAGCGGAGGAAAGGGGAATCGCGTCAGGCGGGCTCGGCCGACCGGGGGGCCGCAGGGGAGTCCGCCAGCGGCAGCGTGATGCGGAACGTGGCGCCACCGCCGGGGGTCTCCACCACGTTGACCGTTCCGTGGTGCGCGGCGACGATGGACGCCACGATCGCCAAGCCGAGTCCACTGCCGCCGGTCTCGCGGGTGCGCGACGTGTCGGCCCGCCAGAACCGCTGGAAGATCTTCTCCCTGATCTGCGGCGGGATGCCCTCGCCGTGGTCTATGACCGAGAGTTCGGCAACCTGCCGATCCTGGTCGACGGTGACGCCGATCTCGATCGGGCTGCCCTGCGGCGTGTAGCGCACGGCGTTGCCGATCAGGTTGGCGATGACCTGCCGAAGCTTGTTCTCCTCGGCCATCACGAGCGGCCGAACGGTGGGCGGCTCCGGGATGTCGCTCAGCTCCAGCGGAACCGTCTCCAGCCCGGGCTCCGACTTGCGCGGTCGGCGTCGCAGGCGAGCGAGCGTCGCCCCGGCGAACCCGATCGGGCCCGTGCTGTTGGCGTTCCGAGACTGACGGGAGGAGGATGTCGGTCGCTGCGGCGACGCCCCTTGCAGCTCCATCGACTCCTCGGCAGCGTCGGCGGCGGCCGCTTCGGCTGACGGACCGGGCGGAGGCGGCGGCAGAGGGGGAAGCGACAGCCGCACCGACACCGTGCGGTCCGGGTTGCCCGCGTTCGCGTCCAGCGCCGCGTCGTGCGCGAGCGGAACGAGGTCGACCTCCGTGAGTGCCAGCGGCTTCGTCTCATCGAGGCGTGCGAGCTCGAGCAGGTCCTCGACCAGGAGGCCCATGCGCACGGCCTCCTTCTCGATGCGCTCCATCGCCTGCGCGACTTCTTCGGGTGTCTGGAGCGCGCCCATGCGGTAGAGCTCGGCGTAACCCCGCACGGACACGAGTGGCGTGCGAAGCTCGTGGCTGGCATCCCCCACGAAACGTCGCATCTGCTCGATCGTGCGGGCACGGTCTTTGAACGCACGGTCGATACGGTTCAGCATCGTGTTGAGGGAGCGGTTGAGCCTGCCGACCTCGGTGTTCGGGGTGGCCCCGCCGAGGCGCTGGCTGAAGTCTCCGTCAGCGATCTCGGCGGCCGTTCGCTCCACCTCGCGCAGGGGGCGGAAGGTGGTGGTCACGAGCGCCCTGGTGAGGAACGCGCCGATGATCACGACGATCACGCCGAAGCTGAAGAAGATCGAGAGGTATGCCGAGAGGGCGGCATCGAGCTGGGCGGTCGAGATGGCGATGATGACCGTGCCATACGTGGGGGTCGCCGCGTCGAGTTGAACAACGGCGCACACGCTGCGGAACGATCCGGTTCCGTCACGACTCTCCAGCCATCCCGGTCCCTGGTTCGCGCACGCTGCACCTTGTTCGAGCGTGAGAGTCTTCGGGACCGCCGGCTTCTTCTCGTAGGGGACCTTGCTCCAGTTCTGCTGCACAAGGCTGCCGCCGGCGCTGTAGAGCGCGACGTAGAAGCTCGCCGTGTTGTCCTCGCCGAGGACGGGTCCGCTGCCGTCCTTGGTCTCGGTCGGCAGGATCGCATTGATGCTGGACGGCTGCGCGGCAATCGACTTCAGTTGCTGGTCGAACAGGTCGATGAGCACGGGCTTGAAGAGCAGCATCGTGCCGAGGCCGGCGACGAGGAGTCCGAAGGTGAGCACCAGCACGGTGACACCGGTGATCTTCGTTCGCAGCGAGATCGAATTCCACCGGTTAAGCACAGTGCTCATTTCTGCGCGCGTTCCCGCCACCTCGCGGAGCACGTCGCGCTCTCGAGATGGCGGAGTTGTTCACGGAGGGTGAGCCTATGCGGTCAAGCTGGGATGCAGGCGGGCGGAGCCTGCCTCTAAACCTTCGCGGCCTTGAGCATGTAGCCGAAACCGCGCTTGGTCTGGATGAGGGGTTCGGTCGAATGCGCGTCGACCTTGCGGCGCAGGTAGGAGATGTAGCTCTCGACGATGCCGGCGTCTCCGTTGAAGTCGTACTCCCACACGTGGTCGAGGATCTGCGCCTTCGACAGCACGCGGTTCGGGTTGAGCATCAGGTAGCGCAGCAGCTTGAACTCCGTGGGGGAGAGCTCGATGGCGGTGTCGCCGACGAAGACCTCGTGCGTGTCCTGATCCATGGTCAGCTCGCCCGCGCGGATGATCGCGTCATCGTCCGCCTGCATCGTGCGACGCAGGATGGCCTTGATGCGCGCCACGATCTCGTCGAGGCTGAACGGCTTGGTCACGTAGTCGTCGCCGCCGACCGTGAGGCCGGTGATCTTGTCTTCCGTGTCGTCCTTCGCCGTGAGGAAGAGGATCGGCGCGGTGTAGCCGGCCCCGCGAAGACGCTTGGTGACGCCGAATCCGTTCATGTCGGGAAGCATGACGTCGAGGATGATCAGGTCGGGTTCTTCTTCCAGCACGGCGCTGATCGCCTGCGCTCCGTTACCCACGGCGCGCACCGCGAATCCGGCGAATCGGAGGCTGGTGGTGAGGAGGTCGCGGATGTTCGGCTCGTCGTCGACGATGAGGATTCGGGGTCCTGTGCTCATGCGCCAAGTATCTGCGCGTCAGCTGGGTTCAATCTGTGAGTCTGTCGTGCGATATCCACTCGTGGATGGTGCGCGCGCAGGGGGACTGCTGGAAATCTCGGCACCACGACCCGGGCTCGTACAGAAGAATCGAGAGGAGCACGAGCGTCGAGATCCATCCCGTCGCGTCAGGAGGCAACCATGTCAACACCGGAGTTCGTCATCGTGGGCGGCGGTCTCACCGCGGGCACGGCGGCCGTCACCCTTCGTGAGGAAGGCTTCGACGGTCACATCACGCTGATCGCAGGCGAGGCGCACAAGCCGTATGCGCGACCTCCGCTCTCCAAGGCCTACCTCGCCTCGCTCGACGACTCCGAGGTCTGGGTGCAGGATGCCGCATGGTGGGCGGAGCACGACGTCGAGGTTCGCTCAGGCCAGCACGCGCACGCACTCGACCTGGACGCAAGGTCGGTGCGCCTGGAAGGTGGGGACGCCGTCCCGTTCGACCGGCTGCTGATCGCGACGGGAGCGACGCCGCGCAGACTGGACCTTCCGAGATCGGACGCTGCGGGCATCCACTACCTGCGGACGATCGAGGACTCGCGGGGCATCCACGATGCGATCTCGACCGGCGACAAGCGCGTCGTCGTGATCGGCTCGGGCTGGATCGGCATGGAGGTCGCGGCGAATGCGCGTGCGTTCGGCAACGAGGTCACCGTGCTCTCGCGCACACGGGTGCCGCTGTCGTCGGCGCTCGGGGATGAGCTCGGCGAGGTGTTCGCGAGCCTGCACGAGGAGCACGGGGTGGGCATCCTGCGCAGCGTGGAGGCGACGGGCTTCCGCACGGCCGACGGTCGGGTGACGGGCGTCGAGCATACGGGCGGCGTCGTGGATGCCGACGTTGTGGTGGTCGGCGCGGGTGCCGTGCCGCTGGTCGGTCTGGCCGAGGACGCCGGGCTCGAGGTGGATGGCGGTGTGCTCGTCGACGCCGGGATGCACACGGGTGCCGATGGGGTCTTCGCGGCGGGCGACGTGGCGAACCCCTACCACCCGGTCGTGCGCCGGCGGCTGCGCAGCGAGCACTGGGCGAACGCCATCGGCACCGGAAAGGCCGCTGCGCAGAACATGCTCGACAGGGGAGTCGACTACGACGACATCCCCTACTTCTATACGGACCAGTTCGACCTGGGCATGGAGTACTCCGGGTATGCGCCGCTGCTGGATGGCAAACACGTCGTCTACCGCGGCGATGTCGCCGCGCGGGAGTTCGTCTCGTTTTGGGTGACATCGGAGGGTCGCGTGGTCGCGGGCATGAACGTGAACGTCTGGGACGTGAACGGCGACGTGCAGGCGCTGATCCGCTCGGAGCGGGCGGTCGACGAGTCGCGGCTCGCCGACTCAACCGTGCCGCTCGGCGACCTCCTGGCCGACGCGTGAGCGTCTGGCTGCCGCCGCTGCGCACGCCGCAGCGCACGATCGGCGCCCGCACATTCGACTTCTCACGCCGCGTCGCAGTGATGGCCGTCGTGAACCGCACGCCCGACTCGTTCTACGACCGCGGAGCCACGTTCGGGCTCGATGCCGCGGTGCGGGCGTGCCTCGCCGCCGTCGAGGCGGGCGCCGACTGGATCGACATCGGCGGGGTGCCGTTCAAGCCCGGTCCGGAACTTCCCGTCGAAGACGAGATCGCCCGCGTCGTCCCGGTGATCGAGGCGGTGCGGAGGGAGTCCGACGTCGTCATCTCTGTCGATACGTTCCAGGCGGAGGTGGCCAGGCACGCGATCGCCGCGGGAGCGGACGTGGTCAACGACACCACGGGCATCCATGATCCGGAGCTGGCACGGGTGGTCGCCGACAGCGCGGCGACGCTCGTGATCACCCACAGCCTCGCGAAGCCGCGCACGGTGTACCCACGGCCGCACTACGACGACGTCGTCGCCGACGTCGTCGCATTCCTGCGGGGGCGGGTCGACCTGGCCGTTTCGCTCGGCGTCCCGGAATCGCGCATCGTGATCGACCCGGGCCACGACCTCAACAAGAACACCCTGCACACCCTGGAGATCACCAGGCGATTCGACGAGATCGCGTCGCTCGGGCTGCCGGCGCTCGCCGCCGTGTCGAACAAGGACTTCATCGGAGAGACGCTGGATGCCGAGCGTGGAGACCGTCTGGAGGGATCGCTGGCTGCCGCCGTGTTCTGCGTCGCGCAGGGTGCGCGGGTGCTGCGGATGCACAATGTGCGCGAGTCCGTGGCGGCGGTGCGGATGACCGAGGCGATCCTGGGACTCCGGGAGCCGGCGCATCTGAAGCACAACATGGGGGACTTCAATGAGGAATGAAGGAGCGATCCAGATGATCGCGCCCGCCCAGACCGGGGAGCTCGACGACGACGCGATCCTCGAGGCGTACGAGCGACAGCCGGGGGAGCGGGGCACCCATCGGCTTGGCCCCGGCGATCGCTGGGTGCGCGTGAACTTCGTGACCTCGGCGGACGGCGCCGCGACCCTGGCAGGCCGGTCGGGCGGGCTGTCTGACGCCGCGGACAAGCGCGTCTTCGCCCTGTTGCGCCGCCCTTGCGACGTGATCGTGGTCGGTGCGGGCACAGTGAGAGCCGAGGGCTACGGCGGCATGATGCTCGACGACGTCGCCGAGCGCTGGCGCTCCGAGCACGGCTATGCGCCTCAGCCGACGCTCGCGATCGTGTCGGGCAATCTGGCGCTGGACCCGGAGAGTCACGTGTTCACCAAGGCCCCGGTTCGCCCGATCGTGTTCACGACGGGCGCGTCCCCGGTGGATGCCCGTGAACGAGTCGCGAAGGTGGCGGACGTGATCGTGTGCGGCGAGGCATCCTTCGACACGGGCTCTGCGCTTGATGAGCTGGCTCAGCGCGCCCTCACCCGGGTGCACTGCGAGGGCGGACCGCACCTGTTCGGCACGTTCGCCCGTCAGGGCACGTTCGACGAGCTGTGCCTCACGGTGAGCCCCGTGCTGGAGGGTGGAGCCGGCCAGCGCATCATCGGCGGAGAAGAGTGCGTGGTCGATCTGCGGCTTGAGCAGGTGCTGCGGTCTGATGACACGCTTCTGCTGCGGTATCTACGTGGGCGCGGACCGCTGGTCGAGTAGCGGAGTTGCTCAGGCCGCGAGCTCGTGGGCGTCGACGATCGAGTAGGCGTAGCCCTGCTCGGCGAGGAACCGCTGGCGGTTCTGCGCGAAGTCCTGGTCGACGGTGTCGCGAGCCACGAGGGTGTAGAAGTTGGCGGAGAGCCCCGACTCCTTGGGGCGCAGCAGGCGGCCGAGCCGCTGAGCCTCCTCCTGGCGTGAGCCGAACGAGCCACTGACCTGGATGGCGACTGTGGCCTCCGGCAGGTCGACGGAGAAGTTCGCGACCTTGCTCACGACGAGCACGGGCGTCGTGCCCTCGCGGAACTCCTGGTAGAGCCGTTCCCGTTCGTCGACCGGCGTCGAGCCGGTGAGCGATGGCGCGTCGAGGGCACCCGCCAGCTCGTCGATCTGGTCGAGGTACTGCCCGATCACCAGGATGCGCTCGCCGGCGTGCCGCCGGACCAGGGCCTTCACGACGTCGAGCTTGGCGGGTGCCGTGGCCGCGAGTCGGTACCGTTCGTCATCCGCCGCCGCAGCGTAGGAGAGCCGGTCCGACGCGGGCAGATCGATGCGCACCTCGTAGCACGCGGCGGGGGAGATGAAGCCCTGGGACTCGATCTCCTTCCACGGAGCATCGAACCGCTTGGGGCCGATCAGGGAGAAGACGTCACCCTCCCGGCCATCCTCACGCACCAGCGTCGCAGTGAGGCCGAGGCGCCTCCTGGCCTGCAGCTCCGCGGTGAGCTTGAACACCGGAGCGGGAAGTAGGTGCACCTCGTCGTAGATGATGAGGCCCCAATCGAGCGCGTCGAGCAGGCTGAGGTGCGCGTACTCGCCCTTCCGCTTCGCAGTGAGGATCTGGTACGTGGCGATCGTGACAGGCCTGACCTCTTTGACCTGACCCGAGTACTCGCCGATCTCCTCAGCGGTGAGTGAGGTGCGGCGCAGCAGCTCGTCCCGCCATTGCCGTGCCGACACGGTGTTCGTCACGAGGATGAGCGTCGTGGTCTTCGCCGTGGCCATCGCCCCGGCACCGACCAGCGTCTTTCCGGCGCCGCAGGGGAGCACGACGACGCCCGAGCCGCCCTGGAAGAAGTCGTCGACAGCCTTGGCCTGGTAGTCGCGCAGGTGCCAATCGGTCGTGTCGAGGGCGATCTCGTGCGGGGTGCCGGGAGTGTACCCGGCGAGGTCCTCTGCCGGCCATCCGAGCTTGACGAGCTCCTGTTTGAGCTGGCCACGAGCCCACGCCGCGACGACGAAACCGCCGCCCTCCCGCCGTTCGAGCAGCAGGGGCGAGACGCGCTTCGCGCCCGACACCTCCCGCAGCACAGCTTCGTCGTCACTGCGCAGGACGAGCACGCCCTCGTCGTCGCGCTCGATCACGAGCCTGCCGTAGCGTGCGACCGTCTCCTGGATGTCGATGGCGACGGTCTGCGGAATGGGGAACTTCGAGTACCTCTCGAGGGTGCCGAGCATGTCGGAGGCCTCGTGCCCGGCAGCGCGGGCGTTCCACAGGCCCAGCCGCGTGATGCGGTACGTGTGGATGTGCTCCGGTGCGCGTTCCAGCTCCGCGAAGATGGCGAGGTCGTGGCGGGCATCCTCAGCCTGGGGATGAGCGACCTCGAGCAGCACGGTGCGGTCGCTTTGCACGATCAGGGGGCCGTCAGACATAACAGACGAGTCTATGTCGGCTGCCTCAACGACGGCTCGACTGCGGCGCAGGCTGTGGAGGAGCTACGACAACTGCACGCTGCGGATGCTGGAGACGGGGAGAGTGCGCTCGATGTCGCTCGCCCTGTCGCGCCCTCGCAGCCTTCCGCCGCCCAGCCCTGTCGGTTCGAGCGTGTAGTCCTGCTCGTGTCCGTTGGGGAGGGCGACCGTGACGGTGACCGTCGTGCGGGAGCGCACCGCGGACTCCAGTTGTCGGTTCAGCCAGGCCTGCGTGCCCTCCTCGCCGTCAGCGCGCTCAGCGGTGCGCAGACGTTGCACGAGCACCTGGGCCGTGTCCGTCGTCTCGCGAGGTTCGGTGTGCCCGAGCCTGCGTCGCACCCGCAGCTGGGTTCCTCTGTCGTCTTCCGCTACCACGGGGTAGTGCGCGTCGACCAGCGCCCAGTAGACGACATCGAGCGGGAAGCGGCTCACGAGCTCGCCTTCCGACTGCTGGCGAAGACCGAGGGCGGCAAGGCTCTGATCGACATCGATCGTGCGCAGCAGCTGCCCGTCGGCCGAGTGCACCAGCGATCCGGTCTCGACTCCTCGCACGCGCACCCGTCCGTAGCGCGATGCCGCCTCGTCGATGAGGTAGGAGACCGGTTGCGGAAGCCCGGTGAGCGAGATCGACTCGATGAACTCGCGCAGCGATCCGGCTGTCTCACCCATCGCGATCGCGCGATGCAGTGACGACGGGGAGATGCGGAAGCTGGTCGCCAGCCCCGTGCCCTCCACGTCGGCCAGCGTGCGCAGCCGGGCGTCCAGCGACGGCGTGAGCGGACCTGGCGCCACGATCGACAGGTCGTGTTGCACGTAGACGCGGTCCACCTCAGCAGGGAATGCGGCTCGGATGACCCGTGCGGCGTCATCCGCACCGGACTCCAGCAGCTTCACCCCTGCCGTGCTCGGAGCCGTGCCGGCTGTGATGCCGAGGAACTCGGCGTGGGTCTCCACCTCGTTGACCCTGCGGTCGAGAGTCGCGTCGGCTGCCGGGTAGCGCCATCTGGCGTAGCCGCGGAGCGCATCGCCCCACGAGGCACGCGTTCGCTCGACCATGAGCTGGCGGATGTCGAGGGGTACCGAATCGAGCCAGGTAGCCGCCAGGCGAGACCATCTCTCGGGTGTGCCCAGCTGGGCCCAGGCCTCAGCTTCGTCGGTCGGCAGCCAGAGGGAGCCCTCCCGCACCACGAGATCGCAGCCGACGGCCAGCCAGTGCACCGTCGGAACCGCGTCGGCCTCGACTCCGAGCGCCGACGCGATGCGGCGGGTATCAGGCAACGCGAGCCCGCCCTTCTGCAGCTCTCGTGCCGGTTCGCGCTCCAGCTCGTAGACGAACTCCGCGACGGCCCCTGCCGCGATGAAGGCACGCTCGGCCGACAGCTTGTCGACGAACCGGCGGTCGACGTCCGGCACCGCGGACAGTGCCGCCGGCTTGCCGGAGGCGGCGAGCTTGCGCCCCGAGAGCCCTTCGCCCTCCGCCCAGGAGACGAAGCGCGACGCGACCGCCGGGTAGACCGCGACACCACCGTCGACGCGTTCGGCGAGGAACACATCGACGAGTACGTCGAGCGCATCGGTGACAGCCTCGGCAGACGCATCCGCATCGCCCCACTCGTGCAGCCGCGTCAGCACCTCGTCCGCGTCGGCCGAGCTGTCGGCCTCGATGATCGCGGCAAGCACCGCGAGCGTCGAACGCGGCAAAGGTGCGAGGGCGTGCTGAACGGACGGCGGCTCGAGCAGAGCGTCAGCGAGGTCGAAGAAGTCCTCGATACGCGCGCGCCCGACGCCTCGCGCACCGATCAGATCGTGCAGGCTGTCATCGTCGAGGCCGCCCAGCCGAGCGGCCAGCGTCAGTGTGCTGGTCATCTCGGCTCAGGCTCCATCACCCGGGTGCTCCGCGCGGCCTAGCGTTCGGACGCTCGGTTCTGCTTGCTCCTGCTGACCAGGTTCACGACCAGGAGCACCATGATCAGCACGAACGCGAGCGGGAGCGCCGCGAGCGGCAGCAGCTCGATGGTGGGCCAGATGCCCTTGCCCGAGCCTTGGGCGGGGCCCGCGCCGAGCCAAGTTCCGATCATCAGCACGAAAAAGCAGACGATCGAGACGATCACCAGCCCTGCTGCGGTGAATGCCAGCGTGCGCTGAAGGCGCGATGCGGGCTGAGAAGTCGTCTCCGTCACGGAATCAAGGATAATTGACGTTGCAGATGTAACACCCCCAGCCCGAAAGAGGTTCCCATGCCTACCGGCAAGGTCAAGTTCTACGACGAGGAGAAAGGCTTCGGCTTCATCGCGCAAGACGGCGGTGGCGAGGTCTTCCTGCACGCCTCTGCGCTGCCTGCCGGTGCCGTTGTGAAAGCCGGCACGCGGCTGGAGTTCGGCGTCGCCGACGGCAAGCGCGGAGCCCAGGCGCTCTCGGTGCGCGTGCTCGAGAGCAGGCCGAGCCTGTCCAAGATGAACCGCAAGTCCGCTGACGACATGGCCGTGATCATCGAGGACCTCGTGAAGCTGCTCGACGGCATCGGCACAGGACTCAGGCGGGGCCGGTACCCGGATGCCGCGCACGGCCGCAAGATCGCGGCGGTGCTGCGCCGTGTGGCGGACGATCTGGATGCCTGAGCAACCCGAGATCCCGGTCGAGGACGCCACGGTCGAGGACAGGGCTGTCGATGGCGCTCAGGCGCAGATGCCTGTCGACGTCGCCACGCCGACCGAACCTGCCGTCGCCGACCAGCGACTGCTCGAGGCCCACGAGCTCGCGCGCAACGCCCTCGTGGAGATCACGACGGAGTCGAGCATCGGACCGATCGCGGGACACGTCGTCGAGGGCGAGCGTGTGCTCTCTCTGCTCTTCGAGTGCACCCTTCCCGGGTATCCCGGATGGCACTGGACCGTGACGCTCGCACGCGTGGACGGCGAAGCGGAGCCGGTCGTGCTCGAGGCCGAGCTGCTGCCGGGCGAGCAGGCGCTGCTCGCCCCGGACTGGGTGCCGTGGTCCGAGCGGCTCGCGGAGTACCAGGCGGCCCAGGAGGCGGCACGTGCGGCGGGCCTCGAGACCGACGACGGTGCATCCGACGACGAGGACGAAGACGACGTCAGCGATGATGACGACGACGAGGATGACTCGGACGACGACTTCGGCGACGACGAACTCGACGGCATCGACATCGATTTGCACGACGAGAACGGCGACGACGACATCGATCTCGAGGCCGATGACATCACGGGAGCGGAGTCAGCGTCGCTCGAACCCGGTGTCTCCGAACCCGGAGTCTCCGACTCCGGAGCCTTCGAGGGTGATGCGGCGGGCGCGCCTGCGGCGGAACTGGGCGTAGACGAGGCCGATGAGACCGAGCACGATGCCCACGATGGTCGTGGGGATGACCCAGCCGGCGCCTGACGCGTTCAGCTGAGGCGACAGCACTATCGCGACGACAGCCGCGACCACCCAGAGTGCGAGGCCGGTGCCGATCGCCACGCGATCGTCGGTCTTGACGGGCGGCGGGTCGGGCAGCCGTTCGCTGTCGCGAAGCCAGAGCCTCATCGTGCTGCCCTCCCTCGTGGCCGTACCTCGCTGGTCGAATAGCGCCGACCGTAGGTCGTCGCGTATCGAGACCCGACACCCGGCGGAACGGGTCTCGATACGCGGGCCGCTGCGCGGCGCGCTACTCGACCAGCGGAGTTCGGCGACATGTTTACGCGATGTGCTCGACGACGTACTCGATCGACCTGATGAGCTGACGCACGTCGTCCGGCTCGACGGCGGCGAACGTCGCGACGCGCAGCTGGTTGCGGCCGAGCTTGCGGTACGGCTCCGTGTCGACGACGCCGTTCTCGCGGAGGACGGACGCGATGCGCGCGGCATCCACATCGTCGAAGTCGATCGTGACGACAACCTGCGAGCGGTGGTCGGGGTTCTCGACGAACGGATGCGCATACTCGACCGACTCGGCCCAGTCGTACAGGGCGGAGGACGACTCGCTGGTGCGCGCCGACGCCCATGCGAGGCCGCCGCCGTCGTTGATCCAGGTGATCTGCTCGTCGAGCATGATCAGCGTTGCGAGCGCCGGGGTGTTCAGCGTCTGGTTCAGGCGGGAGTTGTCGACTGCCTGCTTGATGCTCAAGAACTCGGGGATGTAGCGGTCGGACGCCGCGATGCGCTCCACGCGCTCCAAAGCCGCCGGCGAGAACAGGGCGAGCCACAGCCCGCCGTCCGATGCGAAGTTCTTCTGCGGCGCGAAGTAGTAGACATCCGCCTCGGATGCCGTGAAGTCGATTCCGCCCGCTGCGCTTGTCGCGTCGATGACGGTGAGCGCGCCGGGGTCGCCGTTCACCCTGCGCACCGGCGCCATGACCCCGGTGGAGGTCTCGTTGTGCGGCCAGGCGTAGACGTCGACGCCTTCGACCGGCTGCGGCGCGCTGCGTGAGCCGACGGGGGCGTCGATCACGTGCGGAGCCTGCAGCCAGGGTGCGCTCGCCGCCTTGGCGAATTTCTGGCTGAACTCGCCGTAGACGAGGTTCTCCGAGCGGTTCTCGATGAGGCCGAACGCGGCGGCATCCCAGAAGGCGCTCGATCCGCCGTTGCCGAGGATCACCTCGTAGCCCTCGGGGATGTCGAACAACGTCTCGAGCCCCTCGCGCACACGCCCGACGAGGGCGCGCACCGGCGCCTGCCGGTGAGACGTGCCGAGAAGAGAGGACTGCGCCTCGACGAGAGCGGCTACCTGGGCCGGGCGCACCCTCGACGGGCCGCTGCCGAAGCGGCCGTCTGCGGGCAGAAGGGACTCGGGAATCGCGACCGTTGGCATGCCGTCGAGTCTAGCCAGCGCAGTGAGGGGCCAGACAGCGCCGCGAGGGGCCGGACCGCGCGTTCAGTGTGGATGATCGCGCGCCGGTAGGCTGATCTGGTCGGCGCAGGGCGCCGGCAACGGAGCACTAGGGGAAACGATGACCGATCTCGTCGACACCACCGAGATGTATCTGCGCACCATCCTCGATCTGGAGGAAGAGGACATCGTTCCTCTGAGGGCGCGCATCTCGGAGCGGCTCGGTCATTCGGGGCCGACCGTGTCGCAGACCGTTGCGCGCATGGAGCGTGACGGTCTTGTCGTGGTCTCTGGCGATCGTCACCTCGAGCTCACCCCGGAGGGTCGGCGCAGAGCCGTGCACGTGATGCGCAAGCACCGGTTGGCCGAGCGGCTGCTCTCCGACGTGATCGGTCTCGAATGGGAATACGTGCACGAGGAAGCATGCCGCTGGGAGCATGTGATGAGCGAGCAGGTCGAGCACAAGATCCTCGACATCCTCGGGCATCCCACCGAGACGCCGTACGGCACACCCATTCCGCGCATCGAAGACCAAGGCATCGGTCTGCACCGCGTGTTCCTCGACGGTGTGCGCAACATCGTGGATGTCACGGCGGAGGCCGACCAGCCAGTCACGGCCACGATCAGGCGGCTGGGCGAACCCGTGCAGTTCGAGCCCGAGCTGCTGGCACAGCTGCGTCAGGCGGGCGTCTTTCCGGGGTCGACCGGATCGTTCTCACGAGCCGGCACCTATGTGGCTGTGCAGATCGACGGATATCCCGAGGCGATCGAGCTGCCTCACGAGGTCGCGAGCCACATCTTCGTCGCGGCCTGACCATCGCAGGCTTTCGGAGACGCTCAAGGACCGTCGGCGGGGCTATGAGCCCCGTTGGAATGGCTCTGCGTCCACAGGCGCGGATACATCTTCAGTGCATTGCGCCGGGCTCGGAAACGATGTGACAAAACCATAACGGTCCCGTAGTCTCTTACGAGTCCACAGACCAGAAGCCGGTCGACGGGCCGGGTTCAAGACGTTCCACCAGCCCGTCTCTTGAACCGAAGAAACCGAACTCTTCTGAGATCTCGGACGGGACGGCTCACCTAGTGCCGTAGGAACGCCGGAGGTTCACACCTTGGCAACATTAGGTACCAGCGGTTTCCCCCCAGACCGCGACCCGAGTACTTCAGGCGAGACCGACGCACAAGCGACCGAGGCGACCACGATGTCGCGTCGCAGCCTCAGATCGTCGGACCGCGCCCGCAGCGGTCACGCGTTGCAGGCCCGTACCGCAGCGGCCACGCCCGCCACGAAGACGCCGGCCAGCGCAAAGCGCAAGCGTCGCATCAGAGGTGGACTCGTCAACCTCGCGGTCATGGCCCTCGCAGGCGGAATCGTCGCCACGATCGCCATCCCTGCCTATGCGTTCAATCCGTCGAACTCGAACCAGGCATCCTTCGGCACCTCGGTCATCGACAACCTGAAGAAGACCAACTCGCAGACCGTTCGAGTCTCCAACGTCATCGACTCCCCGGCCGTCAGCGGTGACAAGTTCAGCGCGACGACCGAGCAGCAGCTCGCCGACCAGAAGGCCGCGGCCGAGGCGGCGGCAGCGCAGGCGGCGGCCGCGAAGCAGATGCAGGCCTACGCCGCGGCGTACAGCGGCCCGAGCGCGGCCGACTACCTGAGCAACCCGCCGTACCCGAACTTCAGCCTCGCGCAGGTGTTCGCCGTCGCACAGCAATACATCGGCGTGCCCTACGTGTACGGCGGCGCTACACCCGCGGGCTTCGACTGCTCCGGATACGTGATGTTCGTCTACGCGCAGTTCGGTGTTTCGCTGCCGCACTCCGCGACAGCGATCAGTGATGGCGGCACACGCATCTCGCTCGCCGACGCCGTGCCGGGCGACATCATCGCGATGGGTTCCCACGTCGGCTTCTACGCGGGCAACGGAAACATCCTCGACGCGCCCGACGTGGGTCGCAGCATCAGCATTCGCCCGCTGTGGACCAACGACTTCTGGGTCGTGCGCTACGGCATCTGATTCCACCGTGCGAACGCCGAGGTGAAATCTCGGTGTCTGCAAGGCGACGCAGCCAGCGATCGGCGTGCCACAAGGGCGTGGTACGCCGATCCTGCGTTAGATTGATGCTCTGACATCGTTCGTCTGCTTCATCAACCCGAGAGGATCCCCCGCATGGGAACCATGCGGCATCACAGCCACCACTGCTTCCACCACCACTGTGCGTGGAATCACTAGGCGTCGTCTTCGTGACGGCGCCTTTTTTGTTGCCTGTGGGATCTTCACGAGTTCCTGAAGAAGACGAGCGCGAGAACCCGGGAAGCCATTCCGGTCGATCGAAAGGACGTCGATGCGCACGTTGGTGCTGAACGCGGGATACGAGCCGCTGGCCGTCGTGAGCTTCAAGCGAGCCCTGGCGCTCGTGATGAACTCGAAGGCGACGGTGGTCGAGGTGGATGCCGATCATCCGGTCTGGGGCATAGCAGAGGTCTATGACAGACCGTCGGTCATCCTGCTCACCCGCTACGTTCACCTGCCGCACGGGCGCGCGGTTCCGGTGTCTCGCCGGGGCGTGCTGCGACGGGATGGCCACCGCTGCGCCTACTGCAGCCGATCCGCGACCACGATCGACCACGTTCTGCCGAAGTCGCGTGGGGGAGCCGACAGCTGGGACAACCTAGTTGCCTGCTGCCTGCGCTGCAACAACGTCAAGGGTGACCGCACGGCCGCCGAGATGGGCTGGGCGCTGCCGTTCACACCACGGATGCCCCACGACCCGTCGTGGATGGTGCGTGGCGTCGAGCACGCGCTGCCCGAGTGGGAGGGCTACCTCGCGCCGGCGGCATGAGCGCGGGTGTCGGCCCCGGTACATTTAGCCAGCTAAACTTGTCGGGCCAGCCTCTGTAGCTCAATGGAAGAGCAGTTCCGTCCTAAGGAAACGGTTGGGGGTTCGAGTCCCTCCAGGGGCACCATTATGAGTGTCGCGAAAACCGCGGAATGACGCGGAAGTTCCGGGTATCGCGTTCAGGTAGACGCGCCTCGTGCCACATTGTGCCCACAACCTGTGTGACGACGCCGTCAGCGAGTGCGCGATCGTTTGTCCTCGACTCGCTTGGGGGACATGACTCGGGGCGAGTTCGATGTGACGGATGTCATGCGATTCCGGTGATCGACGTGTGCGGGCGATGTGGACGTACTCCTCGAGAGTGGGGAGCATGAATACGAACCCCCTTCTGATGGATGGCTCTCCGGATGCGTCCCGGCGCGTTCTCGCAGTCGACGCGCGCGGCATTACGAAGCGCTTCGGGCAGGTGCTCGCCGTCGACGGCATCGACCTGCAGATCGCTCCGGGCGAGATCGTCGCCTTCCTCGGCCCGAACGGGGCCGGAAAGTCGACCACGATCGACATGCTCCTGGGCCTCAGCCAACCCGATGCCGGCGAGGTGAGCATCTTCGGGGGTAGCGCGCGGTCTGCGATCGCCCGCGGCCTCGTTTCGGCCGTGCTGCAGACGGGCGGTCTCTTGAATGACGTGACCGTGCGCGAGACGGTCACGCTGACCGCAAGTTTCTTCACCGCGCCGAGCCCGGTAAGCGAGGTTCTTGAGCGTGCCGGAATTCTCGACATTGCCGAACGACGGGTGGGCAAATGCTCCGGCGGGCAGCAGCAGCGGCTGCGCTTCGCGCTGGCCATTCTGTCCGACCCTGGCCTGCTTATCCTTGACGAGCCCACCACGGGTATGGACGTCGATGGACGCCGTAGCTTCTGGCAGGCCATTCGGGCGGACGCCGCGCGTGGCCGCACGATCGTGTTCGCCACGCACTACCTCGAGGAGGCAGACCTCTACGCCGACCGCATCGTGCTCGTGCGCAAGGGGCGCATCGTCGCCGACGGCACGTCAGCCGAGATCAAGAACCTGGCATCCGGACGCGTCGTCCGCGCGACCCTGCCCGGCGCCGACGTCGCGACGCTGCACGCGCTGCCCGGTGTCACGTCCGCCGAGACCAGGGGAGACGTGGTGATCGTGACGACGACGGACTCAGACTCCGCTGCCCGCTACCTTCTCACGCGGACGGCTGCTGTTGACGTCGAGGTGACCTCGCACAACCTTGAGGACGCGTTCGTTGCCCTCACCGGCGACGATGACGCCGACCGTCCTGCTCCGCTGTCCACCATCGCCCGGAAGGCTTGAACTTCGATGACCGCTTTGACAGATCTCGCCGAGAAGCGCAGCGTGCGTCCGTTTGGCGCCTTCAACCTCACTTACCTGTGGATCGAGCTCAAGCGCAAACTGCGCAACAGGCGCACGCTGGCCCTCACCGTCGTGTTTCCCGTCGTGCTCTACCTCTTGGTCGGATATCCGCAACGGAACGTGGCATTGGGACACACCGCCGTCGCTCAGGGCGGCGTCTCGGTCGCCGCCTACATCATGGTCTCCATGGCGCTGTACGGGGCCATGATGTCGGCCACTACGGCAGGCGGGTCTGTTGCCATCGAGCGCACCCAGGGCTGGAGTCGACAGCTGCGACTCACCCCGGTGAGCGCGGTCGCGAACGTGGCGACCAAGATCATCGCCGGTCTCGTCGTCGGCCTGATCGCCGTGGCGGCGACGTTTGTGGTCGGCGCATTGACCGGTGTGCGGCTGCCTGTCGGTGACTGGCTGCTCTCGGGGCTCGCCGTTTGGCTGTTGGGCACGCTCGTGTTCACCGCGCTTGGCCTGATGATCGGCTATCTCGTGCCGAGCGAGAACGCCATGCAGTTCGTCAGCCTTGCCATCGTGCTGCTGTCGTTCCTCGGCGGGCTGTTCATCCCGGTGACACAGATGCCCGAGGTGATGCGCGAGATCGCCGTGTGGACTCCGGTCTACGGCATCGGCGAGCTAGGACGCGCGCCGCTCACGGGCGACGCCTTCGATGTGCTCGCCCTGCTGAACGCGTTCGCCTGGCTCGTGATCTTCGCGGTCGGTACCGCGCTTCTGTTCCGGCGTGACACCAAGCGCGGCTGAACGGATGCGCCCCACGCTCGCGCAGGCGCCCCAGGCTACTGTGGGCACAGTGTCATCGAAGCTGATCGACCTCGAGGTGCCGGTGCCCGAACCCCCGGCCGACCTCGACCTGCGCAGCGGCCCAAGGATTCCCGTTCTGGGAAACGTCACACCCCGCGGCACCATCGTCTTCGGCGGCGGGCGCCGCTCCATCGTCCGATTCCTAGCGATCCTGATCTCGCTGACGTTCGTTGTGTCGGCCGACTTTCACAGCAATGTGCCATGGCTTATCGCCTATGCCGCCGTGATGGTCATCGTGATCGCGGCGGCAGGTTCAGTGGCGGCAGGCTTCACCTGGCGGGTTCCTCGGCGTCTGCGACTCGCGGTCTGCGCCGGCTATCTAGCATTGCCGTTCTCCATGTGGCCGGTGCTGCAGTGGAACATCTGCATACTCTGGATCTTCGCCGCGATAGTTGTCGGCGTCAGCATGTACACCACGGCGGTGACCGGGTTTCTCACCTTCGCCATCGCTGTACTGGCGTTTGCATTCCAGTACGCGGGCGGTGAGCGAGGAGTCGAACTCGTATGGCTGCCGGCGATCGTGGCATCCGTCTCGCTCATGATGTCGGCATTCTCTCGCCAGGCGGCATCGATCGTGCAGCTCCAGCAGACGCGGCACGAACTGGCACAGCTCGCCGTCGCGCAGGAGCGCGGACGCGTTGCCAGAGACATGCACGACATCCTCGGCCACTCGCTCACCGCGATAGCGGTCAAGGCAGAGCTCACCGGCATGCTGATCGACGCGAATGACGCCGCGAAGGCACGTGAGGAGGCCGGTGCCGTCGAGCAACTCGCCCGCGCCGCGCTGGCCGACGTACGCACCACCGTCGCGGGTTACCGGGGAACGAGCGTGGCCGCCGAACTGGCGAATGCGCGGTCCGTGCTCACCAGCGCAGGCATCGAGGCTGAGTTCCCCACCACGGTCGAGGCTCTGCCTGCCGATGACCGGGAGCTCGCTGGATGGCTCGTGCGTGAGGGCGTAACGAATGTGCTGCGGCACTCGAACGCGCGGATCTGTCGCATCGTTCTCGAGGCCGATCGCGTGGAGGTCGCCGACGACGGCCGAGGCCCAGCGCGCGTGCCGGTGCCGCAGTCCTCGCTTGGAAACGGGCTGCGGGGGTTGCGTGAACGCGCAGAGATGGCCGGCTGGCAGATTGAGACCGGGCGAAGCGAGCTCGGTGGGTTCCGACTGTGCATGATTCGTGGCGCGACATATCCCGGAACGGCGCCAGGTCTGGACGGTCGAGATAGTGGGAACGACGAACAAGCGGAGTCAGCATGACTCACACGCTGCGGCTGCTTCTGGCCGACGATCAAGCCCTCGTTCGCGGCGCTCTCGCCACGATGCTGTCGCTCGAGCCGGACATTGAGGTCGTAGCTGAGGTCGGACGGGGCAATGAGATCGTGACGATCGCACTCGAGACACGACCGGATGTTGCGCTGCTCGACGTGGAGATGCCGGGCGGCGACGGCATCACGGCTGCGGCGGAATTGCGCGAACGGATGCCGAGTGTCCGCGTGCTCATGGTGACGACGTTCGGAAGGCCTGGATATCTCAGAAGGGCGATGCGAGCCGGCGTGACCGGCTTCGTGGTCAAGGACACCCCTGCCAAACGGCTGGCAGCGATAGTGCGCGACGTGGCCAACGGCATCCGTGTGATCGACCCGGAACTGGCCGCAGAATCCCTCGTGGCCGGCGAGTCCCCCCTCAGTGAGCGGGAGAGCGATGTGCTGCGTGCTGCCCAGTCGGGTGGAACGATTGCTGACATCGCACGCGAATTGCATCTGTCCGAGGGCACGGTGCGCAACTATCTCTCAAGCGCTATCGGCAAGACCGACGCCCGCACCCGCGCCGAAGCCGTCCGCATCGCCCACGAAAACGGGTGGCTGTGACCCGCGACCGACCCACAACCTCGGCGCCGCTCCCACCCGCGCCGCGACAGAGGCGGGCGGTCTCATGGCCGACCACCACGTGCCGTGTGGGCCCCGCGGACCGATCGGAGGCGTTCACTCGCTTCGACTCTGGGAGAAGCCACCGTGGGCATTAGCATCGGCGCTCTTGTGGCGGTATTCGCCGCGATCTACATCGTGCTGATCATCAGACGCAGAAAATGAAACGGGACGCCGACACTCAACAGGACGAACCTGGTTCGCATGTCCGTCCGGTCGCTGGCTCGATCTCCCAATAACGCCGTCCGCCCTGCTGCCGCGACGCGGTCGATGTTGCCGGCGGAACGCTATTGATGGCAGACCTCGTGAGCAGGTGCGCTGGTTGACGTGCGGGTCTCGTCGTGGAGCGAGCTTGGTGGTGCGATTAGTTTGCTCCGGGCCAGTTGAGGGTGTTGGTCTGGATGCGGCGGATGGTCGTGTTCAGCCAGGAGCGTTCGTGGTCGAGTTGGTCGAGGTAGTAGTGGGTTTCGATCATGTGCAGTTCAGGGATGCCTTCTGCCTCTTGTAGCGCGATTGAGAGGAGCTCGTGGTCGCGTTCGATGCGATCGACGCGTCGTTGCAGGGCAGCTGCAGCTTGGATGGGAGCCAGGATTCCGAGGTACGCCAACGCGGACATGAATGTGGTGCGGTCGCTGAGTGCCCCGTCTTGGAGTTCGTGCTCGACCCTTTCGGCAAGGGCTTGTCGGCCCGCCGGAGTGAGCTGAAAAGTCTGTCGGTCGTCGGCTCGCGGCACAGTGCTCAGCCAGCCTGCCTCTACGAGGGTGTTCAGCAGCGTGTACACGGTCGAGTTGCGTACGCCGAGGTAGGCGTATCGGGTGCGCAGTTCGCCGAACACGGCGTAGGCGTGTCGGGGCTGCTCGGCCACCAGTCCCAGGATCGGGAGCACGAGGGAGTTGGTGAGCGCATTGGTCGGCATTGGCCCACATTAGCGGACATAGCCGTATACGACTATTATTCTCACTGTCCGTATACGGCTAGTGAGGGAGTTCGTCATGATGTTTGGAATCTGGCCGGGTGTGGTCGGGGCGGATCTGGTGGACCTGACCCCGTTGGCGACGCCACCGGAAGATGTGGAGCGCACACGAGCTGCCCTGGACCTGCTGCAGGGGGATTCGGCGCAGTTCTATATCCGCTGTTACCGGCACTACCGGACATCAGGGAGGCCCGAGCGTGGTGTGGATGCCGCTCCGGCCGACCCGGGCAGCTACGCAGGCGCTGGCCGGCTGATCGATCTCACGGCGTGCTATCGGGCCGTTGAACCGGACCCGGCCGACTACGCGGAGTTCGTGCGCCAAGCAGTTCGAGATGTTGCCGAGTGGGGTGGTGGGAAAGTACAGGTCGGTGAAGAACTCAATGTGCCTGCCCCGTTGGATGGCGGCTTCCCCTGCTGCATCGAAGCCGTGGCTGCGGGAGTCGCCGCCGGGCTCGAGGAACGCGACCGGCTCGGCGTAAAAGTTGGAATCGGCGTGAACGGCGCGGGAGTCGCGGACCCGGCGTTCTGGACCACGATGGTGGATGCCCTGGGCGCGGACTCGACTTCTCGTCTCGACTTCCTCGGCCTTGACATGTTCCCGGACGTCTTCCGCCCCATCCCAGAAGACAAGGTCGGCGCTGGGGCACAGTTTCTCGTCCGCACTCTGCGACAGGTGACCCTCGAGGCCGGAATCTCTGAGGCGACGCCGATCCACGTGACGGAAACCGGCTGGCCCACCGGCCCCACGCGCGACGAGGCGAAGCAGGCACGCATCCTTCTGGCCGTCGCGGAAGCTGTTGCCGCGACCGGCGAGGTGAGCGTGTACGAGTTGTTCTCGCTCCGCGACGGCATCAGCGACGGCAACTGGCAGAACGGATTCGGACTCCTCCACGACGATTACACCCCCAAACCCGCATACGATGCGGTCCGACGACTCATCAACGCGTCCTGACGTACGCCGCTTCGGACCGCCCAATGTCCCGGTTGGCGCTCGTCGACAGTCTTGGAACCGGAGCCGTCGCCGGACTTCCAGCTGTGGTCAAGGACGTCAGTGCGCGGTTCTCGTCAGCTGGCGGGAAGTACCGCGGCGAGTTGAGCGCGGTTGGTGACTCCGAGTTTGGGGAAGATTCGGTAGAGGTGGGAGCCGACTGTGCGGTGGGAGAGGAACAGCCGTTCGCCGATTTCTCGGTTTGATAGTCCTCTTGCGGCCAGTTGGGCTACATCACTCGCTCGCTCTACAACCTGGCCGACGGTAGGTGCGGCGGCAGGGCTGGCGCGGTTGGCTACTGCTCGGCGACTCCTCTGCCGCGGACCGCTTGCGCGATTGCGGGGCGCAGCACGCGCCACTGGATGACTTTCATGATGAGAGCGTTCAGCCGGATGCTTAGCCATCCCTTCGGTGCGATCATGTCGACCCTGCCGGGCAGGAGCTTCTGCGCGGCTGTCACGCGCGGGCGCATCGATTGTTCGTAGGTCGCGAGCAGCGCGTCTCGCGCTTGGTCGTCGGCGATGGTCGAGCCGTCTCCGAGGGCGGTAGCGAGGGCTTCCGCTCCCTGTAGCGCGAGCGCGGTGCCGAGGCCGCTGAGTGGGCTGGCGTTCCAGGCTGCGTCGCCGATCAGGGTGACGCGGCCGTCGTGCCAGACGGGCATGTGCACCTGGTCGTAGGTATCGAGCGCGAAGTCCGGCGCGCTCCGGGCGGCCTCGAGGAACTCCTTCGTGCGCCAGCCGACTCCGGCGAATACCGAGTCGAGTAGGGCGAAGCGCGCCGGGAGGTCGTCGCGAGGCGGGAGCTCGTCGGCGGCGAACGTCAGCCCGATCTCCTGCTCGCCGGGATGCCCCGGACGGGCTGTCACCTGTCGGCGCCCGGGGGCGTTGTGGGCGAGCGCCCAGCCGTCCAGGCTCGGGGTGGAAGGCCCTTCGGTCAGGGTGAACCAGGCGTGCGCCAGCCCGAGCGGGCGGCGGTAGCGCTCCTGTGGCCCGAAGCGCAAGGCGCGCACACGGGAGTGGGCGCCGTCGGCTCCGACCACAAGGTCGTACATCTCGACGTCGCCGGATCGGAAGCGAGCCGACACGCCTCTGGCGACGTCGGTCAGCTCGTCGACGGTGTCGCCAAATCGGTGTTGTGCTCCCGCCGCTTCGGCCGCGTCGTGCAGCAGCCGCGCGAGGTCGGTGCGCAGGAGCTCTTCTTTCGAGATGAAGCCCTGACCGTCGAACGCCTCGACGGGCATCGTCGCCAGCTGTCTCCCGCGCCCGGTAATCCACGCGAGGCCCCGCTGCGGTACGAGCACCTCGAGCGCGGCATCCAGAAGCCCGAGCCGAGCGAGAACCTCTCGTGAGTCGCCACGTAGGTCGACAGTCTGCCCGCCGGTGCGGAGCCCCGGTGCGATCTCGACAACGGTGACCGACCACCCTGCACGGCCGAGCAGGATCGCGAGGGTGTCGCCGGCGATACCAGCGCCGACGATGAGGATCGTGGGCATGAGAGCTCCTGTCTCGCTAACGCTACACAATATGCATTAGTACACTATCCGTAATGCATCAAATGTTGCAATAGTATGAGGTCGTGCCCGAGAACTACGGAGCCGCCCGACCCGGCGGGCGGACAGCTGAAACACGCGAGGCCGTTCACCGAGCCGCCCGCGAACTGCTCGCTGAACCGGGGGCCGAGGTGACCATGTCCGCGATCGCCGAGCGATCGGGCGTGCATCGCACGACTCTCCATCGGCGCTGGCGAAGCGTCGAATCGATCCTTCTCGATGTCGCCGTCGAGCGCGCCGTCGAGGAGGCTCCCGTCCCCGCGAGCGGCGACCTCCGCGCCGATCTCACACGGTATGTGCGGCGCCTGCTCGTCGGACTCCGAAGCACGGGCACGAGCACCCTACTGAACGCTCTCCTCGCCGCGGCGGCGCGAGCGGAGGACGCCAACGAAGTCGCCGACATCGTCCGGCCACGGATCCTTCAGTTCCAGGCGATGCTGGACGCGGCCAGCGTCACCAGGGTCGACGGACTGAGGCTCGTCGAGCTCGTGCTCGCCCCTGCGTACTTCTGGGCGCAACTCGGCGCGCCCCTGGACCCGGACGAAGGAACGGAGCGTCTGGTCGACACGGTGCTCTCCGTGGCACAAGGTGTCGAGTGAGTCGAAGCCTCGTCGAGAACAAGAGACGGTTCGAGCGAGCCGATTCGCTCGTGCTCTACGACAACCCTCTGCGAACACGCCGACCCCGTACAGGGAGCAAAGCCGGTACGTCCCGTCGCTGGAGCGCTAAGTCAACGAGTTCGCCGGTGCGGCATTGCCGACGTCATCTCCGGTGCGAGAATCACCGCATGGGCGGCATCGCTGCTCTTCGTGGTGGGAAAGGTGAGGGAGCAGGATGTCGAAGGAAACGAAGTCGTTGACGCTGAACCCTCAGCTGGGGGTGTTCCAGGCATCGCTGATTGAGAAGTACGCTGCCGCGAACCAGGCGGCGAAGCAAGGGCAGATCGTCTTCGTCGGCTCGAGCCTCATGGAGATCTTTCCCATCGAGCAATGGGAGGAAAGCGGCGAAGTCGTCTTCGGCAAGTACATCTACAACCGAGCCGTTCGGGCCACCACTACTGCATTCCTGCTGGAACACATCGATACGCAGATCTTCGATCTGGAGCCGTCGAAGCTCTTCATCAACATCGGCACGAATGACATCGGGTTCGGGGTGCCGGAAGAGGAATTCCTCGCGAACGAGCGTGAGATCTTCCGCCGGATCGCCGAGCGGCTGCCCGATTGCGAAACCTACGCATTGAGGTATTACCCCATCAACACGGTGGACTTCCAGAACGACGAGGATGAGAAGACGCTCTTCGCGACGCGCTCCAACGCAGCTTTCCAGGCTGCATCGGACAAGATCGAGACGATCGCACGGGAGTTCGGTTTCCGTTTCATCAATGTGAACGCGGGCCTGGCCGACAAACGGGGCAATCTGAAGAAGGAATTGACCTTCGATGGCGCGCATCTCAACCCGGACGGCTACCGAGTGGTGCTGACGAACCTCACGCCCTACCTCTGAACGAAGCGCCGTACGTCGCGTTGCTCAAGGCTGTTGGCGACCCGGTGGAGTGTTGCGACGAGGCAGTGGCCGGAGTGTCGTCGCTCTGATACGCGCTGAGGTCCTAGCCGAATGCGGCGTCATCCGGGGTGCTCATGCGTTCTGCTTCCTCAGCTTCACGCTCAGGCGGATGGCCGAGACGAGGAAGAAGATCGCACCGAGCGTCGCGTAGCCCGCGGCACCCGTCAGCATGCCGTTGCCCTGAAGCCCCTGGAACAGGAATCCGAGGCCCGCGAACACGGAGATGCCCCCGGAGAGGATCTGCGCGACCTGGCCGCCGTCGCGGAAGTTCCGGATGGCGGTGATGAGCTGCGGCACGCCCGCGATGATCGCCCACACGCCCCAGACGGCGAGGGCGGCAGGGACCGAGATCGATGACGCGATGCCGATCGCGACCGCGATCGCGATGCTGACCGCGACGCTGATCCACTCGGAGGCCTTCGAACGGTCCTTGTCAGGATCCGCGCGCAGCTGCCACAGAACCGCTCCCGCATCGAAGAGCGGGTAGATGACGAGGAGAACCGTGAGCAGCACGCTCGGCTCGGAGGCTGTCGCCACGGTCGCGAACATGATCGCCACCCAGACGATGGCGAAGACGAATCGGATGAAGTACAGCTTTCGCAGTGCGCGGCCGTAGGTAGCGGCCATGGCGGTGTCGGTGGTCATGATGTGAGCTCTTTCGGATGTCGGCCGCCCGTCGGGGCGACGATTGCGGAGTAGTGCGTTTCGGAAAAGAGAGGTTCACTTTGGCTGGAACCTCAATGTAAAGTAACTAGTACGTCTACATCGCAATGTAGACGATTTCGTACACAAGTGCAAAGGAAACGACATGCCCACCAAGGTCGAGATCATCATCGACAACCTCGAATCACCGGACGCGTTCGATGCAGCCCTCCCCGGCATCCTCGATAAGGCGCGCGCCCTGCCGGGTCTCCGAAGCCTGGAGTCGGGTCGCGTCTGGCCGAAGGAGGACGGCAGCGCGACTCCCGCATTCCGCACGGTCGCACTGCTCTTCGATGGCTATGACGAGGCCTCGGCTGCCACGGCGACGCCAGAGGGCGGCGCCTTCTTCGGGGCGGTGATCGAGGCGACGGGCGGCAAGATCACAGGGCTGTTCCTCGACGTCGAGTCCGTCTGAGACGGTTCTTGGGGCGGTCGACCTGTGAATCGACCGCCCCATGACCAGGTGGCAACTCCGGTCTGTCATCGTTGGAGCGGTCAGAGACATCGGGAGGGGATGCCCATGAACGCGGCACCTGACGACGAGAAAGCAACCACGGTTCTGCCGAAGACCATGAATGGAAAGGCCAGCGCAGCGAAGGCCGCCGTCGGTGACAAGCCGGTCTTCGACTACATCGCCGGGCTGCCGCAGCCGCAGCGTGGAATCGCGGAGAAGATCGACGCCATTGCGGCTGCAGCACTGCCGAATCTCGAGCGGTCGGTGAAGTGGGGAATGGCGTACTACGGGGTCGGCGACGGGTGGTGCTTCAGCAGCGGAGGATTCGCCGACCACGTGAAGCTCATGTTCATCAACGGCGACCTTCTCGACCCCGTGCCACCGGTCACGCCGACGGCGATGGGCAAGGCCACTCGCGGTGTCGAGTTGGCGGCGATCTCCGAACTCGACGAGCAGCAGGTCATCGACTGGATGCTACAAGCGACCTCGCGTCCCGGGGTCGGGCGCTCACGCAAGCGCTCCTGACGCCGCCGGGAGCTGAACGCTCGGGGAGCTCACCAGGAGCGCTTCGGAGCAGTGAGGCCGTTTTCGATCCAGAGAAATCGGCCGGTGGGCGGGTTCGGATCGGTCGCGATGCGCACGACGAGGTCGACGACCTTCGACGGTGGGTCGCCGCCGGTCTCATCCATCCAACGCACCCATTCTCGGTAGTTGGCGCCCAACGGGCCCGATGATGCCGCTTCGGCGCGGATGGTATCGAACATGGCGGTCTTGACGTCGCCCGGGTGAATGACGTTTGCCGTCACCCCGGTGCCCTCCAACTCGACAGCAAGATGCCGAGTGAAAGTGTTCAACGCCACCTTGCTGACCCCGTAGGCGCTGTTGCCCCCGGCTGGGGTCACGAGGGACGCCGCGGAGCTCAGGTTCACGATGGTTCCATGACCGCGCGCCACCATGGACGGAGCAACGATCCGGGTCGTCCGGAATACCGCGGTGAGGTTGAGGTCGATGGTGGCGATCCACTCCGCAGGGTCGACGTCCCATATCGCGCCGATCGGTCCGAACATTCCGGCCGCGTTCACCAGGAGATCGATCGGGGCAGCATCCACAACGCGACGAAGTATCGCCTCGCTGTTCGAATCGGCGAGATCGGCGGCGACCGCGGTGGCATGACCGCCGTCGGCCTCGATCTCATCGATCACGTCTGCGAGGGCGTCGGGCCGCCGAGCCACGGCCACGACGGTGGCGCCGCGATGGGCGAGACCGACGGCCAAGGCTTTGCCGAGTCCACTGCTTGCGCCGGTAACGAGTGCGGTTCGATGTGCGAGGCTCGGTGAATCCACGTGGTCTCCTTTCAGACCGACTTCCTGCGTCCGTGTGCGAGATCAGCTCAGGTCATGGCCGTCGGAGCGCCCCGACGCGCGAAGCACCGTGGACGCAACATCGAGTTGACGCCACATTCCGGCAACGCCGAACTCGGCGATGCCTGAGGTGTGCATGACCACATCTTCGCCGGCGAGGTGTGATGCGAACTCTTCCATACCCGGATTGTGGCCGACCAGGATCACAGTGCGGGCGACATCCGGAACCTCACGCACGATGTCGAATAGTTGGTCGACGGATGCCCCGTACACGCGGTCATCCCATCGCACGGGCACTGCAGTCGAGAACTGTGCGGACGCGAGCTCCCAGGTCTCGCGGGCCCGTGTGGCGGGGGACCCGATGGCCAGGTCGATCCTGGCCGTGTGGCCCATGAGCCACCGCCCGGCGAGCGGAGCCTGGACGCGGCCTCGTTCGGCCAGCGGCCGGTCGATGTCCGGTGCAGAACCCGACCAGTCCGATTTGGCGTGGCGGAGCAGGATGAGAGTGCGCTCGATCGTCATCACGCTGCCAGTGTGCCTCACCATCCGACGGCTTGCCGGGGTCGCGCGTACTTGATAACGTTACCAGTCAGTGTTCCTTGGAGGGTCAGCGTGAACAAATATCTGCCGGGTTCGACGGAGGGTTCGTCGTACGACAAGTTCCCGGCGGTGTCCCTTTCTTCTGGGCACAGCCTGTGGCGCGGCGACGAGGTCTGGAGTCGCCTTGCGGCCGACATCTCCTCCGGTGCCAGGCGCATCGCCATCGACACCTACCCAGGTGTGACGCTCAGCGAGCTGATCGAGGTGCTCCACGAGCGATTCCCCGATGCGCGGGTCGTCGACGTCGAAGACGCGGCCGCGAAGCCGATCGGCGAGATCGACGAGATGATCCGCAACAACCTGACGGACGACCGCGTCTTCGGCATCCTGAACCATCAGACGCTTGATGCCTTCTACGACGTCGATCGTCTGTCGGCTGTGGCCGGGAAGATCACCGCGGACGACCCTGCGACCTTCGTCGTCGGCTGGGGCGCGACCCTCGTGCCGATGGTCTTCGACCGCATCGTGCTCGCCGACATGGCGCGCTGGGAGATCCAGCAACGGCAACGCGCGGGCGCCCCGAACTGGCGCTGCGACAACGGCGGCGAGGATGCCATCCGCAAGGTGAAGCGCGGATTCTTCGTCGAATGGAGGGTCGCTGACAGGCACAAGCGCGCCATCTTCGACCGCATCGACTATGTGCTCGACACCAACGCGTCCGTTCGCGACGCCAAGCTGATCACCGCCGAGACCTTCCGCGCCGGACTCGCGAAGGCGGTGACCACGCCGTTCCGAGTCGTGCCGTTCTTCGACCCGGGGGTGTGGGGCGGGCAGTGGATGCGCGAGGTGTTCGGCCTCGGCGACGAGCCGAACTATGCGTGGTGCTTCGACTGCGTGCCCGAGGAGAACAGCATCCTTCTGAACGTCGACGGCGGGGTCATCGAACTTCCAGCGCTCGACGTCGTCTTCCTGCACCCGAGGGAACTGCTCGGCGAGAAGACGTTCGCGCGGTTCGGGGCGGAGTTCCCGATCCGCTTCGACTTCTTGGACACCATGGATGGCGGGAACCTGTCGCTGCAGGTCCACCCGCTGACCGATTACATCCAGGACACCTTCGGCATGCACTACACGCAGGACGAGAGCTACTACATGCTCGACGCTGCTGATGATGCCGTCGTATATCTGGGTGTGAAGTCCGGGGTCGACCGGGCCGAGATGGAGGCCGAGCTCCGCGCGGCTTCTCGGGGGGAGCTCGACTTCGACGCGACCCGGTTCGTGAACACGTTCCCTGCGAAGAAGCACGACCACTTCTCCATACCGGCCGGCACGGTGCACTGCTCCGGTGCCAACTCGATGGTGCTGGAGATTTCGGCGACCCCGTACATCTTCACCTTCAAGATGTGGGACTGGGGTCGGGTCGGCCTAGACGGCGTTCCTCGGCCGATCCACCTCGACCACGCGATGCGCAACGTGCAGTGGACGCGCGACACCGAGTGGACGGAGGCCAACCTGGTCAGCCCGACGGTCGAGGTGGCGAGCGGCCCCGGGTGGGTCGAGGAGCGCACCGGGCTGCACGAGCTCGAGTTCATCGAGGTGCGCAGACACTGGTTCGAGTCGACCGTGTCGCACGACACCGAGGGCACGGTCAACGTGCTGAACCTGGTCGAGGGTGCGGAGGCGATCGTCGAGAGCCCGACCGAGGCCTTCGCTCCGTTCATCGTCCACTACGCGGAGACGTTCATCGTTCCCGCACAGGTCGGCGCATACACGGTGACGCCGCACGGGCCTTCGGCGGGGAAGCGAATCGCGACGGTGAAGGCGTCGGTGCGCGGAACAGCAGTCTGAAGCGCGCCCTCGATGCCCTTCCCGGGGCGATGGCTAACCGTGAACTGCGGCACCGATCAGCGGCGCGTCGTCGAAGAGGCGTGAGGCGCGCACGGTGACGCGATCGGTCCGGACGTCCGTACTCGCCAGTCCGCGCTCGAACGCGGGTCCGAGTACATCCCACGACCGGGCCATCGACCCTCCCACGACGACCTCGGAAGCGCGGAACCGAACGACCCACGGACCAAGCGCCTCGCCGAGCTCGAACATGGTCGTGTCGAGAGTGTCGATCGCCTGCGACTCTCCGCCACGGGCGCGCTCGGCGATCTCGCGCACCGAGATCTCATGCAGAGCCGGTGCTGCGCCGACATCCGCTGCAGTGACGGTCGCTTCGACATAGCGCCGCTGGATGGCACGCGTGGAGACCGAGTCCTCCAAAGGTCGATCGCCGATGGTCAACAGGTGCGCCCATCCGTGCGGCGGCACCTCGGGGCCGTCCTCCACCGCCCGTCCATCGCTGAGGAATGCCGAGCCGACGCCGGTCCCGAGCGTGATGCACACCAATCGGTCGGGTCGGTGCGGAGAGACGAACCATTCGCCGATGGCGTAGGCGATCGCATCGTTCACGAACCGCACGTTCTCCGGGACGATCCCCAGCAAGCAGCCGAGGCGCTCGCGCAGGTCGACCCCGGCGATGGCCCCGAACTTGGCCACGCCGGCAAAGGTTCCGTGTCCCGCTTCGTAGTCGAAGGGTCCCGGCAACGCGATGGTGCAGCGGTCGATCTCGCCTTGCACGTGCTTCAGCGCGGCCGAGATCGACCCGAGGATCTGGTCGGCGTCGCCGTGCGTCGCGACCGCAGCAGTGGTTCGGCTGACGATGGTCGGCTCGGCCGAGAGTGCGATGCGCGCCGTGGTCACGTGAGATCCGCCGACATCCGCGACCCACGCCTCGCCGCCATCGGCGATTACATCGGTTGCACGCATGGCTTCGGGCGCCGCGTTCACTGCGGCCCTCGTGGCTGCAGCTGCAACTCCACGGGCAGCTCGACTGTCTTCGGCGGCCCGCCTGCCGTTTGCTCCTCGTCGATGCGGGCGAGCAGCAGCTCTGCCGCGCGACGCCCGAGCGCGCGCGGATCGTGGGCGACGACCGACAGCGGCACCGGGGAGAGGTCCGCGAACTCGAACGAGTCGAACCCGATCAGCCGAACCTCGGTGCCTGAGCGCGCGATGGCGCGGATAGCGCCGAGCGTGTTCCGGTTGTTGGCGGAGAAGACGGCCGTGGGCGGCACCGCGTGCTCCAGCAGCTCGCTCAGGGCCTTGTCGGCGCCGGCGGCCTCCTGCTGCCCTGTGCGGATGAGGTGCTCGTAGACCGGCACGTTGTGGTCGCGATGCGCGTTGCGAAAACCCTGCAGGCGGCGCTGTCCGGTGAGAACCGAGGTGCGGGTGCCGAGGAACGCGATGCGCGTGTGACCTTCCTCGAGCATGCGGCTGGTCGCTTCGTAGGCGCCGCCGATGTCGTCGATGAGCACGGTGTCGACGCCGAGACCGGGCACCGGTCGGGACGCGAAGACCATGGGAGTGCCGCTCAGCGCCTCCGGACCGAGGTGGTCGGCGTGGCTCGGGTCCGCCGGCACGACGATGAGGCCCTCGACCCTGCGGCCGATGAAATCGGCGACGAGCTGGCGCTCGAGGCCGGGATCCTCGTTGGAGTTGCCGACGAGGATGCGACGGTTCGCGCGCGCTGCGACCTCCTCGATGCCGCCCTGGAGTTCGGCGTAGTACGGGTTTGCGATGTTCGTGATGGTGACGCCGATGAGGCCCGACTTGTGTCCGGGGCGCAGGCTCCGCGCGTTCTCGTTGCGCCGATAGCCGAGCTCGTTCGCCGCGTGCTCCACCCGCTGGCGCAGCTGAGGGCGCACTCCGTCACCGCCGGCGAACACCCTGGAGACGGTCATCGGGCTGACCTGGGCCCGCGCGGCCACGTCTTTGACCGTGGGCGGCTTGCTCGACAGATGAGCCGAATCGTCGTCCTCGGACAGACCCCTCATGAACGGCACGCTATACCACCGCATCTTTCTGGCTGCACGGCCGAACGCTTGCGCGGCCCCAACCCCTGTGCTACTTTCAAACGATTGGTAACGATACCAAACTTTAGTCGGAACAAGGGAGTTCGTGTGAAGGCACGTAAGTGGCTCGCTGCCACGGCGGTGGCGATAGCAGTGGCGGCAGGCCTGGTCGGCTGCTCGTCCAACTCGTCGGGTGGCTCGGGCAGTGCCACCCTGAACTTCGTCGAAGACAAAGGCTGGAACTACGACCCGTTGTCGACGGCGGCGAAGAAGAACATCGACGTCTCGCTCAAGACGAGCACGTACAGCAACGAGAACCAGTTCCAGGCGTTCGTCAAGCAGTCGCTGCGCACGCCGAAGGCGCCCGACATCTTCACCTGGCACACCGGCGCGCAGCTCAGCGACCTGGTGCAGCAGGGTCTCGTGGCAGACACCAGCAGCATCTGGAAGAAGGCGGTCGCCAACAAGTGGGTGTCGCCGTCGATCGAGAAGATGTTCACGGTGAACGGCAAGCAGTACTGCGTGCCGCTCGAGGTCGACTACTGGGGCATGTACTACAACAAGGCGATCTTCGCGAAGTACAACCTGACGCCTCCGACGACCTGGTCGGAGATGCTCTCGGATGCCGCGACGTTGAAGTCGCACGGGGTCACCCCGTTCTACAGCCAGGACGGCAACCCGTGGGCGTTCGTTTACTACATGCTGATCATGGCCGGCACGAACCTCGACACCTACAACGCCATCAATGACGGCAAGGCGTCATACACCGATCCCGAGGTCAAGACGGTGATGAACACCTGGCTGAAGATGCTGCAGAAGGGCTACTTCAGCGACCCGGGTTCGACCACCCCGTCGCAGACCGTGTTCAAGGACGGCCAGGCTGCCATGCAGCCGTTCGGCACCTGGTACCCCGGCACGCTCGCCAAAGTGGGCATGAAGCCGGGGACGGACTGGGGCATCTTCCCGATTCCGGCGGTCACGGTGCAGAACGGCAAGACTCCGGTCGCCGTCGAGACGGCTCCCGTCTGCGTCACCGCGAAGGGCGCCAACAAGACTGCCGCGCTGAAGTACTCGCAGTGGCTCATGAGCCCGGAAGCCCAGTCGACGTGGTCGAAGGCGCAGGGCATCCTTCCCTACAACCCGAAGGCGACCGCGGCGAACTCGACCCTGCAGGACTTCGGCAAGCAGGTGACCGACCCGTCCAAGTACACGACCTACCTGCGTTACTACGAGGCGGCACCCGCACCCGTGCTGACGGCTGCACTGAACAACTTCACCGGGTTCATGACCTCGCCGGGTGACGCTACCAAGTACCTGCAGAGCATCCAGAGTGCGTCTCAGCAGTACTGGGCGAGCAACAAGTAGTCCGTGTCTGTGAAGTCGTCCACGACACGCGGATACCAGCGATCCGCCTGGGCCTTCATGGGCCCAGGCGTGGCGCTGGTGCTGCTCGCCATGTACATCCCCGTGGTGTACACGATGTATCTCAGCCTGACCGACTACAACGGGCTCGACGCCCCGAAGTTCATCGGGTTCCAGAACTACGCGACGATGTTCGCGGATCCCGCCTTCCTGATGTCGCTGGTCAACACGGCGATCTGGGTGGTCGGAACGCTGATCGTGCCAGTGGCACTCGGGCTCGCCGTCGCCTATCTCTCGTTCGGCTTGAGGTGGGCGGGGATCTTCCGCATCCCGTTCCTCATCCCATACGCGCTGTCGGGCGTCGCGATCGGTGTGGTGTTCAACTTCATCCTGCAGAACGGTGGCGCGCTCAGTCAGGCGCTCACCTTCCTGCACCTGCCCGGCGCGAACACGCACTGGCTGGAGGTGGCGCCGCTCAACACGATCGTCATGATCCTGGCGTCATCCTGGCAGGGCATCGGCGTGAACGCGCTTCTCTTCATCGTCGGCCTGCAATCGATTCCGAAGGAGCCGCTCGAGGCCGCGCGCATCGACGGAGCGAACGGCTGGACGCTGTTCACGACGATGGTGTGGCCGCTGCTACGGCCCTCGACCACCATCGTCGTCGGGCTCTCGATCGTGAACAGCCTGAAGACCTTCGACATCGTCGAGACGATGACCCAGGGCGGACCGAACCGCGTCTCGGAGACCCTCGGCGTCACCATGTACACCGACACGTTCCAGAGCAGTCAGTACGGGCTCGGTGCCGCCGTGGCGATCTTCCTCACGATCGTGACCGTCGCCGCCTCGGTGCTCTACCTGCGCAGGCAGCTCGCGATCGGTGACTCCTCCGGACCTGGAAAGGTGGCAGACGCATGACCTCGCGTGTCGTCCGTTACGTCATCCTCGGACTGCTCGGCGCGTTCTGGCTCATCCCGATCTATCTGCTCTTCGCCAACTCGAGCAAGTCGAACGCGGAGTTCTCCGGAAGCCAGCTCTGGACCACCGGCAACATCGGCGCCTTCTTCAACAACGTCGTCGACGTGTTCACCTCGACGAACATCGCCGCAGGGTTCGGGGTCTCGATCATCTACGCGATCGTCGCGCCGGTCATCGCAGTCATCCTCGGTGCCTGCGTGGGCTTCGCGGTGATCGTACTGAAGCTCACGCACGGGTTCGCCTGGTTCTTCGTGGTGTTCTGCGGAACGGTCTTCCCGATCCAGATGATGGTCATCCCGTGGTTCAGCTTCTCGGCGAACACCGGCCTCTACGACACGATCGTCGGGATGATCATCATCTACTCGATCGTCGCCCTGCCGTTCAGCGCCTTCGTCATGCGCAACTTCTTCCTCGGCATCTCGGAGTCGGTCTTCGAAGCCGCGGTGGTCGACGGGGCGTCGGTCTGGCGTATCTTCACCCGCATCTACCTGCCCATGAGTGTCAGCGCACTGGTCGTCGTGTTCATCCTCCAGGCGACCTGGGTGTGGAACGACTTCCTGCTCTCGCTCATCCTCACCCAGAGCACCGCCCGTCCGGTCATGCCGCTACTCAACGCACTGCAGTCGACCGAGGGCGGCGGTCCCGGTTACACCGTCACGCTGACCGCGGCGATTCTCGTCTCGATCCCGACCGCAGCACTCTTCCTGTTCTCCCAGCGCTTCTTCCAGAAGGGCCTCGCGCTGGGCCAGTACTGATCACCGATCGTTCCGACAACCACCCATCGTTCATCCAACCTCTCATTGGAGAAAAAAGGTCATGTCCTCACCCAAGCTCGTCGCAACCCGCCCGTGGGATGACGAGGATGCCCGAATCGGCCTCATCGACCGCGCGGTCAGCGTGGAGGGCACCATCGGCGGCACTCCGGTCGCCGTACTGCCGGAGCCGCTCATCAAGACCGTCGACGGGGTGCGTGCCCAGTCGGTGCGCCTGATCGGACGCGACGGGCCTCTCGCGGGACGGGGGCTGCACCCGTCGCTCACCACCTCTGACGGAACAGACCTGACGGTCGGCGTCGAAGACGGACCGGCAGGCAGCATCCGGATGCTCGTGCGGGCCGTCGAGGACACCACCGGCGTGCGCGTTGCGGTGCCAGAGCTCGGCGAGGAGACCCTCGCGTTCGACCTGCTCCACCAGCGTGAGTGGACCATCCATCTCGTGCACCACTCGCACTTCGACTTCGGCTACACCGATCGGCAGACCGAGGTCTTCGCTGCGCAGCGCTCGTACCTGGACAGCGCGCTCGACCTGGTCGACGAGACCTCCGACTGGCCGGAAGAAGCGCGGTTCCGATGGAACAGCGAGGCGCTCTGGGCGATCACCGACTGGCGGCGCAACCGCCCGGCGGCGCAGATGGACCGCCTCGTCGCTGCCGTGAAGGGCGGCTCGATCGGGTTGAGCGCCCTGCCGTACAACCTGCATACCGACGTGTGCTCCACGGACGAACTACACGAGCTGCTGCGTGACGCGCGTCGGTTGCGCGACGAGTTCGGCATCCCGTTCAACTCGGCCATGCAGACCGATGTGCCTGGGCAGGTCGCCGGGCTTCCCGACGCGCTGAAGGAGGTCGGCGTCAAATACCTCTCCGTCGCGCACAACTGGGCGGGCCGCTCGCAGCCGCACACCACCGGTGCTCTCAACCTGCCCCGACTGTTCCGCTGGCGCTCGCTCGCCGGCAACGAGGTTCTGGTGTGGATGACCGACAGCCCGCACGGCCTCGCGTACATGGAGGGTCCGATGGTCGGATTCACCGAGGGCATCGAGCAGGTGGAGAACTTCTTCCCGGCCTACCTGACCGCGCTCGCCACACGCGGCTACCCATTCCCTCCCGGTGTGTTCGGAGCGCACGGCGAGTCGTTCGAGGGTCGTGACCCCTACCCGTGGGACGTGCTGCACCTGCGCATCCAGGGCTACATGGGCGACAACGCTCCCGCTCGGCTCGCGTTGCCGAGCATCGTGCGCGAGTGGAACGAGACCTGGGAGTCGCCGAAGCTGCGCGTCTCGCGCAACGAGGACTTCTTCGCCGACGCGGAGGCCCGGCTGGGCGACGAGCTGGTCACCGTCGAGGGTGACTGGGGCGACTGGTGGGTCGAGGGCGTCGGCTCTGCGGCCGTGCCGATCGCCTTCATGCGACGTGCGCAGGCCGAGGTCGTCGACGGGCGCACCATCTCGCAGCTGAGTGCGCTCTCGGGTGGCGAGGCGGTGCGCGTCGAGGCCGCAAGGTCGTCCGAGACCTACGACGCGATCTCCATGTTCAACGAGCACACCTGGGGAGCAGGCAACTCCTGGACCCATGGCGACGAGGGCTTCTCCTCCGGCGAGCTGCAGTGGGAGTGGAAGGTCGCGCAGAGCCTCGTCGCTCAGCAGCGTTCCGCGGAATTGCTGGAGAGTGCGCTCGTCTACTTCGGCGAGACCGTCGAGCCCGGCCCCGGAGCAGCCGCGTCGTTCGCTGTCGCGAACCCGACCGGGCTGATGCGCAGCGGCACGGTGAGGTTCCTGCTGCAGGAGGCCCTCGTGCCCTTCAGCGCAGAGATCGACCTGGTCGACGCGCGCGACGGATCCTCCGTGCCGTTCGTGCTGGAGGCGCAGGGCAACGCTGCGCATCGTGAATCCGGTCGCTGGGTGCGGGCTCACGTGAACGACGTGCCGGCAGCGGGCTACGCGCGGCTCGATGTGCGGGTCCCGGGCGCTCACCAGGACGCCGACGCAGCGGGCGACGTGGACGAGGCGCAGACCTCGCGCAGCGCATCGGGCCGCAGTGAGTACGGCCTGCTCTCGTTGGGTGACTCGGGCCGGAGCGAGGGAGCCGACCTCTCGGCCATCCCGCGCGACGCGCTACTCATCCTCGAGAACGAGCACCTTCGTGTTCGCATCGACGAGCACACCTCAGCGATCGCCTCGATCGTGGAGAAGCGCACCGGCCGGGAGCTGGTGAACTCTGATGCCGTCGTGGGCTTCAACGGTTACGTCTACGACGAGTATGCGAGCTCGGGGGCGGGCTTCAACCACCTGGCGAACAAGCTCGCCACCAGCGAGCGCCTGGAGATGCTCGCCACCCGCACACTTGCGCGACCCTCGCGCATCGTCTCGCGCACCGACGACGACCTCGAGCAGGTGCTGGTGTACGAGTATCAGGCCGCGGGCGTCGATTGGGTGCGGGTCACGCTTCGCCTGCCCAAGGCATCCCCGTGGCTGCTCATCGAAAACCGGCTCTCGAAGCCGTCGCGTCTCGTGAAGGAGAGCGCGTACTTCGCCTTCCCGTTCGCCGGTGACGATGCGCGTATGCGGTTCGAAGTGTCGGGCAGCGTGACCGGCGAGGGACTGCCGCACATTCCAGGAGCCCCACAGCACATGCGCGGCGTGCGTGACTGGGTGCTCGTGGAGAACGGACAGGATGCCGTTGCCTGGGTCACCCGCGACGTGCCGCTGGTCGAGCCGCACTCGATCGCTGTGCCGTACGCGCCGTTCCCGGCAAGCACGAGCCCGCACGAGCCCGGGACCGTGTACTCGTGGGTGCACAACAACGTATGGGACACCAACTTTCCCATCGAGCAGGGCTTCGAGGCGACCTTCGCCTATGCGGTCGGCGTACGCGCGACGGGTGAGGAGTCGCCGAGCGAGTTGGCACTGCGCACGGCGGCCGAGCTGGTGCATCCTCTTCGGGCGGCAAGGGCGACGGGTCGGGCCGGCGCCGAGGACGCGTCTGCTCGGAACGCTGGCCTGCCGGAGGGCGGACTGCTCTCCCTGTCCGATCCCCGAGTGCAGCTCGTCGGAATCGCGCAGACCGAGGACGGCACCACCGTCGTCCGGGTGCAGTCGTTCGCCGACGAACCGGTCGACGTCGCGATCTCCTTCGATCGCAGTGTCGGAAAGGCGGTGCGCTCGACCTTCCTCGGCGACGACCTCGGTGCGCTCGACGTCGCTGGCGACACCGTCACCCTGCCCTTGGCACGGTTCGAGGCGGCAGCGATCGTGGTGACGCCGCAGTCGTGACATCCGATCCGCTGCGGTTCGCCATGATCGGCGCGTCCTCGATCGGTGGCGAGGCGCTCCTCGAGCCGGCGTTGCGGCGCGACGACGTACGCGTCGTCCGTGTCGCCGCGCGCCGGCCGGGGGCAGCCGCCGCCTACGCCCAGCGATGGAACTTGCCGCGTTCCTCTGATCGCTACGAGAACGCGCTCACCGATCCCGAGGTGGACGCCGTCTACATCGCGAATGCCGCGGCGGACCACGCGCTGTGGACGGAGGCTGCGATCGCCGCGGGAAAGCACGTGCTGTGCGAGAAGCCGATCGCGGTCACCGGCAACGAGGCGCGCACAGTGACGGAAGCGGCATCCGACTCGCATCGCCTCGTGATGGAGGGATTCCACTATCGGTTCCACCCGCTCTTCACGGCGGTGCGGGGCCTCGTGTCGTCCGGGCGCTTCGGCGAGTTGGTCTCGATCCACTCCGTCGTGGACGGCTCGCGAGCGTTCGACCCTAGCTCGATCCTGCACGTCGCGTCTCTCGGTGGGGGTGCCCTGCTGCACAACGGGGTCTATGCGATTCACTGGAGCCGCCTGCTGTTCGACGCCGAACCCGTCGCCGCTCGAGCGAGCTCGACACTCAACCCGAGCGGCGCCGACTCCGAGACGCTGTCAGATCTCTACTTCGCGGACGGCCGGACGGCGGTCATCGAGTGCTCCTTCGACCGGGACGCTCCGGTCACGTTGACCCTGGCCTTCGAGTCCGCGCGCGTCATCGTGACAGGCCCGATCGGAGCCCATCACGGACACAGCCTGCGCATCGAGCCGACCTTCGGGTCGACAGAGGTCATGACCGTGGCGGGCGGCACCAGCTTCGACTACCAGTTGGAGGCGTTCGTGCGGCGGGTCGGCGCGGTCGCAACTACCGCCGGCGGCCTCGATCGTGGCGATGACATCGTCGCGCAGGCGGACGTGGTGGACGCCATCCGTCGTGCTGCCGGTTCGGGACGCACGGAATCCGTTGTGCGCTAACCGGCAGTGCTGGACGCTCTGATCGCGGCCTCGAAGCCGTCCGCGATCATGGCGACCCCTGCATCGAAGTCGCCCGTGCCGTCATCATTCGCTGACCCGACTGCCGCCTCCGGCGTGAGTTCGGCGCCGGCGGGCAGCAAGCCGAGGGAGTCCGCCTGCAGACGCTGCTGCTCGTGGAACGCGTAGCCGACGACGTAGTGGGTCAGGGTCTCGGCCGCGATGCGGACGAGGTGCTCGGGGATGCCCGCCCCACGCGTCGCCTCAAACAGCTTCGGATGAACAGGGGACTCGATGAGGCCGAACGCGAGTGAGCTGGAGACCAGCTCGGCGCCGTCCCGATAGGTGAGCAGGCACGCGCGGAGGGTGTCGCCCAGTTCGCGCACGCGGTCGTGAACCGAGACGGCGTGCATGGGCGCCCCGGACGTGGGCGCCCCGGACACCGATATCTCCGACACCGGCGCGAGGATGCGCTCGCTGACGGCGGCCAGCAGCGCCTGCTTGTTCGGGAAGTGCCAGTAGAGGGCACTGGGTTGCACCCCGAGCGCGTCGGCGAGGTTGCGCATCGTGAGGTCGGGTAGGCCGTGCTCGTCGAGCAGTCGGAGCGCCATCTCGGCGACGTCGTCGCGGCTGCGGCGGCGAGGGTTTCCCGATGGCGTCATCCCGCCAGTATAGTGAACGGCGTTCAGGTGAACGCTGTTCAGGTGAAGAGGCAGGAGAGCCCATGGAACGCGAGAAGGGGTTCCGCCGTCGGATCGACGCGACCGACCTGGCGCGGGTCGCCGTGTTCGCGGCCATCGTCGCGGTGCTCGGGCTGCCGGGCAGCTTCACCGTGTTCGGCGCCGTGCCGATCACGGCGCAGACCCTGGGCGTCATGCTCGCCGGAGCCATCCTCGGCCCATGGCTCGGCGCGCTCTCCATGACGGTGCTCCTCGCGCTCGTGGCTGCCGGGCTGCCGCTGATGGCGGGTGGCCGTGGCGGAATCGGTGTCTTCGTCGGACCGTCCGCGGGCTACGCGATCGGATGGATCGCGGGTGCTCTCGTGATCGGTCTGATCGTGCATGCGGGGAGCCGGAAGCCCACGCGGTGGCGGACGCTGCTCGGTGTGCTCGTGGGGGGCATCCTGGTGATCTATGCGTTCGGCATCCCTGTGCAGAGCGCCGTCACGCACCTGCCGCTCGGGGCGACCGCGCTGACGAGCCTGGTGTTCGTGCCCGGCGACCTCATCAAGGCGGTGGTGGCGACGGTGGTGGTCGTCACCCTGGTCAAGGCCTACCCGCGCGCCTTCCGCCGTACCTGGCGCTCGGCGGCCGTCGAGCGCGAAGTCGAGCCGGTTCCCTCTTCGTGACTCCTCGCATCGTGCCGTTTCGGGGCTCGACGGAGGTCGTGGTCGAGCGGCTCCGCGCCGTCCGAGCCGCCGGTGACATCCCTTTGGTCGGTGACGAGCGGTGGCCGGAGGCGCAGTGGGATGCCGTGCAGGCGCTCTGCGCACGTGCCCGGCCTTCGCAGGAGGCCGCCTGGGCGACGCTCACCTCGGGAACCAGCGGCGCACCCCGTTTGCTGACGCGCAGTGCGGCGTCGTGGCAGGCATCCTTCGGCGCGGTCTCGGAGTTGCTTGGAGCCTCGGATCGGGATGCCATCGTGCTGCCCGCTCCGTCGTCCTCCTCCCTCACACTGTTCTCGCTCGCGCACGCGCTCGGCGGCGGCCCGCAACCCGTCTTCCCCCGAATCGACCCACAGGGGGCGCGCGTAGCGACCGCGTTCCACGGAACGCCGGAGGGTCTCGACGCGATGCTCGACGCGGATGCCATCCCCGGGGTGCGCACCGCACTCGTCGGCGGCTCGCGGCTCGACGAGCGGGTGCGCAGCAGAGCCGAAGGCAGGGGCATCCACGTCATCGCCTACTACGGCGCCGCCGAGCTGTCGTTCGTCGCCCTCGACGACGGAGACGGACTGCGCCCCTTCCCCGGCGTCGAGCTCGAGGTTCGCGACGGCGTGCTGTGGGCCCGCTCCCCGTACCTGGCGCTGGGTTATCTCGGAGATGGCGGTCCGATGCGGCGCGATGGGGACTGGGCCACGGTCGGCGATCTCGCCGAGCTGGCGGACGGCAGGCTGAGACTTCGCGGACGAGCGGACGGCGCCATCATCACCGCGTCCGCCACCGTGGTGCCGGAGGAGGTCGAACAGGCACTGCGGAGGCTTCCCGGGGTGCGCAACGCCGTGGTCTTCGCCTATCCCGCGACGGGGGTCGGGTCACTCGTCGCCGCGATGATCGAGCAGGACTCGGAAGAAGCACGAATGGACGCCGGCGTTCTGCGCCGGGCGAGCGCCGAGCTGCTCGCGCCTGCACACCGTCCGCGGCTGTGGTTCAGCGGCGAGCTTCCTCGCACCCCATCAGGCAAGCCAGCCCGCGCCGAGGTCGCGAGGCGCGTTCTTGCGGGGGAGGTCGACCGTGTCGGATGAGCCCGTCATCGTCGCCGCGCGCCGCACACCGATCGGCACCCGTGGCCGCGCGCTCGCGGGGTTCCGCGTGGAAGAGCTCGCTGCTCCCGTGATCGTCGCGGTCCGTGCCGACGCCTCGACGGCGACCGGGCTCCCGATCGACATCGCCGACGTCGTGCTCGGCAACTGCATGGGTCCTGGCGGCAACCCGGCGCGTGTGGCCGCGCTCGCCGCGGGTCTAGGAACCGGCGTGACCGGGGGGACCGTGGATCGCCAGTGCGGCAGCGGCTTGGCCGCTGTGTTGGATGCGGTTGCCGCCATCCGTTCCGGCGATGATCGCGCCAGGATCGCCGGCGGCGTCGAGAGCGCATCGACCGCACCGGTTCGCTCGGTCGACGGCGTGCCCTATGCACGTGCTCCCTTCACTCCGCAGGGCTGGCCGGACCCCGACATGGTGCGCGCGGCCGAGGACCTCGCCGCCGCCAGCGGGATCGACCGCGCCAGGCAGGATGCACATGCCGCACGCAGCCATCGCCGCGGTCGCGCCGCTCGCGACGACGGACGGTTCCTCGCCGAGCTGGTCCCGGTCGGCACGCTCACCGCAGACGACGCCGTCGGAGCCGCCCAAGCCGTGCTGCCCAGGATGCCCGTGCTGTTCCCCGGCGGCACACTGACGGCCGGCACGGCGACACGGATCAGCGACGGCGCGGCCGCCGTGGCGATCGTGCCGCGCCGGCTCGTGGGTGGTGCTCCAGGACTCGTCATCCGTGGACAGGCCGTCGTCGGGTGCGACCCCGCACTTCCGGGCCTCGGCGCCGCACCGGCGATCGAGGCTGCGCTCGCAGCAGCGGGTACCACCGTCCGCGACCTGACCGCGATCGAGATCGTCGAGGCGTTCGCCTCCCAGTCTCTCGCCGTGCTCGAACGATTGGGAATCGAGGATGACGACCCGCGGGTGTGTGCGGACGGCGGGGCGCTCGCGCTCGGGCATCCATGGGGTGCCAGCGGTGCGGTCAGCATGGTCCGGCTGTTCAGCCGTCTCGTTCGGGGCGGGGCTGAGCCCGGCACTCTGGGAGTGGCCGCCGCGTCCATCGGAGGCGGCATGGGCATCGCCGCCGTCGTCGAGGTGGTCAGGTGAGCGTCGAACTCGATCGGGTGGGTGTGCGACTCGGCGACGCCGAGGTGTTGCGCGACGTGACGCTGTCGCTGACCGCGCGCACGACCGCGATCGTCGGCGAGAACGGGTCGGGCAAGTCGACGCTCGCCAGGGTGATCGCGGGGCTTGCCGCCGCGACCTCGGGCACTGCACGCGTGCTCGGGCTGGATCCAGTGCGGCAGGCATCCGAGCTGCGCCGCCGTGTCGCCGTCGTCTTCAGCAACCCCGACGCCCAGATCGTGATGCCGACGGTGAGCGAGGACGTCGCATTCTCGCTTCGCACCGAGAAGCTCACGCCGGCTGACCGATCGGCCCGCGTCGCGACAGCGCTCGAGCGCTTCGGTCTCGCCGAGCTGGCCACGCGCCCGTCGCACGATCTGTCTGGAGGACAGAAGCAGCTACTGGCGTTGTGCGGAGCATTCGTGCGGCATCCGGAGCTCGTGATCGCCGACGAGCCGACTGCGTACCTCGATGCCCGCAACGCCCGCCAGGTCGCCGACCACCTCTTCGCGGACACCGGTCACCGCCTGGTGCTCGTGACTCACGATCTCGTGCTCGCGCGCCGCTGCGAAGCCGCGGTGCTCGTCGCCGACGGACGCGTGCAGGCCGTTGGCGAACCCGATGAGGTCGCCTCGCGATACGAGGAGGTGCTGCGATGGTGACCCTCTACCGCCCGGGAAACAGCCTCTGGCACCGGCTGCCCGCCGGCTGGAAGACGGTGCTTCTGCTCGCGCTGGTACTGGGCGTCTGCCTGCTGCCCCAGACCTGGTGGACCGTCGCGGTCGCTTCCGGTCTGTGCCTGGCCTGCTACGCCCTGCTCGACCCGAGCCTGGGGGAGCTGGGCAGGCAGATCTGGGCCGTACGCTGGGTCGTCGTGATCACGCTCGCCGGACAGCTGCTGTTCCTCGGCCCCGAAGCCGCGATCAGCAACACCACGCGCGTGACCGCGGCCGTCGTGCTGGCCGCACTGCTCATGCTGACCACCCCGGTTTCCGCGGTGCTCGACGTGCTGGAGCGAGCCATGAGTCCGCTCGCTCGGCTGGGCCTCGATCCTCAACGGCCCGCCCTGCTTCTGACGATGACGATCAGCACGTTCCCGGTGCTCGCACGGCTGGCTCGCGAGATCCGTGAGGCGCAGCGTGCACGGGGAGGCCGGGGCAGTCTTCGCCTGTTCGCGATTCCGTTCCTCATCGCTGCGCTGAAGCACGCGGACCAGCTCGGTGATGCGCTGACCGCGCGGGGCGTGCGATGAAGCCTACGACGCCGGTGGTGCACGGCCCGACCGTGGATGACCAGACGCGGTGCATCCACTACCGAACGCCCCTGGATGTCATCGCCATCCGTTTCGCGTGCTGCGGCGAGTACTACCCGTGCCATCTCTGCCACGCCGAGTGCGCAGATCACCCATCGCGTCAGTGGCCCGCCGACGCGCGTGAGGAGCGTGCCGTGCTCTGCGGGGTGTGCTGGACGGAGCTGACGATCACCGACTACATGGCGACCGGCGCGTGCCCCGCATGCGAGGCAGCGTTCAACCCGCGCTGCGCGCTGCACTACCCGCTGTACTTCGCGTGACCCATCCCGGACGCCAACGGACATCGGGCGACCCGGCCGATCTGATATTTTGATCCGGGGCGCGAGTGGACCTCACGTTCTAGGTGTTCGAGTCCCTCCACGGGCAGGCTTTCTGCCCTCTGATCAGGTTGTCCCTTCAGGGTCAGGACTGGATGGTGACGACGTGAACAGGCAGCCGCCGATGCGGGCCGTGGCAGACGCAGCCGGCGTCTCGATCGGGACCGTCTCCAACTACCTCAACTCGCCGTCCATCGTGGCGCCCGCCACGCGCGATCGCATCCAGGCGGCCATCGACTCGCTCGGTTACATCCGCAACTCGGCGGCCCGAGACCTGCGTCGCCGGGGGAGCGAGGGCATCGCGCTCATCGTGCCCGACATCCTCAACCGCCTCTTCGTCGACGTCTCGCGGGGTGCGCAGATCACGGCGGGAAGCCGTGGCGTCAGCCTGCTGATGGCCAACGCGGTCTATACGTTCGAGTCCTTCAGCCCTTACGTCACGAGCGACCAGCAGGACAGATACCTCGACTACTTCGCGGAGGCGAGGGTGCGCGGCATCCTCTTCGCGGCCATGAGCGACCCGACAGAAGGCATCGGGCGCATCCACTCGCACGTGCGGCCGATCGTCGTGATCAACTACGACCAGATGGGCGACTGGTGCTCCGTGCTGATGGACAACGAGCAGGCGGGCCGGCTCGCGGCGGAGCACCTGGCCGAGATGGGCATCCGTACCATCCATTACCTGTCACCGCCCGACGCACCGCAGCCCATCACCGACAGACGACGCGGACTGATGGATGCCGCACACCGGCTCCGACTCGACGTGATCGAGCACACCACGGTGGGCATCCGGTACGAGCACGCGCACGAGCCGACCCGACGCATCCTCGACGACGCGAAACCGGGGGAGCGGATCGCCATCCTCGCGGTCGCCGACGACCTCGCGATCGGAGCCCTCAGCCTGCTGCGTGACTCCCCAGGGCTGCGGGTGCCGGACGATGTCGCCGTGATGGGACTCGACGGCACGCACGACGGCCTCCATTCCGACTGGATCAGCCTGACCTCGATCACGTTGCCAGGGCACCGCATGGGGGAGGAGGCCGTGCGCCTGGTACTCGGCGAGGCGGAACCCGGTCATCGCCACGAGCGCGTGGTCCTTCCCGTCGGCCTGAGGGTCGGCGCCAGCACGGGAGCGATCGCTCGCGAGGCCGGCATCGCGGGATAGTTGCTCAGGGCAGCGATACGGGCGGGGTCGAGGCGCTCCGGTTCTCATCGACGCTGGGCAGCACCGCTGACGCGTAGATAGACGACGAGCCAGCCGAACACTATCGCCCCGGCGATCAGCTCGGTGGCCGTGAGCACGTAGTAGCCGACGACGAAGAACACCGCGACGACCACGACGGCGGCGAACGCGAGATAGCCGAACACGAAGAAGGATCGGGGCGCCGTCGGCAGCGCTTTGCGCACCCAGAACACGACGGGGCTGAACGTGATCAGCATGCCCACCGCCGAGACGTTGTGCAGGGTGGCCGAGACATCGAGCGGAAAGAAACCGACGCAGGCGAGCAGCACGCCGATCAGGATCAGCCCGACGCGGAGACGCATCGATGCCGCTCGGAGGGCACGGTCCTCGATGCCCCGCAGATCTGTGGCGTAGCGGGCGATCGCGGCCATGATCAGGCCGGCGAGGATCAGGGTGATGTTGAACGTGAGCGACGAGAACGTGTTCGACATGCCGAGAGCGCTGAGGTGTTTCTGCCACCAGTGCGGATCGGGCGCGCTGAGCATCGAGGCGAGGAGCCCGACGACGGCGAACACCGCGAGCACCGTCGAGAGACGCATGAGGCTCATCTCGGCTGCCGAGAGAAAGACGATGTAGGCCGTGACGGCAGTTGCGACAGCAGCGAGCGTCATCGCAGAGAGGAAGTACACGGTCGCATCGGTGAAGCTCGCCGCCAGCAGAGCGCCGAGCACCACCCAGGCCAGGAGCGCGATGACGCCGTGGGCAAGCGCGATCACGATCGTGTCGAACACGTTCACCCTGGCCGACGACAGCCTCGGGCCGCTCTCCCGCTCGCGGAAGGGAGTGAGCCGCTCGCGGTGGAAGAGCCGCCCGACGACATAGGCGAGAACGGCGACGATTCCGGCACGCTCTCGCGGAGTGGGTCGTACCTGAGTCATGTCGGCCTCACCCGTGCGTCGCCGTCGCGGTAGTGGTCGCCGTCGCGCGTCCCGGAAGGAATCCGGAGACGACGGAGCCTGCGATCGCCACGACGACGAGCACCGTCATGGCGAGTGGATAGCCGTTCGCGCGTTGCCCGACGCCGAGGCCGAGGATGGTGGCGACGATGGCGGTGCCGAAGCTCGATCCGAGATTGGAGATGCTGCGGGACAGGCCGGAGATCTCGCCCTGCCGTTCCTCGTCGAACGCCGACTGCACCAGGTTGACGCTGGGCGTCAGCATGACGCCGATGCCCAGGCCGATGATGAGCAGGCCAGGAACATAGGGCCAGGCACCCGGTATTGCGCCCACGAGCAGGAGCGCGACGGCGCCGACGGCCGTGACCAGGAATCCGGTCAGCACGAGTGTGCGCTGGGGGATGTACCGCACGAGACGTCCGGCCGCGAGCGACGACACGAGGATGCCGAGCGTGGCAGCCGTGAAGATCACTCCGGTCTCGATCGCGTTGTAGTTGCGCACGACCTGGAGGTGGCTCGAGACCAGGAATGAGATGCCCATCAGCAGGAGCCACTGGAAGTTCTGGGTCACCAGACCGAGGTTCGAGGTGCGGTTGGCGAACAACGAGGTGGAGAGAAGAGGCTCGCGGCCGCGTCGCTCGAGGCGTCGGATCCAGGCGAAGAACCCGGCGATCACGGCGACGCCGACCACCAGCAGCACGACGCCGAGAACAGGAGAGGTGTCGATGACCAGGATGCCCGCCACGATCGCCACCAGGCCGCCGCCCGACAGCACCGCGCCGACGACGTCGTAGGGGCGGTGGGGATCTGCGGGAATCGGGTCCTTCAGCGAGAGAGCGAAGACGATGATGACGACGATCACGATCGCCTGGAACCCGAAGGCCGCTCGCCAGCTGATCGCGCTGCAGATCCACCCGCCGATCAGCGGCCCGGCCGCCGCCCCGATGCCGCCAGCGGCGCTGACGAGTCCGAACGACCGTGCCCTCGCCTGCACGTTCTTCCAGTACAGGGTCACCAGGATGTAGACGGGCGGGATGAGCAGCGCCGTCCCTGCACCCTCCAGAATCGAGTTGCCGACGATCAGAAAGCCGAGCCCGGGGGACAACGCGCTGATCACGGCTCCGACGCCGTAGACGCCGAGCCCGAGCAAGAAGCAGGTCTTGCGCCCGATGAGGTCGGTCAGCTTGCCGAACGGCACCATGAGCGCCGCCATCGTGAGCAGGAACAGCGTGATCGACAGTTGGATGCCTGCAACCGTCGTTCCCAGGTCACGGCTCATGTCGTTGAGCATGACGTTCATGTTGGAGCCGGCGAACGAGCAGATGAACTGCGCGAGCGCAAGAGGAACGAGCGTCCATCCCGCGACCGTGGCGCGATCGGCTGTCGCACTCATGCGCGACCCTTCTTCTCGAGGTGAGCAACTCAAGGTGAGAGACGCAGGTGCTCCGGAAGGAGCGGGCCGGTGCCGCTTCGACGCGGCGGCCTGAAGGATGCCGAGTGGATCGTGTGCGCGAGCGATGGTGCTCTGACCCGCTCATGGTAACTCCGCCCGTGGCAGCTGGGTAGATATGCCGGGCCTGATCCGCTGCCGATCCGTCGCCGTCCCGTCCCTCGGAATGCACCTCCGAGGGGCGCTTTGTTTGTGCCCGCTTGCGATCCCGTTCGGAGAGATATAACTTCTCCGGTACAGAGATACGACCAATTTCAGGAGGCATGCGACCCAGTGGAGAGCGCAGTAGAGAGCTCGGTCGAGAGTGCAACGGAGAGCCAGAAGCCCTTCCCGGCACGATCACGTCGGCGGTATGTCGAGGTCGCGCACAGCCTGCTGACCGCCTTCGCCAAGAAGGAGTTCGCGGTCGGTGATCGTCTGCCGCCGGACAGGGACCTCGGCGTGCGCTTCGGGGTGTCTCGGACCGTCGCACGCGAGGCGCTGCTCGTGCTCGAGCTCATCGGGGTGGTCGAGATCCGCCATGGCGACGGGGTGTACCTGCTCGGCAGCCCTGTGCGCATCGGCGGCACGGAGGGCTCGGCGCTCGACGTTCCGCCGCGCGAGCTGATCGAGAGCCGCATCGTGCTCGAGCCGAGCGTGTCGAGGATGGCCGCCGAGCGCATGAGCGCAGACGACCTCGCGCGCATCCGTGCCGACCTCGACACGATGGAGACCCTCGTCGACGACCTCGACCAGATGCCGCTCTTCATCACCCTCGGCCTGCGTTTCCACGTCGATGTGGCGAGGGCGTGCGGCAACAGCCTTCTCGGAGACATGGTCGGCCAGCTCGTGGACGCAGAGCACCATCCGCTGTGGATGCTCATCAACCAGCACGCGATGGCGACCGCCGAGAACCGGCAGAGCCAGATCGACGAGCACCGCGCACTGCTCGACGCGATCGCGGCAGGAGATCCGGATGCCGCGGCTCAGGCCATGCGGGCCCACTTGAGCGGCCTCGACGCGACGATCTTCCCGTACCCGACACGCTGACCCCCGAACTCCCCGACCTCGACCACCGACTCGACCGCCCACTCAAGGAGGCCCCATGTCCGAACCCGCCATCGACCCAGGCCAGGCGCCGGCCGAGCTGATCGTCTACGGCGGAATGGTGGTCAACGCCGACGGTCGTCGCGAGGCCACCGTCGTGGTGGACGGGGGACGGGTCGTCGCCCTGCTCGACCCCGCGCTCCCCGTGCCCGTGGCGGCCAGGCGTATCGACGCGACCGGGCGCATCGTCATTCCGGGTGGGGTCGACCCGCACTGCCACATCGGCCAGAAGCTCGGCGCGTACACCGCGCTCGACGACTACGAGCACGCCAGCATCGCTGCGCTCTGGGGCGGCACGACGACGATGATCGACTTCGCCATTCCCGACACGTACGAGGCCGACCCGGTCGTGGCAGCGGAGCGCAGACGCGAGCTCGCGCAGGGCTCGCGCTGCGACTCGGCGTTGCACGGCTGCATCGTGCGGTGGGATGACGGAGCAGAGGCCCAGATCGAGCAGCTGGTCGAGCTGGGCATCCGCACCATCAAGATGTTCACCACCTACGAGGGCGTCGTGATGGCCTCGGAACCCACCATTCTCCAGGTGATGCGCGCCCTCAAGAAGGTCGGGGGTCTCACCTACGTGCACGCGGAGGGCAACCACATCATCCGTGACGCGCAGAACGAGGCGACGGCCAACGGGACCATCGACGCCTCGGGCCACGCGGGCACGAGGCCCCTGGTCGCCGAGACGACCGCGGTCTCCGAGGTGCTGTCCATCGCCGAGTACGTGGATGCGCCCGTGTACTTCGTGCACCAGACGACTCCAGAGGCCGTCGACCTGGTGCGCTCGGCACGGCACCGCGGCATCCGCGCCTACACCGAGACCTGCCCGCACTACCTGTACCTGGACGAGAGCGTGTACAAGGGCGAACATCCCGAACGCTTCGTCTGCTCCCCGCCGATCCGCCCGGCCGCGACCGTCGCCGAGCTCAACCGGCGGGCGCTGACCGGCGACATCGACACGATCGGCTCCGACAACTGCTGCTACTCGACCGAGCAGAAGCTGGACCGCCATGACGACGTCACCGAGATGCCGAACGGCTTGCCAGGGGTCGAGACCCGACTCCCCGTCTCGTTCACCCAGCTCGTCACGGACGGCGGCCTCTCCCTAGAGCGGTTCGTGGCACTCTTCTCCACCAACCCGGCACGGTTGAACGGCCTGGGCGGCAAGGGGGCGATCGCCGTCGGCGCGGACGCCGACCTCGTCATCCTCGACCCTCACGAGACGCGCACCGTCTCGACAGACCGACTGCACATGCCGACCGACTACACCCCCTACGAAGGCCGCGAGCTGAACGGATGGCCGCAGGTCGTCGTCAGCGGCGGACGCGTCGTCCTCGACGAGGACGGCTTCCACGACCCGGGCGCGGTGGGCCGCGCTCTCGTCTCCGAACCGATCGCGGCCGGGCTCCTCACCTGACGCGTTCCATCCCCGACGGGCGACACGGCATCGACGCCCCGCCCCCATCACGAACGGAAAACCCATGTCTGCATCCAGCCCGAGTCCGGCACGCGCCGGCTCGACCGATCGGCTCCGTCGTCAAGCCGAGAAGGAGATGGTCTCGGCGCTCGACGCCATCCCCTTCCGCAGCGCACACGTCTGGATTCTCGTGCTCGTCGCGTGCGGCGCGCTGTTCGACGCCATCGAGCAGTACAACGTCGGACTCGCAGCCCCGAGCATCGCCCAGCTCTGGAAGCTGAACGGCGCGGAGGTCGGTCTGCTCACCACCCTCACCTTCGCCGGCATGGCCGTCGGCTCGTTCGTCGCGGGCATCACCGGCGACAAGTTCGGCCGTCGTACCACGTACATGTACAACCTGCTGATCTTCACGCTGGGCGCACTGCTCGCAGCCTTCGCGCCCAACATCGGGGTGCTGCTCGTCGCCAGGTTCATCGTGGGACTCGGGCTGGGCGGCGAGCTCAACACCGGCATCACACTGGTCGCGGAGACGATGCCGACCAAGGCGCGAGGAGCGGCCGTCGCGACCGTCAACATCGCGGCGGGCGGCCTCGGCATCTTCGTCGCCTCCGCGCTCGCGACGCTCATCATCGGGCCTCTGCAGAACGTCCTCGGCGGGCCGGACGTCGCGTGGCGCTGGCTGCTCGGACTGCTTGCGCTTCCCGCGTTGCTCGTCTTCGTCTACCGCCTCTTCATGCCGGAGTCACCGCGCTTCCTGCTGTCCAACGGCAAGATCCGCGAGACCAACTCGGTGCTGAGCCGACTGGCGATCAACAAGCTGCGGGCGCCCAAGGACATGAAGGTGAACGACTACGTCACCATCCCGGAGGGCACGACGCTGCCGCCGGAGCGCGTGCGCTTCAGCGAGATCTTCTCCCGTGGCCTCGCCCGCCGCACGATCATCATCTGGGTCGTGTCGGCCATGACGTTCGGTGCGCAGGTGGCCATCACCGTGTTCATGCCGACGGTGCTGGTCTCGCGCGGCTTCGACATCGGCTCGTCGCTGCTCTACACGACGATCATCAACATCGGCGGTCTGGTCGGCGCGATCCTCTCGAGCGTCTTCGGCTACAAGTTCAAGCGCCGCTTCGTGCTGGGATACGGAGCCGTGATCGCCATCCTGGTCGCGATCGCGTTCGGCGTCTCGTCGTCTGCGGCGCTCATCCTGATCTTCGGCGGCGTGCTTCAGCTGATGTTCATCCTGCTGAACACGACCACCTGGATCTGGGCTCCCGAGCTCTACCCGACGAGGGTGCGCGCGTTCGGCACCGGCCTCTCCGTCACGGTCGCGCTGATCTCGGCCTCGATCATGCCGGTGGTCGCCGGTGCGCTCTTCGACGCCGGCGGCGCCGTGCTCATGTTCGTCGTGATCGCGGTGATGTACGCGATCATGGCGGTCGCTGTGTACTTCGGGCCTGAAACCCAGGGCGAATCGCTCGAGGAGTCGGCCGACTAGCGCGACCTATCGGGCGACGATCCGCTCGGCCAGCCGCAGGGCGCCCTCGACCGGGGCGGCATCGAGTGTGTGCAGGCCGAGCGGATCGTGCCGCAGCGCGAGGCGATCCCGCACGGCGTCGCGCAGCCTGGGCTGGTTCACGATGACGCCGCCGGCGGCGACGACGCGGTCACCGAGGCCTCCGCGCCGCAGCACCGCATCGACGCCATCCACCAGACGGTCCGCTGCAGCCGCGATCGTGTCGTGTGCGAGGAGCGAGCCTTCGTCAGCAGCCCCGAACACGCGCACGGCGGCCGAACCCCAGACCTCCGGGTCGGCGCGGATCGTCGCGGCTGAGGCGAGCTCGATCGCGTCGCGGGCGTCGAAGTGATCGCAGAGCGCGTGGATGAGCGGGTCATCCTGTGACCCGCCGCGGTCCGAATGAGAGAGCAGTCGCCCGATCGCGTCGCGCACCAGCCCTGGGCCGCTGCCCCAATCGCCGAACAGCCAGCCGTGACCGTCGGCGGTCACGCGCCTTCCGCTCGTGTCACGGGCGCTCACGATGGACCCGGTGCCGACGATCATGGCGATCGCGTGTTCGGCCCCGATCGCCGGCGCGAGCAGGTCGGCGTCGTTCTCGACCTGCACCGGCAGTCCGAGTGCGTCGGAGAGCGCGGAGCGGGAGACCTCGAGGTCGGCATCCGTATCGCAGTCACGCAGCCCGACGACGACCCGCGTGCCCTCGTCGAGTCGCGCGAGGGATCCGATCCAGGCGGCGAGGCGCGGCAGGTTGCCGTCGTCGGAGAACAGATGGCCGCTGCGCCAGTCCGACGAAGCGCGGATGACGTCGCGTCGCTCTCCTGCCGTGTCGACGCACGCGAGGTGCGTCTTCGTTCCTCCGACATCCACACCGACGAGACGATCGAACCGCGATTCCTCGATCATGCGAGGTACGTCGCCGTGCGAGCGCGCTCGATCGCGAGGTCGCCGATGCCGGTGATCGCGGCGTCGAACCCGAGTCGGCTCGCGACAATCGTGGGAACCGAGGGGATGCGGCCGATGAGCCTTCGCGCGATCTGCTCGGCGGACAGGTCGCTGTACTGCGCGAAGGCGCCGGCGAGCACGATCACGCTCGGAGCAAGAACGACCGTGATGGCGGCGCAGATCAGCGCGATGTTGTCGAAGAACTCGTCTCTGGCGTGAGCGGCGGCCGCGTCGCCCTCCTCGACGAGCTTCATCATGGCGCGGAAGGCGGGCCCGATGCGTCGGTCCACGTGTCCGTCGCCGGACTGCATGTAGGGCTGGATCTCGGCGGAGATCGTGCCTTCGACATCCCCGAGATCGGTGAAGTAGCGGGAGAACGACGCAGATGAGGTCAGGAGGTAGCCGACCTCGCCCGCCGCGGACCCGAACCCGCGATGGATGCGGCCCTCGCTGACGATGCCCGCTCCGATGCCGGTACCCAGCACGAGAGCGACGGCGCTCTCGGCATCCCGCGCTGCGCCGTGCAGCAGCTCGCAGTACGCAGTTGCGTTGGCGTCGTTCTCGGCGAGCACGGGGAGCCCGGTGCGCTCGGCGATGACCTTCGCGACCGGCACGTTCATCCATTCCAGCTCGAGTGCGTTGACGACGACGCCGTCGTGCGTGATTCCCGGAAGCGTGATACCGATCCCGGTCAGCGGCGCGCGCAGCCCGGTCTCCTCCGAGGTGAGGCGGTCGACGAGTGCGAGCAGTCCGTCCAGGCGAGCCGTCGGGGCACTGGAGTTCTGGAACCGGAAGGGCTCGTAGGCCTCGTAGAGCACCTTGCCGCCGAGATCGAGGATGCGCCCGCGAGCGTTGTTCTCGGTCACATCGATCGCAGCGACGCTGCGGATGTCAGCGACGTACCTCAGCAGATTGGAAGGACGTCCCGCCGCAGACCTGTCCAAGCCTCCGAGCTCGATGGCCCCTTCCTCGAGCAACGCCTGGCACAGCCGCTCGACGGTCGCCGAGCTGAGGCCGGTGCCGTGACGGATCTCGCGCCGGGAGAGCGGTCCGCTCGATCTCAGGATGTCGAGGATCGCGGTGCGGTTGATCTGAGTCACGTCTCGGGTGGTCGCGGTGCGGCGCCTCGCGGGCGCGGTGTGCATCCCGTCGGCGCCGTCGCCGTGGTGCATGGAGGTCACGTGAGAGGTCCCTTCTGCTGCAGGGCGACGGTGCCCGGAGCTGGGTAGCGGAGGGTGAGCACCTCGAACGGGGAGAGACGGATGCGTCCGTTCTCGTCCGGAGACGTGCCGACGGGGGAGTCCGAGTCTTCCTCGAGCAACGACACCGCCCTGCCTGAGCCGTATGCCTCGTCGACGCGGATCGTCGCGGACGCCCGACGCCCTGCAGGCTCGTAGAGGCGCACGATGAGGTCGCCCGAGCGGTCTGCAGCGAGTTTGACGGCCGACACGAGCACTCCTCGACCGTCGATGTTGACGAGTGGATCGACGGTTCTGGACCCCATGATGGCGCGCAGCGGCACATCGGACTCGATTGCCGCGCGGGTGGCATCCGCAATGTCGGATCCGACGACGAGCGCGTACTCGTGGGTGTGAAGTCCCTGGTCGGCCGTCGGATCGGGGTAGCGGGGCGAACGCAGGAGGGAGAGTCGCACCGTCGTGGTGACGCCGCGCTGGTCATCCGTGTCGCGCAGCACGTCGTAGCCGTACGTGGAGTCGGTGATCAGGCTCGCGCCGAAGCCCGGCTCCTCGACGTGCACGAAGCGGTGCATCGAGTGCTCGAACTGCGCGGTCTGCCAGCTCGTGTTGGAGTGCGTGACTCGTTTCACGTAGCCGAACTGGGTCTCGGCCGCCGTGTGATCGGCGTGCACCGCGAGAGGGAAGGCGACCTTGAGGATGCGCTCGTGCTCGTTCCAGTCTGTGGACTGCTTCACGCTCACCAGGGGTGACGCCGGCGCAACCGTGATCACCTGGCTGATGCTCGACGCGGAGTAGCCGCGCATCACGTGCACGTGCACGCCCTCGTCGTCGCACTCGACTTCGAAGGAGTCCGCCCGGCTCAGGTTCTCGACACTGTTGCGGTAGTGCACGTCGAGGTCCCACGCATCGCGCGTGTTCGGGAAGTCCTGGTGAACCTGCAGCAGTCCGGCGGGCGTTCCCGCCGGGATGGCGTCGATGCCCGTCGCGAGGTCGACCGCCGAAGTGATGAGCCCGTCCGTCGAGACACGCACTCGGATGACGCCGTTGTCGATGAGAACACCGTCACGCGTTCGCTCGACGACCGGGGCGGATGGCCGGGCTGTCGTCTTCACGGCGACGCCGAGCGCCGGCGCCATGGAGCGTTCGAAGGGTGATCCGTTGACGACGAGCTCCGTCTCGCCGACGCCGACCAGCGCTTCGAGGGACCTCTGGATGACCGACTCTGCGCCCTGCGCGAGTGCCGCGTACGTCGCAACCGCCTCGCGGTGCACCCACGCGATCGACGTGCCGGGCAGGATGTCGTGGAACTGGTGGAGCAGCAGCGTCTTCCACAGGGCGTCGAGCTCGTCGTAGGGGTACTCCAGCCCGACCCGAAGAGCCGCCGTCGCTGCCCAGAGCTCGGCCTCGACGAGAAGCTGCTCGCCACGCCGGTTGCCCTGTTTGGTGCGGTGCTGACTGGTGAGCGTGCCGCGGTGCGCCTCGAGCACGAGCTCGCCCACCCAGACCGGAGCATCGGGGAGCTCGGCCCGTGCCCGGTCGAAGAAGTCGTCGGGCCGTTCCCACACGACGCGAGGGCTTCCCTCGAGGGACGCGAGCCTCCGTGCCCTGCCGACCATCTCCCGAGTGGTGCCGCCGCCGCCGTCGCCCCAGCCGACCGCCGCGACGGAGCCCGACGCCCTATCAGCCTGGGCGAACCGGCGCCTCGCGCCCGCCAGCTCGCCGACGGAGAGTCGCGCGTTGTACGTGTCGATCGGCGGGAAGTGGCTGAACACGCGCGAGCCGTCGATGCCCTCCCAGAAGAAGGTGTGGTGCGGGAACGTGTTCACCTGGTTCCACGACAGCTTCTGGCTGAGGAACCACTCGAACCCCGCTCGTTTGATGAGCTGGGGGAGTGCCCCGGAGTAGCCGAAGCTGTCCGGCAGCCAGACGCCCTTGCAGCTGATGCCGAACTCGCGACGGAAGAACGCCTGGCCGTAGGCGAACTGGCGCACGAGCGACTCGCCGGAAGGGAGCACCGCGTCGCTCTCCACCCACATGCCGCCCAGAGGCACGAACCGCCCGTCGCGGACCGCCTCGGCAACGCGCGAGTACACCTCGGGGCGGTGCTCGCGAAGCCACTCGTACTGCTGAGCGCTCGACATGCCGTAGAGGAACTCCGGCGTCTCGTCCAGCAGCTGGGTCATCGAGGCTGTCGTCCTTGCCACCTTGCGCACGGTCTCCCGCATCGGCCAGAGCCACGCGGAGTCGATGTGTGCGTGGCCGATGGCCGAGAGGGTGTGCTCGCTCGCCGATGCGGGGCTCTCGAGCACGGGACGAAGAACGGCACGGGCATCCTGCGCAGTCTCGGGCACCTTGTGCAGGTCGACGGCGTCGATCGCGCGGTCGATCGCCCGCAGCACCGATGACCGGCGAGGGCCGTCGTCGAGCTCGGCCTGCAACTCCAGCAGCACCTCGAGGTCGACCGCGAGCTCGTGGCACTCGGCCTCGAACACCGTCAGGTCGGCGCGACGCACGACGTAGAGCGGCTCGTCGGATGCCGTCAGCCGGTCTCCCTGCCAGGTGGGGAACAGCGGCAGATGGTCGAGCAGGTTCGGGTTCGCCGCGGCCTCGATGTAGAACTCGACAGGGTCGCCCGCCGTGTTCTCGATCGGCACCCATTGGTTACGGGGGTTGATCGCCTTGATCGGCTCACCCGCCGGCGTGTAGGCGAGGCCCTCGCACTGGAAGCCGGGGAGCGTGGAGTCGAACCCGAGGTCGACCACCGCCTCGACCCTGAGACCGCTCCATTCCTCGGGTACGCGGGCGCTCGCCCTGAACCACACGGTGGACCATGCACGTCCCCACGGTGTGCCGACGCGGTACGGCGCATAGTCGAGGCGAAGCGCGCCAGCGGGGGCGATCGGCTCCCCGGGCAGCGCGACGGCCTCGAGCTGCAGAGGAATGCAGCGCGCGCGGATCGCGGGTCTCACCCGCTCATCGAGCACACGCTGCGCTCGTTCGACGACCAGCGCGTCTGTCGGTCTCATGCCCCGTGGCCGTCCTTCCCCATTGAGGAGTTTCACATCAGACCGAACAGCCTATCCATCATTGAAGATCACGGATGAGCATGCGAATCTGCCGTGCTGTGTTTGATACTTATTCATCATAGTGATATGAATATCGAACCATCCGCAGGTCGTTCCGGAGGGTCCTGTATCCGACACGCTCTGCCTCCATCGAAGGAATCAATGATGACTCTCAAGAAATTCCAGACGGGGACGCCCCGACTTCGCCGAGTGCTGGCGTCAGTCGCGACCGTGTCCGCCGCGGCGCTTGTGCTCGCCGGATGCTCGTCATCCGGTGCGTCATCGTCGTCGAGCGACACCAAGCAGCTCACGCTGTGGCTCTCGTCGAGCGCCGCCCAGCAGGCCGGCTATGACCAGCTCGTGAAGCAGTACAAGAAGGACACGGGCGTCACGGTCAAGATCGTCAACATCCCCTACAGCGGATACTCGACGAAGCTGCACGACGCCGCGCAGGCCAACGCCCTGCCCGACATCGCCAGCGTGCCGGCCCTGGACCCCATCTGGACGAACAAGCTGATCGACCTCTCGTCGATCGTGAAGACGAAGTCAGACAACATCAACCAGAACTTCGTCGCGAAGACCTCGAACGGTCAGGTCCTCGCGATCCCGTCCGACGTCACCGCATCCGGACTCTTCATCAACAAGAGCCTGTTCGAGAAGGCGGGCGTCTCGTACCCGACCTCTCCCGACAAGACGTGGACCTGGGCCGAGTTCATCAAGGCCGCTGAGAAGGTGCGCGAGGCGACCAACGCCAAATACGATCTCACGTTCGACGCGTCGCCGTCGCGTCTGCGCGCCATGGTCTACGAGATGGGCGGCAAGTACGTGCACGCCAACTCGAAGGGCGTCTTCTCCGTCGACTCGCAGACGAAGACGGCCGTCGACTACTTCGTGAGCCTGAACAACGACTCGATCATCCCGAAGTCGGTGTGGACCAGCGGCGCGGACCCGTCGGCGCTGTTCCAGAGCGGCCAGGTCGTCGCGTACTGGTCGGGCGTATGGCAGGTGGCGTCGTTCGCCGACACCATCACCTCCTTCGACTGGGCGAGTGTTCCGACGCCTGCGCAGCCGGTGCAGGCGAGTGACGTGAACTCCGGCGGTCTGGTCGTCGCGTTCAACAACAACTCGAGCGAGTCCAAGGCTGCCAAGGACTTCCTGACGTGGATGTACGAGCCGAAGCAGTACAAGCAGCTGACCGAGGTCAACGGCTACCTGCCGGTGGAGAGCGGACTCAACCCGGTCTACCCGTTCAAGTCGACCGCTGCTCAGGACGCCTTCAAGCTGTACAACTCGGAGCTTCCGCTCTACGCCCCCATCTCCGGCTACTTCAACCAGGCTCAGACCCAGTGGGTGCTCGCCGGCAAGTCGCTGACCACCGACCCGACCGTCACCGAGGTCGGCAAGGCGATCAACGGGCAGGAGACGACGGATGTCGCCCTGCAGAACATCGTCGCCGGTTACAACCAGCAGGTCGGCAAGTAGCCGATCGCGCCACCGGCGGACAACACCATGACCATCACCGGAACAACGGCGCCGGCATCAGCCTCGGGGCGGAGGGAGACCCCCGCCCCGAGGCCACGCCGGCGTCGCTCGCGATTCAACCACTACACGGCAGCACCGCTCATCCTGATCTCCGCGAACGTGGTGCTCTTCGCCCTGTTCTTCGTGTGGCCGGCCGTCATCGGCTTCGGCTACTCGTTCACCAACTACACGGGGGTAGGCGACCCGCAGTTCGTGGGCGTCAGCAACTACGCCCAGCTCTTCGGCGACCCGAACTTCTACGCGGCGCTACTGCGCACTCTCGAGTTCACGATCGTGGTCGTGCCGCTCAGCTACGTCGTGTCGCTGCTCGTCGCGAACCTCATGGTGAGCAGGTACTCCAAGGGCAAGACCGTGGCGAGGATCATCTTCTTCCTGCCATGGCTCGTCTCGCCCATCATCACCGGCGTGGTCTGGCGTTGGCTCTTCGGTGAGAACTTCGGGCTGATCAACTTCATCATCGAGTCGCTGGGCGGCAAGGCCGTTCCGTGGCAGTCGAACGCCAACCTCTCGCTGCTCGTCGTGGTGTTCGCGGCGACCTGGGCCGGCATGGCGTTCTCGATGCTGTTGTTCATCGCGGCGATCAAGAACGTGCCGACGTCGTACTACGAGGCAGCGTCGCTCGATGGCGCAGGATCTGTGCGGCTGTTCTTCTCGATCACGCTGCCCAACATCGCGCCGACCTCGTTCATCGTCATCCTGCTCACGACGATCGGAACGATGAAGGAGTACGCGCTCTTCGTGTCGCTGAACAACGGTGGTCCTGGCACGGACAACAACCTGCTCGTCCAGTACATCTACCAGACCGGCTTCCAGCGCGGCCAGATCGGCTATGCCAGCGCCGCGAGCTTCGTTCTGATGCTCATCCTGATGGCAATCGCCATCATCCAACTGTTCGTGAACAGGAAGGCGGGATCGCGATGACCGCATCGGCAGAGATCGCCGGCAAGAGCACGGCCCCCGCGAGCACGAAGCCGGGGCGGTCGCCGCGGCCGAGGCGCAAGGGCAACCGCGAACTCGGAAGGCACCTTTCGACGACCACGCTGCTGTGGGTGTTCGCGGTCGGCTTCGCGTTCCCGCTGCTGTGGTTCATCCTGAGCTCCTTCAAGCCGTCGGGAGACCTCTTCTCCTATCCGCTCACGCTGCTCCCGAAGCAGTGGACGCTGACCGGCTACACGACGGCGTGGCAGAGCTTCGACTTCGCGCAGTACTTCCTCAACACGATCGTCGTCGCGTGCGTCACCACGGTGCTGACGGTCGCGGCGAGCTGCGCGACGGGCTACGCGCTCGCGAAGTACTCGAACCGTTGGCTCAAGGTGTTCTTCATCTGCATCCTGGCCACGACGATGCTGCCGACCGAGGTCATGCTGGCTCCGTCGTTCCTGGTCATCCGCGACCTTGGGCTCTACAACTCGCTGGCCGGCATCATCGTGCCGTCGATTCTGACGGCGACAGGTGTGCTGATGTTCCGCGGGTTCTTCCTCACGGTGCCTGACGACATCGTCGAGGCCGCACGCATCGACGGCGCGAGGGAGCTCTCGATCTTCTTCCGCATCATGGTGCCGCTGTCGAGGCCGATCATGCTGACGCTGGCGATCTTCTCGTTCCAGTGGCGGTGGAACGACTACATCTGGCCGCTCCTCGTGCTGAACGACCCGAGCAAGTTCACGCTGCAGATCGGAATCGAGAGCATCGTCGGCGCGCAGAACATCAACTGGTCGGTTCTGCTCGGCGCGTCGGTGATCTCGCTGATCCCGCTCGTGCTGATCTATCTCGTGTTCCAGAAATATGTGATGAACGCCAACATCAACGCGGGGCTGAAGGATTGACCGACTTCATCACCTTCGCCGAGGCCATGGCCTCCCAGCCCGCGGTGCTCGCGGAACTGGAGGCCAGGCTCGACGGAGAGCTCGCCGAGTTCCCCTCCGGAGTCGAGCCGTGGCGCACGGGCGAGACCGTCGCGCTTCTCGCGATGGGTGCCGCACACCACTCGACACATGCGCTGGCCAGGGCGCTGCGCTCGGGGGGAATCCGTGCCCTCGACATCCCGGCCTCCGACGTCGAGGGGGTGGATGTCCGTTCCTTGGGGGACCACGCGCTCGTCGTCTCCGAGTCGGGCCGCAGCCCGGAGCCCATCGCGGCGGCACGGCGCTTTCCGACCGGCAGGCGTCTGGTCATCACGAACGACGCGGATGCTCCGGTATCCGAGGTCGCCGATGCTCTCGTCAGCCTCGGCGGTTTCGTCGACTCGCGGGCGTACACGGTGGGGTTCACGGCGACGCTCGTCGCCTTCGACCGATTGGCGCGCGCGCTCGGGATGCCGCACTCGGGCGATCGCTCGATCTCCTCCGCTGTCGCAGCATCGCTGCAGGCGTTCGCCGAGCCGGCGGCCGCTCTCGGTGAGAACCTTGCGCTGGCATCCTCGGTCGACGTGATCGGCTCGGCGTCGTCCTATGCTGCTGCGGCCGAGATCGCGCTGCTCATACGCGAGTGCCTGCGCATCCCCGCGTCGGCCTACGAGACGCAGCAGTATCTCCACGGCCCGCGGGAGTCGCTCGGACCCGGCACCACGGTGATCGTGGTCGGCGACGGGCGAGAGCGCGTCATCCCGGCCGCGATGGAGGGGAGCGGTGCCGGCTTCGTCGTGATCGGCCGCGACCTGGGAGACGGCGCGCCGCTTCAGTTCGATGTCGGTAACAGCGCGGGATTCTCCCGCGTCGCCGTCGAAGTCGTCGCCGGGCAACTTCTGATGGCCGCCGCGATCGGCCACCTCCCGTTCGAGATCGATGAGTTCGTGCACGGCCAATCGGACACGAAGGTTTGACAGGGCGCGACGCCCGATCCGCTTCAGCTCACGAAAGGCTCCAGTGCTAGACCAGCAATTCCATGTCGCCGTCGTGCGCGCCGCTCACCGGCGCGCACTCGAACTTCTGAAGGACGACGGGCCCGACATCCTGAGCGACGAGCACCGGGTGCTCATGCGCGAGGCGAAGGTACTGCTGTCCCTCGTCGCCGCAGGGGAGGCGACCGGCTCCGAACGTGCCGGCGTGGTCGAGGCCGCAACCGCGCGCGTGAACGCTCTTCGCTCGCTGCAGTCCGACTCCGGGCTCTTCGTCGGGGGCAACAACCTGCAGTCGCCGCCCGACAGCGCCTTCACGATCAACGACGCGTGCGACACCTACGCGTCCCTCGTGATGATGACCGGAGAGTCGAACGGGCAGGACGGCGAATCCGCCCTTGGTGCACTGCTGGTCACGCTCGAGTCGATCATCCGCGACGCGACCGAGCCGCTGCTGCGCGGCGGGGTGCACACCCCGAACCACCGGTGGGAGATCAGCGCTGCGCTGGCGCGCATCCACCGCTCGTTCCCCGACGAACGCCTCGTGTCGCGGGTGAACGAGTGGCTCGCGGAAGGAATCGACGTCGACCAGGACGGCTGGTACTCCGAGCGCAGCCCGAACTACGCCGCCCACGTCTCCAACCCGTCGCTCACGGCCATCGCGCGCATCCTGAACCTGCCCGAGCTCGACGCGATCGTGCTCCGCAACCTCGAGACCACGCTGTCGCTGATCCGCCCCGATGACACCGTCGAGACGGTTCAGTCACGGCGACAGGATCAGGGGGCGCGGTTCCCATTGGCGCCCTACCTGGCATTCTTCCGCGCGGCAGCCCTGTCGACGGGTCGAGGCGATTTCGCCGCCGCAGCTCGGCGAGCCGCATCGCCCGAGATCGCGGACCCAGAGCTGCTCGCGGAGACCCTGCTCAACCCCGCACTGATCGAGGGAATGCCGCAGGAAGACGAGCCCAGCGTCGACGCCTCCTACTTCTTCGACACCGTCGCTCTGGCGGGGCGGCGCTCGCGGGTCACCGAGTCGGTCGTGTACGGGGGATCCGACTACGCCGCGCACCGTCGGGTGCGCTCAGGGCTCGCCAACAACCCCACGTTCTGTCGGGTGTTCGCGGGCGAGGCGATCCTCGACTCCGTGCGGCTCTCACGAGCGTTCTTCGACCTGGGCCCCTTTCGGGCGGCCACCATGCGACCGACCGACGACGGATACGTGCTCGAAGAAGAGCTGGAGGCGGCGTACTACCAGCCGCTGGATGCCGCTGATCGTCGTGCCGACGGCCGCTACGACCTGGTCGACGACGGACGCTTCAGCGCATCGATGTCGTTCCCGCTGCGACGTCGGGACGATGTGGCCATGTCCACCGTCGTCGCGGCACGGTTGCTGAAGGACGGCGTCGACCTCAAGGTGGGCATCGACGCACCCGAGCTGGGGTGGTCGCTCGAGTTCGGCTTCCGCGATGGCGGCACCCTCGAGGGCGGCGTGCTGCAGGATGACGGCACCTGGGTCCTCCCCTCCGGCCATGGCGTCTACCGCGCTGGCCGCTCGAGCATCCACGTCGCGGTCGAGGGGGCTGATCTCACCGAGCATCCTCTGCCGTATCAACCCGGTCAGGACTACGAGTTCCTCGGCGCGACGGATGCCGTCGACGGTGTTCGCGTGCGTGTCGGCGGGGTCACGCCGACGAGCTTCCTCGTGCGGATCCGTGCCGAGCAGGAGGTGGCCCGATGACCGAGACGATCGCAGCGCGTCGTCGCGGCGACGGCCGCCCAGCCCGCGTCGCCGTGATCGGCGTGCACGGCTATGGTGCCGCCCACGTGCTCAGGGCGCAGGAACTGCAGCAGCAGGGCCGCGTCGAGCTCGTCGGTCTGATCGACCCGGTCGACGGACCCATCGTGCGTGAGGGCACGCGGCTGGAGGGCGACCTTCCTCCGATCCTTCCGACCCTCGACGCGGTGCTCGAGACGACCGACGTCGACGTCATCGTCGTGGCGACCCCGTTGCACACGCACGGTGAGATCGCCGCTCGTGCGCTCCGCACCAGTGCCGACGTGCTGCTCGAGAAGCCTCCCGTCACCGACCTTGAGGCGCTCCGTCGGCTCAGCGAGGTGCAGCGCGAGACCGGCGGCCTCGTGCAAGTGGGGTTCCAGAGCCTCGGGTCCCTGGCGCTCGCCGAGCTCATGGCGCTCATCGCGCGGGGCGATCTGGGAGTCATCGAGGCGATCGGCGCCGCTGGTTCGTGGACGCGTAACCGCGCCTACTGGACCCGCGCTCCCTGGGCAGGGCGACGCGAGCTGAATGGCATCCGCGTCGCGGACGGCGCCGTGGCGAACCCGTTCGCGCACGCCCTGATGACGGCGCTGCGCATCGCAGGGTGGGATGACTCGGCCGCAGTCGCCGCAGTGGAGACCGACCTGTACCGGGCCAACCCGATCGACGTCGACGACACGTCGGCCCTGCGGGTGCATCCCAGCGACAGCGGCAGGAAGACCTTCGACGGCACCCTGACCTGCGCGTTCACGCTCGCCGGCCCGCGCGAAGACGACCCGTTCATCACGGTGCGCGGCTCGAAGGGCACCGCTGTGCTGCACTACACGGAGGACCGTCTGACGGTCGGCGGGGTCACCACGCAGTTCGGCCGCACGGACCTGATGGAGAACCTCATCGACGCGCAGGACGGGAAGGCTGAGCTGCTCTCCCCGCTGAGTCGCGCCGGTGCCTTCGTCGCGGTGATCGAAGAGGTCGGGGCCGCGCCCGTTCGTGCGATCTCCGAGTCGGACGTCGTCTGGCGGGGTGCGGACGAGTCGCGTCATCCCGTGCTCGCCGGCGTCGTCGTGGCCATCGAGCAGGCACTGACGCAGCAGCGTCTCTTTCGCGAGCTCGACGAGATCTCCTGGGCGCGATGAGCTGAGCGGGGGCGACCGGGGGACCGGCGGCGGCAGATGCATTCTCTGCAAACATGCAGGAACGCAAACTTGCACGATATGCAACGAAGAGTTATTGTTGCAGTGCCTGCAAGAAATTGCCCGCCAGCGTCGGCGCCCGGTGCCGACCATACGGCGAGGGCGACGTGCGCGAATCGTCTCTCGTCACCCGAAGGGCTCGCATGTCAACCACCACCGCTCCGGCGCGGACCTCACCGGTCCCGACGCCCGGATCGAAGCCGATCATGACGCATCGGCAGATCCTCTTCGTCATCTACGGCCTGATGGCCGGCATGTTCTTGTCGTCCCTCGACCAGACCATCGTCGGCACGGCCATCCGCACCATCGGGGATGACCTGCACGGGCTCGACCAGCAGGCATGGGTCACCACCGCCTACCTGATCACCTCGACGATCACCGTGCCGATCTACGGCAAGCTCTCCGACGTCTTCGGACGCCGCCCGCTGTTCATCTTCGGCATCGTCATCTTCATCATCGGCTCGTTCCTCTCGTCGTTCTCGACCTCGATGGTCGAGCTCGCCGCGTTCCGAGCCTTCCAGGGCCTCGGCGCCGGTGCTCTGATGGCACTGCCGCTGGCGATCATGGGCGACATCCTCGCTCCGCGCGAACGCGCCAAGTACCAGGGGTACTTCTTCGCCGTGTTCGGCATCTCGACGGTGATCGGCCCGCTGATCGGCGGTCTGTTCGCCGGTGCGAACCAGATCCTCTGGGTCACCGGATGGCGCTGGGTCTTCCTCATCAACGTGCCCGTCGGCATCGCCGCGTTGATCATGGTGATCATGTTCCTGCACCTGCCCAAGATGGCGAAGAAGACCAAGCCGCGCATTGACTGGTGGGGTGCAGCGGCCGTCATCGTGGCGGTCGTCCCCTTGCTGCTCGTGGCTGAGCAGGGTCGCACCTGGGGCTGGAGCAGCGGCGGCTCGATCGCGTGCTACGTGATCGGCGCCATCGGAATCCTCTCGTTCATCATCATCGAAGGTCTGATGAAGGACGACGCGATCATCCCGCTGAAGCTGTTCCGCTCCGGCACCTTCTCCATGGCGACCGTGATCGGTGTGCTCGTCGGGTTCGGGATGTTCGGTGCGATGCTCACCATCCCGCTCTATCTGCAGATCGTCGTGGGTCTGAGCCCGACCAATTCGGGTCTGGCGATGATCCCGATGGTGGTCGGTCTGATGATCGCGGCGCTCTCCTCCGGTCAGATCACCGCACGTACCGGTCGATACCGCATCTTCCCGGTCACGGGCACGCTGTTCACGGCCGTCGGCTTCTTCTTCCTGACGTTCCTGAAGTACGACAGCCCGCTGTGGTTCCTGATGCTCGGCATCTTCATCGTCGGCCTCGGCCTCGGCCAGCTCATGCAGTCGCTGGTGCTGGCGAGCCAGAACTCGGTGCAGCCCACCGACATGGGTGTGGCCAGCAGCGCCGCGACGTTCTTCCGCCAGATCGGTGGAACGCTCGGGACGGCCGTCATGCTGTCGGTGCTGTTCTCGGTGCTGCCGGCGAACATCCTGAACGCCACGTCCGACAGGGGAACGCTCACCTCTGCGCTCGACGCCGCCCTCGACCCTGCCGTTGCCTCTGCTCCGCACAACGCGGCCATCATGAAGCAGCAGTGGACCGGGATCGTCACGCCGATCAAGCAGAACGTGCAGCAGCAGCTCGACCAGGCATCCGCTACAGCTCGTGCAGCAGCCGACAAGGCGGTCACCGAGAAGGTCACGACCGCGATCAACCAGCAGGTGGCAGCGGGCTCCGTGCCCGAGTCATTCGCCCAGACGCTCATCGACCAGCAGGTCGCTGCCGCGAAGCCCGCGGCGGAGAGCGCCGCGCTCGCCGCGGTCGCCGACAAGGCGAACGCCAGCGTCGAGAACGGACGGGTCGTCGTGAACTGGGCGAACGCCACCCAGCGCGGACACTGGGTCGACGAGCTCACGCCGGCGCTCGAGAAGCAGCTGGACAAGGCGGGTTCGAAGGCCTCAGCGTCCTCGAATGACGCCACGAGTGACACGTCGTTCCTGAACGGCGCCGACAGTCGTCTCTCCCAGCCGTTCATGGTCGGCTTCACCAAGTCGATCGTGCTCGTCTACTGGGTCGGGTTCGGCGTGCTGCTGATCGCGTTCATCCTGTCGCTGTTCTTCAGGGTGCCACCGCTGCGCAAGACGTCGGCCCTGCAGGAGCAGGCGGACGCGGCAGGAATGAGCGAGACGGGATCTATCCAGGTTCAGACAGCCTGACGCCAAGGGCTCGGGCGGCCACACGACGGCCGCCCGAGCTCCACGGCGGGCAGAATGGAAGCACGATGACCACCACCCAGCAGCACGTACCCGACGCCGAGCCTCTGCGCGAGCGCAAGAAGCAGCAGACGCGCCAGGCGATCCACGAGGCAGCTCTGCAGCTGGTCGACGAGAACGGGCTCGACGGCACGACGATCGAGCAGATCTGTCAGGTCGCGGGAGTCTCGCCGCGCACCTTCTTCAACTACTACCAGTCGAAGGCGGCCGCTGCGCTCGGCCTGCCCGAGCAGGCGATCTCCGATGACGTCATCGCCCAGTTCAGGACGGCGACCGGCGACCTCGTCCCGGCGCTCTGCCAGCTGGTCGGCGACCCAGCCGACCAGCGGATGGACCGTCACCACATGAAGGAGATCATCGTGCGGCGGCCCGAGCTGGTCCCGGCCTTCACCCAGTGGATGGGCTCGGTGCGCGAGCAGTTCATCCAGCTCGCCATCGAGCGAGCGACCTCACGCGAAGACGCGACAGCGGCCGTTGCGCTGGTGATGGCAGGCTTCGGGGTCGCGGTGCACGACCAGTCGGACGAGGACATCCCGGTCTCGGAGCGGGTGCTCGCCGCGGTCGACAGGCTGATCGCCGTGCGCGATGTGCCGCTGGCAACCACGGTAGAGGGCTCGCCGCAGTGACGTGAACGGATCATGAACACCCGTTTCATGATCCGGATTTCTATGAACGGAACGTCCGCGGTGACGTAGGCTCGCAGACGTGCCCACGAGTTCCGCCCAACATCTGCCCGTGCTCGTCCTCGATTTCGACGGCACGGTGTGCATCGGCGATGCACCGGTATGGGCATACGCGGAGGCCGCGATCGCGGCCATCCCCGCCGACATCCCCGGTCGCGACGACGTCGTCGCAGACATCCGCACACGCCTGAGCGCGTTCCTCGACGGAGCTCCCGGCCGCGGAGACTACCTCGACGGTTACGCGGCGGTCGCTGCGCTCACCGCAGGCTACGTCACGGCGGAACAGCTCGACGTGGCCTACCTGACCAGCAGGCAGGAGCTCGCCTCAGGCGCTCTCGCCGTCTCGACGCCGCCCGGCCTCGCGCGCTTCCTCGACGAGATCGGACGCGGCGTCGAGCGCGTTCTCGTGACGAACTCTCCTCGTGACGGTGTCGCCGAGACGCTCGGCGTGCTCGGCCTGCGATCGGTGATCGACCGAGTCGTCACGGATGCCGGCAAGCCGACTGGATGGGAGCGCATTCTCCCCGAGCTTCTGGCCGGCCGTCCCGCCGACGCACTGATGTCGGTCGGGGACATCTGGCGCAACGACCTCGCTCTTCCGGCGGAGGCCGGATGCGCGACAGCGTTCATCGACCGCTTCGGGACCGGCGTCGGGCATCCGAGCCTCGTCGCCCCTCGCTTCGAGGACCTCTACCTCGGCATCTCTTCCTGGGCTGCAGACCCCTCCGCGTTCGTCACCACTACTTCTCCCTCTCTCACGCACCCTCCCCGCACACCTACACACGAAGGAATACGATGAAGATCGCAAAGATGAGCATCGCGGCGGCCGCCGGCCTCGGTGTCGCCCTCACACTGGCGCTCAGTGGCTGCGGAGTCACGCAGCAGACCGCTGCAAGTGGCTCGACGGACGGCGCCTCCGCCGTCTGCTCCGGAAAGTCCGACGGGAAGGCCGCTGACCCCACGCAGCTCACCCTCGCGCTGGTGCCTTCCGGCGACGCGAAGAAGCTGGTCGAGACCGTGAAGCCGCTCGAGGAGGCGCTCACCCAACGCCTCGGCATCCCGGTGAAGGGGGTCATCACGCAGGACTACCAGGCGGCCGTCGAGGCGATCGGCAGTAACCAGGCGCAGATCGGCATGCTTCCGAGCCTGCAGATGAGCCAGGCCTGCGACAAGTACGGCGCGGTACCAGCCCTGCAGACGCAGCGCGCGGGCAAGAGTACCTACGCCGCCCAGTTCTTCACGAACAACCCCGACAAGTACTGCACGGACACGCCGGTCAAGGGCGCCAACGGCATGCTGTACTGCAACGGCACAGAGAGCGGCACCGGCCCTGCAGGGCTTTCTTCGATCAGCAAGATCAAGGGCGCGACCGTGTCGCTTCTGCAGGCGGCTTCGCCCGCCGGCTACATCTTCCCGGTCGCCGCGATGAAGAAAGAGGGCGTGGCCCTCGACGACATCAAGACGACGCAGGTCACGGCGAACGACGCGAGCGTGCTCGCCGTCTACAACGGCGATGCCGAGGTCGGAACCAGCTACTGGGACGCCCGCTCGGTCGTGCAGGGCGACACCCCCGACGTCGGTGACAAGGTAGTCGTCTTCGCGCTGACCGACGAGATCCCGAACGACGGCGTCTCGATCAGCTCCGGTCTGAGCGAGAAGTGGCAGACGAAGATCTCCGACGCGATGAAGTCGTACGCCAAGACGAAGGAGGGCGTCGCAGCCCTCACCGCCATCTACCAGATCACCGGTCTGGTCGACGCCGACCCCGCGAGCCTGCAGAAGACGCAGCAGGCTGCGGCATCCATCGGCCTCGGCTGATGACGGAAGGGGTCGAGGCTATGGTCGCGTCGGCCCCTTCGTCGTTACGCGATATGGCCACGAATGCGGAGGATGAACAGGTGAACGAGACCGGAGCGGCTATCGGCTTCGAGCACGTCGGGGTCACCTACCCCAACGGATACCGCGGCCTGCATGACGTGAACCTTCGGATCGAGGCCGGCGAGATGGTCGCGGTCGTCGGTCTCTCGGGTGCGGGCAAGTCCACGCTCGTACGCACGATCAACGGACTCGTGCCGATCACCTCCGGCCAGATCACTGTCGGCGACGTCGGTCTGAACGGCCTCGGCGGCGCTGGTCTTCGCAGGCTGCGCAGCGACGTCGGCATGGTCTTCCAGAGCTTCAACCTCGCCAAGCGCACCACCGTGCTCAACAACGTGCTGATGGGCAGGCTGTACCGCACTTCGGGGTGGCGAACGCTGCTCGCGGCATGGAAGAAGGACGACGTCGAGCTCGCCATGCAGGCGCTGGAGCGCGTCGAGATCGTGCAGAAGGCGTACGCGAACGCATCGGAGCTCTCCGGCGGACAGCAGCAGCGCGTCGCCATCGCGCGAGCTCTCGCGCAGAGGCCGAAGGTGATTCTCGCGGACGAGCCGACGGCATCCCTCGACCCGCCCACCTCGCACGTGGTCATGCGCGACCTGCAGCGCATCAACGCCGAGCTCGGCATCACCGTCGTCGTCAACCTGCATTTCCTCGACCTCGCGCGGCGGTACGGACAGCGGCTCGTCGGCCTGCGCGCCGGCGAGATCGTCTTCGACGGGCAGGGAGCGGATGCCGACGAAGGTGTCTTCGAGGCGATTTACGGCCGCTCCCTCACCGCCGAAGACGTGCTGCCGAGCCAGGCCGTGGAGTTGTCGTGAGCTCGTTGGGTGCTACAGGGGTTTCGAGACGCCCGACGAAGCCGCGAACGTGGTGGAAGACGCTCATCGTGCTCGGCGTGATCGCGGGCATCACTGTGTGGTCGTCCATCGCCATCGGCGTGGACTTCGCCGCCATCGTGCAGAACGCGAGCAACGCCGCGAACACGCTCATCCAGCTGATGCAGCCGGACTACGCGTTCTTCCCGCAGACGGTGCCTGCGCTGCTGCAGACGATCCAGATGGCCATCATCGCCACGGCGGCCAGCGTCGTGATCGCGCTGCCCGTCTCGTTCTGGGCGTCGAGGGCGACGAACCCGAACAGCGTGACCCTGGGCATCGTGCGTTTCATCATGAACGTCGTGCGCAGTGTGCCCGATCTGCTGTGGGCGTCGCTGTTCGTCACCGTCATCGGCACCGGCGCCCTGTCGGGCATCCTCGCGCTCGTGCTCTTCAACCTCGGCATCATGGCGAAGCTCGTATCGGAAGCGCTCGACGGACTCGACCGCGGCGGACAGGAGGCGGCGCTCGCCGCGGGAGCGAGCTGGTTCAAGGCCAACCGGCAGGCGATGGTGCCGGAGGTCGCGCCCGTGTATGTGTCGCAGACGATCTACGTGCTCGAGCTCAACATCCGGGCATCCACAGTGATCGGCCTGGTCGGCGCCGGCGGTCTCGGCATGCTCATCGACCAGGTGCGCACCTTCTACCAGTACCACTACCTGAGCCTTGTCATTCTGGAGATCCTTGTGATCGTCGTGCTCCTCGAGCTGCTGAGCTCGTTCGCCAGGAAGCGGCTGATCAAGTGACCGCCGTCGGCACCAGCGCGGCGGGAACGCGGCAGCGGCAGCAGGAACGGCCGTCGAAGCCGCTGCACCTCGGGACGAAACTCGTGTGGCTCGTCGTGACGGTCGTCGTGGTCGCTGCGTTCTGGAGCATCGACCTCTCCTGGGACGCCTTGCTGACCCTGCCTCAGAAGATGGTGCAGTACCTGGGCCTGATGTTCGCCCCTCCGGCGTGGTCGTCGCTTCCGGCGGCCCTCGGTGCGGTGATGCTGTCGGTCGCGATGGCGTGGTTCGGCACGCTCCTCGGCATCCTCGTCTCGTTCCCGCTCAGCCTGCTCGCCGCCCGCGGCCTCATGCCCGCCGTCGTGCGCTGGCCGCTGCGCGGGGTCTTCGCCGTGCTGCGCGCCGTGCCCGAGGTCGTGATCGCCGTGCTCATGCTCTCGGTCACCGGGCTCACGGCGTTCACCGGTGCCCTCGCGATCGCGATCGGCTCGATCGGAACCCTCGGCAAATGGGGGTACGAGAGCTTCGAGTCGGTGGAGCGCGGCGCAAGCGAGGCCGCGACGGCCGCGGGAGCCTCCCGTCTGCAGGTCATGAGGTGGGGCGTGTGGCCCACTGCGAAGCCCGACGTGTACGCGTTCTGGCTGTACCGGTTCGAGATCAGCGTGCGGGCATCCGCGATCCTCGGCCTGATCGGCGCGGGCGGCATCGGCAAGATGCTGGTCGACAACATCCAGTTCAGGGTCTGGGATGTCGTCGGCATGCTCATGATCGTGGTCGTCGTCGTTACCATGGCGATCGACCAGCTCTCCGGCATGCTGCGCCACCGCATCATCAAGGGACGCTGGGAGCTTCCGATCGTCACCGCCCTTCGACGGCGCTCCGCGAAACGTGCCGCAGCAGAGGCGATCGAGCTGAGGGTCACATCGGATGACTGAGCGCGGCCGGGTACTCAGCGGCCAGTAGGGTTGCGACGTGGAGTCGAAGCGATGACCGCGGCGAAGCCGGGCGAGGTGATGGCGACGATCCGGTCGCTGATGCCTTCGCTGCTGCCGACGGAGCGAGCCGTTGCCCAGGTGCTGCTGAGTCGCTCGAACGAGATCGTCGAGCTGAGCTCGCAGCAGGTCGCCGATCTGGCAGGCGCATCGCGCGCGACGGTTGTGCGCACCTGCCAGAGCCTGGGGTTCAGCGGCTACCAACAGCTTCGCGTGCTGCTCGCCCGCGACGCCGGGTATCAGCCGGCCGACACCGAAGTGGCGCCCCCGGTCATGGACGGCGCTGCAGGGATCGTCGCCGAGACGTTCCGTCACGTTCAGGCGAGCGTGAACGGCATGCTCGCACTGCTCGACGACGCCGAGGTGGCCCGCGCCGTCGATGTGCTTGCCTCAGCCGACCGGGTCGTGGTGGTGGGGAACGGACTCTCGGCGCCGCTCGCGCAAGACGCGGCGGGACGCCTGACGAGCATCGGCCGGCCAGCCGAAGCGCCCATGGATGTCATCGGTCAGCAGATCACCGCGCGACTCCTCGGCCCCGGAGATGCCGTGCTGTTGTTCAGCGGCAGCGGGGCCAACGCCAGCACGCAGCGCGTGGCCGAGGCCGCGACGGCCGGGGGAGCGACAGTGATCGCCGTCACCGCGTTCGCACGTAGTCCGCTCACCCGGATCGCGGGTATCACGCTCGTGGTCACGATGCCCGACCTGACGTTCCGCGACGAGATCACGCTGACGTCGCGGCTTCCCCAGGCCATCCTCGTCGAGGGACTCATCGCCGCGCTCACCCATGCGCTCGGCGACCGGGCCCAGCGGGCCAAGGCGCTCGCGCTCGACGCGATCAGCGACAACCTCGTGGAATGAATTAAAAAGCATCGGGATACGTTTAATTCGCTACGATGCTGGTCATGGACACCCTTCGCGATCTCGTCGATCGAGACGACGTTGCCGACCTAGTCGCTGCCTTCTATCGCAGGGCGTTCGACGACGAGCTCCTCGGGCCGATCTTCATCGACGTCGCCCACATGGATCTCGACCACCACATGCCGATCATGTGCGACTTCTGGCAGACGGTGCTCTTCAACGCCGGGCTCTACCGGCGCAATGCCCTGCAGCTGCACTTCCTTCTGCACGCGAAGCATCCGCTCGGTGACGAGCACTTCGACCGCTGGCTTCAGCTCTGGACCACAACGGTCGACGCGCACTTCTCCGGCCCGGTCGCCGAGCGGGCGAAGCTGCAGGCAACCCGGATCGCGGGCTCGATCAACCGGCGTCTGCAGGGCAGATCCGGCACCGAGTTCGAGACGATCGGGCTGAGGCCGTGAACGCGGCGGAGTCGGAAGCAGCTGCCGCACTCGAGTCGAGCCCGCGCAAACGGGTGCTCGACGTGTTGGTCGGCTCGCGACATCCTCTCGATGCCACGAGGATCGCTGAGGCGCTCGGCGTGCACGTCACCACCGCACGCTTCCACCTCGATCAGCTGGAGGCTACGGGCCTCGTTCGGCGACAGGCGACGAAGGAGCAGCGCAAGGGTCGACCGCGCATGGTGTACTCGCCTGCCCCCTCGCTCCGCGCAGCGGATGCGCGCGAGCAGCTCATCGAGGTGCTGGTGGGGGCGATCGGCGGCGAGCGCGCCGGCGACGCGGGTGCAGCACGGGCATCGGTTGCGGCGGGGGAGCGGTGGGCGGAGACGTTGCGCCAGGAGCCCGAAGAGGCACGAGATCCGGTCGACGGCCTCGTCGGTGTGCTCGACTCGCTCGGGTTCCAGCCGGAGCGTTCGGGCGACGATGTGCTCATGCACGAGTGCCCGTTCCGCGAGGCGGCGCGCGAGCGGCCGGATGTCGTGTGCTCCGTTCACCGCGGCATGATCGAGCGCCTGCTGGGCGGCTCGGTCGGCGGCTCTCGCGACGTACGACTCATCCCGTTCGTCGAGCCGCAGCTCTGCGTCGTCGCCCTGGGCGGCGCGGGATCGGTGCCCGCTGGCGGAGTCGAGGGATCCGGTGCCGCTACACGCTGACCAGGCCGAGCACGCCGATCCAGACGAGCAGCACGACCTTGAGCACCTCGAGGCCGATGTAGCCGAAGTGCAGGTTGTGGCGGGGCATCCGCTCGGCCGTGTCGCCGGCACGCACGCGCTGGTCCATGAGTGGACGCAGCACGAGCGCCCCGATCGCGAGCATGATGAGCAGTGCGATCGCCAGGCCGAGCGACCACGCCGACGCCGTCGGTCCCTGCACGAGCACCGAGACGAGGAGCACGATGGCGGCGACCGCCTCCACCGTGTTGAGGGCGCGGAACACGAGCCGTCCGATGCCGACTCCGAGCTCCACCGTGATGCCAGGCGCCCTGAACTTGATCGGCGCCTCGAGGAACGAGATGCCGAGCACGAGTCCGAGCCACACGAACGTGACCGCGATCTGGATGCCGTGGGCGACGCTCATGGTGTGCCTTTCGTGATTAAAGCGGATGCAATTCCTTTTTATCAGATGGAAAGTGGAGGTATGGGATGAGCGATCTCACGCGACTTCTGGGCGTTGACGCGCCGATCGTGCTCGGACCGTTCGGCGGGCTCTCGTCAGTGGCACTCACAGCAGCGGTGAGCGAGCTCGGCGGCCTCGGATCGTACGGGCTCTACGGGTACGACGCCGCGCGCATCCGTGCGACCGCGGATGACCTGCAGTCGGCGACCTCGCGCCCGTTCGCCCTCAATCTCTGGCTCCCCACCGGTGCGGAGCGCGACGCGACCGACGAGGAGTACGCGCTGGCCGCGGAGGCGACCCGTCCCCTCTTCGAGCGCGTGGGGATGACCGTGCCCGAGCGTCCGGCACGCTACCTTCCGCCTCTCGAGGAGCAGGTTGAAGCCGCGTTGGATGCCCGGCCCGCAGTGCTGAGCTTCGTGTTCGGTGTGCCTGCGCGCGACATCCTCGACGCTGCCCACGAACGCGGCATCGTCGTGCTCGGCACGGCGACGACCGTCGACGAGGCCGTTGCTCTCGCCGTCGGGGGTGTCGATGCGATCGTCGCCAGCGGATCGGAGTCGGCCGGGCACCGCGTGTCGTTCCTCGAGCCGGCCGCGGACTCGCTTGTCGGTACGTTCGCCCTCGTGCCTCAGGTGCGGGATGCCGTCGAGGTGCCCGTCATCGCGGCCGGTGGCATCGCGGACCGTCGCGGGGTGGCCGCGGCGTTCGCCCTCGGAGCGGACGGAGTTCAGGTGGGCACGGCATTTCTGCGCACCACAGAGTCCGCGGCGAGCGATGCGCATCGAGCGGCCATCGCGGGAACCCCCGCGCATGGCAGCGTGCTCACGACAGCGATGAGCGGAAGGCTCGCCCGCGGGGCATCCAACCTCGCCGTGCGCACCATCGAGGATGCCGGCGCGATCGCGCCGTTCCCGGTGCAGAACTGGCTGACCGGCCGGTTCAGGGCGGAGGCCGGTGCCCTGGGCGACGGCGAACTGCAGTCGCTGTGGCTCGGGCAGGCGAGCAGCCTCGCCACGTGGGATGACGCCGCATCGGTCTTCGCCGAGCTCGCGGAGGGGCTGCCCACGGCCGCCGGTTGAGAAGCACTCGGCGTAGCCGCGCGCGTCATCGTGGGTTGAGGAGCTCGCGGCGTAGCCGCGCGCGTCTCGAAACCCGAACACCTGCGCGGCCAGGTTTCGAGACGCCCGCCTGCGGCGTGCTCCTCAACCCACGGGGCTGAGCGGCCCGCCGCCTAGGCGCGAACGGCGAACCCGCCGGTCCAGCCGATCTGCTCCCGCACGGCGAGCACCATCTGCAGGAAGCCGAACGCCTCGAGCTCGCGAGCGCGCTTGAGCGATCCCGCGTCGGCGACCGGGAGGCCGGCTGCGGCGAGTACGCCGGAGAGCGAGGCCTTGGCCGCGTCGTCGTCACCGGCCACGACGACCGTCGCGGGAACGCCGCCGACGGAACCGGACGCGAGCGTTGCGGCGAAGTTGGTGTTGAACGCCTTCACGACGGCGGCGCCGGGCAGCTTGGCCTGCAGCTCGGCAGCGGCCGAGGAGTCGGCCGACACGGTGAGGCCGTCGAACGTCGCGAAGTCGACCGGGTTGGTCAGGTCGACGACGGTCTTGTCATCCAGCTGGGCCCCGTAGGTCGAGACGACGTCGTCGAGCGCGGGGTAGGGGAGTGCGAGTACCACGATGTCGCCGGTGATCGCGTCACCGAACACCGCTGACACGCCGCCCACCTGCTGGGCGAGCTGCTCCGCCTTTGCGGCATCGCGGTCGATCACCTGCACGCTGTCTGCACCCTTCGCAACGATGCCGGCGATGGCCGATCCCATGTTGCCCGTTCCGATCACGGTGATGCTGGTCATGCTCTTCTCCCTCTGTTCGTCGTGCTCGACATCCGCGAGCCGCTCTAAACTTGTTGCATCTGCAACTAATGAGAGCTAACAAGTTGCCGGTGCAACTATTCCCGATCGCTGAGGTGATTTCTCATGGTGCTGTCCGTTCCCCGCATGGACCCGCTCGAGTCGAGGGCGTGGCTAGCGCTCGTGGCCACCGCGCAACTGCTCCCCGCCGCCCTGGATGCGCAGCTGCGCGCCGACGCCCAGATCACACACTTCGAGTTCATGGTGCTGAGCGGGCTGCAGCGCGCGAAGGACAGCACGCTGCGGATGACCGACCTCGCCGCCATCGTCGACGCGACCATGCCCCGCATGTCCAAGGTCGTCGGCAAGCTCGTGGAGCGCGGGCTGGCCGAGCGTGCCGGAGGAGGTTCAGACGGAAGGGTGATCAACGTGCGGCTGACCTCCGCGGGGCGCAAAGTGCTGGTGCGGGCCCTGCCCGGCCACCTCGCCCAGGTGCGCGACCTCGTGATCGACCGGCTCGACCGCGATCAGTTGGAGGCGCTCGCCGACATCCTCGAACCCGTCGTCGAACGCCTCGACCCCCAGCGGCGCATCGGACAACTGGCCGCCTCCGGTCCTGGCGGCGCCGAAGACTGAGGGCGCCGCTACGCTGTCGAGCATGGCAGGCGAACGTTTCGACACCGCGGTCTATCTGAAGCGCCTCGAGCGGGCCAGGGAGCTCGCCGATCGCGCGGGGCTCGATGCCGTCGTCGTGACGCCGGGCGCCGACCTGCAGTATCTGGTCGGCTCGAGGGCGGCCACGATCGAGCGGCTCACTGCGCTCGTCATCCCGCGCGACCGCGACCCGTACGTCGTCGTTCCGCAGATGGAGCTCGCTGCTCTCCGCCCCTCTGCGATCGGGGAGGCCGGGCTCGAGATCCGTGACTGGGTGGACGGGCAAGACCCGTACGCACTCGCCGTCGACGGGCTCGGGGTCGTGCACCGGCTGGCGGTCGCAGACGCGATGCCCGCGCTCCACACGGTCCCGCTCGCTGCGACGGCTGATGCCCGGCTGGAGCTCGCCACTCCCGTGCTCCGCAGTCTGCGCATGGTGAAGGACGACGCGGAGATCGCGGCACTGCGCGAGGCGGGCGCCGCGATCGACCGCGTGCACGCTCGCATGGGCGAGTGGCTCAGAGCGGGCCGGACGGAGCGTGAACTGGCCGCCGACATCGCGGCCGCGATCGTCGAGGAAGGGCACGCGTCCGCAGACTTCGTGATCGTCGCATCGGGGCCGAATGGAGCCGATCCGCACCACGAGGTGTCCGACCGGGTGATCGGTGAGGGCGAGACCGTTGTCGTCGACATCGGAGGGCCGACCGCGCTCGGGTACAACTCGGACAGCACGCGGACCTACGCGACGGGTGACGTGGGGGCCGACATCCTGAACGCCTACTCGTCCCTCGAGCTGGCCCAGCGTGCGGCGGTCGAGGCCGTGCGCCCCGGTGTGACGGCGGAGTCGGTGGATGCCGCCGCCCGCGACGTGCTCGCCGCCGCCGGTCTCGCGGACCGGTTCATCCACCGCACCGGCCACGGCATCGGGCTCTCGGTGCACGAAGAGCCGTACATCGTCGCGGGCAACGACCTCGTGCTGGAGCCCGGCATGGCGTTCAGCATCGAGCCCGGCGTCTACTTCGGCGGCGAGTGGGGTGCGCGCATCGAGGACATCGTGGTCGTGTCGGCCGACGGAGTCGACCCGCTCAACCTGCGGCCCCACGGCCTCGCGATGCTCTGACTCACAGATCGCTGAGCGGCACGTTCGCGTCGACCAGCCTGCCCGGATCGACGGGTCTGCCCTCCGCGATGAGCGGTTTGACCTGGTCGACGACGTCCCACACGTTCACGTTCATCGCGGCGAGGATGCGATCGCCAGGGTCGACCCAGAACGCCACGAACTCCGGCCCCGCAAGGTCTCCGCGCACCAGCACCCGGTCGTACGAGCCTCTCGGGGCGTGCCCGATGTACTCCATGCCGAGGTCGTACTGGTCGCTGTAGAAGTAGGGCAGCTCGGCATAAGGGGTGTCGTCGCCTAGGAGCGAAGCCGCCGCGGCGGCCGGCTGGTTCAGCGCGTTCGCCCAGTGCTCGACCCGCACTCGTCGCCCGAGCACCGGATGATCGTGGTTGGCGATGTCGCCGACCGCGTAGATGTGCGGGTCGCTGGTGCGCAGGGTGCCGTCGACCAGAACGCCGTTGTCGATCTCGAGCCCGGCGGACTCCGCGAGGGCGAGATCGGGAGCGACCCCGACCCCGACCACGACGGCGTCCGCAGCGATCGTCTCTCCGCCCTCGAGCCGTACTCCGGTGGCCCGGACGCCGTCTGTCGTGATCTCAGCGAGGCGGGCGCCCAGCCGCAGGTCGACCCCGTTGGCCCGGTGCAGGTCTGCGAAGACCGCGGCCGACTCGGGTCCGAGCACGTTGAGAAGGGGAAGCTCGAGCGCCTCGATGACCGTCACGGCGGTTCCAGCGGTCCTCGCCGCGGCGGCCACCTCCAGACCGATCCAGCCCCCGCCGATGATGGCCAGGCCGCGGCCAGAGCCGAACGTCGAGCGGATGGCATCCGAGTCCTCGACCGTGCGCAGGGTGTGCACTCCCTCGGCATCCGCACCGGGTAGCCGAAGGCGTCGCGGCACCGATCCGGTGGCGAGCACGAGCCTCTCGTAGCCGAGGTCGGGGCCGGAGTCGAGGCGCACCCGATGGGCGCTGGCGTCGACATCCGTCACGCGCGTTCCGGTCAGCAGTGTCACGTCGTTCGCGGCGTACCAGTCTGCGAGATGCACGGTCGCGTCCTGAAGCGACGACCTGCCCGCCAAGTAGTCCTTCGACATCGGAGGACGCTCGTAGGGAAGATGGGCTTCGCCTGGGACCAGCGTCAACTCACCGTGGTAGCCGCGCTCGCGAAGAGCCTCCGCGGTCTTCGCGCCGGCGAGACCTCCGCCCGCGATGACGATGTGCTCCGGGGTGCTCATGCGATGTCTCCTTCGATGCGATGGCGGTGGCTCAGGGTCAGGACGCGAGCCCGCACAGCGACAGGAACTCCTGCCGCGAACGCGGGTCGTCGCGCAGTCGGCCGAGCAGTGCCGAGGTCACCGTGCTCGTGCCGGTCGCCTGCGCGCCGCGCAGCGTCATGCAGGTGTGCTCGGCCGAGATGACCACGCCGACCGCCCGCGGGTGCAGGTGCTCGTCGAGCCACCGGGCGACCTGCTGCGTCAGACGCTCCTGCGTCTGGGGGCGGCACGCGAAGTGCTCGACCACTCGCGCGAGCTTCGAGAGGCCGACGATGCGCTCGCCGGGCAGATAGGCGACGCAGGCACGGCCGGTGAACGGGAGCAGGTGGTGCTCGCAGACGGAGCGCACCGGAACGTCGCGCACCAGCACGAGCTCGTCGTACCCCTCGTCGTTCGGGAAGGTGGTCAGGTCGAACGGTCGGGGAGTGAACAGCTCGGCCCACGCCCTCGCCATGCGGCCGGGCGTTGCACGCAGGTGCTCGGACTCCAGCGAGACGCCGAGCGCCTGCAGAAACTCCCTCGCCGCGTTCTCGGCCCTAGCCAGATCGGGCTCGTCGGAGGCGCGGACCACCCGAAGCGGCGCGACCTTGGCGGGATGACCGTCATCGGAGTCGGCGGGATGTGCGACATCCCTCATCGCCATGCTGTTCATCGTGCGGCCGTCCCGTCGCTCATCGCTCTCGTACCAAGTCGCTCATAGTTCTAATGCCAATACGAACTTCTTTTAGAATCTGTCGCCGAGACCTTTTTGTCAAGATCGATTGGCAATAGAATCACTACATGGATGCCCAGCCGTCGCCCGAGCCGTTGGAGGGGCTTAGCGCGCTCGCCGATCCGGTGCGCGGTCGGCTGTACGACTACGTCGCCGGCCGGGATGACCCCGTCGGGCGGGACGAGACTGCCGCCGCCGCAGGTGTGAGCCGCACGCTGGCTGCCTATCACCTCGACCGTCTCGCCGAGGCTGGACTGCTCGAGGTGAGCTACGCGAGGCAGGGCGATCGATCGGGGCCGGGCGCCGGGCGACCGGCGAAGCAGTACACGCGTGCCGATCGCGAGCTCGTCGTGAGTGTGCCGCCTCGCGACTACCGGCTGTTGGCCAAGCTGCTGGCCACGGCCGCGGATGCGGACGAGAGTGGCGTCGTCGGCTCGGCCCTGAACCGAGCGGCGAACGACGAGGGTGTCGAGACGGGGCGACGCGGGGGAGAGTTCCTTGGATGTCTGCGTGAGAGCGGCTACGAACCGGCTGTCGACGACGGCGGGGACGTCGTGATGCGCAACTGCCCGTTCCACCAGGTGGCGCAGCACCAGACCGATCTGGTGTGCGGCATGAACCATGCGCTCATCCGCGGCATCCTGAACGGTACGGGCGACGACCCGGAGCGCGCGGAGCTCGCCCCACGGCCGGGGCGCTGCTGCGTGGTCATCCATCCCGAGGGTTAGCGGCGCGCGAGGTGCGCATAACTCCTGCAAAACCGCGGTCCGGGTGGTGGTTCTGACCCGATTCCCACGATTCTGCAGGAATTATGCGCACGGGCGGCGGCCGAGTTGGCCGCCAGGCGATGGCCGGTCGGCGAGTTGGCCGCCGGGCTGTGCCCGATGGGCCTCACGCGACGAGGTCGTCGAGCTTCTCGTAGCCCTCGCGAATGCCGGTCTCCATGCCGGAGGCGACGATGCCGTCTCGGGCCTCCAGGCTCGGATACACCGCGTGACCGGAGAGGCGGGTGCGGCCGTCTGCGAGGCGCTCGAACCTCATGTACTCGATGCTCGCGGCGTCGGGCACCCCGGCGAACTCGAACGTCTGCACGATGAGCTCGTTCTCGCGCACGGTGTGGAAGACACCGCGGAAGGCGTACTCGTTGCCCTCCGGGTCGCGGTGGATGAACCGGTAGTGGCCACCCGTGGTGACGTCGAACTCGGGGAGGTCCATTTCGTACCCGCGGGGTCCGACCCACTGTGCGAACAACTCTGGGTCGGTGTAGGCGGCGAAGACCTTCTCGACGGGTGCGTCGAACTCCCTGGTGATGTCGACGAAGGGCAGGCCATCGGGGGCGGTGACTGTCAGTGCGTTGCTCATGATCGTTCTCCTTTTTTCGCGTTGGTATTGGGGTCGTTGTCGGTGTGGTTGCTGTTGTCCGTGGCGTCGGTCGCGCGAGACGGCGGATCCGGCATGGCGGCCAGCACGGCGTCGAGTGCACGGAAGCTGCTCTCGTGCGCGAGCCGGTATCCGTCGATCCAGGCGGTGAGCCGCTCGAGCTCACCGGGGTTCAGGTGCACGGGACGACGCTGCGCGTCTCTGCTCCTCGTCACCAGTCCGGCCTCCTCGAGCACGTGGATGTGCCGCGAGACGGCCTGAACGGTGATGCCGAACGGTTCGGCGAGCTCGTTCACCGTCGCCGGACCTCGGCTGAGACGGGCGATGATGGCCCGCCTCACCCGATCGCCGAGGGCGTGGAACGCGCGGTCGAGGTGTTCGTCGTTCGCGTCGTCCGGCGTCATATTCAACTTCTTCCTTTATCAATCCGTACGTTGAATAAGGTAGGCGAACACACTGCGGGTGTCAAGGGGAAAGTTCGTCGCCGGCATTCTGGGCAAGTAGGGTGCCGACCATGACCGTGCCGAACTCCATGCCCACGACGTTGTTCGAGGATGCGAACTGGCCGCGAGCCGGGCGTTGGCCGTCAGCCGATTCGCTGGCGGGCTCGCCCGGTGCAGGCGGTCGCGCAGACGTCGGGGTCATCGGGGTCGGCACCTGGCGCACCTCCCTGTCGGGGTCCGGCGCACACGCAACACCCGCAGCGATCCGCGCGGCGATCCAGCGCTATGGCACGTTCGCGGCCGACGTCGAGCTGCCGTCGGTCGTCGACTTCGGCGACGTCGTGGAGCCGGATGGCGATGGGGAGGCTGACGCCATCGAGGCGACCCGGCGTGCGTCATCCGGGTGCTCGCTCGTCGTCGCGCTCGGCGGCGACAACGCGCTCACGTACAGCGTGGCGCTAGGCGCGTTCGGCGATCGCCTCGCCGACGCGGGGCTGGTCACGATCGACGCCCATCACGACCTGCGCGACGGCATCTCGAACGGTTCGCCGGTGCGTCGGCTGCTCGATGCGGGTCTCGACGGTCGCCGCGTTGCGCAGCTGGGCATCGCGGACTTCGCGAACTCCGAGTTCTACGACCGTCGGGCGAAGGATGCCGGCATCACGGTCGTGCGGCGTGACGAGTTCGAGCAGCGCGAGCTCGCCGGCATCGTCGACCAGGCGCTGGGCGTTGCCGGGGCGGCAGGCGGACCGATCCACGTCGATGTGGACGTGGATGTCTGCGACCGCTCCGTCGCCCCCGGCTGCCCGGCGTCGATCCCCGGTGGGCTCTCGGCGTACCAGCTGCGACGCACCGTTCGCCTGTTGGCGAGCGACCCGCGCGTCGTCTCGATCGACGTCGCCGAGGTGGATGCCACGCGCGACGCCGCAGACGGTCGCACCGTGCGTCTCGCCGCCCTCGTCGTACTGGAGGCACTCGCCGGCTTCGCCGCCCGCCCCACTGCTTGGTTGAGGAGCACCGCGTAGCAGCGCGCGTCCCCACCGCTGGTTGAGGAGCTCGCCGAAGGCGCGCGTCTCGAAACCCGCTCGTCGCACAACGTCAGGGTTTCGAGACGCCCGCGGCTTGCGCCGCGTGCTCCTCAACCGACGGCGGGCGCGGTGGGCGCGGCGGTGGCACCCGCGACGGTGCCCCCGATCCTCCGCGCCAGCTCCGCCGCCGACGCGGCGACCCGGGTGGCCGTCGCCTCGAGGTCGACGTCCCGAGCGTCGTCGAACGTGACGGCTACCGACGCAGCGGGCCAGCCGACGTGGTCGGGCACCGCAACGGCGAGCGACCGCAACCCCTTCGTCACGCTGGACTCCTCGAGCGCATACCCGCGTTCCCGGGTGGCCTTGAGTGTCGCGCTCAGCTCGCGATACGTTGCGACCCCGGCGCCGGTCCGCGTCGTGAACGACGACCGGTCGGGGTAGAGCGCCCGCACCTGGGCCGAGGGGAGCCCGGCGAGCATGGCCAGCCCAGAGGCGGTCAGGTGCGCGGGAAGCCTGACTCCGACATCCGTCACGAGATAGGGCCCGCGGGGCGCCCGCTCCTCGACGAGGTACACGACGTCGCGCCCGAGCAGCACCGTGAGGTGACCGCCGAGACCGAGGTCGTCCACGAGGCGCGCCACCACCGGCGCCCCGATGCGGGTGAGCGGCTGCTGCCTGCTGAACCCGCTGGAGAGCTCGAACGCGGCCACGCCGAGGCCGTACTTCTTCAGCTCGGGCAGCGGGACGACGAAGCCGTGGTCCGCGAGCGCTCCGAGCAGCTGGTACACGGTCGAACGCGGCAGCGAGAGGTTGCGTGCGATCGTCGCGGCCGCGACGGGACCGCGCTGTTGCGCCATCAACCTCAAGATGCGCAACGTCGCGTCGGCTGCAGGGGCTTTGCCGGGCATCCGTTCATGTTAGGTCGGAGAACCGAGTGTTGTCCGGTATCCCGGACGGCGAACATCGGTAACCGGTGCCGCGGCGGAAGGGAAAGTCGTGCAATGGAAGCATGTCCACCACCGTCACCACAGAGGTCGTCGTCGGCGTCGGCCCGCTCTCCATCGCCGACGTCGTCGCGGTCGCCAGGCACGACGTGCGCATCGCACTCGATCCGGATGCCGTCGCCAGGGTCGCCGAGACGCGTCGCGTGATCGAGGCGCTCGCCGACGACCCCGAGCCGCACTACGGCATCTCGACCGGGTTCGGCGCGCTCGCCACCACGTACATCGAGCGGTCCGATCGCGAGCAGCTGCAGCTCAGCCTGATCCGGTCGCACGCGGCAGGCTCCGGCCCGGAGGTGGAGCGCGAGGTGGTTCGCGCCCTGATGCTTTTGCGCCTGAGCACGCTGATGACCGGTCGAACGGGCGTGCGCGCCACAACGGCGCAGGCCTACGCCGACGTGCTCAACGCCGGCATCACCCCGATCGTTCGGGAGTACGGCTCGCTCGGGTGCTCCGGCGACCTCGCACCGCTGGCGCACTGCGCCCTCGCGGTTCTCGGGGAGGGTGACGTGAGGGATGCCCGAGGCACGGTGCTCCCCGCGGCCGAAGCGCTCGCCGCAGCGGGCATTCAGCCGATCGCGCTCGCCGAGAAGGAGGGGCTCGCCCTCATCAACGGCACGGACGGCATGCTGGGCATGCTCGCGATGGCCATCACCGATCTCGAGGCGCTCTACCGGGTCGCGGACATCACGGCGGCGATGAGCGTCGAAGCACTCCTCGGCACGGATGCCGTCTTCGCCGCCGACCTTCAGGCCCTTCGGCCGCAGGCCGGGCAAGCGGCCGCGGCGGCGAACCTGCGAACTCTGCTCGGCGACTCGCCGATCGTGAAGAGCCACGCGGGGCCGGAGGATCCGACCGTGCAAGATGCTTACTCGCTGCGCTGCAGCCCGCAGGTCGCCGGCGCAGGACGCGACACCGTCGCACACGCCAGGTCGGTCGCCGAGCGAGAGCTCGCCTCGGCCGTCGACAACCCCGTGGTGACGCTCGACGGCCGGGTCGTCTCCAACGGCAACTTCCACGGTGCGCCCGTCGCGTACGTGCTCGACTTTCTCGCGATTGCCGTGGCGGATGCCGCCAGCATCGCCGAACGCCGCATCGACCGCCACCTCGATGTCGCCCGCAACAAGGGCCTTCCGGCGTTCCTTGCCGATCGCGCCGGCGTGGACTCAGGGCTGATGATCGCGCAGTACACCGCGGCGGGAATCGTCAGCGAGCTGAAGCGGTTGGCGGTGCCCGCATCCGTCGACTCGATCCCGTCGAGTGCCATGCAGGAGGACCACGTCTCGATGGGATGGTCTGCGGCGCGCAAGCTACGTCGTGCCGTCGACGGTCTCACGCGCGTGCTGGCGATCGAGCTGCTCACCGCGGCGCGGTCGCTCGACCTGCGCGCACCCCTGACGCCGGGCCCCGCGACGACCGCCGCCCGCGACGCGCTTCGCACCGAGGTGGCAGGCCTCGGCCCCGACCGTCCGCTCTCCCCGGAGATCGAGGCGGCTGTCGGCCTCGTCGCCGACGGCAGCATCCTCGCCGCCGTCGAGTCGGTTACGGGCCCCCTGCGCTGACGAAGTCGTCCACTCAATTGCGCCACTTGCGCGCTATTGCGCCAGCCGGAGTGGCGCAATAAGGCGCAAATGGCGCTGACACCGTCCACAAGCAGAGCCACGAGCACGAAGGAGTACCGAGATGAACGACAGGCTGCCCATCCACGCACCGCATGGCACGACGCTGCGCGCGAAGTCGTGGCAGACCGAGGCACCTCTGCGCATGCTGATGAACAACCTCGACCCGGAGGTGGGGGAGCGCCCCGAAGACCTCGTCGTGTACGGCGGAACCGGCCGCGCGGCGCGCAGCTGGGAGGCGTACGACGCCATCATCCGCACGCTCGAGACCTTGGATGCCGACGAGACGCTGCTCGTGCAGTCCGGTAAGCCGGTCGGCGTGTTCCGCACCCACGAGTGGGCGCCCCGCGTGCTGATCGCCAGCTCCAACCTGGTGCCCGACTGGGCGAACTGGCCTGAATTCCGCAGGCTGGAGGCGGCCGGCCTCACGATGTACGGCCAGATGACGGCCGGATCGTGGATCTACATCGGCAGCCAGGGCATTCTGCAGGGCACCTACGAGACCTTCGCCGCCGTCGCCGATAAGAGGTTCGGTGGTAGCCTCGCCGGCACCCTCACCCTGACCGGCGGATGCGGCGGCATGGGTGGCGCACAGCCGCTCGCCGTCACGATGAACGACGGCGCCGTGCTGATCGTGGATGTCGACCGAGCCCGGCTGCAGCGTCGAGTCGACCACGGATACCTCGACGAGCTCACCGACGACCTCGACGCCGCCATCACCCGCGCGATCGTCGCGCGTCAGGCCGGGGAGGCCCGTTCGATCGGGCTCGTCGGCAACGCGGCGACCGTCTTCCCCGAGCTTCTGCGGCGTGGCGTGCCGATCGACATCGTCACCGACCAGACCAGTGCGCACGACCCGCTGAGCTACCTCCCCGAGGGCATCTCCGTCGAAGAGTGGCACACCGCAGCCCGGGAGGACCCGGAGGGCTTCACGGCGAAGGCGCGGGCATCCATGGCGAAGCAGGTCGAGGCGATGGTCGGGTTCATGGATGCGGGCGCCGAGGTCTTCGACTACGGCAACTCCATCCGGGCCGAGGCACAACTGGGCGGCTACGAGCGGGCGTTCGCGTTCCCCGGGTTCGTTCCTGCGCACATTCGGCCGCTGTTCGAGGAGGGGAAGGGGCCGTTCCGCTGGGCGGCGCTCTCCGGCGATCCGAAGGACATCGCGGTGACCGACCGCGCGATCCTCGAGCTGTTCCCCGAGGACGAGAAGCTGCGGCGGTGGATCACGAAGGCCTCGGAGAAGGTGCACTTCGAGGGACTTCCCGCCCGCATCTGCTGGCTCGGCTACAAGGAGCGTCATCTCGCCGGCCTGCGGTTCAACGAGCTGGTGGCGTCTGGAGAGCTCTCCGCACCGATCGTGATCGGTCGTGACCACCTCGACTCCGGGTCGGTGGCATCGCCCTATCGCGAGACCGAGGGCATGAAGGACGGGTCGGATGCCATCGCCGACTGGCCGCTGCTGAACGCGCTGCTGAACACGGCGTCGGGCGCCACCTGGGTGTCCATCCACCACGGCGGCGGTGTCGGAATCGGCCGCTCGATCCACGCCGGGCAGGTGGTCGTCGCCGACGGCACCGAGCTCGCTGCGCAGAAGATCGAGCGGGTTCTGACCAATGATCCGGGCAGCGGTGTCATGCGTCACGTCGACGCGGGATACGAACGCGCCGCGCAGGTTGCACGCGAACGCGGCCTGCGCGTCCCCATGCTGGAGGGGTAGCGGTGCCGGTCGCCACGAGTGACGACACTGGCGACGACACCGCCGACCGACGGGGAGGAGCAGCCATGGGCACACTCTTCGTGCACGGCATCGGCCTGCTCGTCACCAATCTGCTCGGAGCGCAGGGTGCCGGTGCGGATGACCCGCTCGGCGCGATCCCCGACGCGGCACTCATCGCGATCGACGGAACCATCGTCTGGGCGGGCCCGCAGGCGGACGCAGCACCTCAGGTCGCACGGCTCCTGCACGGCGACGTCGAGCGGGTGGATGCCGGAGGTCGCGCCGTCATCCCCGGATTCGTCGACAGCCACACGCACCTCGCCTTCGCAGGTGACCGCTCGGACGAGTTCGTGTCGCGGATGGCGGGGGAGCGGTATGCGGCGGGCGGCATCCTGCGAACGGTGACGGCGACCAGGGCGGCGAGCGACGAACAGCTGCGGGCGACGCTGCTGCGCTTCGAGCGTGAGTTGGCGTCGCAGGGAACGACGACCTTCGAGGTGAAGACCGGATACGGCCTCGACGTCGAGACCGAGAGCCGGCTCGCCCGGCTCGCGGCCGAGATCACGGATGAGGTCACCTTCCTCGGCGCCCATGTGGTTCCGCCCGAGTTCGCGCACGACCGCGACGGCTACGTCGACCTGGTGGTGGGCGCGATGCTGGATGCCTGTGCAGAGCAGGTCCGCTGGATCGACGTGTTCTGCGAAGAGGGCGCCTTCACGGCGGACGAAGCGGCGCGCATCCTGGCCGCGGGGCGCGCCCGGGGACTCGGGGCGCGCATCCATGCCGGTCAGCTCGGAGTAAGCGACGGCGTTCGCGTCGCAGTCGAGGCGGACGCAGCCAGCGTCGACCACGGCACGTACCTGTCCGAGCGCGATGTCGAGTTGCTCGCAGGCTCGGAGACGGTCTGCACGCTGCTGCCCGGAGTCGAGTTCAGCACCAGGCATCCCTGCCCGGACGCCCGCGCCCTCCTCGCCGCTGGCGTCACACTGGCGCTCGCCAGCGACTGCAACCCGGGCTCCTGCTTCACCTCGTCGATGCCCTTCGTCATCGCAGTCGCCGTGCGAGATCTCGGAATGACGCCGGACGAGGCGCTCTGGGCGGCGACCGCAGGGGGAGCGCTGGCGTTGCGTCGTGACGACGTCGGTCGCCTGTCGCCCGGCGCAAGCGCCGACCTGGTGCTGCTCGACGCGCCGAGCCACATCTACCTCGCCTACCGGCCGGGTGTGCCGCTGGTGCGGCGGGTCTGGAAGCACGGCGTCGAGCTGCGGGTGCACTAGCCACCCCGACTACCCTCTTCGCCTCCACCGCCGCCTGGGCTTCTCGGCCGCTTCCGTTGCACGCCGCTCGAGCTCGACCGACAGCCGCTGCTCCCGACGCTGCCGCCACGCCGACACCTCTACTTCGAGGTCTCGTGTGGGCGTGACGACCGGCGGGCCGCCGAGCAGCTGCCGTCGAGCTTCGATGACTCGTCGGTTGAAGTCGTCCACCGCCGCACGCACGTCGCCCTCGCGGTGGAGCCTGTCGAGCCGGTCGTCGAGCTCGGCATCTTCGACGCGAAGCGTGAGCGCAGGAGGCCCGAGGCCGCCCAGCTTCTCGGTCTCGATCTTGCGGCGGATCCACCAGTCGGGGTCGTAGGGGCGGCTCAGACCCCGCAACGGTTTTCCCGCGCCGGGCAGGTCGTCGAACTCGCCCCGCCTGATCGCCTGCTGAATAGCGGTCTCCACGTACGCGGCACGGTGCAGAGCGGATGTCCCGCCGGAGCTTGCGCCGCCGCCCTGTGCGGTGCCTTCAGGCTCGCCGCCGTTCGCCTCGTTCGTCTTATCGAGGCGGTACCGAGCAGCAGCCAGTCGCGGATCCTCGTTCATCGTGGGTCCTCGCGATCGATCACACCTGCCGCCTTGCCAGCCTCTCCGACTCGTGCGCGAGCACGGTCACGTCGGCGCCAACCAGGATAAAGCCCGCGCCCGCATCGAGGTAGCCCTGTGCGGCCACGGGGTCGAAGGCGTTGACGCCGACGGGCTTGCCCGCCCTGCGCACCACCTCGAAAGCTCGCAGCACCGCGGCGACGACATCCGGGTGCGTCTGCTGCCCGATCAGCCCCATCGACGCGGCGAGGTCCGACGGGCCGACGAACACCCCGTCGACGCCGTCGACCGCGGCGATCTCGCCGGCCGCATCGATGGCAGCCGGCGTCTCGACCTGCACGAACAGCGACACGTGCTCGTCGCCGTCCTGCAGATAGCCCTGCACGCGATTCCACCGCGCAGACCGGGACAGCGCCGAACCCACGCCGCGTCGCCCCCGAGGCGGGTACCGCACGGCCTCAACAGCCGCGCGCGCTTCCTCGACCGACGACACCATGGGAACCAGCAGGTTCTGCGCCCCGAGGTCGAGCACCTGCTTGATCGTCACGATGTCGTTCGTCGGCACCCGCACGACCGGCGTCGTCGGATACGCGGCGACCGCCTGCAGCTGCGCCAGCACGCTCTCGAGCCCGTTCGGCGCGTGCTCCATGTCGATCAGCAACCAGTCGAGGCCGGCTCCAGCACAGATCTCGGCCACCAGCGGACTGCCGGTGCACACCCACATGCCGGTGAGCGGAGCGGATGTCCCAGCCAACGCATCCCGAAACGTGGGGTTCAGACGAAGCGGCATGTCAGGGTTCCCATCTCTCGGTAGTCGCACAGCACGCTGTCACCGCGCGACACCCACATCGGCCGCGTGAACGATCCGGCGAGGATGATCTCGCCCGCCTCCAGGCGAGCGCCGTGCTGGTGCAGCTTGTTCGCAAGCCAGGCCACGCCCGTCGCCGGGTGGTTCAGCACCCCGGCGGCGACGCCCGTCTCCTCGATCGTCTCGTTGCGGTAGAGCAGCGCGGAGACCCACCGAAGGTCCACGGCGTCCGGGGCGGTGGGGTTGCCGCCGATCACCATGCCGCCGTATGCAGCGTTGTCGCTGATGGTGTCGACGATGGTTCGTCCCTCCAGCTCGATGTGCGAGTTGAGGATCTCCAACGCAGGCGTGACGTACTCCGTGGCACGCAACACGTCGAACACGGAGGTGTGCGGCCCTTCCAGTGCCCGGCTCAACACGAACGCCAGCTCCACCTCGACGCGCACGTTCGAGAAGTCGTCGAAGGGGATGACCGAGCCGCTCTGCCACACCGTGTCGTCGAACATCACGCCGTAGTCGGGCTCGGTGATGCCGGTGGCCTGCTGCATCGCCCTGGAGGTCAAGCCGATCTTGCGGCCGACCAGTCGGCGACCGGCGGCGAGGTTGCTGTCGCGCCATATTCCCTGAATGGCATACGAGTCCTCGATCGTCGCCTCGGGATATCGGGCCGTGATGCGCGGGATGACGCTGCGTGCGCGCCCCGCCGCCGCAAGCTCCTCCGCGATCGTCGCGTGCGTCTCAGCGGAGAGCATGTGCCTCGCCTCTCAACCCACGGGGGACGCGCGCCTTCGGCGTGCTCCTCAATCGACGGGGCGGCTTCACAGTTGCTGGCCCAACTTGTACTCGGCGCCCTCGTCCGGCCGGGTGTACGAGAAGCCGTCGGCGCCGACCGTGACGGACATCTCGCTCGCGTCGGTGCGCGCGACGACGGGCTGCGGATTTCCGTCGAGGTCGAGCACGAGCGAGGCATCCGTGTACCAGCTCGGTACAACGGGGTTGCCCCACCAGTCGCGGCGCTGGTTGTCGTGCACGTCCCAGGTGACCACCGGGTTGTCAGGGTCGCCGGTGTAGTAGTCCTGCGTGTAGATCTCGACCCGGTGGCCGTCCGGATCGCGCAGGTAGAGGTAGAACGCGTTCGACACCCCGTGGCGTCCCGGCCCGCGCTCGATGCAGTCCGAGCGACGCAGGGCGCCGAGCTTGTCGCAGATGGCGAGGATGTTGTGCTTCTCGTGCGTGGAGAACGCGATGTGGTGCATCCGCGGGCCGTCACCGCCGGTGAGCGCTGTGTCATGCACCGTCGGTTTGCGGCGCATCCATGCCGCGTACACGATGCCCTCCTCGTCCTGGATGTCCTCCGTCACGCGGAACCCGAGGCTCTGCAGGTAGCCGACCGCACGAGGCACGTCGGGCGTGACCTGGTTGAAGTGGTCGAGTCGCACCAGGGCGCCTGGCGTGTAGAGGTCGTAGCGCCAGGCGAGGCGTTCGACGTGCTCGACGTCGTGGAAGAACTCGTACGGGAAGCCGAGCGGATCGATGATGCGCACCGAGTCGCCGACGCCGTTCACGTAGCCGTCGGGGCGACGCTCGACGCGGCATCCGAGCTCCGAGTAGAACGCGACAGCCCTGTCCAGGTCCTGCGGAGCTCGCACGCGATACGAGAACGCCGCGACGGCTGCGACCGGCCCCTGACGGAGCACCAGGTTGTGGTGGATGAACTCCTCGAGCGGCCGCAGGTAGACGGTCCGCTCGTCCTCCTCCGTCACCGTGAGGCCGAGCACATCGACGTAGAACTCCCGCGATCGCGCCAGGTCGGTGACGACGAGCTCCATCGAGGCGCAGCGCAGGATGTCCGGGGGTGGCGACGTCGGTATGGGCAGCGGGTCGTCGGCAAGGATCGGCGCCTCCTGCGACACGAAGAAGCCGGATGACGTCGGTGTCATGTCGGTGCGGCGGGTCATCTCAGCGTCCTTGCTCGTCGGATGTCGAGGGCTGGTCGGATGTCGAGGGCTGGTCCGTTGTCGAGGGCCGGCCGGATGCCGGAGCCCTTCCGAACGTGGGGTTCGGGGTCGGCCCGAGCGTGATGTGCACCGCCTGCTGGTCAGTGTAGAAGTCGATCGAGCGATAGCCGCCCTCGTGCCCGAGGCCGGACGCCTTGACCCCGCCGAACGGTGTTCGCAGGTCGCGCACGTTGTTGGAGTTCAGCCACACCATGCCGGCCTCGATCGCCTGGGCGAAGGTGTGCGCGCGCTTCAGGTCGTTGGTCCACACGTATGCCGCGAGGCCGTACTTGACCCCGTTGGCGAGGGCGAGCGCCTCGTCGTCGGTGTCGAACGGCGTGATCGCCACGACCGGACCGAAGATCTCCTCCTGGAAGATGCGCGCGGTGGGCGGAACGTCCGCGAACACGGTCGGCGCCACGAAGTTGCCGGTCGGGAACCCGGCAGGCCGGCCTCCGCCGGCGACCAGCCGCGCCTCGGTCTTTCCCAGCTCGACGTAGCCCATCACCTTCGCGAAGTGCTCGGGATGCACCAGCGCGCCGACCTCGGTCGATGGCTGGTTCGGGTGTCCGACGACGACCCGCTTCGCCTGCGCTGCGTACCGCTCGACGAACTCGTCGTACACCGGCCGTTCCACCAGAATGCGGCTGCCTGCTGTGCAGCGCTCGCCGTTGAGCGAGAAGACGCCGAAGATCGTGGCGTCGATGGCGGCGTCGAGGTCGGCATCCGCGAAGATGACGGCGGGAGACTTGCCGCCGAGCTCCATCGAGAGCCCCTTCAGGTAGGGGGCGGCGTTCGCGAAGATGAGCTGCCCCGTGCTGCTCTCGCCGGTGAAGGAGATGAGCGGCACGTCCGGATGCTTGACCAACGGGTCGCCGGCATCCTCACCCAGGCCATTGACCAGGCTGAACACCCCTTGCGGCAGCCCGGCCTCTTCGAAGATGCCCGCCCAGAGGGATGCCGAGAGCGGCGTGAACTCGGCCGGCTTGAGCACGACAGTGTTGCCGGTCGCGAGCGCCGGGCCGAGCTTCCACGACTCGAGCATGAACGGCGTGTTCCACGGCGTGATCAGTCCGGCCACGCCGATCGGCTTGCGGTTCACGTAATTGAGCTGCCTGCCTGGCACCTTGAACGCGTCGTCGGCCTGCGCCACGATCAGGTCGGCGAAGAAGCGGAAGTTCTCCGCAGCGCGACGTGCCTGCCCGAGCGCCTGGGTGATCGGCAGTCCGGTGTCGAACGTCTCCAGCTCGGCGAGACGGGCGTCGCGCGACTCGACGATGTCGGCGACGCGGTGCAGCACCCTTGAGCGCTCCCTGGGGAGCATCCGCGGCCAGGGCCCCTCGGTGAATGCCCGGCGTGCGGCGGCCACCGCGAGGTCGACATCCGCCTTCTTTCCGGCAGCAGCCCTGACATACGCCTCGTTCGAGACCGGGTCGAGAACCTCGAACGTGCCGCCGTCGACCGAGTCGACGAACTCACCGTCGATGTAGTGCCTGATGCGCTCGGGCAGCCCGTCGGGAACGTGCCGGGATGCCCGGATCTCGGGGTCGCTCATCGTCGCTCCTCGCCTGGATCCGCCGCGTGGTGGTGCCTCGCGGCGACGAACTCGTTCATCGTGCGCCATCTGTGGTCTCTGGCGGCGAGCTCGATCGTGAGTGCCGGTGCGCCCTCGTCGATGAGCCGCACGATCTCGTCGTGCTCCTCGACGGAGTGCTCTGCTCGCTCGGGGATGACCGCGAACGTGGAGTCGCGCACGTCTGGCAGCCGCCGCCACCCGCGTCGAACGAGGTCGAGGATGTGCGGGTTGGGGCACCGCTCGAACAGGATGGCGTGGAATCGGTGATTCAGCCGCGTGAACTCGTGCGGGTCGAAGTGGTCGAGCATGCCGCGCAGTCGATCGTTCACCGCGCGCGCCTCCGCGATCACCTCGGCGGTCAGCAGGGGAGCCGCGAGCGACACGGCCGAGCCCTCGACCAGGCCCAGGGTCTGCATGGTGAAGACGTATTCGGACTCGTCGGGCACCGCGACCCTCGCCCCGACGTTGCGCTCGAACGTGACGTACCCCTCGGCCTCCAGGCGACGGATCGCCTCCCTCACCGGCACGACGCTCATGTCGAGCTCCTCGGCGATGGTGGCGAGCACGAGGCGGTATCCGGGGGAGTACACGTGCTGCGCGATGCGATCGTGCAGGTGGTCGTACGCTCGCTGCGACTTGCTTTCGGTCTGTGCGGTGCTCTCCGCGGGCGCGGCGGTGTCGGTCATCGTGCGGCTCCGCCGGACTCGGTCCCGGTCCCGCCGTCGCCGGTGCTGTGGCGGTGCTCGAACCTTGCCCGCCACACGGCGTTCATCGGGAACAGCCCATCGATCGGATGACCGAGCGCGACCTGTTGCGCGATGTAGGCATCCTCTTCCTCCTGCGCAAGCGCCGCGTCGGCGATCTCCTCCGCGACTGCGGCCGGGATGACCAGCACGCCGTCCGAGTCGCCGACGATGACGTCGCCGGGTTGCACCGTGGCTCCTCCGCAGGCGATCGCGAGGTCGCTGTCCCACGCGACATGCCGCCGCCCGAGCACTGCGGGATGTGCTCCGGCCGCGAAAACGGGGATGCCCACCGCGGCGACGGCGTCGGCGTCGCGCACCGCGCCGTCGGTCACGATGCCGGCCGCACCAGCAGCCTGAGCGCGGATGGCCAGGATGTCGCCGAGCGTGCCGGCTGTCGCGTCCCCTCGCGCCTCGATGACGATCACCTCACCTGGCTGCACCGCGTCGAACGTGCGCTTCTGCGCGTTGTACCCGCCGCCGTGTGTCGCGAAGAGGTCTTCGCGGTTCGGCAGGAATCGCAGCGTCTTCGCCGGGCCGACCAGCTTGGTCCCCGGTCGCAACGGGCGAAGTCCGTCGATCGAGACGTTGTTCAGCCCGTGCTTGCGCAGCTGGCCGGAGAGTCCTGCGGTCGGCGCGAGCAGGAGCTTGTCGCGCAGCTCGGGAGAGATCCCCGGCGCGGCCGCGGGCAGCCCGGCCGCTTGGCGTGACCCCCAGGCATCCTCGCGCTGCCGGTCGTCCAGAGCGGGCAGCGAGCCGAGCTCGGCCTCGAAGCCGTCCTCGCCCTGCACGACGGTGCTGACGAGTCGTCCGGAGCTGGGCGCACCCTGGACATCCGGCGCGTCCACTTCGACCTCGACGACGTCGCCCGGCACGACGACGGATGACCCGGCCGGCGTCCCGGTGAGAATGACGTCGCCCTCCTCGAGGGTGAAGTGCTGGGAGAGGTCTGCGACGAACTGGGCGAGCGGGAACAGCAGCCCTGCGCTGGTGTCGTGTTGCACCAGGTGTCCGTTCACCCAGGTGCGCAGCCGAAGGGCGTACGGATCGACCGTGCGAGCGTCGATGAGGCCCGGACCGATGGGCGTATATCCATCGCCGCCCTTGGAGCGCAAGTTCGATCCCTTGTCGTTCGCGCGCAGGTCGTAGAGCCCGAAGTCGTCCGCGGCGGTCACCCACGCCACGTGATCCCAGGCGTCCTCCAACGACACCCGGCGGGCGCTTGTGCCGATCACGAGCGCGATCTCGCCCTCGAAGGCGAGCAGTTCGGTGCCGAAGGGGCGCTCGATGGGGCTTCCCGAAGCTGCGATGGAGCTTGACGGCTTGAAGAAGTAGGAAGGCTCCGTCGGGCGTCTGCCGCGCTGGTCGGCGCGCGACGCGTAGCTCAGATGGACGGCGACGACCTTGCCGGGGCGCGTCGGCAGGGCCGTGAAGCGGGAGTCGGCATCTGCCCGGTCGACGTCGTCGACGCTGGGCTCGTCATTCGTCATCGAGAGCTCCTTCGCCCTGGCATCGTATCTCAAATCGTATATCATCGAAAGGCAGGAGCGAGGAGGCACCTGGCGCGAGGAGGCACCCATGCAGTTCCATCACCACGGGTACGTGTCGGGGGACCCGAGGGTGCTGCCCGCGCAAGGCACCGGGATCGATCGCCCGGCCGAGCTGCCGGACACGATGGACGTTCTCGTGGTCGGCACAGGTCCCGCCGGCATGGTCGCTGCCGCGCAGCTCTCGCGCTTCCCCGCTGTCGCTACCAGAATCATCGACCGTCGTCCCGGCCGCCTCGTGATCGGCCAGGCCGATGGCATCCAGGCGCGCAGCGTCGAGACGTTCCAGGCCTTCGGCTTCGCCGAGCGCATCATCGCGGAGGCGTACCGCATCACCGAGATGGCGTTCTGGAAGCCCGACCCCGCCGAACCGTCCCGCATCGTGCGTGCGGCAGTCGCACCGGACGACCCGACGGGCATCAGCGAGTTCCCCCACCTGCTCGTGAACCAAGCGCGGGTGCTCGACTACTTCGCGGAGTTCATGGCGAACGCGCCGACTCGCATGCGGCCGGACTACGGCTGGGAGTTCCGCGGCCTCGAGCTCACCGAAGGTGAGTACCCGGTGGCGGTGACGCTCGCACGGACGGATGGCGAGGATGGCCACATCGTCGGCGCGGAGCGCATCGTCCGCGCCAAGTATGTCGTCGGCGGCGACGGTGCCCGCAGCTCCGTTCGGGACGCCATCGGTGCCGTGCATCTCGGCGGCAGATCGAACCACGCGTGGGGTGTCATCGACACGCTGGCGGTGACGGATTTCCCCGACATCCGCACGAAGTGCTCCATCCAGTCCGAGGCGGGCAACATCCTGCTCATCCCTCGCGAGGGCGGCTACCTGTTCCGCATGTACGTCGATCTCGGCGAGGTGCGCGACGACGACAACGGAGCCGTGCGCGCCACGACGCTCGAGCAGATCGTCGCCAAGGCGAACGAGATCCTGCACCCCTACTCTCTCGACGTGCGCGACGTGCCCTGGCACAGCGTCTACGAGGTAGGACACCGTCTCACCGACCGCTTCGACGACGTGCCGGTGGAGCTGATCGGCCGGCGGATGCCCCGCGTGTTCATCGCCGGCGACGCCTGCCACACCCACAGCGCGAAGGCCGGGCAGGGCATGAACGTCTCGATGCAGGACGGCTGGAACATCGGCTGGAAGCTCGGCCATGTGCTCTCCGGCATGGCACCGGAGTCACTTCTAGCGACGTACTCTGCCGAGCGGCACGTCGTCGCAAAGAACCTCATCGACTTCGACCGCGAGTGGTCGACGCTCATGGCCACGAAGCCGGAAGACCTCGACGACGCGACCGAGCTCGAGGACTTCTACGTGCGCACGTGGGAGTTCCCCGCAGGCTTCATGACGCAGTACCAGCCATCCATGATCGTGGCGGATGACGCACATCAGCACCTTGCGACGGGATTCCCCATCGGCAAGCGCTTCAAGTCCGCGATGGTCTCCCGTGTCGCGGACGGCAACCCTGTGCACCTCGGCCACCACGCCACGGCGGACGGACGCTGGCGCCTGTACGTCTTCGCCGATCGGGCGGGGCAGGATGCCGCATCAGACGTCTCCGCGTTGGCGAGCTGGCTCACCGAATCGCCCGAGTCCCCGGTCGTACGGTTCACGCCCGAAGGGGTCGACGCCGACGCCGTCTTCGACGTGAAGGTCGTCTATCAGCAGCCGCACGGTGACGTCGAGGTGCTCGACGCACCAGAGGTGTTCCGGCCCTTCGGCGGCCCGTTCCACCTGATGGACTACGAGAAGGTCTACTCGGCGCTGACCGACGACGACATCTTCGACGCTCGCGGCATCGACCGCGACGGTGCGGTCGTCATCGTGCGGCCCGACCAGTACGTTTCCGCGGTGCTGCCGCTCACGGCGACCGCGGAGCTCGCCGCCTTCTTCGACGGCACGATGCTCCCTCGCCCTACGAGTTCACGCGGATGATCTCCTGCTGGTACGGCGCGATCACGGTGGGGGAGACGCGGCAGTCCAGCAGTAAGAAGCGGCGTTCGGCGCGGTCCTCCCGTGTCCACGATCCCAACCGCTCGAGGTCGGCCAGGTCGCGCACGACGATCCCCTCAGCACCCACGGCGGTCGCGAGCCCGGCGAAGTCGACCTCCGGAATGAGCATCGGCGCCTTCGCGAGCCCCTTGAGCCCGTAGAGGTTGACCTCAGCACCGTAGGCGCCGTCGTTCCAGACCACCGCCATCCCGTGTCCGCCCGCGACCCGCACCGCCGTCTCGAGGTCCGCGAGCGCCATCAGCCCGCCTCCGTCGCCCGTCGTGAGCACGATGGTCGCCTCCGGCCGTGCCATCGCAGCGCCGGCGACAGACGGGAAGCCGAGGCCGATCGACTGGTATGCGGTGCCGACCATGATCATGCGGTCCGGCGACGCGACCGGCCAGTACATGTTCGCCCAGCCGATGAAGTGTCCGCCGTCGGAGACGACGACCCGGTCATCCGGCAGCAGGTCGCCGATGCGTGCGGCGACCGAGCGGGGATCGAGCCGGCCGTCGGATGTCAGTCCCTCACCTCGATCCCGCGCCGTCGCTGCTGCGAGGTCGACGCTCTCGCGCCAGCTGCTCGACTCGGCACGCAGCCGGGCGAGCTCGGCGACCAGCTCACCGGCGACCACTGCGGCGTCCGCACGAATGAACCCGCCGACGTTCGGATGGGTCGCGGCCGGAGCCATGTCCACCTGCACCACGCGAGTGCCCGGCGCGAACAGATCGCCGAAGCGCATCGTGAACTGGTTGAGGGATGCCCCGAACACGACGGCGACGTCGGCCTGACGCACCAGTTCCATCGCGCCCTCCGCACCGAACCCGCCGGTCACGCCGAGGTCGTATCGCCCGTCGGGGAACACACCGCGGCCGAGCGCGGTGCCGGCCGTCAGTGCCCCCGTCGCCGCGGCGAGGGAGCCGAGCGCCTCGCCTGCTCCTGAGAGCCATGCCCCTCGGCCGGCGAGCAGGAAGGGCCGCTCGGCGTGGGCGAGTGCGGCGGCGAGGTCGCGCACGGCTGCCGCGGCGAACGGTCCCATCGGGGCGAGCGGCGCAGGCGGCGTCGGCTGCGGCACCTCGGGTACGGGGCCGGCGTCGAGCTGCGCCACGTCGTAGGGGATCGCCAGCACCGTCGGCACCCGGTATGCAAGGGCGTGCTCGACGGCGATGACGGCGGTGGATGGGGCATCCGTCCGTCCGACCGTGTAGGTGCGCGCACCGACCGCGGATGCGAGGGCGATCTGGTCGACATCCCACGGCCGCGGTCCGGAGGTGGGCTCGTCGCCGACCACGAGGATGAGCGGCACGTGTGCCTGCACAGCTTCGGCCAGCGCGGTCAGCGTGTTCGTGAAGCCTGCGCCGTATGTCGTGGTCGCGGCGGCGAGGCGTCCGGAGGCGCGGAAGTGGGCGTCAGCTGCGACGACAGCCCCGGCCTCGTGCCGAACGGCCGAGTACACCGCGTCGGTCTCGCGGTCGAGGGCGTCGATGAAGTGGGCGTTGCCGTTGCCCATCACGCCGAAGACGTTGTCGAGATGACGGGCGAGTGTGATGGCGACGTGCGCGGAGACGGAGGGCATGCGAGAGCCTTTCGAGACGATCACCATGCACGCTACTGCGCCACGTGCGCTCTACTGCGCCAGCCGGAGTGGCGCAACAGAGCGCACATGGCGCAATAGATGGGTCGGGGGTCGGGTCCGAGTCGGAGACCCGAACGCTCTAGTCGTTCTCTTCGTGCTTGAGCGCGACCCCGAGAGCCAGCAGCGCGGCGACCCACTCGCCGATGAACAGCCCCCAGCGGTCGGACTGCGCGCGCTCGTCCTTCTTGATGCGCGAGATGATCCAGCTCAGGAACACCAGGCCCACCGAGACGAACGCTGCCAGATAGGCGTGCTCGCTCCTGATGCCCCAGCCGTACAGCGTCCTGATCGGGTTGCCGCCCAGTTCGACGACCTCGTCACGCTTGCTCATCGTTGCTCCCCACTGCCGCTTGGAACTGCCACTTGGAACTGCCTTCGAGTTTCGCGGCTCAGCCTACGCCGAGGCTTAGAGCCGCCCTACCCCTTGACTTGCCCGCCGGATGCCGTTGAAACGGCCTTGCTTCACCGGCATCCGCGCCCATGCCGCATAGGGTTTTGCGTGTGCGGAGACTGGAGAAGCGGCAGAGCGTCGACTTCACATCGCTGGAAGCGGTGGAGGACTCCGCCCTCGACCCCCGCACGGCGACGGGTCCGTACACCGTCACCCTCGGTGATCCTCACGTGACGCCCGGCAACATCGCCGAGCCGACGTGGGCCGAATGGCGCGACGAGGTCGCCGCGATCGGCGGACCGTCGCCCCTGCTGCACTTCGTCGACACCCCGCGCACCCGCATCGAGCTGAGCGCCACGCATCCAGGCGGCCTCCCGCAGTTCATCACCGGCGACCGCACGCTTCTCTCCAGCCTGATCCGCGACGACATCGCCCTCCGCACGGCGAAGGCCGCGGCGGGCGCCGTCACCGCAAAGGGCATCGAGCTGCGAGCCGTACGCGGCATCGACGCCGTGCACCTCGGGGTCGGACTCGCCCGCTGGCGAAACGGAGCCGATGACTTCAGCGCCCCCGTGCTTCTGCGGCCCGTCGCCATCCGTCGTTACGGCCGCGACTTCGAGCTCAAGCTCCGCGGCAGAACCTTCCTCAACCCCGAGCTGAAGCGTGCGCTGCACGAGCAGTTCCACATCGAGCTCGACGCAGAGGCGTTCGTCGCGCTCAGCGAGGTGGGCGGGGTCTTCAAGCCGCAGCCGGTGATCGACCGCCTGCGCGGGCTCACGAGTCACCTCGAATGGTTCGCCGTTCAGCCGAGGCTCGTGGTGTCATCCTTCGCCGATGTCGCACACAGCATGACCGACGACCTTGGCGACTTCGACCACGATGTGCTCAGCGCCCTCGCGGGCAACCCGACGGCGAGGGACCGGGTCGAGGCCGCGTTCACACCCGCCGAGGTGGTGCCGGTCGACAACCGTCCCCCGTCGATCGACACGATGCTCGTGGATGCCGACCCCGAGCAGGAGCGCGTCGTCGCCCAGATCTCGAACGGCAACTCCATCGTCGTGAAGACGCTGCCTGGCACGGGAGCCACGCAGACCATCGTGAACGCCATCGGCGCTCTCGTCGCGCAGAGCAGGCGAGTGCTCGTCGTGAGCCCACGGCGCTCGAGTCTCGACGCCATCGCACATCGGCTCGACCAGGTCGGCCTCGGTGGTGCGGCCGCCGCGACCCGAAGTGTTCGACGCGATCTGATCCGCTCGATCACCCGCAACGAGAAGAGCGCCAAGCCCGACGTCGATGAGGTGGATGACGCACTCTCACGCCTGCGCAGGGTGCTGCTCGACTACCGAGGCGCCCTGACGGCACCGGATGCGGCCTTCAAGGTCAGCGTGCTCGACGCACTCGGCGAGCTCGCAAGGCTCGCGCTGCTGCCATCGCCGCCGAAGACGCGGGCACGGCTCGACCGTGCTTCCGTGGAACGCCTGGCCGGCGGCAGGGGTGAAGCGGCGGACATCCTGATCAAGTCGGCGGCGCTCGGCGAGTTCAGGTACGGGCCGAACGACTCGCCCTGGTACGGCGCCGACTTCTCGTCGACCGCACAGGCGACCGCCGCGCACACACTCGCGAAGAAGCTGAGCGCGATCGAGGTGCCGAGGCTGATCGATCGCGCGACCACTCTCATCGAGGGCACCAGGCTGCGTCCGTTCGAGAACATCGCCGAGCTGGGCATCTACCTGAGGCTGCTCGCCGACCTGCGCGAGACTCTCGACAGGTTCCTGCCCGCGGTCTTCGACCGTCCGCTCGACGAACTCATCACGGCGACCTCCAACCGCCGCGACACCCCGAGCATGTCGGGCTCTACGCGTCGCAAGCTGCGCAAGCTCGCCCTCGAGTACGTGCGACCGGGGGTGCACGTCGCCGACCTGAACGAGTCGTTGCGGCGCATCCAGCAGCAGCGAACCCTGTGGCAGCGATTCGCAGACGCCGGCGCCCCTCCTCGCGTGCCGGTCGGCATCGCCGACGTGCAGGTCGCGTATCAGAAGGTGTCGGAAGACTTGGCGAGCCTGGATGTGCCCCTCGGCCGCACCCGCAGCTCCGAGTCGCTCACCGTGCTGCCGCTGAAGGAGCTCACGAGCATGCTCGGCGGACTCGCCGTCGAGTCAGAGGTGCTGATCAATCTGCAGGAGCGCACCGCCCTCCTCGCCAGGCTCCGAGAGTTGCGGCTCGATCCGCTGCTGTCCGACCTGTCGGCACGTCACGTCACGAGCGAGAACGTCGCAGCCGAACTGGAACTCGCGTGGTGGCAGTCGGTTCTCGAGATCCTGCTCGGCGACGACCGTGCCCTGCTCAGTGCGAACACCAGGGTGCTCGACCGTCTCGAGGCCGACTTCAGGCTCGTCGACCAGGCCCACGCCTCTGCCTCCGGGCAGCTCATGGCCGCCCAGCTCGCGGTGCAGTGGAAGATCGCGCTCGCCGACAACCCCGAGCAGGCCGACGGACTGCGCCGCCTGTTGCGCGCCGGATCCGCCACACCGACCACTCTTACTGAGAAGGCTCCGCAGCTCGCCCGCGTGCTGGCGCCGGTGTGGCTCGCCTCACCCTACGACGTGGCATCCCTGCCGTCGGCCATGGCGTTCGACACCGTCGTGCTGGTCGATGCAGGAGCCTGCACCCTCGCCGAGAACATCGGCGCGGTGCGGCGTGCCCGGCAGGTCGTCGCGTTCGGCGACCCCGTGACCCAGACGCCTTCGGCGTTCCGCATCGCCGTCGCCGATCCGTCGGCGGCCGCCGAACCGCGTGACACCGACGAGGTGGCGGCCAAGCGCGAGGCGCGCGATGTGGATGCCTGGCACACGGCGTCCGCACTGGCGAGGCTTTCCGAGCTGCTACCGGTGTACACACTCACCCGCAGCTACCGGTCGGTGGGCGACGATCTCGCGGAGCTCGTGAACCGCCGTTTCTACGGTGGACAGATCGAGTCGCTGCCGTGGGCAGGCAGCTACCTCGGTCACACCAGCCTCTCTCTGAGCTACGTCCGCGGCGGACACGGGATGCCCGACGACGACACCGGCACCGTCGAAAGCGTCGACGCCGAGGTGGCCAGGGTCGTCGAGCTCGTGCTCGAGCACGCGGTCAGCCGTCCTCGGGAATCACTCATGGTCGTGACGGCGAGCCCGAAGCACGCCGTGCGCGTGCAGCATGCCGTGTTGACGGCATCCACGAAGCGGCAGGAGCTCGCAGACTTCATCCTCGGGGATCGCCCAGAGCCGTTCACGGTCGTCACCCTCGAGGAGTCGGTGGCGCAGAGCCGCGACCGGGTGATCTTCTCCATCGGGTACGGCCGCACCCCGCATGGGCGACTGCTGTCGACCTTCGGAGCCCTTGGAGAGCCGGGGGGTGAGCGACTGCTTGCGGTCGGCCTCACGCGTGCGCGGCGGGCGATGGACATCGTCTCGTGCTTCCGGCCGGACGACATCGACGACCAGCGCATGAAGCACGGCATCGTGGCCCTTGCTCAGGTGCTCGAGGAGGCCGCGGAGATCGAGGCGGGACCGGACGAGGTTCCCGATGACTCCGAGCCGCTGCTCGTCGACCTCGCGTGCAGGCTGGAGAAGCTGGGACTCAAGGTGCAGCTGGGACACCGTGGTGTTCTGCCGCTCGCGGCGTCATACCGAGGCAAGGCCGTCGTCGTCGAGACGGACCGGGTGCTCGGACAGGCCAGCCTTCGCGAGTCGCTGCGGCTGCGACCGGAGGTGCTGCGCCGCCTCGGCTGGCACTACGTTCGCGTGCACAGCTTCGAGCTGTTCGCCAACCCGGAAGCCGTCGCCCAGCGCATCGGCAAGCTCCTCGGGGCCATCGAGGCCGACGAGGCCTCCTAGCCCCCCTCCCCGCGCGGCGGTCTCCCCGGGCGCCCCGCCCCTGCGCATAACTCCTGCAAATCCGCGACCGGGCGCGGGCACACTCCCGGGATTCCGCGGTTCTCGCGGCGCCCACCGTGCAATCTGCAGGAGTTATGCACGCGGCTACCCTTGAGGGATGGCCGAACGCACGACGGGACGACGCGCGAAGCGCCCCGGCGCGCCCGGCACCGACCCGACCCCGCAGTCGACAGCGCCTCGCTCGAGGACCGGCGGACCGGACGGGGGAGCGGATGCCCCGGTGCGGGCATCAGAGGACACCGACCGCGCGTGGGGCGACGGTGCGGACTCCAATGACGAGCGGCTCAGGCGCGACATCCCGCCGCACTGGGGCGGCGGTCGCTGAGCAGGTGGGGCGGGGGTCGCTGAGCAGGTGGGGCGGGGGTCGCTGAGCAGGTGGGTCGGGAGAGCCTGACCTCTATGCGGTGGGCCCGTCGGCGTGACGGCCGCCGGCGTTGTCTCCCGGGGAGGCGAGCGACGCGTCGGCCTGCGCGGCGAGCAGGTCGCGGATCTGGGTGAGCAGTTCGACGTCGGCCGGCACGGGCTCGGCCTCCGGCTCGGTGTTCAGTCCCTTGCGTGCCGCCGCGCGCTCGCGCAGGTGGTTCATGGGGAAGACGAAGACGAAGTAGACGACGACGGCGACGGCGAGGAACTGGATGACCGCGCCGACGATGGCGCCGAACATCAGCTTGGACTCCCCGCCGCCCAGGGTCGGAATCGTCACGACCAGTGCGCTGTCGAGAGAGCCGGCCTTGAACACCGCGCTGATCAACGGATTGATGAGGTTGTTCACGATCGAGTTGACGACCGCGGTGAACGCGGCCCCGATCACGACGGCGACGGCAAGATCGATCACATTGCCGCGCATGATGAACTCTCTGAAGCCCTTGATCATGTGCTGTCCCTTCCCCTCACTCATCGATGGTAGGAGAGGCGCGGCTCGATCTCGTGGAACCCGGGATCCCGGGCGTTTGCCACCTCTGCGTCAGGCGGCGGAGCTGGAACTGCTGCTCGAACCGCTCGAGGCTGCGGGTGCGGCCGGGGTGGCCTTCTTCTCGCCCGAGCTCTTCGACTCGGTCTTGGTGCTGGATGCCGCCTGGTCGTTCTTCGGTCCGCTCGGCTCGTTCTTGCCGGAGGGAACCGACTGAGATCCGCCGGAGCGCGAGTCGGTGCGATAGAAGCCGGAGCCCTTGAACGTGACGCCGACAGCGCCGAACACCTTGCGGAGCGGGCCGCCGCACTCGGGGCAGGCGGTGAGCGCGTCGTCGCTGAACGCCTGGTGGATGTCGAACGCGTGACCGCATTCGGTGCACTTGTACGAGTAAGTGGGCATCGTCATCTCTCAGTTCGAAGTCTTCGCCGGTGTATGGGGGACCGGTCCGCGGGCGTGTGCCGCTAGCGGAAACGGATGATGCGGGTCGGGGTCACCGCGCCGGTCACGGGTTCGTCGTGTCTTTCGCGGGGCACCTCGTCGAGCACCTCGCCGTCGAACACGACGGCATACACCGGAGGACATTTTTCCATGCTGCCCAGGGTTTTGTCGAAGTAGCCCCTGCCCCAGCCCATCCGCACGCCCCGCAGGTCGACGGCGGCGGCCGGCACGACGATGAGATCGACGTCGTTCACCGCGATCGGACCGAGCAGTTCACCGACCACTTCCGGCCATCCGTACATGCCCTCGGTCTCGGATTCGCCGTCATCCACGGTCCAATCGAGCAGGCCGTCTTCCCTGCTGATCGGCAGCAGCACGCGCATGCCCTCGGCGAACGCCCACCTGAGAAAGGGACGGGTGTCCGGCTCGTTCGGCGCTGAGAGGTAGCACGACAACGAGCGTGCGCCGTACTGCTCGACCAGTTGTCGGAGGTTCTCGGTGATGCCTACGGTCGCGCGTTCCCGCTCGGTGACCGTCGCGTTCCTGCGGCGCTCCCGCAGCTCGGCTCGCAGCGCGCGCTTCGCGCTGGTCGGGTCGGACGCCATACCAGGCATCCTAGGGCGAGGTCCATCTCCTCATTCCGATTGCTCCGGGCGACCGGGCACCAGATACCCTGAGCAGATGGCCATCACCAAAGCCGTCATTCCGGTTGCCGGTCTCGGCACCAGGTTTCTTCCCGCGACGAAGGCAATGCCGAAGGAGATGTTGCCGGTAGTCGACAAGCCGGCCATCCAATACGTGGTCGAGGAGGCCGTCGGCGCAGGGCTGCGCGACGTGCTCATGATCACCGGACGCAACAAGAACGCGCTCGAGAACCACTTCGACCGCGCGACCGAGATCGAGTCGACCCTTGCCGCGAAGGGCGACACCGAGAAGCTGCGCAGGGTCATGTACTCGACCGACCTCGCCGACGTGCACTACGTGCGGCAGGGCGACCCCAAGGGCCTCGGCCATGCGGTGCTTCGCGGTCGCATGCACGTCGGGCACGAGCCCTTCGCCGTGCTACTCGGCGACGACATCATCGACAGCCGCGACGTTCTGCTGAGCCGCATGCTCGAGGTCGCCGAGGCCAAGGGCGCCACCGTCATCGCGTTGCTCGAGGTCGAGCCGTCGCAGATCCACCTCTACGGCGCCGCCGCTGTCGAGGCCACGGAAGAGGGAGACGTGGTGCGCGTTCGCGGCCTCGTCGAGAAGCCCTCAGTGGAGGATGCCCCCTCGAACCTCGCGCTCATCGGCCGCTACGTTCTGCAGCCCGAGGTCTTCGACGTTCTGGAGCACACCGAGCCCGGCAAGGGCGGCGAGATCCAACTGACGGATGCCCTGCAGGAGCTCGCGACCGAGCCGGGCGGCCCCGGCGTGTACGGCGTGGTCTTCCGTGGACGCCGCTACGACACGGGCGACCGGCTCGACTACCTCAAGTCGATCGTGCAGCTCGCCGTGGATCGCGAAGACCTCGGATCGGACTTCCGGCCGTGGCTCCGCGAGTTCGCCTCCACCCTCGCCGATCAGCCGGATGCGGGCGAGACCATCGACGAGCCCGGCGTAGGCAAGTAGCCCACCACGACCGTCGAGACCGACAGACGAGAACGAGCGACCCGTGTACGTACCGACTCTCAGCGATGGCGCTGTCGGCATCCGACCGATCAGGCTGCGCGACTCGCGTGCACTCGAGAAGGAGTTGCTCGACAACCGCGGGTGGCTGCGGCAGTGGGAGGCCACCAGCCCGCACGCTCCTGTCTCGTTCGATACCAGGGCGAGCATCAGGTCCCTTCAGGCCTCGGCGAGGTCCGGCCACGGGCTGCCGTTCGTCATGGAGCACAACGGCGAGCTCGCCGGACAGCTGAACGTGTCATCCATCACCTACGGGTCTCTCGCCTCCGCGACGATCGGCTACTGGGTGGCCGAGCGGTTCGCGGGCAAGGGCGTCACCCCGACCAGCGTCGCGTTGGCGACCGACTACTGCTTCTTCCAGCTCGGTCTGCACCGCATGGAGATCTGCATCCGTCCCGAGAACGGGCCTTCGCTGCGTGTCGTGCAGAAGCTCGGCTTCAGGTACGAAGGGTTGCGCAGGCGGTACATCCACATCAACGGTGACTGGCGCGACCATTTCTGCTTCGCGCTCGTCGTCGAGGAGATTCCGCAGGGCGTGCTGCGCAGGTGGAAGTCCGGCGACGTTCCCGAGGGCGTCGCCGTCGTTCCAGAGGTCGATCGCGAGGCAGCGGCGCACCCGCTGACGCCTCGCGGCCGATGAGGCTGACGACCTCCTCGAATCGAACGGCACCATCGCAGGCTGCGCTGGGGATGCCCGGTGCGATCGGGGACACACGGCGGCCACGACCGGGCCAAGCGACCGACCCCGCCTACCGTAGTCACATGACCGGGGGGACACTGTGACAGGGGGGACGCTGAGCGGCGGAGTCGTCATCGCGCTCGCGGCCGCTCTGTGGCTGGCGTACCTGGTGCCGACGTGGTTGCGTCGGCGCGACTATCTGAACGCCGAGCGCAACGCGGTGCGACTGCAGCAGACGCTGCGCATCCTCGCCGAGACCGCCGAGGCGCCCGAAGAGGTGCACGTCGAGGCGACGGCCCGCGAGGTGGCACGGCAGCAAAAGGTTCTGAAGAAGGCACGTGCGAAGGCGGATGCCGCAGCTCGGGCCGTCTCGTCGACGCCGCCTGCGAGCGAGAAGCGTCCCGTGCTGACGCGCGAGGAGCGCGACCGGGCGTTCGCGCGAGCCGTGCGCCGCACCCGCCTCGCGACCAGCGGTGTCATGCTGGCCGCTCTGGTCGGCATCGGCGCCGGCGTCTACTCGCTCGTCATGGCTGCATCGTGGTGGCTGCTGGCGGCCTCCGTCGTGTTGATGCTGTGCGCTTTCGGCGTGCAGCGCCGACTCGCGGCACAGGTGGTGGCGCATCGGTCCGCTCGCCAGGAACGGCCGCGCGCTGTGCAGGCAGACCCGGAGCTCTTCGACCACGTTCAGCACATCGAGCCGGAGCGGGTCGAGCCGAAGCGGGATGTCAGCTGGAAGCCCCAGCCGTTGCCGAAACCCCTCTACCAGTCGCCCGGGTCGCGCGCGGCAGCAGCGATGGCCTCCGTCGACGCGGCGGTGGCGCTGCGACGGGCAGCGGTGCGAGCCGAGCTCGAGGAACGCGCGGCACGCATCGCGGCGTCTCAGGTGCCCACCTTGCCTGCCGCCACCGCGGCGCCTGCAGCGACCCTTCCTGCGGCCGCTCCTTCCGCAGGGGAGCGGACGTCCCAGCCGAGCAGGTACACGCGCATGGGCGTCGTCGCCGACGTGCAGGGCGAGCACATCGATCTCGACGAGGCGCTGCGTCGTCGTCGCGCCGCAGGCTGACGCTCTCCCGCGACGCGAGCGCGATCGTGCCTGTTCTCAGGAGAGGCGCCAAACGGTAGCCTCACGCCATGACCACGCTTTCCGAACCCGAGATCGCCCGTCGTCGTGCCGCGCTCGAGAGCACCGTCGGACAGTGGACCCGCCGCTCTTTGGCCACCGCGTTCGACGAGGCCGTTGCGAGGCATCCTGACCGCCCGTACGTGATCACGGATGCCGCCACCCTCACCTACGCCGACGTCGCAGAGCGCTCTCGGCATCTCGCAACGGGCCTGCTGGAGCTCGGCGTCGAGCCCGGCGATCGCGTGGCCCTTCTGATGGACAACCGTGCCGACTACCCGGTGGTGAAGTTCGCGATCGCGCGCATCGGTGCGATCGCCGTCGCCCTCAACTACTCCTACCGCGGCGACGAGATCGTGCAGCGGTTGAAGCAGGCAGGCGCGAGCGTGCTGATCAGCGTCGACAGGTCTGTGGCCACCGACTTCCTCGCCGTCTTCGACGAGCGATTCCCCGGCTGGGAGGCCGAGGTGCGCAGCGACGAGGTGCCGCTCCTGAGGTCGATCGTGCTGGCCGAATCGGGCTGGAGGTCCGGGGCGCTCACCGTTCCTGGGTTGTCGCGTCAGCAGGATGACGCGGAGGTCGATGCCCTGACGGCGGGCATCCTCGCCGATTCGGTCGCCGACATCGTGTTCACGTCGGGTACGACGGGGCACGCGCTCGGCGCCGAGCTGACCCACGACATGCTGCTGCGCAGCGCATACGGCTCCGCGTATCACCGGGCGTTCGACGACGGCTGGCGCATCGGCTTCGCCCTGCCGCTCTACCACGTGTTCGGCTACGTCGAAGGGATGCTCGCTGCGATGTTCGCCGGAGGTGCGATCGTGCCGCAGCGCGTATTCAACCCCCGCACCACCCTCGAGCAGATCGAGCAGCATCACATCAACGAGGTGCTGTTCGTTCCGACCATGACCGTAGCCGTCGTCGACCAGGCCGTGAAGGGCGACTACGACCTCTCCAGCCTGCAGTCCGTCTTCTCTGCCGCAGCGCCTGCGCCAGTGTGGCTGTGGAACCGCGTGATGAGCGACCTGAACCCGCAGATGATCTTCACTGGATACGGCCAAACCGAGGTCTCCGCCGCGACCGCGCTGACGCTCCCCGGTGACCCGATCGAGCTGGTGGCGACAGTGGTGGGCACCCCGAAGCTGGGCGGAACAGCGGCTGAAGGCACGGGCGTGCCTGGCGGTCGGCTGGCCGAGTACCGCACGATCGACCCGTTCGACGGGCATGTGCTGCCACAGGGCGAGCCCGGCGAGCTGGTGGTGCGCGGGCCACAGGTGACGCGCGGCTACATCGGAGACCCTGAGCAGACATCCGCAACCATCGACGCGGAGGGATGGCTGCGCACCGGAGACCTCGGATTCGTCGATGACGAGCGATACCTTCATCTCAGCGGCCGAAGCAAGGAGCTGTTCAAGGTGGGCGGCGAGCTGGTGGCTCCCGTCGAGGTGGAACTCGTTCTCAGCGGCGCCGACGGCGTGAGCCAGGCGTATGTGGCGGGCATCCCCGACGACCGCTACGGCGAGGTCGGCTGGGCGTGGATCGTGCCGACCGAGGACGTCGTGCTCGACGAGCGCGAGCTGCTCGCGCACGCCAGGACCCACCTCGCACCGTTCAAGGTGCCGCGCGGTATTACGGTGCTCGCCGTCGAGGAGCTGCCGATGACGACGACGGGCAAGATCCAGAAGTACCTGCTCGTGCAGCGCATCACCGGCTGAGCACGGTCCGGCCGCCTCCGCACGAGGCGCCGATTCCGGCCGGGGGCAGGCGACGTGCTAAAGTCTCATACGCACTTGGGGCTATGGCGCAGTTGGTAGCGCGTCTCGTTCGCAATGAGAAGGTCCGGGGTTCGAATCCCCGTAGCTCCACCAAGAAGACGATCTGTCGGACAGGCGATCGGGCGGATTGAAGTACCTCTGACCAGGGATTTTACCGCGCGCGGGGCGACGCTCAGCGACCGTCTCCCGGTTCTGACGCCATGGCCATGGCCGGGAGACGGTCGGCGACTGCGTTTCCCTACTTTGCGGTGAGGAACTCGTTGATACCGAGCGGACGGTTCACGATGCGGGTGTCTCCGATGCTTCCGTGGAAGACGATGTCGATGGCACCGGCGTATTCGTGGCCGCCGAGGAGCCAAGGCAGTCCGAGGGTGGTGAGACCCCTGGAGATGCGACTCGGGTCGTCCACGACCGGTGAGCTGTCGACGTAGAGCTTGGTGTAGCGGCCGTCGTTGACCACGGCGAGATGCCACCAGCGGAGTTCGACGAGACCCTGGCCCCAGTTGGTGGTCGGGTAGGTGTCGTTCAGCGGGTAGTGGTTGAACTGCGGCTCGCGGCCGTTGTTCGAGATCGCGAACGCGACGACGGGCTCGTTCGGGTCGGTGTTCTCGCCGTGCTTGCCGGCAGCCTGAGCTGAGCCGCGGCGGGTGAGCATGGCCGCCCAGCCGTTGTTGCCCGCGTCCCAGTCGAGCGGCATCATCACGAAGGTCTCGATCGTGTAGCCGTTCGTGAACTTCTCCGCGTTCAGCGGGGCCTTATCCGCCGTCGTCAGGTACGCCCCGTGGACCGGATTGCGGCCGCCGAGGAACTGCAGGCTGGCATGTCCCGGCTGATCGGGGTGGTGGTCGGCCGACCAGGAGAGCGCGTTGGCGGCTGTACCGGGAACCGTCACGACTGTGAGATCGTTGCCGTTCCTGGACTGGTCCGCGACCCTGGCGCCGGCCGCGAGCACGGTACCCGGAGCGCCCTGGCCATCGAAGCGCCAGTACGCCAGCGTGCCGTCGATGAGCTCGCTCGAGGCCGGGCGTGCGGGCCGCGGCACGGAGGGAGCGAAGCTCGCGAAACGCTGCTCGAAGTCGATCGGAACCGAGAAGTCGTCGACTGGGCCGGTGACGCGAGAGTGCTCGGCGGCGATCGGGCTGCGCGACTCCGGGTCCTGCCCGAGGATCCAGGGGTTCAGCGTCTCGACGTCGATCATGTTGCGCGCCAGGTCGAAGTGGTACAGGCGGATCATGGCGCCACCACCGAAGAAGATGTTCTGGTAGTTGGTCATGTGCAGGTACACGTCGTTGCCGGCCGCGTTCTTCATGGTGGTTCGCCCCGGAGGCCAGTAGTGGCCGCAGAGCGCCAGGAACACCTGATCGTTGTCGTCGATCAGCTTGTCCCACATCGCCTGCCCGTTGGCCTCGAACACGGCATTGTTCTCCGGATCCCCCGACTGGTACGGGAACACGTTGTCGTCATACGGGGAGGCGACGATGTCGTGCGAGGTGACGATCACCGGCATCTTCGGATTGGCCTTGATGATCTGGTTCGCCCAGGCGTATCCCTGGTCCGTGGTGCGCCAGTCGAGCGCCAGCAGCAGCCAGGATCGGCCCGCCGCCTGGAAGATGTGCGCGGTGTTGTAGCCGGTCGAGTCAGCACCGGCGAAGGTCTTCGAGTGGGCGAAACGCTGCGGGCCCATCGTCCGAAGGTACGGAGTGGTTCCACGGCTGTCGTCGCCGGTCACATCGTGGTTGCCCGCCAACACGCTGTAGCCCACACCGTGCGTGTCCAGAATCTGGAAGGCCTTGTCGACCTCGGTGAATGAAGTGGCATCGGCATCTTCGGTCAGGTCACCAAGGTGCGCCATGAAGACGATGTTGTTGTCGGGGGTGCCGCTGTTGTTGATGATGTAGCGGAACGACGCCTCCTGCGGCTCACGATTGATGCTGCTCTGGCTCCCCCAGTACAGGAACTGGGTGTCAGGCATGACGGCGAGCGTGAACTGCAGCGATGTGATGTCAGGGTTCCATCTGCCGATCCCGCCGGCGTTGTTGGTCTCTGCCGCCACGGCCGAGGTGGCGTCGAGGGTGACGCTGGCAACGCTGGCCGCCGCCGCGCCGGCTGCGGCCAGAGCGCCGGTGAGGAGGAACCCTCGTCGGCTGTGTCCGCCGGGCGTCGCGGGCGGATTGTCATCCACATGGCTCATTGGGGGGGACCCTTTCTAGTGGTTGGTCACGAGCGAACTCGACCCTAGAACGGGGGGTGAACCGTGGGGCATACATCACATGACGAGCAAGAAGCGCGCCATCGTACGAGGGACAAAGTCCCTCATTCGAGGCACGTCAGCGCATCGAGTCAGGGCTCGGGTCGTCGTGTCCGGTGAGGGGCGCGATTAGCGCGAAATGGCAGCCTTTCGTTCGCGGTAGCGCAGTACGGCGTGCGTGTTGCCGCATACCGAGGTGCAGTAGGCGCGACGGCCGTTCTTGCTGGTGTCGGCGAACACCCGCTCGCATCCCGGCCGTGCGCAAACGCCCATTCGTTCTGCTTCGGCCTCCACCGCGAAGATCGCGAGGCCTCCGGCGGTCAGCGCCTTGATTCGTTGAACGAGCTCGGACTCGGCATCCGCGAAGTGCAAGTGCGGGGGCAGGCCATCGTGGGTCGCGAGCCGGATGATCCGCACACCCTCCGAGAGCAGCTCGTTGATGCGGTCCGCTCTCTCGTGGGGTCCGTCGGCGGCGAACGGGCGACGCAGGTGCCCCGCCCACGCGCGCAGGCGACGCATCGCGTCCTCGTCGAGTTGACGGATGTCCGTCATGGTGACGAATGCGCCGCGCAGCACGGGGAACACCGAGGCCGCGTCCCACCGGCCCTCCCACTCGAGGTTGACGAGGTCCTCGGCAAGGCGGACGCCGATCATGTTGTCATGGTTGAACGGCATTGACCAATGACAGCACACTGGCCTGAATGAAGAAAGGGCCGTCCGTGACACCACTCCACACCTCGCTGCCGACTGATCCGATCGTTCGTGAGCGACTGCGCGCATCCGTGCAGCGGCGAACGCTTCTGGCGGTCGCCATCACTCAGATGCTCGGAGGAGCCGGCCTTGCAGCTGGAGTGACGGTCGGTGCGCTTCTCGCGCAGCAGATGCTGGGCGGCGACCAGTTCGCTGGCCTGCCCGCCGCGACGCTCACTCTGGGCTCGGCGCTCACCGCGTTCCTGGTGGGAAGGATCAGCCAGCGCTTCGGTAGGAGGCCCGGTCTCGGCGGGGGCTTCATCGCGGGCGGGATCGGCGCGATCGGCGTTGTGGTGGCCGCAGGCATCGACTCGCCCTGGCTGCTGTTCCTCGCGCTGTTCATCTACGGGGCGGGCACGGCGACGAACCTGCAGGCTCGTTACGCCGGAACAGACCTGGCGCTTCCTGCCCGCCGGGCGACTGCGGCGAGCATCGGGATGGTCGCGACGACCGCGGGCGCCGTGCTCGGACCGAACCTGGTCACGCCGATGGGCGGGGTCGCGGCGGCCTGGGGCATCCCGGCGCTCGCGGGCCCGTTCATCCTCGCCGCAGCCGCATATCTCGCCGCCGGGACGGCGCTGCTGGTGCTGCTCAGACCGGACCCGCTACTGCTCTCGGAGCGGCTGTTCCGGCCTGACGCGGCGTCAGGTGACGTTGCGCCCGGCGGGACGATACCGGCCGGGACGGCGCAGCCCTCCCGTAAGCGACGTCCCACCCGAGGCGTCGTGATCGGGGCGACCGTGATGGTGGTCGCCCAGATCGTGATGACGGGCATCATGACGATGACCCCGGTGCACATGGAGATGGACCACCACGGTCTCGGCGCCGTCGGGGTGGTGATCGGCATCCACATCGCGGCGATGTACCTTCCTTCCCTGGTGACGGGGATCTTGGTCGACCGCGTCGGACGCACGACGATGGCGATCGCGTCCGGCGTCGCGCTTCTCCTCGCGGGCGTCACGGCCGCGACCGCCGGTGATTCGCTGGTCGCCGCCATCGGGGCGCTGACGCTGCTCGGGCTGGGGTGGAACTTCGGGATCATCGCCGGCACCGCGATGATCATCGACGCCACCTCGCCGGACATCCGCGCTCGGACGCAGGGGAGCGTCGACGTGCTCATCGCGCTTGCCGGGGCCGGCGGCGGCGCTATGTCGGGCGTCGTGATGGCGGCCGGTGGCTACGACGTGCTCGCGCTGGGTGGCGCGGTGCTCGCGGTGGCATTGATTCCCGTGGTCGCGATCAAGACCGCCCGACCACGTGCAGCGACGGACTGACGGGGCGGACCGGTTGACGCGTACGAGTCCATCTGAGCGGTGCTAGCATCCTCGCGTGGAACCGGCTGCGCGTGGACGCATGGCGATCATCGGCGGCGGCATGGCCGGGGTCTCGACCGCATACTTCTGCGGTTCCGGCTGGTCTGTCGACCTCTTCGAGGAACAGCCACGACTCGGCGGGAACGCCGCGACAGTGGTCGTCGACGGCGTGCCCGTCGACCTCGGAGCCGAGACCTTCAATCCGGCGACGCATCCCTGGTACTGGTCGCTCCTGAAAGAGGTCGGGGCAGACACGACGGTCATCGAACTGCCCGGGACGTTGTCGGTCTTCGACGAGGCGACGCGGCGTTCGCGCTTCGTGTCGCGGCACCCGATGCGTACCCCGCGGCACGCGCTGAGCCTGCTGCGATTCACGCGAGCCGCCCGCCGGTTCATCGACTCGGACCCGTCAGCTGAGATCACGCTCGGGGAGTGGTTCGAACGACACACCTTCGATCGCCGCTTCGAGCGTGATGTGCTGCTGCCATGGCTGGCGTCACTCACGTCGTCCCGCGTCGAGACGCTGAGGTCGCAGTCGATGCTCGCATTCCTTGTGCTGTTCGCCCCTGCGTTCCCGTCGAACGTGTTCAGCACGCCGAAAACCTACGGGTCAGGCATCGGGCTCGGCGGGATCGTTGAGCTGCTCGCCTCGCGGAGCGCCGACCTCACCGTCCACGCCGGATCGCCTGCGCGGCGCGCGGAGCGGATCGGAGAATCATGGTTCGTCGACACGGCCGATGGGCGGTCGGGGCCCTACGAGAAGCTCGTCGTGACGGCACCGCCGTACGCGGCCCTCGACGTGCTGACCGGCCTGCCCTACGGACTGCGCGACACCCTGGGTGCGTTCGACTACTACCCGGCCAGGTTGGCGATCCATCGGGATCCGGCATGCATGCCCGCCGACCCGCGCGACTGGTGCATGCACAACGCCGCGGTCGGCGATGACTCCTGCGAGGCGACGTTCTGGCTCGGCGCCTATCGCACTGATCCGGCGACGGACCACCCTCTGCGGCTTTTCAAGAGCTGGGCGACTCATCGCGCGGTGCAGCCACGGGAGGTGCTCACCGAGCGCACCTTTCACCATCTGCTCCTCACCCCGGCCGCAGTCAGCGCAGCGCGAGAGCTCGAGCGGTGGCAGGGCTGGAACGGGCTTCACTTCGCCGGGCACTTCACGCAGCTCACCGATCTGCAGGAGACGGCGCTGGTGTCTGCGATGGCCGTGGCCGACGCTCTGGATCCCGACAGCCCGAACCTGGCATCCCTCCGCCGACAGGCTCCGGTGTAGAAACGAGGAGGGGTCCGGCCCACCGTCGAGCCAGAGCGGCAGGCCTACGATGCGATCATGAGCGAGATTCCGGACGGAAAGCCCGATCCGCTGGAGAAGGCGCGGTACGAGACCGCCGTGCAGCTCGGATATCTCAACGCCGGGGAGCTGGGCGGCGTGCTCGACGAGTCTCGCGCCCAGCGCGATCGAGGCATAGGATCGGGCGGCCGCATCGGTCGAAGGCGCCCGCACTCGAAGGGGATCTGGCGGGCGCGGGTGGTGTCTGCGGTCTGTGCGATCGTGTTTGCCGTGCTGACTGTCGCGTCCATCTTCGTCCTGGCACTGACTATCGGTTTCATGCCAGAAGTGACGATCGTTCTCCTCGTGCTGACGGTCGTCGCCACAGCGGTCTGGATCGGAACCTACGGAGCGGAGCGGCGGGAGATCCTCCGTCGGCACGCCCGGGAGCACGCGGAGCAGGAGCAGGGATATGGCAGGTAGAGGTCAGAGCAACAGGAGTCCGAGCAGGTAGCTGAGGAGGGCGGTGCCGAGGCCAACGGTCATCGCTCGAGCCAGGACCCGTGCCAAGCGGATGTGGCCTCCGAGCGAGGTGATGTACGACGTGATCGTGAGCGAGACGGCGACCGCGATCAGAACGACCCAGCCGTCGATGCTGACAGGGACCAGTAGCGTGATGAGAAGGGGAATCAGCGCGCCGACAGCGAACGCGGCGGCGGCGCCGAGCCCTTCGAGGGCCGGCTGGCCGCGGTGGGGCAACCCGACGATCCCGTGCTCGTATTCGAGTTGGGCGGCGAGGGCATCCTTCGCGCTGAGCTGCTCGGCGACAACCGACGCGACCTCCGGAGTGAGACCCTTGCCCACCCAGTAGTCCGCGAGCTCAGCGATCTCGTCCTCGGGGTTCGCCGCCAGTTGGCCGGCTTCCTCAGCGGCCAAGGCGAGTTGGGCATCCCGTTCAGCGGCCGCTTCCGCCCATTTCGCTCCGCCGAGACCCAGCGCTCCGGCGAGAGTGGTGACGGATGCTGCAAGCACGAGCGTGTGCTGCGTGGCGCCTGCGCCGGCGAAGCCCTCGAGCAGCCCGGAGGTCGCCACGATGCCGTCGTTAGCGTCGACCATGCGGGCGCGCAGCACCGGTGCGTCGCGGATCCAGGCGAGCAATCGGCGCGGCCAGGTGCGCACGGCATCGGTGTCGAGCGTCGCGGCGGAGTCCTCGGTCATGTCGACGTCATCTTGTACCACGAGGAGTGGTAGTCGCAGTGGGCACGCCGTCACCGGCCGCGTCATCCGATCAGGCCGGTTCTCACCATGATCGCGAACCCGATGAGGATGAAGACCACGGGGATGACCCAGTGCCCCCACCGCTGCACGATCGCGACCGTGCGGGGGTGGGCGGTCAGCAGGCCGCCGAGCAGGCACCAGGCCGCGACCGCGACGGCGAAGACCGACAGGGTGATGGCGAGTTCCGACGGAGACATCGTCCGGAAAGCCGGGGTGTAGGCGGCCACGTTGTCCGCGCCGTTCGCGATGGTCACGGCGACGACGCCCGGGAGACCGCGTACCACCGGTGCAGTCACCGGCTCGGGGGAGCGATGATCTCGGATGGCCGTGACGAGGCGCCACACGCCGATGCCGAGCGGGATCAGCCCGAGAACGCCGATCCAACGCGTCGTGACGAAGCCGAGCCCGGCGGCGGCGAGCAAGGAGATCACGACGAGGATCGCCACGCCGACGTACTGGCCGGCCCAGATCTGCCAGGGTCGGGGACGTCCGCCCGCGCGTGCTGTGGCCCGGAAGAGCGTCAGCAGGATCAGATCGTCGAGGTTCGTGCCGACGAACAGCACCACCGCGGTCGCGATGGTCGCCAGGATGTCGGGCATCACCCCACCTTAGGGAGATCGAAGGTGCCGTGCCCACGCGTGCGGCGTTAGCCTGAGCGCATGGCAGATGTCGCGGTGGTGACCGGCACGTCGTCGGGCATGGGGATGTTCGCGGCCGTCGAGCTCGCACGCAAGGGGCTCACGGTGGTCGCGACGATGCGTGACGTCACGCGGTCGGACCGTCTGCGCGATGCCGCAGCAGACGCAGGAGTGCGGGTCGACATCCGGACCCTCGACGTGGTCGACCACGCGGCAGCCGCCGGCCTCGTCGACGATGTGATCGCAGACCACGGACGTGTCGACGTGCTCGTCAACAACGCGGGCAGGGGAGGGGTCGGCACGGCTGAGCAGCTCAGCATGGCGCAGATCCAGGCGCAGCTCGATGTCAACTACCTCGCTCCGGTCAACCTCGCCAAGCTGGTTCTGCCCGGCATGCGGGAGCGCGGCTCAGGGCACATCCTCACCGTGACGAGCGTCGGCGGAACGGTCGGTCAGCCGTTCGCGGACTCGTACTGCGGCGCGAAGTTCGCGGTGGAGGGATTCATGCAGTCCCTCGCTGTCGTGGCAGAGCGGTTCGGCGTGCACGTCGGTGTCATCGAGCCCGCCGCCGTGTCGAGCGACTTCGTCGCGAACGCGGAGCTTCCCGTGGATGCCGGTGCCTATCAGCCTCTGCTCGACGCGTACTTCTCGCGCACGGCGGGCGCGTTCGCGAACGCGCAGACCCCGCAGAGCGCCGGCGCAGCGATCGCCGATGCCGCGACCTCTGACGACTTCCGCTTCCGCTGGCAGACCTCCGAGGGGGCATCCGCATTCGTCGGTGTCTCCCTCGCTGACCTCGACGGCGAGCGCGTCGCAGGATTCACCCGCCCCTGGATCGCCTGACGCCTGGCTTCAGGTTTCCGGCAGGGTGACGGCCGGCGGCTGCCACGACTGGTCGAGAATGCTCTCGTCCGGCCAGTAGGCGCGGAGGAAGAGCGAGAAGGGTCCGTCGGGGGCGGGAAGCCAGTTCGCGAGCTCCTCGGGGTCGGTGGGCGCGACGCCGCCTGCGGTCAATGTCAGTGACCCGTCAGCGGCGACGTGCAGGTTCTTGTTCTTCGTGCCGAGAGAGAACCGATGCAGCTCGTTCTCGTTGAAGAAGTGGTGCTCGTTGTAGAGCGTGAGTGACCAGAACCCACGGACCGGGGGAAGAGTACCCGCCGGGAAGGTCACGGCGTAGCGGTGGGACCCGTCGAGACGCCTTCCCTCGACATCCAGGTCCTGGTAGTAGTAGCAGGTTTCGTTCGGAGTGTTGACGAAGATGTTCGCCTTCGCCATCGCCGTACGTGAGAGGTAGTCGGTGCCGAATCGGGCTCCGTTGCGCTGGGTCGACCAGTTGCACGCCGCCGGGAGCCCGATGTTGCGGAACTCGAACAGCTCCTGCACGAGCCCGGCATCTGCGTCCACGGCGGCGCGCGTGATGACCTCGAGGGCGTGCGGGTCGGAGGTCGCCGTCGTGACGAGGGACCGGAACCAGTCGTAGAGCGCCTCCTCGCCTGGCCGCGCCGGAACCTCGTCGAGGACTGCGGAGAGCGCGTCTACGAAGTCCGTCGGATCCACCCACTTCGTCTCGGCCTCGCCCTGTGCCGCTTCGGCAGCTCCGCCGAAGCTCGGAACGTTCGCCCAGTCGACGCTCTTCATCGTGCCGTCGTACTCCGCGAGCGGGTACATGCTGATCTGCCCGAGCACGGACTGGATGGCGGCGCGGTCGTCGACGGTGTCGTCCATGAAGACACGGGGGATGACCACGCCGACGGCCGTGTCGAACCGGAACACGCCGGCGATACCGTTCGGCACCTCGCCGTCCCAGTCGGTCGGGGCGAGCAGATAGTGGCCCGGCTCGGTTCCGTACATCGCGCCGAGCTGCACGAAGCCGTCGGTGCGCTGATCGACCGCCTGATACACCCAGAACCGGTCGCCGAAGTCTGGTACCTGGATGACCGACGGACCGACCTCTGCGGCGACCATGCCGAACCCGTAGGCGACATCCTGGTTCGGACAGGCGACAAGACGCTCTTGAGGTTCGACGTAATCGTGCAGCATGCAGACGCGGCCGAGCGGCGCAGCCGGCACGATGCCCATCAGCATGCCGGGCTCCGGAAGCTGTCGCATGACGCTCTGGCGGTTGTGCATGTTGATGAGCGGCCACGCCCACAGGTACGCGTTCTGCGCGAGAGCGATCAGGTAGGCGTCGGTGGTGCGGAACTGATCGGTCATCGCGAATCCTTCGGTCGATGGCGACTGTGCGGCAGTTGCCAGTGTTGCACGCCACGGCATGTGGGCGTCCTCGATCCGCCGTGTCGGGTCCCCGCCGCCTGAATGGAACCTCATGGCGACGGACGCCCGAAACCGCCGCGGCTTCAGCCGCTGTCCAGCGCCGGTTCGCATGCTCACCAGCGAGAAGGTTCGACCTTGGCGCCCAGACAGCGGCGGGCCACCCTCCGTTCACCTCCCGGCCATGTGCGCGGCAGACCGACGACACATCTGTTGCTGATCATTTCTAACGATCGTTTGTTCTGCAAAATAACTGGAACGGGAGTAGCTCATGGTCTCATCGAGGCGTCTGCTGGCCGCCGGGGTCGTCGGAGCCCTGGCCGTCGCGCTGACCGGATGCACGGCAGCGGCGGCATCGTCGTCGACAGGTACGGCATCCGCCGCCAGCACCAAGGTGGAGCCGCTCGTGCTGTACGCAGCGGAGGGCTACGACGCCGCCATGGCGAAGGCCTTCACCGCGAAGACCGGCATCCCGGTCAAGGTGGATGACGACAGCACCGGCCCGCTGCTGACGAAGATCGCAGCGGAGAAGAACAACCCGCAGTGGTCGCTGCTCTGGGTCGACGGCGACCAGGCTTTCGCATCGCTCGACCAGCAGGGCGAGCTGCTGCACTACAAGTCCCCGGTGACGCTGACGGCTGAAGGGAAGGCCATCCAGCCGTCCGACAACGCCTACAGCCCGACGGGCACGACGGTGATGGCGGCGCTCATCTACAACGCGGCCAAGACCAGCGCCGTGCCGACCAGCTACCAGGACCTCCTCGGCTCCGCCTACGCGGGCAAGGTCGGCATGAACGACCCGGCGCAGTCCGGCCCGACCTACCCCTTCATCGCCGGGGTCATGAACCAGCTCGGTGGTCAGAGCAGCAGCGGCATCAGCAAGGGCGAGAGCTACTTCCAGTCGCTCAAGTCGAACGGGCTGAAGGTCTTCCCGACCAACGGTGACACCCTGCACGCGCTCGAGACCGGTCAGATCGACTACGGGCTCATCCAGAGCTCGGCCGCGGTCGGCGAGACCATCAAGGTGAAGCCGACGGCTCAATTCCAGCCGAAGATCGTGTACCTGCCCAAGTCGACTCTGCTGCCGAGCGTGCTCGGCATCGACAAGGGCGTCGACGCGACGCAACAGGCAGAGGGCAAGAAGTTCATCGACTTCGCGCTGTCGCCCGCCGGACAGAAGGTCATGCAGGGCGCCGACACCAGCGGCGACTCGCTGTACTGGCCGATCGTCAGCGGTGTCTCCGCGCTGTCGCAGCTGCCGGCCTTCCCGTCGTCGTACCAGCGCCTCGACCCGACCTACTGGGGTGCCAAGGAGCCGAGCGTCGTGAGCTGGTTCGAGCAGAGCATCAAGTGAGTCGAGCCACCGTGCCACTCGTGGCCCCCACCGTCGTCGGTGGGGGCCACGGGGCCGTGGGTGCGCTGGATGTCGGAGCAGAGGCCCCCGCGAAGTCGTACCGCACGAGCGTGTGGCGCCGCGTACGCATCCGGCCGATCGTCGGGCTCTGGATCGTTCTCATCGCCATCCTCGTCATACCCATCGGCCTCTTCCTGATCATCGCGATCAGCCCGGCTCTGCTCGACCAGGGGACCGACTGGTTCAGCTTCGCCTCGTTCCAGCAGGCGCTCACTGGCGCGACCCTTCAGGGCTTCCTGAACTCGTTCATCATCGGAGTGGTCGCCGCGATCGCCGCCACCGGCGTGGGATTCGGCCTGGCATGGATGCTCCTGCGCACGAACGCGCCGGCGCGCACGATCACCACCGGGCTGATCTTCGCCCTCTTCCTGACCCCGTCGTACCTGATCGCGCTGGGCTGGCAGAGGCTCGTCGAGCCGAACGGCGTGATGCAGGTGATGGGGCTCGACCCCGTTCCGCTGCGCGACGTGATCTACAGCCCGGTCGGCGTCGCACTGGTGCTCACGGTGAAGGGCATACCGTTCGCGTACCTCGCGGTGGCCGCCGCACTGCGGGGCCTGGGGCGCGAGCACGAGGACGCCGTCCGCGTGCACGGCGGAGGCGCAGGCACGAGCATCCGGATGGCCCTCGTACTGATCTCGCCGGCGATCTGGTCGGCGCTCGCCATCGTGTTCGCCGAGTCCGTGAGCGACTTCGGCGTGGCATCCACCCTCGCGAACGCCGCTCAATTCCCCGTCGCGACCTACGCGCTCTACAACGCCGTCGAAGTCTTCCCGGTGAACTTCCCACTGGCATCGGCCATCAGCTGGTTGCTCCTCGTGCTCGTCGTCGTCGCACTCGTTCTGCAGAACCGGGCGCTGCGCGGACGAAGCTACCGGGTGCTCAGCGGGCGGTCGCGCGCCGGACGGGTGACGGCCCTGACCTGGCAGGCGAAGGTCGTGTGGCTGGTGTGCTTCGCACTGCTCATCCTGACGACTCTCGGTGTTCCCGTGTTCGGCGCCATCTCCGCCTCGCTGATCGACGGCCTCGGCAGCCTCGCCGGCAGCCACCAGTGGGATCTCTCCAACTACCAGCGGGTGCTCACCAGCCCTGACCTCGGCGGCCCGCTGCTGTACTCGGCAGGGCTCGCGACGATCACCGCGACGGTCGCTGTCGTTCTCGCGGTGGCGTGTGCGCGCATCCTCGCGACGAAAGGAACAGGGGTGGCCGGACGCGCGATGGACATGATCCTGCTGGGCGCCGTCGCTCTGCCGGGCATCGTGTTCGCGGCCGGGTACATCTTCACCTTCAACCTGCCGCAGGTGAACGCCGTCGGCATCCGCATCTACGGAACGACCGCGCTGCTCGTGCTCGCGTATCTCGCCACCGCTCTGCCGTCGACCACCCGCATGCTGGTCGGCTCGTCGAGCCAGCTGCACGAGTCGATGACGCACGCCTCGCGTGTGCACGGCCGTGGCGCCATCCGCACCTGGCTCTCCGTGACGCTGCCCATCATCTCGCGGCCGCTCTTGACCGCGTGGCTGCTGACCTACTCGGCGACCCTGCTCGAGCTGCCCGTCTCGCAGCTGCTCGCCCCGCCCGGACAGCAGCCGATCTCGGTCGGCATCACGACAGCCCTCGGCAAATACGACTTCGGAGGAGGAACGGCCATGGAAGTGCTCGCCATCCTGTCTGCGCTCGCCGTGGTGGGCGTCGCCTACGGCGCCTATCGACTGCTTACCCCTGCAGGCTGGCGCGCGATCGGAGCGTCGACGTGAGCGCCGAAGCCCAGGTGGATGTCGGTGCCGACGGTGCTCAGTACGCGCTGCGCATCCGGGGCGGAGGCAAGGCGTTCGGGCGCACGAAGGTGCTGTCGGACATCCATCTGGAGCTCGCTCCCGGCCGCTTCCTGGTGCTGCTCGGGCCATCGGGATCAGGCAAGTCGACCCTGGCGCGCATCATCGCGGGCGTCGAGGAGATCGACGAGGGCGTCGTCGAGATCGGCGGAAAGGTCGTCGGCGGCCAGGGAAAACAGGTGCCGCCCGAGCGACGCGACCTCGCCATGGTCTTCCAGGACTACGCCCTGTGGCCGCACCTGACGGCGGCGCAGAACATCGCGTTCGCCCTGCGACGTCGCAAGCTCGGTGCCGCCGAGACCGCCTCGCGGGTCGAGCGGATGCTCGTGCGCGTCGGCCTGGACGGCATGGGCTCCCGCTACCCCAACGAGCTCTCCGGCGGGCAGCAGCAAAGGGTGGCGCTCGCTAGGGCACTGGTCGCCGATCCTTCGCTTGTCGTCTTCGACGAGCCGCTGTCGAACCTCGACGCCGACCTGCGCGAGAAGCTGCGGGTCGAGATCGCGACGCTCGTCGCGGAGTCGGGCGCGAGTGCCGTCTACATCACGCACGACCAGTCGGAGGCGTTCGCGCTCGCGGACGAGATCGCTGTGCTCGATCGCGGACGGGTCGTGCAGGTCGGCAGCCCGGAGGAGATCTATCACCGGCCGGCGACGCCGTTCGTCGCCCGGTTCACCGGACTGTCCGGCCGCGTGGCGGGGACCGTCGTCGCCGACACGGACGGCTACGTCGACGTCAGCTCGAATGGTCATCGCCTCGCCGCCGTGGCCATCGGCGGCGATCTCGACATGGAGCCCGTCGACGTTCACGTGCGTCAGGCCGCGTTGTCGCTGCGCCCGGCAGGTGTGGCGCACGACGGCGAGTCCTCGGATGAGCGCGTCGAGGTTCGACGCAGCAGCCTTCCGGGGACCGTGGTGGACATCGCTTATCGCGGTGCGTCGTACGACCATGTGATCGATACTCCGCTGGGCCGTTTCACCTCGGTGCACGATCGCAAGGCCTGGCCCAAAGGCGAGCGCTGCACGCTCGTGATCGATGCCGCAGGTGCGTTCGCATTCCCCCTCGAGGACGACCGCTGAAACAGCGCGTCGAACCACCCCGAACCGCCCTGGCTGGGCAGGTCGAATAACGACCGTTAGAATACTGAGATAACCAACCTGGAGGATTTTCGCTCGATGAACGCCGGTGCACTCTTCATAGCCACCTTCCTGGCCTGTCTGGTGGAGGCCGTCGAGGCCACGACCATCGTGCTCGCCGCAGGCACGGCCAGGAACTGGCGATCGGCGCTCTGGGGCGTCGCGGCCGGCGTCGGCGTACTCGTCGTCGCGGTGGCGATCGCGGGCCCGGCCGTCGAGCTGATCCCGATCCAGGCGCTGCGCGTGCTCGTCGGCGGCCTGCTGCTGGTGTTCGGTCTGCAATGGATCACCAAGGCCGTGCTGCGCGCATCCGGCCGCAAGGCGCTGCACGACGAGTCCGCCATCTTCGCCCGTGAGGTCGCCGCCGCGCAGGGCCACGGCGGATCGGCGGATGGCACAACGCCTGCCCGCCGCGGCCTGGTCACCGACTGGTACGGCTTCACCCTGTCGTTCAAGGGTGTGGTTCTCGAGGGGCTCGAGGTCGTCTTCATCGTGCTCACCTTCGGCGCGAACGCCGGGCAGGTCGGCCTCGCGTCGTTGGCCGCCGCCGCGGCGATCATCGTGGTGGTCATCCTCGGCCTGATCGTGCGTGGACCGCTGTCGCGCATCCCCGAGAACACCCTCAAGTTCATCGTCGGCATCATGCTCAGCGCGTTCGGTCTGTTCTGGGCTGCCGAAGGCGCTGGCACCGAGTGGCCGGGTTCCGACATCGCCCTTCTCGTGATCGCGCCCGCCATTGCGGTGTACGCCCTCGTGCTCGTCGCCATCCTGCGCAAGCCGAAGCCCGAGCCGCAGGAGCAGAAGCAGGTCGTCACCGTCGCCGCAGCCACGACCGCGACCGCCACCGGGGCCGGAAGCTCAGACGGTGGAGTTCAGTCGTCTCAGCCGGCTTCGGCGCCCGCCGAAGAGCCCGCCCGTCGGCGTGTGACGTTCGGCTCGGCGGCGCGCGCGTTCGGCAGGTTCTGGTACGACTTCCTGATCGGGGATGACTGGTTCGTCGCCACGGCAGTCGCGATCGGCATCGTGATCACCGCACTGCTCTCGCTGGTGGCGCCAGCGGTGTCGTGGATTGCGCTGTCGGCCGCGGTGCTGGTCATCCTGCCGTGGAGCATCAGGCGCGCCCAGCACTGACGGCGCGACCCGGGGCTCAGTGGCCCTCGGGCTCAGTGGCCCTCGGGCTCCTCGGCATAGACGCGGGCGGCGTAGTCCTCGAGCGCTCGCTCGCACCGTTCGAGCGCAGCCTGTGCGGCTGTGCGGCCGTCCGCACCGAAGTGATCGCGCTCGCAGACCTTGGCGAACCAGTTCGCGAGCTTGGTGTAGTCGACCTCGTTCTCTTCGAGCTCGGCGTAGCTGAAGTGTGACTTGTCGTACTCCTTCTGGATCTCTTCCAGGAACCCTTCGCAACGGTCGACGATCTCGTCGAACTCGTCGCTGCGGGCGGCTTGGAAGAGCGAGAGGATCGTCTCCTCGCCGGCGAGCACCGTGGTCTGCGTGAGCACCGCGGTGCCCGACATCTCGATGATGTCGTGACGCAGCTTGCGCAGCGCCCTCTCGGATGCCGGAGTGCGAGGGAACGCGGCGACGGAGTTCTGCAGATAGACGGCCCCCAGCGACTTCAGCCGCCGCCACGCCCCGGCACGCAGGCGGGTCGGCTCCGGCGGGATCTTGTAGATGAGCAGGAGCCACTCAGTGCCCTTCTCGGGCGGAGTTGCTGAGGCGATGGGCACCTGTGGGTCGGACGGCACGAGATCAGGCTATCCGCGGCGGCCTGCACAGTGCAGCCCCGGCGTGGGTGAGGTGGCGCGACCCACCCTCACGCAGTCGCGACGACCCGCGAGGTACCGAGCGTTGCTCCAGAGGCGTCGAGCGCGACGACCCGCACCTGGGCGGCGCCCGGGATCTGCGCCGTGGTCTCGAAGCCGTCCTTCTTCACTGTCGCGGCCACAGCCAGATCTTGCTCCGAGGCGCCGGCGAGCACCCGCCACGAGTCGACCTCCGTCGCGCCGTTCCAGCTCGCCGCGACCGTGAGCCGGCCGCCCTCTGCGGTGGCGACTGCGATGTCCGGATCGGCCTAAGGCGTTCCCGTCCAGTCGCTCTTCGCCACTCGGTAGCACGCCTTGCCGAGGCCCGTCGCCTCCCAAACGGCGCTGCCGTCGGCGGTGAACTCGGTGGCGAAGGGCTGCGTGCCCCAGCCGACCAGAACGTTTCCGTCGGTCGACGGCTCCATCGAGCCCATCGCGAAGCCGACGTGGTCCTTATAGGCGTACTGCTGTGCGACCGACGCTGTCTTGGCATCCTCGTCGACCGTCAGCAGCAGGCCGCGCGAGGTGCCGTTCGAGGTGTCGACGTGGTTGTCGAACATGCTGATCGTGGTCGCCGAGCGCCTGCGAGCGTGATGCTGCCAGGCGAACTTCGCGTCGGCATCCACAGCGAAGTCGCTCTTCTTGCCACCGAGACGCCAGCGGATGTCGCCCGATGCCCGATCGATCGAATAGACCGTGTGAGTGTGGCGCGCGGAGAGCAGCAGGGTGTCGGCCGTGTCGGCCGAGATCGCGTTGAAGTGGTACGGGTCGTAGGCGGCTCCGGCGGACGTTCCGTCGGAGCCGACCTTCTCGTAGCTCTCGTCGAGCGAGATGTGATCGCTCGCGCGCCAGTTCATGAGCAGCTCGTCGGTCTCGACGTCGATCTCCTGCACGTGGCAGTCGAAGATCCAGCCATCCTTCGGTCCGCCGAGAGAGCTGAGGTCCGCCTGACGCGGGGGATACGAGGTGATCAGTGCGGTGCCGGCGTCGGTCAGCTCGAACTCGTGAAGATCGGACTGCAGCCCCGCCCTCGCGAAGACGTGGCCGACCGGTCGGTACGCCGTGTCGAGGATGACGCCGTGCCCCTGCCCGTTGCCGCCGAGCGACCGGCCCGACCAGAAGGTGAGCACGGGCTCGCCGCGGTACTGCTGAACGCGGAAGTCCGTGCCCGCGGTGCCGCTCGGGTCGGTCCAGATCAGCGTGCCGTCGGCGTCGTAGATCGCGGGGTAGAACTGATCGGTCTGCGGCGTCGCGAACAGGTATCCGGGGGAGACCGCCGCTCCGCTCTTCTGCCAGACATCGAGCTTCGGCGCGGTGACCATCGTGCTGGAGAACCGCTGAAGGGTGTAGGTCGGCGTGGCGCTGGCGGTGGATGTCGGGGTAGGAGTCGCACCGGCCGCGCGGGTGGCTGCCCTCGCGGCACCGACGCCGCCGAGTGCTCCGGCGATGCCGACCGCGAGACCCCCTCCCGCGAAGAGCAGATCGCGTCGGCGCACCCCACGGGTGCTCGGTTCTTGGTCGTCGGGGTGAAGAGGAGGCATGATCGGGCCACGGTATGACCTGTGAATATGCACAGGCTATGGATCTGCCCATAGTGACGGATGTCCGCAGTCACGCCTTCGTCGTGCCGAGCTCCCGCCGGGCATCCGCATAGGCAGTGCGCAGCGTCTCGCCGACCCACTCCGTGCCGCGGTAGAGGTTCTGTTCGCCGATCTCGGCTGCCAGCCCGCTCGTGATGAGCTGGTCGCAGACGCGCTTCTCGCTCACCACGAGCTTGAGGGTCGAGTCGGCGTCGACGAGGGAACGGTGCAGCCGCCGCAGCACCTCGATGAGCGCGAGCCCGATCTCGTCGGTGCCACGTAGCCGCACGATGACGACGCACGGTCCTGAGGCCGCGGTCACCGCCGGCAGCTGCTGCTCGAGAATCGGTGCGCTCGCGAAGAAAAGGCTGCCGTACGGCTGCAGCACCAACACCTCGCCGGAGTCGACCGTGCTCGGGGGATCCGTCTCGCGCAGACGTCCCTCACCGGAGACCTCGACCCGCCGAACCCTGACCCTGTTCGACTGCTGCGCCACGTAGAGCACGATGCCGAGGCCGACTCCGACGAGCACGGCGAACTGCAGAGGGATGATCAAGGTCAGCACGAACGTGACAGCCATGATCGTGGTCTGCAACGGTCCGCTCTTGATGACCGAGAACACCCGGCTGGGCTTGATCGTCGTGATGCCGACGACGATCAGCAGGCCGGCGAGGGCGGGCATCGCGACGTATCCGACGGCAGACGAGGCGAGCAGGATGACGATCGCCATGACGACGCTCGCGTAGATCAGCGACATGCGGGTCTTCGCACCGGCCGCGGTGAGCAGACCGGAGGCCGACATCGAGCCGCCTACGGGCATCCCTCTGAACAGGCCGGAGACGAGGTTGCCGGCGCCCTGGCCGATGAAATCGCGGGAGGCATCCGCCGGGCGCCCGTCGGGAGAGGGGATGCCAGCTGAGACGCCTGCGCCCTGAACGAGTCCGACGAAGGCGAGCGACACGGCGGGCAGTGCGAGGAAGGGCACGTCGCCGATGTCGGGCAGCACCGGCGCGGGCAGACCGTTCGGCACGGAGACGATGTCGTCGAGCACCGAGACCTGGCTGCCGACCCAGAGGTTGAGCAAGGCTGCCGCGACGGAGCCGAGCACCACGGCGATCACCAACCCGAAGCTGCCGACTCTCGTCGGCATGAACAACACGATGGTGAGGATCGTCACCGCTCCGACGATGACCGCCGGGAGGCTCCATTCACCGATGTGCAGCAGCAGGTCGATCGTCTTGACGACGCGGTTCGCGCCCTTCGCCTGATAGCCCGTCAGGTTGCCGAGCTGCCCGAGCACGATGTTCACGCCGACCGCCGTGATGAACCCCGTCATGACGGCCGTCGGCACGAATCGGATCAGCTTGCCCGCCTGCAGCAGGCCGGCGGCGATCATGACGATCCCGGTCATGATGGCGAGCGTGTAGAGCGCTCGGTCGGGGTCCTGCCGGGTCTCGAGCCCCGCGTCGGAGACGATCAGCGACATCGCGCCTGTTGCCTGCACCGCCATGAAGGAGCTGCCGGTGAACAGCGCGGCGCCCGCCATGCCGAAGAGGTAGCCGTACAGTCCGGCCAGCGGATTCACCCCGGCGAGCACACCGGACGCCAAGCCGTCCGGAACGCTCTCGATGCCGAGCACGAGTCCAGCGACGGCGTCCCGCAGCATCGTCCTCGGGGAGAACCAGCGTTTCAGGTCGATTCGCACCTGTTCAGGCTATGGGCCGCGCTGCACATCGCCTTCCCCGCAGATCACCCCTTTTGCGGGATGTCTGCCTGCCGTTGCGACGAGTTAAGTCGATCTCGTGTCATCGCCGACACGGTCATTGGCGTGCTCACCATTCGACAGTCCGCCGCGGCAGACAGAGTGAGGAAACAGAACATGTTGCACAACCGGGAATCAATCAGGGACGAGCTGTTCGACGAGGTCTTCGCCTCGAGCGACCTCTCCATCGCGATGCCGAAGTACCGCATGCCCGAAAAGGAGCACCTCGCGCAGCATGCCTATCAGGTCGTCTCCGACGAGCTGATGCTCGACGGCAACTCGCGTCAGAACCTCGCCACCTTCTGCCAGACCTGGCTCGAGCCCGAGGTGCGAGCGCTCATGTCGGAGACGCTCGACAAGAACATGATCGACAAGGACGAGTACCCGCAGACCGCGGCGATCGAGGAGCGCTGCGTGCACATCCTCGCCGACCTGTGGAATGCGCCCGACGCGGTGAACACGATCGGAACGTCCACCACCGGCTCGAGCGAGGCGGCGATGCTCGGCGGAATGGCGCTGTTGTGGAAGTGGCGAGCCGCTCGCCGCGCGGCGGGTAAGTCGATCGAGAAGCCGAATCTCGTGACGGGACCGGTGCAGATCTGCTGGCACAAGTTCACCCGGTACTGGGGCGTCGAGCACCGGGAGATCCCGATGGAGCGCGACCGGCTGCTGATGTCGCCGGAAGAGGTGCTGAAGTACGTCGACGAGAACACCATCGGGGTGGTCCCGACCCTCGGCTCGACCTACACGGGCGGCTTCGAGCCGGTGCAGGAGGTGAGCGCGGCGCTCGATACGCTGCAGGCGCAGACCGGACTCGACATCCCGATCCACGTCGACGGTGCCAGCGGCGGTTTCCTCGCGCCGTTCACCGCCCCGGAGCTCGTCTGGGATTTCCGACTGCCACGGGTCAAGTCGATCAATGCGTCGGGTCACAAGTTCGGCCTCGCACCCCTCGGCGTCGGCTGGATCGTCTGGAGGGACGCCTCAGACTTGCCGGAGGAGCTCATCTTCAACGTGAACTACCTCGGCGGCAACATGCCGACGCTCGCCCTGAACTTCTCCCGCCCAGGCGGCCAGGTCATCGTGCAGTACTACAACTTCTTGCGCCTGGGTCGCGAGGGTTATCGCAAGGTGCATACCTCGTGCTACGACACGGCGCTGTACCTCGCCGACGAGATCGGCAAGCTCGGGCACTTCGAGATCATCAACGACGGCAGCCCGGAGAACGGCATCCCCGCGGTGTCGTGGAAGCTCAAGGAGGGTGTCGAGCATCCCTTCACGCTTTTCGACCTCGCCGACCGGCTGCGGACTCGAGGCTGGCAGGTGCCCGCATACACGCTGCCTGCGCACTGCGACGACCTCCCCGTGCAGCGCATCCTCGTTCGTGCGGGGTTCAGCAGGGACGACGCGTCGCTCTTGATGGATGACTACCGTGGGGCGATCGCGCACTTCGACCGGCACCCCATCACCGTCGCGATGACCGAGGACGAGGTCGGCTCCTTCCACCACTGATCGACAACGGATCGACCCGCCGTCCGTCGCCGGGCGGCGGGTCGATCCGTCTGTTTCCACGACCCCGAGGCGGCACAATGTCACGCTATGCTCGGCGGGTGCGGGCGCCCCGAACTCGAGACACGAGAATGCGACGCGAGTCATGGGGCTTCGCGATCGGATCGGCGTTCTTCGCCGTCGGCTCCGTTCCCTGGTACGCGAGCGCGGTCGGTGTGGTCTGGGATTCCGCGACGTTCTTCATCGGCTCGATCTTCTTCACCCTGGCGGCACTCATCCAGCTCGCGCTGAGCGGCAGACGCCCGCCGAAGCGGTCGTCGTCACCCGCCGACTTCGCGGATTGGTGGTCTGCGGCCATCCAATTCGCCGGCACCCTGCTCTTCAACGTGAGCACCGGATCGGTGCTCATCGGTGCCATCAGCAGCACCTCCACACCATCGACCGGATGGACCCCTGACGCCTGGGGTTCCGCCGCCTTCCTCATCTCCAGCGCCGTCGCACTCGTCGCCGCGTATCGTCGACACGAGCTGTGGGATCACGATGCCCGCACCGTGCACGGCACCTGGCTCAACATGGCAGGGTCGATCGCGTTCGGGTTCTCCGCGGTCGGCGCCTACGTCATCCCTGCGACGAACCAGCTCTTCGACCTGCGATGGGTGAACGCAGGAACGTTCATCGGCGCCGTGTGCTTCTTCCTCGCCGCGGTGCTCGCCAGGCGCTCCCTCAAGTTCGAGGAGAGCGCCTCGCAGACCGCGTAGCGCTGTCAGCGCGCCCTTCGGCGGGAGTTGTTGCGAACGGGGAGCGTCTCGACGGTATGGACGGCCTCGCTGAACCCGAAGACCGGCTCGCCGAGCTCGACGTCGGGAAGGCGGTGCAGAATCTCGCCGATCAGCGCTCGCAACTGGGTGCGCGCGAGAGCGGCGCCGAGGCAGTAGTGCACGCCTCCGCCGCCGAAGGCGACGTGCCGGTTGGGGCGCCTGGTCAGGTCGAGGTCATGAGGCGAGGTGAAGAGGGACTCGTCGCGGTTGCCCGAGCAGTAGAACAGCGCGACCTTGTCACCGGCGGCGACGGTCTGGCCGCCGAGCTCCGTGTCCTCCGTAGCGGTTCGCGCGAAGCTCAGAATCGGGGAGGCGTATCGGATGAACTCGTCGAAGGCGACGTCGAAGCGCCCCTCGAAGTCCGCCTGCAGCCAGGCACGCTGTTCCGGGAAATGCTGCAGCGCGAGGAAAGCGAGGGTGGTGGTCTGGGTCATCGTGTCGTCGCCCGCTGCGATGAGCAGGAGCATGGTGGAGAAGATCTCATCTTCCGTCATCGGACGACCGTCGACCTCCCCATGCACGAGGGCCGTGATGAGGTCGTCGGCCGGTTCGCGCCGCCTATCCCGGCAGAGCATGGCGCAAAGCTCGCGCAGATACTCGCCTCTGTTGCCGATGAACTCGGATGCAGGCTGCCCTGAGGTGTCCGAAGGGATGCGCGTTCGCACGTACTCGCCTGCAAGCCGCACGAAGCGTTCGTGCTCAGCATCCGGCACGCCGATCAGGTCGGCGATGGTTCTCAGCGGCAACGGAGTCGCGACCGCCTCGATGAAGTCGAACTCTTCGTGCAGCGCGGCGCGGCCGACGATCTGAGCCGCACGACGCTTCACGTCGTGGTCGAGACGGGCGATCGCCCGTGGCGTGAAGGCGCTGCCGATCAGACGTCGGTACTCGGCATGGCGGGGAGGGTCGGTGACGAGCATGTTGTCCGAGAGCCGGAAGGGTGCAGGGCGCACGCCGACCTGACCGATCTCGGAGCTGAACAGGTGGGCGTGCCTGCTGACCTGGGAGATGGTCTCGGCGGTCGTCACAGCCCAGAACCCCGCCTCGCGATAGCGCTTGGGCAGGCCTGGCGTGGCGAGCGGCGGGTGCCAGCTCACTGGCGCGTATCGGCGCAACTGCGCGAACGAGTCGTCGCGGGAGCGGAAGTCGCGTTGCCAGAACGCGATCGACGAGACATCGACGTCGGTGGTCTGGCGATGTGGGGTCCGGAAATAAGACGTGAGCGTCATGAGGCTTCGGCACCTTCGCGGAGTTGGCACGTGCTAACTGGGCTTCATGCTAGCCTGCCGATTGGCACGAGCCAAGGGCTCTGTCCAAACCTGAAGAGAGAGGTTCACCGATGACCGCAGCACTTCCCTCGCCCCGCGTGATCGCGTTCGACTCGGGACCCGCCCTGCGCTGGGGGATCATCGGCACCGGCATCGCGCAGCAATTCGTCTCCGCGATGCACGCCCACACTCATCAGCGGGCCGTCGCCGTCGCTGCGCGTGACCCGCAGAAGACGAGGGCGTTCGCCGCGGAGCACGGCATCGAGGTCGTCCACGACGACACCTCAGCCCTCGTGACCGACCCGAACGTCGACGCCGTCTACATCTCGACGCCGCACCCGAATCACCATGCTCTGACGCTCGAGGCGATCGCGGCGGGCAAGCATGTGCTGGTCGAAAAGCCGATCGCGATGTCGGCGGCCGAGGCTCGTGAGATGGTCGACGCCGGCCGTCGTGCCGGTGTGCTCGTGATGGAAGCCATGTGGACGCGGTATCTTCCGCAGTCCGACATCATCCGGCAGGTGCTCGCCGACGGGATTCTCGGCCGGGTGAACATCGTCGACGCGAACTTCGGCTTCGTGGCCCCCTATGCCGACAACAGCCGCATGTGGAACAAGGAGCTCGGCGGCGGCGCCCTGCTGGACGCCGGTGTGTACCCGATCTCGTTCGCCTCCTCGGTTCTCGGCACTCCGACCTCGATCACAGCGACGGGCACGATGACTTCGACAGGCGTCGACGCGACGGCCGGTCTGCTGCTCGGCCACTCCGACGGTTCGATCGCCCTGCTCGCGACGTCCATGGTGAGCTCCGTGCCGACCACCGCGACCATCATGGGCTCCGAGGGCAGGATCGACGTGATCAGCCCCTTCTTCGGCCCGACCGGCCTTTCGCTGCGCATGGGCACCCTCGGAACGGGCGAGTCCGAGACCTGGCTGGACGAGCGGTTCGAAAGCCTGCACGAGGGGATGTCGCACGAGATCGTCGCCTTCGCGTCCTACGTCGAGGAGGGACGCGTCGAATCGCCCATCCACCCGCACGACGAGGTCGTCGGGGTGATGGCCACGATCGACGAGGCGCGCCGTCAGGTCGCCGAACTGGGCCACCCGTATCCGACCGCCTGACCGCCGGCACCGAACACGATCGCCAAGCAGGGAGCAGCCATGTCCATCCAGCACACCGTCGCCTTCAGACTCGTCCATGCGCCGGGCTCAGCAGAGGAGACCGAGTTCCTCGACAACGCAACGCGCATCCTGACCGGCATCCCCGGCGTAGAGGACTTCGCCGTCGACCGTCAGATCAGCGCGAAGAGCGACCTCGCGTGGCGCTTCTCGATGCGCTTCGCCGACCAGGCGACCTACGAGGGCTACAACACGCATCCCGATCACGTGGGCTTCGTCGAGACGCGCTGGGTGCCTGAGGTGGCGGCTTTCCAGGAGCTCGACTTCGTGGCGCGATGACCTCATGACCTCAGCTGCCGGCGTCGCGAAGGCGCGCGAAACCGAGGCGGACGTCGAGCAGCGGCTGCCGACGATGAGCGACGTCGCGGCATTGGCAGGCGTGTCACGACAGCTGGCCTCGCTTGCGCTGCGCGGAGAGCCCGGGCCGAGCGAGGAGTCGAGGCGCCGGGTACTCGACGCCGCCGCTGCGCTGGAGTACCGGCCGAACGCCTCGGCACGGCTGCTGAGACAGCAGCGCACCCGGCTGATCGGCGCAATGTTCTCCACCAGCAACGCCTTCGAGGTGAGGGTCGTCGAGCTGCTGTTCGATCGGGCGGCGGCACAGGGCTTCGGCGTCGTGCTCGCACCCGTCACCGCGACCCGATCGACGGAGACGGCGGTGACTCAGCTCCTCGAGCAACGGGTCGAGGCGCTCGCCTGTTACAACCCCGACCCGTCATCCCCGGCGTTCCAGCGCGCCCTCGATGTGCTCCCCGTCGTCTGGATGGGCGAGCGGTCGAGCGACCTGAGGGCGGATGTCGTGCGCACCGACGACACCGCAGGGCTCCGGGTCGTCGTCGAGCACCTCGTGGGCCTCGGCCACCGGCGCATCGCGTACGCCGGGGGACTGAGCGCCACCGTCGGGCCCGACCGGGCGCAGGCCTACCGCGAGGCGATGACTGCTGCAGGCCTCGCCGAGCACATCGACGTCGTGCCCGTCGGGTTCGACGAAGAGGACGGCGCAGACGCGGCCAGACTGCTGCTCGGCCGCGACGTGCTGCCGACAGCGGTGGCGTGCTGCAGCGATCACTGCGCGGCGGGACTCTTCGCCACGCTGATGCGCGCGGGTGTCGCTGTGCCCGACGAGGTCTCCGTCGTCGGGTACGACGACAGCAATGTTGCGGGGCTCTCGTACCTGCAGCTCACGACGGTGCATCAGGATGTCGAGCTCACCGTCGCGGCCGCGGTCGACGCCATCGTGCGTCGCCTCGACGACGCCTCGGTCGCACCACGCGAGCTCGCCACCCCTGCGCCCCTGATCATCCGTTCAACGACAGGGCCGGCGCGCACCGACGGCGCGCTCTGAGCCCGAGACCCACGACCCCGAGGAGGACCTATGACGTTCCGCGAACACGCTCCCGGACGCTTCACGCGCATCCACATCCACGACGCCGCGACCGGCGATGACGTCGTCGTGCACGAAAGCCACGACATCCTGTTCGAGGCGCCGAACTGGTCGCTCGACGGCTCCACCCTGCTGATCAACGGGGCCGGCGGCCTGTGGGCGCTTCCTGCTCAGGCCGGCGCCGTCCCGACGCGCATCGAGTTCGACGGGCTGCCCGACATCAACAACGACCACGTGCTCGACCCCGACGGTGAGTCGATCTACCTCTCGGCGATGGACCAGCACATCTACCGCGGCGCGGTGACAGGCGGTCAGGTGGCGCGGGTCACGTCGGATGACGGTCACTGGCACTTTCTGCACGGCGTCTCACCCGACGGCGAACGGCTCGCCTACACCCGCATCAGTACCTTCGACCTGCCTGGCCTGCTGGCGGTGATCCCGGCATCGGGCGGAGACACCTCGGTCGTCGACACCGGAAGCGGACATATCGACGGTCCAGAGTGGTCGCCGGACGGCGCGTGGATCTACCTCAACACCGAACGATGGGCGAGCGAGCCTGGTCACGCACAGCTCGCGCGCGTTCCCGACGGCGGCGGCGAGGTCGAGCGGCTGGTGGAGAGCGAGACCGTCGACTGGTTCCCGCATCTGACGGCAGACGGACGTCTCGCGACGTACCTCGAGTTCCCTCTCGGCACGCTCGGGCATCCGGCAGACAAGGAGGTCGCGATCGTCGTCGTCGACACCGCCGACTGGCGCTCGCCCCTCGAGCGCATCCGCATTCCCGGCGGCCAGGGCACCATCAACGTGAACAGCTGGTCGCCCGACTCGCATCGCTTCGCTTACGTCTCATACCCGGCGGTGGAGTCGTGAGCGGCGCAACGAGGCACGTGCCGACGCCGTCCTCGTCCGACTGGCTCCGTGCGCTCGGACGGACCGGTCTGCAGGTCTCCGCGGTGATCGCCGGAGGCGGACCCATCGGGGGACAGCCCGAGCTGTTCGGCTACGACGTTCCGGAACGTCAGGGCATCGACCTCGTGCGCGAGATCCTCGCCAGCCCCATTCGTGTCATCGACACCTCCAACGGTTACTCGGCAGGCAAGAGCGAACAGCGCATCGGCGACGCGCTCCGAGAACTCGGCGGACTGCCGCCGGATCACCTCATCGTGACGAAGACGGACGCCAAGGGAGACGACTACTCGGGCGCCCGCGTGCGCGATTCGATCCGCGAGAGCCAGGACCGTCTCGGCATCGAGACGTTCCCGCTCGTGCACCTGCACGACCCGGAATTCCATCTGGACTCCGGGTTCGAGCTGCCGGGCGGCGCGATCGAGGCGCTGCTCTCCCTTCGCGACGAGGGGGTGATCGGCCACATCGGCGTCGCGGGCGGTCAGATCGCGGCGATGCACAGGATGCTCGACACGGGCGCCTTCGAGGTCGTGCTCACCCACTCGCGGCTCACGCTGCTGGACCGATCTGCGGATGAGCTGGTGGAAAGGGCATCCGAGGAGGGGCTCGGTGTTCTGAACGCCGCGGTGCTCGGGGGAGGGCTGCTCGCCTCGCGCACGGCGATGCCCTACTACGGGTATCGCCCGCCCGCCCAGCAAGTGCTCGACGCGGCCGCGGCTCTTCACGACCTGGCCGACGAGCACGGAATCCGCCTCGCCGACGCCGCCGTGCAGCACTCGCTGCGCGACCCACGGGTCACCGCAGTCGTTGTCGGCTTCTCCAAGCCGGAGCGCATCCCCACGATGCTCGACGGCCTAGGGGTCACGATCCCGCAAGCGTTCTGGGACCGCGCGGCAGAGCTGCTGCCACCGTCGAGGTTCTGGCTCGATCCGCCCGCCTCCGCTGGTTGAGGAGCACCGCGTGGCGGCGCGTCTCGATACCAGGTGAGACGAACTTCTAGGAGCCCGGGGTGAGGATGCCGTCGAGCAGGTTGTCGAGCAGCGCGGCGATAAACGCGTCGGTGATCGGCTCGTCAGGGATGAGCAGTCGGTGGTACACCGCGCCCCAGAGCTGGTCGACAACGACCTGCGGATCGACGTCGGCACGCAGCTGACCGCTCTCCTGGGCGTTCCGCATGCGCTCGACGGCCAGCCGCCGTCGCTCTGAGGAGTACAACGCGCGGTAGGCGACGGCGAGCTCGGGGTCGGTCTGCGAGGCCCCGATCAGCTCGGCGAGCAGCCGGCCGGCCGGGGTCTCGCCGACCAGCCGACCGAACGCGTGCAGCTGAGAGGTGAGGTCGGCACGGATGTCGCCCGTGTCCGGGAACGCGAGCGTGGGCTCGACCGCGTGGAAGTATCCGTCGAGCGCCAGCGCTCCCCTCGACGGCCACCACTTGTAGATCGTCGTCTTGCTGACGCCGGAGAGCCGGGCGACCCGTTCGATCGTGAAGTCGGTCAGTCCCTCCTGCAGGAGCAGCTCGCCGACCGCGCGAAGCACGTCGGCGCGCACCTCGTCGGCCGGACGACGGCCGCGGCCGCGGCGCGGCGGGGCATCCGTCATCAGGCGAGGCCGCCGTTGGTGAAGACCACCTGACCATTGACCCAACGACCGGGGCCCGCAAGGAATGCGACGGTCTCGGCGATGTCCTCCGGCTGGCCGAGGCGCTCGAGCGGGACCGCCATGGCGAGGCCGGCGATCGCCGCCTCGTCCTTGCCGTCGAGGAAGAGCGGCGTGGCTGTCGGGCCGGGGGCGACGGCGTTCACGGTGATGTCCTTGCCGCGCAGCTCCCGCGCGAGGATCAGGGTGATGCCCTCGACGGCCGCCTTGCTGGCCACGTACGCGCCGTAGTTCGGGAACGAGGTGCGGGTCACCGAGGTGGAGAAGTTGATGATGGCTCCGCCGGAACGAACGCGGTTGGCCGCGAGCTGGTCGACGACGAACGTGCCGCGGATGTTCGTGCGGTGCATCCGGTCGAGGTCGTCGAGGTTCAGCGTCGCGATCGGCGACAGGAGCATGATGCCAGCGGTGTTCACCACGACGTCGACACCGCCGAACGCTGTCTCGACCGCGTCGAAGGCGGCAGCCATGGCGTTCTCGTCGGCGACGTCGCCGCCTACCGCAATGGCCTTGCCGCCGGCCGCCGTGATGTCTGCGACGATGGCATCGGCCTTTGCCTGATTGCCCGCATAGTGCACGGCGACGGCGAAGCCGTCTGCGACGAGCTTGTCCACGACCGCTTTGCCGATGCCGCCTGATCCGCCGGTCACCAGTGCGACGCGGTCGGTGCTGGAGGTGCTGTTCATGGTGTGGATGTCCTTTCCTATCGCCCCTCGCTAATGGACGATCCGTACATATAATCACATAATGAACGCCGCGTCCATTTAATTCCCGGATGCTAGAACCGCGCGAACCCCGAGATCACGATCAGCACAGCGATCAGCGCGAGGATCGCGCTGGTGACGGCGGAGGCGTTCCGAGCGAGCCACGCCTGCGCCGCACGCAGACGCGGCTCCATCCGGTGCGGGGCGGCGAGGGTCATGATGATCGGTATCGCGACCGTCGACGCGGAGATCACCGTGTAGATCAGGATGACGATCGCCGACAGTCCGATCGACAGATTCTCGGCACGCACAGCGAGCCCGGCAGCGACAGCCAGCAGAAGCGCCTTCGGACGCACGTTCAAGAGCAGCGCGATGCTGAACGCCGACCACGGTCCGAGCGCGTCGATGCGGTTCAGCCACTTCGGCATCGCGTCGCTCGGGTTCCGTCGTGATCGCACCCACGCGACCACAGCCACGACGAGGAGCGCGAGCCCGATCACGATCTCCGCCACGCCGATGACGGTGTCCGGGCGTCGCGTCGATCGCGGCGTCGGGATCCCCTGCGCCAAGATCGTGCAGAGGGTCACCACGGCGGCGAGGCCCAGAACCCATCCGACCAGGAACGGCATGGCGGATCGAGACCTGGCGGGGGAGAGCAGGAGCACGATCGTCGCCATGATCGGCACCGAGCTGATCGCGGCGGCGACCGCGATGGGAAGGATGTGGAGTATGGCGAGCCCCATGCGGCCCCCGCCTACTGCAGGGCCGACGTGAGGCGCGCGACCCCGTCGAAGAACGTTGCGGAGGCAGGCTCGTGCTGCCACTCATCGAGCGTGAGCTCGCGTGAAATGGCCCTGTAGTCCGCCTCGACCTGCCGCATGTCCGCCACGAAGCCCCTGCCACGCACCAACAGCGAGATCTCGAAGTTCAGGTTGAACGACCGGATGTCCATGTTGCTCGACCCGATCACGGCGACGTCGTCGTCGATCGTCAGGTGCTTCGCGTGCAGGATGTACGGCGCGGGGTATCTGAAGATGCGAACGCCTGCTCGGAGCAGGGCCCCGTAGTACGACCGCTGCGCGTGCCACACCGACCACTGGTCGCCGATCTCCGAGACGAAGAGCTGCACGTCGAGGCCGCGGAGCTTCGCGGAGGTGATCGCGTACATCATCGCCTCGTCCGGCACGAAGTACGGGCTCGTGATGATCACGCGCTCCTGTGCAGAGGCGACGAGGGCGAGGAACATGCGCAGGTTGTTCTCCTGCGCGTACGCGGGTCCGCTCGGAACGATCTGGCAGACCAGGTCACCCGATCCGGCCTCCGCTCGCACGTCCTCATCGGGGAGGTGCTCCTCCATGAGCAGGATCTCGTCGGTCTCCGCGTACCAGTCGGAGAGGAACACGGCGTTGATCGCAGGCACGACGGTGCCGGTCGCACGGGTGACGAGTTCCTGCCACTTGAGGCCGCGCTTGAGGTTCTTCTTGGAGTCGTAACTGCGGTCGATGAGGTTCTGCGAACCGGTGAACGCGACGCGCCCGTCCACGACGACCAGCTTGCGGTGGTTGCGCAGGTCTGGGCGCTGGTACTTGCCCTTGAACGGCTGCACGGGCAGCAGGTAGCGCCAGCTCACGCCAATGCGGTCCAGCTCGGCGATCGTCTCCTTGTGCACGGGCACCTTGGCCGACGAGATGTGGTCCATCAACAGCCTGACGGTGACGCCTCGCTGCACGGCTCGCTCCATCGCGGCGAAGAATCCGCGCGTGGTGTCATCGAGCGCCACGATGAAGAACTCGACGTGCACGAAGTGCTCTGCGAGATCGATGTCCGAGGCCATCCGGTCGATGGATGCCTGGTAGTCGCCGATCAGCTCGGCACGGCTTCCGTCCGACGCAGGCAAGGCGCCCAGCACGCGGTTCTGCTCCGTCGCCGTGGCGAACCACGTGGGCCAGGTCGAGGTGTCGACCGCCAGGCCGGAGCGTTCGGCGCCCTCCTCGATCATCCGGTTGATCTCCAGCTGCCGCTCCATGCGCTTCTTCGGCAGCTTCACGTTGCCGATGATCAGGAACAGCAGAATGCCGATGAACGGGATCAGGAAGATCGCGAGCAACCAGGCCATGGCGGCCGTGGGCTTGCGCTCCCGCGGCACGATGATGAGCGCCGCGATGCGGATCGCGAGATCCGCCAGGATCAGGAGTCCACCGATCAGGTTGGTGAGTTCGGAGCCGTTCACGAGGGGTCACCGGACGCAGCAGGGGTGCGGCGCTGGGCGCGGCGAGCTGCCCTTTGGGCCTTCTGCTCCGCGTCTGACGCGGACATGATGGCTCTCGTCTCGTCGAGCTCGCCGAGCAGCGGTCTGATCCACGACATCGAAGGATTGGTGTCGACGAGGATCAGGCGGACGAGAAGCGTGAGCGGGATCGCGAGGATCGCGCCGAGCGGGCCGAGGATGACGGCCCAGAAGAGCACGGAGAAGAACGTGATCGTCTGGCTGAGCGAGACGGCGTTTCCGACGACTCGCGGCTGGACAACCGACTGCACCCCGGCGTTCACGATGCCGTAGATGACGATGACGGCGATCACCGTGGGCCAACCGCCGACGAGCCCGCCGAACACGATCGGCGGGATGATCGCGATGAAGTAGCCGACGTTCGGGATGAAGCTGCAGAGGAACGACAGCAGCGCCCAGATGAAGGCACCGGGCACCTGCAGGATCAGCAGGGCGATCCAGTTCAGGAAGCCCTGCGCCAACCCGAGCAACGTCGTCACGACCATGTATCGCCGCACGCTGTGGGCGTAGTGGCCGATGGCGATGGTCAGGAGCGGGCGGCGTGGCTTCAGCTGTCGCAACAGCGTTTGCGAGAAGCCGGCATCCATCGCCATCAGGAGGAGCATCGTGAAGACGATGACTGCCCAGGTGATCCAGCCCGTCAGGCCTCCGACCAGGCCACCGACGAAACCGATCAGGGCGGACGGGTTGAAGCTGGAGCCGATCGCCTGGATCTGACTGGAGGTGATGCCGATCGAGCTCAGCCAGGAAGCGACCCCCTTGATCGCGGCCTCGATCTGCGGCTGGAACTGGGGGAGGAGCTGACCGAACTGACCGAAGGCGACGAGAATCGCGTAGCCGAAAGCGACAAGCAAGAGCATCACGGCGATGATGACCGAGCCCGTTGCAATGCCGCGCGAGACGCCGTGGCGCTCCAGCCACACACGGAGCGGATGGACGCAGATGGTGAGCACGAGAGCGAAGAACACCGGAGCAGCGATGCCCGCGATGGCGCCCAGTCCGAAGCACACCACGACTGCGCCACCCAGGCCGATCATGATGTAGGCGTTTCGGTGATCGGGGATCGGTTCGGCGGTGGCCTCATCGAACGAGTCGGAGGCCTCCTCCTTCGGTTTGGCACTCTTGTGCGATCGCTTCGGCCACATGTTCTCTCCAGTTTCGGAACGTGCCACGGTCAGGGTGAGGTGCGCGAACTCGACTGGCACCAGCTGGTGCCAGCCGAGTGAAGGGCTTCGCGTTGCCCGGTTGTCAGACCCTGCGTAGCTCGCGGCCGTGCACGGTCAGAGCGTAGATCACCACGATGTCGAGGGCCAAGATGATCAACGACCACCACGGCTGCACGGGGAGCAGGAACAGCTGCCCGATCGCGTTGAGGATGACCAGGATGATCGCGATGACGCGCGCCCAGGTCGCGCCGGCGAGCAGTGCGATCCCGACGAGCACCAGGAACAGCCCGATGATCAGGTGCCACCATCCCCAGCCGGAGATGTTGAAAAGGGCCAGCGAGCCGTCGGCCTTGAGGAAGTAGGCGCTGTCGGGCCCGACGATCGCGATGAGTCCGTAGATGGCGTCGAAGACGCCGGCAACGATGATCACGACGCCCGCGAACCAACCCCACCCGACCCAACCGGTCTCAGTGTTGTCACTCATATCGATACCCCTTCATCTCCGTCATGGGCTCGGCGTGCGCCGCGCCCTCGGTATCCGGCCGTCAACATAGCCGAGGCACAGGGCGGCGGCATCACACTCTCCGGATGAATCCAACGGGGCCACGAGGTACCCCCACCGGGTTCACGTGATCTGGGTGATGTGTGCGTCGCGAACGACTCGTAGTTTCGCTTCGAAAGGCGCTGACGTGCGCCCTTCAAGGGCGCCGACGTGTCGCGGGCCCTTCCGAAGTGAAACGAATGGGGCTGAGCCAAATGGGCTTTCTCGACTTCCTGGTGTGGTTCTTGTGGATCTGGCTCTTTGTCGTCTGCATCTGGGTCTTCATCTGGATCATCATCGACATCTTCCGCGACCACACTCTCAACGGCTGGGCGAAGGCCGGCTGGTTGATCCTGCTGCTGATCCTTCCCTTCATCGGCGCCCTGGTCTACCTGATCGCCCGCGGGCGCTCGATGGCAGAGCGTCAGGCCGCCGGAGCCCGTGCAGCTGTGACCGCGCAGGCCCAATACATCCGCGACGTCGCAGGCAGCTCGTCGCCGACCGACGAGATCGAGCGCGCGCAGGCTCTTCTCGCCGCCGGCACGATCACCCAGGCGGAGTTCGACTCGCTGAAGGCCAAGGCCCTCGCAGGCTGACGCGACGAGGAGGACGATGATGGAAGATCTCGAGTTCGGACCCGTCGAGTTCGTTCTCGCGGCCTTCGACGGTGACAAGCCGGATGCCGGTGTCATCGACGCCATCGCCGACCTTGTCGCTGCAGGCACGGTGCGTCTGATCGACCTGGTCTACGTCTCGCGAGACGAGAACGGCGGCATCCACTGGGCCGAGGTCGACGAGGCGGGCATCGAGCTCGGCTCGATCGAGCTGCCGGCGTCGGGTCTCGCGACGCACGAAGACGTCGAGGAGTTCGGAGGCGGGCTCGAGCCCGGAACCTCCGCACTGCTGCTGGCCGTCGAGTTCGTGTGGGCGAAGCACCTGGCGTCGCGGCTGGCGGCGGCGGGCGGCTACGTCGTGGCCTCTGCCCGTATTCCCGCACCGGTCGTCAACGCCGCAGTCGCCGGCATCGAGGCCTGATCAAGGAGGTCATGACATGCCATTGTTGGGACGAATGGGACGCCCAGGACTGCTCGGAATGGCCGCCCGCACTGCGGTGGTCGCCGGTACGGCGACCGCCGTCAGCGGCGGGGTGATGCGCCACCAGCAGAAGCGGGCCGAGGAGAAGTACGAGCAGCAGCAGTACGAGGCCGGGCAGGCGGCAGCCGCACAGCCTCAGTACGCGCAGCCTCAGTACGCACCTCAGCAGCAGTACGCCGCGCCCCAGCAGTATGGGCCGCCGCAGCAGTATGCCGCGCCGCAGCAGTACGCGCCGGTTCCGGAGCAGTACGCGGCGCCGCAGCAGCAATACGCGCCGGCTCCCGAGCAGGCGCCGGCACCGGCTCCGGTTCAGACCGACATGGTCACCGAGCTGGAGCGGCTGGCGAAGCTGAAAGAGCAGGGCGTGCTCACTGACGCCGAGTTCGGCGCAGCGAAGACGAAGCTGCTCGGCTGAAAGGCGACGAGCCCGGGCGCAACCGCCCGGGCTCGACCTTTCTCTGAGCATCGGCAACACAAGAGGAGATCTGATCGATGACCGACGACACTCGTAACTCCGTCGTGGGGGAGCCGCTTCCCCCGACTCGCACGCTTCCGTTCCCGCCGAAGCCCTCGGGCAGCTACGCGGGAAGGACCCTCGCGGAGTCCACCTACTCGCCGCTCCCCGCGCAGAAGCACCTGCGTGAGGGTGCGCCGAACGTGCTCGTCGTGCTCATCGACGACGCGGGCCCCGCACTCCCTGCGCCGCTCGGCGGCAAGGTGAACACCCCGACGCTGGATCGCATCCGCAACGGCGGAATCGGCTACAACCGGTTCCACACCACGGCGATGTGCTCGCCTACTCGGGCATCCCTCCTCACCGGCCGCAACCACCACCGCGTCGGCGCCGGTCAGATCGCCGAACTCGCGAACGACTGGGACGGCTACTCGGGTCACATCCCCAAGAGCAGCGCGACGATCGCAGAAGTGCTCGGTCAGTACGGCTACCGCACAGCCGCCTGGGGCAAGTGGCACAACACCCCGGCGGAGGAGACCACCAAGGCGGGCCCGTACGACAACTGGCCGACCGGCAACGGCTTCGACTACTTCTACGGGTTCCTCGCCGGCGAGGCATCGCAGTACGAGCCGAACCTGGTTCGCAATACCACCAGCGTTCTGCCGCCGAAGTCACCTGAGGAGGGTTACCACCTCAGCGAGGACATCGCGGACGACGCCATCTCGTGGCTCCGCGACCACAAGGCGCTTTCCCCCGACGAGCCCTTCTTCATGTACTGGGCGACCGGCGCCATCCACGGACCGCACCACATCATGAAGGAGTGGGCCGACAAGTACAAGGGCGTCTTCGACGACGGTTGGGACGTCTACCGCGAAGAGGCGCTCGCGGGCGCCAAGGCGGCCGGATGGGTGCCCGAAGACGCCGAGCTCACGCCTCGCCCGGAATCGCTTCAGGGCTGGGACGACATTCCCGACCACCAGAAGCCGTTCCAGGCGCGCCTCATGGAGGTGTGCGCCGGGTTCGGCGAGCACGCCGACGTGCAGGCAGGCCGTCTGATCGACGAGGTCGAGCGTCTCGGTTACCTCGACAACACGATCGTCATCTACATCTGGGGCGACAACGGGTCCTCGGGCGAGGGCCAGAACGGCACGATCAGCGAGCTTCTCGCGCAGAACATGATCCCGACCACGATCGACCAGCACATCGCGGTACTGGAGGAGCTGGGCGGCCTCGACGTGCTCGGCACGCCCGCGGTCGACAACCAGTACCACGCCGCATGGGCATGGGCCGGTTCGACTCCCTACCAGGGCATGAAGTTGATGGCGTCGCATCTCGGTGGCACACGCAATCCGATGTTCATCCAGTGGCCGGGGCACATCGAGCATGATCCTGAGCCGCGAACACAGTTCCACCATGTGATCGATGTGGCACCGACGATCTACGAAATCCTCGGCATCACGCACCCCGAGACCGTGAACGGCATCCACCAGGATCCGATCGACGGCACGAGTTTCGCCTACTCGATCGACGACAAGTCGGCCGCGGGACAGCACCGCGTGCAGTATTTCGAGGTGATGGCGAGCCGCTCGATCTACGAGGACGGCTGGATCGCCTCCACGACGGGACCGCGACTTCCGTGGGTGCCGGGAGTTCCTCCGGGGATCGCGACCTGGACGCCCGACCACGACAAATGGGAGCTCTACAACCTCGACCAGGACTGGAGCCAGGCCAACGACCTCGCCGCGGAGAATCCCGAGAAGCTCGCAGAGCTCAAGGAGCTCTTCGCGATCGAGGCCGCGAAGAACAAGGTGCTGCCGGTGGGCGGCGGCCTGTGGGTCGTGCCGTTCCACCCTGAGCTGCGCATCACCCCGCCGTACACCGAGTGGGAGATGTCGGGCGACACCAACCGTGTGCCCGAGTTCTGCGCACCGTCGCTCGGCAACAAGCCGAACGTCGTGACGATCGAGGCGAAGGTCGGCGAGAAGGCCAACGGCGTGCTCTACAAGCTGGGCGGCGCGGGCGGCGGTCTCACGGCGTTCGTCGAGGACGGAGTGCTCACCTACGAGTACAACCTGTTCGTCATCCAGCGCACCACGATCACGGCATCGGAGCCCCTGCCCGCTGGGGACGTCACGATCGAGATCGAGACGGAGTACATCGAGCCCCGACCGGGCGGGCCGCTCAGCGTCGTGCTGCGGGTGAACGGCAAGGAGGTCGGCTCCGGAACGGTGCCGGTCAGCGCTCCGCTTCTGTTCTCGGCGAATGACTGCCTCGACATCGGCCGCGCATACGGCGGTGCCGTCTCGCGGGCGTACGTCGACAAGATGCCGTTCGCGTTCGACGGTGAGATCGGCCGCGTGCACATCGCGTACAAGGTGCCGCAGAGCGCCTGAGCGTGACAGAAGAAGGACAAGAACCGAACGTCCCCGGTCCCGGCGAGTCCACTGCGGCCCGCTGGGACCGGGCGCGCGAGGTGTCGGTCGTCGTGCTGCTCGCGGTGACCGCCATCCTCACGGCGTGGTGCGGCTTCGAGGCCTCCAAGTGGGGTGGCGAGATGTCGATCCACTTCAGCCAGGCGTCCGCAGCGCGTATCGAGGCATCCAATCTCGACGGCAAGGCACGCGACACCAAGGCGGTGGATGTCAGCATCTACGAGCTCTGGCTGCAGGCGCGCGCGACGGGGAACGCCTCCATGGAGGCGTACGTCGCGCAGCGCTTCACCCCTCAGCTGAAGGTCGCGTTCGCCGACTGGGAGGCGAACGGGCAGGTGCTGAACTCGCCGTTCGCCGAACCGTCGTACGTCGCGCCCGGCACGAAAGAGGCAGAGGCGGCGAGCAAGCGCGCGGACCAGCTCTCTGATGACGCGCTCACCAGCAATCGTCACGGGGACAACTACTCCCTGCTCACGGTGCTGTTCGCCCTCGTGCTCTTCTTCGCAGCGGTCTCCGATCGCAGCCCGGTGAGTTGGGGGCGTTGGGCGCTGCTGGGGCTAGGTCTCGTCGCGGCACTGGCGGGAGTCGTGCTTCTCGCAACCTTCCCGATCCTCGTCTGACACTCAGCACGCTCATCCAGCCGGCTCACGGCCGACTAGCCGCCGAGTCACGCGATCTGCATGGTGTCATCCGCCGGGATCCACGATCGAATAGTGCATGTGATGAGTCGGATCCTTCAGCGGAGGTTGCGAGATGAGCGCCATTGAAGTGGACGCCGTCGAACTGCTCAGGCGGTTCTGCATCGACGACCCGAGTGTGTCGGGCGAACGCCAGAGGATTCGTGCAGGGGTGCTCGATGAACGCACCGTCGCGTTGGTTCGACTCGGCGCACTGATCGCGGTCGCAGCCCCGTCGGCGTCGATGGGCGCCGCAGTGGACGACGCGGTGTCGGCCGGGGTGTCGGCGGAGGAGATCGTCGACGTGCTCACACGTCTGACGACCGTGGTCGGCTCACCGAGGGTCGTCGCAGCAGCACCTCGTATCGCGATGGCGCTCGGCTACGACGATGAGCTGGTGGACGTCATCGACGTCTAGGGCCCGGACTAGCGACCCAGCAGTCCGAGTTCGATCGCGCGCTCCACGGCGGCGCCCCGGGTGGTGACCGAGAGCTTGCGGTAGATCGAGCCGACCTGCGAGCTCACGGTGTTGCGCGAGACGTAGAGCCGCTGGCCGATCGCGGCGATCGTGAGGTGGGTCTGCAGATAAGGCAGAAGACGAAGCTCGGCGGGGGTGAGCGGAACGGCACCGGTCGCTGTCGGACCCAGAGCCAGGTTCGCGCGGAACTCCTCGACTTGCGTCGAGAGCGCACCGAGGTCTCCGCGCCTGCGCTGGATCTCATCGATCTCCCGCAGCAGATGCCACGCGGCGGTGAGCTCTCCGATCGCGACGTGCGCCATGGCGAGCTGCAAGCGCACCCTGGTCGCCAGCCAAGGGATCAGGTAGGTGGCGCCGACCCTGGCACGCATGGCACGGGCGAGCAGCTGGTCTCCGAGGCGACGGTCATCGTTGTGGAAGGCCACTCGTGCCGCGACGGCCAGGGCAAGGGCGGTGGTGGGATAACCCTCCATGTGATTGCTGTCGACGTACTCGACTCCGCGAGTGGCGTGCGCTGTCGCTTCCCTCCATCGGCCCGCATCGATTGCAAGCAGCGCGAGTTCGGGCTCGGAAAGTATGTTCGTGTCCGGATTGCTCATCACGTCGGCGAGTGCGATCGCCTCGGTGAACGCCTTCTCGGCAGTGTTCGTGTCTCCCTTGAGCAGGCAGGCAGCTCCCCAGAGGTAGATCGCCTGATCGCGCCACATGCTTTCCGCGGGCTCGTGCTCGAAAGCGAACGCCGCGTCGCCCGCGACGTGCTCGTAGCCGTGCTCGCACATGCCTGCACGGACCATGGCGCGGGCCGAGCCGAAGAGGAGTCGCTCTTCCTCGTCCTCGATGCTGTCGGCATCGAGGAAGTTGAGGAAGCGCGCCCATCGCTCTCCCTCGACGATGTTGCCGAACAGCACCGTCATCCAGCACATCTCGACGACCAGGGGCCAGTTTCGCCGCACGACGTCCGTGCCGAGGGTCGCGAGCCAGCGATCCACCGTCGCTGCCTGCCCTCGCTGGAACATCGGAAGCGCGATCTCGGCAACCAGGAGTCCGGCGCGATCAAGGTCACCGGCATGAAGGAGGTGCTCGACGGCCTGAGGCGCCGCTCCCTTGTGCTCGTGCCACGCTGCGGCCCGCCTGTGCAGTTCGGCAACCGCCTCGGCGCCCTCCACTCGTTCGAGCTCCGACTGGAGGAACTCGCGGAAGAGGGCGTGAAAGCGGTACCAGGTGCGCTCTCTGTCAAGAGGAACGAGAAAGAGGTTCGCCGCCTCGAGATCGTGGAGAAGGCCGCGCGACCTCGATATCTCCAACACAGCATTGCAGGCTGACGGTGTGAACTGATCGAGGACGGAGGTGCGCCTCAGGAAGGACTGCGTCTCGTCCGGCAGGAGATTCATGCACTCGCGGTAGAGGTAGTCGGCGAGGTAGCGGTCATGTCCCGTCGGGGCGACCGCGTCACCTCCCGCGCCGAGCACCAGAGCGCTCAGGTAGAGCCCGGCGGGCCATCCCTCGCATCGCTCGATAATCGTGTCGAGGTCGGCGTCGTCGACAGCTGTCGCGCCGGCCTGCTCGAAGACGGACCTCGCACCTGCGTGATCCAGACGCAGGTCCTCTGGGCCGATCTCCTGAACAGCGCCCATGGCTCGCAGCCGAGCGAGCAACGAATGATCGTGCCGGCTTGCCATGACGATCTGCGACCCGGGAGGAACCGCGGCGAGCAGCACCTCGATCGCATCTTGACAGCCGTCGGAGTCTGCCCAGTGCAGGTCGTCGATGAAGAGCACGAACGAGAGCGGGGCGGTGGAGAGGGCAGCGGCCAGCAGCGGCGCGGAGCGTGCCAGGCTCGCCGAGCCGTTGCTGCGCACCTCGGCGGCCACGATCGCCGCCTCTGGGGCAAAGGGGATGGACGCGGTGGCGATCACGGACAGGAGCGCGCCAGGGTCGTCATCCGTGCGGTCGAGAGAGGCCCACCCGACGGTGCGTGTCTCTGCGCCCGCCCACTCGGCCAGCATGGTCGACTTGCCGTAGCCCGCCGGTGCCGTCACGGTGACCACACCTGCGCTGCTCTCCCGTGCTCGATCGATGACCGAGCGTCGGCTCACCGACCCGTGCCGCCACTGCGGGGTGCTGGTCTTGCCTTCGAGCAGAACCGATTGCAGATCGCGTCGTGTCGGTGCCACAAGCCCCGTTGTTTCCCCCACGAGCGGTCATTTTATGAGGGCTCTTCAACACGTAGGCAAATCCCTGAGGGTCGAGAAGGAACACTGACCCGAAAGGGGGGTGGCGCGCTATCGGCCCAGGAGACCGATCTCTGTCGCGCGTTCGACGGCGGCAGCTCGAGTCGTCACCGAGAGCTTGCGGTAGATGGATCCGACCTGCGAGCTCACGGTGTTGCGCGAGACGAAGAGCCGCTGACCGATCTCTGCGATCGTCAGATGCGTCTGCAGATACGGCAGCAGGCGCAGCTCGGCCGGGGTCAGGGGCACGGAACCGGTCGACACCGGTTCGAGCGCGAGGCTGGCGCGGAACTCTTCGACCTGCGTCGCGAGCGCGCCTACGTCGCCGCGCTGCCGGAGGAGCTCGTCGATCTCGCGCACGAGGTGCCAGGCGGCGCTGCGGTCCCCGATGGCGACGTGCGCCTTCGCGAGCTCCAGTCGCGATCGGATCGAGTACCCCGGAAAGAGATAGGTGCAGCCGGCGCGGGCGCGCATGCCCCGTGCGAGGAACTGGTCGCCCCGCCTGCGGTCGCCTTCGCGGAAGGCGAGGCGGGCTGCGACCGCCAGGGCGAGGGCTGTCGTGGGGTAGCCCTCGGTGTGGGTGCTGGCGATGCGCTCGATTCCCCAGGCCGAGTACCGCGCGGCCGTGTCCCAGCGGCCCGCTTCGATCGCGAGGAGGGCGAGCTCGGGACCGCTGACGATCACATTGTCGTAGTTGCCGATCCTCTCGGCGGTCGCGATGGAGTCCTCGAAGCCCTTTCGCGCGGTCTCCACGTCTCCGGTCAGAAGACACGCGGATGCCCAGAGGTAGATCGCCTGGGAGCGCCACCCGCTGTCGGCCGGCTCGTTCTCGTAGGCGTATGTCGCGTCATCCAGAGCCTGCAGATGACCATGCTCTACAAGGGACGCGCGGATCATCGCGCGGTTGGACGTGAAGTAGACCCGTTCTCCCTCATCGAGAGTGGCCGGGTCGACCGCGCGCAGGAACGGCGCCCATCGTGTGCCGACCGCGACCTCGCCGAAGAGGATCGCCAGCCACATCATCGACACGATGAGAGGCCAGTTGCCCTGCAACACCGTGTCGCCCAACTGCGAGAGCCACCGGCGGATGGTCGCGATCTGGCCCCGTTGGTAGAGGGACGGCGCGATCCGGGCGACCAGCACGCCCGCCTCCTGCAGGTCGCCGGCGAGCAGAAGGTGGTCGACTGCGCGAGCCGGGGCACCGTTGCTCTGGTGCCACGCGGCAGCGCGGCGATGCAGCTGGGCGGAGGACTCCGCCCCCTCCACCCGCTCCAGCTCGGCGAGCAGGAACTCGCGGAACAGCGCGTGGTACCGGTACCAGGTGCGGTCGCGGTCCAGCGGAATGAGAAAGAGGTTCGCGGCCTCCAGCTCCTGAAGCTCGGCCTGCGACGTCGACGTTTCGAGCACGGCGTTGCACGCGGCCGCCGAGAACTCGTCGAGCACGGCACTCCGCCTCAGGAAGGTCTGCGTCTCTTCGGGCAGACGACGGATGCACTCGCTGTAGAGGTAGTCGGCCAGGTAGCGGTCGTGGCCCGTCAGCGCGGTCGCGTCGCCTCCGCTCCGCGATACTAGAGCGCTGAGGTAGAGGCCCGTCGGCCATCCCTCGCATCGATCGACGATCGTGTCGAGGTCGGAGTCGGCCACCGTCGCGGCGCCGACCTGTTCGAAGATCGACCGTGCTGCGGCGTGGTCGAGGCGCAGATCGTCGGGACCGATCTCGAGCACAGCGCCCGTCGCCCGCAGACCGGCGAGCCACCGGTGGTCGCGACGGCTGGCGAACACGATCTGAGACTCGGAGGGGATGGCCGCGAGCAGCACTTCGATCGCGTCCTGGCAGTCGTCGGAGTCTGCCCAGTGCAGATCGTCGATGAACAGCACGAAGGCAGACGGGGCGGATGACAAAGCAGCAGCGAGGAGGGGAGCGGCGCGATCGAGCGTTGTCGCTCCTCCGCTGCGCATGTCTTGGACGATGCTTTCGGTAGCAGGGCTGAATCCGATCGACGCGGTCCCGATCACGGAGAGGAGCGCCGCGGGGTCGTCATCCGTACGGTCGAGCGACACCCAGCCGACCTGCCTGCTCTCGAGCCCTGCCCACTCGGTGAGCATGGTCGACTTGCCGTACCCGGCGGGAGCCGTGACCGTGACGACGCTCGCTCCGCTTCGCCGCGCCCGGTCGATGATCGGGCGGCGACTGACGGATCCCGCTCGGTGCTCAGGCGTGCGGGTCTTGCCTTCGAGGAGTACCGACTGCAGGTCACGCGGCGTCGGCGTCACGTCGACCGCAGCTTCCCCCACGGACGGAATTGTAGAGGAGCGTGCCGAACACCGATAATCGTGCACCAGTCGGCGCGGACACGGCCTGGCCGCCTCCCGCCCGCGTGTGAGAGGCTCGAATGCCGCGTCGACGACGCCGCGGAGCCGGGGCGCTGTCGCCCGGGCCCACGAAGAGGGAGTGGTGCAGTGGCACAGGACGATCGGGTGCATGGCGATCGGATGCACGCCGTCTCGACAGAGACCGAAGTGCTCGTCGACCAGGTGCTGGACTACGCGCGGCAGCGCATCCTCTCCGTCGACACCCCGCTCGACAAGACGTACACCGAGGCCGAGCTGTCGCAGATGGCCGGACGCTCCGTGCTGGAGCAGGGGATCGGCGCCGAACGTGCGCTCACCGTGTTCGCGGAGGTGCTCGCCCCCGCTTGCATCACGACCGACCACCCGAACTATCTCGCGTTCATCCCGACGGCTCCGACGAAGGCGGCGACAGCGTTCGACCTGGTCGTCTCGGCCAGCGCAGTCTATGGCGGATCGTGGCTGGAAGGCTCAGGGGCGGTCTACGCCGAGAACGAGGTGCTGTCGTTCCTGGCTGCGGAGTTCGGGCTGCCGGAAGGCGCAGGCGGCGTCTTCGTGCAGGGCGGAACGCTGGGCAACCTCTCCGCACTCGTGGCAGCGCGGGAGCACGCGCGCAGGGAGCGCGGCACGCCGACGTCTCGATGGGCTGTCGTGTGCAGCGCGGAGGCGCACTCGTCGATCGCGTCGGCCGCACGTGTGATGGACGTGGACGTGATCGCTGTCGACGCGGGGGAGCGCGGCGTGCTCACCGGCGACGCGGTTCGGCCGGCGCTCGAAGCCCGTGGCGGGGATGTCTTCGCCGTGGTCGCTACTGCCGGGTCGACGAACTTCGGCATCGTCGACGACCTGGCGTCTATCGCGGGGCTGAAGCAGGAGCATCCGTTCTGGCTGCACATCGACGGTGCATACGGACTGGCAGGCATGCTCTCGCCCGAAGCGCGCCCGCTCTTCGCCGGGGTCGAGCAGGCCGACTCGGTCATCGTCGACCCGCACAAGTGGCTGTTCGCTCCGTTCGACGCCTGCGCCCTGATCTACCGCGACCCGGAGAGCGGACGCCGGGCGCACACCCAGCACGCCGAATATCTCGACACGCTGACCGAGGCGACGGAGTGGAGTCCATCGGATTACGCGGTGCACCTCACCCGCAGGGCCCGGGGGCTGCCGCTCTGGTTCTCCCTGGCCACGCACGGCGCCGCCGCCTATCGGGATGCCGTGACGACGTCGCTCAGACTGGCGAGGCGGATCGCGGCCGAGATCGAGTCGCGCGACGGGTTCCGGCTGGTGCGTCATCCGCAGCTCTCGATCGTGGTCTTCGAGCGAGAAGGCTGGGACAAGGTGGACTACGCCGCGTGGTCGGCCCGGCTTCTCGACGAGCAACGTGCCTTCGTCACGCCCAGTTCACACGCCGGTCGGCCGAACACGCGGTTCGCGCTGCTCAACCCCCGAACGACGTTCGAGTCGCTTGTGGGCATCCTGGACACCATGTCGTGAGGGAATAACCGCATGCGTGCGTGCGTAATTTTCTGCGTGGGCGAACTCTGACGCCATATTGCGTCATGTGATTTCACGCTTCGATAGCGCCCGCAGAGACTGGAAACCATGCGAAGAATCTCCACCGCGGCCGTCGTCGTGGTCGCCGCGGCACTCGTGCTCACGGGTTGCTCGTCACAGAACGCGAAGTCGTCGGCTCAGACCGGCGGAACGCTGACCATCCTGACGCCCCAGAGCACCGTTCCGCTCGACCCGGCATCCAGCCAGAACCTGGCGACGACGAGCCTCAGCCTGCTCGACCGCCGTCTGACCACCTGGGAGGTGCAGCCGGGCAAGGACGCGAAGGTCGTTCCCGACTTGGCGACGAACACGGGAGTCGTCAGCGATGACGGCAAGACCTGGACGTACACGCTCAAGTCGGGCCTCAAGTTCTCCGACGGCACGCCCATCACGAGCGCTGACGTGAAGTACGGCGTCGAGCGGTCCTTCAGCAACCAGCTCACGGGTGGCCTGAGCTACCACAAGACCCTTCTCGTCGGCGGCGACTCGTACCAGGGCCCGTTCACCGGGCAGCAGCTGGCCTCGATTGCGACGCCGGATGACAAGACCATCGTCTTCCACCTCGACAAGTCGTTCGGCGACTGGCCGTGGATCGCCTCCATGCCGGCCTTCACGCCGGTCGAGCAGTCCAACGGCAACCCCGCAACGTACGCGAAGGCTCCGATCACCACGGGGCCGTACAAGGTCGAGTCCATCAAGGACGGCACCTCGCTGACCCTGGTGCGCAACAAGTACTGGAGCTCGAAGACCGACTCGGTGCGCACCGCGACCGCCGACAAGGTCGTGTTCCAGGAGGGCCAGAACCAGAGCACCGCTGTTCAGAACCTGATCAGCGACACCGGGCAGTACAAGGACGCCTTCGGCGCGCAGTATCTCGGGGCATCCGACCTCGCGTCCGTCAACGGCAACTCGACGGCAAAGCAGCGCGTCGCGACGTCGGCGGCCGGACCGATCCAGTATCTCACGATGAACACGCAGCGCGGCGAACTGAAGAACCTCAAGGTGCGCCAGGCTCTGGAGTACGCCGTCGACAAGCAGTCGTACCTGGTGGCATCCGGTGGCGCTCAGGCCGGCACCCTTGCGACGACCCTCATCACCCCGGGCATCGCCGGACGCGTGAACTACGACCTGTACCCGGCCAAGGCGAGCGGTGACGTGTCGAAGGCGAAGAGCCTGCTCTCCGCTGCGGGCGTCAGCTCGTTGAACCTCACGCTGCTCACGCAGAACGACGCCGCGTCGCTCGCTCAGGCGCAGGCGATCCAGGAGGGCCTGAAGCGCGTCGGCATCGCAGTCACGCTCAAGCCCGAGGATGTCGACTCGTTCTACACCGACGTCGCGGTGAGCAACCCTACCTTCGACCTGGCGCTGATGAGCTGGCAGCCGGACTTCCCGTCGGCCAACTCGAACATCTCGCCGCTCTTCGACTCGAGCCAGATCGGCAACGGCAACTACAACGTGTCGCAATACTCGAACCCGTCCGTCGACGCGGCGATCGCCGCAGCGCAGGCCGAGGTCGACCCCAAGAAGGCCCAGTCCGACTGGGCGGCGATCGACAAGCAGATCATGGCGGATGCCCCGATCGTGCCGCTGATCTACGCCAAGCAGTCGTTCCTTCGCGGGTCCGGCGTCGGCAACTTCTTCATCCCGTCGTTCCCGGCTTACCCGGACTACATGACGCTGACGCTGCAGAAGTGACCTCGCTCCGAGAACCGGCCCCTCGCGAGCCGGTGCTGAGCGTACGGGATCTGTCGATCTCGTTTCCGCAGCACGACGAAGCCGGCCTGGTCGTCGACCGGGCCGGCTTCGACCTGTACTCCGGACAGGTGCTCGCCCTCGTCGGCGAGTCGGGGTCGGGCAAGTCGGTGACCGCGATGAGCGTGCTCGGGCTGCTTCCCGACACGGCGACGGTGACCGGCAGCATCCGCCTGAACGGCAACGAGCTGATCGGCGCCCCGCGTGCCGAGCTGCGAGAGGTTCGCGGCGGGATGATCGGCACGGTGTTCCAGGAGCCGATGAGCGCCTTCGACCCGGTGTACCCGATCGGTCGTCAGATCGCCGAGGCGATCACCGTTCACCGGCCGATCCGCGCCAAGTCGGAGTTGCGGGGCCGCGTCGAAGAGCTGCTCGCCTCCGTCGGCCTGCAGGATCCCCGTCGCATCGCCGCTTCGTACCCGCACGAGCTCTCCGGCGGCCAGTTGCAGCGCGCCATGATCGCGATGGCGATCAGCTGCGACCCCGTGGCGATCATCGCCGACGAGCCGACGACCGCGCTGGACGTCACGGTGCAGGCGGGCATCCTCGATCTGCTGCGCTCGCTGCGCGACTCCCGAGATGCGGCCATTCTGCTCATCACCCATGACATGGGTGTGGTCGCAGACCTCGCCGACGACGTGCTCGTCATGCGTGCGGGCAAGGTGGTCGAACACGGCGAGGTCGACGCTGTCTTCGCGGCCCCGACCTCGGACTACACCAAGCGACTGCTCGCCGCAGTTCCGACCCTTGCGGATCTCGACGTGGCGGCATTCACCGAGCAGATCTCCGCCATGGATGACTCGGGGCCGGCGGCAGAGCTTGCCGAGCCACCGCTCGTCGACGCCGAGGCCGTGCCGGATGCCGCAGCGATGCTCGAGGACGTGTCGGTCGTCTTCCATCGCCGTGGTGTCGCCGTGCGGGCCGTCGACGGCGTGAGCTTCGCGATTCCGCGCGGAGAGGTCGTCGGGCTCGTCGGCGAATCCGGTTCGGGAAAGTCCACGATCGGGCGTGCGCTCGCCGGGCTGGTGCCGATCGCGGGAGGACGTGCGACGGTGGCAGGGGTGCAGCTGACCGGCGCGTCGCGCAGGCTGAGGCGCGACATCCGCAGTCGCATCGGGTACGTGTTCCAGGACCCGGCGTCGTCGCTCAACCCGCGCAACACCGTCGGAGACAGTGTCGCGGAACCGCTCAGGCTGCATACCTCGATGTCGCGGGCGCAACGTCGCGACAGGGTGCGCGAGCTGCTTCTGCAGGTGAGCCTTCCGATCGACTTCGCCGAGCGCTACCCTCACGAGCTCTCCGGCGGACAGCGTCAGCGTGTGGCCATCGCGCGGGCGCTCGCACTCGAACCGCGGCTGCTCATCGCGGATGAACCGACGAGCGCGCTTGACGTGTCGGTACAGGCATCCGTTCTGGATCTTCTGCAGGATCTGCAGCGCAGACTCGGCTTCGCGTGCCTCTTCATCAGCCACGACCTCGCCGTCGTGCGCCGCCTTGCCGACTCGGTCGTGGTGCTGCGCGACGGCCGCGTCGTAGAGCGGGGGGATGCCGCGAGCGTGCTCGCCTCGCCGGTCGACCCGTACACCAAGCGGCTGCTCGCAGCAGCCCCGGTCGCCGATCCGGGTGCCCAGACCGCCCGGCGTGAGGCGTGGCGGCTGCTGGAGGAGAGCGCATGAACGTCTGGAATCATCTGCGCAGGGATCGTTGGGCGCTCACCGGCATCATCGTCGTTCTGGTGTTCGTGCTCGCCGCGATCTTCGCCCCTCTGATCACCGGCATCAACGGTCAGAATCCCTACAGCTACCACCTGTCGGCGCTCGACGCGAACGGTTCGCCGAAGGGATTCGGCGGCGGCATCTCGTGGGAGCACTGGTTCGGCGTCGAACCGCTTACCGGCCGCGACCTGTTCTCGATCGTCGTCTACGGCGGTCGGCTCTCGATCACCGTCGGCGTGCTCGCGACCCTCATCGCGGTGAGCATCGGCGTGCTGGTCGGACTCACCGCCGGCTACCTCGGCGGCTGGTATGACCGCATCGTGAGCCGCATCGTCGACGTCATGCTCGGCTTTCCGAGCCTCATCTTCATGATCTCGCTCACGGCGATCGTCGCCGCATCGTTCCCCCGCCCCGTGCTCATGGTGCTGATCATCGGCTTCTTCGGTTGGCCGGCGGTCGCCAGGGTCGTGCGCGGCCAGGTGCTCTCGCTGCGACAGCGCACCTATGTGGTCGCGTCGCAGGCGATGGGTGCAGGGTCGGCGCACGTGCTCTGGCGGCAGCTCCTGCCCAATGTCGGGTCGACGATCATCGTGTATGCGACGATCCTCATCCCGACCATGATCGGCACCGAGGCCGCTCTGTCGTTCCTCGGTGTCGGCGTTCCGCCGCCCACGCCGTCGTGGGGTCGCACGATCGGCAACGCCGTCGGGTGGTTCTCGACGGATCCCGCCTACCTGCTGTTCCCCGGAGGCGCGCTCGTGCTGATCACGCTCGGCTTCAACGCCTTCGGCGACGGGCTCCGAGATGCCCTCGACCCGCGTGTGAACCGCCGGAGGTCGCGTCGGGGGAGGCAGGATGCCGCGGCGCGTTCGGCCGCGACCGTCACGATTGCGGGCGAGGAGCATCCGCCCACCCAGAGCCCGGAGGTCGCCGGCTGATGCGCATGTTCCGCTACATCGCGTTCCGGCTGCTCGGGGTCGTCATCGTGCTCCTGGTGGTCACGGCGCTGACGTACATCATCTTCTATCTGCTGCCGTCGAACCCGGCGCAGCTCTCGTGCGGCAAGCCCTGCACTCCGGAGAACCTTGCTCACGCGAAGGAATACCTCGGCCTCAACCTGCCCTGGTACGGGCAGCTCTGGGAGTTCCTCAAGGGCATCGTCGTCGGTCGCTCCTTCGGCGCGGGATCGGGTGCCATCGTTTGCGCCGCACCGTGCCTCGGCTACTCGTTCCAACTGAACACCTCGGTGACGGACCTGATCCTGTCCCACTTCCCCGTCACCGCGTCCATCGCAGTCGGTGCGGCCGTTCTGTGGCTCGCAGCAGGGGTGTTCGGCGGCACGATCGCTGCGATCCGTCGCGGAAAGGGCGCCGACCGGGCAGTCATGACGGTTGCCATCGCCGGGGTGTCGACTCCCGCCTATCTGGTCGGGATGCTGCTCATCCTGTTGTTCGGGTTCCGGCTCGGCTGGCTGCCCACGGGCGGGTATGAGCCGCTCACGGAGGACCCCGTCGGATGGTTCCTGCACCTGATACTGCCGTGGTGTGCACTCGCGTTCATCAGCGCGGCCGTGTACGCGCGGCTCACCAGGGGCGAGCTGCTCGAGCAGTTCGGGCAGGACTACGTGCGCACCGCTCGGGCGAAGGGCCTCACCGAGCGTGCAGTCGTCATGCGGCACGGGCTGCGCAACGCGCTCATCCCGGTCGTCACGCTGTTCGGCCTCGACCTGGGCGTGCTGCTCGGCGGTGCGGTGATCACCGAGCGGGTGTTCTCGATGCAGGGCATCGGCTCGTTGCTGATCACCGCGATCGGCACGCTCGACCTGCAGGTCGTCGTCGGGGTGACGCTGTTCGCCGCCATCCTCATCGCGGTCGCCAACGTCATCGTCGACATCGTCTACGGTGTCATCGACCCGCGTGTGAACTCGGCGTGAGGCTGCCGGTCATCGTGGGTGCGTGACATCCGCTGCTCGACCCAGCGTGACCTCCGCTGCGAGACTGTCGGTATGAGCGTGTCCACCGACGTGTCCTGGGTTCTCGACGGCATCACCATGGAGGGAACCGTCGTGAGGCCGGATGGCGCAGGACCGTTCCCGGCTGTCGTGCTCGTCGCAGGCAGCGGCCCGACCGACCGCGACTGGTGCTCGCCGATGTTGCCGGGCACCAACGGCAGCGGACGGCTTTTCGCCGAGGCCTTCGCGGACGCCGGAATCGCTTCGCTGCGGTACGACAAGCGGGCATCCGGTCCGCACGCGATGGACAATCTTCCGAAGCTGATCGGCACGATGAGCATGCGCTCGCACCTCGACGAGCTGGTCGCCGCCGTCGCGACGCTCGCCGCTGAGGAAGACATCGATGCCGCCCGCATCGTCGGTCTCGGCAACAGCGAGGGGACGCTGCACGTTCTGCACTATGCGACGAGCGAGCAGGCAGTGCCGTTCGTCGGGCTCGTTCTTGCGGCTCCGCCCGGGCGCCCGATCCAGGATGTTCTCCTGACGCAGCTCGCGCTGCAGGCGTCTCAGCTGCCCGGCGGGGCCGAGTTGATGCCGAAGGTCGAGGAGGCCGCTGCGAGGTATGCGGCGGGCGGATCGATGGATCCCGATCCCGCGCTGCCAGACAGCGTGCGCATGGTGCTCGCCAGCTTCGACACCCCGGCCAACCTGCCGTTCGCGCGGGAGCTCTGGGTCGAGTCCGCCGTCGACACGATCGCCGAGGTCCACATCCCGACTCTCGTGCTCATCGGCGGTCACGACGTGCAGATCGACCTGTATGCCGACGGCGATCCGCTGCAGAAGGCAGCGGCGGGAAACGACCGGGTGACGTTCGCCTTTCCGTTGAACGCCAACCACGTATTCAAAGAGGACGAGCGCACACCGCAAGAGGTGGCCGCGTCGCCCGGCAACGGGTACAACGAGCCGGGTACCAGGCTGGACCCGGAGAGCGTGAGGATCATCCTCGACTGGCTGAACCACGTCCTCGGGGCGCCGCGCCAGACGAATCCGGTGGTCGAGTAGCGCCGACCGCAGGTCGACGTGTATCGAGACCAAGCCCCGAGCCGCGGTGAAGGTCTCGAAACGTGTGCCGGCTTCGCCGCCGCGCTACTCGACCGGCGGGGCCGTCATCACAGCCGCGGTGTGCGTGTCGGCTCGGTGCGGCGACTGTTCGTCGCTTCGAATGCGGCAGCGAGGGTGAGCAGTGCGGTGTCGTCGTAGGCGCGGCTCGCGAACGTGAGGCCGACGGGCATGCCGATGTCGGCCATCGTGCCCATCGGCACGGTCACGGTGGGGATGCCCAGGTGTCGCGGCACGAGGTTTCCGTTCGCGACCCACACCCCGTTGCGCCATCCGAGGTCGGCCGAGTCGGGGTTCACGTCCATGTCGGCTGGCCCCACATCGGCGACGGCGGGGAACACGACGGCGTCGAGGCCGAGGTCGGTCATCCATTCCTCGAGGTCGATGCGGCGCGTCTCCTCCAGGCCGCGCACTCCCTCTTCGAGATGGGGGATGTCGGTGAACGCGTCATAGGGTCGCTCGCGCACCACCACCGGATACGTCGCGATGTCATCGTCGAACCCGGTGTACCGGTCGGGGAGGGCGCCCGGCGGCGGAGGGAAGATCGCGGCGCCGTCGACGTTCGCGAGCCCGCTGAGGTGCGGGTCGCCGTTGGCTGCGAGGAAGTCGTCCCACGCCCACGCGGACAGGTCGACGATCTCGCTGTGCAGGAACTCCGGTGAGACCAGCCCTCTGGTGGCGATCGTCGGTGCGCCAGGACGGTCGCCCTCGTAGTTCGTGACGGCGGGGAAGTCGACCTCGACCACCTCGGCTCCGGCCGCTTCGAGGTCGGCACGTGCGGCACGCCACAGTGCCATCACGGACTCGCGGGTCGTGATGCGCTGCCCGGTGGAGCCGCCAATGCCGGGATGCTCGGCGGTGCCGGCATCCGGGTCGGTGTTGATGTATATGCGGGGGACGCCGACGCGCTTGCCACGGAGTGCCGCAGTCGCTGCGTCCGGTGCGCTCCGTGGTCTCGGCGCGAGCGCCGGGTACGAGGATGGCCGCACCTCGGATGCCGCCGGGATGTTCACCCACGGCTGGGACCGCCAGAAGTCGCCGCGGGTGTCAGGGTCGTCGGCGACGATCACGTCGAGCACCTCGAGCAGATCGGCCATGGTGCGGGTGTGGGGCACGACGACATCCATGGTCGGCACGAGCGGCCAGTTGCCGCGCACCGAGATCACCCCGCGTGAGGGCGTGTAGGCGCACAGGGCGTTGTTCGATGCGGGCGCCCTGCCGGATGACCAGGTCTCCTCTCCGAGCCCGAACGCCGCGAAGCTCGCGGCCGTCGCCGTGCCGGAGCCGTTGGACGACCCCGATCCGAACGCGCTCGTCAGCCAGTCGCCGTTGTAGGGGCTCTCGGCGCGACCGTAGACGCCGCGCTGCATGCCGCCGTTGGCCATCGGCGGCATGTTCGTGAGCCCGATGAGCACGGCACCGCCGGCACGCAGCCGCTCGATCGTGAAGGCATCGCGCTGGGCGACGAGGTCGGCGAAGGCAGGCGATCCGGCCGCCGCGGTGAGTCCACGAGCGAGGTAGCTGTCCTTGGCGGTGTACGGGATGCCGTCCAGTGGGCCCAGCGTCTGTCTTGCGGCGCGACGCCGGTCGGATGCTTCGGCCTCAGCGCTGGCATCCGGATTGCGAACGACCACGGAGTTGAGCGCGGTCGCCGTTCCCGGCACGTCGTACGCGTCGATGCGCGCGAGGTAGGCGTCGACCAGTTCCACGGCGGTGGTCGCGCCGGATTCGAGCGCGGCCTGAAGGTCGGCGATGGTGGTTTCGACAACGTCAATCGTCACGACGACAGCCAATCACTGATCGTGGGGTGATGGGTTTCGAGACGCGGGCGGCCGCGCCGCCCATGACTCGACCAGCGGAGGGTGTGGTTTCGAGAGGCGCGCCTGTGGCGTGCTCCTCAACCGGCGGTGGGGGAGCACGTTACCGATGCACGCTGCGCCGGCCGCCTCGGGTTAGAAGGGTGGTGGGTCGGTGTGGTGGGTGGTGGGTGTTCGTACTCGAATACCTCCGCCTGGGTCGGGGTCGATGCGGATCTTCGTGACGCTTTTGAGGCGGTGTAAGCGTTTCTTCAACGGGAGGAGGTTGGTGACGTTCGTGAGCCCGCCGTGTTGGTATTCGATGACGTGGTCGATTTCGGCGTCGGGGGCGAGGAAGGGTGTCGCGTCGTCGTCGAGTCCGTAGCGGAGTGTCAACCAGCGGCGTTGGTCTGCTGATGGTCGGTAGCTGCGGCGGTCCAGGGACAGGTTCGCCGGTGCGACCGGGTCGTTGACCACTCGGTGGAAGGACGGTGCGTTGCGGAGGGTGGTGGCGGCGGTGTGGGGGTCGATGGGTCCGTAGCCGAGGAGTTCCGCGAACCTGCCGTCAGCATCTACCAACAGGATCGGTTCCACTGTGGTTGTCGCGGCAGGGCTGTTGCTGTCGCCCTTGGCCCAGGCGATCAACGCGTCGGCACGCAGTTGTTCTTTGGTACGCTCCTCGCCGGGTTCCTGTCGCATCCGGGTTGCGGTACCGGATAGGCGGGCGTCGATGACGGCGAGGTCGGTCATCGGGGCGTAGAGGTTCAACCAGCCCATCCCGTCCTCGTCCGCCTCAATCGACACGCGTCGCTTCATGCGGGCGGTGTGGTGGCGTTCCTGCAGGGTGTCCACGCATAACCGCTCCCGCACCAGCCTGCACCGTCGTGCGAACTCACCCGGACGTAACCCTTCCACGATCGTGGCGAGTCGTTGGTCATAGGTGGCGGCGACCTCAGGGGTGGGGAACCCGGTGGCGTTGTCGACCGCGGCCCGCACATGCTGCTGGCTGATTCGCCCCGACCGGAACAACTCACACAGTTGTGGGAGTGTCTCTCGTAGCACGGCGGCTTGGTGGTCGTAGTCCCGCACCACGTTCTCACTCAGATGCAACCTTTGCGCCAGATCGAACGCGACAGACCGTTCCGCGAAATCGATCGCATCCACCCCAGGCGACTTCGAGGCGGCACTCACCGGCAGATAGATCCGCGGATACTCGCGGGCGATCTGGAACGCGTCATGCACCGCGAACACCTGACGTGCCGCTTCCAGGTTCGCCATCGTCTGAAACCCCACCGCGTCATCAAACGCGAACCCCAGAATCTCCTCCACCGACGGCGCCCGGCCACCACGCAACGACATGAGGTCTTCGGCATCGACAGTCACATAATCGGAATCGTCGACGGTCGTGTAGTCGGGGTCATCGACCGTCATGAGGTCGGTGTCGCCACCCCAGTCCGGGTCGATGTCGATGGTATCGAACATATTAACGATTGTAGATATGACCACTGACAAACCGGATCGAACAGCGGACCTTGGACAGGTATCACTCGCGGCGGGTTTCGAGACGCGCCGCTCCGCGGTGCTCCTCAACCAACGGCAGGGGGCGCCAGGTCGTCCTGCAGGCGACGCTCCTCAACCCGCGGCAGGGGCAGCGCGACCGCGCGGCTACTGCGCTTGGAGCTACCCCTTCGCGCGCCGGGGTGCCCGCTTCGCAGTCGCGGGTGGCGCCGGCGGAGGCTTCAGCCGCACCAGCTGCGTCGTGCTGCTGTCGTCGAGGTCGGCGATGTCGGCTCGCGACTTGATGAAGTCAGAGAACGAGCGGAAGCCGAGCTGCTTCTCGCTGAACGACGGATCCATGCGCTTGATCTGCGTCTTGACCTCCGAGGAGTGCAGCCACTCCGAGTCATCCTTCTCGTGACCGATGCGCAGGGCACGCTCCAGAAGACCGGTTGCCTCGAGCTGAGGGTCGAGGGAGGCATCTTCGTCCTCTTCCTCCGCCGCCGACTGCTGCACCTGCGGCTGCTGCTTCGTCGACGAACCCCTGGACGACTTCGCTGGTGCCTTGGCGCGTGAGGAGTTGGATGTCGGGGGAGCGGCATCCTGCTCGACATCCTTCTCTGCGTCGACCTCCGCTGCTGTTTCACTCGCACGTTGCCTCACCACCGGCGGCGTCGGACGCTCGATGCCCGGCAGCGCGTCGTAGCTGTAGAACTCGTCGCACGCCGCGGCGAGCGTGCGGCTTGTGGATCCGGCGACGCCAATGCCCACCACGTAACGTCCGAGCCGCTTGATGCGCTGCGCGAGCGGCACATAGTCGCTGTCGCCGGCGACGATCACCACGTGCGTGAGGTCGGGAAGGCGGAACATGTCCTCGACGGTGTCGACGGCGAGGCGGATGTCCGCCCCGTTCTTCGCATATGCGGCGGCCGGGAACAGCTGCACGAGATCGACAGCACGACCGACCAACTGGTGACGATAGACGGCGTTCACCGGCGCCGACCAGTCCGCGTAGGCCCTGGTGAGCACGAGCGTGCCGAAAGATGCAGCGAAGTCGATGATGGCGCCGACGTCGACCGTTGCTGCGGCGAGCTTCGCGGAGAGGGATGCGTCCAGCCCGGTGGCATCGGCGGTCTTGCTGTCTGATGCCTTGTTGTCGGAGCCCCTGGCATCCGGATCGAACTGGCGCACGCGGTCGCGCTGGAACGAGTTGCGGCCGTTCACCTGGTCGTATCGCGAGATGACGATGTTGTCGAAGTCGATGTAGACCGCGACGCGGCTGTCGTTCGAGTCGGGCATGGTGTCCTTCCAGCGATGACGAGACCGGATGGCCCCGAGCCTAGGCCAGCGGGACGCGCCGCGGTGGGAGGGGTCGCTGCCGCGTCATCCCTCACACCAGCCCGTAGGCGTGGTTCACCTCGAACTGGTAGATCAGACGCTCCTCGCGCACCATCGCGTCGAGGAAGTCGGAGTCGCTCACTTCCTGCCCGTTCCACAGCAGGTCGCCGGACGGGCGGCCCTGCATCTGGCGGAACAGTCGCATGCTCTGCTCGGGGACATCCGCACCGTCGAGGATCGTGACCGTTGTCTCCAGGCTGAGATACCTGTGATGCGAATCGAACACGAACACCGTGCAGCGCGGGTCTCGACGCAGCCGCTTCGTGCGGGCGCGGTCGGCGGTGCCGCTGCTCCACAGGAGTCCGTCGACGACGACGACGCCGACGCGGACGGCCTTGGGCATGCCATCACGTCCGATCGTGATCATCGCCGCGGAGCGGGTGGAGTCGAGAAACGCGTGTTGCTCGTCGCTGAGGTCCATGTGCCGAACGCTAGTCGAGGCGACCGACGCTCGTGGGGTCGAAGCTACGGGACCGAGGCCGAGGCGACGCTGGATGCTATGACTCGCTCGAGAGTGCTGCGGCCGAGCGCACTCATCGTCGGGTTGCTGCGTGCGTAATACCAGACGAGTCCCATGGCTTGCACATACGCCCACGCGGCACCGCGCTTCCATTCGAGATCGTCCGAACCGAGGCCGCGGCGCAGCTCGGCGCGCGGACCATCGTCGAACACGTGCCATGCGACGACGAGATCGAGCGCGGGATCGGCCGGGCCGAAGCCGCCGACGTCGAGCACCCCGGTCAGGCGTCCCTGATCGATGAGGAGGTTGGCGGGAATGAGGTCTTTGTGCGACATGACATCGGGGGAGTGGCGCGGAAGCTCACGGAGTGATCGCCAAGCGTCGTCGAGCGCATCGACGTCCACGGGTCCCGCGTCGAAGTGGCCGACGCTCTTCGCCAGGCACTCCTCGATCCAGGCGTCGTGGGCACGCAGATCCCCTCCGCGTCCTCCGCCGGAGAAGGCGCGGCCGTGGGTGTCGGCGTCGCGAAGTTCGCGGATGAACCCAGCAACGTCGGCCGCGAACTCGGTCGAACACGCAAGGCCATCCGGCGTCGCCGGGGAGCCGTCGAGCCACGTGCTGACCGACCAGGGACCGGGATAGCCGCGCCCGGGATCACCGATGGCGAGCACCACTGGGGTGGGGACGCTCGCGATGGTGGAGAGCTCACGAGCGGCATCCGCTTCGGCGTCGATGATGTGACGGGCGACCCTCGGATCGTCGACGACGAGCGGGAATCGCGCCGCGTGATGGTCGCCGATGCGGAAGATCGCGTTCACCGTGCCCGACCCCTCGACGGGGACGACAGGGACGTTCGACCACTGCGGGAACTGATCGGCGAGGAGCCGGCGAACGGTGTCGACGGTCACCTCGAGCTGGCCGTCGTGCATCGAGGCGGAGGTCGATCCCGTCACGCGGGGATCAGCCGCAGGGTCGCCGCGTGCGACCTCTCGTCCACGACGGGATCGACGTACTGCTTCGGATACTTCGCGTCGTACTTTGCGTGATACGCGGTGTCGACTGCCGCGTGATTCGCGTCGGCAGAGGCATCCTCGAACTTGACATCGCGCGAGACGTCGCCGATCGTGACATGCCCGGCGCCCGCCGTGTTGGCGCGCGCGTACCACCGGTTACCCGTGCCGTATGCCGACCGCACGAAGACCTCGTCGCCCACCCGCACGATCCAGATGGTCGCCGGCGAGCTCGGGGAGCCGTCGTGTTTGCGGGATGTCAGCACCACCTCGTCATCCGCGTCGATGGTCTTCAGCTCGGCTTCATTCCACGTCGAGGTCATGCCCGTCAGGCTATGCCGTATGGCCGCAGTCGTGGTGTGCCAGGGTGGTGAACATGGCCCTCTTGCATCACGCCCAGCTGACTCCGTCGAAGCTCGAACTCGTGGCCGGCTGGCTGCCCTCGCAGCCGTTCTTCTCCGCGGATGACGCGGACGCCGACCTCGAACGTGTCGCCTCGTTCCGGTTCGACGACCCGGCAGGCGAGGTCGGCATCGAGACGCTGCTGGTCGAGGTCGGAGGGACGACGTTGCAGATCCCTCTCACCTACCGTGGCGCTCCGTTGGAGGGTGCGGATGCCTTGCTCCTCGGCACCATGGAGCACAGCGTTCTCGGCACGCGGTGGGTCTACGACGCGACAGGTGACCCGGTGTATGTCGCCGAGCTGGTGCGCACAGTGGTGACCGGCGGCTCCGAGGTGGAGCAGCACTACGAGGAGAACGGTGTGCAGGTGCCCAAGACGGGCGACGCGCACGTGCACGGCAGCGGGACTGCGGATGCCGGCGTGCCTGCCGTCGCAGCGACTCCGGAATCGCTCGAACTGACCAGTGATGTGACGACGACGACCGTGACGAGCGATGGCATCTCGATCACGATCGTGCGCGTGCCCGGTTCTCTCGACGAGGCGCCCGAGGGCGGCGGCACGCTGCTGGGCGAGTGGAGCGGAATGGAAGGGGCGCCGGTCGTGTTGGCTCACCTCGTGCATGCGAACGCATGAGAACGGCCGCAAGGCGGCCCAGGACGAGAGGAAACAACGCGCATGAAGATCGCGATCATCGGCGGAAGCGGCTACAGCGGGGGAAACATCGCACGTGAGGCGTTGAAGCGCGGATGGCAGGTGAGCTCGCTCTCGCGGAACCAGCCTGCGGACCCGATCGACGGCGTCGAGTATCTCATCGGGTCGTACACCGATCCGAGTGCTGTCGCACGGCTCGTCGACGGGCAGGACGCGCTCGTCCTCTCCGTTCATGCAACGACAGACGACGGCACCGACGTTCTGCTGCCGTACGTCGCGGGCATCGCGGATGCTGCGGCTGAAGCAGGCGCGCGCCTCGGCGTCGTCGGGGGAGCAGGCAGCTCGTTCGTTGCCGAGGGTGGTCCGCGTCTGTACGACACTCCCGACTTCCACGACGAGTGGAAGCCCGAAGCAACGACGCACGCCAAGGCGCTCGACTGGCTGCAGGCGAACCACGCGGACGGCGCGGGTCTCGAGTGGTTCTACGTGAGCCCTGCGGCGCTCTACGGCAGCTATGCGCCGGGAGAGACGACAGGTTCGTATCGCACGAACGGCGACATCCTGGTCACGAAGGATGACGGTTCGTCCGAGATCTCCGGCACGGACTACGCCCTCGCCTTCGTCGACGAACTCGCGGAGCCCGCACACCGCAACCGGCGCTTCACCGTCGGGCACTGACGTCACGGCGTCGCTCTAGACTTTCCTCGCGCGGCTCGCCCGCGGCATCGCGAGGAGGAGCCTTGGAGCAGCCGAGCACCCGCCGCATCGGCCCGGTAGGACGACTCGGGGCGACTGCGGCCCGACACCCGTGGATCACGCTCGGTGCGTGGCTGATCGTGATCGCCGTCGCCGCATCTACAGCGCTCTTCGGCGTCGGTGGGCAGACCCTGTTCGACCGCCTCGGCGGGTCGGTGCCGAGCGTGAACGGCGAGAGCTCGATAGGAGCAGACAAGCTCGGGTCGGGGTCGGCCGGAAAGAGCGTGACGCTGCTTGTGCACGGCGTCGATCCGGCGAATCCCGAGCTGGTGGCGCGCACAACGGCGCTCGCTGCCCAGCTCGCGGCGCTGCCGGACACCACCGTCGTCGACCCTCTCGCGGTGCCGGGCGGCGCCGAGAACCCGCAGGTCGCTCCGCTCGTGGCGAAGGATGGCGAGGGCATCCTGATCACCGCGACCGTGGAGGGCGTGAACGGCCACGATCCGTCGCAGGCGATCGTCGACCAGGTGCAGAAGGACATGGATGCCGCGCGTGACGACCTGCGCGCCGCGCATCCTGACGCCACGGTCGAGGTCGGCAGCACCCAGCTGCTCACCAGCTCGCTGCAGAGCATCTCAGAGAACGACCTGCGTCGCGGCGAGACGGTCGCGCTCCCGATCGCTCTGCTCGTGATGCTGGTGGTCTTCGGCGGGTTCATCGCTGCGGGCCTGCCGCTGATCGGTGCAGGGGCATCCATCGTCACGTCGCTCGGACTCCTGCTGGCCTTCACATACCTGACCGACATCGCCAACACGGTCATCAACGTGATCACCGCTGTCGGCCTCGGCCTCTCGATCGACTACGGGCTGCTCGTCGTCAGCCGATTCCGGGAGGAGTACCGGGCGGCCGCCGCGCGGGCCGCTGTGGCACGCAACAGCGCCACTTCCGCTCAATTGCGCCAACGAGAAGGGCGCAATAGCGCGCAAGTGGCGCAATTGACGAAGCAGGATGCCCGAGCCCTCCGACTCGCGGCCGTGGGGTCGGCCCTCGACCGCGCGGGTCGCACCGTGCTCTTCTCCGGCACCACCTTCGCGATCGCCTGCCTCGGGCTGCTCGTCTTCGAGCCGTCGTTCGTTCGGGCGGTCGGAATCGCGGCGATCGCGGTGGCGCTGGTCGGCATCCTCTCCGCACTGACATTGATTCCCGCGATCATCTCGCTCACCGGCGAGAAACTGCTGCGGCCGGGGGCACTGACCAAGCTGCCCTGGCTCGGCAAGTACATCACTCGGTTCGGCGACGTCGCGCCCGACGAGGGAGTGTTCTCGCGCCTCACGAGGCGCGTGCAGCGTCATCCCGCGCTCGTCACGCTCGCCTGCGTGCTCGTGCTCCTGCTGCTCGCCAGCCCGATCGTCTCGCTCACCCTGGCGAACACGAGCATCGACGCGGTGCCTCGAGTCTCCAGTCAGTACGCGTTCCAGACCACGCTCACGGACGAGTTCCCGGATGCTGCACCGGCCCGCATCCAGCTGGTCACCACGACCCGCGAGAACCTCGTCGACTGGTCGAACGAGGTCAGGAAGCTGGATGACGTGCGTTCGGTGCAGCAGCCGACGCAGTCCGCCCACGCGTGGAGCGCCAGAGTGGACGTCGACCCGCGGAACGGGGTCGGCGTCGTGCGCGAGATCCGCGCGGACCCGCCCTCCTTCCCGCACTGGGTGACGGGGGTGGACGCGAGCACCGTCGATCTGGCGGACTCCCTGGCTCGGGGTGCGCCGTTGGCCATCCTCATCGTCGCGATCGGCACGATCGTGCTGCTGTTCCTGATGACGGGGTCACTCGTCGTGCCTCTCAAAGCACTCGTGGCGAGTGCACTCTCGCTCGGGGCATCCATCGGCCTTCTGGTGTGGGGATTCCAGGACGGGGCGTTCGCCGGCGTGCTGGGCTTCGACGCGAACCACGTCTACGGCGTCGACGTCATCGTGCTGCTGCTCACCCTCGCGTTCGGGTTCGGCCTTGCGATGGACTACGAGATGTTCATCCTGAGCCGCATCAAGGAGCGGGTGGATGCCGGCACACCCGGCCGAGAGGCGATCGCGCTCGGGCTCCAGCGGTCTGGCCGCATCATCACCTCTGCCGCGCTCATCATCATCGTCGTCTTCACCGGATTCGCCACCGGCGACCTCGTGCTGATCAAGCAGCTCGGCGTCGCCCTGGCGTTCGCCGTGCTCATCGACGCGACCATCGTGCGCTGTCTGCTGGTGCCGGCGTTCATGACCTGGCAGGAGCGCATCATGTGGTGGGCGCCGCGCTGGATGAAGCGCCTGCACGCAAAGATCGGCATCGCTGAGGACTGAGTCGCGTGGTTACCAGACGCGCACGGACTTCGCCGTGTGCTCCTCAACCGACGGTGTAACGCCGGCTTCACGCTGTGAGGGCGAGCAGGCCCGTCGCGACCAGGGCGAGCGCGACACCTGAGGTCTGAACGGGCGACATCCTCTCCTTCAGCACCACCCGTGCGAGCACGATCGTCGCGAGCGGATAGATGCCGATCAGCACAGAGACCACGGCGAGGTCGCCGTGCTGCAGTGCGAGGACGAGCAGGGAGTTCGCCGCGCCGAGCAGGATGCCGCCGATGAGCAGCATCCAGAGCGCGGTGCGTCGTGGGATGTCGCGGGAATGCGAGTCCTCCTCGTCGACGTCGAGGGTGGCGAGGCCCCTGCGCACGGCGGCACTGAGCGCGGCGACGCCGAGGAGGGCGAGCATGATCACGACTCCGACCGCCAGCTCGACGAAGGCCGGTGTGAGGCCCGAATCGGAGGGGGCGTAGTCGAGCGCCGTGATCGAGAGGCCGAGCACGATGCCGGAGATCGCCGCGATGGCCACGGTGCGGGGTGCTATGCGCACATGGTGCTCCGACCGCTGCAACGAGATGAGCAGAGTGCTGATCACTGCGAGGCCGATCGCCACCCACGCGACCGGTGGCAGTGTGTCACCGCGCGCGATCGCGACGCCCACCGGCACGATCGCCTCGAGCACGGAGATGAGGGGCGACACGAGGCTCATCGGCCCGCTCGCCATGCCCGCGTAGAAGCCGATGAAGCCGACGATGGCGCAGACACCGGCCACCGCGCCCCAGAAGACGGCGCCGCCGGCCAAGGTGCCGCCGACGAACAGCAGGGCGATGCCGACCGTCACCGTTGCGCAGATGTACACGAGGGTCGTGGTGCGGATGACGCCCAGCCGTGCAGCCGCACGCGCGGCGAAGAAGTCCGAGAACCCGTACGAGAGCGAGGAGAGAAGGGCGAGAGCGATGCTGAGCAGCATCGGATATCACGTCATTTCGCGAACGGTGGATGAGGTGCGGTCAGCATATCGGGCACCGGCGACACGGATAGCGGTCGATCGGGAACGGTCATCCTGTCGGCTGCGCCAGCGCCTCTGCCGCCAGCGTCACGGCGATGACGAACATGGTGAGCGCGATCAGCACATCGAGTACGCGCCACGCGACCGGGGAGCGGAAGAGGGGTCGGAGCATGCGTGCGCCGAAGCCCAGAGCAGAGAACCAGACCACGCTGGCAAGTGCGGCGCCGAGAGCGAACCACCACCGGTTCTCGCCGTACCCGTTGCCGACCGTGCCCATCAGCACGACCGTGTCGAGGTAGACGTGCGGGTTCAGCCAGGTGAAGGCGAGGCACGCGGCGAGCGTTGCGCCGAGGCCTGCCGGTCCCGCTCCGGACGCTGGGTCGAGCTCGCCTGGACGGATGGCACGCCTGGCCGCCAGCACGCCGTACACGAGGAGGAACGCCACGCCGATCCAGCGGATCACGGCGATCAGCCACGGCACGGCGAGTATCAGGAATCCGACCCCCGCGATGCCCGCGCAGATCAGCACGGCGTCGGAGCCGGCGCAGACGATCACGATCGGCAGCACATGCTCCTTGCGCAGCCCCTGGCGAAGCACGAACGCGTTCTGGGCGCCGATCGCGACGATGAGCGACAGGCCGAAGCCGAGGCCCGCCAGTGCGGTGCCGGCGCCCGAGCCGCCGGTCTGAGTCGCGGTCGCAGTCAGGGCGTGCGCCGCCGCGCTCGCCGGATGCTCGGCCGCGGTGATGGGGCCGAGCGCGGAGAGAAGGAGAGCGGGGTACGGCACCGGACAACGCTATGGCCCTGAATCAATGAAGTACAGCTTCAGTTTCTAATGCGGCATTAGCATGACTGTTGATGGATCTCGACCTCGCCCAGCTCCGCGCCCTCGATGCTGCGGTGACGCACGGCACGCTGGATGCCGCGGCGCGCGCCCTGCACATTACGCCCTCAGCGGTGAGCCAGCGCATCCGCGCGCTCGAGGCGTCGCTCGGAAGAGTGCTGCTCGTGAGGTCCAAGCCGGTGAGCGTGACCGACGCCGGGGCCGCGACGCTGCGGGTAGCCCGGCAGATCGATGCTCTCGCCGGCACCCTCTCTCACGAGCTGGCCATCGACACGGACGAAGCCGACGCCTCGGGTGTCGCACGCAGGAGCATCCCGCTCGCCGTGAACGCCGACTCGCTCGCCACATGGGTGCTTCCCGCGCTCGCGCCGTTGGATGACCTGGACTTCGAGTTCCACCGCGAGGACCAGGAGCACACCACGTCGTATCTGCGGGAGGGAGCAGTGATGGCGGCGATCACGTCGGATGCGAGTCCGGTGCAGGGATGCACGGTGCAGCCGCTCTGCGTCGCCAGGTACCTTCCCTGCTCGCACGACTCGTTCGCTGCCAGATGGTTCCCGCACGGAGTGACCCGCTCGGCCCTCGCGGCGGCACCCTACGTGGACTTCGACCGCAAGGACGAACTGCAGCGACGGTATCTGAGCGATCGCGGCGCCGGGGATGCGACGCCGCCACGCAACCAGGTGCCGGCGTCGGCCGACTTCGTCGCCTCCGTGCGCCTCGGGTTCGGGTGGGGGATGCTCCCCACCTGGCAGCTGCGCGAAGCCGGCGAGCATGTGATCGTGCTCGACAAGCGTGGCGTCGACGTACCTCTTTACTGGCAGCAGTGGAACCTGCGCAGCGAGGCTCTCGACCGGGTGCGCGCCGCGATCGTCGCGGCAGCCGCGGCGCTGGGCTGATGCGGATCAGTCAAGGGGGACGAGCACGAAGACCGGGATGACCCGATCCGTCTTCGTCTGGTACCCGGCGTAGTCCGGCCACACCGCGACGGCGCGTTCCCACCAGGCATCGCGTTCTGCCCCTTCGGCGATGTGCGCGACGTAGTCACGACGCACCTCGCCGTCCTGCAGCTCGACGTTGGGGTTGCGAACGACGTTGTGGAACCAACGAGGATGCTCGGGCGCGCCGCCCTTGGAGGCCACGATCGCGTACTCCCCGTCGTGCTCGACCCGCATCACCGGGATCTTCCTCAGCACGCCCTCCGTCTTCGCGGCCATCGTGACCACCACGATCGGAACGCCACGCAGGGTGTTCGCGTCGCGCCCGCCCGATGCCTCGAACTCTCGAACCTGCTTGGTCGCCCAGTCCGCCGTCCCCGGCTCCCATTCACCCGTCAGAGGCATCTTCCGCTCCCTTCCCTAGTCGTCCCGAGCCGTCGAGGCTCACGCCACCCGCTCGGCCACCTTGCCGAGGAACTCGACAGCGTGGAGCGGATCGGGGGTGCGCGCGGAGACGTACGCAGCCGTGAAGCCGAGCTCGCGCAGGGCATCCAGACGTCCCACGAACTCGTCGAGGTCAGTGTCGGCGGAGATCGCCGTCGTCGTGGTCTTCTCGATGGTGTCGTAGTCGCGCTCCTCGACGTCGCACCAGTGGCGAAGCACGTCGAGCTTGTGGGCGGCTTCGGGCGAGCCGAAGATGTTGCAGGCATCCGCGTACCTGGCGACGAAGCGCAGGGTCTTCTGCTCGCCGACGCCGCCGATCATCAGATACGGCCGGGGTTTGCTCAGGTTCTGCGGCGAATTCAGGGTTCGGCCGAGCTGGTAGTACGTGCCGTCGTATGGGCCCTCATTGTCGCTCCACATCTGCAGGCAGATCTGCAGGGTCTCCTCCAGTCGCTCGAAGCGCTCCTTCACGGGAGGGAACGGGATGCCGAGGCCGTTCGACTCCTGCTCGTTCCACGCCGCCCCGATGCCGAGCCCCGCGCGACCGCCGGAGAGCACGTCGAGCGTCGAGATCTGCTTCGCCAGGATGCCCGGCTCGCGGTAGATCACTCCGGAGACGAGCGTGTGCAGGAGCACGCTCTGCGTGTGAGCGGCAATGAAGCCGAGTGCCGTGTATCCCTCCAGCATCGGCTGCTCGGGATTTCCGATGGTGCCGATCTGCCAGAAGTGGTCCATCACGGTGATGCGCTTGATGCCGGATGCCTCCGCCTGCGCGGCCGCTTTCGCCAGAGTCGGCGCGAGCTGGTCATCCGGAACGTCCCAGGTGAAGTTAGCGATATGAAAGCCCAAGTCCATGTTCGTTCTCTGCGCCCGTCCCCGCCGGGCGCAGCGCCGTCGGCGGATCGATTGGTTGGTTTCGGCGCCGTACACGCCGCCGCCTCGTGGAGCGTTCTGCGTCTTCGACGCCTCGCTCGGTCTCCACGCGGTCGGTCGATCGTCACTTTAGCCAGCCTTCCGCAATCTGGTGCGCGCCACGGGGCGGGGGCGGGTCGGCAGAATGGGGGGATGGCAACCCGTGAGCTCCAGGTCGGATACGCCGCGATGCTCGAGCAGTTCGCACCCATGGAGGTCGTCGAGCTGAGCGCGCACGCCGAGAAGAACGGCTTCAGCGGGGTGATGGCCGCCGACCACTTCCAGCCATGGGTACCCACCCAGGGGCAGGCGGCCTTCGTGTGGAACGTGCTCACGGCGATCGGCGAGCGCACAACCGGCGACTTCGGTCCCGGCGTGACGACACCGAGCTTCCGCTGGCATCCCGCGATCGTCGCTCAGGCTTCGGCGACCCTCGCCGCGATGTATCCGGGCAGGCACTGGCTCGGTCTCGGTTCCGGCGAGGCGCTCAACGAGCACGTCGTCGGCGGCTACTGGCCGGAGGCGCCCGAGCGCATCAACCGCATGTTCGAGGCGATCGACATCATCAAGAAGCTGTTCTCCGCGTCGCTCGCCGGCAAGGACACCAAGCACTCCGGCCAGTTCTTCAAACTGGAGTCCAGCCGGTTGTGGACCATGCCGGAGACGGCCCCCGAGATCCTCATCGCCACGGCGGGACCCGTCACGGCAAAGCGTGCCGGCCAGACCGTCGACGGGCTCATCACCGTCGGCGCACCGCTAGAGAAGATCAGCGGGCTGTTCGGCAAGTTCGACGAGGGGCAGCGCGAGGCGGGCAAGAACCCCGAGAACGCGCCCCGCCTGCTGCAACTTCACCTGAGCTGGGCGCCGACCGACGAAGAAGCTCTCGCGAACGCGATGCACGAGTGGCCGAACGGCGGCATGAAGTTCCCCAAGGCCGACATCCGCTCGCCCTTCGAGTTCGAGCAGATCGCCAAGCTCGTGCGACCCGAGGACTTCGACGGCCGCATGGTCATCTCCAGCGACCCTGACGTGCACCGCGCGGCCATCCAGCGCTACGTCGACCTCGGCTTCGACCGGGTGTACCTGCACAACGTCGGTCGCAACCAGCGGGAGTGGATCGAGGTCTTCGGGCGCGACGTGCTGCCCAAGCTGCATCGATGAGCTCGGTCATCCCGACGCCCATCGCCGCCTGGGCGGTCCCCGGCATCGGGGAGATCGCGCCAGGTGACGACCTCGCGGCTCTGATCGGCGATGCACTCGTTGCGGATGCCTCGCAGCACCCCGACCATGTGCCGGCGACCGGCGACATCCTCATCGTCACCAGCAAGATCGTCTCCAAGGCGGAAGGCCGCGTCATCGCGGCGGACGACCGCGAGCAAGCGATCACGGAGCAGACGGTCCGCGTCGTGGCGACCAGGGCGTACGACGGTGGAGTGACGCGCATCGTGGAGAACCGGCAGGGCGTCGTCGGCGCCGCAGCGGGAGTGGATGCCAGCAACGTCGCCGAGGGACAGGTGCTGTTGCTTCCCGATGACCCAGATGCCTCCGCACACGTCTTGCGCGACGCGTGGCGTGCACGGTTCGGCGTCGACCTCGGTGTGATCGTGAGCGACACCCTCGGACGGGCCTGGCGCCTCGGTCAGACCGACATCGCGATCGGTGCGGCAGGCATTCGGGTCGTCGACGACCTTCGAGGCCAGACGGATGCCGCCGACCGACCCCTCGCGGTGACCTTGCCGGCCGTCGGGGACGAGCTCGCCGCGCTGGGGGATCTCGTGAAGGGGAAGGCGAGCGGATGCCCGGTCGCCGTCGTGCGCGGTGCCGGCCGATTCGTGGTGCCCGGCGCTGTGGATGTCGACAACGAACCCTTCACGACGGCGCGGTCGCTTGCTCGCACCGGTCCAGCCGACATGTTCCGGCTCGGAACCGACGAGGCGCTCGCCGAGGGGTACCGACGTGGGCTCGCCGCCGGGCTGGCTCTCGCGCGGGCAGAGTCGCGCAACGCTTCGGCCGGATGGACGGTCGTCGTGCCGTTCAAGGGCGGCGACGGCGCGAAGTCGCGCTTCGCCGGTCAGGAAGGGTTGGACAGGCGACGGCTCTCGGCCGCGTTCCTCACCGACACCCTGCGCGCCGTTCGTGCCGCGCGTTCCGTCGAGCGTGTGATCGTCGTCTCCGCCGAGCCTGGGCTCTCGGAGTCTCTCGGCGAGCTGGTCGACGGCGTCATCCCCGACCCGGGGAGCGGACTCAACGCCGCCGTCGCGGCCGGGGCGGTCGCCGCCAGGGAGCAGAGGCCAGAGGGCTTCGTCGCCGTTCTGGTGGGGGACCTCCCCGCGTTGCTGCCCGACGACCTCGACGCCGCTCTACGGCTGGCGGTGGATGCGGCGAGGGACGGGCATCCTTACGCCTTCGTCCCCGACAGCGAGGGCACCGGCACCACGGCCATCATGGCGGCACCCGGTGCTACCGTCTCCTCGCGCTTCGGGCCGGACTCACGACGCCACCACGCCGAGGCCGGGTTCACGGAGCTCGCCATCCCGGACGGCTCCAGCCTGCGGCTGGACATCGACGACGCACCGACCCTCAGCGGGTCGAAGGAGCGCCTCGGCGAGGCGACCCGCGACCTCGTCGGCTGACGGGAACGCGGAATCTCAGCCGTTCACGGCGTCGCGCCACGCCAGCATGCGGTTCACGCGGTCCCAGTCGTAGTGCGGCGCCGTGATCTGCATCGTGAACAGGCGCGCGCCCAGCCGGTGGAACTCGTCGAACTCCGCCGATCCCTGCTCACGTTCGTGCTCCACCGAGATGGTGATCTCGGCCGGATCGCGCTCGACCTTCTCGCACCACTCGTTCAGCACCTCGAGCTTGCGGCTCAGAGTCTCGGCGTCGGAGAAGCTGTGCCAGACATCCGCGTGCTCCGCGACGATGCGCAGCGTCTTGCGCTCGCCGCCGCCCCCGATCAGCACGGGGATGTGCCGGGTTGAGGTTCTCCCAGCGGCTGCGGATGCGGGGCATCGCCTCGGCGAGATCGTTCAGACGTGAGCCGACCGTTCCGAACTCGTAGCCGTATTCCTCGTAGTCCCGGTGCGCCCAGCCCGAACCGATGCCGAAGATGAGACGGCCCTGCGCGCCCTTGGCGCTGATGTGGTCGACCGTGCGGGCCATGTCGGCGAGCAGGTCGGGGTTGCGGTAGCTGTTGCACGTGACGAGCGGTCCGAACTCGATGCGCTCGGTCTGCTCGGCCCAGGCCGCCAGCATCGTCCAGCCTTCGAAGTGCAGACCGTCGCGGTCACCGGAGAGCGGAAAGAAGTGATCCCAGTTGAAGACCACGTCGACACCGAGGTCTTCGAGGCGCAGCACGGTGTCGCGCAGGGTCTGGTAGTCCGCGTGCTGGGGCGCGAGCTGCACACCGATGCGGACGGGCTGGTCGAGGTCGAAGGGCATGGCTCTCCCGAGGTCGGACGAAGTGGGGTGCATCAGACGCTACCGTCCCTGCCCCCGGCGGGTGGGGCGGAGCGCCTCGAGCGCCCTCAGCCCACGAGCCCCGACTCGTACGCGAACACCACGAGCTGTGCTCTGTCGCGGGCTCCGAGCTTGATCAGGGCGTGCGACACGTGGGTCTTCACGGTGGTAGGACTGATCACGAGGCGCCCGGCGATCTCGTCGTTGCCTAGGCCCTTGGCGACCAGCGCGACGATCTCGCGCTCGCGCTCGGTGAGCCCTGCGAGGCGGGCCGCGGCTCCGTCATCCAGCCCGACCGATGTGGCCGCCGTGCCGGGTGCGGGGCTCGCGACAAACGACGCGATGAGCGAACGGGTCGCCCCCGGCGCCAGGAGTGCGTCGCCAGCAGCGACGACGTGCACGGCACGACGCAGCTCGCTCGGCTCCAGGTCTTTGAGCAGAAATCCGCTGGCGCCGGCGCGCAAGGCCGCGAAGACGTTGGCGTCCACGTCATAGGTCGTGACGACCAGCACTTTGACGTGCTGCAGCTCGGGGTCGGCGGTGATGTCCTCGGTCGCTCGGATGCCGTCGACGCCGGGCATCCGCACGTCCATGACGATCACGTCCGGGCTCAGCGCGCGGGCCTGCCTCACGGCGGTCGCGCCGTCGGACGCCTCGCCGACGACCTCGATCTCTGGGTCGCGCTCCAGGATGGCGCGGAAGCCCTCGCGCACGATCGCCTGGTCGTCCGCGATCACGACCCGGATGCTCATGGTTCGTCCCCGCTCGATGCCGCGTCGGCCGTGTCGTGCGACAGGGGGAGCTCGGCGTGCACCGCGAAGCCGCCCGATGCGCGCGGCGCTGTCGACACCGTGCCACCGACGGCGGCCGCGCGCTCCTGCATTCCGCGGATGCCGAACCCGTCGTTTGCCGCCGCGTGGATGTCGGCCACTCCGTCATCCGTCACGTCGACCACCAGCACGTCGCCGTCGTCGTGCACGGTGACATCGACGTGCGACGCGTTCGCGTGCTTGAGCACGTTGGTGATCGCCTCTTGCACGATGCGGTATGCGGTGAGGCCGGTCACGGGGGAGACGGAGGTCAGGGCTCCTGTGACCTCGACTCCGACATCCAACCCGCTCTGGCGCGCGCCGGCAACGAGGTGGTCGAGGTCGCGAAGACCCGGCTGGGGAGCACGGGTGGGTGCGTCGCCACCGCGCAGGTCTTCGACCGCTCGCCGCACCTCCGGGTTGGCCTGCTTCGTCAGCGATCTGATGCGTTCGAGCGACTCACGAGCGCGCTGCGGCTCGCCGGCGTCGAACGCGTCGATGGCGGCAGCGCTCTGCACCGCGACGGCGGAGAGCGTGTGCGCGAGCACGTCGTGCACCTCCCGTGCGATGCGCAGGCGGTCCTGGGCGATTCGCTCGTTGGCGGCCGCCTCGGCCTGCGCCCCGGCCAACGTCACCTCGCGGGCGTGGGAGATGCGCAGCTGTCGCGCGGCGACGCCGAGGGCGATGAACACCAGCATTCCCACGGCCGGACCGGTGATCGCATACGACGCGGGCGATGTGGCGTTCGGCGGCAGCACCTGCACAAGCGGCCAGGCGAGCACGAAGAGCACGGCGACGCCGATCCACGACAGGGATGACGCCCGTTCCGCCAGCGTGTACACGGCGACGAACAGCGCCATCGCCGGAGCCGCGCCCGGGTATCCGCTCTCGTGGTACAGCAGCACCAGCGCGAACACCGCGAGGGCGCACACGAACGGACGATCTCGACGCAGCAGCAGTACTGCGCTGGACGCCAGGCCGATCAGGTATGCGCCGGCCGGGAAGACGATGGGGTGCGGCCAGGTGGCGAGCTCGGCCCAGACGCCGACGGTCGTGAGCGCGGCGACGAAGACCGCGATGACGGTGTCGACGATCCAGCGGGTGCGCTTCGAGGCCGGCATCACGATGCGTCCGGCATCCGTTCCGCGTGCCGATGCCGTCGGTCGCACGGCGTTCACCCGGCCAGCCTATTCCGCGGCCGCTGTCGCGATCGCCGCGCGAGCCCGCTTGCGTGGCTTCGTGCGCAGCGACGGGGCTCGGTAGGCGATCGCTCCGAGGAGTCCGAACACGAGGGCCCAGCCCACGAGGTTGGCGACGCTGGCGATGGTGGGAAGGTCGCCGCCCGCGATCCGCCAGCCCAGATCGGCGAGGTTGTAGGTGGGGAGCCAGACGGCGGCATCCTTCATGCCCGCAGGCAGGATTGCGGGCGGAACCCAGAGCCCACCGAGCGCCGAGAGCGCCATGTAGAGCCCATAGCTGAGCGGGTAGGCGACATCGGCGCCGACGGTGAAGCCGATCGCGATGCCGAGCAGGGCGAACGTCGTGCTGCCGAGCCACATCACGACGACGAGCGCCACCCACTGGCCGGGGCTGAGCGAGACGCCCTTCACGATCGCAGCGGTCAGGCAGACCAGAACGATGGCGGGCAGCGCCGTGATGACGCTGGCGACGATCTTGGCGCCGATCACCGAGGATGCCGGCAACGGCATGGCGCGCACCTGGGCCAGCCATCCGATCTGGCGTTCCTCGGAGATGCGCGGTCCTGTTGTCGACAGTACGGCCCAGATGGCCCCGTACGCGGCCATCGCGACCATGATCTCGACCGTGCCGGGCAACTGCCCTGGCTGGGTGGGGGAGCCGCCGAAGAGGGTGGCGAACAGAAGGTAGAAGCCGATCGGGGCGAGCACGGCCAGGGCGAGGTATTTCGGGTCTCTGAGCATCCGGATGACTTCCAGACGCAAGATGGCGATGTACTTCATGGTCGCTCCTTGGTCGTGGCGCCCGCGTGGGCGAGTTCGGGAGAAGCAGGTGCTGCCGCGTCTGGCTCGGGCGTCTTCGCAACGCTCGTCAGGTACAGATAGGTGTCGTCGAGGTCGGGTGGTGCGACTTCGAGCGAATGCCACGGAACGCCGGAGGCGACCAGGCGACGAACGAGCTCGTCCGGGTCGGATGTCGCCAGTTGCCGCTGCGAGCCGTGTCGCTCGATCGACTGCACGAGGGTGGTGGAAGCGAGCGCGGACTCCGCAGACGACAGCGTGTCCCCCCTGGTGCCCCCGACCTCGGCGACACGATACCGAACACGGGACACGCCGGCGCTGGTCCGCACGTCGTGAGGGGTCCCGTCGGCGACGATGGTGCCGCTGGCGAGCACGACGACCCGGTCGGCGTTGCCCTCGACCTCGTCGAGATAGTGGGTGGAGAAAAGCACGGTGCGACCGGTGCCGGCGTAGGTGCGGATGGCGCTCCAGAACGCGTTGCGTCCCTCGACGTCGAGTGCTCGCGTCGGTTCGTCGAGCACGAGGATGTCCGGCCTTCCGACCACCGCCAGCGCGAACCGAACCCGCTGGGCCTGCCCGCCGGAGAGCCTGTCGACGCGACGACGGGCGAGGTCGCCGACACCCGCCATGTCGAGCGCGGCCTCGACGGGGAACGGGTCGGGGTAGAGGGCGCCCCCGAGTCGCACCAGTTCGCCGACCCGAACGCCGGGCATGAGGCCGGCGTCTTGCAGCATGGCCGCGATGCGTCCGGATGCCACGGCGCGCGTCGCCGGCAGACCGGACACCCGAACGGTGCCGGAGTCGGGGCGCACCAGGCCGACCATCATGCCGACGAGGGTCGACTTTCCGGCGCCGTTCGGTCCGAGCAGGGCAACGGTGCTACCGCGGGTGACCGTCAGGTCGATGCCGCGCACCGCACGTGTCGACCCGTAGGACTTGGTGACCGCGGTCACGTCGAGGGCGGGGGATGAGGTTTGCATGCCATCGATCGTGTCGCGACTGCGGCACCGGCGAATCGTCCCAGCGAAGCGACCTGCTCGGCGCGACCGCTTCGTTCGGAGTAGGTCGGCCCGCCGGTCGAGTCGCGCCGACCGTGGGCCGACGCGTATCGAGACCCATCTCGCCCGTAGGGCGGTCTGGATACGGCGCCTGCCGCGCGCTACTCGACCAGCGGTTCGGTCGATGCGACCCAGGTTGCCTCCTCGGCGATCAGCTCGCTCCCCGTACCGACGGGCCGGTAGCCGAGGTCGGTGGCGGCGGTCAGGTCGAGCACGATCGGGTGTGCGGCGTTCCACGGGTGCTCGCCACCGGGGGCATCCGGCTCGAGACCGACGATCCGGCCGTCCCATCCGATGGGCCGCGCGATGGCCTCGACGATCTGCGTCGCGGTGAGCGGGTCGGGGTCTGCGATGTTCAGGATGCGCGCGCCGGGACGGTCGGCGACGACCTCGATGAGGGCTGCCGTGTTGGCGGCAGCGGTGAGGTGGTCGATCGCATCGCCTCGGTTGGCGAGCTCGATGGTCGGCGCGTCGGCGAGCATCCGTTCGACGATCACGCGCGTGCGCGCGTTGCGAGCCCACCTGCCGTGCACCTTCGACGGGCGGATGACCGTGACGGGGAGCCCGCTGTCCAACGAGGCCCGCTCCACCGCGACCTTGCCCGGCGCGTAGCCCTCGCGTGTGAACGGGTTCGAGTCGGGGTCGGCGGGCGCCAGGGTCGGCCAGTCCTCCGGGATGGGGACGGGGAACTCCGGCGGCTCGTCTCCGTTGATGTGCCTGCCCTGGGAGTCGACGTACACGGCGCGGGATGACACGACGACGACCGATTCGACGCCGCGCATCACCGGCAGAAGCTCCGTGACGTCGGGCGCCGAGTAGGCGATCAGGTCGACGAGGAGGTCGACGCCGTCGCCGACCAGTCGTTCGACCGCCGCCGTGTCCCCGCGCTCCACCGCGTGGAACCGCACGCCGCGAGACGACAGCTCCTCGGGCATCCCTGCGCTGTCGCGTGCTGTGACGTCGACGTTCCATCCGCGGTCGGCGAGCCGCTCGGCGGTTGCGCCGCCGATCGCCCCGGTGCCACCGAGGATCACGGCCCGCCGAGTTGAAGAAGACCGAGACGACGACGACCGAGACGAAGACACGGGGACGAGCCTAGGGTGCGGCGTCGCCGGGTCGGTCCGTGAGGACGGCTCTGTCCATGAGGACGACTCAGTCCATGAGGCCGAGTCAGTCCATGAGGACGACGATGTTCCCCAGGGTGTGCCGGCCGTACGAGCCGAACGCGTCGGCGACTTCGTCGAACGTATGCAGGCGATCGACGATCACTTCGAGAGACCCTTCGTGCACGAGGTCGGCGAGGTGACGCAGGTCCGCACCGTTCGGGTACGCGGCGATGGGGACGAAGGTGAGCCGGTCGGGCGCCGGGTTCGCGTCTGGCATATAGAGCACGGGGGAGACGAACGTGCCGCCGTCTCTGACGAGCGGGGCGATCTCGGCCGCGTCTCCGTGCAGGTGTACCGCGACGTCAACGCCTTCGGGGGCGACGTCGGTGACCGCTTCCGCCAGGTCGGCGTAGTCGATGGCTGCTCGCGCGCCGAGGCGCTCGAGGAGCGCGCGGCCCTCTTCGGTGCGCGCCGTTGCGATGACATCGAAACCGGCGGCCGCGGCCAGTTGCACCACCAGGGTTCCCACCCCTCCTGTCGCCCCGACGATCAAGACCGTCTGTGGCGGTTCTCCCAGCGCGCGCACGATCGCCAGTGCCGTAGAGCCGGTGTGAGCGAGGGATGCCGCGGCGGCGTCCTGCAGCTGCTGAGGTGCCAGGGCGATGCCGCTGTCGACGATCGCAGTGGTGTACTCGGCGAACGCGCCGTCCTGCAGGTATGGCTTGGAGACGACACCGAATACCCGGTCGCCGGCCGCAACGGTGTCGACGCCGGTGCCGAGCGAGTCGACGACTCCGACGAACTCTCTGCCGAGGACGAGCGGATAGCGGTGCTCGAACAGGCCGTTCATGTAGCCGGCGGCAACGGAGATATCGAACCCGTTCACCGACGCGGCCGTGACCTTGATCCGTACCTCGCCTGCCGATGGCTCAGGAACGTCCAGTTCGTGATGTCCCGGGGCAGCACCCTGCTCGAAAACGGCGTAAGCGCGCATGTCGCACCTCTTCTGCGCGTGCCGCTCCCCTTCGGGTCGGGAGATAGGACGGGAGCGCGTCAACTGAAGGAATTACACCCGCGCGAATACGCCGCCAATTCCCCACGAGAGGGGTAGTCCGTGCCCTACGCACAGACCTTTCGCATCAAGAGTTCGTGCCCCGATCCGTCGCGCAGCGGGTCTCCCGGCTCATCCATGAGATCGAATCCGTTGCGCGTGTAGACGGCGATGGCGCGAGTGTTGCTCGGAACGACGGCCAACCACAGCTCTCGCGCGCGGATGGCTGCCCACTCGGAGACGGACGCGATGAGGATGTCCGCGACGCCCATTCCACGAGCAGACGGGTCGACCCACATCGACACCAGTTCGATCGTCTCCGGCCGATCCCCGGGCATCCCGCTCGCCATGCCCGCCGGTAGACCGTTCACCGAGGCGATCAGATTCAGCGCGTCTGGGATTCGAAGGCGCTGGCGCCACTGCCCTTCGGGGGCGCCCCTCCACTCCTCGTACGTCGACCCGAAGGCGAACGGCGCCTCCTTCAGCGCCTGCAGTCGAAGCGACCTCCATCTTGCCCAGTCGTTCTCGCCCACCACATCGATCTCGATCATCAGAGGCAAGCCTGTCAGAGCCTCCTTTCACAGGGTCACCGGTTCGGTCTTATCGGTATTGACGATACGCGATACGATGAGGGCATGACAACACAGGCCGGCGAGATCCTCCGCGCGGCGCGGCAGCGTGCCGGGCTGACGCAGACGGAGTTGGCGAAGTTCGCGGATGTCACGCAGAGCGTCATCAGCGCCTACGAGTCGGGCCACCGCGACCCGTCGCTGACGATGCTGAGAAAGCTGGTCGAGGCGACGGGCTTCCGCCTCGAGGTCTCGGTGGGGGCGGGCATCGGGGTGAACGGCCCACGACGTCCGCTGGCCGAGGTGGTCCACGCGCACCGCGACGAACTGATCTCGGCTCTTGCTGATCATGGAGGTCGCAACCTCCGCCTCTTCGGTAGCGCCGCGCGGGGCGACGACGGTCCCGACAGCGATGTCGACCTGCTCGTCGATCTGGATGACCATGTGGGGATTTTCGATCTCGCAGCGATGGAACTTGCTGCCGAACGCATTCTGGGCGTGGCCGTCGATGTCGTGCCGGCAAACGCACTCAAGCCACGGGTCGCCGAATCGGCGCTCGCGGAAGCCATCGCAGTATGAGGGAGATGACATGGTTCGACGTGATCCGCAGCGACTCGATGACATCGTGATCGCGAGCACTCAGATCGCGGAATATCTCGCGCAGGACGACAACGCAGACCAGGACATGGTCTTCGACGCCATCCGTATGCGTCTCATCGAGATCGGTGAGGCAGTAAAAGCGCTGAGCCCGGAGATACGAGACGCCTATCCAGACGTCCGGTGGAGTGATGCGACGAGAACGAGGGACCTCATGGCGCATCACTACTTCGATACCGTGCGGGAGGTGGTGTTCGAATCGGCGCGGGATGGCGTGCCCGTGCTTCGAGAATCGGTCGAGCAGATCATCCGCGACCGCGGCTGAATACGGGATGCCACTCAGACCGCAGGCGCCGGCACCCCGAACGCCGCAGCGTCGAAGGTGCCGTTGCGTTCCCGGAACGCGTGCGCGTAGCCCGGCCAGAGCAGCGTGAGTCGGTTGCTGCGGTCGTCCACGTACCAACTGGTGCAGCCACTCAGCCAGACGGTGTCGCGGGCGGCGGCATCAAGAGCGGCGACGTAGTCGTTCTCCGTGGCGAGCGGGATGTCGAGGGGCGCGTCCGACTCGTCGAGATGCTCCAGTGCGCCGAGCACGTAGTCGAGCTGAGTCTCGATCATGTACACGGCCGAGTTGTGCCCGAGGCTCGCATTCGGACCGTCGAGCACGAACAGATTCGGGAAACCGTGCACGACGGTCGACGCGTAGGCGCGCATCCCGTTCGCCCAGTGCTCAGCGAGTCGGATGTCGTTCCGCCCGGTCACGAGTTCGGCGAAGGGTGGACGTGTCGCGTGAAACCCCGTCGCGAACACCAGCACATCGAGCTCATGTCGCGCACCGGAGGCCGCGATCGCAGCCGAGCCATCGACACGCTCCAGGGCACTGGTCTCCAGTGTGACGTTCGTGCGCTGGATGGCGGGGTAGAAGTCATCCGACAGCAGCACCCGTTTGCACCCGATCTCGTAGTCGGGCGTGAGCCTCGCGCGCAGCGACGGATCCGCGACCTGGGCGTGCAGATGGGATGCCGCCCGCTCTTGCAGCGCGCCGATCGCCTCCGGCACTCCGAGGCGCTGCGGGAACGCGGCCTCGGCATCCCAGAAGATCTGCTCGCGCAGCAGGTCGCGCTCGGCCGGATCGGCGAAGAGGGCGAGTTCCCGCTCGTCGTACGCGCGATCACCGCGGGGCACCACATACGGGGCCGACCGCTGGAAGACCGTCACGTGACGGGCGCGCCGAGCCAGTTCCGGCAGGAGCTGCACGGCGGATGCTCCTGTGCCGACGAGCCCGACTCGTGCGTCCTCGAGGTCGAGGGTCTCGTTCCACGCGGCCGTGTGCACCACGGCACCGGGAAAGTCGTCGAGCCCATCTATCGCAGGGATGCGCGGCTCGCTCAGCCGACCGACGGCACTCACCAGAGCCCTCGACCGGTAGCGTCCAGCGGTCGTCGTGACCACCCAGCGGGCGGCATCCTCGTCCCAGCGCGCATCCGTGACGGACTCACCGAAGCGGAGGTGCGGCAGGATGCCCTCCTCGCGTGCGCATTCGCGCAGGTACTCCTGCAGCTCGGAGCCGCTCGGGAAGACATGCGTCCAGTCGGGCTTGGTGCGGAACGAGTACGAGTACAGGTGCGAGGGGATGTCGCACGCCACCCCCGGATACACGTTGTCCCGCCACGTGCCCCCGACGTCGTGCGCTCGCTCCAGGATGAGGAACGACCCGCGGTCGGCGCCGGCTGCGGCTTCGCGCTTCAGGCGGATGCCCATGCCGAGGCCCGCGATGCCGGCGCCGACGATGAGTGTGTCGACCTCGGTGACCTCCCGAGCCGTGGGAGCGTCGTGCTCGGTCATCCCGTCACCCGTTCGTATGTGGTGGTGCGCTGCACCAGCGGTCGACCTACCTCGTCGGCGATGCAGCGCATGTCTGTCACGCTGAGCACGCGACCCTGTTCGGGTCCCGCCCACGGCGCGACGTCGCCGTCGATCAGTACACCGCCCAGGTCGTCGACACCGCCTGCCAGCACGAGTCGGGTGCCGCGGAATCCGAGCTTCGTCCAGGCGGCCTGCACGTGATCGATCGAGCCAGCGAGCATGAGCCGCGCGACCGCGTGCACTGCGCGCGACTCCCGCAAGGATGGGCCGGGCCGGGTACCGTCCACCTTCACGGGTGAGTCCTGCGGCACGAACGGCATCGCGATGAACTCCGTGAAGCCCCCTGTGCGGCGCTGCATCGCGACCAGTGTGCGCAGGTGAGCGACCTGGTCGGCCGGTGTCTCGATGTGCCCGTAGACCATGGTCGCCGTCGACCGCAGGCCGGCGCGGTGTGCGGCCTCGACGGTGGCGACCCACTCGGCCACAGGCAACTCGGTGCCGCCGGAGAGGATGTCGCGAATCCGGTCATCAAGAATGCGCGCGCCGGTTCCCGGCACCGTCCCCACTCCGGCCTCGCGGAGTGCGGAGAGATATTCCGGCAGCGGAATGTTCAGTCGACGGGCTCCGTCGAGCAGCTCGATGGGTCGGTAGGCGTGCACGTGCAACTGCGACTTGTCGGCGCGGACGGCACGTACGACATCCAGGTAGGCGGATGCCCCGAGTCCGTCCCCGATGCGCCCCTGCACGCACACCTCGGTGGCACCGTGCGACGCGGCGTCGTCCGCGATCGCCGTCACGAGGTCGAGCGTCAGCTCGCCCTGCGGCGTCGCGCGACCCAGGAGCGACGAGTCGATGTTGCGGTTGACCACGTGGGTGATCTCGTCGCCGACCCGATCGCGTCGCACGGCATCCGCGAGCGTCGCGAGCTCCTCCAGGTCGTCGCCGTCCGCCCCGAGCAGTTCTATGTAGTCGGTGTCCTCGAGCCCGGCGGGGTCGCGGCGTACCGCGTCGAGCAGAGTCCGCACGACCCCGGCGGGGCCCCGAGTCCCCGCACCAGAGACCCGAGACCCCACGCCAGAGACTTGTGACCTCTCGCCGGAGACCCGGGACCTCTCGCCGGAGTCCCGTCCGTCATCCCTACAGCGCCACTTGCGCTCAATTGCGCCAGCCTGGGTGGCGCTGTTGAGCGCACGTGGCGCGATAGCCGGCAGCTGACCGGTCGGGGAGTCGTCGACGCCGGTCGGCGAACCGTCGACACCGGTCGGGCAGCCGTCGACGCCGGTCGGCTCCAGCGACCAGGGCCGCCCGACCACGGGGGCCGTCTCGTCGGCCAGGCCGTAGTCGTCCGCCAGGGCGTACAGATGCGGCTGCACAGCAGGATCGACCCACGGCGACCCCTCGCGCACGAAGTGCGGATGCGTGGTGAGACGCTCGCGCAGCCGGTAGCCCGCGATCCCGGTGAGACGTGCGAGCTCCTCGATCTGCGGCCAGGGACGTTCCGGGTTGACGTGATCCGGGGTCAAGGGGCTGACGCCTCCCCAGTCGTCGATGCCCGCGCGGATCAACAGGGCCAGTTCGTCGTGATCGGTGAGATTCGGGGGCGCCTGCACCCGGGCATCTGGCCCGAGAACCAGGCGGGTGACGGCGACCGCCGCGGCGTATTCATCTGCGGCCAGGTCATCGCGGTGCATCATGGCGGTGGCGTCCTTCGCGCGGAAGTTCTGCACGATCACCTCCTGCACGTGCCCCCAGCGCTCATGGGCATCGCGAATGGCGAACATCGCGTCGACCCGATCGGTGACGGTCTCGCCGATGCCGAGCAGCACTCCCGTGGTGAACGGGATCTGCGACCGCCCCGCGTCGTCGATCACCCGAAGTCGCACCGCGGGATCCTTGTCAGGCGAGCCGAAGTGCGGCTGCCCCTTCTCGGCCCAGAGCCGCACCGACGTGGTCTCGAGCATCATGCCCATCGACGGCGCAGCAGGCTTCAGCCGCTGCAGCTCGGCCCACGTCATGACGCCGGGGTTGAGGTGGGGGAGCAGTCCGGTCTCCTCCAGCACGCGGATGGCCATCGCGCGCATGTACTCCAGGGTCGTCGCGTATCCGTGCTCGGCGAGCCACTCGCGAGCCACCGCCCAGCGGTTCTCCGGTCGGTCGCCGAGGGTGAACAGGGCTTCTTTGCACCCCATCGCCGCGCCCTGCCGCGCGATCTCGAGCACCTCCTCCTCGGAGAGGAACGGCGAGATCCCCGCCTTGGCGAGCTTGCCGGGAGTCTGCACGAAGATGCAGTAGTGGCAACGGTCCTGGCACAGGTGTGTGAGCGGGATGAACACCTTGCGCGAGTAGGTGATCACACCTGGCCGTCCCGCACGTTCGAGCCCCTCGTCACGCAGTCGGCCCGCGACCTCCAGCAGCGCGTCGAGGTCGTCGCCACGTGCGTAGAGCAGTGTCTCGGCATCCTCGTGCGCGGGTCGGATGCCCGAGAGCGCGTTCTCCAGAGACCGCCGCATGCGCTCCGGCGTCGGGCGCAACGCGTCCTGCTCCGTCGCGGTGAGCGACGATGCCCGAGCGGACGCCGCTGCGGGACTGGATGCCGCGGTGCGCGCGGAGACGTCGGTGACGGTCAGGAGTCGAGCAGGCACAGACATCCTCTGCAGCAAAGGGGCGCCACCGAGGGGGGCGTCGAACGGTGGACAAAGCAGGAATGCGACCCAAATCGAGGTCGTACAGCGGACTCGCCGACAAGCCTAGCGAGCCTGCCGCGGGCCTGTTCTCCGGACGTCGGGCTCCGCCGGTTGAGGAGCACGCCGAAGGCATGCGTCTTGAGCTCCTCGACCAGCGAGGCGGAGAGAGGCCGCCGTCAGACCAGCCCGATCGCGGCCTCCGCCATCGCGGCGGTGGTGGGCACGTCGCGCATCCAGAGCGGCACAGCCCGTGCGGCGAGACCCGTCTCGGTCAGCGAAGGCACGACATCCGCATCCTCCTCGGCGACCAGCCAGCCGTCGAGCAGCCCGCCGTTGGGCCTCGCGCCGTAGTGCATGCCGACCGCGAGCGCGGAAGTCTCCACTCCGATCACGGTGAGGCAGGCATCCGCCATGCCGCGCACCGCAGCTCCGCCGATGATCGGCGAGACTCCGACGACGCGGGCCGACGTCTCGCGCACGGCGTCACGAATGCCCGGCACCGCCAGGATCGTGCCCACCGACACGACGGGGTTCGACGGCGGGATCACCACGAGGTCCGCGCCGCGGATCGCCTCGATCACCCCAGAGGCAGCGCTCGCCGACTCCAGCCCGACCTGCACGAACTCGGTTGCGGGAACACCGGCGCGATACCGCACCCACCACTCCTCGAAGTGGATGAGCGACCCGGCCTCGTGCTCGTCGACGGCCTCGCGCAGCCGAACGTGCGTCTCCACCGGCGAGTCGCTCATCGGCAGCAGCCGCGCTCCCGGACGCCACCGCCTGCACAGGTACTCGGTCGCCTCGCTCAGGGTCGCGCCGTCGCGGAGCAGCTCAGATCGCACGATGTGGGTCGCCAGGTCGAGGTCGCCGAGGGTGAACCAGTCCCAGCCCTTGCCGTACGCGGCGATCTCGGCGGACGTGCGGCGGGTCTCGTCCGGACGGCCCCAGCCCTGTTCCTCGCTGATGCCACCTCCGAGCGTGTACATCACGGTGTCGAGGTCGGGGCACACGCGCAGCCCGTTCAGCCACATGTCGTCGCCGGTGTTCACCACGACCGTGACCTCCGCGCCGGGATGCGTCTTCGCAAGATGGGCGAGCAGGCCGCGGGTGAAGCGGGCGCCGCCGACGCCTCCGGCCAGCACGGTCACGCGATGCAGTTCGGTCATCCCTCCAGTCAAGCGCCTCCGGCCGCGCGCCGTGCGCACAACTCCTGCAATTCGCGGTGGTGCGGCCGGTGGGCCCGGTGTTTTGCTGGGGAGTCGGCCGCCCGCCCGGCCGAATTGCAGGAGTTATGCGCATGTGGGCGGCGCGTGACGGGACTCGGCGGAGACGGCAGGCCAGAATCGGGTCATGCGCTCGCCGCTGTACATCGTCAGGGCCTCGGTCGCGTGGTTCTCCCGCACCAGGTTCTTCCGCGCCGTCGGTCCCACCGTGATGCCTCCGCTCGAGCGGACGATGGCGTTCCTCACCGGCGGGCGGGTGCAGATGAGCGGCCTGCTCGTGCCATCGCTCGTGCTCCGCACGACCGGCGCGAAGAGCGGCCTCGAGCGCGAGACGGCGCTGATGTACTGCCCGGAGCCCGGCAAGAGGATGCTCGTGACGGGCAGCAACTTCGCACGCGGTACACACCCGGCCTGGACGTCCAACCTGATCGCCAACCCCGAGGCGGTGGCGGTCGTGCACGGCAGACCGATCCCCGTGCGGGCAGAGCTGATCACGGATGACGAACGAGAAGCCGTCTGGGCGTATATCGAGCACCAGTGGCCCGGCTATCGCGGATACGAGCGCGCGAGCGGCCGGGTGCTGCGCATCTTCCGCCTCATACCCACCCGCCCCGCCGGTTGAGGCACCCCGCCCCTCCCGGTTGAGGCACCAGCGGGAGAAGCTCCCCAGCAGGCAACGTGTATCGAATCGCTGTGAGCACGGGCCTCCCAGCATCCCGTCAGGGGCCGCGCGGATACCGTGACAAGCGTGACGTTGCTGATCATCGGCCTGCTCGGCGGGTTCATCACGGGGATCTCGCCGTGCATCCTCCCCGTGCTGCCGGTGATCTTCCTCTCCGGCGGTGTGCAGAGTGCTCGGCCCGAGTTCTCGAAGGACCCGGTGAACGCGCTGCGCGAGAAGGTCGGCGCGGGCGTGCCGTCCGCGGTCGCACGACGGGCGGCGGCCTCGGCGGCGCCGACCGCTGTCGAGCTCCCGGATGCCCCGCAACTGGTCCCGCGCAGCAGCGGACTCCGCCCCTACCTCGTCATCCTCGGCCTCGTGCTCAGCTTCAGCGTGTTCACGCTGTTCGGCACCCTGGTCATCCAGGCGCTGCACCTGCCCGACGACGTGATCCGCTGGATCGGTCTGATCGTGCTCGTGCTGCTCGGCGTCGGGCTGATCGTTCCGAAGTTCGAGCAGATCCTCGAGAAGCCGTTCTCGTGGATCCCCCAGCGCGCCGTCGGCACCGACCGCGGCGGCTTCATCCTCGGCATCGTGCTCGGAGCCGTCTATGTGCCGTGCGCCGGGCCGGTGCTCGCGGCCATCACCGTCGCCGGCGCCACCGGCAGGATCGGACTGCAGACCGTCGCTCTCACCCTCGCGTTCGCGATCGGCACGGCCATCCCTCTGCTGTTCTTCGCGCTCGCCGGGCGGCGTGTGGGGGAGCGGGTGCGGTCGTTCCGCAAGCATCAGCGGATCATCCGCACGATCAGCGGCGTCGTCATGATCGCGCTGGCCGTGGCGCTCACGTTCAACCTGACGGATGCCATCCAGCGCGCCATCCCGGACTACACCGCGTCCGTGAACAGCTTCATCCAGCACCTCACTCCGCAGAGCCTTGCGGCCGGAGCCGGGGTGGCCGGTGCGCTCGCGAGCTGTCAGACCACCGAGTCGGCGCAACTGCAGAACTGCGGAGCGGCGCCCGCGTTCACGGGCATCCAGAGCTGGCAGAACACGCCGGGTGACAAGCCGCTCACCCTGAAGGCCTTGCGCGGCAAGGTCGTGCTCGTCGACTTCTGGGCGTACTCCTGCATCAATTGCCAGCGCGAGATCACGCACGTGGATGCCTGGTATCAGGCCTACAAGAACCTCGGTCTCGAGGTAGTCGGGGTGCACACCCCGGAGTACGCGTTCGAGCACGATCCGTCGAACGTGGCTGCAGGGGCGAAGCGGCTGGGCATCCAGTACCCGATCGCGATCGACAACCAGTACGACACGTGGAACGCATACGGCAACAACTCGTGGCCTGCTGCTTACCTCATCGACTCGAAGGGGACCGTGCGCCATGTGTCGATCGGCGAGGGCGACTACGGCGGCGAGGAGTCGCTGATCCGCCAGCTGCTCACGCAGGCGGACCCCGGCGTGAGCCTGCCGAAGGCCACCGACCTGCCCGACACCACCCCGCTGAACCCGCAGCAGACGCCCGAGACGTACCTCGGCACCGAGCGTGCGGAGGGCTACGCGGGACCCACTTCGTACGCGGATGGCACCCGCACCTTCACCATGCCGAAGACGGTTCCCGACGACCGCTACGGGCTCGACGGCACGTGGGTGATCGGGGGCGAGTCGATCACGTCGCGTGGCGGATCCTCCATCACCCTCAACTACGACGCCTCGAAGGTGTACCTCGACGTCGGCGGCACGGGAACGCTGACCGTCACGCAGGGCGCGACGCCGTCGGGGACCGACGCGAAGAAGATCGCGGTGTCAGGCGCTCCCGACATCTACACCGTGGTGTCGACGTCATCGCCGAAGCGCGGCACCGTGACGATCCAGCTCAGCCCCGGCCTCTCCGCGTACTCGTTCACCTTCGGGTGACGGGTCGCGCCCCCTCACCGTCGGTTGAGGAGCGCCGCAGGTGCGTCTCGAAACCGCCTACTTCAGCAGCCGCGACAGCACCCGGTCGGCCAGCGGCTTGCCACCGGTCTGGCACGTAGGGCAGTACTGGAACGTCGAGTCCGCGTAGATCACCTGCTTGATGGTGTCGCCGCACGCCGGGCACGGCTCGCCGAAGCGGGCGTGCACGTTGAGGTTGGACTTCTTCTCGGCCTTCAGCTCCGAGGCCTTGAGCCCGTCCGCGCGTTCGAGCGCTTCCCGGAGCATCCTCTGCATCGCCTCGTACAGCCGGTGCACGTCTTCGGGCGGCATGTTCGCAGGCTTGAACGGCGACATCTTCGCGGCCCAGAGGATCTCGTCCGAGTAGGCGTTGCCGATTCCCGCGATCAGCGACTGGTTGCGCAGCACACCCTTGATCTGCGCCCGCCCTGCCGCTGACAGGATGCCTGCGAACACCTCCTCCGTGAACTCGGGTGCGAGCGGGTCGGGGCCCAGTCGCGCGATGCCCGGTACATCCGCCGGATCCCGCACCAGCGAGATCGAGAGGCTCTTCTTGGTGCCGGCTTCGGTGATGTCCACACCCGAGCCGTCGTCGAGCACGAGCCGGGCGGCAAGCGGCCCGGTGCTCCGGCCGCGCGGTCGTGCTGTGGGCACGGGTGCGGCTTCGCGCCAGCGGATCCAGCCCGCCCGTGCGAGATGGATGATCAGGTGCAGGTCCACGCTCGTGCCGGCGTCAGCCCCCGTGCTCTCCTGGTCGTCGGGTCGCAGCGTGAGGTCGAGGAACTTGCCGTGCCTGCCGACGCCGACCACGCGCATCCCGTGCATCGCCGACACCGGTGGATCGAAGGTCTTCAGCGCGGCGAAGGCGGTGACATCCAGTCGGTCGATGACGCGCCCGCCGAGCCGACCGTTGAGATCGGCAGCGAGCGCGTGCACTTCGGGCAGCTCAGGCACCCCACCAGTGTGCTCTACTGCGCCATTTGCGCGCTATCGCGCCAGCACGACGGGCGCAAAAGAGCGCACGTGGCGCAATCGTCGGTCGGCGGTCTCCGTCAGCTCAGGATGTCCTTCGTCGCGAAGCGCGCGTAGGCCAGCGCCCCGAACACCACGACGTAGCCGAGCTGCAGCAGGGCGTTCTGGCCGTAGGAGTCCCACACGATCGGATCGCGCAGCAGGTCGCCGAAACCCAGCCAGTAGTGCGTGAAGAGCCAGGGATGCAGCCAGTCCAGTTGCGGAAGCTGGTCCATGATCTGAGACACCCCGGCCAGCACCACGGTCGCAGCCATGGCGCCGACCGGCACCGTCGTCAGCGTGGAGAAGAAGAGGCCGATCGCGCCCAGCCCGAGCAGAGAGAGGGCGACGTAGCAGGCGAGCAGGCCCGTGCGGGTGAAGAATCCCGCCGCTCCGACCGTGTCGCCGGAGAGCAGGGTCACGGGTCCGATCGGGAAGAGCAGCGCCCCGATCCCGACCCCCGCGAGCACGATCACCACAGTCGCGGCGAGGGAGAAGGCGGCGACGCCCGCATACTTCACCAGCAGCAGGCGCACCCTTCCTGCTGGCGCGACGAGCAGGTAGCGGAGCGTGCCGAGCCCGGCCTCACCGGCGATCGTGTCGCCGGCGACGACGCCGAGGGTGAGCGGCAGAAACAGGGGGACGCAGACGACGAGTGCCGTGAACCCCACGAAGAGGCCGTTGTGCGTGATCGAGCCGAGGAAGGCAGGACCCCGCCCGCTCTCGCCCGCTCCGGTGATGCGCACGACGATGGCGATCATCACGGGAACGGCCGCAAGAGCGACGAGCATCGCCACCGTGCGCCTCCGACGGAACAGCGTGCCCAGCTCGGAGCCGAGCAAGGCGAAGACCCTGAGCCGCTGCGCTTCTGCCGGCTCACCCTGCGACATCGAAGCCCTCCCCGGTGAGCGCGACGAAGCGGTCCTCCAGCGAGGGCGACGACACCTCGAACCCGCGCACCCGAACCCCTGCGGCGACGAGTGCGGACACCAGGGCCTCGGGGGCGACATCCGAATTCAGGCCCGCCGTCACCACGTCGCCTGCCACCGACGGCGTCAGGCCGAGACCGGCCAGCACTGACGACGCGAGCCCGGCATCGGGAGTGTTCACCACGGCTTCTCGTCCGCCCGTCGCACGCAGCTCCTCGAGGGAGCCGGACGCGACGAGACGCCCCGCCCGCATCACTGCGACGTGGCTGCAGAGCTGCTCCACCTCGCTCAACAGGTGACTCGAGACGAAGATCGTCGTGCCGTCGTCCGCCAGCCGACGGATGAGCGCCCGCACCTCGCGAGTGCCCTGGGGGTCGAGCCCGTTGCTCGGCTCGTCGAGCACCAGCAGCTCGCGGTCTCGCAGCAGCGCGCCGGCCAGCCCCAGCCGCTGCTTCATGCCGAGCGAGTAGGCGTGCGCCTTCTTGTCGGCGGCGTGCGACAGGCCGACTCGGTCGAGTGCGACGGACACCCTGGTACGCCTGGTTCCCGGCACGGACCGCGGATCGGCGGCATCGAGCCTGCTCAGGTTCGCGCGCCCAGTGAGGAACGGATAGAACGCCGGCCCCTCGACCAGCGCGCCGACACGGGGGAGCACGCGTGCGGACGCCCTTGGCATCCGTTCCCCGAGCAACTCGACGTCACCGGCGCTCGGCGTCGCCAACCCGAGAAGCATGCGGATGGTCGTCGTCTTTCCCGACCCGTTCGGTCCGAGGAATCCGAACACGGAGCCGCTCGGAACATCGAGGTCGAGCCCGTCGACCGCGAGCTGCCGACCGAACCGTTTGGTCAGCCCTGTCGCACGGATGGCGGGGTGATTCACCTGCGCTACTTCGCCGCGGACTCGAGTGCGGTGAGCGGAACCGCTCCTGCGTACACGTTGCCGTTGCCGGCGATGAACACCGAGAACAGCGACGTCTGCATTCCGCGTCCGCCGTCGACCGACTGCGTCAGCTCGTTCAGCATGCGCAGCTGCGAACCTGTCAGGCCGGAGAGGCCGGAACCCGATGTCGAACCCAGCGCGGTGGCGGGAACCTCGACGATGGATGTCCATCCCGTACCGGTCACCGTCGGACGAGACGACTCAGGGAGTCGGTTCTTCGGCTTCGAGGCGTGCGAGTCTGCGGACAGCGTCTTGGTCGTGACCTTGGCGCCCTGCGGGGGCGTGAACGTGAAGTTCGACGCCGCGGGGGTACCGAAGTCGATCGAGGAGAAGCGGACGGTGACCGCCGGCGACTTCTGGCCGCTGGCATCCACCTGAACGGCGAGCGGAACGCCGGTCTTCGTGTCGACGGACAGCACGGCCTTCGAGACCAGCGTGCCGGCAGCCTCAGACGACTTCGGCGCCAGGGTCAGACGCCAGACGTCGCGGCCGGCGGTGGATCCCTTCGAGACCGTCAGCGCTGAGTCCTTCTGCGCCTGCGCGACGAGCTTGTTCGCGAGATCCTGCGGAGTCGTGGATGGCGTCTGATCGTTCGCGCTGGTCTTCGACGGGAGCGTTGCTTTCACGGCCGCGTTCTTCTGCGAGTCCCACGTCCAGACGGTGCGGCCGTTGTGGATGACGTCGCGCTCCGCGAGGCTCTCGATCACCTGCACCCGTTGCTTCGTCGGGCCGTCCACGTAGACCTTGGCGGTGTGCGAGGCGGTCAACAGGTCGAGGATGTTCGAGACCTGGGCATCCGACCCGCCCATTCCGCTCATGCCGTCGGGCAGTTGCGGGAGTCCGAGATCAGAGGTCTGCTGCAGCGTTCCCGAATAGTGCGCGTCTTTCGCCGTCGCGATGAGCGCGAGCACCTGAGCGGCCGTCGGCGTCTTCGTGACGCTGGCAACCGATTCTGATCGGTCGGACGACGGCGCATTCGCGAACGCGGGAGCCGCAACGACTCCTGCGACCACGACGGGCGCCACGATCGCGGGGAGCCACTTCACAAGTCTGTTCATCGGTATCACCTCGGGAGCCGGACCCGTCGGAGGTCAGGTCCAGAAATCAGGGTAGGTCGGAATACTCCGCCTGTGCTGTGCGCCCGTGAAGTTGTGAACGAACGGTGTAGCGGTGAAGAGGACCGTCATCATCCGGGGCCTGCGACGAGCTGGTGCAGCACGAGCAGAATGGCGATATGACCAGGGCCCTTCTCATCGTCGACGTGCAGAACGACTTCACCGAGGGTGGTGCCCTCGGCGTCGAGGGAGGGGCCGCCGTGGCGGCAGGAGTGACGGAGCTCTTGCGGCGGCATCCCGACCGATACGACCTCGTGATCGCCTCCCGCGACTGGCACAACGGCGACGATGACAACGGCGGACACTTCGCCACCGATGCTGAGCCGGACTTCGTCACGACCTGGCCTGCACACTGCGTCGCGGGCACGGCGGGCGCGGAGTACCATCCGTCGCTCGACGCGTCACTCATCGACACCCATGTGAAGAAGGGGCAGGGGATGCCCGCCTATTCCGCCTACGAAGGAGCGGTGGATGACGGCCGCACGCTCTCCGACGTGCTCGACGATGCAGGGGTCACCGAGCTCGATGTGGCCGGAATCGCGACGGACTACTGCGTGCGGGCTTCCGCACTCGATGCCCTCGAAGACGGGCGGGAAGTCACGGTTCTGAGTGACCTGATCGCGGGCGTCGCGGCCGAATCGTCACGCCGCGCACTCGACGAGCTGCGCGACGCCGGGGCGATGGTCACGCCGTAACGCGGGCCGCCCGCGAGGGGGTCAGTGGTGCGAACCCTCGATGGAGTAGTGCTCGACATCCACGATCGAGGCGCGCTCAGGGTGCGCCTTGCGCGTCTTGGCGTCCTTCGCTGCGTCGTACAGGCACCAGAAGCAGAACAGCCCCATGATCACCGCTCCAGCGGCGAAGACGATGTACTCCACGGAACTCTCCCTCTCGTCGGCTCGCGATCACTCACTTTACCGTGCGCCGGCATCCACTCTCGCATCGCGTCACGACGTGGTCCCTGACATGTACGGAGTGATGATTCCGGCCACCGAGTTCACCGCGATCACGATCTTGACCGTGACCAGAACGATGCCGATGACGAACACCGCGATCGTCGCCCAGATCGGCCACAGCGAGTCGCGTGCCTTGCGGCGGTGGGCGACGACGGTGCGCCCGATCACGTAGACCGGCGGCAGGAACTGCCACGCCCAGTGGAACGGACGCACGACTCCTCTGCGGCTGAGCTCGCGGTAGTCGAAGTAGGCGAACATCACGGTGAGGCCGTAGATCACGAGGTTCAGCGCGTCGACCAGAAGGATTGTGCCGGTGAACGTTCCCAGCGACGAGGTGAGCCTGGAGAGCTCGCCCGGGGTCGTGGCGCCGCCAGAGAGGCTGATCTCGAAGACCGCGCGGAAGTACCCGCTGAAGTCGACGAACAGGAACGCGATCGTGCTCAGCAGCGGCAGCCCGACCACGAGCCAGATGTGCGTGGTGAGGGATGACGTGCCAGGCGCCACCGGCGGGTAGATGACCGGCGCGGGCGCCTGATATCCGGGCTGGACCTGCTGCTGCGTGTACTGGACCGGCTGCGCATGCGGCGCCTGCGGCGGGTAGGGCACCGGCTGGCCTGCGACCTGCTGGCCCGGGACCTGCTGGCCCACCACCTGACCCGGCACCTGCTGGCCCGGCGCCTGGACCGCCGGCCGCGAGTGCTCCGTCCAGCGCGTTCCGTCCCACCAGCGCTGTCCTCCGGGGTTACGCGGATCGGGATCCGGGTACCACGCGGCGGGAGTGGGCTGCTGCCCGTTGGGGGTGCTCATCGCGAATCGCTCCACTTCATCGAGGCAGGGGGACGGGCCAGAGCGTAGCGCACGTCGTTATCGACCTACCATGGTGCGATGGCCGAGACGACGACACGGGCAGACATCTGGGTCTGGTCGGTGCGGTTCTACAAGACCCGGTCGCTCGCCACGGCGGCGTGCAAGGCCGGGCATGTGAAGGTCAACGGCGAGCGCGCGAAGCCCGCCCAGGTCGTGCGCGTCGGCGACGAGGTGCGGGTTCAGACCGATCGAGAGCACATCGTCGAGGTGCGCGGCATCCTCACCAAGAGGGTCGGAGCACCGATCGCCCAGGCCGCGTATCAGGACAACACCCCTGCGCTGCCCCCGCGGGTCGAGCAGCCGAGCTCGGTCATCCGCGAACGGGGCTCAGGCCGACCCACCAAACGCGACCGCCGCGACCTGGAGCGGCTGCGCGGCCGAGCCTGACCGCGGACGCCGCAGCCCTACGACGCGGCGGGCAGGGGTGCGACCACGAAGAAATGCCATCCGAGCCACCACCAGAACATCAGGATCGTGATGCGGATGGCCCGCGACGCCATCACCCGATCGAGAAGCGTTCCGAACGGGGCCACCCGCTCGGGCTCCCGCCTGCCGTACCAGGCCAGCACGAGTGCGAAGAGGCCGACGGCCACGAAACCTGCGATCGTGATGAAGCGACTCACGAGCGGCGTCCTCTCCGCAGCAGGGCGGCCCCGGCCAGAAGCCACAGGGCGGCGCACGCGCCTCGTCCGATCGGGTTCGCGACGATGGGGTCGACGATGTCGGACAGCGGTGGATGATCGAACTCGGCGCTCGGCGACGGCATGGCGAGGAAGAACGAGGCTAGCTCCCACAGACACAGGAAGACGCCCGCTGCCGCCCACAGCACGGCCGAGCGCCTCAGAGCGCGCCGAAGCACGACATCCTCTCGCTCCGTCTTCGGGCCGAGGGCGGTGGGCGGATCGTCACGCCAGGCGACGATCAGCGCGGTCGCACCGATGACAGCAACGGTGATCAGGTCGGCGAGGCCGAACTGGGGGGCGAAGGCGATCACCGCGACGGCGATGATGCCGAGGGTGACCTGCACGGCGAGACGCACGCGGGGGAGCGGGTAGCGTCGGAGGAAGCGCAGCCATCCGGCGGCATCCGCCAGCAGTGCAGCCCCTGCTGCAAGGAAGAACACGCCATCGACGGGCGCCCCGCGGTAGATCTGGAAAGAGCCGCAGAGCACCAGGATCGTGATCCACCACCAGTCGAGGCGCATGCGCGCGGCGAAACCGGGCGCTCTCGTCGGCGCTTGCGTCTCGTCGTGCCGTGTTCGCCGCCAGGACTGATCGGTCATGGTCAGCTCTCGAGCGGACCCAGCCAGGCGGTCGCGACCGTCGAGTGGGCCGACTCGTCGTCGGAGGGGTGGAACATTCCCGCTAGCACGTCGCGGTAGAGACGCCCGAGCTCGCTCGAGGAGAAATAGCTGCCGCCCCCAGAGACCCTGATGGCCTTGTCGACGACGTCGCGTGCCGTCTCCGTTGCGCGCACCTTCATGCCGACGAGCTTCGCGAACCACTGACTGCCGTGGTCGACGAGCGCGTCGACATCGCCGGTGATGGCGTCGAGCTGGGGAGAGAGGGCGTCCTGCGCGATGGCGGCGTCGGCGATGCGCCAACGGATGTCCGGATCCTGCGCATACGCACGCCCGTCGTTCTTCATGGAGGTGCGCCGCTTCACGGCTTCCACCGCCAGCTCGAGCGCCCGTTTGCCGATCCCGGTGTACACGGCGGCGAGCAGCAGTTCGAAGCTGGAGAAGATGCCGAAGGTGAGCAGATCGCCGTTCGGGCCGGGATCCAGGCGACGGATGATCCGCTCGGCGGGCGCGTGCGCGCCGTCCAGCCGTGTCGAGTTCGACTGGCTTGCCCGCATGCCGAGGGTGTCCCAGTCATCCGCGATCTCGAAGCCGCCTGCGGCGCGGTCGATGAAGCCGAACACGATCTTCGGCGCATCGGCGCTCGTGGAGTCGAGTCCCATCGTGCCCAGCCGCGTCCACGCAGGGGACAGGGAGGTGAAGATCTTCGTGCCGTGGAACGTGTAGCCGCCGTGACCGTCCGGTCGGGCATCCGTTCGCGAGCCGAAGAGCACGAGGTCGTTTCCACCCTCGCTGATGCCGAAGCCGAAGACCTCACCGGCTCCCGCCTCGCGCTGCAGGAACTCCAGCACAGCGTCGCCGCGGTCTCGCATGGCCTTCGCGACGCCTGTCCACACCAGGTGCATGTTCACGGCGAGCGCTGTCGCGGGGGCGGCGGATGCCAGCCTCACCTGCTCTCGGGCGACGTCGCGAAGAGAGAGGCCGAGCCCGCCGAACTCCGTCGAGACGAGGGCGCGCAGGTAGCCGGCATCCTTCAGCTCTGCGAGGTCTTCGGCGAAGAACGCGTTGTCACGGTCGTACCCGGCTGCACGAGAACGGATGCGCTCCAGCAGCTCGTCGGACAGCACCTGTACAGCAGACTCGCTCACGTTGCACAGGCTACGCCGCAGACCGCGCGCCGCGAGCCCTGAACGCTCCTGGGAACCGCGGCAGCATAGCTGCCTCGGCGCTGGCGTCGCGGCGAAGGCCCACCGGGCCTCCGCCCATAGCTCCAGCGCGCACGATATCGTGGCCCGCATGCAGCAACGCACCCTTGGCCGCACAGGCCGCACCGTGTCCGTGATCGGCCTTGGTACCTGGCAGCTGGGCGCCGACTGGGGCAACGTGAGCGAGAGTGACGCGCTCGACGTGCTCGAGGCATCGGCCGAGGCGGGCGTCACCTTCTTCGACACGGCCGACGTATACGGGGATGGCCGCAGCGAGAGCATCATCGGCCGCTTCCGCGGCGCTCACCCTGATGCCGGCATCACCGTCGCCACGAAGATGGGCCGTCGCGTCGAACAGGTGCCCGAGAACTACACCCTCGCGAACTTCCGCGAGTGGATCGACCGCTCGCGCGCGAACCTGCGCACCGACACCCTGGACCTGGTGCAGCTGCACTGCCCGCCCACCGCGGTGTACTCCGACGACGAGGTGTTCGATGCGCTCGACATCCTGGTCTCCGAAGGCGCGATCGCGAACTACGGCGTCAGCGTGGAGCGGGTCGACGAAGCCCTCGCCGCGATCGCGCGACCGAACGTGGCGACGGTGCAGATCATCCTCAACGCGTTCCGGCTCAAGCCCCTCGAGCAGGTGCTGCCCGCTGCACAGGATGCCGGAGTGGGCATCATCGCCCGCGTTCCGCTTGCTTCGGGTCTGCTCAGCGGCAGGTACACGAAGGACACCACTTTCGCGCCGCAGGACCACCGCACGTTCAACCGGCACGGTGAGGCGTTCGACGTGGGAGAGACCTTCTCGGGCGTGGACTTCGCCACCGGCGTCGAGGCGGCGGGCAGGTTCGCGGATGCCGTCGCGTCCGTTCGCGAGGCGCAGGGCCTCGACTGCGCAGACAAGCTCACCCCCGCGAAGGCGGCGATCGGGTGGGTGGCGCAGCTTCCGGGCGTGAGTTCCGTCATCCCCGGTGCGCGGAACGTCGATCAGGCTCGCTCCAACGCCGCAGCTGGTTCGGTGCCGCCGCTCGGCGACGACTTCGACAGCGCTGTGCACGAGATCTACGACGAGTACATCAGGGCGAGCGTGCACGACCGCTGGTGAGCGCTGTTCCGCAGCCTCAGCTCGTGACCGTCTGCACGGGTTCCGTGTCGGGCAGCGGGCTCGCGTCGCGGCCGCGCAGGTCGGGATGCCAGCGCTTGCCGATCAGGGGCACGAGAGCGCCGAGCAGCGCGAGGGCCGCGGCCACCCAGAAGGCTCCGATCGCGCCGTAGCGGTCGATCAGGAACCCTGCGACAGCGCTTCCGAGTGCTGCTCCGATGAGCTGGCCGGTTCCGACCCACCCGTACGCCTCTGCCGTGTCGGAGAACTTCACGCTCGTCGCGACGATCGTGAAGATCACCGCGAGGGCCGGCGCGATGCCGGCGCCGGCGATCACCAGCAGTGCGGAGAGCCACCAGATGTTCGTGATCCAGAGGCTGGCCAGCACGATGCCGACGAAGACGATGAGCATCCGTCGTGCCAGCGCCCACGGGCCGATCGGGAGTGACCCGAGCGTGATTCCGCCGACCAGTGACCCGAGTGCCCAGATGGCGAGAACGATGCCCGCCTGCGGGCCTTCAGCGCTGAAGTTGGCGATCACGCCGGCCTCGATGGCGGCGCACGATCCGACCAGCAGGAACCCGACGATCGTCGACAGCATCACCGTCGGACGCCGCAGCACGGCCCCGAACCGGCGCTTGCTGCGGGGGATGCGCACCCGTCCGAGCTCGGGGGAGAGGATGAACCACGCGCCACCGACGAGCATCACACCTGCGCACACCAGCAGGCCGACCGTCGTGGAGACCTGCGTGGCGATGAAGGTGATGACCACGGGACCGGCGATCCAGATGATCTCCTGCGCCGAGGCATCCAGCGAGAACAGCGGCGTCAGCAGCCTCGAGCTCACGAGCTTCGGGTAGATGGTGCGCACGGCGGGCTGCACGGGCGGTGTCGACAGTCCGCCGATGAGCGAGACGACCATGGTGAGGACGATCGGCATGATGAACAGCGCGATCACCACGATGGATGCCGCACAGATCACCGTCGTCACCGCGAGCACCAGCCGCATGCCGACGCGCCCCATCAGCCGGCTGGTGAGCGGGCCGGCGACGGCCTGTCCGACGCTCGCCGACGCCAGCACGAGCCCTGCGGCGCCGTACGTGTGGTGCACGTGCTCGACGTGCGTGAGGAGTGCGAGCGAGAGCATCCCGCTGGGGAACCGCGCCGTCAGCTGCGCGGCGATGATGCGCGCCACTCCGGGCGTTTTCATCAGGTCTTTGTAGGCGCTCACTAGCGTTCGAGTCTATCCGCGGTGCGGTGCGGTGCCGCAGGGCCCTCCCGGATACCCGCCCCCTGCTGCTTCCCCACCGCCACGCACCAAATCCCTCCTCTCACCCCCAGCCGAATCCCTCCCGTCACCCCCAGCCGAGAATCGGAGATTTGCTGCAGCCGTCGGCGAGTCGCACCCGCATGCCGGTGCGTCGCCTCAGATCTCCGATTTCTGTCGGGCGGCCACGGCTGATGTGGTGCCATTGGGGTGTGGCACTGACGACCGATGACCTCCAGCGACTGCGGAGGCTGCCCGACGCATGGCCCGCGTGGGCGGTCTGCACGCCATACGTCGCGGCCGCCCATCCGCAATCGGTGCGGCCGGTCCCGCTGGATGACGGCGCGAACTGCCAGACCTACGCCTTCGCCGTGCTGGGCCTGTTCGGCCGACGCGTACCGTCCCACCGTTCGAGCGAGCTGTGGGATGACCCCGCCTTCGCGCATCCCGACCGGGACGACGCCACGGACCTCGACATCGCGCTGTTCGGCCCCTCGGAAGACGCGTGGGGTGCCCATGTCGCGGTCATCCTGGGCGGACGGTTGCTGCATCTGAGCGCCGAGGAGGGGCGTCCTGCGCTTTGGGATTGGCAGGACTTCGCCGCACGCGACCGGTATTCGCAGGTCATCGGGGTGGTGAGGGTTCCGCCAGCGGTCGAGGCGGGGGAGTGACCGGATTCGCCGACGCTCGTCGCACCCGGCTGAACCCCTCGGGCGTGCGCAAGCTTCGCGCTCGGCCGGACAATACCGGGGGAGATTTTGCGGCAAGGGTGCTGCTGAAAATCGGAGATTTGCGCTGGATGCCGGCGTGTCGCGTCAGGGGGTCGGCGTGTCGCCGCAGAACTCCGATTTGCCGCTCGAGGGGCCGCGCTGTGTGGACGAGGAGCCTGTGAAAACTGGGGATAAGTCGGCGAAGTTTTCCACATTCTGTGGACGACACGCCCACTACATCTAGGGATGAGCGCTCGAGGGCACCCCGCTATATAGTGATGACACGCCGGTTGTGTTGGGGGCTTCCCGTTCAGCAGAACAGACGGACAGACCGCGTCGACAACGTGTGAACGAGTGTCGGTGGCATGTCCGAAGATGCGAGAAGACGACGCACGGCGACGAAGAGTTGTTGGGGAGATCAAGCGGCCGGGCGGATGGCGAAAAACGCCGTACGAGCCGGGATGTTTGGCGACCCCGCAGATGGGGCCGAGACGTCGATGACGTACGCGGGTGGAAGTGAGGAAGAGGCGAAGTGACCATCACAGTCGTGAAGCGCAACGGTGAGCGTGAGCCGTACGACGCGAACAAGATCAACCTGGCGATCGAGAAGGCCTCCGAGGGCCTCGACGAGAACATCACCTGGGTTACCCAGATCGCGAGCGAGCTCGAACTGACCCTGTTCGACGGCATCACCACTCAGCAGCTCGACGAGGCGGTCATCCAGGTCGCCCTTCAGAACGTGAAGGATGACCCGGCCTTCGACACCGTCGCCGCACGACTCCTGCTCAAGACCATCTACAAGCGCGTTCTCGGCGACTACGAATCGGCCGAGGAGCTCAAGCGACTGCACCGCGACGGATTCCGCGCCTATGTCGAGCGCGGCGTCGCAGAGGAGCTGCTCGACCCCCGCTTCCCCGACCTCTTCGACCTCGACCGCCTCGCCTCGGTGCTCGAGCCATCGCACGACGGCCTGCTCAAGTACATCGGGCTCGTCACCCTGAACAACCGCTATGGCATCAAGGCGCGCAACGGAGAACCGCTCGAGGTTCCGCAGTACTTCTGGATGCGCATCGCGATGGGCCTCTCTCTCAACGAGGCCGACCCGACGGCCATCGCCATCGAGTTCTACGAGACCATGTCGCGTCTCGACTACCTCGCAGCCGGATCCACGCTGGTCAACGCCGGCACCAAGTTCCCGCAGCTCTCGAACTGCTTCGTCATGGAGATGCACGACGACATCGAGCACATCGCCAAGAGCGTGCGCGACGTGATGTGGATCACCAAGGGCACCGGCGGCATCGGCCTCTCTGTCACCAAGCTCCGGTCGCAGGGCTCGCCGATCCGGTCGAACAACACGACCTCGACCGGGCCGATCCCGTTCATGCACACCATCGACTCTGTGCTGCGTGCGGTCAGCCGCGGCGGCAAAAAGTTCGGCGCCCTCTGCTTCTACATGGAGAACTGGCACCTCGACTTCCCCGAGTTCCTCGACCTTCGCCAGAACTCCGGCGACCCGTATCGCCGCACCCGCACTGCCAACACCGCCGTGTGGATCAGCGACGAGTTCATGAAGCGTGTCCAGCACGACGAGCCCTGGTACCTGTTCGACCCGCTGGAGGTCGCCGACCTCAACGAGCTCTACGGCAAGGAGTTCAGCGAGCGCTACGCCCACTACGTCGAGCAGGCCGAGTCCGGCAACATGCGGATGTTCAAGAAGATGTCCGCACGTGCACAGTTCAAAGACATCCTGATGAGCCTGCAGACCACCAGCCACCCGTGGCTGACCTGGAAGGACACGATCAACAACCGCGCCCTGAACAACAACACGGGCACCATCCACCTCTCGAACCTCTGCACCGAGATCTGCCTGCCGCAAGACATCGACAACATCGCGGTCTGCAACCTCGCCTCGATCAACCTGTCGCGGCACCTCCAGGACGACGGCACGTTCAACTGGACCACCATCGAGCGCAGTGCCCGTCTTGCGGTGCGGCAGCTGGACAACCTGATCGACATCACGATGTCGTCGGTGCCAGAGGCGGACCACGCGAACATCAACAACCGCGCGGTGGGCCTGGGCATCATGGGCTTCACGGATGTCGTCGAGCGGCTCGGCTACAGCTACGAGTCCGAGGAGGCGTACGACCTCATCGACGAGGTCGCCGAGCGCATCTCGTACTACGCCATCGAAGAGTCGGTCGACCTCGCAGCCGAACGCGGCGCCTACCCGAACTTCGAGGGCTCGCGCTGGTCGCAGGGCATGGTGCCCTTCGACACGATCGCCATCACCGAGCAGGACCGCGGCGTCGAGATCAAGGTCAACCGCAAGACGCGCATGGACTGGGATGCCCTGCGCGAGCGGGTCAAGGGCGGCATGCGCAACGCGACGCTCATGGCGATCGCGCCGACGGCATCCATCGGACTCGTCGCCGGCACCACACCGGGCTTCGACCCGCAGTTCTCGCAGATCTTCAGCCGCTCGACCTCGAACGGCAAGTTCCTCGAGGTGAACCGCAACCTGGTCACCACGCTGCAGCAGCACGGCTTGTGGGAGAAGGTGCGCGAGCAGGTGCTGCGCAGCCAGGGAGACATCCAGGGCATCGCCGACATCCCCGACGAGATCAAGCGGGTCTACAAGACGAGCTTCCAGCTCTCGCCGTACGCGTTCCTGGAGGTCGCTGCGCGAGCACAGAAGTGGATCGACCAGGCCATCAGCCGCAACATCTACCTCGAGACGCGCGACGTCGGCGACATGGTCGACCTCTACGCCGCGGCGTGGGAGCGCGGCGTGAAGACCACTTACTACCTGCACATGAAGCCGCGTCACCAGGCGGAGCAGACCACCGTCCGCGTGAACAAGGCCGAGGAGATCGGCGGGGCACGAAAGGGCTTCGGCGCCGTGCCGGCCGGTGTCGGCGCATCATCCGGCGCGGACGCCGGTTCCACCGCTCCGGCAGCGGCTCCGGCACGCAGGGGCTTCGGCTTCGGCGGAGTCGCCTCGGGCGCTCAGGGTGGTGAGAAGTGATGGACGACGAGTTCGAGTACTACGTTCCGGTCGACCCGATGGATGACCTGCAGTGCGAATCCTGCCAGTGACAGCTCTGACCGCCGCCTAGGCGGCCACTGGTTGGCTTTGAACGACGACAAGACTGATTAGAGAGACATCATGGGCATTCTGGGCACCGGGATCAAAGAGGGCCTGCTGCTGAAGCCGGTCACGTACCAGTGGGCGATGGACCTGTACGACCAGGCCGTGGCGAACACGTGGTTCCCCAACGAGATCCAGCTCGGCGAAGACATCGCCGACTTCAAGAAGATGACCGATGAGGAACGTCACGCGGTGACCTTCCTGATCAGTTACTTCAACCCGAACGAGCTCCTGGTGAACAAGGCTCTGGCGTTCGGCGTCTACCCCTACCTCAACGCGGCCGAGGCGCACCTCTACCTCGCGAAGCAGATGTGGGAAGAGGCGAACCACTCGATGTCGTTCGAGTACGTGCTCGAGACGTTCCCGATCGACCGCGACGAGGCCTACAACTCCCACATCGACGTGCCGTCGATGGCACGCAAGGAGGAGTTCGAGGTCAAGTACATCCGCCGCATGCTGGAGGAGAAACTCGACATCACGACCACGGAGGGCAAGCAGGACTTCATCCGCAACCTGGTCGCGTACAACATCATCCTCGAGGGCATCTGGTTCTACTCGGGCTTCATGGTGGCGCTGTCGTTCCGGCAGCGGAACCTGCTGCGCAACTTCGGCTCGCTCGTCGACTGGATCGTGCGCGACGAGTCGCTTCACCTCAAGTTCGGGATGAACCTCATCCTGACCGTGCTGGAGGAGAACCCCGACCTGCAGACTCCCGAGTTCGCGGACGAGATCAAGCAGATGATCCTCGACGCCGTTGAGATGGAGGAGCAGTACAACCGCGACCTGCTGCCGGGCGGAATCCTCGGCCTGAACGCGAACTACATCAACCAGTACGTCAAGTACCTCGCTGACCGTCGCCTCGAGGAGCTCGGCTTCGGAGCCCAGTACCACGTGACCAACCCGGCCAAGTGGATGGCTGCCGCGAATGACACGCTCGAGCTGGTCAACTTCTTCGAGTCGATCAACACGTCGTACGAGTCGAACGCGAAGGCGAACAGCTAGCGGCTGCAGCAGCGGAGTCATCCCTTCGGCGCCGCGGGCCTCGCGTTTGCGGCGCCTCCGGGCTTACGCCGCCAGGTAGTGCCGCTGCGCCAGCGTGCGCTCGACGCTGGTCCACGACATCGACACGACGAGATAGACGGATGCCGCCATCGGCGCGATCGCCGCGAACACCACGCTGAGCAGGGGCAGCCAGCTCAGCACCCGCGCGACGCCGGTCGGCTCCGGGGCGCCGGCATCCGCCGCTCGAGCTGCTCGCAGTGCGAGGTGACGCGACGCGACCGCTATCGCGGCGATCAGCACGAGCAGTCCGAGCGGGACGACGAGCTGTGCGAGCGCGCCCGCTGCGAGGAGCTGAGCCAACGACGCGCCGAGCGGTGAGCCGAGTACGGTGTGCGCGAGCAGGGCGTTCGCGTGACCCGCAACGGTCGCGCGGGTGAAGACGCCGTACACGACCGAGACGACGGGGATCTGCGCCAGCGCGGGCAGCATTCCCGCGAACGGCGAGACGCCCTCAGTCGTGTAGAGCTCCTGCGTCTTTCGCGCGAGCACGGCTCGATCCTTGCCGTGCCTGCGCTGCAGCGCACGGACCTTCGGTGCCAGCCGTGCTCTCGCGACCTGCGCCCTCGCATTCGATAGCCCGACAGGGATGAGCAGAGCGCGCACGAGAAGCGTCGCGATGGCGATGGCGACGAGCATGGCGACGCCGTCGGGAAGGGCGCCGTCGACGAGTCCTGCGATCCAGGAGACGGCGGCGTCGGCGCCGTTCAGTACGGCGGCGAAGGGGGGAAATGAATAGGGGTCCATGGTGTGAGGTGTCCTCGGTGTCTGTCTCTGTGTCGGTGATGGTCTCGGATGCGCGTGCGAGCGTCACCGAACGGCGGGCCGTACGACCCGCGACATTCGACGCCCACTACCGAGAGACCGACGGAGGCCGAGGGCGCATCAGCGCACGGATATCCGTGTGCGCCGGCGACTGCGCGATCGTCGCCTGAAGCCAGGCATCACGTGCGTGTTCGGCGCGGACCGGCCGCGTGGAAGCAGCCGCGCGCGCGAGCATCCGTGTCGCCGCAACCGCTAGCGTCGCCGCGACGAGTGCCGCCAGCAACAGTGCCGGTGTCGAGCCCGGCTGAAGCGTCGCGCCGCATCCCGCGATCGCGAACAGCGCGACCACGAGCATCACGGACAGACGGTTGAACACGTGGCGATCTTACTGCGCGATGTGCATCCGGAAGTCGTACTGCTCCGGCGGCGGGAACTCGCGCGCTGCGCGCTCGCCCACCGCGTCATCGAGGGCCACGCCGTCCTCTGCCGCGAGGCGTGCGGCCTGGTAGTCGTCCCACAGGCCGCCGAGCGAGGTCTCTCCCTCCTTGAGGTCGGCGATCTCGATGCCCTCGTCCAGCAGCCGCCCGCAGCGTGTCAGGTCACCGGCGGCGAGGGATGCCCGTGCCTCGACGAACCTCACGCGTCCGTGTGCGCGCTGTGCGGCATCCAGGCCCTGGATGAGCGCGAGGGCGTCATCCGGCCTGCTTGCTGCCAGCAGCTGGTCAGCAGCCTCGATGCCGAGCCGCAGAACGTTCGGAAGGAGCGCCCGGGCGTGAACGTACGCCTCCGCCGCCGCGTCATGGTCGCCTGCCCGCACCGCGGCAACGGCGAGGTTGCGCCACGCCCAACCGTTGTCGCGTTCGGCGATGGATGCCCGCCACGCGTCGTTCGCCGACCCCCACCATCCTGCGGAACCGGCCAACACACCCTCGTGAAGCCGGGCGAGCCATCCGTCGTTCGCCGCGACGACGGGTCCCCACGCGGGGTCTGCCTGGTACGACGGGGGAGCGACCGCCGGATCCCCACCGCCGGCAGTGACCTCCAGCGCGGCGACCCACCACTCCTGCTCCACGCCGAGGTCGCTGGAAGGGAACGGCGTCGCGTCATCCGACAACGGCTGCTCGCCCGCGCGGGAGCGCCTGGCGTCTTCCAGCGCGCCCCAGCCGGATGCCCGCTGCAGCACCTCTTCGACCCGATCGCCGCTGTCGTCGCGTGCCTCTTCCCGCGCGATCGCCTCCTGCGCGCCCGTGCGAGCAACGGCCTGCGCTGCGGCGTCGACCGCTGATGCCCAGTCACCGTGCACCGCGTCGGCGTCGCTCTCCGCGAGCCCGTACACCTCTGACCACCGCCACGTCGAGCCGGCAGGCATCGGCAGATGTTCCAGCTGGGTGCGCGCGAGCCCCGCCTGGATCTCCAGGTAACGGCCGTCGCCGTCGCCGAGCCAGCGCTGCCAGTGGGTGCTTCCGGTTCCCGTGCCCCAGAAGAACAGCTTGCGGCCGCGGAGCCGGGCAGATGAGGCCTGGAAGAGCCCGGAACCCGATGCGTCGAGTGCGGTGATCCACGGCATCGGCGCGCGGTTCAGCTCGAAGAAGTAGTCGGCCGCATCGCGGGAACGAGTCGTATAGCTGCGGTCGACCGCGGGCCTCGAGGCGTCGTCGCCCGCGTACGGGAACGGCACGTGCGATAGCACGCCCTCGTAGCCGAAGTGATACGCCGAGTCGGCGGGCGCGAGCACGCGCACGTCGTCGTGCTCCGGCACCGCGATGTTCGACCACCAGTACACAGGCACCTCTGCCGAACTCGGGTTCGTGATCGTCACCGTCACGACCAGAAGGGGTTCGTCGGGGGAGAGGGAGGCGTCGATGCGAACCACGAGCCCGCGCATCCGCTCGTACTCGTACATGCGCAACGCCTCGCTGCCGTCCGCGCGACGCACCTTCACGGTGTGCAACGGCGAGCAGGTAAGCGGCCAGTGCCCTGTCGTTCCGAGGTTCCACTCGACGCCGCCCGCGAACCACGCGTTGCGCAGTGCCAGGTTCGCCGGCCGGAACACCGAGTTGCTGTAGAGCAGCTCGCGACCCGTTCGCTTGTCGACCAGGGACCAGAGTCGCCCGCCCTGGCCGATCAGGAACTCGGCGCGCATCCTGTCGTCCTCGAGCACGGCCACCGGATGACGCTCCTCGCGCAACTCGCGGTCGTAGCCGTCCTGCGCGAGGTAGGGCAGCACGGTGTCGACTTTGCCGTAGGTGAGACCGAAGCGGAGCTCGTCGTCGAGACCGTCGCCCTCGGCATCCTTGTGCAGGTCGGCCGAGCCGAAGAGGGGCGGCAAGGGGTTCGTGTCGCCCAGCGCGGCGGAGGGCATCACGAGGTGGTCGAGGCGGACCGTTGCGGAGGACTGGGTGCTCATGATCGCTCATGTTCGCAGACCTCGGGGCAGGTGGCGAACCGGGGCGAATTCGTGCGCGAACGCGCAACTTTCTGACGCAAACCCGAGTCTCGTTTCCATCGAATAACGATCACGTAGTCAAATGTGACATCTCACAGAGGTTGCGGTTCGTGGTGTGTTAGGACAGAGGAACCCGTGAATGACGCGACTATCCTTCGCGTGCGTTCAGGAACGATCAAAGAGGATCGATCAGAACGATCAGAGACGATCGGTCAGAGGAAGGCACTCACCCGTATGAAATCCGCAACATCCCACCGCGCCCGCATCCTGGCCGGCGCGTCAGCACTCGCGGTCACCGCGATCGTTCTTGCCGGATGCTCCGGCTCGAACTCCTCAGGAGGCAGCGGCGGAAGCGGCGGTTCTCTCACCGTAGGAACGACAGACAAGGTCACCAGCCTCGACCCGGCGGGCGCGTACGACAACGGGTCGTTCAACGTGATGAACCAGGTCTACCCGTTTCTGCTGAACACCCCGTACGGCAGCCCGGACGTGAAGCCCGACATCGCGGTGTCGGCCGACTTCACGAGCCCGACCGACTACACGGTCAAGCTCAAGCCCGGCCTCAAGTTCGCGAACGGCCACGACCTCACCTCGTCTGACGTGAAGTACACGTTCGACCGTGACGTGAAAATCGCCGACCCGAACGGTCCGTCATCGCTGCTCGGCAACCTGGCGAGCATCGACACGCCGGACGACCAGACGGTGGTCTTCCATCTGAAGGTGCCGAACGACCAGACCTTCCCGCAGGTGCTCTCCAGCCCGGCAGGACCGATCATCGACGAGCAGGTGTTCCCGGCCGACAAGGTGCTCTCCGACGACGAGATCGTCAAGGGCGAGCCCTTCGCCGGGCAGTACACGATCACCAGCTACAAGGTGAACAACCTGATCGGGTTCAAGGAGTTCTCGGGCTACAAGGGCCTCCTCGGCAAGGCGAAGACCGCGACCGTCAACGAGAAGTTCTACAGCGACCCGTCGAACATGAAGCTCGACATCCAGCAGGGCAACATCGATGTCGCGTACCGCTCGCTGTCGGCCACCGACATCAAGAGCCTGAGCAGCGACAAGAAGGTCAAGGTCGTCAACGGACCCGGCGGTGAGATCCGCTACATCGTGTTCAACTTCAACACGATGCCGTACGGCGCGACGACCCCGCAGGCGGATCCGAAGAAGGCGCTCGCGGTGAGGCAGGCGGCCGCCGACCTGATCGACCGCAAGCCGCTGGCCAGCGAGGTGTACAAGGACACCTACACTCCGCTGTACTCGTACGTGCCGCAGGGCCTGACGGGTGCGACCGAGTCGCTCAAGTCGATGTACGGCGACGGCAACGGCGGACCCTCGCTCGACAAGGCCAAGAAGACACTCGCCGACGCGGGCGTCAGCACGCCGATCGATCTCAAGCTGCAGTACAACACCGACCACTACGGCCCGTCGTCGTCCGACGAGTACGCGATGATCAAGGACCAGCTCGAGAAGGGCGGCCTGTTCAAGGTCGACCTGCAGTCCACCGAGTACGTGCAGTACAACAAGGATCGCGTCGCCGACGTGTACCCGGCCTACCAGCTCGGCTGGTTCCCGGACTACTCGGACGCCGACAACTACCTGACGCCGTTCTTCTCGAAGGACAACTTCCTGGCGAACCACTACGACAACCCCGAGGTGCAGAAGCTGATCACGCAGCAGCTGGGCACCACCGACCAGGCCGCCAGGACGAAGCTGATCGAGCAGATCCAGGACAAGGTGGCCGGCGACCTCTCGACTCTGCCGTTCCTGCAGGGCTCGCAGGTGGCGATCACCGGAACCGACGTAGCGGGCACCACCTTGGACGCGTCGTTCAAGTTCCGTTTCGCACCGATGTACAAGCAGTAGTCGCGCCGAGCGATCGCTAAGGTACCAACGAAGTAACAACGGGTCGGCCCGGTCACCACTCGACCGGGCCGACCCTCCCTCGCCGTCGATGAAGACGGCGTGCGGCGATTGACCAAGGACGACCATGACGGCACTTCTGGACGAGCCTGACCCGCTGCTGGAAGCAGCGGCCCCTACCAAGACGACGGGGAGGAATCGAGCGGGCGGCGGCCTGTGGCGCTACATCCTGATCCGTTTTCTGCTCATCTTCCCGACGGTGTTCATCCTGGTCACCGTCGTCTTCTTTCTCATGCGCACCACGGGTGACCCGATCACTGCGGCGCTCGGCGGTCGACTTCCACCGCAGCAGCTCGCCGAGCGCATTCACGCCGCAGGCTACGATCAGCCGCTCATCGTGCAGTACTTCCAGTACCTCGGGCAGATCTTCACCGGCAACTTCGGCACAACGCTGAGCGACCACCAGCTCGTCACCACGGTGCTGCTCACCTACGGAGCCGCCACCCTCGAGCTGGCGTTCTACGCCCTGATCGTGGCGTTCATCGTCGGCATTCCGCTCGGGATGCTCGCCGCCTACTTCCGCGACAAGGGATGGGATGCCGCACTTCGCATCTTCGCCATCCTTTGTTACGCCACCCCGGTGTTCTTCCTCGGCCTGCTGCTCAAGCTGCTCTTCTCGGTCTGGCTGGACTGGCTTCCGGTCTCCGGCAGGGCGACCACCGGCAACGAGCTCACGCTGCAGACCGTGAACAACCCGACCGGCATCTACCTGATCGACGCGTTCCGCACCGGCGATCCCGCGATCGTGGGAGACGTGCTCTCGCACGCCGTGCTTCCCGGCGTCGTGTTGGGACTGCTCACCGCAGGCGTGTTCCTGCGATTGGTGCGCACGAACGTGATCGCCACGCTGTCGACGGACTACGTGGCATCAGGTCGGTCCCGAGGCGTCGGCGAGTACCGGCTGCTGCGAAAGCACGCATACCGCCCGGCGCTCATCCCGATCATCACCGTGATGGGCTTGCAGATCGCCCTGCTGCTCGGCGGCGCCGTTCTCACCGAGACGACGTTCGAATGGAAGGGACTCGGCTTCCAGCTCGCTCAATACCTGCAGGCCAGGGACTACGTGGCCGTGCAGGGCATCGTCGCCGTGCTCGCCGTGATCGTCGCCTTGACGAACTTCGTCGTCGACGTGATCGCGGCGCTCATCGACCCGAGGGTGAGGTACTGAGATGACCGCGACTCCCGCAACGAGAACCGTCTCGCGGCCGCCCAAGCGCAGCCTCCTGTCGAGGTTGCCCGTCGTGCACCAGGTGCGCCAGTCGGTCGGTGTGCAACGCGTGATGCTGGTCACAGGCCTGGTGATCACCGCGGTGTTCATCCTGGTCGCGATCTTCGCGCCGTTGATCGCACCGTATGGCTTCGCGCAGCTGCACGGGGCCGACGGCAAGGACTTCGGCTCCCAGCAGCCCCCGAGCCCTGCGCACATCTGGGGCACGACGGTCGGCGGGTACGACGTGTACTCGCGTGTTCTCTGGGGCGCCCAGACCGCTGCCCTGGTGATCATCGTCGCCGTCGTGCTGTCGATCTTCGCCGGCGTGCTGCTCGGCCTGGTCTCCGGCTACATCGGTGGCTGGATCGACCGCGTGCTGGTCGTCATCTGCGACGCGATCTACGCGTTCCCCACGCTGCTGCTGGCCATCGTGATGTCGATCGTCATCTCGGGAGGCCAGTCGAGCCTGTGGGGCGGCATCTTCGCGGCGGCGATATCGATCACCGTGGTCTACATACCGCAGTACTTCCGTGTGATCCGCGCCGAGGCCGTGCGCATCAAGTCAGAGGCGTTCGTCGAGTCGGCCAAGGTGGTGGGCGCGAGCACCGGTCGCATCATGTTCAAGCACGTGTTCCGCAACTCGACGAGGACCCTGCCGCTCATCTTCACGCTCAACGCGTCGGAGGCCATCCTCACGCTCGCCGGCCTCGGCTTTCTCGGCTTCGGCATCGAGCCGACCGAGGCGAGCGATTGGGGATACGACCTGAACAAGGCCATCTCGGATGTCACGAGTGGCATCTGGTGGACGTCGGTGTATCCCGGCCTGGCCATCGTGCTTGCGGTACTCGGCATCACGCTGGTCGGCGAGAGCCTCAACGATCTCGCGGACCCGAGGCTCCGCGGCAGGAGGGCCGTCGCTGCGTCATCCGGCGAGACCGCTGACATCAGCGTCGTGCCTGGCGGACCCAACATGGCACCTGGCGGCCTCGACGGGCTCGAACCGGGAGCAGGCATCGAAGAAGAGGGAATCGAGGTGCGCGAATGACCGCGAAGGAACCCAGATCGGAAGGGGCGTCGCGTCGCGGGCGCACCGCTCGGAGCACGTCCGGCCGCGACTCCGGCGACACCGTGCGCATCGACGACCTCACCGTCTCGTTCTCCACGGACGCCGGCGCCGTCAGGGCGGTCGACGGCGTCAGCTTGCACGTGGCCCCCGGCGAGGTGCTCGCCATCGTCGGAGAGTCGGGCAGCGGCAAGACGGTGACGGCGCGCACCATCCTCGGGCTGCTGCCCGAGACGGCCACCTCCTCGGGTGCGGTGTTCCTGAACACCGACAGAGGTCAGGTCGACGTGGTGTCCCTGACCAACAAGCAGCTGCGCGAGGTGCGCGGCCCCGACGTCGCGATGGTGTTCCAGGAGCCCTCGACGGCGCTCAACCCGGTGTACAAGGTCGGATGGCAGATCGCCGAGGGCCTGCGAGCGCACGGCAAGGTGTCGAAGAGGGACGCGAGAAGGCAGGCCATCGACATCCTGCGCAAGGTGGGCATCCCCGACCCGGAGACGCGGGTCGACTACTACCCGCACCAGTTCTCCGGCGGGCAGAAGCAGCGCATCGTCATCGCGATGGCGCTGGTGCTCGGTCCTAAGCTCATCGTCGCGGACGAGCCGACAACGGCGCTCGATGTCACGGTGCAGGCGGAGATCCTCGACCTGTTGCGGCGCTGCCGTGTCGAGTTCGGCTCGGCGATCGTGCTCATCACGCACAACATGGGGGTCGTTGCCGACCTCGCCGACCGGGTCGCCGTGATGTACAACGGCAAGCTCGTCGAACAGGCCGACGTGTCCACACTCTTCGCCTCGCCGCAGAACGACTACACGAAGCGGCTCCTCGCCGCGGTGCCGCGCATCGGCGAGGGCACGGCGCAGGCCGTCGAGCGGGCGGCAGCGAGGCCGGAAGGCTGGGAGCGGTCGGAGCCGGTCGTCGAGGCGACAGGTCTGCGCATCCAGTACCCCGGGCGGCTCGGACAGCCGGGATTCGTTGCGGTGGATGGCGTCGATTTCGTCATCCGACCCGGTGAGGTGCTCGGGCTCGTCGGCGAGTCCGGGTCGGGCAAGACCACGATCGGACGGGCCATTGCCGGACTGACCCGGGTGACCGGCGGCTCGCTCAGGGTGCTCGGGCACGAGATGAACGGCGTCTCCGAACGCCGCTTCAGGGGCTCGCGCGACCGCATCGGCTTCGTGTTCCAAGACCCGGCGTCGAGCTTCAACCCGTTGCTGACGATCGCGCAGTGCGTCGCCGAGCCGTTCATCGTGCACGGGCGCGCGTCGAACGCGGCGGATGCCCGCGCGAGCGTCGACGAGCTGCTCGAGGCGGTTCAGCTGCCGAGGTCGTTCGGCGATCGTTATCCGCACGAGCTGTCGGGCGGCCAGCGCCAGCGCGCCAGCCTCGCTCGTGCGATCGCGCTCAAGCCACCTCTTCTGATCGCGGATGAGCCGACGAGCGCCCTCGACGTCTCGGTGCAGCAGCGAGTTCTCGAGGTGTTTGCGGAGCTGCAGCGCGACTTCGGGTTCGCGTGCCTGTTCATCAGCCACGATCTCGCGGTGGTGGACCTGGTGGCCGACCGCATCGCGGTGATGCACCTCGGCCGGCTGGTCGAAGACGGAACGGGCGAGCAGGTGCTGTCTGCTCCGAGGGATCCGTACACGCGCAAGCTGCTGGCATCCCTTCCCGTTCCCGACCCTGCTGAGCAGGCGAAGCGACGGGAGGCGCTGCGGGAGCTCGTCGCGGAGCAGTAGGGCGGCGGGCATGGGTCGGGCCGCAAAACAGGGCCGGGACATCGAGCAGGAATCGAGAAGCTTTGCTCGCGCGCGCTCCCTAGCGTTGCAGGCATGAACATCGAATCAGTCATCATCGAGGCGGCCGACACCGCGGCCGCCGAACGCTTCTACGCGGCGGCCTTCGAGCTCGGCGACCGCCTTCGCGTCCGTTCGTCGGACGCGTCCAGCACGGGATTCCGCGGCTTCACGATCTCGCTCGTCGTGTCGCAGCCCGGCAACGTGAACGCCATCGTCGACTCCGCGCTGGCGGCGGGGGCCACGACGCTGAAGCCTGTGTCGAAGTCGCTGTGGGGCGTCGGCGGCACCGTGCAGGCGCCGGACGGCACGATCTGGAAGGTCGCGACCTCCGCCAAGAAGGACACCGAACCGGTGTCGCGCGCCTTCGACCAGCTCGTCGTGCTGCTCGGCGTCGAGGATGTCGCAGCAAGCAAGCGCTTCTACACCGAGCACGGCCTCCAGGTGGGCAAGAGCTTCGGCAGCTACGCCGACTTCGCGATGCCGTCGAGCCCCGTGAAGCTCGGGCTCTACCGCCGCCGCGCGCTCGCGAAGGATGCCGGAGTTCCCGAGGACGGCGCCGGCTCGCACCGCATCGCCCTTGTCGGCGACGGCGCCGGCTTCGCCGACCCCGACGGCTTCACCTGGGAGGCAAGGGTGTCGAATCCGCTGGTCGAGTAGCGCCGACCGAAGGTCGACGCGTATCGAGACCCAGCACGAATGGAACGGGTCTCGATACGCGTGCCGTTGGCGCGCCACCCTGCGACGGGCTCCCAGTGCTCGTGACGGCGGATGTGCCGCGTGACCAGCCGTCGGCGCACGTGTCGTCGTGTGACGCGCTCGCCTGCACGCGGCGCCGTCACCGCCTATCGTCGGAAGCGCATCCGATCGAGAGGACAGACCGCAATGACCGAGCCGCTCCGCGTCGTCGCCGTCTCAGGCAGCCTGCACAACCCGTCGAAGACCGACGTGCTGATCGACGAGATCCTGCGCCAGCTCGGCGAGGAGCTGGACGTCTCCTCGCACGTCATCCGCATCACCGACGTCGGCCCGCAGTTCGCAGGGGTGCTGAACCGCAAGGAGTTGCCACGCTCGGTCGAGGATGAGCTGCGTCGCGTCGAGACGGCAGACCTGCTCGTGGTCGCCTCCCCGGTCTACCGCGCCTCGTTCACCGGACTGTTCAAGCACTTCTTCGACTTCGTCGACCAGTACGCACTCGTCGACACCCCCGTGCTCCTCGGCGCGACCGGAGGCAGCGAGCGTCACTCGCTCATCGTCGAGCACCAGCTGCGCCCGCTGTTCGGGTTCTTCCAGGCGCTCACGCTGCCGGTCGGGGTGTACGCGCACGAGTCCGATTTCGACGGTTACCGCATCGACTCACCGCTGCTCGTCGAGCGCATCAAGACCTCGATCCGCCGCGGGCTCCCGCTGGTGGACTCGAGCGTGCAGGAGAAGCGGCGCATCCGCCAGGCTCTCGACGAGGGCGAACAGGTCGACGCCGGGGTCGCCCCGCAGGAGCCGCAGAAGCCGGTGCGGCTGTACACCTGATTGAGGCGAGAGCAGAGCGAGCTTGCTCGGTCTGCCGAGCCGATTGAAGGTGTCGAGCGGCAAAGCCGCGACTATACGTAGAGCCACCTCTTCACCGCTCACCCGTGCTCCCTCCTCGTCCGCGACTAGTCCCTGCAGCTCCTCGTCATCGCCGCTTCGGGGCGTGTCGTCCGACGCGTCGGGACGTACGTAGACTTGCTCAGTCAGTCGTACTCACAGGCGACACATCGACGCGTCACAAGCAGCGTCACGCCTCAACGACGAGGAAGGTACAAGCACACATGCGAATCCGATACGCCCTCCCGGTGGTCGCCGTTGCGACGGCACTCCTGCTCACCGGTTGCGTCGACAACTCAGGCGGTTCCGGTTCAGGCTCCTCCGCCGCGGCGAACCCGTACGGCGTGAAGAAGGACGACGCGCTCGCGAAGACGCTGCCCGCCGACATCGCCAAGTCCGGCCAGCTGACCATCGGCGTCGACGCCACGTACGCCCCGAACGAGTACAAGGATTCGAACGGCAAGCCGATCGGATGGGACATCGACCTCGCGAACGCCATCGCCGCGAAGCTCGGCGTGACACCGAACTACACGATCGCCAAGTTCGACAACATCATTCCGAGCGTCACAGGGGGCCGCTACGACCTTGGCGTCTCGTCGTTCACCGACACGACCGAGCGTGAGAAGCAGGTCGACTTCGTGAACTACTACAACGCGGGCATCCTGTGGGCCTCGCAGAAGGGCAAGACCATCGATCCCGACAACGCGTGCGGCCTGAAGGTCGCGGTCGAGGCGGGAACGTACGAGGACACCGACGAGGTTCCCGCGAAGTCGAAGGCGTGCACGGATGCCGGCAAGCCCGCCATCCAGGTGTTCAAGTACGACGGCCAGGACCAGGCGACCAACGCCCTCGTGCTCGGCCAGGTCGACGCGATGAGCGCCGACTCGCCGATCACGGAATACGCGATCAGCAAGCAGAAGGACAAGATCCAGGCTGCCGGCAAGACGTTCGACATCGCGCCGTACGGCATCGCGGTCAACAAGGGCGCGCCTCTCACCGACGTGATCAAGAACACGCTGCAGTCGCTGATCGATGACGGCAGCTACACCAAGATCCTGCAGAAGTGGGGCGTCGACGACGGCGCGGTCACCTCTGCCAACGTCAACGCTGCATCGCAGCAATAGCGATGAGCGACACCGGACGGCCCGAGGCGATCAGGGCCGTCAAGCTCAGGCATCCATGGCGCATCACGATCGCGGTGGTGCTCATCGTGCTGCTGGTGCTCTTCGTGCTCGATGCCGCTCAGCGCAAGGCGTTCGGGTGGCCGGATGTCGGCAAGTACCTGTTCGACATGCGCATCAGTCAGGCCGCGCTCATCACCCTCGAGCTGACGGTCTACTCGATGATCATCGGCATCATCCTGGGACTCGTGCTGGCGATCATGCGCCTCTCGCCGAACCCGGTGCTCAAGTCGGTCGCGTGGCTGTACCTCTGGCTGTTCCGCGGAACCCCGGTGTATGTGCAGCTCGTGTTCTGGGGCCTCATCACGCTGATCTACAACTCGTTCGTGATCGGCATACCCTTCGTGCACACCTGGGCGACGGTTCCGATCACATGGGTGCCGCCGCTGTTCTTCATCTCGGTCGTCGGCCTGTCCCTGAACGAGGCGGCGTACATGGCGGAGATCGTGCGTGCAGGACTGCTTTCGGTCGACCCCGGCCAAGAAGAGGCGGCGAAGGCCCTCGGCATGTCGTGGTGGCAGACCATGCGGCGCATCGTCATTCCGCAGTCGATGCGCATCATCATCCCGCCGACCGGCAACGAGGTCATCTCGATGCTGAAGACCACCACCCTGGTGGCGGCGGTGCCGTTCACGCTCGACCTCTTCGGGCGCTCGCGTGACATCTCGGCAGAGACGTTCACGCCGATCCCATTGCTCATCGTCGCGTCGCTCTGGTACCTGTTCTTCACGTCGATCCTGATGATCGGGCAGTACTTCCTGGAGAAGCGGTTCGCCCGTGGCACGACGCGGGGGCGGCCGGTGGTCGGCGACCTGGATGCCGGCGGTGGTGCGGCCGGAGCGGGAGCCGTCGCGGGGGTCGGCATCGACATCGGAGGCAAGGGATGAGCGAGCAGTCAGTGGCCGCCGCGGGCGGGGCGGCGTCGGGTGCAGCGTCGCCGGGTGCTGCAACGTCGCGCGCCGGGGACCAGGCACGGGCATCCGTTCCGATGGTCGACGCGGTCGCGGTCTCGAAGAGCTTCGGCAGCAACGAGGTGCTGAAGTCGATCACACTGCAGGTGCAGCGTGGTGAGGTGATGTGCGTCATCGGGCCGAGCGGCTCGGGCAAGTCGACGTTCCTGCGATGCATCAACCACCTGGAGCGCATCGACGCCGGCAGGCTTTCGGTCGAGGGCGAGCTGGTCGGCTACCGCCAGAAGGGTGGCAAGCTCTACGAGCTGAAGCCCAGCGAGGCTGCGCTGCAGCGGCGCGACATCGGCATGGTGTTCCAGCACTTCAACCTGTTCCCGCACATGACGGCACTCGAGAATGTGGTCGAGGCGCCGATCAGGGTCAAAGGGCTCGGCAAGCAGGATGCCGTCGCACGCGGCCGCGAGCTGCTCGCCCAGGTGGGCCTCGCCGCCCACGCCAACCACTATCCGGCGCAGCTCTCCGGCGGTCAGCAGCAGCGTGTCGCGATCGCTCGCGCCCTCGCCATGGACCCCAAGCTCATGCTGTTCGACGAGCCGACCAGCGCGCTCGACCCCGAGCTCGTCGGTGACGTGCTCGACGTGATGCGGGGGCTCGCCGAGAGCGGGATGACCATGGTGGTCGTGACCCACGAGATGGGCTTCGCGCGCGAGGTGGGCGACTCCCTGGTGTTCATGGACGGCGGGGTGGTCGTCGAGGCGGGCACCCCGCGCGACGTGCTGACGAACCCGCAGCACGAGCGCACGAAGGCGTTCCTCTCGAAGGTGCTGTAGCCGGCAACTGCCTCAGACGATTCCGGCGGCGAACCAGGCAGTTGCGGTGATCGTGCCCGGACCGTCGCCGAGCTGCGAGACGGCGCGGCGACGCAACGCCTCCCGATGGGTATCTTCCAGCCGGGCGACGTATGCGCCGGCCGGCCCCACGCCGAGTGTGTACGGCTGCCACCAGTCGTCAGGATCGGCGTAGGGGACCTCGATGGTCAGCTCGCCGCCACGGACCTGCCCGAGGCCTGCGGCATGGAGCAGCTCGACGAGGTCGCCCTCGCGTGCACCCGCGAGGCCCGATTCGTCGACGGCGTCAGGATCCAGCTCCCGTGCGATGCGCCAGAACAGCGACAAGGGGGCCCTGCCGCCGGCGAAGTCCCACACCGAGGCGGCCAGCGCTCCACCGGGCACGGTAACCCTTGCCATCTCTGTCAGCCCGGCAGCCGGGTCCGACATGAAGTGCACCACCAACTGGGCGACCGTCAGGTCGAAGGTGTCGTCGGCGAATGGCAGGTCCTCGGCGGCGGCTTGCCGGACGTCGACGCCGGGAAGCCGTCGACGCATGGCGGCGACGAACGATGGCGACGGGTCGACCGCCGAGACATGCTCCGGCCCGATGCTGCGCGCCAAAATCGCGGTCACAGCGCCTGTCCCCGCGCCGACGTCGAGCGCCCTGCCATGCAGGGGCGCGACGGCAGCGATCATCAGGGCGGCGAGAGGCTCGGAATAGCGCCCCATGAATCGCGCATAGGAGTTCGCATCGACATCGAAGCTCACGCCCTGACGATACCCGTCGCGGTCTTTCCTCCGCCTCGCCGCCTCTCGCGAGTCACTGCCTACGCGTCGAGCCACTGCTTGCGCGTCGAGCCACCGCTTACGCGTCGAGCCACCACCCGATCCGTGCGGATTCGGTGATGGCTCGGCGGCGTGTGTTTGCGGGATGCCGGGGCGGAGGACTCAGGCCTTCGTCACGTCCAGCTCGACGACGGACCAGGACAGCGCCGGGAGCGAGAGGCGCAGGCTGCCGCCGTCGACGACAGCGCCCTCGAGCGACGTGAGACCGACTCGCGCCTGGTTCTGCTCGTTGTTGGTGGTGAACCGGTCGCCGCCCTCGGGAACCTCGAGCACCTCGGCCCGGGTGATCCGCGCGCCGTCGAAGCCGCGCAGGCTCACGTCGACGTCGGCGGCTTCGTCCAGTCCGCGGTTGGCGAAGAAGAACGCGATACGGCCGGACTCCTCGTCCCACGTGGCGCTGGCGTCCACCAGGTCGGCGTCGCCGAACTTCGACGTCTCATAACGGTCGCTCGTGACGGACAGTCGGAGGATCTCACCACGCGCGAGCTCGGACATGCGGGCGAACGGCCAGAAGATGGACTGTCGCCAGGCGGGGCCGCCTTCTTCGCTGCGGATCGGCGCGATGACGTTCACGAGCTGGGCCTGGTTGGCGATCGCGACACGGTCGCCGTGACGCAGGAGCGAGTTCAGCAGGGTGCCGACGACGACGGCGTCCGTCACGTTGTACTCGTCTTCGATGATGCGCGGGTGCTCGCGCCACTCGCCCTTTGCCTCGATCGCCGCTGGGATGTCGTCGCCTTCGCGCGCCGTCTGGTACCAGACGTTCCACTCGTCGAACGAGAGATTGATGTGCTTGGAGTGCTTGCCGCGGGCACGAACGGCGTCGGCGGTGGCGATGACGCCCTCGATGAAGAGGTCCATGTCGACACCGGACGCGAGGAAGCTCGCGACGTCGCCGTTCTTCTCCTCGTAGTACGCGTGCAGCGAGACGTAGTCGACGACATCGTAGGTGTGGCCGAGCACGGTCTGCTCCCAGGCGCCGAACGTGGGCATTCCGCGGTTGGAGCTGCCGCTGGCCACCAGCTCGATCGACGGGTCGACCAGACGCATCGCCTTGCCGGCCTCCTGCGCGAGGCGGCCGTACTCCTCCGCGGTCTTGTGGCCGATCTGCCACGGACCGTCCATCTCGTTGCCGAGGCACCACAGCTTGATGTCGAACGGGTCGGCCGAGCCGTTCTTCTTGCGGAGGTCGCTGAGGTAGGTGCCGCCGGGGTGGTTCGCGTACTCAACCAGCTCACGGGCCGCCTCCACGCCGCGCGTGCCGAGGTTGATCGCCTCCATGATCTCGACGTTCGCCTTCTTCGCCCAGCCTGCGAACTCGTGCAGGCCGAATGCGTTCGTCTCGACGGTGTGCCAGGCGCCGTCGAGACGACGGGGACGCGACTCCACGGGCCCGACGCCGTCCTCCCAGTTGTAGCCGGACACGAAGTTGCCGCCCGGGTAGCGCACGACACTCACTCCGAGCTCCTTCACGAGCTCGAGCACGTCGAGACGGTATCCGCTCTCGTCCGCCTTCGGGTGTCCCGGCTCGTAGATGCCCGAGTACACGCAGCGGCCCATGTGCTCGACGAAGTTGCCGAACAGGCGCCGAGGCACGGGGCCGACTGTGAAGTCGCGGTCGACGGTGATGGTGGCGCGGGACATGGAACTCCTTTGTCAGTGATGCGGCGTCGGTGGGACTCGGGCATGCGCGGCCCGACCGAGACCAAACTACATCGTTAGAACGGAGGGTGTCGAACGATCGGCCAGAATGACCGCGAGGTGCGCACGTCTTCCCGACCTAAGGCGAATTTCGGGCCCTTCGACGCCAGCATCCTTGGCTCACCGCGATCGTGGACGGGCAAAGCACGAAAATGTGCCCGAGAAAATGGGGCTTGCCCCTAGCACGGGGGGTGCTACGGTTGCCACGTTGAAATGCGTTCGGGCGCCCTCAATGGCTCGCAACGCTGCGGCACCGTCACGACAAGGAGGTCGAACGCGACATGGTGACGAGCAACAGATCGCTCTCGCGGCGAGGGTTTCTCGCGGCGGGTCTCGGCGCAGCCGCGGTTCCACTGTTGGCGGGGTGCTCGAGCAACCTGGGGACGACGGTGGCCTCCGGGCTCTTCGGAACGAGGCTGCCGACGGAGACCCTGGTCTACTGGAACCTCTTCGGCGGAGGCGACGGCACCCGCATGGAGGCGATGGAGGCCGGCTACCGCAAACAGTACGGACCGAACTCGCTGCAAGCGACCACGTTCGCATGGGGCAATCCGTACTACACGAAGGTGACCCTGGCCACCGTGGGCAACAAGCCTCCGGACGTGGCGGTCTCGCACCTGACCCGCGCGAAGCCTCTCTGGAGCGGAGGACTCCTCGAGCCGATCACCACGGACGACCTCGCCCTGGTCGGCCTGAGCGCCTCGGACTTCTCCAAGCGGCCGTGGGACGCGCAGCGCACGGACGGCCAGAACATCGCGGTTCCGCTGGACACGCATCCGATCGTCATGTTCTTCAATGCGGATGTCTGCAAGAAGGCCGGCCTCGTCGATTCGGGCGGAAAGCTCGTGAACCTCGACGACATGGACAAGTTCGAGGCGGCGCTCGCCGCGATCAGCAAGGTCACGGGCGGCGCGGCCATGACCGTTCCGAACGTCGGCGGGGAGACCGCAACGCCATGGCGCGTGTTCTGGACCTTCTACAACCAGCACAAGGGCGTTCCGCCTTTCCTCTCCGACAACGGAGCGAAGCTGACGGTCGACGCGGATGTCTGGGGCGAGGTGAACGATCGGCTTCAGTCGTGGGTGAAGAAGGGCTGGGTCAACCAGGCGCTCGACTACGCGACGGCGGAGTCGTACATGTTCACCGGAAAGTCCGGGCTCTATCTCGAAGGCGAATGGGAGATCACGACTGCGCAGTCCATCAAGGGGCTGAAGTTCGGCATGGTTCCGATACCCATGCTGTACGACGTGCCGGCGACGCAGGCCGACTCGCACACCTTCGTGCTCCCGCGCAAGAACCGCACTGACGAGCAGCGCAAGCAGGCGATGCTCTTCATCAAATCGATGCTGGACCAGAGCCTCACGTGGGCGAAGGGCGGTCACATCCCCGCCTTCCTGCCCGTTGCGAACAGTGCGGAGTACAAGGCGCTCTCACCGCAATCCGACTATGCGTCGGCCGCCGAGCACGCGGTGTACGACGATCCTGCCTGGTACGGCGGCTCGGGTTCGACCTTCGAGGGCATCGTCGGCGCCCAACTCGGGCTCATCCAGCAGCTCGCACTCTCTCCCCAGGCGGCCCTGCAGGCAGTCAAGGACCAACTCGGGGTGTATCTGAACACCCCGAGCCCGCTCTGACCCCACGAATTCTCGACCGGAGGAAACAACGACGTGACCACCGCATCCGTCACTCAGGTGCGTCCCAGCACCACTCGCGGGCTTTCCGCCACCTACACGAAATCGCCTCTGCACCGCAGGGACGGTCGGAGCGCCTGGCTGTTCATCGCACCGTTCGCCATCTTCTATCTGGCGTTCCTGCTCGGACCCACCATCTACATGCTGGTGATGAGCTTCTTCAACACCTCCATGGTGCACAGCGGGCTCGGTTCGTTCGCCGGCTTCGCGAACTACGCGGAGATGCTCAGCCGTCCGGACTTCTGGAGCTCGCTGTGGCACACGCTGCAGTTCACGCTCTACACGACGCCGCCGCTGGTGATCCTGGCGTTCGTCTTCGCGGTTCTGACCAACAGGATGAACAGGGGTCAGTGGTTCTTCCGTCTGGCGTTCTTCCTGCCGTTCATCCTGCCGTCCGCCACCATCTCGCTGATCTGGGTCTTCATCTTCACCCCCGGCACCGGGCTGTGGGCGCTGATGCAGACCTGGCTCGGAATGACGCCAGGGTCTGGCGTGCTCTCGAGCCCGAACACCGCCATGATCGGCATCGCCATCGCGACCCTGTGGTGGACGCTCGGCTTCAACTACGTGCTCTACCTCGCCGGCCTGCAGGAGATTCCTCGCGAACTGTATGAGGCGGCCGCGGTCGACGGCGCGACCGCATGGTCGCAGATCTGGTACATCACGCTGCCGATGCTGCGTCGCACGACGACGTTGGTCGTGCTGCTGCAGATCATCGCGAGCCTGAAGATCTTCGATCAGGTCTATCTGATGACGAGCGGCGGCCCCGGCGTCTCGACCCAGGTCTCGCTGCAGCTCATCACGGGAACGGCCTTCACCGACAACCGGTTGGGTGCCGGATCGGCCGCGAGCGTTCTGCTGTTCATCGTCATCATCGCGATCGCGATCATCCGCGAAGTCTTCGATCGGGTGTCGACCAGAAACGATCGTGCGAGCGCAAGGAAGGAGGCCTGAGATGGCGATCACCACTGCACGGCCGCGTATGAAGTCCCCGATCTCCGCAGCCGCTCCCTCAGCCAGAGCCTCCCGGTCACGGGTCAGCGGGCGCACGTTCAACATCGTGTCGATGATCGTCTTGATCGTCTTCGCGATCCTGTGGCTCATCCCGAGCCTGTTCGCGCTCAAGACCTCGCTGACGTCGAACGGGACGGCTGCGCTCGGCGCCTCCTCGATCCTGAGCGACTGGAATCCGACGCTCGCCTCCTACGCGTCGTACTTCCAATCCGGCGATATCTGGAACTGGTACATCGCAAGCGGTATCACGTCGGTGGTCACCGCTGTGCTCACCGTGTTCTTCGCATCGATGACGGCGTTCGCACTGTCGCGTCTGAAGTTCCGCGGATCGAACATCGTGCTGCTCTTGATCATCCTGGGCATCATGATCCCCAGCCAGGTGCTCATCGTGCCGATCTTCCAAGAGCTCAACGCGATGAACCTGCTGAACACCTACTGGTCGGTGATCTTCCCGCAGGTTCCCGCCGTGATCGCGGTCTTCATCTTCAAGCAGTTCTTCGATGGTCTGCCCGTCGAATTGGAGGAGGCAGCGAGGATCGACGGCGCCAGCCAATGGCGGGTGTATTGGTCGGTGGTGCTGCCGCTGTCGCGTCCGGTTCTGGCCGCGGTGGTCATCCTCACCTTCGTCGGCGTCTGGAACAACCTGCTGCTGCCGCTGTTCGTCTTGTCCAACCCCGATCTGATGACGGTTCCGGTCGGCCTCGCCACGGTGCAGGGCAGCTACGGCCAGCGCTACGCCGACATTCAGGCCGGCGCGATGCTCGCGGCGCTTCCGCTGATCATCCTGTACCTGATCTTCCAGAGGCAGATCGTCGAAGGGGTCACGGGCAGCGGGCTCAAGGGCTGAGCGAGTTCAGCGGCTCCGGGTGCTCTCGCGCTCGATGATGCGATGAGGGATGTTCGTCACGGTGATCGGCCGAGTACGATCTGTGATCCGCTCGGACAGACGGTCGAGCGCCGCGTCGATGAACGCGAGTTTGTCGAATGACACGGTGGTCAGGGGCGGGGTGGCGTAGCGGCCGTCGGCGACATCGTCGAAACCGGCGACCGACACGCCCTGCGGCACCTGGATCCCACGGCTCCAGAGCTCGCTGAGCGCACCGATCGCGATGGAGTCGGTGAAGCAGAAGAACGCGTCGGGCATGCGTTCGCGGTCCAAGAAGGCGCCGACGGCCTGGGCGCCGCCTCGAGGGGACCAGTCGTCGCATCCGATCTCCAGCGCGGGATCGTGCGGGATGCCCGCGTCGGCCAGCGCGCGACGGTAGCCCTTCGTGCGCAAGCGTGCGGTGAACGTCATGCTGCGTATGGGCGACCCCACGACGGCGATGTGGTTCAGGCCGTGACGGATGAGCGTCGTGGTCATGGCGTAGGCAGCCTGGTCTGGCTCGACCTGGACCTGATCGAGCCGGTTCTGCTCCACCTCGCCGATCAGGACCGCGGGCGGCACCTGCAACGGGTCCTCCGGCAGCGCGAACTCGTCCGAGACGATCGGGTTCAGCACGAGGCCGTCGACCATGCGAGCGCGAGCTCGCGACAGCAGCTCGGTCTCGCGCTCCGGCTTGCCGCCGGTCTCTTCGATCTGCACACCCCAGCCGCGATCGTGCGCCCCTTCCACGAAATGATGGGCCATCTCGGCCGAGTACGGCGTTGCCAGATCGGGCAGTGCCAACGCGATCACGCCTGTGCGGCCGTTGCGCAGCCCGCGTGCGCTGAGGTTCGGCACGTAGTCGAGCTCTGCGAGCGCCTTGTTGACCCGCTCCTTGGTCTCCGGGCGCACGAAGACGCCGCCGTTGATGACGTTGGAGACGGTCTTCGGTGACACGTTGGCGAGTGCCGCGACATCCTTCACCGTTGCGCGCACTGAACCCCCGCAAGTCGAATACCTTTGCGCGAGCCTACTCCCGGCGGATGCGCACGCAACCGACCGCCTGGCGCGGCATCAACCCGTATTTTGAAGCCCGGCCGCGACGCCGTTCACGGAGAGCAGGAGCAGCCGGCGCAGCTCGTCCTGCTGCGTCTGGTCGATTGCTGCGGCATCCGTGTCGGAGCGGAGCGCGCGCAATGCACGCAGCTGCAGCAGCGAGAGCGCGTCGACGTAGGGGCTCCGCAGGCGCACCGCACGACGCAGCACAGCCTTGCCTGCCAACAGCTCGGACCCCCCGCTCGTGCGCAGCGCCCAGTCGCGGGTGAGCTCCATCTCCTCCATCACGAGGTCGGCGAGATCGTCGCGGTCGCCCAGGTCGAGGTAGCGGCGGGCGAGGCGCTCGTCGGTCTTCGCGAGCGACATCTCGACGTTCTCGATCATGGTGCGGAACAGCGGCCAGCGGGCGTAGGCATCCTGCAGCAGCTTCTCGTCGCCGACAGCGGCCATCGCCGAGCCGAGGCCGAACCAGCCGGTGAGGTTGATGCGCGCCTGGGTCCACGCGAACACCCACGGGATGGCGCGCAGGTCTTCGAGAGACTCGAGCGAGAGGCCGCGGCGCGCAGGGCGTGAGCCGAGCGCGAGAAGGCCGATCTCCTCCTGAGGGGTGACCCGTCCGAACCAGGGAGCGAAGCCGTCGGCGCGCACGAGCTCGAAGAAGCGCTCGCGACTCACCTTGTCGAGCTGTGCGGCGAGGTCGGCGAACTCATCGGCCGCAGCCGCGTTGCGCTCGCCGATCGATGGCGCGGATGCCATCAGGGTCGCCGCCGCGATCTGCTCGAGGTGGCGCACCGCGATCACCGGATCGCCGTACTGGGCGAAGATGACCTCGCCCTGCTCGGTGAGCTTGAAGCGTCCGTCGACCGATCCCGGCGGCTGCGCGAGCACGGCCTCGTTCGCGGGTCCGCCTCCCCGGCCGAGCGCGCCGCCGCGACCGTGGAACAGCGTGAGCACTATGTCGTTGCGAGCAGCCCAGTCGGAGATGCGCGCCTGCGCCTTGTACAGCGCGAGGGTGGCCGAGACAGGACCGACATCCTTCGACGAGTCCGAGTACCCGAGCATCACCTCGAGCCTGCGACCGGTCTGCTCGAGGCGGGAGGCCACCTCGGGGAGCGTGATCATGACGTCGAGGATGTCCGTTGAGGCATCCAGATCGGCGAACGTCTCGAACAGTGGGATGACGTCGAGCACTGGCGCGTTCTCCGGCGACCCGAGCGCGTGCTCTGCGAGTCGATACACGTTCGCGATGTCATCCGCCGACTGGGTGAACGACACGATGTAGCGGCGTGCGGCATCCACGCCGTAGCGGTTCTGCAGGTGGGCGATCACGCGGAAGACGTCGAGCACCTCCGCGCTGAGGTCGTCGAGGTCGTCATCACCTCGTGCGCCTGCGGCGACCGCCTCGAGGGTCTGCCTGTGCACCTTGGAGTGCTGGCGCACCTCGAGCTCGGCGAGGTGGAATCCGAACGTCTCCACCTGCCAGATGAGGTGCTGCACCTCGCCGTACGCGTTGCGCAGGTCGCCGGCCTCTTCGAGGGAGCGCTGCACGATGCGCAGGTCGGCGAGCAGGGCATCCGGGTTCTCGTACGCCAAGTCGGCGTCGCGTCGACGGGTTGCCGCGATGCGGTCGGCGATCACGAGGAGCACCCGGCGGTGGGGTTCGTTGGGGGAGCGCTTGGCGACATCCGCCGTGAGGTCTTCGGCGAGAGCGCGCTGCTGGCGCCACAGCGCCGAGAGCTCCTGACTGGCCGGGGTGTCTCCTGCGTCGAGCGTGAGGGTGCGGCCGATGCGGTCCGTTGCGCGTTCGAGGCCGAGCAGCACGTGCTCCGACGCGATCGCTGCCGCCTTGCGGGTGACCTTCGCGGTGACGAACGGGTTGCCGTCACGGTCGGCGCCGATCCAGCTGCCGAAGCGCACGAACGAGCGGGCCGCGGGCGGCTTCGGCGAGGCATCCGCTCCGGCCAGTCGCTCATCGATCAGACGGTAGACGCGCGGGATGACCTGGAAGAGGGTCTGGTCGAAGATGTTCATGGCCGTGCGCACCTCGTCGAGCGGGGTGGGACGGTCGGCTCTCAACGGCTGGGTGCGCCACAGCGTGTCGATCTCGGCGAGCAGCTGGCGCTCGTTCTCCGAGCGCGCGAGAGCGCCGAGCCTGGGGTCGTCGTACTCGGCGACGAGGTCGCTGATGCGGCGGATCGCGTAGGCGACGGCACGACGGCGCGCCTCGGTCGGGTGCGCAGTGAGCACCGGCCGGAACTCGAGATCCGACACCCGCTTGCGCGCTTCGTCGTCGCCCACCTCGGCGCTGAGCGCGGCGAACGCGCTGGCGAAGGACTCGGCGGGGCGCCCGCCGTCGACGGCGCCGGGTTCGCGCGCGAGAAGCACCCGCACGCGGTGTCGTTCCTCTGCGAGGTTGACCAGGTGGAAGTAGCAGGTGAACGCCCGGGCCACCTGCTCGGCACGCTCGAGGCTGAAGCCCTGCACGAGCGCCTCGGCGTCTTCGATGGATGCCTCGCCCTTGCGTTCGTAGGCGCCGATGGTCAGTGAGCGTAACTTTTCGACATCATCGAGCAGATCCTGCCCGCCGGACTCGGCAAGCACTCTCCCCAGCAGACCGCCGAGAAAGCGCACATCGGAACGGAGTGCCTCTGGCACGTCGCCGCTGCGCACATGGCGAGGGTCGAGGATGCCCGGCTCTTCGGACGGAGTGGAATTCGAGTGGGGCGCGTTCGTCATCGCGTCCAGGCTACCCAGCGTGTGTTGCCGGGAGGAAAACGGGGGCTATGTCTCTGCGGTGGGCGGGCTTCTCGACCGGGAAACGGGCAGCCGTTATTCTGCTCCCATGGGCACAGCCGTCTCGGTTCTCGCGTGGGTTTTCACCGTTCTGCTGGCTGTGCTGTTCGTCACCTGCATTCTCGCGTCCCGAGACCGGGTCAGCGAGAACCGGTACTTCGGTCTGAAGCTTCCTGCGCTCCTGCGGAGCGAGTCGGCATGGCGCAACGGCCATCGCGCCGCTATCCTGCCCGCCGGCATCATGGTGGTCATCGCGCTGGTCTGCGCGATCATCGGGCTCGCGGTGCCGGCCGTGTATTGGGGCTCGATCGCGGCATTCGTGATCGGGGTCGTGTGGACCATGATCGCGGCGACCCGCGCGGCTCGGGCGACCCCCGAGGACAGCTGAGGCACTGCCCGCATTCGCCTCGGGCGTCCGGACTACCCGCGTCGGTTGTGCCTGCTACGCATAGCGCTGGTGCGGGGCGACCGGTTTCAGCGCGAATGCTTCGACGATGAGTTGCGCGGCGGCATCCGGATCGGACTCCTCGGTGTCGATGAGGAGGTCGGTCGGCGGGATGTCGACGGTGTCCTTCGAGACGCGGATCCTGCGCAGCGTGTCGAGGTCGGTGAGCTTCTCGAATTCGTGTCGGCTCGGTAGGCCGATGCGGCGCTCCTGCTCGGCTTCGGAGACTGCGAGCTGCACGAAGTGGATGTTGCCGCCAGCCTCTTCGACGACGCGGCGCGTGCGGTCGCCCAACCCGGCGGGAACCGTGGACTCCGGGGCGAAAGTGAAGATGAGGGACGTGTCGGATGACACAGCCTCGGCGAACGTGGCAAGCCAGAACTGCTCCCGAAGCCTGACGAAGGATGCCGACGCGAACGGGAAGACGGCGGTCAGAGCATCCACGATCAGGTGATTGTGGAAGACGCGGAAGTTGATCTGTTCGCTCAGTGCCCGCGCCACGGTCAGCTTGCCCGCCGCGGCGGGGCCATGCAGGAAGACCAGGTCCATGCGCCCCGATGGTATCGGACCGGTTGTGTGTCGCCAGTGGCGGGTATCGCTGCCAGTGATGGTGGGTGGTGCCCGACGGATAGCCCCTCAGTCGTGCACTCCGGTGACGGATCCCGTGTCATCCGTTTGGTAGAGGCCCTTGCTGAGATCGACAAGGACGAGCCTGTTTCCGAAGGGATCCTCCGCGATCGAAACGCGCCCGACCGGGATCTCGATCGCCGGCCGGATGATTCGCCCGCCGACGGACTCGATGAATCGAGCGGCGGCGATCGCATCGTGCACGAGCCAGTTGGGTTCGGACTGCAATCGCGTAGTGAGCACGATTTCGGTCCTGGACTGCGGGCACTCAAGGCCGGCCTGTCCGATCGCGTCGTTTCGCCAGCGCAGCCGATGACCGAGTCGGTCGCGGTAGAACGCGACGCCCGCATCCAGATCGGGGACTGCCAACGTGACGGCGTCGACGGCCAAGAGAAGCGGATCGCGGATGTCGGCGTTCGCCGCCTCTGTGCTGTCCATGGGCAGAGTCTCCTCGCCGGGTCCGACATCCTTGTCGCCCGTCGCTCACGACTTGGGTGGCCTGCTCCCGCGCGGTCTAAGCGGTCGGCGTTCCCGTGGCGGTCGGTGTGCCTGTGGTGGTCGCGGGCGGCGGAGCGGTCGGGCCGATCGGGCCGGGCTCACCCTGCCACACCGTGACCGTGCCGTCCGCGCCGAGGCGGGCATCCGCACTCCACCACGTTTGTATGCCGCACGGACCATGCAACTGCGATTCTTCGAGCCGCACTCGAGTGCTGCTGTGCAGCTCCGGGTCATTCGCGGACGTGACGGTCAGGGTGTAGCTCACCGTTCGCGGCGGAAACCTCTTGTTCGGGACGACGAGCTGAAGAACCTCGCTGCGAGCGCTCGATACGCACCGACTGTCCAGGCACGCCCGCATGTCGGCGGCGGGGTGGGCCTGCAACCACGGCGAGACATCCAACCACACGCCTGGTGGATAAGCGGCGGCGTCCGAACATCCGATAGGGCTGCATCCGGCGAGCGCCTGTGACACCGCCAAGGCGAGTACGGCCATCACTGCACTCCGTCGCACATGCACAGTCTGCCCTTCGTTGCGGCGGCGTCCTACGCGTCGTCTACAGTCATTGGGGGATTGGGTGTAGTGGGGAGGCCCTGATGCGTGCAGTGTTCCAGGTCGAGTTGGCCGAAGTTCAGGATCGGCTTGTCGACATCGCGGAGCTCGTGCTGAGGGCCATCCGCCGTGCCACCGTCGCTCTGGAGACAGCCGACATCGAGCTAGCCGAGGAAGTGATCGGCGACGATCCTCAGATCGATGCCATGGCCACGGGGCTGGATGAGCTGGTCATCCAGATTCTCGCCCGGCAGGCGCCTGTTGCACGCGACCTCAGGGTCGCGGTCAGCGCGTTGCGGATCAGCGCCAATCTGGAGCGGATGGGCGATCTCGCCAGACATGTCGCCGAACTCGCCCGCCGCCGCTTCCCCAGCAGGGTCGCACCGGACCAATTGAGAGACACGTTCACCCGGATGGCGTCCGAAGACATCCGGGCCGCCGAGGCCCTCGTGCGGCTGCTGCGCACCGCCGACCTCGCCGTCGCCGACGAATTGATCGAGTCCGACACGGCGATCGACAAGCTGCACCGCTCCGTGTTCGATACCGTCACCGACCAAGGATGGGATGAAGCGGCGCAACAGACGGTCGATGCAACGCTCGCCTCACGCTATCTGGAGCGATTCGGGGACCAAGCCGTTTCGGTGGCCCGAAAGGTCGCCTACCTCGACACCGGTGAATGGAACCAGCACGAGCCGAGCACGGGGCGCTCCTCAGCTACCTGACCCGAACCCGAAGTCGGTGAAGGCATCCAACCATGTAGCCCGTGTTCGCGCGAACCTGTGCGCGCTACCCCGCGAGCACCTTCTGGATGCGCTGCAACGACACGGTCTCCGCGGTGCCGAGCTGTTGGGCGAACAAGCTGACGCGCAGTTCCTCGAGCATCCAACGGGCGTGCACCAGGGACGGTCGGGCGTGCGCGGGGAGCGGGATCGCACCGCCGGCATCCGTGAAGCGCGAAGTGGCGGTCTGCACCTCTGTCATCCACACGCGATCGCGGCCCGGGTTGTCGGGCAGCCGCTGGATGCGCCACGCAATCGCCTGCAGGTAGCGCGGCAGGTGCCGCAACTGCACCAGTCCGGTCCGTGAGACGAATCCAGGGAAGACGAGTCCCGCCAGTTGGGTCTTCGCGTCGGTGAGCGCCCCGAGGAGTGCCATCGACGATGTCGCCGAGAGCGCCTTGTCTGCGGCGCGATGCTCGGTGAGGATGCGTGCGACCAGAGAGACCGTGCCGAACAGGGCATCCATCACCCCTGCCGACACTCGGTCGCGGATCGCCTCGAACTCGGTCCGCGTGAAGACGAGTCCACCGGCAGCGACCTCGAACAGCACGGAGTCGATGACCGCGGCCAGGCAGTCCTCGAAGAGCGCTTTCGTCGACGGGTACGGACTGGCCGCAAGGGCGAGCTTCTCTGCCCCGGTGAGGTGTTCTTGCACGTATCCGGAGGGCGACGGGATGTCGTTCAGGAGCAGTCTGCGTACGCCGTCCGGAAGCGACGCCTCCTGCTCCTGCTGCGTGCCGACGACCCGGATGGCGACGCCGTCCTTCTCGACGACGAGCGTGGGATATCCGCGGATGACACTGCGAGGCATCCCGGTTCCGCGCCCGCCCTGCTCGGTGTCGACGAAGCGCGGAAGCTCGTCGAAGTCCCAGGTGGTGAGGCCGGTGCGCTCGATCGGATCGCGACGCTGAACGGATGCCTTCGCCACGCTCTCGCGCACCTTCGGCGCCAGAGAACGCTGCAGTTCGCCGACATCCTTGCCGCTCGCCACGACGCGAGAGCGCTCATCGATCACTCGGAACGTGATGCGCAGATGAGGGGGAACCCGCTCAAGATCGAAGTCTGTTGCGTCGACCGGGGTGCCGGTGAGTCGTTTGATCGTGCGGGCGAGGATGACCGAGAAGGACTCCGCCCCTGCGCCGGCGGCGGCGCCCGAAGCTGCACCGACGCCGGAGCTCCGCGCTGAACCGAGGCCGTCCGGCAGCTCCGCCGCGATGCGTGCGGCCCAGTCGGCCGCAGGCACGACCGACCGCCGCAGCGCCTTCGGGAGGGTGCGGATGAGCGCCGTGATCAGCTCGGTGCGGAGCCCGGGCACCTGGGCGTCGAACCCGATCGGCGACAGACGGGGGAGCAGCGCGAGCGGCACCTGTACGGTGACGCCGTCGTCCTCTTCGCCGGGCTCGAAGCGGTAGGTCACCGCGAGACGCTGATCGCCCTGGCGCCAGACGGGAGGGAAGGCATCCTCATCGACCTTCGCCTCCTCGACGTCGTCGACGAGGTCTTCGCGGCGCATGGTGAGCAGTCCGCCGTTGGTCCGACGCTCCTGCCGCCACCACGACTCGAAGGAGCGGGTGTCGGTGACCTCTCGTGGGATGCGCTCTTCGAAGAAGGCGACCATGGCTTCGTCATCCATCAGGATGTCGCGCCGCCGCGTGCGCTCCTCGACCTTCTCGAGCTCGGTGCGCAACTTGGCATTCGCACGCTGGAAGTCGAACGCGTGGTCCCGCCCGCGTGCCGCGGCATCCACCGGCCACTCGCCGTCGACGAGCGCATGCCTGATGAAGAGGTCCCTTGCGAGGGGCGCGTCGATGCGCCCGAGCTGCGCCCGCCGCTTCGCGACGATCGGCAGGCCGAACAGCGTGACGCGCTCGAAGACGACGGCCGAACCCTGCCGCTTCTCCCAGTGCGGCTCGCTGTAGCTGCGACGCACCAGGTCGCCGGCGAGCGGCTCGGCCCATGCCGGGTCGATGGCGGCGTTCATTCGGGCGAAGAGCCTGCTCGTCTCCACCAGCTCGGCGCTCATGATCGCCTGCGGCTGCTTCTTGGCCAGCGCGGAGCCCGGGAACACGAGAAAGCGCGTGTTCCTCGCGCCGAGATAGTCCTTCTTCTGCGCGTCGCGCAGGCCGAGATGGGAGAGCAGTCCAGCGAGAAGCGCCTTGTGGATGCCGTCGGCGTCAACCTTGGCATCCTTCGGCACCAGTCCGAGCGGCTTGGCGGTGCGCCGCAGCTGACGGTAGAGGTCCTGCCATTCGCGGATGCGCAGGTAGTTCAGGTACTCCGCCTTGCACAGGCGGCGGAACGCGCTCGACGAGAGCTCCTTCTGCTTCTGCTCGAGGTGGTTCCAGAGGTTCAGCAGCGTCAGGAAGTCGCTCGTCGGGTCGACGAACCTTGCGTGCTGCTGGTCGGCCTGGGCTCGACGCTCGAGAGGACGCTCGCGCGGATCCTGGATGGTCAGCCCCGCGACGATCGCCATCACCTCCCGCACCACGTCGTTGCTGCCGGCCTCCACCAGCATCCGCCCGAAACGCGGGTCGATCGGCAGCCTTGCGAGGGTGCGGCCGGTCTTCGTCAAGCGGCCGTCGCTCACGGCGTTCAGTTCGGCGAGCAGGTCGAGTCCGTCCTTGACCCCGCGCGAGTCTGGCGGGGTGAGGAAGGGGAACGCATCGATGTCGCCGAGCCCCAGCGAGATCATCTGCAGGATGACCGCCGCGAGGTTCGTGCGCAGAATCTCCGGCTCGGTGAACTCGGGCCGCTTCTCGAAGTCCTCCTCCGAGTACAGCCTGATCGCGATGCCGTCGCTGGTTCGGCCGGAGCGTCCTGAGCGCTGCTTCGCGGATGCCTGCGAGATCGCCTCGATCGGCAGGCGCTGCACCTTGGCGCGCGTCGAGTACCGCGAGATGCGCGCCGTGCCGGCGTCGATCACGTACCGGATGCCCGGCACGGTCAGGCTCGTCTCCGCCACGTTCGTCGACAGCACGACGCGACGGCGGATGCCCGCGGGCACGGGGCCGAACACGCGGTGCTGGTCGGCTGCTGAGAGCCGTCCGTACAGCGGGAGCACCTGCGTGGCATCCGCCTGCCCTTGTCGCGTGAGGTGTCCGCGCACGGCGTCTTCGGCATCCCTGATCTCGGTCTCGCCGGACAGGAACACGAGCACGTCGCCGGGCTTCTCAAGTGCCAGCTCATCGAGGGCGTCCGTGATGCCGGTCAAATAGTCCTTGTCGACGGCTGGTGCGACATCCACATCGTCGTCGTCGCCCTCGTCTTCGGCGACGAGCGGGCGGTAACGCACCTCGACGGGGTAGGTGCGCCCGGAGACCTCGATCACGGGTGCGGGGCGTCCTTTGGCATCCGCGAAGTGCCGGGCGAAGCTGTCCGGGTCGATCGTCGCGCTCGTGACGATGACCTTGAGATCGGGGCGGCGGGGGAGCAGGCGCTTCACATAACCGAGCAGGAAGTCGATCGTGAGGCTGCGCTCGTGTGCCTCGTCGATGATGATCGTGTCGTAGGCCTTGAGGTCGCGGTCGCGGTGGATCTCATTCAGCAGGATGCCGTCCGTCATCACCTTGATGCGTGTCGCCTTCGACACCTCGTCGGTGAACCGAACCTTGTAGCCGACCAGTCCGCCGACCTCGTCCCCGAGTTCTTCCGCGACGCGCTCGGCGATCGCTCGGGCCGCGATGCGGCGGGGCTGCGTGTGCCCGATCGACTCGCGACCGAGCTGCAGGCAGATCTTGGGCAGCTGCGTGGTCTTGCCCGACCCGGTCTCGCCCGCCACGATCACGACCTGGTTCGCCTCGATGGCGCGCGCGATGTCTTCCCGTCGCTCGCTGACAGGCAGCTCGGGTGGGAAGTGGATGGCGGGGATGCCGCGATCAGGAGCGGCCTGGACGGAAGACATCAGCCTTCCATCCTATTCGTGCGCGATGCCTCCCGATGAGCAGCCCGACCACACCTACTTCTGGAAGTGCTCCGGATCGGTTCGCGGATCGATCACGGAGACGTTGACCGTCGCCGCGGGGATCTCGTCACCGGTCTCGAGGGGCCGCCTGGCGAAGTACTTGGAACCCTTGCGCCAGTAGATCGCCATCGGCACGAGGCCGATCGCGATGGTACCGATGCCGATGATCAGAACGAGCGGGTCCTGGCCGGGGATCGAGAAGATGAAGACGAGCGTCATGAAGACTGCTCCGATCGCGGGCCACAAGCCGATGAAGATGAAGTTCCTCACCGATTTGAAGATCTGCTTGCGATACGCCACGACGACGGCCGCACCGGCGAGTGCGTAATAGAACGCGATCTGGAAACCGATCGAGCTGATCGCGGCGCTCATGATGCTTCCGACGCTGCCGAGGAAGTTCGACCCGATGAACAGCACCAGCGAGACGCCCGTGACGACGAGCGTCGCGAAGGCGGGCGTCTTCCACTTCGCGTGGGTCCTGCCGAATCGCGCGGGAAGGGTGCGATCACGCCCCATGGCGAACAACGAGCGGGTCACCTGGATCAGAGTCGTCTCCAGGGTGGCGATCGTGGAGAGCATGACCGCGACGATGAGGATCTTGCCGCCGACGCCGGGGATGATCGCCTGTCCGAGCTGACCGATCAGGTTGTTGCTGTTCTCAATGGTCTTCTCGGGCAGCATCACCTGGGTGGCGATCGTGAACACCTCGAACAGCAGGAACACGATGATCACACCGATGATGCCGCCCATGCCCGACGACTTCTTGCCGTTGGTCGTCTCCTCGTTGAGGTTCGAGCTGACATCCCAGCCCCAGTAGTAGAAGGCCGCGATAAGCGCCGCACCGAGGAATCCGGAAAAGCCGCCGAAGTGGCTGAACCCGAACCAGTCCCAGGAGAACGCGGCCCCGTTGGCGTGCGACCCGGCCATCGCCTTGATGATCGCGATGAGGCCGAAGACCACGAGGATGGCCACTTCGATCGAGGACATGATCCACTGCGCTACGGCAGTGACGGTCACGCCGACGAGTACGCAGATCGCCATCACCAGGAACCACGCAGCACCGACGAGCGTGACGAGCCAGGTGTCGCCAGCCGCTTTCTCGGAGAACAGCGAAACGGTGTACTGGCCGGCGGGGAGAGCACCGGCGACCATGAAGATCGTCGCCGAGATGACGAGAGACCAACCGGAGAGGTAACCGAGCACGGGGTGCAGTGCGCGTCCGACCCACGAATACGACGCACCCGCGTTCACGTCCGAGCGACCGAGGTACGAGAACGCGAACGCGATTCCGAGCATCGGGATGCCGCACCAGAGCAATGCAGCAGGGGAAGCGAGACCGGCTACGCCGATCAGCAGGGCGGTCGTCGCCGCGATCGAATAGGCGGGAGCGCTGCCCGCGACGGCCATCACCACCGCTCCCGCGCCGCTGACACCGTTCGCCTTCAGCTGGTGCGGCTGCTCCTGCGCCGGATCCGGTGCTTCGCTGATCGCTGGTTTCGACATGCTGCATCCTTCGAAAGGTGCCAAGCGGCGCTGATGGCTCGGCGACCTGCGCCGACGGTTCCGCGGCGGCATTGTCGCGGAACAAGCGCTGAACGTATCACCGTGACGCCGCGACGGCGATACCTGAGGCCGACTCGAGGTCTCGAAATGTGTGCGGGATTGCCGAGTCGACCGGACACATCGCCGAACCCTGCCCCTGGCAGACTGGCCGGATGAAGCTGTGGCGTTCGCCGGCGGCCCGCACGGGGGCATCCGTGGCCATCGCCACCGGCCTTTATGGAGTGTCGTTCGGTGCGCTCGGCGTGGCATCCGGCCTGGACTTCTGGCAGACCATGGCGCTCAGCCTGCTGTTGTTCTCCGGCGGCTCGCAGTTCGCCTTCATCGGTGTGCTGGCAGGAGGCGGCAGCGGGGGAGCAGCCCTCGGGTCGGCGGCGCTGCTGGGCATCCGCAATGCCGTCTACGGCATGCAGTTGAACGCCCTGTTGCGACCTCGTGGATGGCTGCGCTTCGCCGCTGCTCAGGTCACCATCGACGAGTCGATGGCCACAGCCAGCGCGCAGACCGATCCCGCCGAGCAGAAGAGAGCTTTCTGGGTCACGGGCATCGGCATATTCCTGTTGTGGAATGTGTTCACGGCACTCGGCGCACTGCTCGGCAAGGCGATCGGCGACCCCAAGGCGTGGGGGCTCGATGGAGCCGCCGTCGCCGCGTTCCTCGGGTTGCTCTGGCCACGACTCAAGGGCCGCGAGCCGGTGGCCATCGCGGTCGCGTGCGCCGTGGTGACGGTGGTCGCCGTGCCGTTCGTGCCACCGGGCATCCCGGTGCTCATCGCGGCTGCGGTCGCAGCGGTCTGGGGTCTGTTCGGCGTCGGCCGACCCGACGAAGGACTCGAACCCGACGTGGAACCTCACGAGCCGCACGACTCGACGGGGTCCACGGAGCCGACGGAGCCGACGGCATGACGACCTGGCTCTACATCCTCGCAGCGGCGGTCGTCGCGTATCTCACCAAGCTGGTCGGCTACCTCGTGCCGGCCAAGGTGCTGAAGAACAAGCGGATGACCCGTGTGGCCGGCGCCCTCACGATCGGACTGCTGGCATCCCTCACCGTGCTCAACACGCTGGCCTCCGGCCAGCAGCTGGTGTTCGACGCGCGAATCGGGTCGTTCATCGCGGCCATGATCGCGCTGCTGCTGCGCGCTCCGTTCCTCGTCGTCGTGATCGTCGGCGCGCTCGCGGCCGCGTTGCTGCGGCTCGCCGGGCTGCCGTGAGGTCGCTCCGCTGGTCGAGTAGCGCCGGCGGAAGGCCGACGCGTATCGAGACCCGTGTCGGTGCGAGCGAGGTCTCGATACGCGTGGCGGCTGCGCCGTCGCGCTACTAGACCAGCGGGGGCGTGACGGCTGCGCCGTCGCGCTACTCGACCAGCGGGGGCGAGGCGACTGCGCCGTCGTGCTACTCGACCAGCAGAGTGGGTCGGAGAGAATAGAACGATGGATGCGACAGCCCAGGCGGTAGCGCTGCTGCGCGAACTCATTCGCAACGCGTGCGTGAACGACGGCAGCCCGGACTCCGGGCACGAGGAGCGCAGCGCCCGCACGCTCGAGGGGTATTTCGCGGCATCCGGCATCGATGTCGAGCTCGTCGAGCCGCATCCCGGCAGGGTCAGCCTCATCGTTCGCATCCCCGGCACCGACCCGGCGGCACCGACCCTTGCCCTGGTCGGCCACACCGATGTGGTCCCCGTCGTCGCGGACGCCTGGGTGCACGACCCTTTCGCCGCCGTGCTCGACGATGACGGCGTCATCTGGGGCAGGGGAGCGCTCGACATGCTCGCCATCACGGTCGCCTACGCGATCGTCGCCCGTGAGGTCGCCGAGGAGCCCCTCCCCGGCGGGTTGGTCTTCGCCGCAGTGGCCGACGAAGAGGGCGGCGGCAGGCTCGGAACCGACTGGATCCTGAAGCACCGTCCGGAGCTGCTTCGCGCGGATGCCGCCATCACCGAGTCGGGCGGAGTGCCGTTGCGGTCCCTCGACGTTTCGACCGGCGACCTCGGTCCCGTGGGCGGGGTGACCGTCACGGTTGCGGAGAAGGGCATCTCCACCAGGCGGCTGAAGGTGCGTGGGCTCCCGGCACACGGCTCGACCCCGTACGGATCGGTCAACGCTGCGGTGCTGGCCGCGCGCGCCATCGAGCGCATCGCCGCGCATCCGTCGCCCGCAGTGATCGACGAGTTCTGGCCCCGCTACGTCGACGCGGCGGGATTCCCGCCCAGTGTCGCCGCGCGCCTTGTCGATCCCGAGACTCTCGACTCCGCGCTCCCCGAGCTCGGTCCGCTCGCAGGGCTGGCGCACGCACTTACTCACACCACCGTCTCGCCGACGATCGTGCGGGGCGGAGATGCGCGCAACGTCATCCCGGGCGCCGCCGAGGTGGTGCTCGACGTGCGCACGCTGCCGGGAGTCACGCCGCGGGATGTCGACGCCTTGATCGTCGATGCGCTCGGCGATCTCGCGCCGTACGTCACGGTGACCAGCGAGGGGGATGCCCCGTCCAGCTCGTCGGCGACGGGTACGCCGCTGTTCGAGGCGATTCGGGCATCCATCGCCGACGTGTATCCGCACGCGGACGCCGTTCCGGTGGTCGCGCCGGGCGGCTCCGACGGGCGGTTCCTGCGCTGGGCGGGCATCCCTACCTACGGATTCGACGTGCTCAGCGAACGTTGGACCCACGCCGCGGTCAGGCGAGGGATGCACGGCAACGACGAGCACATCGATGTGGCGTCGATCCGGGCGAGCATCACCGCGCTGCGAGGCGTCGTGCGCCGGTACCTCGGCACACCACGGGAGGCCGGAGTCGGTGCATCCGCTCGGGGATCGACGGAGTCTGCGCCCGGCCGGAACGTGTAGGTTTCTCACCATCAGCGCCGCTCGCTGAGGGAGCCGTCTCGCACCCTCTCGACGCGCCGGAATGCCATGTCAACGACGACAAGGAGCACCATGAGCAAGCACGCCGCAGCTCCGACCGGTTTCGCGACCGTCTCGGTGGCCTCGATCCTGGCCGAGGCTGCCAGGCAGAATCCCGATCGCATCGCCGTGATCTTCGGCGAACAGCAGATCAGCTACGCGCAGCTGTGGCAGGAGACCAAGCGCTACGCAGGCGCGCTGCTGGCACGGGGCGTCGGTGAGGGCACGCCGGTGGCCGTGCTCATTCCCAACGTGCCCGACTTCCCCCGGGTCTACTTCGCTGTCTTGGCGCTCGGTGGAGTGGTCGTGCCGGTGCACGCGCTGCTCAAGGCGGACGAGATCGCGTACGTGTTGAAGGACTCCGGCGCGGTCGCGCTGGTCTGCGCGGCGCCGCTGCTGGGCGAGGGAGCGAAGGGGGCCGCCGCAGCCGGCGTCGACGTGCTGAGCGTGCTGGTGCCCGACGAGATGCAGGCGACGTTGCCGTTCCCGCGGCTGGAGGACGAGGCATCCGTGGCCGAGCCCGTCGATGGCTACCTGCCGCGCGATCCGTTCGACACGGCGACGATCCTGTACACGAGCGGCACGACAGGAAAGCCGAAGGGCGCAGAGGGATGCCACTTCGCGATCGTCGAGCAGACCAGCTCGCTGCTCACCGACGCGTTCGACCTCAGCGCTGACGACCGCATTCTCGGATGCCTCCCTTTGTTCCACACGTTCGGCCAGGTCTGCGTGATGAACGTGGGCTTCCGCGCGGGCGCCACCGTCGTGCTGGTGCCGAAGTTCGACGGCGCGACGGCGCTCGACCTGCTGAACAAGCACGAGTGCACGATCATGACCGGCGTGCCGACCATGTACATCGCCCTGCTCGAGGCTGCGAAGGCGAACGAGGAGCGGCCACCCCTGAGGTACGGGCTGTCCGGCGGATCCGCCCTGCCGCTCGCGGTGATCGAGCGGTTCAAGGAGGTGTACGGGGTGAACATCCACGAGGGCTATGGCCTGACCGAGACATCCCCCGTCGCCACCTTCAACATCGTCGGCAAGCCGACGCGCGCCGGCACCGTCGGCCAGCCGCTGTGGGGCGTCGAGGTGGAGGTGGCGGACCCCGAGATCGATGACCGCATCGTGCTGCTGCCGCGTGAGCAGCTCGGCGAGATCGTCGTGCGCGGGCACAACCTGATGAAGGGGTACCTGAACCTGCCGGAGGCGACGGCGGAGGCCGTCATCGACGGCTGGTTCCGCACCGGCGACCTGGGCACCAAGAGCGACGACGACTACGTCACGATCGTCGACCGCAAGAAGGACATGATCGTGCGGAACGGCTACAACGTCTATCCGCGCGAGGTGGAGGAGGTGCTGGCAGCTCATCCCGCCGTGTCGATGGTCGCGGTGTTCGGCGTCTCGCACGAGAGCCACGGCCAGGAGATCATGGCCGCCGTCACGCTGATGCCAGGCGCGGAGGCCACGCCAGACGAGCTGATCGAACACGTCAAGGAGCGCGTCGCCGCCTACAAGTACCCGCGGCGGGTCGAGATCGTGGAGTCACTTCCGCTCGGACCGAGCGGCAAGGTGCTGAAACGGGAGCTGATCAGGGTCTACGACGTCTGACCCGTTGCTGGTCGAGTAGCGCCGCCGATGGCGACGCGTATCGAGACCCCACCGAGCCGTGATCACCGTGTGGGCGGCCAGGTGACCAGATCGGCCTCCCACGTCTCCGGTCGGCCGATCCGGCGCACGGCGCGCATCGTGGCGAACGCGATGAATCCGACGAGCAGGAGCGCTGCGAATGCCGCCAGCGACCATCCGACGCCGACAGATGCGAGCAGCGCTCCGCCGACGAGCGGTGCGATCGGTGCGACGGTCGTCCAGGAGAGGGACAGCACCGAGTTCATCCGAGCCTGCATATTCTGCGGCGTGATCGCTCCGACGTAACCGAGCAGTCCGGCGTTCACCGGCGGAACGGAGATCGTCATCGCGGCGATCAGCACGACGTACTCGACATACTGCGTGGCGAAGGCGAGCCCGAACCCGAATAGCACGGAGGGCGCCATGCAGATGATCGCCAGCGGGCCAGAAGGGAACCTCTTCACCAGGCTCGGTGAGACGATCGCTCCGGCCAGCATGGCGACACCGGAGACCACGTCGACGAGGGCGATCAGCAGGGGAGCGGTGTGCGTCGCGACCAGGTGCAGGTTGATCGTCACGATGATTCCACCGAACGCCAGGTTGAGCAGCGCGAAGACGCCGATGCCGGTGCGGATGATCGGCACGGCCAGCACGAACCTGAATCCGTCGACGAGGGAGGCGACGGCGCCCTGCGTGTCTTCGTGATGGCGACGGTCGTTCAACGGGGTGCGCACGAACAGCGTCGTGATGCCGGCGAGCAGGTACGTCACGGTGCCTGCGAGGAACGGCAATGCTCTGCTGATGCCGTAGAACAACCCGCCGAGCGGACCAGCGAGCAGGCTCGCCACGGCGCCTCGGCCCTGCATCGCGGCCATCGCCGTTCCCAGCTGCTCTGAGCTGACGACGTAGCGGATGCCCGCCGCCTCCGTCGGCGCGTAGAAGGCCGCGATCGCGGAGGCCACCAGGAGCGCCGCAGCCAGCTCCCATGCGTTCAGTACGCCAGCGGCATCCGCCCACCACAGTCCGAACCAGATGACGGCTCCGAGCGCAGAGCAGACCAGCAGGATTCGCCGCCGGTCGATGCGGTCGGCGATGACGCCGGCGGGCAGGGTCGCCACCAGCACGCCGACCTCGCTGATCGCGGCGATCACTCCGGACCAGAACACCGACCCCGTGATGCCGAAGGCGATCAGTGGAACGGCGAAGACCGCGATGCCATTGCCCAGCAGTTGGCCTGTCTTGCCGGTCATCAGCAGAAGGTACGGCGCGTTGTGCCAGAGGCTTGCCGCCGTCATGCGGGACGTTGTCGCGTCGGGCGTCGGGGTGGTCATGGGGGCCAGCCTAGATTCGCAACACATCTTGCGCAAGAGAAAGTGCGCAAGATTCTTTGTCTAAATCCGGGGCACCGCCTAGACTCCCGATCGTGGTGGAGCAGTCGTACGCGGTGACGGATCCGGCGATGTTGCGTGCCCTTGCTCATCCACTGCGCCAGCGCATCATGTGGGAGCTCGGCGCGCGCGACCACCTCCGCGCCGCCGACCTCGCGAAGATCACCGGCGAGCCCGCGAACTCGTTGAGCTTCCACCTTCGGTCGCTCGCCAAGGCGGGGCTCATCAAAGAATTGCCCGATCTCGCCAAGGACAGCCGCGACCGCGTCTGGGGCATGACGTACCCGGAGGGGGTGTACTTTCCGGAGGCCGATCTCGCGAGGAACACCCTCATCGCCGACCGGCTCGACTGGCTCCGCGGCATTCTCGACGAGAGCCTTCCACGCGATCCCAAAGCGGCGAGGCTGCTCTACATGGCCGCCGCCGTACTCACCAAGAAGGAGGCGCAGCAGCTTTCCGACGAGGTGGCAGAGCTGTTCGAGAAGTGGCGTGCGTACGGGGCGAAGGCCGCTGAGGAGCATCCGGATGATCCCGATCGCGTCTTCCATTTCACGGCCGCTTTCATCGGCAATCCGCGGCCTGGAGGCTCCGAACACGAGGCCGAGGTGCACGATCTCGGCGGATCAGCGATGGACGGTCCGACCTCGGTCGGCTGAGGACGGCGCCCGCGCACGTTCGCTAGCGTTGAGGCATGACCAACGTTCCCACCATCGCCCTGAACAACGGCACCGCCATTCCGCAGCTCGGGTTCGGTGTGTTCCGCGTCGATCCGGACCGCACCGCTGAGATCGCCGGAAACGCGCTGGAGGCCGGGTACCGGCACATCGACACCGCCGCCGGCTACCACAACGAGGCGGGGGTGGGGGAAGCCGTCCGGGCGTCCGGCATCCCGCGCGACGACCTCTGGATCACGACCAAGCTCGCCAACAGCGACCAAGAACGCCCTGAGGATGCCTTCCAGGCCAGCCTCGACGCGCTCGGTCTCGACTACGTCGACCTCTACCTCATCCACTGGCCCGTACCGTCGAAGAGCATCTTCCCGACCGTGTGGAAGTCCCTCATCTCGATCGCTGAGAGCGGTCGTGCGAAGGCCATCGGAGTCTCGAACTTCCAGGTCGACCACCTCGAGCGCCTGATCGGCGAGACGGGCGTCACGCCGGCCGTCAACCAGATCGAGCTGCACGTCGAGTTCCAGCAGCGCGAGCTGCGGGCGTTCCACCTCGAGCACGGCATCGCAACGGAGGCGTGGTACCCGCTCGGCGGCGGAACCCTGAGCGATGCGCCCGTGCTTCAGCAGATCGCGACCGCGCACGGCAAATCGGTCGCTCAGGTCGTGCTGCGCTGGCACATCCAGGTGGGCAACGTCGCGATCCCCAAGTCGAACCATCGCGAGCGCATGGATGAGAACTTCGACATCTTCGATTTCGAGCTGACCGACGACGACCTGACCGGGATCGCCGCACTCGACCGCGGCGACGATGGGCGCAGGGGCGGTCATCCGCTGCAGGTGGGCTGAGCGTCATCCCGAGGGAGGTCGCGGCGCGCTCTGCCGCGGTGACCTCGTGGGCCGTCCGCGGCTCTAGTCTCTAGGCATGGAGTTGATCGCGCAGGGACGCACGGCCGACGTGTTCGACCTGAGTGACGGGCGTGTCTTGCGACGGTATCGCTCCGGTCGTTCGGCGGTGGACGAGGCGCGGATCATGCGCCACCTGGAGACCCATGGGTATCCGGTGCCGCACGTGTTCGACGTGGATGGCGGCGACCTCGTGCTGGAGCGCGTTCAGGGCGCGACCCTCTTCGAGTTGTTGGCGAACGAGCCGGAGCAGTACGAGCGCTACGGCCGTCTGCTCGGCGAGCTGCACGAACGGCTGCACAGGATGCCGGCCCCTGCGTGGCTCGCAGGCGGAGACGATGCCGGTGGCGAGCCCGACGAGCACAGCTCCGCGGTGATCGTGCACCGCGACCTGCACCCCGAGAACGTGTTGCTGAGCGACCGCGGACCGGTCGTGATCGACTGGGACAACGTGGCGGCCGGGCGGGCATCCGTCGACGCGGCGATCACGGTGATCGTCATGCTCGGGGCGGAGCTCGACGTCGATGCGGTCACCGCAGAGCGTGTCGGTCCCCTGCGCTCCCTCCTCGTCGACGCCTTCCTCGAGACCTGCGGAACCGACCCGCGCGACGGGCTGGCGGAGGCCATCGCCTACCGCAGGGCGATTCCGAACAACACGGATGCCGAGAACCGGTGGCTCGACGAGGTCGCGCCCGACTGCCTCGACGCGTACTTCCTGCAACCTCGCGCCCGCTGAGCGTGTGCTCGGCTCAGTCGTCGTCGAGGTCGTCCTTGCTCCTCGCAGGTACGAGGGCCATCACGAAGAGCAGGCAGAGCAGCACGAAGATGGTCAGGGCCGAGAGCACGTCGCTCGGCTTGGACGGGAAGAGGCGACCGTCGATGGAGATGACCATGGCCGTCTCGACGAGTCCGAACACCACGTAGAACAGAGCGAGCCCGGCGATCATCCAACCGGGCTTCGAACCTCTGCGATGCAGCTCGGTTCGCCGCAGCTCGACCGTGAACGCGAGCAGCAGCACGGGAAGAATCTCGGCCAGCGCTGCAGCGGTAGGGCCGTCGACGATCGAGAACTTCACGGGCAGACTCTATCGACCAGACCCGCGGCGGACCGCGAGCGACCCGGGGGTCGAGCCACAGGATGACCGAGCCGCAGCCATTCGCGCGCGGCCCGGCCGCGAGCGCCCGAGCCTAGGCTGGCGCCATGCCCAACCGTCTCGCCGACGCCGTCAGCCCGTATCTTCTGGCTCACGCCGACAATCCGGTGAACTGGCATCCGTGGAGTGAGGACGTATTCGCAGAGGCGCGAGAGCGCGACGTGCCGGTGTTCGTCTCGATCGGCTACGCCACGTGCCACTGGTGCCACGTGATGGCCCGCGAGTCGTTCAGCGACCCTGAACTGGCCGCGCGGCTGAACGAGGGCTTCGTGCCGGTGAAGGTGGACAGGGAGGAGCATCCCGACGTGGACGCAGCGTTCCTCACCGCGGCGAGCGCCTTCACCCGCAACCTCGGCTGGCCGCTGAGCGTCTTCACGACCCCCGACGGTCGGGCGTTCTTCGCCGGCACCTACTTTCCACCGCAGGCCAGGGGCGGGCTTCCGTCGTTCGAGCAGGTGCTCGACGCCGTGTCGGATGCCTGGACGCACCGCCGAGACCAGGCCGCCGACACCGCGTCGCGGGTTGCCGCCGCCGTGAGCGCCATGCGCGCGGAGGGCGGCGGTGGGGCATCCATCGACCCTGCCGCACTGCAGAAGGCGGCCGTCGGGCTCGCGGGGGTCGAGGACCCGGAGTTCGGCGGATTCGGCACGGCTCCCGAGTTCCCCGGCCCGAAGTTCCCCGCGGTTCCCGCGCTCGGGTTCTTGCTCGGCAGCGGCACGGAGACCGGGCGAGACGCGGCACGTCACACGCTGCGCAGCATGGCCCTCTCGCCGCTGCGCGACGTCGACGGAGGCTTCTTCCGCTACGGCACCCGGCGCGACTGGAGCGAGCCGCACTACGAGCGCATGCTCTACGACAACGCCGGCCTGCTGCGGCTGTACGCGGATGCGGCCGTCCAGCGAGGCCGAATCTCTGAGGATGCCCGACTCTTCGCCGACACCGCTGAGGGAATCGCCCGCTTCCTGCTCACCACCCTGCGTGTCGACGACGGGTTCGCGTCGGCGCAGGACTCCGAGAGCGAGGTCGACGGTGTTCGCCGGGAGGGTGCGTATTACCTGCTCGAGCCCGCTGCGCGGTCAGCGCAGCCGACTCCGCGGCTCGATGAGAAGGTGCTGACGGGCTGGAACGGCCTGGCGATCGGCGCGCTCGCCCACGCCGGGGCGCTCCTGGGGCACGAGGAGTGGACGACCGCTGCGATGCAGGTCGCCGACCGGCTGATCGCCTCGCACGTGTCGGTGGACGGCAGGATGCTCGTGCGCGCCTCGCTCGGCGGCCGGGTGTCATCCGCTGCACCTGCTCTCGAGGACTTCGGCCTGTTCGCTCGCGGCCTGCTCGACGTGTTCCTCGCCACGGGGGAGCCGCGCTTCGCGGTCGCCGCTCGCACGCTGGTGGATGCCACCCTCGACGCCGCCGTAGGCGCGGGCTCAGATGCGCCGTTCGCGGTGCCGGGAGGGGGCGACCCCGTGCTGGCCGGGCTGGGCCTGGTCTCGGACGCAGACCCGTCGGAGGGCGCATACCCGAGTGGGTCGTCCGCGCTCGCCGACTCGGCACGGGTTCTCTACGCGCTCACCGGCGACGACGGATACGACCATGCGGCCAGGACGGCGATCGGCGCTGTCGCGGGGCTTGCGCCCGGCAACCCGCTCGCGTTCGGAGCTGCGCTGCAGGTGGCAGGCGCGCTCCTCGGCGAGCCGCGTCAGCTCGTCGTCGTCGCGGGGGAGCAGCTCCCCAGGAGCCTCGCCCATGCCGTCGCGCTGCGAGGCGCAACCGATGGTGAGACCGACGACCCCGTCGCGACCGTCGCGGTCGCGGTGACGGAAGGCGCGGCATCCGCGCTGGCCGAGGCGGGCTTCGAGCTCTTCGAGGCGCGCACGGCCAACGGCGGCGAACCGACCGAGTACCTCTGCAGGTCGTTCGTGTGCGAGTTGCCGAGGCCGTTCGCGATCGAGCGGTGAGCGCCTACCGCGTGGCCTCGCCGGGCGACAGGTCGAGAAGGCCGCGCCGGAATCCTTCGGCGACGGCTGCGGCGCGGTCGCTCACGCCGAGCTTGGCGTAGATGCTCAGCAGGTGCGTCTTGACGGTCGCCTCGCTCAGGTGCAGCCTCACGCCCGCCTGCCGGTTGGTCGCGCCGTCCGCGACGAGGGCGAGCACCTCGAGCTCCCGGGAGCTGAGCAGGCTCGCCTCAGGAGCGCGTACCCTCCCGACGAGTCGGGTGGCCACGGACGGGGCGAGCGAGGTGTGGCCGAGTGCTGCGGCGTGCACGGCACGCACGAGATCGTCGCGTGGGGCATCCTTCAGCAGGTATCCCGTCGCGCCCGCTTCGATAGCCGGTAGAACGTCGGCGTCCGCATCGTAGGTGGTGAGCACGACGACGCGGCTGCTCACGCCGAGTCTGGTCAGTTCCCTGATCGCGGTGACGCCGTCGGTGCCCGGCATCCTGAGGTCCATCAGCACGACGTGCGGTTCGAGCGCACGCACCAAGCGCACGGCTTCGGCGCCGTCCGATGCTTCGCCGACGACCTGGATGCCCGGGTCTGAGGAGACCATGCCGACGATGCCGTCCCGCACGACCGGGTGGTCGTCGACGACCAGGAGCCTGATGGCGTTCGGGTCTGTCGTGCTCGGCTCGGCTGCGGTCGATTCAGCGGAGCTCATGCCGGAACCTCCGCTCGGATGGCAGTACCGCGTCCCTGCCGCGCCTCGACGACCAGGACGCCGGCGACGGCCTCGAGACGTTCGCGCATCGCGATGAGCCCATATCCTCCGCCGACATCCTCGGCGACGGCCGCGCCGTCCGTACCCTCCGACGCACCCGCACTCGTGACGGGCCCGGTGGCCAGCGCTGCGGGATCGAAGCCGCGGCCGTCGTCGCGCACCTCCAGTCGGGCGCCGCGTTCGTCATCCGTCAGCGTCAACGTCACCGAGTTGGCGTGGGCGTGACGCTCGACGTTCGCGAGCGCCTCCTGGGCCGTGCGCAGGAGGGCCACCTCGGCATCCGTCGGAAGGGAGCGATGGGAACCCGACGTGCGCACGTGCACCGGGATGCCGGTTCGGGCCGACCAGTCCCGCGCGACAGCCGTGATCGCTTCGGGCAGTCGCCCAGCCTCCAGCGCGGCGGGACGCAACGCCTGCACGGAGCGGCGCGCCTCGGCGAGACCATCGCGTGCGAGGGCGAGCGCGGCATCCGTGTGTCGGCGCCGGAGTGCCTCGTCAGACGCCTGATCTGCCGCTTGCAGCTGGGTGATGATGCCGATGAAACCTTGGGCAAGCGTGTCGTGGATCTCCCTGGCCAATCGGGTTCGCTCGGCGGACGTGGCCTCGAGGGTCGAGGCTCGCGCCTGCTGCCACTGCGCCATGTTGACGCCCCAAGCGAGCCCGCACATGACCACGATGTTGAGCACGATCACGAGCACCCTGCCCGAGATGCCGGCGACATCGGGTCCGAAGCTGGACGCCTGTGCGGTGCCGGAGACGACCGCCGTCGCGCCGACTGCGAGAAGCTCCCACGGCCATTCGACCAGCGAGTAGGCGAACGAGAAGGTCGCGATGGTGAGGAAGGCGAACCAGCTGTCGAGCAGCACGAGCACCAGGTTGATCAGGATGGCGACCGTCATGAACACGGCGATCGAGGCCGGACGATCCCGCCACGAGGTGGGGAGGGTGCGCATCACCAGAACCCAGATGCCGTACGCGGCGCAGAGGATCAGCTCGGGGATGAGCCGCGCCGGGTCATCCCACCCGATGAACAGCGAGTACACCACCAGCAGTGCGAGCACCACGTACGGCACAACCGTGAGCACCGTGCGCCAACGGGGGTCGACCATGTTCCGACCCTACGCGCGCTTGGCGAACAGGGCGCCCATCCGCGGGAGGTTGGCCATGATCGCCACCGGGAGCACGAGGAGACCGCAGACCGCTTGCTCGACGCGCACCCAGTCGGGGAGGAAGCCCGGGATCGAGACGATCACGATCACGGCGACGACCACGATGGGGCTGACGATGCGCAGGCGGATCCAGGCGGAGCGTGAGCCCCTGGCCGCGCCGATCGTGAACAGGAGCAGCACGATCGCGCTGCCGAACACGAGCGAGCAGCGGATCCAGACGGCGATGTCGGCCCCGACCCCGACAGCGGTCAGGACGCCGAGGAAGGCGATCATCGCGGCGCTGAGCGCGACGAAGGCGGTGATGAGGATGACGGCGGGGCGGAATGCTGCGCGGCGGGCGATCTCGTCATCGCGGCGGGCGGGGTGTGTTGTGTAGGTCTCAGTCATGACCCCAGCCTCGCGAGCGCGAGAGCGCGACGGATCAACCGGTCGGCCGTACTCCGTCATCGATCGGTGGATGACGCGGCGGCCGCCTCACGCGGCGTTGAGTCGTCCGAGCATGCCCCACACGGCGAGGGAGAGCTCAGGGTGATCGAGGGCGACCCTGCGGAGCAGCTGGTACTCGAAGCGCTCGCGGTCCTGCCGCGGGGCAGAGGGATGGTACGCACGGGAACGCGCCTCGCCGAGCTCGTGCGCCTCGATCGTCTCTTCGCGGAGCGTCAACACGACCTGCTCGTCGACAGTCGGCAGCTCGTGCAGGAAGTCCCACGGGTCGTCGCCCAGGCGACAGCGGAACTCGATCACGGCGGCCAACTCGTCCCTGGCTTCCTGGCGCAGCAGCTCGAGGCTCATCGGATGCCGTCGACCGACGTTCATTCTTGCCCCCCTCGCTGCTTCGCGGTTCACGCGCCCGGCAAACACGCCATCAAGGCGTCGGTGCTGTGCGCGTGGGACCAGAGTACGACGGCGGCGCAGGGCGTGCGAATCGAGCGGCACAGCGCGTCACACGTCGATAACGATTGGCTGATGAGTCGTAAGGGACTCGTTCAGGGGCCCGGATCCGCCCCTCCTTCACGGCACAATGGAGAACCTGCGAACCGTTGTGAAAGGCCTTCATGCCCCCTGTGCTCGAGTGGCTCACTGCGCCTTTGGCGACGGTCGGCTCCGAGGGCGTCACTCCGATGACGCTGGCGGGGATCGTCTTCTATCTCGGTGGGCTGGTCGCGGTCGCGCGCGGTCTGCGCTGGGCGTGGCCCGCTGCAGCGGTCGCTCTCGTGCTGCTCGGTGTCGAGGCACTTGCCGAGGGCCGGTTCGTGGATGCCGGCATCCGGCTGGTTCTCGCCCTGCTGTGCGGCTACGGGTGGCGGGTTCGCCGCGCCGAACCCGTCGACAGACCTCGTTCCGCTTCGGGCCGTGAGATCGCGTACGGCGTCGTGCTCTTCGCGATCGCCACCGTCGTCGCCGCCTACGCGCTGACGGACCAGTCGGACGACGCCGCAGCCTGGGGCTCGGCCATCCTCGTCGCCGCGACCTTCGTGCAGGTGGCGGCACTCGCTCGCAGGCTGGTCGTCGGGTGGTGGGCCGTGATGGCATCCGGCGTGGTCTCGCTGGTGCTCTCCCTGGTCGCGTCGGCGTGGCCGACAGCTGTGGCGTCGGTGTTGATCGTTGCGGCCGGGGGCTACGGATGGTTGCGCTGGCGACGTTCGGCAGCGGCATCCGCTCCCGTGAGCCTTCCCGTGGCGGACGAGATGGCCGACGAAGACCTCGTGGCCTGACCCACACGTCGCGCGGGGTCGGGGAGCATCCCGCTACGGTGATCGGAAACCCCATCCGATCGAGGAGAACCATGCTCTACCGCACGCTCGGCCGCAGCGGAACGGCCGTCTCGCAGCTCACCCTTGGCACCATGACCTTCGGCAACGAGGCGAGCGAGGAGGCGTCGCACGCCATCCTCGACGCGTTCGTGGCCGCTGGCGGAACGCTCATCGACACGGCGGATGTCTACAGCTCGGGCGTCTCCGAGCAGATCGTCGGCCGCTGGCTGGCCGCGCACCCGACCGAGGCGCAGCAGGTGGTCATCGCCACCAAGGGACGCTTCCCGATGGGGGAGGGCCCGAACGACCTTGGGCTCTCGCGTCGTCACCTCGCGCGCGCTCTCGACGACTCGCTGGAGCGGCTCGGCGTCGAGACGATCGACCTCTACCAGCTGCATGCCTCCGACGCCCTCACCCCGATCGACGAGACCCTGCGGTTCCTGAACGACGCCATCAGCGCAGGCAAGATCAACTACTACGGTTTCTCGAACTTCACCGGATGGCAGCTCACCAAGGCCGTCCACGTCGCACGCGCCCACGGCTGGGCGGAACCGGTCACACTTCAGCCGCAGTACAACCTGATCGTGCGCGGCATCGAGCACGAGATCGTGCCGGCAGCCCTCGACGCCGGCGTCGGGCTGCTTCCCTGGTCGCCGCTCGGCGGCGGCTGGCTGAGCGGCAAATACGAGCGCGACGTGCCGCCGACCGGTGCGACCAGGCTCGGTGAGAACCCGCAGCGCGGCATGGAGGCGTGGCAGGCACGCAACGACGACCCGCGCACGTGGCGCATCCTCGACGTCGTCACCCAGATCGCCGACGTGCTCGACGCGTCGAGGTCGCAGGTCGCACTGGCGTGGCTCCTCGCGCAGCCGGCGGTGACGAGCGTCATCCTCGGTGCCCGCACGGTCGAGCAGCTGCACGACAATCTCGGAGCAGGTGACCTCGAGCTGACGGATGACCAGCTCGCAGCCCTCGACGAGGCGAGCGCGCCCCGCGTCGAGCCCTACCCGTACGGCGAGCCCGCCGTTCGGCAGCGTGACCGCCGCATCGAGGGCGGTCGCTGAGCCGGCGCCCCTGACGTAGCCGCAACGGCCGACGTCTCTCCCTCCCGAGAGGCGGCGGCCGTTGCGTTGTGCACAGCTCCGCGGGATGACGGTGGCCGGCGCTAACGTGGCGGCATGTTCCTCCTCGACGACGCCACCGTGGTTCTGAGCCCGAGCGATCTCACGACGGCGTCGACGTGCGAGTTCGACTTCCTCCGACGGCTCGACGGTCGGCTCGGCTGGGGGCCGCAGGTCGTGCGGCCGGCCGACGCCATGCTCGAGCGCACGTCCCGGCTCGGCGACGAGCACGAGCGCCGCGTGCTCGATCGGTACGTCGCGCAGTTCGGCGAGGGCGTAGCGCGTTTCGAACGGCCGGAGCACCCGGACGCGGCCCAGCTGACCGCGGCGGCGGCTGCTACGGCCGAGGCGTTCCGATCGGGCGCTCCCGTCGTGTACCAGGGCGTGTTCTTCGACGCGTTCGATGACGCCCCCGACGACTCGGCCGATCAGGATGCAACGCCGATCGCCTTCGTCGGCTACGCGGACTTCATCGTGCGTGAGCCCGACGGCAGCTACCGGGTGGAGGACACCAAGCTCGCCAGACGGGCCAAGGTGACGGCGCTGCTGCAGGTCGCCGGGTACGCGGGCCAGCTGGAGCGCATCGGTATCCGTCCGGCAGACGAGGTGCTCCTTCTGCTCGGCGACGGGAGCGAGAGCAGGCACCGGCTCAGCGACATCGTTCCGGTCTATCGCAAGCGCATCGAGCGGCTGCACGGCATCGTCCGCGAGCACCTCGCCGATGGCGTGATGGTGCGGTGGGGCGACGAGCGGTTCGCGGCGTGCGGCCGTTGCGACACGTGTGCGGCCGAAGTCGAAGCGACCCGCGATGTGCTGCTGGTCGCCGGGGTGCGCGTCACGCAACGACCGCACCTGCTGGCGGCGGGCATCCGCACCATCGACGATCTTGCCGCTCGCGACGATGGAACGGAGGTCGAGGGCATCGCCACTGCGACGCTCGACGCCCAGAGCGAGCAGGCCAGGCTGCAGCTCTCTGCGGTCCCTGGCGGTCCGCCGCCTGTCCGCGTCTACAACGCTCCGGCGCTGGCCGCGCTCCCGGAGCCCGACCCCGGAGACATCTTCTTCGATTTCGAGGGTGACCCGCTCTACACGGAGCCAGGATTCGAGGGTGGCTCGTCGTCACGAGAGCAGTGGGGATTGGACTACCTCTTCGGTGTGCTTCAGACAGACGGCGCGTTCCTGCCGTTCTGGGCGCACACCTTCGCGGAGGAGCGCGAGGCGCTGATCGCCTTCCTCGACGATGTCTCGCGGCGTCGCAGCGAGCATCCCGGCATGCACATCTACCACTACGCGTCGTACGAGCGAACACACCTCCTGCAGCTGGCTGCACGGCACGGCGTCGGCGAAGACGCAGTGGATGACCTGCTTCGCGACAACGTGCTCGTCGATCTGTACCCGATCGTGCGCAAGGCGCTCCGAGTGGGTTCGAGGTCGTACTCGATCAAGAAGCTCGAGCCGCTCTACATGGGCGCGCAGCTGCGCAGCGGCGAGGTGCAAGACGCCGGAACGTCGATCGAGGAGTATGCAGCGGCGCGCAGGCTCATGCTGACGGGTGACATCGCGACCGGGCAGCGCATGCTCGACGCGATCGCCCACTACAACGAGTACGACTGCCTGTCGACGCTGCGCCTTCGCGACTACCTGCTCGGCCATGCCAGAGAAGCAGGAGTGCCGATCGGGCTTCCTGCTCCCGAGCGTCATGTGCAAGAGCTGGAGCCGTCGACACTGCGCGACGACCTGCTCGCGCTCGCCGGCGAGCCCGCGGCGCCGCACGAGTGGGGCCCGGATGCCACGCGGCCGCACGGAGCCGATCTCGCGCAGTCCCGCGGCGCCGACCAGACGGCGGCCGCATTCGCAGCGGCGACGCTCGACTACCACCGCCGCGAGCAGAAGAGCTTCTGGTGGGGACACTTCGCCCGGCTGGCCGAACCCGTCGAGGCCTGGGCGAACACGCGAGACGTGCTCATCGTCGACGGCGGTGTCGTCGAGCGGGACTGGTACCAGGAGCCCGGTCAGAAGGTCGACCGACGGCTGGTGCGGCTGCACGGGCAATTCGGCCCTGGCAGCACTTTCAAGGCGCGAGCGGAGCCGTACGCCGTCTACGAGTACCCGGGGCCGTTCCCGGCGTACGGCGGCGAGCCGGGGGCGCGGAGCGCGCGGTCGGTGACCGCCGTCGAGGTCGGCGACGACTGGGTGCTGATCGAAGAGAGGCTGCCTGCCGGCACGGATCCGTACGACGTGCTGCCCAGCGCGCTGACCCCTGGCCCTCCGCCTCGTGCCGGCGCACAAGACCAGGCCATACGGTCGTGGGCGCAGTCGATCGTGGATGCTCAGCCGGAGTGGCCGCGCGACCCGGTGACCGATCTGCTGCGGCGGGTCCCGCCGCGGCTGAACGGAGCACCTGTGGCGGACCGTGCAGAAGGGGCAGCCGCAGACTCACTGGTGCGCGTGGTGACGGATGCCGTCGGCGGCCTCGACAACTCGTACCTTGCGGTGCAGGGCCCGCCCGGAACGGGCAAGACGTACCTCGGTGCGCACGTCATCGCGGCGCTCGTTCGAGACCGGCACTGCAAGATCGGTGTCGTGGCGCAGTCTCACGCTGTCGTGGAGAACCTGCTCGCCGAGGTCGTCACGACGGCCCAGCTTGACGCGGATCTGGTCGGCAAGGTGCCGCAAAGCGGTTCGGAGCCAGACGCGTCGACGCCCTTCACCGTGCTGGAGAAAGACGGGCATCTGGATTTCGCCCTCGACCACCTCGAAACGGGCTTCGTGATCGGGGGAACGGCCTGGGACTTCAGCAACCCCGCACGCGTTCCTGCCCGCAGCCTCGACCTGCTGGTCATCGACGAGGCCGGCCAGTTCTCGCTCGCCTCCACGTCGGCGGCAGCCGTCGCCGCGCGCAACCTGCTGCTGCTCGGCGATCCGCAGCAGCTTCCGCAGGTGAGCCAGGGGCTGCACCCCGAGCCCGTCGACCAGTCGGCGCTCGGCTGGATCAGCGCGGGCCACGATGTGCTCCCCGGCGAGCTCGGCTTCTTTCTTCCGCAGACCAGACGCATGCATCCAGCACTCGCCGAGCCCGTCTCGCGTCTGTCCTACGAAGACAGGCTCAGGGCGCACCCCCACGCCGAAGCCCGCCACCTCGAGGGCATCGAGCCCGGTCTGCACCCGCTGCCCGTCGTGCACGACGGCGACTCCACGTCGTCACACGTGGAGGCCGAGCGTGTCGTCTCCCTGGTCGCCGACCTCGTCGGGAGACGTTGGCGATCGGAAGACGGCGAACGGATGCTCGCCGATGACGACATCATCGTCGTGACCCCCTACAACGCCCAGCTGAGCCGCGTGCACGACGCCCTCATGGCCGCCGGATACGACGGCGTGCGGGTCGGCACGGTCGACAAGTTCCAGGGCAAGGAGGCCGTGGTCGCGATCGTCTCGCTCGCGGCGTCGTCAGCACTCGACGCGCCCCGTGGCATGGGATTCCTGATCATGAAGAATCGGCTGAACGTCGCGATCTCGCGTGCGGAGTGGGCTGCGTTCCTGATCTACTCGCCGCAGCTCACCGAGTACCTGCCGCACCGGCCGGAGGGCGTCGCGGAGCTGAGCGCGTTCATCACGCTCGTCGAGGGATGATCAGCGAGGTCCGTTGCCCGCGTTGCTGCGCTGCTTGCGACGGCGACCGATGTAGATGCCGATCAGAACCGCGCCAAGCGCCGCGACGACGAACCCGGAGGTCTGCAGCCAGCCGACGCCCTTCGTGGGCAACCCCGTGCTGATCGCGACGATGATCTGGTAACCGAAGCCGCCGAAGAGGCCGATCACGACGAGCACGATGCCGACGGGAAGGAGCGCTTTCACGGCTCACAGCCTAGGTCACGCCGTTCTCACGTGCTTTCAGACACCGAGCCCTCAGAACACAGGACTGCAGAACACCAGGCCCGTCGACCTCAGGCCGCTGCCGCGGGCAGCGCTGCCTCGATGGCTCCGATCACGGACGGGTCATCCGGCTCGGTCTTCGGGCGGAAGCGGATCACCTCGCCGTCGGGGGTGAGCAGGAACTTCTCGAAGTTCCACGTGACGCGGCCGGCCTTGCCTGCGGCATCCGGTGTCTTCTTCAGCTCCTGGTAGAGCGGGTGCGCCGACTTGCCGTTCACCTTGATGCGCTCGAACATCGGGAAGGTGACGCCCCAGGTCGTCGAGCAGTACTCCTTGATGGCATCCTCACTGCCCAGCTCCTGCAAGAACTGGTTGCTCGGGAATCCCAGAACGGTGAAGCCGCGATCGGCGTACTCCTCCTGCAGCGCCTCGAGCTTGCCGTACTGCGGCGAGAGCCCGCAGCGGGAGGCGACGTTCACGATGAGGAGCGCCTTGTCGTCGTAGGCACGCAGCGAGGTGGTCTCGCCGTCGATGGTGGTGAGCGGGATGTCGCGCACGGAGTCGGTCACGTTGGTCATGTTCGCCAGCGTAGGACGCGTGCCCCGAGAAGTGGCACGGGGTGACACATGGGAGCATGAGACCCATGGCATCCCCCTTCCTCGAGGACTTCAGCGCGTTCGTCCAGGCAGCACCGTCGTCGTATCACGCAGCAGCAGAAGCGGCGAGGAGGCTTGGAGAGGCCGGGTTCGCCCGCGTCGACGAGTCCGGCGCCTGGCCGGCGCAAGAGCCGGGCGTCGCCTCCCGCGGCGTGCTGGTGCGAGACGGCGCCGTGATCGCCTGGGCGATCCCCGCGGACGCCACACCGACGACCCCGTTCCGCATCGTCGGCGCGCACACGGACTCGCCCGGATTCAAGCTCAAGCCGCTTCCCACCACGGGCACGGCTGGATGGCTGCAGGCGGGCGTCGAGGTCTACGGCGGTCCGCTCCTGAACTCATGGCTCGACCGCGAGCTCGAACTCGCCGGCCGAGTCGTGACCGCCGACGGCACGGAGCACCTCGTTCGCAGCGGTGCATTGCTGCGCATCCCTCAGCTCGCCGTGCACCTCGACCGCGGCGTCAACAACGACGGCGTGAAGCTCGACAAGCAGCGCAACACGGCCCCGGTCTGGGGCGTCGGCGAGGTGCACGAGGCCGATCTGCTCGCGCAGATCGTGCGGGAGAGCGGAGTAGAGGCATCCGACATCGCCGGATACGACCTGGTGACCTGCGACACGCAGCCGCCGCGCGTGTTCGGAGTGGACGGCACCCTGTACGCGTCGCCGCGCCTCGACAACCTCAGCTCGGTCTACGCCGGTCTGCACGCGTTGATCGAGCAGGCAGGCGACGGGCGTGACCCGCAGCCCGGCCACATCAGCGTGTTCGTCGCCTTCGATCACGAGGAGCTCGGCTCGGAGTCGCGCTCCGGCGCGAACGGGCCCATCCTCGACGATGTGCTGACCCGCATCGGCGCTTCGCTGGGCGTTGCGAGCGGAGCGGATGCCGGCACGACGGTCGAGGACAGGAATCGGGCGTTCGCGGCGTCGTGGTGTGTCTCGGCGGATGCCGGCCACGCCGTGCATCCGAACTATCCGGAGAAGCACGACCCGGTGAACCGACCGATCGCCGGCGGCGGGCCGCTGCTGAAGATCAACGCCAACCAGCGCTATGCGACGGATGCCCACGGTGCGGCGCTCTGGGCACGCCTGTGCGACGCGGCTGACGTGCCGTACCAGGAGTTCGTCTCCAACAACGACGTGCCGTGCGGCACGACGATCGGCCCGCTGACGGCGACGAGGTTGGGCATCCGCACCGTTGATGTCGGGGTCGCCCTGCTCTCGATGCACTCGGCCCGCGAGATGTGCCATGTGGACGACCCTGAGCGACTGGCTCGGGCCCTGTCGGCGTTCTTCGGGGGGCGCTGAGGCTCAGCGGATCTCGAAGCCGGACGCGCCTTCCGGCGGCTGCTCGGTGAGCTCGACCGAGAGCACCTGCGCTCCGGCTGGGCCGTGTCGCAGCCATGACGTCATGGCGTCAACTGCGGAGGGGGAGCCCTCGAACGCGGCTTCTACGCTGCCGTCCGCCCGATTGCGCACCCATCCGGCGACGCCCGCCTCGCGAGCCGCCAGCACGCAGGAATAGCGGAATCCGACGCCCTGAACACGGCCGACCACGCGGGCGAGAATGCGCCTGCGTTCTTCCGCCATCCGACGTTCCTTCCCTGTGCGCGCCGCCTCCGCAAACGACTCCAGATGTGCCTCCGCCCGCTTCGACGGGGCGCTCGCTGCGAGCTCTGACGCACCGCCTTAGGCGGTCCTCTTGAGGGGGATCGAAAGATAGGGCATCCGCCCGATCCGGAGCCCCTACCTTAGCCGCGAGCATCGTCTCATAAGCACAAGACGAAGGTGAAGACGATGTACAACGATGCTCATGTCGCGGCTCTGAACTCCGACCGCGAGCGGTACTACGCCCAACTGGAGCGCGAGCGCATGCAGCGCGAGACCCTGGCTCAGCGGGTCGCGGCGGACGCCGAGCCGGAGGCCGGAACGACCCGCAAGTCGGGCTTGCGAGTGGGTGGGCGGCTTCGGATCGCCCACGCCTCGAGGTGAGCCCTTCTGCGCCGAAGCCGCGACTCGGTTTGTCGGTGGTCCGTGGCACCATCGACTATGTGAGAACACCGATCAGCAGCGCAAGAATGATCGGGCGAGAGGCCGATCTGGAGGCGCTCCGGGCAGAGTACCGGCGCAGCGCTGACGAGCCACGAGCCGTCGCGCTGGGCGGTGAAGCCGGCATCGGCAAGACCCGGCTGGTCAGCGAGTTCGCTGCGGAAGTCTCGGGCGAAGCGATCGTACTCACCGGCAGGTGCGTCGACTTCGGCGCGGAGAGCGCGCCGTACGCGCCATTCGTCGCGATCATCAGAGAGCTCGCCGCCGCCATCGGCACCGACGCGTTGCTCGAGGCCGCGGGTCCGGCGAGGGGTGTGCTGACGATCGTGCTGCCCGAACTGTCCTCGGCAGAGGGCATGCCGCAGCGCACCGGCTCCGAACGCCTGTACGAGCTGATCGCCGTGCTGTTCGAGAACGTGGCGCGTGAGCACAGGCTGGTGCTCATCGTCGAAGACATCCACTGGGCCGACCGGGCCACCATCGAGCTGCTGCGGTTCCTGGTGGGCATGCTCACGGGGGCAGGCATCCTGATCATCGCCACGTACCGCAGCGACGAGATCGTGCGCGGGCATCCGTTGCGCCCGGTGCTCCCCGAGCTCGAGCGCACCCGGCGGCTCACTCGCTGGGAGCTCTCCAGGCTGACTCGCGAGCAGGTCGCCGCCCAGGTGGCGGAGATCGTGTCATCTGAGACCGGCATCGAGGCTTCGGAGATCGACGAGCTTTTCGAGCGTAGCGAGGGCGTGCCGTTCTTCGTCGAGGAGCTGGCGGGCATCGAGCGTGGGCGGCTGCACTCCGGAAACCTCCCCGAGACGCTGAGAGAGCTCTTGCTCGCTCGCTACGACCGGCTCGACGAGCCGACGCAGAGGATGCTCCGCCTGCTCGCGGTCGGCGGTCTCTGCGTCGACCACGATCTGCTCGACCTCGTGCATCAGGGTTCCGCCGACGAGCTGGATGCCGCGGTCCGCTCAGCGGTAGACGGCGGCCTTGTGGTGGTCTGCGAGACGGGCTACGACTTCCGGCATGCGCTCGTGCGAACGGCCATCCTCGGCGAGGTGCTGCCGGGGGAGCGGGTGCGCTACCACACGGCATTCGCGGACGCCCTCGAGTCGATCGATGCCGGGGGTGGCGCGGTCGCTCACGAGATCGCCCAGCATCGGCTTCAGGCGCACGATCCGATCAGCGCGTTCCCTGCGACGCTGGACGCGATGCGTCAGGGGCGCAAGGCATACGCGTTCGCGCGTGCGGCGAAGATGGGTGAGCAGGCGCTCGAGCTGTGGGAGCACGTTCCCGATCCGGCATCCGTTGCCGGCATGAGCCATGTCGCGCTGCTCGAAGAGACGGCGCTGTCGCTGCGCGACGCGGGCGACGGCGAACGTGCGCTCGCCGTCATCGACGAAGCCTTGCGCGAGTGCGATCCGGCCGATGTGGAACTGCGCGCCGAGCTGCTCGCCGACAAGGCGCGCTACCTCGCGGCCTTGAGCCGTCCGGGATCGACAGCACTGCTCGAAGAGGCGCTTGCGAGCCTCGACGACGACTCGTGCTCCGACACGACGGCCGTGGTGCTCAACGATCTCGCGGGGCGCCTGATGCTCGAGGCCCGGTATCTCGAGGCTGTCGACGTGGCGTCCCAGGCGCTCGAGCAGGCGCAGCGCGCCGGGTCGCTGTCGAGGCAATCCGTTGCGCACAACATCCGGGGTGTCTCGCTCGTCGGGATGGGACGGATCGACGACGGCCTCGCCGACCTCCAGCTGGCGGGCGAGCTTGCCGCGACCCGCGACGGTGCGATGCTGCGATATCGCGTGAACACGTCAGACGTCATGCACCTGATCGGCCGCTACGGCGACGCCGTCGAGCTCGGCAACGCAGGGGCGGAGCGGGCGAAGCAGCTCGGCGTGCAGCGCACCAGCGGGGTCATCCTCGCCTCGAACACCGTCGAGCCGCTTGCCGCGCTCGGAAGGTGGGAAGAAGCCGTCGCGCTGCTCGAGCCGGCTCTCGCGCTCACGCCGCCGCCAGGGTTCCGCGTTCACCTGCAGCGCATGAAGCTGTGGTTGCTCACCTGGTCGGGCGATCCCGAGGGTGCCGACGAGTTGTTCCGGGTGTGGAATCCGACCATGAGCGTGCAGTCGGAGATCGAGGTGCAGTCCCGTCTCGGCGGTGCCCGGGTCGAAGCGGAGATCGCGCTCGCGCTTGGAGATGTGGAGCGCGCCTGGCGAGCCGTCAGCGTTCTGCTGCACGATCATCGCGCCATGAGCGGATACGACCTGCCGCTGCTTGCAGACGCCGCACGGGCACTGACACTGCTCCGCTCCGCTGCTCGTCGCGAGTCAGCGGGGTCGAACGGCGACGTCGTTGAACACATCGACCTCGATTCGGCGGAGTCGGGGCTTCGAGAGGTGCTGGCATCGGCAAGCCAGTGGCCGACCGCGCCGGTGTGGGTGCCGTTCTTCGAGGCGGAGCTCGGTGACGGGGGAGCACATGTCGAGGCATGGCGGCTTGCCGTCGTAGCTGCGATGTCGCCGCTGGCTCCCGCGCACCTCGAGCCGTACGCGAGATTCCGTCTTGCTCAGGCACTGGTCGGGCGCGGTGATCGCCACGCGGCGCAGGAGGAGTCGTCGAAATCGCGAGTTCTCGCGCAGACACTCGGCTCAGGGCTCATCGTGCGCTGGCTCGACGAGTTCGCCGATCGCGCGGGGCTAGAGTCCGGAAGCGAGCTGGTGAATGCTCGCGACGTGACATCGCAGTTGACCGATCGTGAGCGCCAGGTGCTCGATCTGATCGCGCAGGGGATGACCAACAAGCAGATCGGCGAACGCCTCTACATCAGCACCAAAACCGCAAGTGTGCATGTGTCAGCCATCCTGCGAAAGCTCGGTGCCACGAGTCGTACCGAGGCGGCCTATCTGGCACGCAGGGAGCCGACGCCTGCGTAGCGAGCGGTGCCCACCATTGGTTTTTGCCTAGCGCTCCTGGGCGCGGCGGGCGTCATCCGCCTTCTGCTGCTTCACCCTGGCGTTCTCGGTGCGCACCGCGGCCTGCGTCGCCCGCTCGCGTACGAGCCACTCGGGCGGCGCGGCGAGGAGCGTGCGGATCTGCTCGGTGGTGAGGGCATCCGTCATGTCTGCGCGGGCGAGCCCGCTCGCCGACACGCCGAGCTTGCGTGCGACGACGTCGCGGGGGTGCGGTCCGTTGAGGCGCAGCTCGACGAGCCACTCCGGCGGGTCGGACTGCAGCGCGGCGAACTGCTCGCGGGTGATCGCGGACGCCTGGAAGTCCTCGGGTGTCGCCGGCAGGTACACGCCGAGCTTCTTCGCGGCGGTCGCGGGCTTCATCGCGCCCGGCCCGGGCTGCAGTTGGTCGCTCATCCCTCAAGGCTACCGAGGGTGAGGCCCGTCCCACTCGTCGAGTTCTGCTCCGCGCCCGGTCGAATTGTGGCCCCCAACTGTCGCCTCGCCGCTGCATGACGACGATTGCGACCCACAATTCGCAGGGCCGCGCCGAATTGTGGACCCGTCGTGCCGTCACTCCGAGGCATTCCGACGAGAAGCGACCCGACGTCGAAGTCCTCTCGTGGCGACGGAGGGCGCGATATCGTGGGCGGGCCGCCGCGCTCAGCGGGCGGGCGGGTATCGCGACAGGGGAGGCAGTAGTGGCGCCGTTCCGGTTGGCGTATGTGCGCGGCGTGACCCCTGCCAAGTGGGCGCGCATCTGGGAGGACCGGATGCGGCGTGTGCCGCTGGAACTCCTCCTCGTCGACGAGCCGGATCAGATCGCGGTGCTGCGCGACGGACGCGCCGACATGTCGTTCGTGAGGCTCCCTATCGACCGGGTTGGGCTGCACGCCATCCCGCTCTATGAGGAACAGCCCGTTGTCGTCGTACCGAAGGACCACGCGATCGCGGCCGCAGACGAGGTAAGTCTCGCCGAGGTGCGCGAACTCGGCGGGCCCGTGCATCCGTTCGATCCGCAGGTCGAGGACACGCTCGCACTCGTCGCGGCCGGGGTCGGATGCACGGTGCTGCCGCAGTCCGTGGCGCGGCTGCACGCCAGGCGAGACCTCGTCGCCCGATCGGTGAGGGATGCCGACCCCACCACGATCGCACTGGCTTGGCTGAGCGATCCGAGCCCGGCGCGCACCGAGTCGGAGCAGTACCGCATCGACACCTTCATCGGCATCGTGCGGGGTCGCACCTCGAACAGCTCGAGGCGCTGAGGTCCAGAGCTCCGATGTCAAGTCTCCTTGACTCGCGCCGCGAGCCGACCTACCATAGAGACATGACAAGCGACCTTGACACCGGCGGAGAGTCACCCACCGAGCTCCGTCGACGGCGCGTGTTCCGCATCCGCATCTGGGTCGGCGCGGCCTGCTACCTGCTCGCGAATCTCGCGCTGTACCAGTTGGGGCACACGAACAGCCCGTGGCGCGTCGTCTGGGTGGTGCTGCCGCTGCTCTTCATGGCGTGGATGGTCGTCGTTGTGGTGCTGCGCGTTCGTCAGCTGGACGAGTACCAGGTGAAGCTGTTCTTCCCCGGCTTGGCCGTGGGCTTCACCGTGACGGTATTCGCCGCCGTGACGGTCGGCACCCTCAGCGCGGCCGGACTCCCTGTGCCCAACGCGGGATGGCCCGTCGCCCTGCTCGGAATCGTCGCGTGGGAGTTCACCAACCTCCTGACCGGTGCTCCCAAGGCCTGATCGAGCACGACCGAATGGAGAATCTGATCCGCTCGGAACGGGAAGCACGCGGCTGGACCCAAGCGGCCCTAGCGGAACATCTCGGGGTGTCCCGGCAGACGGTCGTCGCGCTGGAGACCGGGAAGTACGATCCATCGCTTCCGTTGGCGTTCCGCATCTCGCACCTCTTCGACAAGCCGATCGAAGGGCTCTTCACCCCGCCAGGAGGCTCGGCGGCGTCCGGCCGGTAGCGGACGCGGCTTCGGACCGGTAGCCGGGGAGAGCGTCGGGTCGGTAGTCGGGACGGAGTCAGTAATCTGAGGGGGTGAGCCCGGCCGAGAGCATCCGCGTCGACGGGGAGACAGGGCTCGAGGAACGCGTCAGGCTGGATGAGCGGGTAAAGGGTCTCGCCTCGCCCGACGAGGTCTTCGACGTGTTCGGCGAATGGGCGGCCGAAGGCGGCATCACTCTGTATCCCGCGCAGGAAGAAGCCCTGATCGGCATCGTTTCCGGTGCGAACGTGATCGTCTCCACACCGACAGGCACTGGCAAGTCGCTTATCGCGGTCGGAGCGCACGCTGCAGCGCTCGCCGACGGCAGACGCACCTTCTACACGGCGCCCATCAAGGCCCTCGTCTCGGAGAAGTTCTTCGCGCTCGCCGACACCTTCGGGGCGCAGAACGTCGGCATGATGACCGGCGACTCGCAGGTGAATGCGGATGCCCCCATCATCTGCTGCACCGCGGAGATCCTGGCCAACCTCGCCCTGCGCCTCGGACCGGATGCACCGGTCGACCAGGTCGTCATGGACGAGTTCCACTTCTACGCCGACCCCGACCGCGGATGGGCGTGGCAGGTACCTCTGCTCATCCTGGAACGCGCACAGTTCGTGCTGATGAGCGCGACCCTCGGAGACGTGAGCGGTCTCGCGGATGATCTGTCTCGGCGCACCGGCCGGGAGACCGTTGCGGTCACGGGCGTCGAACGTCCGGTACCCCTCGACTACGAATACGTGCTGACGCCGGTGCACGAGACGATCGCCGAGCTGCTGGATGACGGCAAAGCACCCGTCTACGTCGTGCACTTCTCCCAGAAAGAAGCACTCGAGCGGGCGCAGGCGCTCGCAGGGGCATCCATCGCCAGCCGCGAGCAGAGGGATGCCATCGCAGACGCGATCGGAGGATTCCGGTTCTCCTCGGGATTCGGCCAGACTCTGTCGCGGCTGCTGCGGCTGGGCATCGGAGTGCACCACGCCGGCATGCTGCCGAAGTACCGCAGGCTCGTCGAGCAGCTCGCCCAGCGAGGCCTGCTCCGTGTGGTCTGCGGAACCGACACGCTCGGCGTCGGCATCAACGTGCCGATCCGAAGCGTTCTGCTGACCGCGCTCACCAAGTTCGACGGAACGCGCATGCGGCAGCTCACCGCTCGAGAGTTCCACCAGATTGCAGGCAGGGCAGGTCGTGCCGGCTATGACACCGCAGGCACGGTGGTCGCGCAGGCTCCGGAGCACGATATCGAGAACGCGCGCGCCGCGGCGAAGGCGGGCGACGACCCGAAGAAGAAGCGCAAGATCGTGCGCAAGAAGGCCCCTGAGGGGTTCGTGTCGTGGGGTGAGCCCTCGTTCCAGCGCCTGATCGCCGCCGAGCCCGAGACCCTCACGCCGCACATGCAGATCACGAGCGCCATGATCATCAACGTCATCGCGCGCGGCGGCGACGTGTTCGGCAACGTGCGGGCCCTGATCTTCGACAGCCACGAGCCGTGGAAACGACAGCTCGAGCTCGCGAGGCGGGCGCTCGGGATCTACCGGACGCTCGTGACGGCCGAGGTGGTCGAGAAGGGCCACGACGGAACGCCCCGTCTCACTGTCGATCTGCAGCCGAACTTCGCGCTCAACCAGCCGCTGTCGCCATTCGCGCTCGCCGCCTTCGAGTTGTTCGCGGCCGAAGAGGATGTCGAACGCTCGGCGACGACGGGGGAGCGGTCGACTACCGCCGGTGTGGGCACAGGCGACTACGCGCTCGACGTCGTCTCGGTCGTCGAGGCGACCCTGGATGACCCACGACCCGTGCTGATCGCCCAGCAGCACCTCGCACGGGGTGAGGCCGTCGCCGCCATGAAGGCCGAGGGCATCGAGTACGAGGAGCGCATGGAGCTGCTCGAACAGGTCACCTGGCCGAAGCCGCTCGCCGACATCCTGCAGCAGTCGTTCGAGACCTACAGCGCCAGCCAGCCGTGGGTGCGCGACTTCGAGCTGAGCCCCAAGTCGGTCGTTCGCGACCTCTTCGAGCGGGCGATGACGTTCGCGGAGTTCGTGTCGTTCTACACGCTCGCCCGCAGCGAGGGCGTCGTGCTGCGCTATCTCTCCGACGCGTTCAGGGCGCTACGCCAGACCGTGCCGGACGAGGCCAAGAGCGACGAGCTGCACGACGTGATCGAGTGGCTCGGCGAGCTGGTGCGCCAGGTGGACTCCAGCCTGCTCGACGAGTGGGCAGAGCTGGTGCATCCCGACGCCGCCCGCCACGCGGAGGAGACCGCGATCGTCCCCCCTGCACCGCGCACCGTCACGGCAAACCGGCGGGCCTTCATGGTGCTGGTGCGCAACGAGCTGTTCCGCCGGGTGCAGGTGGCCGCGCTCGATCGCGCGGACGAGCTCGGCAGGCTGGATCCGGAATTCGGTGAGGATGCCTGGGCCGATGCCCTCGACGCGTACTACGCCGAGCACGACGAGATCGGCACCGACGCCGATGCCAGGAGTGCGGCGATGCTCATCGTCGACGAGACCGATGCCCGGGCATCCGACTCGGGCGCCGACCGGGTGTGGCACGTGAGGCAGATCCTCGCCGACCCCGCTGGGGACCACGACTGGGGCATCGCTGCCGACGTGGACCTCGCAGCGTCGGACGATGCGGGCGCCGCGGTGCTGCGCGTGACCGCGGTGAACCGTCTCTAGCGTTTTACGACCGTCCACTCCGATGGTCGAAGGGCGCGCCGGAATGCCCCAGATATGGCGGGTGGACAGGAACGTCTGCGTGCATTCGGAGGAGAGCCGGGTCTACGCTTTCCCGCGTATGACCGCCTGACGCCCGTCGTGCAACGCCGCCCGACCCGGATCGGCAGCGTGCGATCCCGGGACCAGTGTTGGCTCCGGCATCCCTTCTGGAGGAGCGATGAGTGAGCATGACAATCTCCGCGTCAGGCTGAGGTTCGAGCGATGGTTCGAAGCCGAGGTCATCGAGCCGATGAACGACTTCGCAAACCCGCGGCAGGAGTGGCGACGTCTGTTCTCGGAGGTGTACGGCACGTTCCTGCTCGTGATCGTCGCGGCGGGCGGCGGCATGATGAGCCAGGCGTTTCCCGGCACGATCAGCCGCACCGCAGCGGTCGTCGCACCCGGGCTCATGGTGCTGGGCATCATCCTCTTCATGGGCAAGGTCTCGGGAGCACACCTGAATCCCGCGGTCACCCTCGCGTTCTCGTTGCGCGGCGACTTCCCCTGGCGCCGTGTGCCGGGCTACATTCTGGCGCAGCTCGTCGGGGCGACCCTCGCGGCGTGGCTGCTGCGCGGCGTGATCGGGGTGTCGGCGAGCTATGGCTCCAACTATCCGGCGCATGGGTACTCGTCGGTGCAGGCGTTCCTCATGGAGGCGCTCCTCACCCTCGGACTCGTCAGCGTCATCCTCGGCACCGCGTCGGGCGCCCAGAACCTCGGTGTGATCGGCGCTCTCGGTGTCGGCGGATACATCGCGCTCGCGGGCCTCTGGGGGAGCCCGATCTCGGGCGCGTCCATGAACCCGGCTCGCACGTTCGGTCCCGACCTCGTCGCGCTGAACTTCAGCGACTACTGGGTCTATGTGGCCGGTCCGGTGCTCGGCGCCTGTGTCGCCGTCGTGCTGGCGTTCGTGCTCCGCGGCTACGGCGGCGGCCGCAGTGGTTCCGCGGCCGCTCAGGGCGGTCTCGACACCGAGTTCGAGCGGCCGGACCAGGCGTGAGTTCGACCCGCACGCCTCACGTGCTCCACCCGCTCCCCTGAGAGAAAGGCATGCTCATGCGCTCGCCCGACCGCAGCCAAGCACTCGATCACGTCGTGGTCGTGATGTTCGAGAATCGCTCCTTCGACAACCTGCTGGGGAGGCTCTACGAGCCCGGTGAAGTCGACTCGTTCGAGGGGGTGATCGGCCGAGACCTCTCCAATCCGATTCCCGAGTGGGCCGAAGATGGCGCCGAGCGCGGATCCGTCCCGTATGGGATCGCGGCGACGATGGACACCCCGAACCCGGATCCGGGTGAGGAGTATCAACACGTCAACACGCAGCTCTTCGGCCTGATCGATCCGCCGGACAACCGAGAGGTGCTGGCGGAACGGATGACCGCGCCGTACAACCTGCCCTCCGGCACGCTGCCCACGCCGTCGATGGACGGGTTCGTCATCGACTACATCAGCGCCTTCACGGCGGAGAACGGCAGACAGCCCACCTACGAGCAGTACGCGCAGATCATGCAGGGCTACACCCCGGAGCAGATGCCCGTCTTGTCGACGCTCGCACGAGGCTTCGCAACGTTCGACCACTGGTTCGCCGAGGTGCCGTCGCAGACGTTCACGAACAGGTCGTTCTTCAACGCGGCGTCGGCCTCCGGACTGGTCGTCAACTCGCCGTACAGCAGCTTTCCCGGCAGCAACACGGCCGAGACGATCTTCGAACGACTCGAGTCCAAGGGGCTCACCTGGAAGGTCTACGTCGATCCCGGCAACCCCGTCTCCTTCACGGCGCTCATCCACGCGGCCCGCCTCAAGAATCGCTTCGCGACCAACTTCGTCACGACCGATCAGTTCTACGAGGATGCCGCGAACGGCACTCTGCCCACGTACTCCTTCATCGAGCCGAACCTGCTGCACGGCCACAACGACATGCACCCGCCGTTCGCAGCGCTCATCCCCGGCCTCGTCGTCGACGCACCGTCATCCCTGCTGGGCGGAGAGGCACTGCTGGCGAAGGTCTACAACGCCGTGCGCGACTCGTCGGGCGACGAAGGCTCCAACTGGTCCAACACCCTGCTGATGGTCGTGTTCGACGAACACGGGGGCACCTACGATCATGTACCGCCGCCCGCCGCGCCGATCCCCGACCAGGATGCCGGACCAGGGCAGTTCGGATTCGCGTTCGACCGCATGGGAGTCAGGCTTCCTGCGATCGCGATCTCGCCGTGGATCGACGAGCGAACGGTGATCAACGGATTCCACCAGCACACCTCGGTGATCCGCACGCTGCGCGAGCGCTGGGACCTCGGCGCACCCCTCACGGCGCGTGATGGGAACGCACCGGACCTGCGACCGATCTTCACCCGAGACCGCCCCCGACGGCCGGAGGATTGGCCGCGCGTGCTGCCGCAGCCGGTTCCGGACTTCGACGAAGCCATGCTTCCCCCTGATCTGCCGCTCTCTCCGCTCGCAAAGGCATATGTCGGTGGGGCCGACACGCTGATCCACGGACTTGATCCCGACGCACCGAAGATCGGCAACCTCAGCCATCTGAGCGGTGCGGAGGCCATCGCCAGGCTCCGCGAAGCCCTCGCGTACATCTTTCCCTTGCTCGCCCGAGACCGATGACGACGAGCCTCGAGGCTCAATCCAGCTCGCGCGCTCGCTCCCAGTCGTCGACCACCGTCGCGAGGCTCGTGTCGTCGCCCACGTTGCCGGCGAAGACTACGTAGGGGAGCCCGGTCGCGGGGCCGGAGGCCGCCTGCCAGACCGACACGATGCCTGGCAGCATCGAGCCAACGACTCGGGCGCGGGAGATGCCGAGCGCGTCGGTCGCGATATCCGACGAGGTGATGCCGCCCTTGGCGATCACGTAGGCGGGACGGCGCTCGTCGACGACCCTGCGCACCGTCTCGGTCAGCGCTGCGCTCACCCGACGGGAGAGGTCGAGGCTCGTTGCGGCATCCGCGCCCCTGCGCAGGCCTCGCGAGGTGCTGATCATGGTGACGCAGTCGTCGAGCCTCGCGGCCGCGAGGGAGGCGATCTCCGTGATGTGCGCCTGCGCGTCGTCGCCCAGAATCCGCTCGACATCGAGCTCGATGGCGTGCACCTCACGGGACGCCGTGAGGGCTGCGAGCTGCCTGTTCGAGAGGTCGACGTGGGATCCGACCGCGACGAGTCCGTGTCGAGCGACGGTCGCGGAACCGCCTGCCGTCTTGAGAAGGTGCGCGAGCTCGAGGTCGTCGAGCGGTGGCTGCGATTCCTGGCCGAGCCTGGCGCGCACGAACGACGGTCCTACGCGGTAGACGATGCGGATGCCGGAGGATTCGGCATCGAGCGCCGACAGGACCGCCGACCGCAGGTCGTCATCCGTGACGGCGTCGATCACGACGACGGCTCCTCCACGGGATGCACGCAACACCGATGCCAGCGGCGCCCCGGCAGACCGGATCGCGTCCAGCCCCACGACGGTCACCGCGTCGGCTGCGATACGGCCGTCGCTCTTCTCGGCGACCCACTCCGGCAGCCACGATGAGCGGTAGCCGAACGTCGCGTCGCGGGCGAACTCGCTGTCGCCCACCGGGTGCAGGCCCTCGGCGTCGCGAAGCCAGTGCGTGCCGTTCAGGGTGATGCGCCCGGCGTCGAGGTAGGCAGGGGCGAGGAGCACGGCATCGACGGGCGTGCCCGTGCCGGCCGAGATCTCGGAGAGCACGTCGGTCTCGAGCGGGAAGTGCCCGCGCAGGGTCGAGTCCCCGCGGCTCGCGAAAGCGATGTCGATGCCGCGTCGCCGGGCGGCCGCGTAGCAGGCGGTCGCGACCTCGCGGTTGCGCTCGGCGGCGTCGCCCTCGCCGAGGCTCCGCGTGTTGGTCAGGATGAAGAACCCGGCGCCGCCCTGGTCGAGCGCCCACTCGACATCCTCTGCGCGCCACGAGGTGAGCACGGGTACGTCGCGCACGGTCTGGGTGCCGGTGGGGTCGTCGTCCAGCACGATCAGCCTGCGGGCGCCGCTGAGGCGGGCACGTACGTCCTCCGCGGAGACGGACAGCGGATCGGGAAGATGCTCGGCCCAGGCCGGACCCCGCTCGGTGGGAATGTCGTCGCGCATGGGCTCAGCCGACCTCGGTGTTGACGGACGCGTAGCGACCGACGGCGGACGATGAGAGGTCGGGATGCACGAGCTCGGTGATCCCGCGCGCGGCGAGTGCAGCCGCATCTGCGGCATCCGTCGAGGTGACGAACGCCGGGTCGGCCCCCGACTCGCACAGGTCGACCCAGGTCTGGAAGATCGCCCCGCCGGGGCTCATCGCGGTGCGGCTCACCGGGACCCCCGCCTCGTCGACGTCGACGACGATGCCTGTCGACCGCGTCGCGAACGCCGGACGGCTCTCGCGCAGCTCTGCCGCGACCTCGGCGAACCGGCGCCCGATCGCCTTCACGCGGTGCTGCTGGTCGATCAGTCCGAGCGAGTACTCGAGCTCGGGGAAGTCGGCGAGTCCGCGGCCGACGTCGTGGGAGCACCACCACGTCACTCCCCAGAGGTCGGCGCATCGGGCGACCGCACGCACGGTTGCCTCGAGGAAGTCCGGCGTCTCCTCGTCGCGCAGACAGTTGGACGGCGCACCGACCTCCTGCAGCCAGATCGGATGCCCGGGCGAGGCGCCGGGGGAGGACTGGAACGCACGTGACAGCTCGACCAGGTACTCGGCGTGACGGTCGGATGCCGTCGAGCGTCCGCCGTAGCGCTGGGCCGTGCCGTTGAAGATCCACGAGTGCACGGTGGTCAGCGCGCCGAGACGGCTGGCGTGCTCCGGGGTGAACGGATGGTCGTCGAGGTACCAGACCGCGTCGTACTCGCTGTGCACGTGCTGCGCGGCGGGGGCGGCCTCGCGCGCGGCGCCCAGCAGCGTCTCGAGCCATCGTGCGGCATCCTGCTGCGTCGCCGGCCATGGCGAGGGGTGCGGGCGGTCGGAGAACTGGTTCACCTCGTTGCCGAGGGTGAGGCCGAGGAAGTTCGGCGCATCGGCCAGCCGAGCGCCGAGGGCGCGCACGAGATCGGCCTCTGCCGCGACGACCTCGGGGTCGGTGAACATGTTGCGGTCGTGCCAGGTGAAGAGCCACGACGGAATGAAGTCGAAGCTCGACAGATGCCCCTGGATGACGTCGACATTCGCATCGAGGCCGAACTCCGCGGCGATGTCGACGACGGCGCGCACATCGTCGAGCGCGGCCTGGCGGATCAACGTGCGGTTGGGCTGCAGGAGAGTCCAGAGCGGGAAGAGGCGCACGTGGTCGAGTCCCAGCTCGGCGATGTCGGCGAAGTCGCGCCGCACGTCGTCGGGGTTCAGCGACAGCCAGGAGTGCATCCAGTCGTGCGACGGCGTGTAGTTGACGCCGAAGCGCAGGGGAGCCGGGACGTTCGCTGTGCGGGGCATGGCTTAACGCTACTGAGAGCGGGATGACCCGGCGAACGCGCTGCGCGGAAGAACCGCTCGCGCGATAAGCAACACGGGTTGCTTCCTGACGATATCCTGAAATTAGGCAACTTGAGTTGACTACATTGGATGAGCAACCTAGGTTGCTTAATGTGAATCCAGTACGCATACCATCGCCAGTCGGCGGCGCAGCCGATCGGCTCGCCGCTGTCGTCGCCCTGCGCGACCTCGCGGACCGCCTCGAAGACGCCGCCGTGGAGAACGCTCTGCGCGACGGCTGGAGCTGGGGTCAGGTCGCCGAGGCGCTCGGCGTCACCCGGCAGGCCGTGCACAAGAAGCACCTCAAGCGTCTCGACGACGCGGACATCGACCTGAGGAGGCGTCGTGGACGTTGATGTCGATCGCATTCCGCAGCCGCTGCGTCCCGTCGTCGCCGCGGCGGTGGAGGAGGCTGCTCGCCGCAGCTCGTCCGAGGTCGGGCCGGAACACCTCTTGCTCGCACTCGCACGCCTCGAGGACAGCCCGGCGGCAGCCATCCTCGCCGACGCCGGTCTGTCTCACGCTGCGCTGGATGCGGCGCTGGATGAGGAACGCACGCGGGCGCTCGCGGTGTTGGGCATCCACGACCTGGATCCCGAGCTCCTCGCCGCGACTGCCGACCTTCGCCGCCCGTCATGGGCGTCGTCGACCAGGGAGGCGCTGCGACGTTCCCAAGGGGCCGGCGCCCGTGGCCGTCGCCGTCGCACCTTCGACCTCGACGTGCTCTACGGCATCGTCACCGCGAACGTCGGCACCGTCCCTCGCGCGCTCGAGTACGCGGGCGTCGACCGGGATGCCCTGATCGGAAGGGTCGAACGCGAGCGACTGGCGGCGGAGCGCGACCTGCCGCGGGGTTCTCGCTGACCGCGCCTGTAAGCGCCGTGTAAGCAGCACGAAAGTGCCTGCTCGCATCCTGATCAACGACTTCACACGCAATCGCATACGAAGGGATTTCAGTCATGAACGCACAACGGCACAACGCCGGCGCGGTCGCGGACTGGGCCATCGAGGCCCACGGTCTCGTCAAGACGTTCGGCAGCAACCGGGCGGTCGACGGCGTCGACCTGCTCGTGCGACCCGGCAGCGTCTACGGCGTGCTCGGCCCGAACGGCGCAGGCAAGACCACCACCATCAACATGCTCGCCACCCTGCTCAAGCCCGATGCGGGCAGCGCTGCGGTGTTCGGCCACGACGTCATGAAGGAGGCGCAGATCGTGCGCCAGCTCATCGGCGTCACCGGGCAGTTCGCCTCCGTCGACGAGACGCTCTCGGCCACCGAGAACCTGGTCATCTTCTCGCGGCTGCTCGGTCTCGGCCGTGCCCAGTCCAAGGCGAAGGCTGAAGAGCTGCTCGAACGCTTCGGACTGACGGATGCCGCGAAGCGTCCACTCAAGAAGTTCTCCGGCGGTATGCGCCGTCGCCTCGATCTCGCGGCGTCGCTCATCGCGCAGCCTCCGCTGATCTTCCTCGACGAGCCCACGACGGGTCTCGACCCGCGCACCCGCGGTCAGATGTGGGACACCATCCGTGAGCTCGTCTCCAGCGGATCGACCATTCTGCTGACCACGCAGTACCTCGACGAAGCGGATCAGCTCGCCGACCGCATCGCGGTGATCGACCGCGGACGCGTGGTGGCCGAGGGCACAGCCGACGAGCTGAAGGCATCCGTCGGAACCTCCGCCCTGCAGCTTCGGATCGAAGATCCTGCAGACACGGATGACGCACTTCGCGCCATCGAGCAGGTGCTCGGCGTGCGGGGAACGCTCTCGCCAGAGGCAGCTCGCATCACGGCCCCGATGGCCGACCCCGACCGCGTCACCGACCTGCTCGTGACGTTCCGCGAGGCCGGCATCCACCTCACGGAGATGAGCGTGCAGAAGCCGAGTCTCGACGAGGTCTTCCTCACCATCACCGGCCACGACGCGGCCGATCAGAACGAGTCGACGCCGGACGCCGACGAGAAGGAAAAGGTGAACGCATGAGCACCATCACTCAGCCGGCTGGGACGCGATCACGCATCACGCCGCCGTCGGAACGCAAGCTCAAGAACTACACCAGCCTCGCCCAGACCGTGCGCAACACGTTCACGATGGCGTATCGCGGCCTCGTCAAGATCCGTCGCACGCCGGAACAGCTCGTCGACGTCACGGTGCAGCCGATCATCTTCACGCTGATGTTCGCCTACCTGTTCGGTGGCGCGATCGCCGGGAACGTGCAGAACTACCTGCCGACGCTCATCCCCGGCATCCTCGTGCAGACAGTCATCACCACCTCCGTCGTCACAGGCGTGCAACTTCGCGAAGACATGGACAAGGGCGTGTTCGACAGGTTCCGCTCCTTGCCGATCGCCCGTATCGCCCCGCTGTCCGGAGCGCTCCTGGCCGACACCGTGCGGTATGCGATCGCCACGACCGTCACGTTCGTCGTCGGCTACATCATCGGCTACCACCCGGCGGGCGGCATCGGACCTGTGGTGCTCTCCGGCCTGTTGGTCATCGCATGCTCGTGGGCGATCAGCTGGATCTTCGCCTTCTTCGGCGTGATCGCACGAACGGCATCCAGCGTTCAGGGCATCTCGATGCTCATCCTGTTCCCCTTGACGTTCCTCTCGAACGCGTACGTGCCGGTGAACAGCCTGCCTCCGGTCCTCCAGTGGTTCGTGAACGTGAACCCGATCTCGCATCTCGTCACCGCGGTGCGCGATCTCGCTAACAATGGGACTGTCGGCTCCGATCTGTGGATCTCACTGCTCGGGGCAGCCATCATCGTGGCGGTCTTCGCGCCGCTCACGGTGCGCGCGTACATGCGCAAGGCGTAGAACGTCGACATCAGCGTTCAACAAAGGAGCGACATCATGACCTCCGCCGAGCCGGCAGGGCGCATCTCGCGGATCATCCACGACCCTGTCGGCCGCCCGAGCACCCGCGCGGTGGCGTTCTGGACCTGGAACGCCATCGTCGGGTGGGTCGTGTTCGTGTGCCTCCAGCTGGTGTGGATGCTCATCGCGAACGCCTGGACCGCGCCTCTGCACCTCGCCGGTCTCGCGCTGACATTCGTGGTGGCGGTCGTGCACGTCTCGATCATGCCGAAGTGGCGCTATCGGGTTCACCGCTGGGAGATCACGGATGACGCCGTCTTCGTTCGCAGCGGATGGCTGACCCAGGAAACCCGCGTCGCGCCGATCGCGAGGCTGCAGACGGTCGACACGCGGCGCGGGTTCCTTCACCGCATCTACGGACTCACCACCGTCACCGTCACCACCGCGTCGTCGGCCGGGGCTCTCAGCATCCACGCGCTCGACGACGCGGTGGCGCGCGACGTCGTCGCCACCCTCGCGGCCGTCGCCCAGCAGACCAAGGGCGATGCGACGTGAGCGACCCGCTGGCCGCCGAGCCGGCCGAACCGGAGACGGCGGGGCCGGAGAACGCGGCGCCGGTCGAGGGCGCGCATGACGACGACGCGACGCCATGGCGCCGCCTGAACGCCCGCATGCTGCTCGTGCACCCGGTACGCGAGCTCATCAGGTACCTGCCGATCCTGCTGCTCGCCGTTGTGGCGGGCTCGGTCGGCGGTGAACCGTGGTGGACCTACGCGCTGTCCGCCCTCGGCGTCGTGGTGGGCATCCTGCGCTGGGTCACGACGAGCTATCGCATCACGCCGACCCACGTGCAGGTGAGACGGGGGCTTTTGAACCGAAGGATGCTGTCGGTTCCGCGCGAGCGCGTTCGCTCGGTCGACGTCGATGCCACCCTCCTGCACCGCATGGTCGGCCTCGCCGTCGTGAAGGTGGGCACCAGTGCCTCGCACGGACAGGACGGCCTCGACTTCGACGGGATCGCCGCAGGTGATGTGCCGGCTCTGCGTTCGGAACTGCTGCGGGCGCTGGAGCTAGGAGGGGAGGCCATTTCTGGCCTCCCCCGCGACGCCAGCGCCGACCGCCGTCTCGGCGGTCGGGTGATCGCGGACGACGAAGGCCCGGCTGAGGCGGCCGGGCGGAATTTCAGCGGGTGGCGCTGGTCGTGGGCACGATACGCCCCGTTCACACTCACCGGGGTGGCATCCCTCTTCGTCGCAGCGTTCTTCGTGCTCGAGCTGCAGTTCTTCGATGGCGGCCTGCTGCTGAGGCTGCAGGTCGTGCGCGACTCGATCCACACCGTGTCGCGCATCCCGCTTCTCGAGGCGATCATCGGCGGTGCCTTCGTGCTCGTCGTCGCCGCGTCGATCATCGCCCTGGTGCGCTACGTGCTGGCGTTCAGCGGCTTCGCGATCTGGCGGTCGGATGCCACGACGCTGCACGTCAGCCACGGTTTGCTGCGCACGCGCCAGGTCACACTCGACGAGCGGCGCCTTCGGGGCGTCAGCCTGGGGGAGCCGCTGTCGCTGAGGGCGGTGCGCGGGGCGTCTGCTCACGCGATCATGACAGGGCTCGGCCGAGAGCGCGCCGGTATCATGGTGATCGAACCGGCCGGACCGCGCGACGACGCGATGCGCGTCGCAACGGCTGTGCTGGGCGACGAGACTCCGCTCACGTGCGAGCTCACCCCGCACGGGCCGCGCGCACACCGCAGGCGATACACGCGTGCGACGACCGGCGTCGTGCTGATCGCCGTGATCGCCCTCGTGTTGCAGCTGCTCGGCTACGTCGGCCCGCTCGTCTGGATCGCGTTCGCCCTGATCGTCCCTGCCGCGATGCTGCTGGCCGAGGACAGGTGGCGCGGGCTCGGGCACGGGCTGATGCCCGGGCTGCTCATCGCTCGATCCGGGTCGTTGAGCCGCAAACGCGTCGTGCTCGAGACCTCGGGAATCATCGGCTTCACCGTGCGGCGCTCCCTGTTCCAGCGTCGCGCAGGGCTGGCGACACTCATCGCGACGACCGCCGCAGGGCGGCACAGGTACTCGATCCCGGATGTGCCGATCGAGACCGCGTGGAGCATCGTCGACGAGGTGATGGTGCGCGAGCCGGTCCCTGCGCAGCGGGCCTGATCGGCACGCGGTCCTGACACGCACATCCGGCACTGCGTGCAGGATGGAGGGCGAACCTTCGACAGCAGGAGTCGCATGCCCGAGCCGAGACAGCTCTTCGTCAACCTCTTCGAGATGGCCTGCGTGAGCCACATCACGCACGGTCTCTGGCCGCTGCCCGGCAACAACCGGGAGCGCTTCGCCGACCTCGACTACTGGCTGGAGCTGGCTCAGCTGGCAGAGCACGGCGGATTCGACGGCATCTTCCTCGCCGACGTGGTCGGTGCGTACGACGTCTTCCGCGACGGGCCGGAGACGGCTCTGCGCGAGGGACTGCAGATCCCCAATCTCGACCCGCTGCTGCTCATTCCCGCCATGGCGGCGGTCACCGAGCGACTCGGCTTCGGCGTCACGTTCTCGACCAGCTACGAGCCGCCGTTCGCGTTCGCCAGGCGCATGTCGACTCTCGACCACCTGACGAAAGGCCGCGTCGGCTGGAACGTCGTCACGTCGTACCTGCCGAACGCCGCCCGCAACTTCGGCCTCGAGGGCGAGATCCCGCACGACGACCGCTACCGCTACGCCGACGAGTACCTCGACGTGCTCTACAAGCTGTGGGAGGGATCGTGGGATGACGGCGCCGTCGTCGCCGATCGCGAGGCCAAGGTCTTCAGCGATCCGACGAAGGTGCGGTACATCGACCACGTGGGGGAGCGGTACCGCGTCGCCGGACCCCACCTCGTGCATCCCTCGCTGCAGCGCACGCCCGTGCTCTTCCAGGCGACCGGGTCGCCCGCCGGCATCGAGTTCGCGGGCAAGCACGCCGAGGTCGTCTTCACGGGCGGACGCACCAGTGCGGACTTCCGTCGGAACGCCGACGGGATGAGGGCGGCAGCCGTGCGCAACGGACGAACGGATGACGCGGTGAAGTTCATCGCGATGGCGGGCGTCATCGTCGGTCGCACGCAGGAGGAGGCCGAGGACAAGTGGCGGCTGTACCGCGAGAACGCCAGCCTCGACGGCATTCTCGCGCACAGCAGCCTGCCGGTGGATCTCACGGCGTTCCCGCGTGACATCACGGTCGCAGAGGCGCTGGAGCGCGCCGCGTTCCCCGCTGAGAAGGTGCCGTTCCTGCCCATGGACAAGACGGTGGGCGAAGCGCTGGACTTCATCGCGGGCAACCGCAACGACCGCTTCCTGGTGGTCGGCGACGTGAAAACGGTCGCGGACGAGATCGAGCGCTGGCTCGACGAGGACGGACTCGACGGCATCAACCTTCGCCAGTACCACACGTTCGACACGGCGCGGGATTTCGCCGAGCTGGTCATCCCTGAGCTGCGGCGTCGAGGACGGATGCCCGCAGAGGGCGAGCGCAGCGGCACGTTGCGCGAACGGCTGTTCGGCCCGGGGAACGCGCGACTGCCCGAGTCGCACTTCGGCGCCCGCTACCGCGGCGGCGCCCACCTGCACGACCGGGCAATGGATACGACCGCCTAGCGCTCCCACCGGCGATCAGCGGAAACTCGCTCCGGTTCACTGAAAATGGGTGGTGTCGGGGCAACCTCCCCCTGCCATACTGACACCGCGCGAAAGTGCCGCGCATGCAAGGGGGAGCCTTCCATGACGACCACGACGGACGCGCCGGCGAAAGCCGGCGGCATTCTGGCGACACTCATCCTCGTGGCCGCGGTGGCCAACCTGCCGCTCTCGGTCGCCAACGTCGCCCTCCCCGACATCGGCAAGTCCTTCGACGCCTCGCAGACCGAGCTCAACCTCGTCGCCGTCGGCTACTCGCTGGGACTCGCGGCATCAGTGCTCTGGCTCGGAGCAGTCGGCGACCGCTACGGACGCAAGATGATGCTGCTGATCGGCGTGCTGCTGTCGCTGCCCGCGTGCCTGCTGGCGGCGTTCGCGTGGAACGTCGACGTGCTCATCGTCGCTCGCATCATCGGCGGGCTCGCAGCCGGCATGGCATACCCGACGACGCTGGCGCTCATCACCGCACTCTGGTCGGGGGCGAAGCGCACCAGGTCGATCGCGCTGTGGTCCGCCACCGGTGGCGCGATCTCCGCGCTCGGACCGTTGCTGTCGGGCATCCTGCTCGAGTTCTTCCACTGGGGATCGGTGTTCCTCGTGACGCTTCCCCTGATCGTCGTCGCGGTTCCGCTCATCATCAGACTGGTGCCGAGCCATGTGAACGAGTCCAGCGACCGGGTCGACAACCTCGGCGGCATCCTCTCCGTGCTCGTGGTCGGCGGCATCATCCTTGCCATCAACTTCGCGGCCGTGCCGGACTCCGGCACGCTCGTGCTCGGCCTGACCATCATCGGCGTCGCCGCCCTGATCGCCTTCGTCATCCGCCAGCGCCTCGCGAAGAACCCGCTGTACGACCTCAAGGTGGCGGCGCGGCCGATCTTCTGGGTCGCCGCGTGCGCCGGCATCATCGTGTTCGGCTCCCTGATGGGCGCGATGTTCGTCGGTCAGCAGTACCTGCAGAACGTGCTCGGCTACTCGACGCTCGAGTCGGGCTTCGCCATCCTGCCCGCCGCGATCTTCATGGTTCTGCTCGCGCCGCGCTCCGCGAAGCTCGTCGAGGCCCGAGGCGCGCGCTTCACTCTGCTGCTCGGGTACACGGCGGTGCTGCTCGGCTTCCTCACGATGCTGATCCTCTGGACGTCGAACGTCGGCTACTGGGCCGTGGGACTCGGCTACGCGTTCGTCGGTGCGGGGGTCGGGCTGGCGGGCACTCCGGCGTCCCGATCGCTCACCGGAGCCGTTCCGGTGCGTCGCGCCGGCATGGCGTCAGGGACCGCCGACCTGCAGCGCGACCTCGGTGGCGCGATCATGCAGTCCATCCTCGGTGCCCTCCTCACTGCCGGATACGCGTCCGCTGCCACCAACCTGATCAGCACCGCCCCGAACAAAGACCAGATCACGTCGTCGGTTCAGGCCCAGCTGACCCAGTCGTTCGCGGGCGCCGAGAACATCGCTCAGCAGTACCCGCAGTACTCGACAGCCATCATCAAGGCCGCGCGCGAGTCGTTCGAGCAGGGACAGGACTGGGCATACCTCGCGGGATGCATCGCCGTGGTCCTCGGCGGTGTTCTGGTGTTCTTCGCGTTCCCGAAGTTCGCGCGTGAGAAAGAACTGCTTGCGAAATACCACGACGAAGACGAGGCGGCCGCCGCGGCAACGGCTGCGACGCAGTCGTAACTCGCCTCGTCAGGTCACGCGATGTCGCGTCAGGCCACGGCGTCGCGCAGCGTGCGGATGACCACGTGCAGTCGCTCCGTGCGTTCGACGAGTGACAAGGCTTCCACCCCTGCCCATGCAGTGTCGAAGTCCAGCGCCACGCCGTCACCCGGCTGAACGCGATCGCCCAGCTCGTCACGATTCCCCAGCTCGTCGGCCGCACGCCGCCAGCTCAGCGACGGGAAGTCCTGCCTGGCGCGGATACCCCGACCGAGTGCCAGTAACTCCATCGCGATGACGCGCTGTGCGTCATCCGCCCCCTCCCGCTCGGGTGCGAGCAGCCAGACGGCGAGCCCGATCGCTGCGATGCCCGTGATCGGCCTGTCGATCATGCCAGCCCTGACCCGGTGGTCGCGCAACAGCCTGCTGCGGATGCGCCGAGCGACGCGGAGGTTGCGCGGATCATTCACGTGCCCAGCGCGCACCGACGCGACGAGCAGTCCGGCACCGGCTCCGTAGTACCACGGGGCAAACCCGCCTGGCGGATCGCCCCACACCTGCTCCGCGATGGCGTAGAGCCGCTCCGACTCGCTCTGGTCGTCCTGCTTGGCGGCGATCTCGGCCAGTCCGGCGTATCCGATCGCTTGAAGGTCGCGCCAGTCGAAGCTCTCGGCGTCGCCCTGAAGCCGTGTCAGCGACTCGAAGGTCGTCCGCGCTGAATCGAGTCGTCCGAGCGAGACCTCGCTGATCGCCTTCAGCCAGTCCAGCTGGCGCAGATCCTCGCTCGCGCTCAACGCGCTGAGGTTGGGGCGGGCCCGCTCGGCCCACTCGAGCGCCTCGGCCGCGTCACCGCGCTCGCTGTGGAACTGGGCCATCGCCTGGGCTGCGGTGCCGACGGTCCAGGCATCCTGTGCGAGCTCGGCCTTGGTGTACGCGACCGACGCGAACCTCAGCCCTTCGTCGACCTCGCCCGCGTTCTCGGCGAGCTGCGCAGAGATGAGGTTGGCGAACGACGCGATCGCGGGATCGTCGCTTCGTCGCAGGCGCTCCACGGTCGTGGTGGCTGCGGCGAGATCCGGCATGGTGAGCAGCACGGAGACCATCGCGTCGAGCTGAGGATGCCGGGGCGTTGATCGCTCCCGCAGCTTGCGCACCCTCACCAGGGCCCTGATCCCGCTGTACGTGTCGGAGACGAGGGAGGTTCCGCCGATCAGAGCGAGCGACACCATGGCTGAGTCGATGTGCCGCTCGTCGGGTTCCATCCTGCCGATCAGGTCGAGCACCGCAGGAGCGAACCCCAGCACCTCCGAGTGCGCCCCACGGAGCGTCCAGTGCATGCCGAGAGCGGCATACACGCTCGCTGCGGTGGCGGCGTCGCGCACGGCGATGGCGTCGCGCATCGCGGAAACGAGGTTGTCCTGTTCCTCTTCGACCCGGTGGAACGTCTCCAACTGGTCGGGGCCGTACGTGAGGTCGAGGGCCGTGAGGCCGGCGGCGTCTGCCCACGCTCGGATGCGCGCTGCGACGTCATCCTGTTCGCCCGCCTCGTGAAGCCGCTGGTCGCCGAACTCGCGCACCGTCTCGAGCATGCGGTAGCGCACGCGTCCGGTCAGCCGGCTCTCTGCCGCGGTCAGGAGGGACTGGTTGACCAGGCCTTCGAGATCGGCCTCGGTGTCGTCGGCTCCGGCGACCGCCTCAGCTGCATCGGCGCCGAACCCGTCCACGAAGGGGGAGAGCCTGCGCAGGGTGCGCTGCTCGGAGTCGGTGAGCAGGTTCCAGCTCCAGTCGATGACGGCGAGCAGGGTGCGATGGCGCTCCGGTGCCGCGCGATCGCCGCCGCGCAGCAGCACGAACCTGTTGACGATGCGGCGTTCGATCTCCTCGACCGACATCGTGCGCACCCGTGCAGCGGCGAGCTCGATGGCGAGCGGGAGGCCGTCGAGGCGCTCGCACAGTCGCTCGATCGCATCGACAGGCAGCACGACGGACGGCCGCGCGGCGCGTGCACGCTCCATGAAGAGCGTGACCGCCGGCCCTGGGTGAGTGTCGTCGCCGGCAAGTGAAGCCAGCGGCTCGAGCTGGTAGACCTGCTCCGCCGAGATCATCAGTGGCGAGCGGCTCGTGGCCAGCACACGCACGTCGACGGTCGAGGCGAGGATGTCGGCGATCCACTCTGCTGCCGCGTCGATGAGGTGCTCGCAGTTGTCCATCACGAGAAGCGTCGGCCGCTCGGAGAGTGCGGCGAGGATGCGTCCCCGCACGTCGACCCGTACGGCTGGATCGCTCAGCGAGAGCCGGGTGCCTGTGTACTCCCGAATGCCGAGGGTGGATGCCAGCGCGAGCGGAACGTCGTCGCCGGCGCGCACGCTGGCGAGCTCGACGACGACCACGCCGGGCATCCGTTCGGTGGCGCGCGCAGCGAGCTCTTGCGCGAGACGTGTCTTGCCCAGTCCGCCCGCGCCGAGGATGGTCGTGAGGCGCGATGCACGCATGATCGCCTCGACCGCATCTAAGTCGCGCTCGCGGCCGACCAGCTCGTTGGGTGCTGTGCGCAGACCGATGCGTACGGTGCGCGATGGTGGGGCATCCACGTCGGGCGCTCGCAGCAACTCGGCATTGAACGCGACCAGATCTGCGGAGGGATCGGTGCCGAGCTCGTCGCGCATCCGCTCACGGAATTCGCCGAACTCCCTGATGGCGTCGTTGCGCCTGCCGCCGGCCGCGATCGCGCGCAAGCGGAGCAGCTCGAGGTCTTCGTCCAGCGGGGAGGCTTCGATCAGCGGGCCGAGATCGGAGAGCGCTCCGAAGGTGTCGCCGGTCGTGACGCGGGCGTGGGCCCTCAGTACGGTGAGACTCGAGCGCAGTTCGGCTGCCGCCGACCCGAGCCGTTCGGCGAGCTCGCTCTCGCCGAGGTCGACCCCCGCCTCGCCGCGCCAGAGGGCGAGACCGGCGGATGCCCGGGCATCGGCCCCCTGCGAGTCGCCGCGCTCCAGTGCGGCCCTCGCCGCATCGCGTTCCGCAGTGGCCGCGCCCAGGTCGGTGTGATCTGTCGCGATGCCCAGCGAGTATCCGCCCGGCGTCGACACGATGAGGCCGTCCGCGGCGGTCGCACGCACCCTGGACACCAAGGTCTGGAGTGCGGCCTTCTCGTTGCGGGGCGGGTTGTCCTGCCAGAGGTCGTCGACGATGCCGCGCACCGACAGAGGTCCGCGGGCGAGCACGAGGGCGGCGATGAGCGCCTTCGCCGTCGCTCCGCCGGGCTCGACGGCCTCACCGGACGGCGACTCCACCACGATCGGACCGAGCACCCCCACCCGATGCGCGGTCGTGCGCACGCTCGCCCCGGTCACCGTGCCGAGTCTAGCCACCGTCGTATGCCGCGCCGGCGTCACCGCCCCGCCGTGGCCCGCCCCCTCCCGCCATCACCCCACCCTGGCCATCATCCCGACCAGGGCCGTCATCCCGACCCGGGCCGTCATCCCGACCCGGGCCGTCATCCCGACCCGGGCCGTCATCCCGACCCGGGCCGTCATCCCGACCCGGGCCATCATCCCGACCCGGGCCATCATCCCGACCCGGGCCATCATCCCGACCCGGGCCATCATCCCGACCCGGGCCATCATCCCGACCCGGGCCATCACCCCCAACCGCGCGCGACTATCCCCACCTCTGCGCTGCTGAACTTCGGAGATCCGCCGGTCTGGCCGGCGTGTCGCGCCCGTTCACCGGCGTGTCGCGGTGAATCTCCGAAGTTCGGGCGGTGATTGATGACTGTAGGGTCGACGGATGCCCGTGCCGAACGACTGGATCGAACATCGCCGTCACGACCGCGAGCTGCTCGGTTGGATGCGCGCGGAGGGCGACGGCTTCGTGGTGATCGACCTTCTGGGCAGGGAGCGCACGGATGCCGTCGACTGGCTGGAGGCCGAGGAGACGCTCGACGGGCTCGGCATCGGATACCTCGCCGATCCCTACGAGCTGCTGCTCGACGACGGACGCTGGCTACGGGTTCGCATCACCGAGGTGTCGACCGACGTCATCCGCGTCAAACGGGATGACTGGGGTGCGATCGACATTCCGCTGCTGGAGTACACGGTCGGGTTCCCCATGCCGTACACGCTGCGCACCATTGACCCGAACGCGCCGGTCATCCTGGACTGGGACTGACGGCGAGCCACCCACTTCGCGTCGAGCCACCCACTTCGCGTCGAGCCACCCACTTCGCGTCGAGCCACCCACTTATCCGCGCGGGTTCGGTGGTGGCTCGGCGGCAGGGTGGTGGCTGGAGGGCAGGGAGATGGCTGGAGGGCAGGGTGATGGCTCGCGCTACGCGGCGGTGAGTCGGCGCGGGGTCGTGCGCGGCGGGTGGTGGGGCTCAGCGGCCCGGCGGGTAGTGGCGGTGCAGGGCGGTGGGGCTCAGCGCACGGTCTTGCGAGCGGAGATGACTCCCGTGTCGAAGCCGAGCAGGTGGAGGCCGCCGTGGAAGCGGGCGTGCTCGATCTTGATGCAGCGGTCCATCACCACGTTGAGGCCCTTCTCCTCGCCGTAGTAGGCCGCATCCTGATTCCAGATTCCGAGCTGTACCCAGATGGTCGGCGCGCCGATGGCCACGACCTCGTCGATGACCTGAGGGATGTCGCTGCCTCGCCGGAACACGTCGACGATGTCCGGCACCTCGGGCAGGTCGGCGAGCGACTTGTAGGCGGGCTGGCCGAGGATCGTCTCCGCGTTCGGGTTCACGAAGTACACCCGGTAATCGCTGGACTGCTGCAGATAGGTTCCGACGAAGTAGCTCGAGCGGGCCGGATTGGGGGACGCCCCGACGATCGCAACCGACTTGGCGGCGCGCAGCAGCTTGAGGCGCTGCTTGGCGTCCGGTCCGTTCCAGGTGCGCTGCGAGCGCAGAAGCTTCGCGAGCGGTGAGTCCGCGGGCACACCGCAGGTGAGGCCATTGGCGAGCTGCACGATGGCCTCGTCGTCGGCGGCCGGTGCGACATCCGTGCTTGTGATGTCGGTGACTGTGCTCATCAGTCCTCCTTCGTGGCCGCGGCCAGCGCCTGGTCGAGGTCGTAGATGATGTCTTCCGGGTCCTCGATGCCGACCGAGAGGCGCACCGAGCCGGGCAGAACGCCTGCGTCGATGAGCTGCTGCTCGGTGAGCTGGGCGTGCGTCGTGGACGCCGGGTGGATGATCAGCGTCTTCGCATCCCCGATGTTGGCGAGGTGGCTCGCCAGGTCGACCGACTCGATGAGCTTCTGTCCGACCGAGCGACCGCCGGCGACCTCGAACGTGAACACCGAGCTCGGACCCTTCGGCAGATACTTCTTCGCGCGCTCGAAGTGCGGGTGAGACTCCAGACCCGCCCAGTGCACCGCCTCGATGCGCGGGTCGGCCTCGAGCCACTGCGCGACGGCGCGGGCGTTGTCCACGTGCGCCTGCATGCGGAACGGCAGCGTCTCGACGCCCTGCGCGAGCAGGAACGCGGAGTGCGGCGCGAGCACCGGGCCGATGTCGCGAAGCTGCTCGGCGCGCAGCCTGGTGAGGAACGCGTACTCGCCGAAGTTGCCGGACCACTGCAGGTCGCCGTAGGTGGGAACGGGCTGGCTGAAGAGCGGGAAGCGGTCGGAGTTCCAGTCGAAGCGTCCGCTCTCGACGACGACACCGCCGAGGGTGGTGCCGTGTCCGCCGAGGAACTTGGTCGCAGAGTGGATGACCACGTCGGCGCCCCACTCGATCGGCCGGTTCAGATACGGGGTCGCGATCGTGGAGTCGATGATGAGCGGGATGCCCGCAGCGTGCGCAACGTCGGCGAGGCCAGCGATGTCGGCGATCTCGCCCGACGGGTTCGCGATCGTCTCCGCGAAGAGCAGCTTCGTCCTGTCGGTGATGGCTGCCGCGTAGTCGGCAGGATCCGAACTCTGGATGAACGTGGTGTCGACACCGAATCGCCGCAGCGCGACGTCGAGCTGGGTGATCGACCCGCCGTACAGGTTCGCGGAGGCGACGATGTGATCGCCCGCCCCAGCGAGGGAGGCGAACGTGATGTACTGCGCGGACAAACCGGACGCCGACGCCACCGCACCGAGTCCGCCCTCGAGGCTTGCGACGCGCTCCTCGAAGCTGGCGACAGTCGGGTTGGCCAGGCGGGAGTAGATGTTGCCGTACTTCTGCAGCGCGAAGCGCGCTGCGGCATCCGCCGTGTCATCGAACACGAAGGCGCTCGACTGATAGATCGGGAGCGCCCTGGCTCCGGTCACCTGATCGGGGATGTTGCCGGCATGGATCGCACGCGTGCGAAAGCCGAATTCGCGGTCTGCCACCCGGCTACCGTAACGGAGTGTCACACAGTGTCGCTGACGACCGCGTAACACTGCGTCGCGGCGGGGGTTTCGAGACGCGCGCGGCTGCGACGCGAGCTCCTCAACTCGCGGGGGCCTCGCCGCGCAGCGCGGCGAGGAGCGCGTCGCCGTCCGGGACGCCGAGGCCGGTGCAGGCATCCCATCCCGCCCGCGCCCGGTAGACGCCGTTGTTGCCGGTGACGATGTCGCGAAAGCCGGGGGCGGTCGCCGTATTGGTCGCTTGCGGGTACATCGTGAGCTGCAGCAGTCCGATGCGCTTGCCGGTGGCCTCCACGAGACGAGCCGCGAGTGCCGCCCAGAGCGGAGCGACAGCGCTGGTGCCTCCGATCACCGTGTCGGTTCCATCGACGCGAACCTGATAGCCGGTCTGCGGATCGGCGTCGCCCGCGACGTCGGGCACACCGCGGCCATCGAAACCGGATGCGGTCGCCGGCACACCCACTGCCGCCTGCCACGAGGGGATCGGGAAGGCGTCGCTCACTCCGCCACCCGTGGCACCACGGCCCACACCGTCGTTCCAGACCGTCTCCGAGGTGACCTTTCCGGTCGAGGTGTCCGCTTTCAGACTGGTTCCCCCGCAGGCCAGGATGTGCGGGCTGGAGGCCGGGAAGTCGACGTGCGGATTGCCGTCGGTGACCCGGTCCGAGCTGCCGTCGTCTCCTGCCGCCGCCGTGACGGTCACCCCGAGTGCGGCGGCGTCGACGAGCGCGTCGTCGAACGCGGAGCGCGCCTGGGCGGTCCAGGCGTCTTCGCTCTCGCCCCAGCTGATGCTCATCGCGTCGGGCGTCGGCTCGGCATGGGCGGCCTGCGTCACCGCGTCGACGAAGCCTGCGTCGGTGTTGGGTGCGAAGTACACCAGGATGTTCGCGGCCGGGGCGAGTGCGCCGATCACCTCGATGTCGAGCAGTACCTCGCCGTCCGCTCCGTTCGGGTCGCCTCCCGGGACGTTCTGCGCGCCATCCACTCCGACGGCCTTCACGGTCGGAGTCGGCACACCGATCTCGCCGAAGTAGGCGTCGAGGTCGGCCTGGTCGAATCCGCCCCCGAGCTCGATGATGGCGATGGTGCGGCCCGAGCCGTCGGTGCCCGCCGGGAAGTCGTAGACGGCCCCCACCTGCACCGGCGTGTAGCTCACGGCGGCGGAGGCGCCGGGCACGGCCACGAAGTGAGCCGTGGCCTGCGGGCGGTCATCTAGCCCGAGCACGGCGACCACACGCTCGTGCATGCTCTCCGGCACGCTCAGCGACCCGGTGCGCTGTCGGAACGTGGATGTCGCACCGTCGGCATGCTCGTGCGAGACGTTCTGCAGGTCGGCCCCGAACAGTTCTCGCACCACGCTCGCCGTGGCCCTGATGCGGATGCGTCGCTCGCCCGGATCGACGCTCAGCACCTCGGCGCCGGCCGCGCGCGCTTCTGCGACGACGGCGTCGACATCCGCCGGATCCGCCCCGTATCGCCGCACGAACTCGTCGCGAGGTATCGGGTTCTGCAGCACCTCGTCGGGAACCGGCTCTCGCCGGCGGAGCACCAGTGTCGCCTCGACCTGTTCGTCGTCGCCGAGCGGTGCTGTCGGGGTGGCCGCTGGGACGGCCTCACGATGGCTTCCGGGGAGTTCTCGTCGCGTCATGCTTCCGGAGTATCACGCACGCCCGACATCCGACACGGCTTGACGGGCGCGGCGTGACCGGGGAAGCCGAACTCAAATCCAGCCCAAGGTCCCGATCCCCGTCGACACGTTCGGCAGCCACATGTGGATCTGCCAGAACCAGAACGGAATCTGCATACCCGTCCAGATCGGGTAGAAGAACACGGAGACGGCCGTGATCACGACGACGAACACCGCGAGCAGGCTGAGGCCTCGTGTGCGCCGATAGGTGTCATCCGTCGGTTTGCCCACGATGAGGGCGAACACCGCAGCGAGCGCGAGGAACACATAGGGCGCGAAGGCGATCGAGTAGAAGGTGAAGATGGTGCGGCCTGCGTAGAGCATCCAGGGCAGGTAGCCGGCGGCGAGGCCGGTGAGGATGAGGCCGTAGCGCCAGTCCCGATACCTGATCAGCCGGTAGATCAGGTAGATGACGGCCGCGGTGCCCGCCCACCAGATGATCGGGTTGCCGAGGTCGGTGATCGCAGAGGCGCAGCCGCCCGGCGCCGTGCATCCGTCGACGCCGTACTTCGTGCCGACGTAGTACATGCTCGTCGGCCGCAGCTGCAGCAGCCACGTCAGCGGGTTGGACTGATACGGGTGCGGGGTGTGCAGGTTGATCGAGTACCCGTACATCTCCTGCTGGTACTTCCACAGGTTCTGAGCCCAGTCGGGCACCCACGACAGCAGGCCGGTGGCTCGCGCGCTCGGCGTCGTCTGCACGTAGTCGCGGTAATAGCCGCCGCGGTTCAGGAGCCATCCGCTCCACGTCGCGATGTAGGTCGCGAAGGCGAGCGGCACCATCAGCACGAACGTGACGATGCCGCCTTTGACGATGCCACCCTCCGGCCACAGTTGGATGCCCGACCGACGTCTCCCCAGAACGTCCACCAGCAGCACGTACACCGCGAAGAAGGCGAGAAAGTAGAACCCGGTCCACTTCACACCGGCGTCGAGCCCGAGCAGGATGCCCGCGACGATGAGCCACGGACGCCACCACAGCCACGGCCCCCAGCCGATCCTGAGCCCGTCGGCTTCCCTGGCGGCGATCCACGCCGCGAGCCGTCTCTCGCGCCACGACCGATCCAGGAGCACGCACAGGAAGGCGAGCAATGCCAGGAACATCACCGAGTTGTCGAGGATGGCGACGCGACTCATCACGATGGCGTTGCCGTCGACCGCCATGATGAAGCCGGCGAGCGCGGCGATCATCGTCGAGCGGAACAGCATCTTCGCGATCACCATCAGCACGACGACCGCGAGAATGCCGACGACCGCGGTGCTGATGCGCCAGCCCACCGTATTCTGGGCGCCGAAGATCGCAAGCCCGACCGCGATCATCCACTTGCCGAACGGCGGGTGCGCGATGAACTCCGGATCGTTCGTGTAGGAGTTCACATCGCCGTCGGCGAACTTCGTGTCGATGTTCGCGGGCCAGGCCGCCTCCCAGCCCTTGTGCAGGATGGTCCAGGCGTCCTTCACGTAGAACGTCTCGTCGAACACGAGAGCGTGCGGGTCGGCCAGCGCCCACAACCGGGCCACGGCTGCGATCAGCGTGACCAGGACGGGCAGTCCCCAGTTGTACCAGCGCAGCTTCGCCGGCGTGTTGACGACCCTGGCGAACCATCTGTCGAGGCGTGTCCCTGTGGGCTCGTGGTGCCACGTGGCACGCTCGCCGGTGGTCCGTCGGTCGGCAGTCACGACGGCAATGCTATGACTGGACACGTGATCATCCTCGCGGCGACGCCTATCGGAAATCTGGGCGACGCCTCTCGACGGCTCGTTGAGGCACTCGAGACGGCCTCGGTGATCGCGGCTGAGGACACCCGTGTCGCGAGCAGGCTTCTGCAGGCCCTCGGCGTGGAGAACCGGCCGCGTCTGGTCGCCATGCACGACCACAACGAACGGGAGCGTTCGGCGGAGCTGGTGGAGCAGGCCCACGACGCCGACCTGCTCGTGCTGTCGGATGCCGGCATGCCGACGGTCTCCGACCCCGGATACCACCTGGTGGTCGCCGCGATCGAGGCCGGTGTCACGGTGACGGCGCTCCCCGGCCCGAGTGCCGTGCTCATGGCGCTCGCCGTCTCCGGGCTGCCGACCGACCGCTTCACGTTCGAGGGGTTCCTGCCGCGCAAGGCCGGAGAGCGGGCATCCACGTTGGGCGCGCTGGCCGACGAGCGGCGAACGATGGTGTTCTTCGAGTCACCGAACCGGCTTGCGGATTCACTCGCCGCGATCGCGCACGCGCTGGGGGCATCCCGCCGGGTCGTGGTGTGCCGTGAGCTCACGAAGCTGCACGAGGAGGTCAAGCGCGGCACGGCACGAGAGCTGGCGGCATGGGCCGCAGAGGGCGTGCGCGGCGAGATCGTCGTCGTGGTCGCCGGCGCCCAGCCGCGCACCGTCGACCTCGGCACCGCCGTTCAGGAGGTGCTTCTCCTCACCGGCACCGGCGAGAGTCTCAAGGATGCCTGCGCGTCCGTCGCCGCGGCCACCGGCCTCTCACGTCGTGCGCTCTATGAGGCGGCACTCCGCGAGCGCGGGGTGCGCTGAGCGCGGCGCACCCCTCCTCGGCAGCGTGGCCGCCGCTCAGCCGACGGTGAGCGACCAGCTCCACTCGTAGACACCCGGCCGAACGATGAACGGCGCGAGGGCATCCGGACCGACGGACGCGCTGCCGAGACCGCGGTGAGCGATGTCGGCTCGCACGATCGTCTCGTCGCGTCGCGGCAGCTCCCACGAGTGGCCCGTCTGCTCGAGGTCGGCGACCGAGTGATGGGATGCCGTGAACACCACAGGCTGCGCGAACCGCAGAAGCACCGTTCGCGATCCGTCGCCGAGCGACGCGGCTGTGACCCCGGTGCGTCCGGCGTTCTCCTGCGGGCGCACGTACGGCGTCTGCAGGTCGTCGACGCTCGACTCCCAGCGCCCGAGCAGCCCGGATGATCGCCGGTCCGGATACGTCTCGTGCGGTCCGTCGCCCAGCCAGGTCACCTGCTCGAAGCCCGGCGCGATGGCGAACTCGACTCCTACGCGCGGGATGTCGGGCAGCGCCTCCGGCACGACGATGCGCTCGTGGAACTCGAGGTCATAGCCGGTGTCCACGACGGTCTGTTCGTGCTCGATGATGTGGCCGGTCGAGCTCGTGTACGTCGCCCGGACGCGAACCGTGCCGCCATCCCGATCGACGGAACCCACGGTGCGGGTCACCTCACGCAGACCTGTCGCCTCCAAGCGCTGCAGCAGCGGGATCGACTTGTCGTTGTCCGTCAGTGCGCGCCAGAACTGCAGCCGCGGAGGCGAGGCGAGCAGCGGATGACGCAGCAGACCCTCGTCGTCGACCTCGGCGCCCGCTACTCGACCAGCGGGGGTGATACCCGCTGGGATGCTGCCGGCGCGCACCTCGAGCACGGCGAGTCCCGTGCCGGCGGGTGCCCACCCCAGGTCCGCCGCGGTGCGAACGGTCACCCGCAGGGCAAGCGCACCCGGCTCCGAGAATGCCCGCACGATCGACTCCGGCAGGGCGACCTCGGCGGTCTCACCGGCCGAGGCGGAGGCATCCAGCCGCACGGCCTCCGTCTCTCCGTCGATGCGTGCCACCGATGCCTCGAGAGCCAGACCCTCCAGCGATGCGAAGGTCTGGCGGTTGAGCAGACGCAGCACGCCTCGGCGCGCCGAGTCGGCATCCGACACGATCTCGACGGGGGAGAAGACCCTCCGCACCTCCCAGATCGCCGGGTGCGGAGACCCGTCGGGGAACAGCAGCCCGTCGATGCAGAAGTTGCCGTCGTTCTGGGCGGCGTCGAGGCCGGCGAAGTCGCCACCGTAGCGGTAGCGGCCGTCGCCCTCGGGGTCGAGCCCGTGGTCCTTCAGCTCCCAGATGAAGCCTCCCTGCAGCCCGGGAGTGGAGCGGATGGCCGTCCAGTAGTCGTCGAACGAGCCGTTGGAGTTGCCCATCGCGTGGTTGTACTCGCACATGATGAGCGGGCGGTCCGCACGGTCATCCTCGGCGTACGAGACGATCGCGTCGATGCCCGGGTACATCGGGCAGACGATGTCGGTCTGCGCGTGTCCGCCGAACCAGTCGCGCGAGATCGCGCCCTCGTAGTGCAGCGGGCGGGTGGAGTCGTAGCCGCGCACCCAGCCGGCGGCGGCATCCTGATTCGCGCCGGAGCCCGCCTCGTTGCCCAGCGACCAGACGATCACGCTCGGGTGGTTCTTGTCGCGCAGAACCATACGTGAGACGCGGTCGACGAACTGGTTCAGGTAGCGCGGGTCGTCGCAGAGCGACCACGCCCAGTCGTGCGTCTCGAGGTCGGCCTCGTCGACCACGTAAAAGCCGTACTCGTCGGCGAGGTCGTAGAACGCAGGGTCGTTCGGGTAGTGCGACGTGCGGATCGCGTTGAAGCCCCATCGCTTGAGGTCCGCCAGCTCGCCTGCGATCTGCTCGCGCGTGAGCGTGCGGCCGGTGCGAGGGTCGAACTCGTGCCGGTTCACCCCCTGCAGCAGGATGCGCCGCCCGTTGACGAGCAGGTCGCGGCCGACGATCTCCACACGACGGAAGCCGACGCGAACCCGGGCGGTGTCGAGCACCGTGCCCTTGGCATCCACCAGCTCGACCTCGACGTCGTACAACGTCGGCGCCTCAGCGCTCCACGGGGCGACGCCCTGCACGGGGAACGAGATGTGCGCACGGCCGTGCGGCTCTGGGAGGTTCGCCCACGTCGCGGCACGAGCGAGAGTGCCGAGCGGCTCGGGCAGGCGCATCCCGGCAGCGTTCTTGCTGTGCAGCGAGAACACGTTCTCGTCGAGCGGGATCTGCGACAGCTGCTGCCGCACGGTGTCGTCTTCGAGGTCGACGGCCGCCCTCGTTGAGACGGATGACCGTCCCTCGCCATCCTGCCCGCCGCCAAGTCGCACCCGCACGGTGAGCCCGGGAGGGGTGACGTCTTCCGGGGCGCCCACCACGGCGTCGACGTCGAGTCGCGCGTGGCCCGATTCGGCGTCGTAGTCCGCAACCACCTGCACGTCGCGCAGGAACGTCGGCGAGGTCGCGTAGAGCACGACGCTGCGGGTGATGCCGCCGTGCCACCACTGGTCCTGGTCCTCGATGTAGCTCGCATCCGACCACTTCACGACGGTCAGCTCGACATCGTTCGTGCCCTCGTGGATGAGCGACGTCACGTCGAACTCCGCGGCGAGCCTGCTGCCCTTGCTGACGCCCGTCTGCACGCCGTTCACCGTGGCCAGCAGCACGCTCTCCGCCGCGCCGACGCTGAGCACGACGCGGCGACCGGCCCACGACGCGGGCACTTCGATGGTGCGTCGGTACACGCCCGTCGGGTTCGCATCCGGCACCCGAGGGGGCGAGAACGGGAACGGCATCGTGATGTTCAGGTACTGCGGCAGGTCGCGGGTGTCACCCGACGTTCCGGCATCCTGCATCGTCCAGGCGCCGGGCACGTGGATGTCGTGCCATTCGTCTCCGGGCGCGGCGTCGGGGCTCGGCAGGAGCTGGAACGACCAGGTGCCATCCAGGTCGAGGACGTCGCTCGGCGCGCCGTTCCCGCTCGCGGCGCCTGCACGCGACACGGCGTGCATGGGTTCCCGCCCGATCGAGGTGATCTCGGGATGCCGCCACACGGCCGACGCCGATCCTCGTGCCGATCCTGGCGTCGATCCCTGGGCGGATGCCTGCATGCGTCTTCCTTCGGTCGGGTACGGTTCCGAGTGCGAATCTATGCGATTGACGAAGCGCAGATGGAATGGGGATGTCTGGTGAACGATCGGCTGTACCTGCGGCAGGCAGGCGTGAGCCTTCTGCTCGACCTGCGAGACGACGACGTGCGCGTCGTGCACTGGGGAGCAGACCTCGGCGAGGACGCTCCGGATCCTGCGCTGTTCGACGGGTCGGAGCCGCCGTCGTCGTTCGGCGACCCGAAACCTGTCTCGTTGATCCCGCAATCCTCACGCGGCTGGCGCGGAACCCCAGGCGTCGCGGGCGACCGAAGCGGCCGCGGCTTCTCACCGTTGCTCTCGGGGGTGCAGACGTCCACTGCTGAGGCATCCGCTGCGGCCTCCGCTTCCGAACCCACCGCGGCATCACGCGCCGCCCTCGTGCTGAGCGACGACGCCGCCGGACTGCGCGTCGACATCACGCTGAGCTTGGATGACTCCGCCCTGCTGCTCGTCGACCAGACGATCACGAACGTCGGCGACGACCCCTACACCGTCGGGGCGCTCGACGTGATGCTGCCCGTTCCCGCCCACGCGACCGAGTCGCTCGACCTGACAGGGCGCTGGGCGAGGGAGAAGCATCCGCAACGCCGTCGCATCGACCAGGGAACGTGGAGCCGCACCGGCAGGCACGGCCGCACCGGGCACGACTCCACCCTCGTGATCGCGGCCGGAACTCCGGCCTTCGGCTGGCGCTCGGGCGAGGTGTGGGCGCTGCACCTCGGCTGGAGCGGCGACCACACCTCGAGGGTCGAGCGCACGGGCGACGGGCAGACCGTGCTCGCCGTCGGAGAGCTGCTGCAGCCGGGCGAGGTCGTCCTCGCGGCGGGGGAGAGCTATGTCGCACCGACCGTGTACGCGGCGTACTCGGCCGTGGGGCTCGACGGCGTGAGCGCACGCTTCCACGAGTGGGTGCGGGCGAGGGACGGGCATCCGTCGACTCCGCGTCCCGTGGTGCTCAACACCTGGGAGGCGGTCTACTTCAATCACGACCTCGGCGCGTTGACCGGTCTCGCGGACGCCGCTGCCGAGCTGGGCGTCGAGCGGTTCGTGCTGGATGACGGCTGGTTCCTCGGCCGCCGCAACGACACGAAGGGTCTCGGTGACTGGTTCGTCGACCCTGAGGTCTGGCCGCACGGGCTCACGCCGCTCATCGACCACGTCAAGGGTCTCGGCATGCAGTTCGGACTCTGGGTCGAGCCGGAGATGATCAACGAGGACTCCAGGCTGGCGCGCGAGCATCCCGACTGGATCTCTCGGCCCGCCGGTGCTCACGGACGTACCTCGCTGCCGTGGCGCAATCAGCAGGTGCTCGACCTGGTCAACCCTGACGCCTGGAACTACGTCTTCTCGCGCATCGACGCACTGCTCACCGAGAACGCCATCGACTACCTGAAATGGGATCAGAACCGCGACCAGCTCGAGCTCGGCCACGACGGGCGAGCGTCGACTCACGAGCAGACCCTCGCCGCGTACCGGCTCTTCGACGCTCTGCGCGCCGCGCATCCCGGGGTCGAGATCGAGAGCTGCTCCTCGGGTGGCGGGCGTGTCGACCTTGGCATCCTGCAGCGCACCGACCGCGTGTGGGCGTCCGACACGAACGACGCGCTCGAGCGGCAGACCATCCAGCGCTGGACCGGCCTCGTGCTGCCGCCGGAGCTCATCGGCGGGCACGTCGGCCCTGGCACCTCGCACACGACGCGTCGTACCCACGACCTCTCGTTCCGTGTGATCACCGCGATGTTCGGACACTTCGGCATCGAGTGGGACGTGCGAAAGACGACGGATGCCGAGCGCGACCAGCTGCGGGCGGCGATCGAGTTCTACAAGGAGAACCGTTCGCTCATCCACGGCGGACGCGCGGTGCGGGTCGATCGTCCCGACGAGACGGATGTCGCCTACGGCACGGTCGCCCACGACCTCTCCCGCGCCGTGTTCGCCTACGCGATGCTGGCGACGTCGCCGAACGAGCGGCCGTCGAGGCTCCGGCTCCCTGGGCTCGACGCCGAGCGGCGGTATCGCGTCTCGCTCGCCTTGCCGCTCGACCCGCACGCGAACGCGCACCCCTCGCTTCCGGCGTGGCTCGTCGCCGGCGGGCAGGGCGAGCTGACGATGTCGGGTCGGGCGCTTGCCGAGGTGGGCATCCCGCTGCCCGGCCTGCACCCCGAGCACGCCCTGCTGCTCGCGGTCGACGCAACCCACTAGCCCCCTTCCGCGGGCGCTACTCGATCAGCGGAGGTGCGTCCGCTGCGCGGGCGCCACTCGATCAGCGGGGGTGCGCACATCGCCGCACCCGTATCGAGACCCTGTCTGACCGCACGCCGCAATAGTGTGGAACGCGGACGCGAGGAGGCGTGGATGAGCGATCAGCACGACGACCGGTATGAGGCAGGCATCGTCACCGACTTCGCGGAGCGCATGAGCTACTCGTCGTATCTGGGCCTGGATCGCCTGCTGTCGGCGCAGCATCCGGTCAGCGAGCCCGAGCACCACGACGAGCTGCTGTTCATCATCCAGCACCAGACGACGGAACTCTGGTTCAAGCTCGTGCTGCACGAGCTCACCGACGCCTGCCGGCTGCTGCGCGACGACCAGTTGCAGCCGGCTCTCAAGCGCATCGCGCGCGTGAAGCACATCCAGCGCACGCTCACCGACCAGTGGTCGGTGCTGGCGACGCTGACGCCGACCGAGTACTCGCAGTTCCGCGGATTCCTGGGCAACTCCTCCGGCTTCCAGTCCTGGCAATACCGAGCCGTGGAGTTTGCGCTGGGAAACAAGGACGAGCGGATGCTCCGGGTGTTCGACAGCGACCCGCATGCCACCGCCGTCCTCGCCGACCTGCTCGCTCGGCCCACCCTGTACGACGAGTTCCTGCACGGCCTCCATCGGGCCGGCTTCGCCATTCCCGCCTCGGTGCTCGAGCGCGACGTGACGAAGCCCTACCGGTTCGACCCTGCACTGATGCCGGCCATCGTGGAGATCTACCGCAACGCCGACGAACACTGGTCGCAGTACGAGGCCTGCGAGGAGCTGGTCGACCTGGAGGAGAACTTCCAGCTCTGGCGGTTCCGCCACCTGCGCACCGTGCAGCGAACCATCGGCATGAAGACGGGCACTGGCGGGTCTAGTGGCGTCCCCTTCCTGCAGAAGGCGCTCGACATCACGTTCTTCCCCGAGCTGTTCGCGGTGCGCACCGAGATCGGCACACCGCAGTGAACCGGAGACCAGGCGTGATCCGCGGGGGCCGCGCGTGATCGATGAGGGCCAGGTCATCGCGTTCGACGACTACTGGGTCGGCTCCTTCCGCGGGCCGACGACGTTCATCGTGCGGGAAGGGCTGCTGCGCCAAGTCGATCCATTCGGTCCTGAACGGAACGCCCGCCCCGACCTCGAGCTGCATGGCACGCTCTTCTCGCGACTCACGGACCACCACGTGCACCTCGGCCTGATCGACCCGAGCGGGCTTCTCGGCGGGGGCATCACGAGCGTGGTCGACCTCGGCTGGATCCCGGCGGAAGCCTCGCGGATGCGCAGGGACGCCGCGTTCCCCGGCTCCACCCTCCCCGAGGTGCACATCGCAGGCGCGTTCCTCACCTGCGTCGGCGGCTACCCGAAGGGTCGCGACTGGGCGCCAGACGACGCGGTCGTCGAACTCGCGAGGCCGTCAGAGGCGGAGGCGGCCGTTCGCGCGCAAGTGGGACTCGGGGCATCCGTCATCAAGGTCACGCTGAACAGCGACGCCGGTGCGGTGCCCTGCGACGAGCTGCTCGAGGCGATCGTGTCCAGCGCTCGTGCCAACGGCGTTCCGGTCGCCGCGCACGTGCAGGGCGAAGGGATGACCGAGCGCGCGCTCGATGCCGGTGTCAACGTGCTCGCCCACACGCCCTTCACCGAGCGGCTCGATGCCGACCTCGTCGCACGCATCTCGCGGGCGCGCACAGGGGTGATCTCGACCCTCGACATCCACGGCACCGGCCATGCCGCCGAGATCGCGAACGAGAACCTGCGCCGCATCGCGGCGTCGGGCGGCCGCGTGCTCTACGGCACGGACCTCGGCAACGGCGCGCTTCCGGTCGGCGTCAACCGGCGCGAACTGGTCGCGCTGGCGGGCGTCGGGCTCGACAGAGACGAGCTCGTGGCGAGCATCGCCGGGAACGAGCATCCCGATGCCGTCGGCCCGCGGCTCGCGTGGGTGCCCGGTGTGCCGCCAGGGCTGGATGCCGACCCTGCCGAGACGGCCGAGTGGCTGGCCGCCGCTCGCGGAACGACCGTCGACTACCTGGAGGAGACCCTGGAAGGAGCGCCATCGTGAGCTCGCCCGATGCCCACCTCGCGTACGCCCGGCGGGCCGACCGCAGCGACGGGCTGGCGCACTTCCGTGCCAGGTTCATCGAGCCGGACGACGAGGTCGTCGCCTACTTCGACGGCAACTCGCTCGGCCGCCCGACCGTCGCGAGCCTTGAGCGGCTGCAGCGGTTCGTCACGCAGGCGTGGGGGAGCAGGCTGATCCGCGGCTGGGACGAGGAGTGGATGTCGCTGCCGTTCACGATCGGCGACCGAATCGGGCGGGTGGCGCTCGGTGCGGCATCCGGTCAGCTCGTCATCGGCGACTCGACGACTGTGCTGCTCTACAAGTTGGCGAGGGCGGCGGTGGATGCCCCGCGCGGCTCCGGCCGGCGCACCGAGATCGTGCTCGACACGGACAACTTCCCGACCGACCGGTACGTGCTCGACGGCATCGCGGCTGAGCGGGGGATGACCCTGCGGTGGATCGAGGCGGACCGGTCATCCGGGGTCACGCCCGAGCAGGTGGCCGCCGTCGTCGGGCCGCAGACCTCGCTCGTGGTGCTCAGTCACGTCGCGTATCGCTCCGGCTTCCTCGCGGACGCCAGGGCGATCACGGCGATCGCGCACGACGCGGGGGCGCTCGTGCTCTGGGACCTCTGCCACTCTGCCGGCTCCGTCCCCGTCGAACTCGACGCATGGGGCGTCGACCTCGCGGTGGGATGCACCTACAAGTACCTGAACGGCGGCCCGGGCTCACCCGCGTTCGCATACGTGCGGAGCGACGTGCAGGAGGTGCTGGAGCAACCGATCCGAGGCTGGATGGGCACGTCGGATGTCTTCGCGATGGGCCCCGAGTACCGACCGGCTGACGGGATGCGTCGCTTCGTCAGCGGCACTCCGCCGATCGTCGGCATGCTCGCGATGCAGGACACGCTCGACATGATCGAGGAGCGCGGCATCGACGCCGTTCGGGCGAAGTCGGTGGCGCTCACCGAGTTCGCGATCGCGCTCGCCGACGAATGGCTGGCTCCGCTGGGAGCGGTGCTGGCGTCCCCGCGCGAACCTGCCCATCGTGGAGGCCACATCACGGTGTCGCACCCTGCGATGCGCGAGGTCACCGCGACGCTGTGGGAAAGGGGCGTCATCCCGGACTACCGCGACCCTGGCGGGCTGCGCATCGGCCTCTCGCCGCTGTCCACGAGCTTCGAGGAGACCTATCACGGCATGGCAGCGGTGCGCGACGCCCTGCGGGAGCACCTCCTCGCGGCCTCCGGGCTGGGGTAGCGGCCCGACTGCCGTACGGGTCGCGAGCCAGATTCCGTTTCGAGTGCAGAAAACGCTGTTGCCGGACATCCGAACAGCGTTATTTGTAAACGAAACAGCATCTCGCTCGTTCGGTGGGCGGCAGTGCGGCGGCAGCGACGGCGGATGACGGGGAGGCGTAACACGACGGGGCGGGTACGCACCGCCGCCTAGGATGGAACGCATGTCCGACGGCTCCTCGTTCTACCTCACGACGCCCATTTTCTATGTGAATGACGTCCCTCACATCGGGCATGCCTACACCGAGGTCGCGGCCGACGTTCTCACCCGCTGGCACCGCCAGTCCGGCGACGACACCTGGCTGCTGACGGGTACGGACGAGCACGGACAGAAGATCCTCCGCACGGCGACCGCCAACGGGCTCGAGCCCCGCGAGTGGGCTGACCGACTCGTGGCATCCGCGTGGAAGCCGCTTCTGGAGACCGTCGACATCGCCAACGACGACTTCATCCGCACCACGGACGAGCGGCACGAAGAAGCCGTCACCAAGTTCCTGCAGAAACTGCACGACGACGGTCACATCTACGCCGGCGAATACGAGGGCTACTACTGCGTCGGCTGCGAGGAGTACAAGCAGCGCGACGAGCTCGACGAGGCGCTCAGCGGTGAGTACCAGGGCCAGCTGGTCTGCAAGATCCACTCGCGGCCCATCGAGATCCTCAAGGAGAAGAACTACTTCTTCCGTATGAGCGACTTTGGCCAGCGGCTGCTCGACCTGTACGAGTCGCAGCCCGACTTCGTGCAGCCGGAGAGCGTGCGCAACGAGATCATCCAGTTCGTGCGGCAGGGGCTCAGCGACCTGTCGATCTCGCGCTCCAGCTTCGACTGGGGCATCAAGGTTCCGTGGGACCCGTCGCACGTCGTCTACGTGTGGTTCGACGCCCTGCTCAACTACACGACGGCGGTCGGCTACGGCGACGACCCCGAGCTGTTCGCCCGCCGCTGGCCCGCCTACCACCTGGTCGGCAAGGACATCGCGCGGTTCCACGCCGTGATCTGGCCGGCCATGCTGATGGCCGCAGGGCTCGAGGTGCCTCACCGCGTCTTCGGGCACGGTTGGCTTCTGGTGGGCGGCGAGAAGATGAGCAAGTCCAAGCTCACCGGCATCGCGCCGTCGCAGATCACCGACACGTTCGGGTCGGACGCCTTCCGTTACTACTTCATGCGCGCCATCAGCTTCGGACAGGACGGCTCGTTCAGTTGGGAAGACCTCTCCGCCCGCTACCAGGCGGAGCTCGCCAACGGCTTCGGCAACCTCGCATCACGCGTGATCGCGATGCTGCAGCGCTACTTCGACGGTGAGATCCCGGCCACCTCCGACGAGCAGAGCGAGCCGACCGAAGCCGACCTGAGGGTGCGGAAGACCGTCGCGGATGCCGCAACGAACGCCGACGCAGCCATCGAGCGCTTCGCGATCCACGAGGCGGTCGCGGCGATCTGGACCATCGTCGACGAGCTGAACGGCTACATCACCGAGCAGGAGCCGTGGACCCTCGCCAAGGACGAGGCCGACCGGGAGCGCCTGCAGACCGTGCTCGCCACGGCGGCCGAAGGGCTGCGCGCGCTCGCCGTGCTGCTCTCGCCGGTCATCCCGAAGGCGACGGGCAAGCTGTGGGAAGCGCTCGGTGCGCAGGATGCCCTCGGAGACGTCACCGCTCAGCCGCTCCGCGACGCGGGGCGGTGGGGCCAGCTGCCCGCAGGCATCCGCGTGTCGTCCCTCGAGGCGCTGTTCCCGCGCATCGAAGCCGCCGTCGTGGCCTGACCCATGCCCAACGATCCAAGCTATCCTCCGCTGCCGACACCCCTCGTGGTGCCGGTGTACGACAACCACACGCACATCGACCCGTCGGCCCGCCCCGGCCGCATCGAGGACGGGCACGCGCTCGACTACCGCGAGCAGCTCGACCGTGCGTCGGCCGTCGGCGTGCGAGGTGTCGTGCAGGTGGGGACCGATGTCGAGTCATCCATCTGGGCGGCCGAGACGGCGGCGATCGAGCCGCGCATGCTCGCAGCGGTGGCCATCCACCCCAACGACGCGCCGCAGCTGGGCGCCGACGGCACGCTCGACGATGCGCTCGCCGTGATCGACGGACTGGCGTCCCGGCCGCGGGTGCGTGCGATCGGGGAGACCGGACTCGACTTCTTCCGCACAGACGAGAACGGCCGCGCAGCCCAGTTCCGCTCGTTCGAAGCGCACATCGAGATGGCGAAGCGCCACGGCATCGCCCTGCAGATCCACGACCGTGACGCCCACGACGACGTCATCGCCACGCTGAAGCGCGTGGGCGCCCCTGAGACGGTGGTGTTCCACTGCTTCTCCGGCGGCGTCGAGCTCGCACAGACCTGCGCCGACAACGGCTGGTACATGTCCTTCGCCGGCACGGTGACGTTCAAGAACGCCCAGAACCTCAGGGATGCCCTCGAGATGGCACCCCGGTCACTGCTGCTCGTGGAGACCGACGCTCCCTACCTCACGCCGACGCCGTATCGCGGCAGGCCGAACGCGCCCTATCTCATCCCTCACACCGTGCGAGGCATGGCGGAGGCGATCGGAACGGATGTCTCCCTGCTCGCGGCTCAGCTCGCATCGAACACCGAGCTGGTGTACGGCAAGTGGGACTCCGAACCCGTCGCAGCGCCGCCGACGACGCCCATCGGCACGATCGCGTAGCGCCATGCAGCTTCTCGGCCCAGCGCACGTTCGGGATCTCGCCGAGCTCCTCGACGTCACACCGACGAAGAAGCTCGGCCAGAACTTCGTGATCGACGCCAACACGGTGCGACGCATCGTGCGCGTCGGCGATGTGGATGCCGGCGACGTCGTGCTCGAGGTCGGGCCCGGGCTCGGGTCGCTGACGCTCGGGCTGCTGGAGGCGGGGGCATCCGTCATCGCCGTCGAGATCGACGGCAGGCTGGCGGCCCAGCTTCCGATCACGGTGACGGAGCTGGCTCCCGAAGCAGCCTCGAGCCTGACCGTCGTGCATCAGGACGCCCTGAAAGTGACCGAGCTGCCGGTCGCCCCCTCGCGCCTTGTTGCGAACCTGCCGTACAACGTCTCGGTGCCCGTGCTGCTGCACCTGCTGCAGACCGTTCCCACGCTTAGCGCAGGCGTCGTCATGGTGCAGGCCGAAGTCGGGCAGAGACTCGCCGCCGCGCCCGGCTCGAAGGTGTACGGCGCGCCGAGCGTGAAGGCTGCCTGGTACGGGTCGTGGCGCACGGCCGGGCAGGTCTCTCGTCAGGTGTTCTGGCCGGTACCGAACGTGGACTCGATCCTCGTGGCGTTCGAACGTCACGAAGTTGCGGGCGACGAGGAGCTGCGCAAGCGTCTGTTCGCCGTCGTGGACGCCGCGTTCGGCCAGCGCCGCAAGATGCTGAGACAGTCGCTGGCCTCGGTGTTCGGCGACTCGGCGCGGGCATCCGCCGCTCTCGAATCCGTTGGGCTGCCGCCGACGGCACGCGGTGAGGAGCTCACGATCGAGCAGTTCACCGACCTCGCGCGGCAGGTGCCCCAGGGCGTGCAAGCGCAGGGGAGCGAGTGAGGGACGCAGGCCATGGAACAACCGCGGCTGCTCTACGTCGAGGATGATCGCGAGATCGCCGACATGGTGGTCGAAGTGCTCGGCGAGACCTACGAGGTCGATCACGTCTCCGACGGCGATACGGCAGTGCGGTTTGCGCTGACGCGCCGCTACGACGCCATGGTCGTCGATCGAAGGCTCCCGGGCTTCGACGGCGTCGAGCTCGTGCGTGCTGCTCGGACGGCACGCATCACGACCCCGATCCTGATGCTCACCGCGCTCGACACGACGCAGGACAGGGTCGAGGGGCTGGATGCCGGCGCGAACGACTACCTGGTCAAGCCGTTCGACTTCGAAGAGCTGCTCGCAAGGTTGCGGGCGCTTCGGCGCGGATTCCGCGCAGAGGGCAACCGCAGGTACTTGGGCGAGTGGCTGTACGTGCCCGACTCGCAGGCGCTCTATTCACCCGCCGGATCACGGGTCACGCTCACCGCGACGGAGAACGCCCTGATGGAGCTGCTCACCGACAGCCCCGAACACGTCTTCACCCGTGAGGAGATTCTCGCAGCGGTCTTCCCCGGCGGGGAGACACCCGGCTCCGTCGACACCTACGTGCACTTCATCCGGCGCAAGTCGGCGAAGGAGGTCATCGAGACGGTACGGGCGCGCGGCTACCGGGCCGGCACCTCATGAGCACGAGCGACGAGCAGCGAGCACGACGGGCAGCGTTGGCGGTCGGAGGCTTCGTCGGGATCGCCTCCGCCGTGATCATCACGGCAGGTGTGGTCATCCTGCTCGTCGTGATCCTGGTGACAGGACACCACGAGGGCGACCACCGCCCGCCACCGCCGGCGAACGGCGCGCCGATGCGGGGCGACAGCTTCGTCGTCGACGTCGATCACGTGCTGCCCTGGGTGATCGGGCTCGGGATCGTCGGGGTGGCGCTCCTGACGCTCGTCGCCTGGTTCGCCGCACGACGGGCCGCCGAACCGCTTGCGGAGGCCCTTCAGCTGCAGCGCAATTTCGTCGCCGACGCGAGTCACGAGCTCCGCACCCCGCTGACCGCGCTCAGCGCACGCATCCAGTTGCTGCAGCGCCGTCACCAGCGCGGTCAGCCCATCGACGACACGCTCCTCGACCTGCGCCGCGACGCCGACGCGATGACGGCACTGCTCACCGACCTGCTTCTGACGGCGGAGGGCACGAACGTGGTGCCCGACGTCCCGACCGTGGTGGCGGATGCCGCGCACGACGCCATCGAGGCCATGACACCGCTCGCGTCGGATGCCGGGGTCATCCTCGAGCTGCGTGCCGAGCCGTCCGTGCTGGTCGACGTGCCGAAGGTCACGGTGGCGAGGGTCGCGATCGTGCTGCTCGACAACGCCATTCAGCACGCACCGACCGGCAGCGCGGTGAGCCTGACGGTCGGCCGTGAGGGCCGGGCGACCACCCTGCGGGTCGCCGATCGAGGCGGCGGAATCGTCGGGATCGACCCCGAGCGCGTCTTCGACCGGTTCGCACGCTCGGGCGAGACCGGCCGCCGGCGCGGATTCGGCATCGGGCTTGCGCTGGTCAAAGAGGTCGCCACCAGGTACGGCGGCGATGTCACCGTGGAGAGCACCTCGTCAGAGGGGACGGTGTTTCTGCTCACACTTCCGGCAGCTCGGAGAGCCACGAACGATTCGAGGGCGTGAGCTCGACACCGCGCGCCCATCTGCGCACCCGGCCGTCGGAGGCGACCAGCATCCCCGACCGCAGTTGCGAAAGCGGCCCGGGCTGCGCGATCCATCCGAGGTCGTCGAATCCGGCGATGACGGCGGCGGTCGCCCAGAGGTCGGCGGCCTCGAGGCGGTCGGCGACGACGGTGGCGCTGGCGGTCGGTGTCGACCTCGCCTTCGACCGAGAGGCGGGATCGTGGGCGCGGGGGTCGACGATGTGCGAGCCACGCTCCGCCGTGCCCGACGTGGCGACCGCGCCGTCACGCACCGCGAGGGTGGCGACCACACCTCCGGGGTGCGCCGGGTCGGCGATGCCGACGCGCCACACCCAGTCGGAACCCGGGGAGGTGAACAACTGCATGTCGCCGCCGACGCCGATCCCGACCGCCTCGACGCCCGGCACTCCGAGCAGGGGAGCCAGGGTTCGGTGCGCCGCGAGGTCGGTCGCCCACCCCTTCACGTAGCCGGTCGGGTCGAACCAGCCGGCGTGCCACGCGTCGAAGAGTCCGTCGGTGGCATCCAAAGCCGTCTCGCACGCCCGATGCACCACTGACACCCGGGTGTCGGCATCCTCGAGCTCGAGCTCCCCGCGCCGCATCCGCGAGATGTCCGACTCCTGCAGGAACGGCGAGAAGACCCTCTCGACATCGGCCAGCTCGTCGAAGCAGTCGTCGGCCGCCGCGTCGACGAGGTCGTCGTCGACCGAACCGATGAGGTGGACGCTCGCGACGGTGCCCATCAGCGTCGCGGTGCGCACCGATCGGGCGGCATCGTGCTGGGTGCTCATGCCGGGGCCGCTCACGCGTGCGCCTCGTCGATGGCGCTCTGCAGAGACTGCAGGTAGCCGTCGCTGGTGTAGGTGGCACCGGAGACCATGTCGATGTGCGCGCTCTGAGCGTTCAGCGACTCGGAGACGAGCTGCGGGATCGCCTGCTGGTTGATCTCCTGGTCGCGAAAGCTCTCCGTGGGGTACTCGGGCACGGCGACATTCGTGATCTTGCCGCTCGACACGGTGATCTGCACCTGCACGGGGCCGTACCTGGTGTCGACGGCCTGCCCGGTGAAGATGCCGTCCTTGAGCGAGCTGCCGGACGTGCCGGACGACGGGGAGGCCGATGGCGACGAGGACGCGGTCGAGCCCGATCCGCCCGAACCCGACGTGCCGGAGCTCGATCCGCTCGACTGGGTGCCGCTCGACGAGCCGGTCGACGACGAGCCGTTCGACGACGCCGTTCCCGTTCCGCTCGTCTCTCCCGTCGACGCCGTCGGCGCGACGCTCTGCAGCGACGTGCGGTAGCTGAACAGCAGCACGACCCCGGTCAACGTCGCCAAGAGTCCGTAGACGATCTTCTTCATCGTTCTCTCCATCTGTCCGTTCTGCCGCCGGCGCTCAGACCGTGAACCGCTCAGTGTGGATGCGGGATGACGGCAGCCCGGCCTCCCGCAGGTCGCTCGTCACGCTCTTCATCCAGGCCTCAGGTCCGCACACGAAGACGTCGTAGTCCTCAAGGTCGGGCGCGAGGTAGTGCAGCAGGTCGTCGCCGCCCCATGCCGCATGCGTCTGCGGAAGCCACGGCGACGCGCCGTGAGATCGTGGCCCGTCGAGTCGCGCGAATCGGATGCCCCGCCGCTGCACCAGCTCGGTGATCGCCGAGCCGCGAAGCCCAGCGCTGCGCTCGCTGTCCCGTGCGAGCAGGATCGCGTCCCCCGGCGCATAGGGCTCCGCCTCGAGAATCGACACCAGCGGTGCGACCCCTGCGCCTGCCCCGATCATGAGCAGCTTGCGCCCGGTGCGCGCTCGGCCGGTCATCCGTCCGAACGGTCCCTCGAAGACGACGCGGGTGCCGCGCTTCAGCGAGGTGAGGCGTTGAGTGCCGTCCCCGAGGATGCGTGCCGAGATGGTCAGCTGGTCCCCTGAGGGGGCCGCCGCGAGGGAGAACGGATGCCCGCGCATCCATCCCGGTCCGTCGAGGAACCGCCACACGAAGAACTGCCCCGCTTCTGCACGAAGCCGCGAAAGGGCGTGTCCCTGCATACGCACGAGAACACCGCGGTCGCCGTCCGGCTCGACGGACACGACGCGCACGCGGTGCCGCATCGAACGCACAGCGGGCACGAGCACTCGGTAGACCACGATCGCGAGAGCCGCCGCCGCCCACAGCGACCACCAGTACACGGTCGCGAGCGGCGACGAGAGAAAGTCCGCACCTGTCCAGAGCATGTGCGGTATCGACAGGCCGACGCCCAGGTAGGCGTAGAGGTGCAGCAGGTGCCACGACTCGTACCGAAGCCGGCGACGCGCGCGCCGCATCGACAGGATGACCACCATGATGAGCAGCCCGGTGCCGGCCGTCGCGAGCAACATGCCGGGGTAGTCCCAGACGAACTGCCACGCCTGCACGAGCACGTTGACATTGCTCTCGATCGCGTAGCCGAACGTGATCAACACGATGTGCGCCAGCATCAGCCAGAACGACCAGAAGCCGACGAGGCGGTGCATCCTGGTGATGCCCTCGCGCCCGAATCCGCGCTCGAACAGCGGAATGCGCGCCATCAACAACACCTGGTACAGCAGCAGGTTGGCGGCGACAAGGCCGCTGATCCTGCCGAGCGTGTCGAAGGCGCCGCCCGCGCCGCTGGTCAGATCGTGCACCACGCCGCCCGAGATCCAGAGCGCGACGACGAACAGGCTGGTGAGCCAGATGACGGTCACGGCTGAAAGACGCCACCAGTCGGTGTCCGGCCGCAGGCGCGTCTCGGCCACGCCGGGGAGCGAGACGGTGGTGTGCGGCGGCGGCCCTGCGACATCCTGCTGATAGGTGGCCATGATGCGATCGTCCAGGCCGTCTTTTGAGACCAGCACAAGAATCGAGCCTCCTCAGGAAGCTTCGGGAAGACACATAGCTGCGCCAGAAGTCGGCGGCTGCCGGGTGGCCTCTGAGAGCGATCTTGGAGCAAGTCGCGAATATTCTGGAGGTCCAGCAACCAGGAGTCTTCGTGAAGTCACCCGTCGTCCGCATCCGCCGTCAGCTCACGCGCGCGCGTCGAGCCGCGCAGTTCGACCACCACGCGTATTGGCGCAAGCGGCCGGTGCGGCAGGGCAGCGTGCTCTACGAGTCGTTCTCGGGCAACGGCGCGCTGTGCAACCCTGAGGCGATCTTTCGCGGACTGCTCGCCGACCCCGAGTTCGCCGAGTTCGAACACACCTGGGTGCTCGCCGACCCCGAGTCGGAGCGCGACCTGCTCGCCGAGTTCGCAGGCGATGACAGGGTGCGGTTCGTTCGCTACCGCAGCGCCGGCTACTACCGGGCGCTCGCGACGAGCCAGTACCTGATCAACAACGCGACCTTCCCTGCGGAGTTCAGCAAGCGCGCGGGCCAGGTCTACCTGAACACCTGGCACGGCACGCCGCTCAAGCTGATGGGGTTCGACATGCCGGACGGCGCGCTGGACTCCGCGAACACGCTGCGCAACTTCCTCTGCGCCGACTATCTGCTCGCCGCCAACGACTTCATGGCGGAGCAGATGTACGAGAGGGCCTACCGTCTGACGAACGTGTACCAGGGCCGCATCATCACGGAGGGCTACCCGCGCATCGACCGGCAGCGGCTCACCCCGATCGAGACGGCGAGCGCGATGGCCGCGCTCGAGCGCGCAGGCGTCACGACAGAGGGTCGCGGCATCGTGCTGTACGCGCCGACCTGGCACGGAGAAAGCTTCTCCACGCCGGAGGATGACATCGACGACCTCGTCACCACCGTGAAGCAGCTGCAGAACGAGCTCGGGTCCGACCACATCGTGCTGCTGAAGACGCACCAGATCGTGCACGGGTTCGCGGCGTCGCGGCCGGAACTGCGTCGCATCCTGGTGCCCAACTCGGTGCCGACGAACGTGATCCTCGGCCTCTGCGACGGCCTGATTACCGACTACTCGTCGATCTTCTTCGACTACCTGGCGACGGGAAAGCCGATCGTCTTCTCCACTGCCAATGCCGCCGGATACTCGGAGACCCGCGGCACGTACTTCCCGCCGGAGGAGCTGCCCGGCCCGGTCGTCGACGACCCGGCCGCTGCCGGCCGCGCGATGTCGGACCTGCTCGGCGGCGCCGAGCAGTGGCCGTCGTACGAGGAGTGGCGGCAGCGGTTCGCGCCGCGCGAGGACGGCTCCGTGACGCAGCGCGTGATCGACATCGTCTTCAAGGGTCTGACCGAGGGCCGCGAGGTACGCCCCGCCCGTCGCGACGGGCGCGAGCGGCTGTTGTTCTTCGTCGGCGGCATGAGGTCGAACGGCATCACCACAGCCGCGCTGAACCTGCTGCGCGCCATCGACCACGAGCGATACGACGTCACGGCTTTGATGACGTATTCGCGACGCGAATGGCATCGTGCCAACCAGTCGCTGGTCCCGCCGGAAGTGAGGCAGGTCTTCCGACTCGGCGGCATGAACGGAAGCAAGCTCGTGCAGCTGCGCCGCAAGCTCGACGAGCGGCGCGGCGACACCACGCTGCACGCCGACCCCGCCAGGTACAAGGCGCTGTGGGACGACGAGTGGGCGCGCGTCTTCGGCGACGCTCGCTTCGACTGGGTCGCCGACTTCAGCGGCTACGGGCCGTTCTGGGCGACCCTGCTGCTGCACTCGCCCGATGCGCCCCGTGCGATCTGGCTGCACAACGAGATGGCCGCCGACCGTCACCGCGAGGTGAACGGCAAGAAGCGCATGCTGCGCAGCCTTGGCCGTGTCTTCGAGCTGTACTCGTCGTTCGACCGACTGGTCTCCGTCTCGCCGAGGCTCACCGAGCTCAACAGCAGGGAACTCGCCGAGTTCGCGCCTGCGGATCGCTTCGTGACCGTGCGCAACCTGCCGAACGTGCAGCGTGTGCTCGATGGGGTGCAGGAGCCGCTCGAGACTCTCGACGGTCATCCGATCGACGAGGAGACGTTCGAGGCGATCGTCCCCCCGTGGGTCCCGGAGCTCCAGGAGCACAAGGGCAGGTGGTTCGTCACCGTCGGCAGGCTCTCGCCCGAGAAGAACCACGCGCGGCTCATCCGTGCCTTCGCCGCCGTGCACGCCGAGCATCCCGACACCCGGCTGCTGATCGTCGGAACGGGCCCGCTCCGCGCCGAGCTCGAAGAGCAGATCCAGTCGCTGCGACTCGGCGGCATCGTCACGCTCACCGGCGCCTACCAGAACCCCTTCGCGATCATGGCCGCTGCTGACTGCTTCGTGCTCTCGAGCGTGTACGAGGGCCAGCCGATGGTGCTCCTCGAGGCGGCGGTGTGCCGTCTCCCGATCGTCTCGACCGCGTTCTCGTCGGTGCACGACTCCCTGCCGGGCGACTCGATCCACGTGGTCGGGCAGAGCGACGTCGCCCTCAGGGACGGCATGATCGCGTACCTGAACGGGGAGGTCGCGGAGAGCGGCCTCGACATCCCCGCCTACCAGGCGGAGGTCACGAGCGAGTTCGCGGCTCTGGTCGCAACGCCGGCACACGAGAGGACATGAACGGGACGGCCACTCCCGTCGCGTTGCGTCCGGTGCGACATCCGTGGCTCCTCGCCGTGATCGGGATGGCGGGCATCGCGCTCACGATCGTGATCGGTCTTCTCGTGACCCACTCGGCCTCGTGGACGGCGGTGGAGACCAGGGCCCCCGAGGCCATCGCGTCGAACCGCACCGCGCTAGGCCTGTCGGCTGCGCAGTTCGTCGCCTGGCTGTTCGGTGTCGCGGTTGCGCTCTGCCTGAGCCTCGTGATCGCTGTCGTGATCTGGCTCGTGACGAGGTCGCTGACGAGAGCCGTCGTGTTCTGCGCGGTCGTGCTTCTGTGCTGGAGTGCGACGGCGGCGATGAAGCACATCATCCAGCGGCCGAGGCCTCAGTTGAGCGCCGCGGTCGTCGCGACACCTCACGGGTTCAGCTTTCCCAGCGGGCACACGGCCCTTGCGTGCGCCGTGGTGATCGGATTGCTGCTGACCCTGCGCGACTGCCGGCATCGGTGGGCATATGTGACGGGCGGTGCCGTCGTCGTCGCGATCGTCGCCTGGTCACGCCTCTATCTCGGGGTGCACTACCCGACGGATGTCGCTGCATCGGTCCTGTTGACGGTCTCGGCCGCCTGCATCGTGATACCCCTGATCCTGAACGTCGTGCTGCCCGCGATCCACGGCCCGCGACGACGACACGCGGGAGGCGCACCATGACAGTGGCTGACGAGACCCGGGCGCGCCCCTACCTGCTGCTCATCGAGGACGACCCTCGACTGGGCCCGCTGATGGCCAAGGTGCTGCAGGCCTCCTTCGAGGTCGAGTTGATCGCCGACGGGCAGGCGGGGTTCGAGAGAGCGGAGACGGGCGACCACGACGTGATCGTCCTCGATCGCCGACTGCCGACCCTCGACGGGCTGAGCATCGTGCGCAAGCTGCGCGACGCGAGGGTGGTCACCCCGATTCTGCTGCTCACGGCGCTCGGCACGACGGCCGACAAGGTCGACGGACTCGACGCCGGAGCCAATGACTACCTGGTCAAGCCGTTCGAGTACGACGAGCTCACTGCGCGACTGCGCGCGCTGACCAGGCGCTTCGATCCGCAGGGCGTGGGGATGCCGGTGGGGGACTGGACCTTCTACCCTGACGATGCCTGCATCTACTCGCCGCACATCGGGCGCATCCTGCTCACGCCTCGTGAGAACGCACTGCTCAGGCTGTTCGCCGACCATCCGGATCGTACGTTCACCAGAGAGCAGATCTTGCGCGCAGTGTTCAGCTCGGACGACCAGCCGGGCACCGTCGACACCTACGTGCACTATCTGCGGCGCAAGACCGACAAGGACGTCATCCTCACGGTGCGTCGCAGAGGCTACCGTCTGGGGCAGCTCTGATGGCTCGTCGCCCGCGGCCGATCGGTGGGGATGCCGCAGCCATCGCCCACGCGTCGCGCGTGGTCACGGCACGCATCACCATCGCCGCCGCAGCGATCGTCGTGCTGGTCGTGGCGGCGACGGCCGCGTTCATCCTCGATCAGTCGCGGCCCAGCGAGTTGCTGGAGAAGCCGCAGCCGGGCCAGACGAAGATCTACGTCGACGCGGACGACCTGCTGATCGCCATGATCGGCGTCGGCGCGATCGCGATCGTGCTCGCCGGCTTCCTCAGCTGGGTGATCGCCCGCGGCGCGGTCGAGCCGCTCGGGGAGGCGCTGCGCATCCAGCGCACGTTCGTCGCGGATGCCAGCCACGAGCTTCGCACGCCGGTCGCCGTCGTCGCCGCGCGCGTCGAGGTGCTCAAGCAGGAGATCGACGCGGGGGATGACCCCGGCGACAACCTCAGGGAGCTGCAGCACGACGTCCGCCTGCTGGGAGACGTGATCACCGACCTTCTCCTCGCCGCGGCCCCGCCGGCGGAGCGGGAACAGGAAGGGCCGGTTCATGTCGCAGAGGTGGTGGACGACACACTGACCGACCTGCGCATCCTGGCGGAGCCGAGGGGCGTCGTTCTCGACGCAACGGTCGACGGTGATATCGCCACGACGATGCCGCGCACCTCGCTGCGCCGTTGCGTCGTCGTGCTCGTCGACAACGCGATCGGCCACTCTCCCGATGGCGGAACCGTCGGGGTGAGGGTCGCGTCGACCAGGGACAGGCAATGGTTCACCCTCGCGGTCGAAGACCACGGCTCCGGCATCAGCGGCGTCGACCCCGGTCGACTGTTCGAGCGGTTCGCGCACGGCGACGACGCGGTCACCGGACCCGTGCGCACCGGATACGGCATCGGGCTGTCTCTGGTGCGCGATCTCGCAGACCGCTACGGCGGACGCATCGAGGTGACCGACACGTCGAGCGCAGGCACCACCTTCACGCTCCACCTCCCGCGCGCCTGAACCGGCCTCTGGGACGTATCTGGGAACGGCTCGTGAACGCTGGACGAAGAAGCGGATCGTGGAGGTGCCGTGAAGGTGAAATGGATCGTGGGAACAGCGGTGGTGGCCACCGTTGCACTTGCGACGATCGCCTTTCTCGGCCTGGCCCTGCTCGGCGATGAAGTGCGGCTCCGCAACGAGGAGTGGCCACTCGACGAGCGGGACTGGAGCGAGGACTGACTGAGGAACGATTCAGACGACTTCCGCATGACGGCCTGGTGATCGTGCTCGGCGGGCCATTCTTGCTTGGCCGCTGCTGGGAACGCTTAGCCTGTTCTGGGAGAGTTTCGCATTGACTCCGGGCATGCTCGAACTCACTCTGCCGGCAGCGCAATCGTCCGCCGTGCGGGGTGCCGGACCGCGCCGTCTTGGGCTGGTCACGCTCGTCGTCGGAGCCGTCGCGACGGTGATCGGCCTGATCGGGTCGTGGATCCCGTCGCTGTGGGGCGACGAGGCGGCGAGCATGATGTCGGCGACCCGACCGCTCGGCAGCCTCGTCATGATGCTCGGTCACGTGGATGCCGTTCACGGCCTCTACTACGTGGCATTGCACTTCTGGGTCGAGGTTTTCGGTTCGAGCCCGTTCGCACTTCGATTGCCGAGCGCGTTCGCGATCGGCGTCGCCGCTGCCGCCGTCACCTGGATGTGCGGGCGTCTCGGCTCCCTCAGACTCGCCCTGTTCGCCGGCGGGATCGCTGCGATCCTCCCGCGTCTCACCTACGCCGCCGAGGAGGCGCGCGCCTACGCATTCGATGCCGCGATCGCCGCGGTGATCTGCGCCGTGGTCGTCGAGATCGTGCTGAGGGCGCGGCGATCGCCTGCGGAGCGGACGACCCGACTGTGGGTCGCCTACGGCGCCCTTCTCACGCTCGGGGTCTACTCGTTCCTCTACGACGGCCTGATGGCCCTCGCCGTCGGTGCGTTCTTCGCCGTCACGCCGTCTGTGCGCAGGCAGCTGAGGCCGTGGGCGCTCAGCACGGGAGCGGCGCTCGTCTGCAGCATCCCTCTCATCGTCTTCGCGTTTCTGGAACGTTCCCAGATCTCCTATCTGGTGCACCAGACCGAGGTCACGCCGTTCTCGGTGCTGGTGCAAATGTGGTTCGCCGCGGTGCCGTTCGCGATCGTCGCGTGGGTGCTCATCGCGATCGCGGTGGGCGACCTGGTGGTGAAGGCGGTGCGCCAACGCCGTGAGCGCGCCCAGGGCGAGGTCACGCCGATCGAGCCCGACCCGCGACGCGACCTGGTCGTGCTCGCGCTGTGCTGGCTGCTGATCCCGATGGGACTGCTCGTCATCACGAGCCCGGTGCTGGCGGGCTTCACCGCGCGTTACGGAACGTTCGCGGCGCCTGCGGCGGCCGTGCTGATGGCCGTCGCAGTCGACCGCATCTCCCGGCGAGTGTGGATGGCGGCCGTGCCCGCCGCGCTCATCCTGGCCACGGCGGTTCCGGTGTGGGTCGGGCAGCGCGAGGCGTATGCCATGAACCAGTCCGACTGGAACGAGATCGCCGCGACGATCCAAGCTCACGCTCAGAAGGGCGACGGGATCGTGTTCGACGAGGGGGAGCGTCCTTCGCGGCGAACCAGGCTCGCCATGAACACCGACCCCGCGGCGTTCTCGGCGGTGCGCGATGTGGACCTTCGCTCTCCGTACGCGTCGAACCCGACCTGGTACGACACGACCTACACGGTTGACGAGGCGGCGTCGCTCGGCCGATTCGCCGGCGTCGACCGTGTCTGGGTCGTCGAGTACTCGCTCGCGGGCCACACTGACACCTGGGGCATCCCGTCGCTCGAGCGGCTGGGGTATCACTCCACCGAACAGTTCGTCGATCACACCAGCGTCATCTCGCTGTTCACCCGTTGACCCACTCCCGAAAGACTCGACGCCCCATGACCGGCACCGCCCTCCGTCCGCGCGCGAAAGCACAGCGTGTTCCCGATCCCACGCCGCTGTTCTGGATCACGAAGGGCGTCTCGACGGCCATGGGCGAGGCGGTCTCCGACTTCTCCATCCACGTGATGCCGCCCGTGCTCGCCGTGCTGTGCGGCTTCGGGCTCTTCATCATCGCGCTGATCGTTCAACTCACGCGTCGCCGATACACCCCGTGGGCGTACTGGACGGCGGTCGGCATGGTCGGTGTCTTCGGCACCATGGCCGCCGACGTGATGCACGTCGCTCTCGGCGTGCCGTACGCGGTGTCGACGCTGTTCTACGCCGTCGTGCTTGCGGCGGTGTTCCTGCTCTGGTTGCGTTTCGAGCACACCCTGTCGGTGCACGAGATCCGCAACCTGCGTCGGGAGCTGTTCTACTGGGCGGCCGTCGTCGCCACGTTCGCGATGGGCACCGCACTGGGCGACCTCGCCGCCGTGGGGCTCGGGCTCGGCTACCTCGCGTCGATCGTGGTGTTCGCGGTGGTCATCCTCATTCCGGCCCTCGGGTACCGGTTCCTGCGCTGGAACGCGGTGTTCGCGTTCTGGTTCGCCTACGTGGTGACGCGCCCGCTTGGCGCCTCCATCGCCGACTGGTTGGGCAAGCCCGTGGCGGAGGGCGGGCTCGGAGTCGGCGAGGGATGGACATCCCTCGCCCTCGTGGTCCTCATGGTCTGCCTCGTCGCGGCGATGTACGTCGGCGCGCCGCGCAGGCAGCGCGCTTTCGCCGTGGATTCGTAGGTCAGTCGTTTCTTGGAGCCGGGCCGTGAGGCTGAAGGTCGACCCTTCATCGCTCAGCCCTCGCAAGGAGAACGACCGTGCACCTGCTCTCGACGCTGCTCAGCATCACCCCGTCGGCCGCAGGCGCCGTCGTCCACACGTCGTCGACCAGCGTCGCGTATGCGGGGTGGCTCGAGTCGGCGGGGCCATGGCTGCTCGTCATCGTCGCCGTCTTCGTGATCATCGAGACGGGGCTGCTCTTCCCGTTCCTGCCAGGCGACACGCTGCTCTTCGCTGCTGCGATCATGGCCGGTGCGGCAGGGGTGCCCGTTCCGCTGCTCATCGTCGTCGCGGCGGGGGCGGCGATCCTGGGAGACCAGATCGGCTATCTGATCGGCAGGCGGTTCGGTCGGGGCCTGTTCAAGGATGACGCACGCATTCTGAAGACGAAGTACCTGGTGCGCACCGACGCGTTCTTCGAGAAGTACGGACCCTTCGCGATCGTGCTCGCCCGCTTCGTGCCGCTGGTGCGCACGTTCGTGCCGCCGCTGGCAGGGGCATCCACCATGCGCTACCGCGTCTTCCTGCTCTGGAACATCGTCGGAGGCGTCGCATGGGCGACCGTCATCAGCGTTGCCGGATTGCTGCTGGGTAAGATTCCCTTCGTGGGTTCCAACCTCGACGTCATCTCGGTCGTCATCCTCGTGCTCTCCCTGGCGCCGTTCGGCGTCTCGTACCTGCGGAGCAGGCGGCGCGCGCGCCGCGATGTGGTGACGACGGAATCGGCAGGCGGGCCGGCTTCGCTTTCGTGACGGCGTCTCACCCTCAGGTAGGCGGCACGACCAAGAAGAGGAGCCGCAAACTCTACGAGCTCGAGGTCGTGCGCGTGCTCACCTTCGCGTGCGTGATCGCGGTGCACGTCGTCAGCCACACGGCGCGGGGGGATGTACCGCTCATCGCCTCGCTGATGCTGCTGCACTTCACCAGAGAGGTCTTCTTCGCCCTCACGGGGTTCGTGCTGACCCTCAGCTATCTGCGCCGTCCGCAGCCGATGCGCACGTTCTGGCCGAAGCGGTTCCTCCTCGTCGGCGTCCCCTATCTGGTGTGGTCGCTGATCTACTGCATCGTCGACCAGGTCGGGCATCCGTTCGATCTCGGCGCCTTCGTGGTGCACTACCTGTGGGCGGTGCTGACCGGCACGGCGTTCTACCACATGTACTTCCTGCTCGTCACGATGCAGATCTACCTGCTGGCGCCTCTGCTGTTCCGGCTCGTGGTCTGGAGCAGACGCTGGCACTGGCTGGTGCTCGCCATCGCGTTCGCCGGCCAGCTGACGACGAGCTCGCTCGACGCCTACGCTCCGGGGTCCCTGCACTGGCTCAACATCGTCACCAACGTGATCAACTACCAGGCGTTCGTGATCGGGGGTGCGATCGCTGCCGACCACGTGCCTGCCGTGATGGCATTCGTTCGCGCGCACAGGCGCGGCATCGCGATCACCACGGTCGTCGCCGCGATCCTCACGCTCGGGGTGTACTTCTTCCAGGTGTTCGTCGTCGGGTACTCGCCGTATCGTGCCGCGACGGCATACCAACCAGCGGTCATCCTGTGGTCGGTCGTCGCGGGCGTCGCCCTGATGGCGATCGGAGCGTGGTGGATCGACAGGCGAGCGGATGCACCGCATCGCACCCTCGACTACCTGTCCGATCGATCGTTCGGCGTCTTCCTCGCGCACCCGCTCGTGCTCTGGGCGCTCCTCGCGGTCGCGGGGTCGCTGTTCGACTCGTGGCCGCCGGTCGTCGTGGCGCTCGTCGCGTATCCGATCGTGGCGCTCGGGGCGCTCGGAATCGCGGATGGCGCGCGCAGGAGCATCCTGAGCCTTCCGCTTGCAGGACGCAGGCACACCCCTCGGCTGAAGAACACTCCGTGACCGACCGCGGGCCCGTTCGAGACCCGCTTCCCGAACCCGTAGGTTGGTAGTCATGACCGCTGTGAGCATGGGGCTGCCCATCCACACCCGTGCCCCTGGCAAGGTCAATCTGTACCTCGGCGTCGGCGCGGTCGGCGACGATGGCTATCACGATGTCGCGACGGTCTATCAGGCCGTGTCGCTCTACGAAGACGTTCGCGTCTGGCCGGCCGAGACGATCTCGGTCGGCTTCACCGGCCCCATCGACTGCTCTGGGCTGCCGACGGATGGCCGCAACATCGCCGTGCGTGCGGCCCAACTCGTCGCCGATGCGGCAGGCGTGCCGGGCGGGGTGCGCATCGAGATCGAGAAGAACGTCCCCATCGCAGGAGGCATGGGCGGAGGATCGGCGGATGCCGCAGCGACGCTCGTCGCGTGCGATGCGCTGTGGGATGCCGGCCTCAGCCGGGAGCGGCTGCACGAGCTGGCGGCCGAGCTGGGAGCCGACGTGCCGTTCGCGCTCTCCGGCGGAACGGCGATCGGGCTGGGACGCGGTGACGAGCTGAGCCCCGTGCTCACGCAGGGCCGGTTCGACTGGGTGCTCGTGCTGCCCCGGGGCGAGCTGTCCACGCCTGCCGTGTACCGTGAGCTCGACCTTCACCGGGAACGGCACGCGGGGGAGCTGGCGCCGGTCGTCGAGCATCCGACCGTGAACACCGAGCTGCTGCAGGCGCTGCGTGCAGGCGATCCGGCGATGCTGGCCGAGAACCTCGCGAACGATCTGCAGGCCCCTGCCATCCACCTCTCCGACGAGCTCGCCGACGTGCTCGAGCTGGGGGAGCGCAGCGGCGCCCTCGCCGGGCTGGTGTCGGGGTCGGGCCCGACGGTCGCGTTCCTCGCCGAGGACCGGGAGTCGGCGATCGACCTGCAGATCGCGCTGAGCGCGGCGCAGCTTCGCGCCGCACGCGTCTCCGCACCCGTGCACGGCGCGCGGGTGATGCCGCCGTCCTAGCCCCTCCGCCGGTCGACCCTTCCGTCGCGCACACCGACGGGTGAAGGATGAGCCCATGTTCGGTGAGTACACGGATGCCCAGTGGGTCGGGCTCTCGCTGGTCTTCCTCGGCATCGCGCTGATCCTCGCTGCGGTCATCCGCCGCTACGTACCGATCCTCGCCAGGCTGTACCTGCCGGCAAGCGTGATCGCGGGATTCCTCATCCTGCTTCTGGGGCCCCAGGTGCTCGGCCTCAGCGGTTGGAGCCCGATCCCCGTGCAGGTCACCGAGATCATGGCCCGGCTGCCTGGCTTGATGATCAACGTGGTGTTCGCCGGCATCATGATCGGCAAGAAACTGCCGTCGGTGAAGCAGATCTGGAGCGACGCCGCGCCTCACGTCATCCTGGGCTCGGTGTTCTCGTTCGGTCAGTTCGCACTCGGGGCGTTCGCCGTGGTGTTCATCCTGACCCCGTTCTTCGGCCTGCCGGACGTCGCGGGGTCGATCCTCGAGCTCTCCTTCGCCGGTGGCCACGGCACCATCGCGGGCATGGGCGGCCTCCTCACAGAGGCCGGCGCACCGGAGATGATCGACGTCGGGCTCGGGCTCGCCACGATCAGCATGATCACGGGCGTCGTCGGCGGGTCCATCCTGGTGAACTACGCGGTGCGCAACCCCCGCATCTCAGTCGCCCGCCAGCAGCCGACGCACGGTGAAGGTGCGGGAAAGCTGCAGGATGTGCGTCCCAACGCCGGCGATCAGGCCGGCGACATCGGCATCGGGTCGATCAGCCGGAGCTTCGGCGCGATTTCGGTCTCCATCGCGATCGCGATCGTTATCCTCGAGCTGCTGCGCTGGATCACCAACTCGTTCGGCTCCGACATCTTCGACCGCTTTCCGCTCTTCCCGTTCACGGTGATCGGCGGCTTCCTCGTGCAGCTCGTGCTGACGGTGACGAAGAAGGAGCACTGGGTCGAGCGGCGCACCGTCAACGACATCACCGGCCTCGCGCTCGACATCCTGATCGCCGCCGCCATCGGAACGATGTCGCTCGCCGCGCTCGGGTCGAACATCCCCGCCCTGGTCATCCTCACCGTGATCGCGTTCGCGTGGAGCGTGCTCGGCATGCTGTGGCTCGGCCCGCTCATCCACAGGAAGAACTGGTTCGAGCATTCCATCGCCGACTACGGGCAATCGCAGGGCAACGTCGCGACGGGCTTCGTGCTCGCCGATATGGCGGACCCCGAGCAGGTCACCACCACTGCCCGCGGCTACGGGTACAAGCAGCTCATCTACGAGCCGTTCCTCGGTGGTGGCATCCTCACGGCGTTCAGCATCCCGATCATCCTGCAGATCGGGTCGCTCTGGTTCGGCATCCTGTCGCTGCTCGCCACGATCGGCCTGATCGCGTGGGGCGTGCTGCGCGGACGACGTGCCGAGCCGTCAGGAACAGAATCGACCGGATGACCGAGCCTGGCGATACTCAGCCGTCGCAGCGGCTCAGCCGATCGCCTCGGTGAGCTCGAACCACCGTTCCTCGAGCTCCTCGGCCTCGCGCTCGAGGGCTCCGATCGCGTCGGTCTTCTCGCCGAGACCGACGTAGTCAGACTGGTCGTGTTCGGCCAGCGCGGTTCGTGCGGTGTCGATCCGCTCGGCGAGCTTGCCGAGACGGCGCTCCAGCGACGCGACTTCCTTCTGCGCGTCGCGCAGTGCTGCGCCGCTCAGCCCGGAGGCGCCCTCCTCGGCCGGTCCGGTGCTGGTCGACCCGCCGCCGGTCGTGGAGCCCGTCGACGTTCCTCGCACGGGGCCCGCAGCGGCGGAGGCATCCCGCCGCTCCTCCAGCGCGCGCAGCCGCAGGTACTCGTCGACGCCGCCTGGGAGATGCCGCAGGTGTCCGTCGAGGATCGCGTACTGCTGGTCGGTGACGCGCTCGATGAAGTACCTGTCGTGCGAGACGACGATGAGCGTGCCCGGCCAGGTGTCGAGCAGGTCCTCGATGGCCGCGAGCATGTCGGTGTCGAGGTCGTTCGTCGGCTCGTCCAGGATGAGCACGTTCGGCTGATCCAGCAGGATGAGCAACAGCTGCAGTCGCCGCTTCTGGCCGCCCGAGAGGTCCTTCACGGGGGTCGAGAGCTGCGGGGACGCGAACCCGAGCCGCTCCAGCATCTGGCCGGGCGTCAGCTCCTGCGCCTTCGATCCGGTGCCGATCGTGTACGTCGTGCGCAGGCGTGAGAGCACGACTCGCACCGGATCGTCGAGGTGCTCGTCGAGCTCGTCCATCTGCTGGGTGAGCGAGGCCACCTTCACGGTCTTGCCGCGTTTGACGCGCCCGGAGGTCGGCTGGATCGTGCCGTCGACCAGACCGAGCAGCGTCGACTTGCCCGCACCGTTCACGCCGAGGATGCCCGTGCGCTCGCCCGGCGCGATGCGCCACTCCACGTCGCGCAGCACCGTGCGCTCACCGCCAGCGCCGTCGGCTGCCGCTGTACCGCCAGCGCCCCCGCCCGCGGCCTCGCCCTTTCTCGCCGGATACGTGACGCCGGCGTCCACGAGGTCGACGACCTCTTTGCCCAGCCGCGACACGGCGAGCGCCTTCAGAGACACGGAGTCGCGGATCGGCGGCACATCGGAGATGAGCGCGTTCGCCGCGTCGATGCGGAACTTCGGCTTCGACGTGCGCGCAGGCGCTCCGCGGCGCAACCAGGCGAGCTCCTTGCGGGCGAGGTTCTGACGCTTGGCCCCTGAGGCCGCGGCCATCCGATCGCGTTCGACGCGCTGCAGGATGTACGCCGCGTACCCGCCCTCGAACGGCTCGACGATGCGGTCGTGCACCTCCCAGGTCGCCGTTCCCACCTCGTCGAGGAACCACCTGTCGTGCGTGACGACGAGCAGGCCGCCCGCGCTCGCGGGCCACCGGCCCTTCACGTGCCGTGCGAGCCACGTGATGGCCTCGACGTCGAGGTGGTTCGTGGGCTCATCGAGAGCGAGCACGTCCCAGTCGCCCGTGAGCAGAGCGGCGAGCGCGACGCGTCGTCGCTGTCCACCGCTCAGGGTGCCGACCGTTGCATCCCACGGGATGTCGGTGAGGAGCCCTGCGATCACGTCACGAACCCGAGCGTCGCCGGCCCACTCGTGCTCGGGCGTCTCGCCGACGACGACCCGCGACACGACATCCGCGTCGTCGAGCGTGTCCTGCTGGTCGAGCACGCCGATGCGGGTTCCGCCGCGCACGGTGACGCGTCCGGAGTCCGGCGTGAGGCGTCCGGACAGCATCGCCAGCAGGCTGGACTTGCCGTCGCCGTTGCGGCCGACGATGCCGATGCGGTCGCCCTCGTTCACGCCCAGCGAGACGGAGTCGAAGACCACTCGGGTCGGGTACTCGAGATGCAGGGCCTCAGCCCCGAGAAGATGCGCCATGTCAGGTTCAAGGGTAGGGGAGCGGCGCCGCGGTGCTGGATTTCGGAGATTCACCCCGACGCTCCGACGGGATGCCCCGACACGCCGACCCGCTCGGTGAATCTCCGAAATCCAGCGCTCAGCTCAGATCTAGATCAGCCCCAGCGCCAGCATGGCGTCGGCGACCTGCGTGAACCCGGCGATGTTGGCGCCCGCCACGTAGTTGCCAGGCGCGCCGTACTCGTCGGCGGTCGACAGGCAGCGGTCGTGGATCGAGCTCATGATGTCGGCGAGCCGCTGCTCGGTGTGCTCGAACGACCAGGAGTCGCGCGACGCGTTCTGCTGCATCTCGAGCGCGCTCGTGGCGACCCCGCCGGCATTGGCAGCCTTGCCCGGCGCGAAGGCGACCGAGGCGTCGCGCAGCAGGCGGGTGGCCTCGGGAGTGGTAGGCATGTTCGCGCCCTCGGCCACGATGCGGCATCCGTTCGCGATCAGCGTGGTGGCCGCCTTGGCGTCGAGCTCGTTCTGGGTCGCGCAGGGGAGTGCAATGTCGCACGGCACGTCCCAGACGGAGCCGCCAGCGACGTAGTGCACGGATGCCCCGCGTCGCTCCGCGTAGTCGCTGACGCGCCCGCGGTGACCGTTCTTGATCTCCTTGAGCAGCTCGAGGTCGATGCCCGCCTCGTCGACGATGTAGCCGTTGGAGTCCGAGCAGGCGACGACCCGTCCGCCGAGCTGGTGCACCTTCTCGATGGCGTAGATCGCGACGTTGCCCGACCCGGAGACGACGACGCGCTTGCCCTCGAAGGAGTCGCCGGAGGTCTTCAGCATCTCGTCGACGAAGAACACGACGCCGTAGCCGGTCGCCTCTGTGCGCACCTGGGATCCGCCCCACGTGAGGCCCTTGCCGGTGAGGGTGCCGGACTCGTAGCGGTTCGTGATGCGCTTGTACTGGCCGAAGAGGTAGCCGATCTCACGGCCCCCGACACCGATGTCGCCCGCCGGGACATCCGTGTTCTCCCCGATGTGCCGGTAGAGCTCCGTCATGAACGACTGGCAGAACCGCATCACCTCGGCGTCGGACTTGCCCTTGGGGTCGAAGTCCGAGCCGCCCTTGCCGCCGCCGATCGGCAGGCCGGTGAGGGAGTTCTTGAAGATCTGCTCGAACCCGAGGAACTTCACGATGCCGAGGTAAACGCTCGGATGGAAGCGCAGGCCGCCCTTGTACGGACCGAGAGCGGAGTTGAACTCGACGCGGAACCCACGGTTGAGCTGCACGCGACCTGAGTCGTCGGTCCACGGCACGCGGAAGATGATCTGGCGCTCCGGCTCGCACAGCCTACGGATGACCTCGGCATCGGCGTACTCCGAGTGCTTGGAGACGACCGGGCCGAGACTCTCCAGAACCTCGCGCACTGCCTGGTGGAACTCGTGCTCACCCGGATTGCGGCGCATGACCTCGTCGAAGACGGCGTGAAGGTTCTTATCTAGTTCGGGCACAGGGGAGTTCCAATCGGCGAGACGCGGGGGGTGTGCGGCCAAGCGATGCCGCGGCACGCCCAGTCTACCGTTACTGAGAGGACTCTCAGATTCAGTGGATCACCCTCTGGACATCCCACCGACCAAGCAGCGGACTAGGCCGCCGGCTCCTTTCGAGCCCGTTCGACGACCCGTCCGCGGGCCGACTCGGGGAACGTCGTCAGCAGGTAGCGCACCTGGTCGGCATCCACGTCCGCCCCGAACAGCTCGGTGTTCGGCTCCAAGCGGATGCCTTCCTTCAAGGGGCCGGCGACCACCGGGTCGAAGCCGAGCGCGTCGACGATGTGGGCGACGGCATCCACCTCGTCGGCCCCGTCTCCGGCGATCGCGATGGCCTTGCGTCCCTCCGCGCCGGGCGGGCGCGTCTCATCCTCGAGGTCGTGGTACCCCATGTGGTTGAGCGCCTTGACGACGCGCGACTCCGGCAGGAACCGCTGCACGATCTCGCTCGTCGACGTCAGGGGATCGTTGAGATCGTCGCGGATGCCGTCGACCTCCCACCAGTAGTTCATCGCGTCGATGACGAGCTTGTCTTTGAGCGCATCGACCGGCAGCGACTCGTGCTTGCCGAGCGGCAGGGCGAGGATGACCGCGTCCGCGTCCTTGGCGGCGTCTTCGGCGCTCACCGCTTTCGCCCCCGGCACGAGCACCTCGACGATCAGCGCGATCTTCCCGGGATCTCCCGACCCCGCGATCAGCACGTCGTACCCGGCAGCGACGGCGAGTCGGCCGAGAACCGTGCCGAGCTTGCCTGCACCGAGGATGCCGATGGTGCGGATGTCTGCTGCCTCCACGTCATACCTTCCGTTCACGCTGTGTGTTCAGTCATCGGTGAGTTTCACCGCACGTGTGCTTCGTCATCGGGGGAAACGTCGGGCGTGCTCCGCGGATTCCGCACTCAGGCCGGGGCGTCCGGCAGCGTTCGCATCCCGATCAGGGGTGAGAACACCACGATGCCGCACGACAGCAGCCCCAGCACGCAGCCGAGCCACATGGTCGGCACGACTCCGATCCATCCGCCGAGGAGTCCGGCTGCTACACCCGCGATCGGGATGACGCCCCAGACGACGAAGCGGATCGACGCGTTCATCCGACCGAGCAGCGGCGGCGGGCAGATGCGCTGACGGAACGACAGCTGCGAGATGTTGTACACGAGCACCGCGAACATGAAGAAGAAGTCTCCGCCGATGAGCAGCGCGATCGAGGCGCTCGGAACGGCGGCCGCCAGCGGGATGAGGAACGGGGCGATCGCGCTCACCAGTGCCGCGACCACGATGATGCGCCCCTCGCCGATCCGTCGCGACAGGGCCGGTGCCGCGATCGCGCCGAGGATGCCGCCGACGGCGCTCACTCCGCCGATGATGCCGTACACGGCAGGGGAGAGGCCCAGCTCCCGCAGCACGAACAGCGACGACAGAGTCGTCACCAGTCCCTCGAACAGATTGGATGCCCCGGTCATCATCACGATGCGTCGCAGCAGTCTGTTGCCGAAGACGAACCGCAGCCCCTCGCCGATCTCCCGTGCCAGCGACGCCTGCGGCGTCTTCACGTGCTTGGGCTCGGCGTCGCGAATGGAGGCGACGAACCCGAATGAGAACACGTAGCCGATCGACGTCGCCAAAACCACCAGCGGCGCGGGCATGATGTTCAGCAGACCGCCCGACACGGCAGGGCCGGCCACCCTTGCGACCTGCGCGCTCGTCTCCAACCCCGAGTTCGCCGAGGTCATCTGCTTCGGCTCAACGAGTCGAGGAACGTAGCTCTGGTACGTCACGTCGAAGAACACCGTCGCGCCGCCCACCACCGCTCCGACGACGTACAGCTGCCACATCTGCAGCAGTCCCAGCCACCAGAGCACGGGAATGGATGCCAGCGCAAGGGCTCGCACGACGTCGGCGGTCATCATCACGCGACGCTTGCGCATCCGGTCGACCCACGCCCCGACAGGCAGCCCGATCACCAGGAACGCGAGCGTCTCCGCCGCGCTGAGAAGACCCACCTGCTCCGCGGTGGCGTTGAGCACGAGCACGGCGAGTACCGGGATCGCGAGCGTTCCGACCTGTTCGCCGGCCTGGCTGAGCGTCTCGCCGATCCAGAGGCGCACGTACGACTGATTGCGCCACACCGACGCGGTGCGGGGAGTTGCGGTCTCAGCGACGGCGACATCCTCGACGCCGGCCTCGACCCCGGTGCCGTCGCCCTCGTCGAGCGGACGCGACGACTCCTGCGAGGAGGCGTCGGTCGGCTCGGACACCCGTCCACCCTAGTTCTTCCCCGCGAGCCACCCACTTCCCGTTGAGCCACCCACTTCCCGTCGAGCCACCCATATATCGACGCGGATTTCGTGGTGGTTCGGCGACAGGGTGGTCGCTCGGCGGGAAGCTGGTGGCTCGCGGGTGGGCATCCTGCGGTCTACCTGCCTATGGAGAACTCCTGCGTTCCCAGCACCGACAGGAGGCGCAGCTTTTCCGAGGCCTCGGTTCCGGGCGGAGCGGTCAGGATGAGCAACGCCTGGCCCTGATCCTCGGTGAACAGCACCTGGCAGTCCAACTCGATGGCACCGACCTCGGGATGGATGAGCACCTTGTGGTCCTCGAACCGCTTCGCGACCTCGTGGCGCTCCCAGATCTGCGTGAACTCGTCGCTGATCTCCTGCAGTCTTCGCACCAGCTCGCCGGCCCGCGAAGACGGCCCGGAAGTGCCGTACGAGACCCGCAGGCTGGCGACCAGTGCTCGCGACTGTCGTGGCCTGTCGTTCTCCGGATACAGCACCCGCTCGGTCCCCGGATGTGCGAACCAGCGGTACACCTCGCTGCGCTCGAGGCCGGTCAGCGCCGAGCGATCGCCGAACAGGGCATCCGCCATCCGGTTCTGCACCAACGACTCTCCGAGGCTGGAGATGATCAGCGCGGGGGAGTCGTCGAGCCGATCGAGCACGCGGAGCAGCGCAGGCGCAACGTTGGATGCCGTCGAGTTGCGATCGGGGATGCCGTGCCCGGCCATCCGATGCAGGTAGTCCTGTTCGTCACGGCTCAGCCGCAGGGCCCTCGCGAGCGACGCCAGCATCTGCTCGCTCGGCTGCGGACCGCGCTGCTGCTCCAGCCTCGTGTAGTAGTCGACCGACATCGAGGCGAGCTGCGCCACCTCCTCGCGTCGGAGCCCGGGCGCTCGCCGCCGTGCGCCCTGCGGCAGGCCGACGTCGGCGGGGGTGAGCTCGGCGCGGCGGCGACGCAGGAAGTCGGCGAGGGCGGCAGCATCCATGTGATCCATCATCCCCGCGTCGCGCCGTCGCAACCAGGGATCGCCGATCCCCCGGTGAGCGCTCTCTGCCGCGGTTTCGGCCGCTCGATCACGCTGAAGTCATGCAGATCAGCGGAAACACCATCTTCATCCCAGGTGCCACCAGCGGCATCGGACTCGCGCTCGCCATCGCCCTCGAGGCGAAGGGCAACACCGTCGTGATCGGCGGGCGGCGCACGGAGCTGCTTGCGAGCATCCGGTCGGAGCACCCCGGCATAGACACCATCGAGATCGACACGGCGGATGCCGCGAGCATCGCCTGCGCATCGGCCCAGGTGCTGCAGGCGCACCCCGACCTGAACGTGCTCATCGCGATGGCGGGCATCATGCGCGCCGAGGACTGGCACACACCCGCCTGCTTCGTCGCCAACGCCGAGCAGACCGTCACGACCAACCTGCTCGGGCCTATCCGGCTCATCGGAGCTTTCATCGATCACCTGCAGGGCAGGGATGACGCAACGATCATGACCGTCTCGTCCGGACTCGCCTTCACCCCGCTCGCCATCACCCCGAGCTACAACGCGACCAAGGCGGCCATCCACATGCTCAGCGAATCGCTGCGACTGCAGCTGGCCGACACGAGCGTTCGCGTCACCGAGCTCGTTCCGCCTGCGGTGCGCACCCAGCTGATGCCCGGTCACGACGAGAACGAGCACGCGATGCCCCTCGACGAGTTCATCGACGAGGTGATGCAGCTGCTCGAGACCCAGCCGGATGCCAAGGAGGTACAGGTGCAGACCGTCAAGTTCCTGCGCTACGGCGAGGTCCGCGGCGACTACGACCAGGTCGTCGGGATCCTCAACCAGAACCACCCGAGCGAAGACGCCGCCTGACCCGGGTGCGGGAACGGCTGTCTGCCACACTGGCCGCATGGCACAGATCGTCGTCTACGGGCACGCCGATGCCCTCCGTCCCCGCATCCCGGCTCTGTCGGATGCCATCCACACGGCCGCCGTCGAGACCCTGCAGCTGCCCGAGACCAAGCGCTTCCACCGGTTCGTGCCGCTCGACGACGGCCTGCTGATCGCGCCGAATGATCGCAGCAGGGACTACACGATCATCGAGGTCAGCATGTTCGAGGGCAGAACGACGGAGACCAAGAAGGCGTTCATCCGCGCGGTGTACCGCGAGACGTCCGCGCTGGGCATCGCGCCGAACGATGTGGAGATCACGATCACCGAGACGCCGCGCGCCAACTGGGGCATCCGCGGGGTCCCCGCCGACGAGCTCGAGCTGAGCTACCGCATCGACGTGTGAGGGGGTCGGCCACGTCTGCTACGCTCACCGTCATGACAACCCGCTGGTATGCGTATTTCGCGTTGGCTCTGGAGGAGCCGACGGTCACGAAGCGCTGACCAGCACCCTCCAGAGCCAACGGGCAGGATCCGACAGGAACCTGCCCTTCGTCGTTAAGGCGAAGATCGGCTCGGGAGACGGGCTGGGTCTCTCGCCGGGCGGCATCCGACCACGAAGCGAGAGAAGACCATGGACTCCACCTCCGATACCCGAGTCACATCGATCGAAGCGTTGCCCACCCCTGCGCAGGTGCGTGCAGAGGCGCCGCTGACGCCTGCCGCAGCCGAGTTCGTCGCGAACAGCCGGCGTGAGATCGAGGCGGTGCTGCGCGGCGACGACCCGCGGCTGCTCGTCGTCGTCGGGCCCTGCTCGGTGCACGACCCCGAGGCGGCGCTCGACTACGCACGTCGGCTGGCGGTCGCTGCGCGCGAGCATCGGGACGACCTGCTCATCGTCATGCGCGTGTACTTCGAGAAGCCGCGTTCCACCGGCGGGTGGAAGGGCCTCATCAACGACCCTCACCTCGACGGGACGCACCGCGTCGCCGATGGACTCCGCATCGCGCGGAGGCTCCTGCTCGACATCCTCGAGCTCGGTCTGCCCGTCGGGTGCGAGTTCCTCGAGCCGACCAGCCCGCAGTACATCGCGGATGCCGTGAGCTGGGGTGCGATCGGCGCCCGCACGACCGAGAGCCAGATCCACCGGCAGCTCGCCAGCGGGCTCTCGATGCCGATCGGCTTCAAGAACGCCACGGACGGCGACGTGCAGGTCGCGGTCGACGGCTGCACGGTCGCGGCTCAGCGGCACGTGTTCTTCGGAGTGACGGAGACGGGCCAGGCGGCGCTGGTGTCGACGAGCGGCAACGACGCGGCGCACGTCATCCTGCGCGGCGGACGCGGCACCCCCAACTACGACACGGCGAGCATCGAGGATGCCGCAGCCCTGCTCGCCCGCGCCGGCCTGACGCCTCGCGTGGTGGTGGACGCCAGCCACGGCAACAGCGGCAAGGACCACGTTCGACAGGCGGCCGTGCTGCGGGAGCTCGCCGACCAGGTGCGCGCGGGCGAGCCGATCGCCGGGGTGATGGCCGAGAGCTTCCTCGAGCCAGGCAACCAGAAGCTCACGGATGCTGGCCTCGCCGGTCTCGTGTACGGACAGTCGGTCACCGACGCGTGCATCGGCTGGGGCGACACCGCCGAGCTGCTGGGCGAGCTCGCCGCGGCCGCTGACGCCCGCAGCCGCCCCCGCCACGGTGCCGCCGTCTGACAGCGTCGACCCGCGCCAGCGTCGACCCGCGCCAGCGTCGACCCGCGCCAGCGTCGACCCGCGGCAGCGTCGACCCGCGGTAGCGTCGACCCGCGGCAGCGTCGACCCGCACTCCGATAACGCCGACCGGGCCCTCCGGTAGTGCCGACCCGGCCCTCCGGCAGCCAGCAGCGCCACGTTCGCTCTAGTGGGCCACTCCAACTGGCGCAATAGAGCGCAACTGGCGCAATAGTGGGCAGGTCGGCCCGGCTGGGCTGCCCGGCTGGGCTGCCCGGCTGGGCGGGTCGGCGAGTCAGCGGGTGGAGGCAGGGAGAGGCCGTCAGATCGCGAGCGTGCGCGGCGGCTGCGGGTAGCCGCGCACTTCGTGGTGCAGCCGCTCCATGGTCGCGTCGAGGTGTGCAGCGGTCTCGGCCGCCTCGGTGAGCCCGTCGATGAGGTGCCGCGGCACCTGTCGGTCGTACTTGTAGTAGGTCTTGTGCTCGAGGCTGGCCCAGAAGTCCATCGCGATGGTGCGGAACTGCACCTCGACACGCACCTGCTCCGGGCCGCCGGAGAGGAACACGGGCACCTCGAGGATGACGTGCAGGCTGCGGTACCCGTTCGGCTTGGGGTTCGCGATGTAGTCCTTGACCTCGAGCACGGTGATGTCGGCCTGCGAGGTCAGCATGTCGAAGATGCGGTACACGTCGCTGACGAAGCTGCAGATCACGCGCACGCCTGCGATGTCGGAGAGCCCGTCCTCGATGGCGCCGAGGTCGAGCGGGATGCCCTTGCGCATCGCCTTCTCGAGCACACCGTCGAGCGACTTGACGCGGCACGCGATGTTCTCGATCGGGTTGTACCCGGCGGTGAGGTTGAACTCCTCGCGCAGGATCGTGAGCTTCGTCTCCACCTCGGAGATTCCGAACTTGTAGCGCATCAGGAACCGGTTGAGCTGGTCGCGCAGGGACGTGAGTTCGGCCACAGTACCGCTGTCGGCGTGATCGAGGAGCTCGACGGTGCGATCGCTCAGCAGGGGCGCGCCGGTTCGGGTCGGGAGGGGGTCGTCGTCACTCATCCCTACGAAGGTATCGGCATCGACTTGGGGCTCGTTGTGAGCCTGCCATCGACCCCTTCAGTGACTAGTCAAAATCAAGGCTGAGCTTGCGGAGTAGCGCAGCCAAGCGCGTCTGGTCGCCGGATGCCAGCGTGCGCAGCAACTCCGCCTCGGCGTCGACGAGGCGGGTGATCGCGGCATCCACCCTGGTGAGGCCCTGCGAGGTCATCCGCACCAGGATGCCCCGCCCGTCGTTCGGATCCGTCTGCCGTTCGACAAGGCCGCGCTCGACGAGCCGGTCGATGCGGTTGGTCATCGTGCCGCTGGAGACCAGCGTCTGCGTGAGCAGCGCTTTCGGGCTCAGCCGGTACGGCGAGCCGGCGCGTCGCAATGCCGAGAGCACATCGAACTCCCACGACTGCAGCTCCGACCGACCGAAAGCACCCTTCCGTGCCCGATCGAGGTGCCGCGAGAGCCGGTCGACTCGCGACAGCACCTGCAGGGGAGCGAAGTCGAGATCGGGTCGCTCCCGCTCCCACGCGTCGACGATCCTGTCGACCTCGTCAGCGTGCTCGGACATCCCACCATTATCCCGTGCCCGCTTTCGGCTCTGGGTGGCCGTTCTGGCAGACTGGGGGGCGCGATCCGCCGTGGTGTAATGGCAGCACGACAGCCTTTGGAGCTGTGAAGTCTAGGTTCGAGTCCTGGCGGCGGAGCTTCTGTCTGGATGACGCCGGTCGGCACACGCAGCCCGTTCGGGAATACTTGTACGGTGACCGATCCGAACCTCGCCATCATCGTGCTCGCCGCAGGGCAGGGCACCCGCATGAAGTCGTCGACTCCCAAGCTGCTGCACGACCTGGCAGGCGCGCCGATCGTCAGCCACGTGCTCGCCACGGCGGAAGCATTGGACCCCGCCATCGTGCTCGCGGTCGTGCGGCATGAGCGCGATCGCGTGAGCGAGGCGATCACCGCGGTGCTGCCGCAGGCCGTGATCATCGACCAGGACCACGTGCCAGGCACTGGTCGCGCGGTGGAGCAGGCGGTCGACGGTCTCCCCGTCGGGTTCGCCGGCGACGTCCTCGTTCTCAACGGCGATGTTCCGCTCTTGGATGCCGACACCTTGCACGAGCTCGTCGCGCGTCATCGCAGCAGTGGCGCGGCGGCGACCGTGCTGAGCAGTGTCGTCAGGGATGCCGCGGGCTATGGACGCATCGTGCGGGGTTCCGACGGTGATCTCGACCGCATCGTCGAGCATCAGGACGCGACCGCTGCTGAGCTCGCCATCGACGAGATCAACGCGGGCATCTACGTGTTCGGCGTGAACGCGCTGCGCGACCAGCTCGCCCACCTCGGCACCCACAACGCCCAGGGCGAGAAATACCTCACGGATGTCATCGAGCTTCTGCGCCGCGCGGGAAGCGACGTCGGCGCCATGCCCGTCGAGGACTCGTGGAAGGCGGAGGGCATCAACGACAGAGCCCAGCTCAGCGAGGCTGCCGCCCGGCTCAACGCCCTCATCGTGCGCGGCTGGCAGCTGAACGGCGTCACCGTGCAAGACCCGGCGACCACCTGGATCGACCTCACGGTCACGCTCGCGAACGACGTGACGATCCTGCCCGGCACGCAGCTCAAGGGTGCGACGACGGTGGAGAAGGACGCCGTGATCGGGCCGGACACAACGCTCGTCGACTGCGAGGTCGGGGAGGGTGCGACCGTGAAGCGCACGGACGGAACCCTCGCCGTGATCGGCGCGCGTGCGACCGTCGGCCCGTTCTCGTACCTGCGGCCCGGCACCGTGCTCGACGAGAACGGCAAGATCGGCACGTTCGTCGAGACGAAGAACTCGCACATCGGCGAGGGCAGCAAGGTTCCGCACCTCAGCTACATCGGAGACACCACGATCGGCCGTCACGTCAACCTCGGCGCGGGCGCCATCACAGCCAACTACGACGACCTCGTCAAGCACCGCACCGAAATCGGCGACGAGGTGCACACCGGCTCGCACAACGTGTTCGTTGCGCCCGTTAGGATCGGAGACGGCGCGAAGACAGGGGCCGGTGCCGTCGTCCGCAAGGATGTTCCCGCTGGAGCCCTCGCACTCAGCGTCGCACCTCAGCGCAACATCGAGGGGTGGGTCGAGAAGAACCGACCGGGCACGGGGGCAGCGGATGTCGCTGTCCGGGCCCGGTCCGCACAGAAGGCGGACGATGGGACGCAAGGACAAGACGGTTGATCTCGATCGGGAACGCGGAATTGCGCCCGGCATCGTCGCGAAGACGAAGAAGCGACTCGTCGTCGCTTCCGGCAGGTCGCATCACGGGCTAGCCGCCGAGGTGGCTGACCACCTCGGCACCGAGCTGGTTCCCACCGAGTACCGCACCTTCGCGTCGGGGGAGATCCTCACCCGGTTCGAGGTGTCGATTCGCGGATGCGACGTGTTCCTCGTGCAGTCGTTCGGCCCTCCGGTCAACGAGTGGCTCATGGAGTTGCTCATCATGCTGGATGCCGCCAAGCGCGCGTCCGCCAAGCGCATCACCGTCGTCGCGCCCTACTACCCGTACTCGCGGCAGGACAAGAAGGGCCGCGGACGCGAGCCGATCAGCGCCCGTCTCGTCGCCGACCTCCTCAAGACCGCCGGCGCGGACCGGGTGATGACCCTCGACCTGCACGCTGCGCAGATCCAGGGGTTCTTCGACGGGCCGGTCGACCACCTGTTCGCCAAGCCCGTGCTGCTCGAGCACTTCCAGCAGAACCTCTCGGCCGAAGACCGCGAGAAGCTCACCGTCGTCTCGCCGGACACCGGCCGGGTGCGCGTCGCCGACCAATGGTCCGACAGCCTGAATGCGCCCCTCGCGATCATCCACAAGCGTCGTGATCCCAATGTGGCCAATCAGGTCACGGTGAACGAGATCGTCGGTCGCGTGCAGGGCCGGGTGTGCCTGCTGGTCGACGACATGATCGACACCGGCGGCACCATCGTCAAGGCCGCGCAGGCACTCAAGGCGAACGGTGCGGAGCGCGTCATCGTCGCAGCGACGCACGCTATCTTCAGCGACCCGGCGGTCGAGCGGTTGCAGGACGATTCGGTCGACGAGGTCGTCGTCACCGACACCGTTCCGATTCCGGCCGAGAAGCGGTTCCCAGGGCTCACGATCCTGCCGATCGCCCCGCTGCTGGCGCGCGCGATCCACGAGGTGTTCGAAGACGGCTCGGTCACCTCGATGTTCGACGGCGCGGCGTAGCTACGCCGTCACGAGAACCGACGCGATCCCCGTACCACAGGCGAGAAGCGTAGCGAGGGCGAGCAGCCCGAGCGGCACCGCGGGCGCGGCGACCGGCTCCTTATCGTGGTGGCGTCCGTGACCGGAGATCGCCCTGCCGCGCAGGTTGCCGTAGATGACGAAGGCGGCCGATATGAGCAGCAGCACGATGCCTGTCACAGTGAGCGTCACCGTACCGGACACCCAGCCGTTGCGCAGTGCGAGCAGCCCGTTCACGGCCAGCGCCAGGCAGGTGCGCGACCACGACAGGGTCGTGCGCTCGCCCTGCAGGCCGGGGTCTCGCGATGACGACTCGCTCATCGCCCGTAGATCACCAGCAGCACCGTGAGGATCGCCGCGACGGCGAGCACGACGGCGGCGATGAGCGGGATCGCGACGGTGAGCGGCAGCCTGCGCCCCTCGCGCATGGCGATCTCGTTGGCGCGCCACCGCACGTACGCGATCACCGCGAGCACCGCGGAGAGCGCGCCGAGCACCACGGCGAGCACGACCGTGACCCAGTGCGGACCGATGTGCGAGCTGAACTCCTCGAGCAGCACCGCCCCCGCGAGAATGGCGAGAGCGGTGCGGATCCAGGCCAGAAATGTGCGTTCGTTCGCCAGCGAGAACCGGTAGTCGGGGTCTTGACCGCTGTCACGCCATCTCGGTTCACGCATGTGTCAAGGCTAGCGACACCTGAGTGTCGTACCCGCTCGCTACGCTGGCCCGATGACCGCGCATCCGGCCACAGCAGAGACCCACGATTCCACCGCAGTTCAGCGAGATTCCCGCGTGCTGTGGCTCCTTCTCGTAGCGACGTTCGTCGTCATCCTCAACGAGACGATCATGTCGGTGGCGATCACCGACATCATGGCCGACTTCCACGTCGATGCAAGGGCCGGACAGTGGCTGACGACGGCGTTCATGCTGACGCTCGCGGTGGTCATCCCGATCACGGGAATTCTGCTGCAGAGGTTCAGTACGCGCACCATGTTCATCGCGGCCATGAGCCTGTTCAGCACCGGCACGCTGATCGCGGCGATCGCTCCGACGTTCGGCGTGCTGCTCGCTGCGCGCGTGGTGCAGGCGTCCGGAACGGCCATCATGATGCCGTTGCTGATGACGACCATCATGACCGTGGTCGCGCCCGGCAAACGCGGCAGGACGATGGGCAACGTCTCGATCGTCATCTCGGTGGCGCCGGCCGTCGGTCCGACGATCGCCGGCATCATCCTCAGCGCCCTGACGTGGCGGTGGATCTTCTGGTTCGTGCTGCCGATCTCGCTGCTCATGCTGGTCATCGGCGCCTTCAAGGTGCGCAACGTGTCGACGCCGCGACAGGTGCCCATCGACGTGCTCTCCGTCGTGCTCTCCGTGTTCGGGTTCGGTGGTCTCGTCTACGGACTCAGTCAGATCGGAGGAGCGGGCAGCGGAGCGGATGCCTCGACCTCAGCCCTCTCGATGACGCTCGCCTTCGTGGTCGGCGGCATCGCCCTCGTGCTGTTCGTCATCAGGCAGCTGAGCCTCGCCAGGCACGATCGCGCGCTGCTCGATCTGCGCACCTTCGGGTCGTCGACGTTCGCGGTATCGATCGTGCTGATGGCGATCAGCATGGCGGCCCTGCTGGGCACGGTCATCCTACTTCCGCTCTACATGCAGCAGGTGCTCGGCCTCGACCCGTTGTTCATCGGCCTGATCCTGCTGCCCGGCGGCCTCATCATGGGTCTGCTCGCACCGTTCGTCGGGAGGCTGTACGACAGGGTCGGCGCCAGAATTCTCATCGTCCCAGGTGCCGTCGTGATGAGCGCCGCGCTCTGGATGCTGACACTGATCGGACCGAACACGTCGCCGTGGTACCTGCTCGGCGCCCACATCACGCTCAGTGTCGGACTCGCGTTCCTGTTCACCCCGCTGTTCACCGCAGGGCTCGGCGCCGTGCCCGAACGCTACTACTCGCACGGAAGCGCGATCATCGGCACCGTGCAGCAGGTCGCGGGAGCCGCTGGCACGGCGCTGTTCGTCGCTGTGCTGTCGGTGCGCAGCGCCGCGCTGGTGGCCGCGGGGGAGACCCAGCAGGACGCCACGGCATCCGGTGTCGCGCTCGCGTTCCTGGTGGGCGCGATCATCTCGCTCGGCGGCATCGTTGCGGCATGCTTCGTGCGCACCCCGCCGGCGCAGACCGAGGATGCCGATGCTCCACAACAGGGAGCCATTGCGGCGCTGGCCGAGTGACCGGCTGCGCCCCTCCCAGGGGTTGAGGAACTCGCCCGACGCGCGCTTCGCGAGCTCCTCAACCTGCGGTGAGGTCGTTCAGTGGCTGGACGGCGTGGTCTCGATCTCGGTGCGGTCGCCCGACCACAGCGTGTGGAAGATGCCGTCCTTGTCGACGCGCTTGTAGGTGTGCGCGCCGAAGAAGTCGCGCTGTCCCTGCACGAGCGCCGCCGGCAGCCGGTCCGCACGCAGACCGTCGTAGTAGGCCAGGCTCGAACTGAACGCGGGGGAGGGGATCCCGCCCTGCGCCGCGGTCACGACCACTCGACGCCACGCCTCCTGCGTGCGCTCCAGCGCCTCGCGGAAGTACGGTGCGGTCAGCAGCGCGACGAGTCCGGCATCCTCTGCGTACGCCTCGGTGATGCGGTTCAGGAACTGCGCACGGATGATGCAGCCTCCGCGCCAGATCGCGGCGATGTCGCCCTTCTTGATGTCCCAGCCGTACTGCTCTGCGCCGGCGACGATCTCGTCGAAGCCCTGCGAGTACGCGACGATCTTCGACGCGTAGAGGGCCTGGCGGACGTCTTCGACGAACGCGTCGGGGTCGGAGACCTTCCACGCCTCCGACGGGCCGGGGAGGTCCGACGCGGCGGCGCGCTGGGCTGGCTTGCTCGACAGCGAGCGGGCGAAGACGGCCTCGGCGATGCCGGAGACGGGGATGCCCAGGTCGAGCGCCGTCTGCACCGTCCAGGCGCCAGTGCCCTTGGCGCCGGCCTGGTCGAGGATGACGTCGACGAGCGGCTTGCCGGTGTCGGCGTCGGTCTGGCGGAGCACCTCAGCGGTGATCTCGATGAGGTAGCTCTCGAGTTCGCCCTTGTTCCATTCGGCGAAGATGTCGGCGATCTCTGCCGGACTCTTGCCCGTGCCGCGACGGATCAGGTCGTACGCCTCGGCGATCAGCTGCATGTCGGCGTACTCGATGCCGTTGTGCACCATCTTCACGAAGTGGCCGGCGCCGTCGTGGCCGACGTGCGTGACGCAGGGCTCGCCCTCGGCGACAGCGGCGATCGAGCGAAGGATCGGTCCGAGCGTGACCCACGACTCGTCCGAGCCGCCCGGCATGATGGACGGCCCGAGCAGGGCGCCTTCCTCACCGCCGGAGATGCCCGCGCCGACGAAGTTGATGCCGGTCTCGCGAACGGCCTTCTCGCGGCGGATGGTGTCGGTGAAGAGCGCGTTGCCGCCGTCGACGATGATGTCGCCCGGCTCGAAGACCTTGGTGAGCTCGTCGATCACGGCGTCCGTGCCGCGACCCGCCTGCACCATGATGATCGCGGTGCGCGGCTTCGACAGCGTCGCAGCGAACTCCTCATAGGTCGAGGCCGACAGGAATCCGGCCTCCGGGTGCTCGTCGAGCAGCGTCTGCGTCTTCTCGTAACTGCGGTTGAAGATCGCGACGGTGTTGCCCTCACGGCTGGCGAGGTTGCGGGCGAGGTTCGACCCCATCACCGCCAGTCCGACAACACCGATGTTCGCTTCTTGCTTCTCTGACACGACACTGCTCCTCAGGCGGGGGATGAGTGGTATTCCGCGATACGCGGGAGTTACCACTTTAGCGAAGGGTGGGATACCGACCACGATGGCTGCAAGCCGCCGCCGGTCGGTCAGAATGGTGCGATGACCGTCGTTCCTCCCGCCCAGCTGCCGCCCATCGTGCTGATGGGAGTGAGCGGCGCAGGCAAATCAGTGGTCGGAAACGCACTCGCGGATGAGTCTGGTCGCGTCTTCATCGACGGCGATGACCTGCATCCTGCCGCCAACAAGGCGAAGATGCGCGCTGGCATCCCGCTGACCGATTCCGATCGGGAGCCGTGGCTGCGCATCGTCGGCGAACGGCTTGCGGTCGGCGACGGAGTCATCCTCGCGTGCAGCGCGCTCAAGCGGAGCTATCGCGATCTGCTGCGCGAGTATGCGCCCGGCACGTTCTTCGCTCACCTCGATCCGGGCCGCGACGTGCTCGAGAAGCGCCTTGCGGTGCGCGTGCACGAGTACATGCCCGCGGGGCTGCTCGACTCGCAGCTCGGCACGCTCGAACCGCTCGGGCCCGACGAGTTCGGAGCGGTCTTCCGCGTCGACGAATCGGTAGAGGCCACGGCAGCCGACATCAGGGCGGCGCTCGCGGGCGACTGACCTGCACGGCCAACGCACCCGACCCCAGGTCTGGTCAAGTCTGGTCAACCGGGTTAGCCTGGAACCATGACGACTCACGCCTACAACATCTACGAAGCGAAGACGCACCTCTCGCGGCTCGTGAACGAGGTTGAGGCGGGAGAGGAAGTGGTGATCAGCCGCAACGGCCGCCCAGTGGCCAAGCTGGTACCGGTCGAGCCCGAGCGCAAGCCACGGGTACCGGGATCACTCAAGGGCAAAATCTGGATTTCCGATGATTTCGACGAGTTCACCGAGCAAGACGAGAAAGATTGGTACGGCGAGTGAGGATTCTCCTCGACACGCACGTACTTCTGTGGTGGCAGCAGGACGATCCGCGTCTGTCACGGGCGCACCGGAACCTCATCCGGGGTCCCGAGAATGTCGTTCTCGTCTCGGCGATCTCCGTCGCTGAAGCATCGATCAAGGCGTCGCTGGGCAAACTTGAGATCGTTGATGACCTGGTTGCTCAGCTTGAAATCGACGGATTCGAGGAGTTGCCGTTCATCGCGGAACACGCCGAGGCGCTGCGCGACCTCCCGCTGCTTCACCGTGACCCGTTCGACCGCATGCTCGTCGTGCAGGCGAAGGTCGAGGGCATCCCGTTGCTCACCGTCGACCCTCGAGTGAAGGCCTACGACGTCGCGACGATCTGAGGGCACGCCCACGATTCCGCCACGCCACCACTCAGGCGGCACCTGGGAGAATGACACGGTGAACGACTCCAGCATCCGCACGCCAGCGCGCTCCGGCAAGGACGAGAGCGGGGCTCGCCGTCCCCAGGTTCGCCCGGCGACCGAGGGTTGGACCCAGCAGCTCAACGCCGAGGGACGCCCGGCGCTGCAGTTCGCGTCGCCGCGTCGCAAGCAGCCTGAGACGCACTTGGCCGACCTCACGCCGGCCGAGCGCAAGGCGAAGGCCGAGGAGCTCGGCCTGCCGGGCTTCCGCGCGAAGCAGCTCTCGACGCACTACTTCACGCACTACACGACGGATGCCGCTGCCATGACGGATCTGCCGGCCGCCGGTCGCGACGATCTCGTCGCCTCGCTGCTGCCTCCGCTGCTCACGGAGGTTCGCCGGTTCCGCACCGACGACGGCCGCACGATCAAGTTCCTGTGGCGCCTCTTCGACGGTGCCCTCGTCGAGTCGGTTCTGATGCGTTACCCGGGCCGCATCACCCTGTGCATCTCGTCGCAGGCCGGCTGCGGCATGAACTGCCCGTTCTGCGCCACCGGACAGCAGGGCCTCACACGCAATCTGTCGGCCGCCGAGATCGTCGATCAGGTGGTCGCCGCGAACCGTGCCATCGCCGAAGGCGACCTGGGGCATCGTGCCTCCGGTGCCCCGGAGCGCGTGAACAACATCGTGTTCATGGGCATGGGGGAGCCGCTGGCGAACTACAACCGGCTCATGAAGGCGATCCGCACCCTCATCGCGCCGCAGCCCGACGGCCTCGGCATGTCGGCGCGCGGCATCACCGTCTCGTCGGTCGGACTCGTGCCCGCCATCCGCAAGCTCGCCGACGAGGACATCCCGCTCACCTTCGCTCTCTCGCTGCACGCACCCGACGACGGGTTGCGCGACGAGCTCATTCCGGTGAACTCGCGCTGGAAGGTCGACGAGGCGCTGGATGCCGCCCGCTACTACTTCGAGAAGACCGGGCGCCGCGTCTCCATCGAGTACGCGCTCATCAAGGACATGAACGACCACGGCTGGCGCGCCGACCTGCTCGGCCAGAAGCTCAACGAGCGCGGCCGCGGCTGGGTGCACGTCAACCCGATTCCGCTGAACCCGACGCCCGGCTCCATCTGGACGGCGAGCGCGAAGGATGTCACGAACGAGTTCGTGCAGCGTCTCGAGTCGGCAGGCATCCCGACCACGCTGCGTGACACCCGCGGCAAGGAGATCGACGGAGCCTGCGGGCAGTTGGCCGCTGCGGAATAGTAGAACCTGCGCCCGGCCTCGGTCGGGCGCGAGCCTCACCCAAGCCCGACCACAGGAGGAACGTCCATGCCCCACTTCGATCTCGTCGTTCTCGGGGCAGGCCCCGGCGGCTATGTCGCGGCCGTGCGTGCCGCGCAGCTCGGTCTTCAGGTCGCCGTCGTCGAGCAGCAGTACTGGGGTGGGGTGTGCCTCAACATCGGCTGCGTTCCGGCGAAGACACTGATCCGCAACGCAGAGGTGCTCAGCCTCGTCACTCGTGAGGGTGCGCAGTTCGGCATCTCGGGCGACATCCACGCCGACTACGGCGTCGGCTGGGACCGCAGCCGTACGGTCGCGGATGCCCGCGCAAAGGGCGTGCACTATCTGATGCGCAAGAACAAGATCACCGAGTTCGACGGGCACGGGTTCTTCACCGGACCGAAGTCGATGGACGTCGCGCTCGCCGCGGGCGGCACCGAGCAGCTCACGTTCGACAACGCGATCATCGCGACCGGCTCGACAGTTCGCCTCCTGCCCGGCGTGACGCTGAGCGACAACGTTGTGACGTACAAGGAGCTCATCCTCACCCGCGAGCTGCCGAAGTCGATGGTGGTCGTCGGAGCGGGCGCCATCGGGCTGGAGTTCGCGTACGTGATGGCGAACTACGGCGTTCAGGTCAGCGTGATCGAGTTCCTCGACCGCGCGCTGCCGAACGAAGACGTGGATGTCTCCAAGGAGATCACCAAGCACTTCAAGGCGCTCGGGGTGCCGATCCTCACCTCGACCAAGGTGGAGAGCGTCGTCGACGCAGGTGGCCAGGTCACCGTCACCTACACCGGCGCGGACGGCGTCCAGGGCAGTGTCGTCGCCGACAAGGCACTGATCTGCGTCGGCTTCGCCGCCAACGTCACGGGCTTCGGCCTGGAGAACACCGGTGTCGAGCTGACGGACCGCGGGGCGATCGCCATCGACGACTTCATGCGCACGAACGTTCCCGGCGTCTACGCCATCGGCGACGTGACCGCCAAGCTGCAGCTCGCCCACGTGGCGGAGGCGCAGGGAATCGTCGCCGCCGAGACGATCGGCGGTGCTGAGACGATGACGCTCGGCGACTACCGCAACATGCCCCGTGCCACGTACATGCAGCCGCAGGTGGCCAGCTTCGGCCTCACCGAGCAGCAGGCACGCGACGCAGGCTTCGACGTCGAGGTGGCGACGTTCCCGATGCTCGCGAACGCGAAGGCGCATGCGCTCGGGGATGCCCGTGGCTTCGTCAAACTCGTCGCGGACAAGAAGCACCACGAGCTGCTCGGCGGCCACATGGTCGGCCTCGACGTCTCAGAACTTCTGCCCGAGCTCACGCTCGCTCAGAAGTGGGACCTCGGAGCGCTCGAGCTCGCGCGCAACGTGCACCCGCACCCGAGCCTCTCCGAGTCGATGCAGGACGCCTTCCACGGCCTCGTCGGCCACATGATCAACCTGTAGCGGAGCTCGCGGCGCAGCCGCGCGCGTCTCGAAACCCGCCCGCCCCGCTTCGAACGGGGTTTCGAGACGCCCGCTTCACGGGCTCCTCAACCCGCGGTACGGGTGGCCGGGTTCACAGGCGGAAGGTGCCGACCGGGATGTCCTTCACCAGGCGACGCGCGACGGCGAGGGCGTCGTCCTCGCTGAGCTGGTGGGTCACGACGAGGGACGCGAGGCAACCGGCATCCACGCGTCGCGACATGTCGTGCCTCGCCGGAATGGAGCAGTAGGCCCTGGTGTCGTCGATGAACCCGCTCGTCTTCGTGAAGCCGGCGGAGTCCGTGACGGCCGCGCGGTACCTCGCGATGCCCGCGGGGGAGTCGAGGAACCACCACGGGGCTCCCGCGTACACGCTCGGGTAGAACCCGGCGAGCGGTGCGATCTCGCGGGAGAACAGCGTCTCGTCCACCGTGAAGAGCACGAGCCGGAAGGTCGGGTTCACTCCGAAGTCGCGCAGGATCGGCGTGAGCGGCACGGTGTAACCGCCGACGGCGGGCACGTCGTGACCGGTGTCGGGGCCGAACGCGTCGAAGGTCGGGCGGTGGTGATTGCGGATGACTCCGGCGTGCAGCTGCATCACGAGCCCGTCATCCGCGCTCATCTCCGCCAACCGGTAGAGCATGTTGCGCCGGTAGGCGTCGGCCTCGGCCTGCGTGATAGGGCCGAGCTGCGCCTCGCGGTGGATGCGCTCGGCGTCGCGTGACTCCAGCGGTTCGCTTCCCGCATCGAAGACCCCGGTGTCGGTGGCGGTTCCTCCCGCTGCCTTGAAGTACGCCCGGCGGGAGCGGAGGGCGTCGAGGGTTCCCGCGTAGCTGCCGGTGTCGACGTTCGACGCCTCGGCGAGCGCGGCCAGCTTGCCGCGCCAGGTCGCCTCGAGGGGGTGCATGTAGCGGTCGGCTCGGAACGTGGGCACCACTCGTCCGGTGAACGTCGGGTCGTCGCGCAAGGCGAGGTGCGCGGAGAGGTCGTCGGCAGGGTCATCCGTCGTGGCGAGCACCGCGATGCGGAAACGGTCGAAGAGCGCCCTCGGCCGGAACTCCGGCCGGGCGAGCGCGTCGGTCAGCTGGTCGTACAGGGCGTCGGCGGTCTGCGGCGACGGGGCGTCCTCGAGCCCGAACACCTCGGCGAACTCGCTCTCGAACCAGTAGCGAACGGGTGTGCCGAGAAAGTCGTCCCAATGGTCGCACAGGTGTCGCCAGGTCTCACGGCCGGTCGCAGTCGGATGCTCGCCGAGCCCCTGCTCGCCCAGCGGAACGCCGACCGCGTGCAGCATCCGCGTCACGTAGTGGTCGGGCGTGATGAGAAGCTCGGCGGGGTCGCCGAACGGCTCGTCATCCAGCAGCATGCGCGCGTCGACGTGTCCGTGGGGGGAGTAGATCGGGGCGTCCGCCACCTCGGCGTACAGCCGGCGTGCGACGTCACGGGTCGCCGGATCGGCGGGCAGCAGGCGGTCGGGGTGCGGGCTCAGTGCTGTCATGGTCTCAGCTCTCCTTCGGGGCGGCGGTGGTGTCGGCCTGGGCCGCGGTTGTCTGGGTGATGGTGGTACCGGCGGCGGTGTCGGCCGCGACGTTCTCGGCGGCGGGTCCGGTGGACGATCGAACGGTCAGATAGGTCGGCAGCACTGTCGTCTGCCGCATGCCGGGAGCGTCGCCGTTGTCGAGCTGAGTGAGCAGCATCGTGACGGCAAGCCGTCCGGCCTGTTCGACGGGGGCCGTCAGCGTCGTCAGCGGCGGGTTGCAGAAGTCCGCACCGAAGATGTCGTCGCAGCCGACGACGCTCAGCCGCTCTGGCACGCGGATGCCCCTGCTCGCCAGATGCTGCAGCATGCCGATCGCCAGCAGATCGTTGAACGCGATCGCCGCGGTGGCCCCGGTGTTGAGCACGGCGTCCGCGGCGGCCGCGCCCGCGTGCTGCCGCGGCGCGAACGGACCGAGGCGGTGCATCGTCGCACCGCGGGCCGATGCGGCCTTCACGAGCGCCCGCCAGCGGCTCTCGTTCGACCACGAGGTCTCCGGACCCGAGACGTACGCGATGTCGCGATGGCCGAGCGAGACGAGGTGCTCCAGCGCCTGCACCACCCCGCGCGGCGTGTCGATGAACACGCTCGGCACCCCGCGGGTCTGCCGGTTCACGGCCACCAGCGGAAGTTCGTCGGCCAGCCTGGCGAGCGACCTGTCCGAGAGCCGAGACGCCGCGAGGATGACCCCGTCGAACGACGAGCGCAGCCGGTGCAGCAGCTCGTCCTCGTTCTGGTCTGACTCCTCGGTGTCGACGAGCAGTTGCGAGTATCCGGACGCTTTCAGCTGCTGCTGCGTGCCCCTGATGATGCCGAAGTAGAACGGGTTGGTGACGTCGGAGACGAGCACCGCGATGGCACGAGCCCTTCCGGAGGTCAGCGCGCGGGCCTGCTGGTTCGGCGAGTACCCGAGTTCCGACGCCACCCGTTCGATGCGCTGCCTGGTGACGACATTGACACGCCCGGGATTGGAGAGCGCACGCGAGGCCGTCGAGACCGCGACGCCCGCGCCCGCGGCGACGTCGGCGAGCGTCGGAGCTCGCTGCGCCTTCTCGCCGTGCGGGGTCTCGCTCATGCGCACAGCAAACCACAGCAAGGAGCTTTGGCAAACCGATGGCAAGCGTTTGCCGTTCGTCGGCGCCCTGCCTAGGGTCGAAGGCATGAGTTCCGATCCGGCCGTCGACGGCCCCACTTGGCAGCTGTCCGGCTTCGGCGATGAGATCGACCAGGATCCGCGCATCCAACTTGCGGTGCTCGAGGCGCTCGGCGCCAGGCACATCGAGGTGCGCAGCGCGTGGGGCGTGAACATCGTCGACCTGGACTCCGAGCAGCTCGCCACGCTGAAGGCCCTCATCGACGGCGCGGGCTTCGGAGTCTCCGCTATCGCGTCGCCCATCGGCAAGGTCGACGTGACCCTTCCGGTGGAGCACGAGGTGGAGCGGCTGGGCAGGGCGATCGGCGCCGCGCATGCCCTCGACTCGCGCTACGTGCGCATCTTCTCGTTCTATCGCGGCGAGGGCATCGAGGCCGCCGACGTCAGGGATGACGTGCTCGTTCGCATGCGGGCGCTCGCCGATCTGGCAGAGAGCGAAGGCGTCGTGCTGCTGCACGAGAACGAGAAGGAGATCTACGGCGACATCCCGGAGCGGGTGCTCGACATCGTGGAGTCCGTCGGATCCGACGCGCTACGTCTTGCCTGGGACAACGCCAACTTCGTGCAGGTCGGCGTACGCCCCTTCACGGATGCCTGGCCCCTGCTGAACCAGCATGTCGAGTACCTGCAGGTGAAGGACGCGCTCTTCGCCGACGCCTCCGTCGTGCCGGCCGGCGAGGGCGACGGGGAGCTCCTCGAGACCCTCACAGCGCTGCGCGACGCCGGATACAACGGCTTCGCCTCCCTCGAACCGCACCTCGCCACCGGGTTCTCGCTCGGCGGCTTCTCCGGTCCCCGTGCATTCGGCACGGCCGGCCGCGCCCTCGCCCGCCTGCTCGACACGATCGGGGTCACCTCAGCATGAACACCGTCCCAACAGAAGGCACTGCAGGAGCATCCGCCCGCCTCACAGCCGCCATCGTCGGCTGCGGTGTCATCGCCGACAACCACGTGCAGGCGCTCGCCGCACACGGCGAGGTCGACATCGTCGCGCTCGTCGACCCGATCGCGCAGGCGACCGATCGCGTCGCCGCCCTCGTCGAGGGAACGGGCGCCGCGCGCCCTGCGCTGTTCGCCGAGCTGGAAGACGCCCTGGCCGCCCGCGACGTCGACCTCGTCGTGGTCTGCACGCCGAGCGGGCTGCACGTCCGCGTCGCCGAGACGGCGCTGAACGCAGGCTGCCATGTCGTGATCGAGAAGCCGCTCGACGTCTCGATGGGCAGGGCCCGGCGCATCCTCGAGCTTGCGGATGCCGCAGCCGAGCGCGGTCTCGTCACGACGGTGATCAGCCAGCACCGTTTCGACCCGGCGTCGGTCGTCGTCGCCGGCGCCGCCCACTCAGGCGAGTTCGGTGTGCTGACGAGCGCCGTGGCATCCGTGCCGTGGTGGCGCACGCAGGAGTACTACGACTCGGGGCAGTGGCGCGGCACCTGGGAGCTCGACGGCGGCGGAGCGGTGATGAACCAGGGCGTGCACACCGTCGACCTGCTGGTGTGGTTCCTCGGTCGCCCGGTCGCCGTGTTCGCTCACACTGCTCGGATCGCCCACGAGCGCATCGTCGTCGAGGACACGGCCGTCGCAACGGTGCGCTTCGAGGGCGGGGCGCTCGGCGTGCTGCACGCGACGACCGCCGGATACCCGGGGCTCGCTGTCCGTGTGCAGGTGCACGGCTCGCGCGGCTCCGGCGTGATCGAGAACGATCAGCTCGCCTACTTCGCTTCGGGAGGCGAGGTGGCCTCCGGCGCGAACGCCGATCCGACGAAGGCCGCTGTCGAGAACCGTGCCGCCGAGCTGGTGGACTCCTCCGAGCTGCTGGGAAGCGAGCGCATCGGCGGCGCGTTCGTGAACGGGCACAGGCGCCAGTACGACGACATCGTTCGTGCGATCCGCGAGCGTCGGGCCCCGGGAGTCACGGTGGCCGACGCGCTGCTCTCGCTCGCCGTCGTGCGCTCGGTGTATCTGTCTGCAACTCTCGGACAGGAGATCCTGGTCGACGACGTGCTCGCGGGCGTCTACGACGACCAGGATGTGCACACCGAGATCACCGAGCTCACCGAGTTCGCCGACATCACCGAATAGGCGCATCGTCATGAAGTTCTCCGTTTTCACGGCATCGACCCCCGAATGGACTCCCTCCGAGGCCGCGACCACTCTCGCTGCACAGGGCTGGGACGGCATCGAGTGGCGCGTCACCGACCAGCAGGGCGCGGAGACTCCCGGGTTCTGGGCCGGCAACAAGACGACCTGGCCCCTCACCGGCCTCGAGTCGCACCTCGACGAGATTGTGCGGATCACGAGGGATGCCGGCCTCGAGTTCTCCGGCGTCGGAGGCTACGTTCGTGCCTCAGACCACGAGAACACCGAGCGGATGCTCGCCGCGACCGCCGAACTCGGCGCCCCACGCGTGCGCGTGACGATGCCCGCTCCGGGCGTCGGCGACTACCGCGAGCTGTTCGCCGCAACCCGCGCCGATGTCGAGTGGGTCGCCGGTCGGGCGGCGCACCACGGCGTCCAGGCCGTGATCGAGCTGCACCACGGCACCATCACGCCGTCGGCCTCGGCAGCGATGCGGATGATCGACGGTCTCGATCCGGCGCACGTCGGGGTCATCCACGACTCGGGCAACCTCGTGTTCGAGGGATTCGAGGACTATGACGCCGCGTTCGACCTGCTCGGGGAGTATCTTGCCCACGTGCACGTGAAGAACTCGACGAGGCGGGCACTGCCCGAGCGCAGTGCCGATGGTGCCGTCGTCTGGGAACAGGGCTGGGCCACGCTGCGCGACGGTCAGGCCGACCTCGCGAACTACTTCGGGGCGCTCGCCCGTGCCGGGTACGACGGCTGGGTCACGCTCGAGGACTTCTCCACCGAGCTTCCGCTCACCGAGCGCACGAGCGACAACCTGGCATACGTGCGCTCACTGCACGAGAAGGCGCTGCATGCCCTCGATCGCTGACGCTCGCACCTCGCGCGAGCCCGTTCGCATTGCACATCTCGGGCTCGGCAACTTCCACCGGGCCCACCAGGCCTGGTACACGCAGCGGGCGAACGCGGAGGACACCGCCGATGGCTGGGGCATCGCCGCCTTCACCGGACGGTCGCCGCACGCCGCTGAGGTGCTCGCTGCGCAAGACGGCGTCTACAGCCTCATCACACGGTCGGCGGAGGCCGACACCGCCGAGATCGTGCAGTCGATCAGCGAGGCGCACGACGGCGGTGGCGCCGAGTGGGAGCGCGCGCTCGCCGATCCGGCCGTCGCGGTGCTCACCGTCACGATCACGGAGCGCGGATACGAGGCCGAGCCGGCCGAGAGCGACGCAGCAGGCGAGAGCGCGGGGGCGCGGATCGTTCGCGGACTCGCTGCCAGGGCGGGGGCATCCGCCGGGCCGATCGCGCTGGTCAGCTGCGACAATCTGAACGCGAACGGCGACGTGCTGCGGTGCACCGTTCTGCGTGAGGCCCCTGACGACCTGGTGGGCTGGATCGAGGCGAACGCCACGTTCGTCTCGACCATGGTCGACCGCATCACGCCGAAGACGACGGATGCCGACCGGGCGACGGCCCGCGACCTCACCGGATACGACGATGAAACGCCGGTGGTGACCGAGCCGTTCAGCGAATGGGTTGTCAGCGGTGGCTTTCCCGCCGGGCGACCGGCGTGGGACCGCGTCGGCGTGCGGTTCGTCGACGACATCGAGCCCTACGAGCGACGCAAGCTGTGGCTCCTCAACGCGGGGCACACGCTGCTCGCCGCTGTGGGTCTGCCGCGCGGACACGAGACGGTCGACCAGGCATTCGCCGACCCTGACTGCCGCGCTCTCCTCGAAGAGCAATGGCAGGAGGCCAGGCCTCTGCTGCCGTTCGACGACGAGACGACGGATGCCTCGCTTGCAGCGCTCCGTTCCCGCTTCGCCAACCCGCGCATCGCCCACCGCCTCGTGCAGATCGACGACGGCAGCCTTCAGAAGCTTCGCCAGAGGCAGGCCGAGATCATCTCGGCGCGACTCGACGTCGGAGATGAGCCCGGCAGGGCATCCCTCGCGGCAATCGAGGCATGGGGCAAGAGCCGCGGGTTCGACCTGCCAGAGGCGCTGGACGCGCTGAAGCCCGGACTCGCCAGGCGCGCCTACCTCGGCTGACAGCACTGCAGCACCGCCACCCGCCGATCCGGCCACCACACAAGGAGAACGCAACCATGGTCATCGACAGGGCAGAGGTCATCGTCACGAGCCCCGACCGCAATTTCGTGACGCTCAAGCTGACCACCGACGACGGGCTCACCGGCCTGGGCGATGCCACGCTGAACGGTCGTGAGCTCGCCGTCGTCTCCTACCTGAGCGAGCACGTCGTGCCGCTCCTGATCGGCAAGGATGCCTCGAAGATCGAGGACACCTGGCAGTTCCTGTACCGCTCGGCGTACTGGCGACGGGGGCCGGTGACGATGGCCGCGATCGCCGCTGTGGACATGGCCCTCTGGGACATCAAGGCCAAGGCAGCCGGCATGCCGCTCTACCAGCTGCTCGGTGGGGCATCCCGAACGGGTCTGCTCGCCTACGGCCACGCCTCGGGCAAGGAGCTGTCCGAGCTGTTCGACTCGGTGCGCGCCCACCAGCAGGAGGGCTTTCGCGCGATCCGCATCCAGACCGGGGTGCCCGGCCTGAAGGCCATCTACGGCATCGCATCCCAGTCGGCGGACACCTTCGGCGGCGAGGCCAGGTACGACCACGAGCCCGCCCGTCGCGGGGCGAAGCCCATGGAGGAGGACTGGGACACTCGTGCATACCTGCGTCACCTGCCCGGTGTCTTCGAGGCCGTGCGCAACGAGTTCGGCCCGGAGATTCCACTGCTGCACGACGGTCACCACCGCATGACCCCGATCCAGGCTGCGAAGCTCGGCAAGTCGCTCGAGCCGTACGACCTGTTCTGGCTGGAGGACTGCACGCCCGCCGAGAACCAGGAGGCGCTGAAGCTCGTTCGCCAGCACACCACGACGCCGCTGGCGATCGGCGAGATCTTCAACACCATCTGGGATTTCAAGGACATCATCCGCGACCAGCTCATCGACTACGTTCGCGGCGCCGTGACGCACATGGGCGGCATCACGCCGCTGAAGAAGACGATCGACTACGCCGCGATGTACCAGATCAAGTCGGGCTTCCACGGCCCGACCGACATCTCGCCGGTCGGCATGGCCGCGCAGATGCATCTCGGGCTGGCGATCCACAACTTCGGCATCCAGGAGTACATGCGTCACGGAGAGAAGACCGACCAGGTGTTCCAGCAGTCGTTCACCTGGCAAAACGGACTGCTGCACCCCGGCGACAACCCCGGTCTCGGCGTGGAACTCGACGTCGACGAGGCGGGCAAATGCCCCTACGAGCAGGCCTACCTGCCGTACAACCGCCTGGCCGACGGCACCGTCCACGACTGGTAGGCCCCTCACCACTGCCATCCACGCCCCGCCGACCCACGAGCTGCACCGAATACCGGAGAGATCGCGCTCTCGCCGCGAATACCGCAGAAATCCTGCTGTTCTGGAGTCCATCTCCGGTTTTCGGACGGCGGGCGTGCGCCGCAGCGGGAGAGGATGCCCACAGGGGCTGGTAGGCTGATACACCGAACTTCGGCGAGGGATGCCGGCAGCGCGTCAGAGCGCGTGCCAGACATCCGTGATCGACGCGGTGGATCAGGCTCACGTCTGTCCTCACGCTGACATGCAGCACGAGTTGACAACGAATCCCCAATACGACGTGGGCCACGCCCACCGAAAGCGAGACATCACCATGGCTGACGACAGCAACAAGGTGGTCGCGGAGGCCCGCGACCAGTTCGGCAAGGGCGCCGCCCGCAAGATCCGTGCGGCGGGCAAGATCCCTGCCGTGCTCTACGGCCACGGCACCGACCCGCAGCACCTCACGCTGCCGGCGCACCAGCTCGGCCTGATCCTGCGCAAGGCGAACGCCGTGCTCGACCTCGACATCGCGGGCACGTCGCAGCTCGCCCTAGTCAAGGACGTGCAGAAGGACCCGGTGCACCAGATCATCGAGCACATCGACCTCATCATCGTTCGTCGCGGTGAGAAGGTTCAGGTCGAGGTTCCGGTGCACGTCGAGGGCGAGTCGTTCTCCGGCACCATCGTCGTGCAGGACCTCTCCACCATCCACATCGAGACCGAGGCGACCCACATTCCGGAGCGCGTCGTCGTCGATGTCGAAGGTCTCGAGGAGGGCACGCACATCACGGCCGGCCAGATCGAGCTGCCGGGCTCTGCCGCGCTTCTGACCGACGCGGATGCCCTCGTCGTGGCGATCACCGTGCCTGCCGCTCCGGCTGCCGAGGAGACCGAAGAGGCAGAGGCCGCCGCCGAGGCCGAGGTCGCCGCGGACGCCGAGTCCGCCGAGTAGTCGACCACCGGTAGTCGACGGTAGGCGCGCGCATGGCGGAGCAGCCCTGGCTCATCATCGGCCTTGGCAACCCCGGAACGCAGTACGCGCGCACCCGCCACAACATCGGTCAGATGGTGGTGGACGAGCTCGCCGCGCGGGCATCCGCCACCTTCAAGACGCACAAGACCAACGCGAGGGTCGCCGAGGGACGCATCGTCCCCGGCGGCCCTCGCCTTGTTCTCGCCAAGCCGAACACGTACATGAACGTTTCCGGCGGTCCGGCTGCACAGCTCGTGCGGTTCTACTCCGTCGAGCCGTCGCGGCTGATCGTGGTGCACGACGAGCTCGACATCCCGTTCGACACCATCAAGCTCAAGTCCGGCGGCGGCCACGGCGGCCACAACGGTGTGCGCGACATCGCGAGCGCGCTCGGCACACCGGACTTCATCCGCGTGCGGGTCGGCGTCGGCCGTCCCCCCGGCCGAACGGATGCCGCGGACCACGTGCTCAGCCCGTTCAGCTCGGCCGAGCGTGAGCTGCTGCCGAACCTGGTGTCAGACGGCGCCGACGCCGTCGAGCTCGTCACAGAGCAGGGCCTTGTCGCGGCGCAGCAGAGGTACCACTCGCCCGCGTGACATGACGCGGTGCCGGCTGCCGATGCGGTACGACGTTCAGCGTCGTCGGCCGGCGAAGCGACGGCGGCGACGCGGCCGAGCGGCAACGACGACGGTCGTCGTGTTGGCGGTCGCGGGATAGATGTGTCCGTCCGCACCGATGATGAGTTCCGGCAGTCCGCCGGGGATCTCGCTCGGCAGCGGGGGATGTGCAACGGACATGTTCGCTCCTCGTTCCTATGCCTACGTGAGAAGAGGAGCGCTGTCGCCGTCGCCCTGATACATCCGGAAGATTCTCGGGCCGATGTGTATCAAAGGATGACCGGTGGGCTCCTGAACTGTCGGAAGGGGTTCACCATGAAGGACACGCAGGGGCACGACGCCGCGACGAGTCCGATGCCGCCCGCGACTGCATACCCGATCTCTGAGCAGTCGTCGGTGGATTCTCGGACGAGCGTTCTCGCTCGCATCGCGCTCGAGGTCACACAGCCGATCACCATCATTCGGTCGGAATGACTGTCTTGCCGCAACCCGACCTGCAGGCCACAGTGGTGTCCATGGGGGTTGGTGAACCGGCGGAGGCATCCGCTCGCCCCGCTCACGCGGTGGCGGCGGATGCCTTCCGCTCCTGGCTGGATGGCGATCGCGCCGCGATGACCCGGCTCGTGCACGCCATGAACCCGGTGCTGTGGCACGTCGTGCGCGCGTACCGCCTCGATGAGGCGACCGCGAAGGATGTCGTGCAGGAGACCTGGGTGAGGTTCGTGCGGGGTTACTCGTCGATCGACGATCCCTCTGCCGTCGCGGCGTGGCTGATGGTCACGGCGCGAAGGGAAGCGTGGCGAACGGTGAAACGAGAGGCTGACGCCACCCCGGTCGAACCCGTCGCCCTGGAGCCTCACCTCGAGGTGGCGCCGTCCGCCGAGGATGCCGCAGTCGACCGCATCACGGATGCCGACCTGTGGCGCTGCGTGCGCACGCTCTCCGACCGCTGTCAGCGGCTGCTGCGCATCGTGGCGTTCGACGACAAACCCGACTACCGCCGTATCGCGGAGGAGACGGGGATGCGTGTCGGAAGCATCGGACCGACACGATCCCGCTGTCTGGACAGACTCCGTGCCGCACTCGTAGCGGAAGGACAACGATGAGACCCGAAACACTGGACGACAACGAGCTGCTCGACGCCCTCCGCGACATGTGGATGCGCCTCGACCCACCGCCGGAAGACCTCGATGTCCTGGCGATCCAAGCGATCGAGCGGGCTGAGCTCGACGATCCGATCGTGCTCGAGCTGATGTCGGAAGACTTCGCCTTCGAGAACGTGCGAGGCGAGGGCGAGAGAACCCTCCGGTTCGAGGCAGGCCAGTACGAGGTGCTGCTGCGCATTGCGCGCGAACCCGAGGGCTATCGCATCGACGGTTGGAGCACACCGGCGGCGCAGGGCGTCGTACGCATCGAGTGCGACGGCCACGAACGGGTCACCGACTCGGATGCCCTCGGCCGGTTCGCGTTCGTCGGCATCGCCTCGGGGACGGCGACGGTGTCCCTGACGGAGTCGCCAGGCGCCGCGCCCGCATGGACCACGGCGGCCTTCACGCTCTGAGCCGCTTCACCCTCTGATCACCTCACCTGACGACTTCACCCTCTGATTCCTTCATGCTCCGAGAGGAACGACCATGGCCGAGAACGCGAATCCTGTGCGCCACGTCAGGCACTGGAAGCCGCAGTCGCCGCCAGCCGAACTGGGAACGCTGACGACCGAGACGGCCAGGGCCATTCCGGTTCCCGGTGTGGTGGCTCATCCGACGACGTACACCCCCGATCAGTTGCTCGTGTCGACGCTTGTGGACGCCGACGGCACGCTCGAGCTGCTCTCGAGGGCGGCGGAGACGTTCGGGTGGAAGATTCCGCACGAGAACGTCATGCCGATCGCGCACGTGGACGAAGACGACGAGGTGCGGAGCCGTCGGGTGCGCCAGCACTCGTGGGCGACCGGCCCCCTCGGCATCAAACGCGTGCCTATCGTTGCGGGAGAGAGCAGCACGCAGTCGCCGAACGCCTGGCTCGTGCTGCAGCGCGCCAGGATGCTCGCGCCTGACAACCGGCTGCCGGGCGTCGGACTCAACCACGTGCTCACTGTCGGCACCGACATCGTCGCGGAGCCCTATGAGCGCACGAACCCGTATGAGCGCACCAACCCGTATGAGCGTACGAATCCTTACGAACGCACCAACCCGTATGAGCGCACGAACCCGTTCGGTGCCGTCGGCGCGGCCATCGCGGGCTATGGCGTCGCAGGGTCTGGCGGCCTGCAGCCCGTCGCGGTGACGCTCGCCCCGCCCGTGCGAACGCCCAAGACGAACCGAACAGTGGTCGGCGTGCTCGACAGCGGCTGCGGCAGGCATCCGTGGTTCGACGGGCGTCCCGGCGATCAGGTCGTCTACCGAGACGTCGAGGTCCTTGGCCCCGGCGGCAAAGCCCACCCGATCGGGTACCGCGATTCCCAGCACGACAGCGAGGTCCACGCCGATGTCGTCGGCCCGCTCGACGGCGAGCTCGACCCGATAGCCGGCCACGGAACCTTCATCGCCGGACTGATCCATCAGGCCGATCCCGATTCGAACATCGTCGCCTGGCGCGTCGTCGAGCCCGACGGGACCGTCAACGAGGATGAGCTGCTGGATGCCCTCTCCGGAGTCGCCAAACTCGTCACGGACGACGCCAAGGGCGAGGGTGGGCAACGCCTCGACGTTCTCGTGCTGTCGCTCGGCTACTATCACGAGACCCCGCAGGACGGCCTCTACGACATCACCCTGTATCAGCTCCTCGCGGCCATCGGACGCACCGGCACCATCGTGGTCTGCTCTGCAGGCAACGACGCGACGGATCGTCCTCAGTTCCCGGCCGCTCTGTGGGACTGGCCGGGTGCGGATGGCGACTCCATCGTGCATCCATCGGATGACTCGACACCGATCATCTCGGTCGGAGCGCTCAACCCGAACGGCACCGTCGCGCTGTTCAGCAACGACGGCCCGTGGGTGAGGACGTGGGCGCCAGGAGCAGCGGTCGTGAGCACCATGCCTCCCGTGAACGGGGGACTGAACGCGGAGGGCTCGCGGTGGTTCGAGGGCGAGCGGCGGTCATCCATCGATCCCGACGACTTCCGCGGGGGCTTCGCGGTCTGGAGCGGCACCTCCTTCGCGGCGCCGGTCGTTGCCGGGCGTCTTGCAGCGGCGATCGACGGTCTCGGGACTGCGACGACACCGCAGGAGCGCCGGGCGCGTGCCGCCAAGGCGATCGACCTGGTCATCAAGGAGCTTTAGGCGCTTCGCGCAGGCAAGGGCACCCGGATGACGCGGTCTGTGAGCATAATCAAAGGATGCTCACGGCTGCCGTTCTCTTCGATCGGGCGGTGGGGCTCGTCAACGCAGGCAAGCATGCCTCGGCGAGGCGCGCCCTCGATGCCGCATCGCAGCGAGCTACCGATGCGAACCTGCGCGCCCGGATCGCAGGGACGACGTCGTATCTCGTGCTGGAGACCGGCGCAGTCGACGAGGCGGACGCGCTGTGCCGCAGCGCGCTCCGCATCCGCGGCTTGACCACGCACACCCGCTCGGTGCTGCACGGACAGCTCGGCTTGGTCGCACTGCACCGCGGCGACCTCGGTGAAGCGCTCCGGCTCTTCGGCCTCGCGCGCAAGGGGCTCGACGACGATCCGGTCGTCGCAGGAACGATCGCCATGAACCGCGGCAACGCCCTGCTGGAAGCCGGCAGATTCGCCGAGGCGGGGGAGGAGTTCGGCGTCGCCGCGAAGCTGCTGCACTCGGCCGGCTTGCGCGACGATGCGGCCAAGGCCACGCACAACCAGGGATACGCATCGCTGCTCACCGGAGACCTCGTCTCCGCGCTGCGCTACATGAACGCTGCACGCGCCCGCGCGTCGGCCGCATCACCGGTCGACGCGGCCGTCGGAGACGTCGACAGGGCAGAGGCCCTCGTCGCCGCCGGCATGCCGTTCGAGGCCTCAGCCGCGCTCGCCGATGCCGCGGCGGTCTACCGGGCGCGACGGCTGCGGCTCCGCCAGGCGGACGCGGTGTGGCGTCGCGCCCGCACGCTGCTGTACTTCGACCCGGCCGCCGCGGGGCGGCTCGCACGAGAGGCGAGCAGGCTCTACGAGTCGCACGGCAACGTGGCGGGAGCGCTTCGCGCGCGTGCCGTCGCTCTCCGTGCAGAGGTGAGGAACGGCGGTCGCTCTGCGCGACTGGAGACCGAGCTCGAGCGCACGGCCGAGGAGCTCGCGCGCCACGGGCTGCGTGATGAATCGAGGGATCTTCGCCTGGTCACGCAACGAGTGAGGGTGCGGCGCGGAGGACCGACGGCGGCGCGTGAGGCATTGCGGAGCATCCGCGTCGATCGCGATGCGCCGATCACCAGGCGCGTGCTGTCACGCGAGGTGAGGGCCGAGGCGGCGGAGGTGCTCTCCGACGACCGACGCGTCGTGCGCGAGGCGGCTCGCGGCCTCGACGAGCTGGCGGAGTGGCAGGCGGTGTTCCGCTCGGTCGACCTGCAGACCAGCGCCGCGATGCACGGTCAGGCGCTGACCAAGGCGGGTATCGCCGCGGCGCTGCGATCCGGCGACGTGGCTAGCGTCTTCGAGTGGTCGGAGCGGGCACGGAGCATCGCGAGCCACGCCGTGCTGCCCAGACCGCCGGCCGACTCCCGGGTCGCGGCGGACCTCGCCGAGCTGCGCGGGCTCCGGCTCATGCCGAGAGGGCACGCGGAACAACGACGCGAAGCCGAGCTCAGGGAGCGCATCCGGTCCAGGCAGTGGTCGAAGGCCGGCGGGGGCGTCGTGTCGGCTATCGCCTCGCTGGAGGACGTGCAAAGGAACCTCGACGACCGGACGGTGCTCGTCGCCTACCTCTGGTCGGGACAACGGCTCGTCGCCCTCGTCGTGGAGCCGGATGCCGTGCGCGTCGTCGACTCCCGCGCGGATCCCTTCAGCCTGACGGAGAAGGCGGCGCTCTTCGCCGACCTCGACATGCACGCAGCTCGGCTCGGCGGTGCGCTGGGCGACTCGGTGGAGCGGTCGCTCGATCGTCGGCTCGGGGCGCTCGACGACCTGCTGGTCGAGCCCGTGATGTCCGCGTCGGCGCTTGCTGCAGCACCGGGGACGAAGGTCGTCGTCGTGGCCCCCGGAATCCTCGCCGGCGTGCCCTGGGCGATGCTCGGGGCTCTGGCCGGCCATCCTGTGACGGCTCCGCTGTCCGCGACCAGGTGGATCGCCGATTGTGCGGTCGGCCGTCGTCGTGGCGGGGACGATTCCGTGGGATTCGTCGTCGGACCGGGCGTGCCGCGTGCCGCGGAGGAGGCGAAGCGGTCGGCATCCGAATGGCCCGACGCGACGGTCATCGACGGCGCCGATGCGACGACCGATGCGGCGTCAGGTCTGGCCGCGTCGGTCGACGTCTTCCACGTGACGGGGCACGGCAGGCACGCCATCGACAACCCTCACTTCTCCGGCATCGAGCTCGTCGACGGGCCGTGGTTCGGGTACGACATCGAGCGAGTCGAGCGGATGCCCTCCACCGTGGTCATCTCGGCGTGCGAGTTGGGCCGCTCGTCGATCGGCTGGGGTCACGAGGCCCTCGGGATGGCGCGGACCTGGTTGCACGCCGGCTCGCACAGCGTGATCGCGTCGCCCGTCAGTGTGAACGACGGGGACGCGTGCGAGCTGCTCAGCGCCGTGCACGCTCGGTTGGCGACGGGGGAGCCGCCGGCCGTCGCCCTGGCAGCGGCGACCGCCAGCACGGGGATCGCGACTCCGTTCCTCTGCTACGGCGCAGGGTGGTGAACAGGCAGTACGGCGTCCGGCGATGGCGGCTCGCCGATCTCTCAGAATCGCCGGGCATCCTCATGGTCGCCTCCGAGTGAACGCCAGACCGCCGTCGGGCATCCGCACATGACGTGCACGTAGCCTCGGCGCATGCAGTTGTTCACCCGCGAGTGGGGCACCGGAGACCGCGTCGCGGTCCTGGTGCACGGCCTTTTCAGCAGCTCGCGCACCTGGCACAGGCTCGGACCCGATCTGGCGGATCGCGGCTACCGCGTCGTCGCCGTCGACCTCGCCGGTCACGGGCAGAGCCCCCGGTCCAACGCCTACTCGCTCGCGGGTCTCGTGCGCAGCATCGCGGACAGCGTTCCGCTGCGTCCCGAGCTGGCGATCGGTCACTCGCTGGGCGGCCTGACGCTGTCCCGTCTCGTGGGTCGGCTGCAGCCGCGGAGCGCCGTCTACATCGATCCTGCGTTCCTCGGCACCCGTTTGCCGTGGTGGCAGCGAGCCGGTGCTCCCATGCTCTTCCACGGGCTGCTGAACCGTCGCGCCGACACCGTCGCCCGCAGCAATCCGCGCTGGCATCGCGACGACGTGGAGATCGAGGTGTCGGACTACGCCGCCTTCGACCGCAGGTTCTTCAGACGCTTCGGCGACGGACGGGCCATGCCGCTGACCGCGCCGGATCGCATGGCGGTTCCTTCGCTGCTGATGCTCGCCGACCGGTCGAAGCTGGTCAGCACCCCGGTCGCCGAGCGGATGCGCCGTCTCGGTTTCGAGGTGCGCGTGGTCTCCGGGGCCGGCCACACGGTGCACCGGGACGACTTCCCTGGCTTCCTGCGTGCCCTGAGCGGCTGGGTGTAGACGCGGCGTAGAGCCGTGCAGACCCCAGCGCAGCCCACGTGATCAGTCGGTGATCAGGCCGGACCGCTACCGTGGTGAAGGACCGACCATCCGGTCGCTCCCCGGACGAGACGCGCCGTACCCGGATCTGACGACGACGCTCGTGGAGAGCACATCGTGGACATCGTCATCCAGGTCGTCGGATCGCTTCTCGTGCTGGCGGGTTTCGCCCTTGCTCAGTGCGGCGTCCTCGACCCCAAGTCGATCGGGTATCTCGTCTTGAACGTGGTCGGGTCGGGCATCCTCGCCGTCAACGCCGTCTTCGGAGCCCAGTGGGGCTTCCTGCTGCTGGAGGGCGTGTGGGCGATCGTGTCGCTCGTGAGCCTCATCGGCGTGCTGCGGCTCCGCCTGGTCGCGAAGCGCGCGGCCGAGTAGCCGAGTGCGCCTGCCCGTCCTTCGCCGAGACTACGAGCGGGCGGCGCTCAGCGGCCGTGCGCGGCCAGGATCTGGTCGATGTCGATGTGGCCGAGCAGTTGCTGCCAGTCGAGGTCGCGTGCGACATCCTCGACGCGCTTCTCTGCGAAGACCTTGCCATTGCGCTGCACGACGACGCCCTCCGGGACGATGGCGTTGAGTTCTGCGAGCACGGCGTCGTTCACCGCCTCGGTGTCGAAGTCGGCTCCGTAGCGCGCGTAGACGTCGGCGGAGACGGTGTAGTCGATGGTCGTGATCTCTGTCGCCATGTGCCGAGCTTAACGACGCGACCACGGCAGGTGTCGGAGCACCTGGCCGGGGTCGCCTGGCGAGCTGTGACTACGCCTGAAGCGTCGCCTGCAGGTCGATCGTGATGGTAACGGTGTCGCCGAGCAGCATGCCGCCGGTCTCGAGGGCAGCGTTGTAGGTGAGGCCGAAGTCCTCCCGGTTGATGACAGCCTTGGCGCTCGCACCGCCCTTGTGGTTGCCGTAGGGGTCGCCGCCGAAGCCGCCGAACTCGAAGTCGAACGTCACAGGCTTCGTGACGCCCTTGATCGTGAGGTTGCCGTCGACGAGGAACTCGCCGTTCTCGACGCGGGCACCGGTGGAGACGAAGTCGATGGTCGGGTACTTCTCGGCCTCGAAGAAGTCACCGGTGCGCAGGTGCGCGTCGCGGTTCGGCTCGTTCGTGTTCACAGATGCCACCTCGACGTGCGCCTGCACGGTCGCCTCGAGCGGGTTGGCGGGCGTGACGAAGGTCGCGTGGAACTTCTCGAACTTGCCCTTGACCTTGCTGATCATCAGGTGGCGGATCGTGAAGCTCACCTCGCTGTGGGCGGGGTCGATGATCCAGGTGCCCTCCTTGTAACCGGGGATGTCGAGGGTTGCGGCGGTGTCGGTCATGGTTCTCCTTGATGGTGACGAGCTGAAGGGAGCGGATGTCCCGAGTACGCGTATGCAAACGCATGCGATTGGGGAGTATTCCCGACGCGGATGAACTCTTTGCCACGCCCGTACACTTGGTCCAGTGATCCTCGAGGGCTTGACCGGGGCGCTTTCGCGCGCCCAGACATTCGCCGACGCCCTCGCCTACGCGAATCGCGACGCTGACTTCTCGGTGACCACCGGCCTGCGCGTCCCCCTCGCTACGGCGCTGCTCGGCAGACGACCCGGCGACAAGCAGGTGCTGCTCGTCGTCACCGCGACAGGACGCGAGTCCGAGTCGCTTCGCGCAGCCCTCGCATCGGCGGCACCCCACGCGGAGATCGTGGAGTTCCCCGCGTGGGAGACGCTGCCGCACGAACGGCTGAGCCCGAGCGCAGAGATCGTGGGCAAGCGCCTCGCCGCGCTACGTCGGCTCGGAGCGTGGACGGCGGATGACGGGCATCCGCTCATCGTCGTCGCCTCGGTTCGCGCCGCCCTGCAGCCCATCGCAGCCGACCTCGATCAATTGCAGCCGATCGTCCTCGAACAGGGCAGCCGAGGGAACGACCTCACCTCGATCGCCTCGGGGCTGGTCGCCCTCGCGTACTCCCGTGTCGACATGGTGACGAGACGAGGCGAGTTCGCGGTGCGCGGCGGCATTCTCGATGTGTTCCCGCCGACCGCGGACCATCCGGTGCGTGTCGACTTCTTCGGCGACGAGGTGGAGCAGATCCGCGCGTTCTCGGTCGCCGATCAGCGCTCGTTGCCGCACGAGGCACCGAAGATCGAGCTCGCTCCTGCGCGTGAGCTGCTGCTCACCGATGCGGTCAGGCAGCGTGCGGCGGAGATGGCGCACGAGTTCCCGGGGCTGGAGCAGCTGCTCACCAAGGTGGCAGAGGGCATCCCCGTCGAGGGCATGGAGTCGCTCGCTCCGGCATTGGTCGACAGGCTCGTGCCGCTCACCGACTACCTGCCGGAGGGGGCGGCCGTCGCTGTGATGTCGCCCGAACGCGTCGCGGCTCGTGCCGTGAGCCTCGCCGAGACCAACCGCGAGTTCCTCGAGGCGGCGTGGAGCGCCGCAACGGTGGGCGCCGCCGCTCCGATCGACCTGGCCTCCGGTGACTTCATCTCGCTGCGGCAGCTTCGCGACGCCGCGCAGCTCAGCAGGCCGGGGGAGAGCGCTCCGGATCATCCGTGGTGGACGTTCTCCAGCTTCGACACCGGAGGCGCCGAGCCACTGGCGCCCATCTCGGAGCAGTCGGTCGAGGATCTCGTGGAGGCCGCGGGCGACTACGTGCGAGTTGCGGCGGAAGCCGTGCCGAGCTTCGCGGGCAATGTCGACGGTGCCATCGGCCACGTCGCTGCGCGGCTGTCGGATGGCTGGCGAGTCGCGATCGTCGCGGCCGGGCACGGTCTCGTCGAGCGCGCTGTGGACGTGCTCGGTGAGCGCGGAGTCGCAGCCCGGCAGGTTGAGGAGTACCCCGCGGAGGCCGAGGCGGGCGTCGCGTACGTGCTGCCGGCGTCCGTCGAGCAGGGCTTCGAGCTGCCGGAGGCGAAGCTCGCCGTGATCGGCGAGACGGAGTTCTACGGCCGCACGATCGGCTACGACTCTCGTCAGGTCAAGAAGCTCGGCGTGCGGCGCAAGAACGTCGTCGACCCGCTGCAGCTGCGGCCCGGCGACTTCGTGGTGCACGAGACGCACGGCATCGGCAAGTTCGTCGAGCTGGTGCAGCGCGAGGTGTCGAGCGGTGGACGCAACGCCGTGAAGTCCAAGCGCGAATACCTCGTGCTGGAGTACGCCCCGTCGAAGCGCGGATACCCGGGCGACAAGCTCTACGTGCCTACTGATCAGCTCGACCTGCTGAGCCGGTACGTCGGCGGCGAGGCGCCGCAGCTCTCGAAGATGGGCGGCAGCGACTGGGCGCAGGCGAAGGGTCGCGCCCGCAAGGCGGTTCGCGACATCGCCGTCGAGCTCGTCAAGCTGTACTCGGCGCGTATGGCGTCGAAGGGACACGCCTTCGGGCCGGATACGCCATGGCAGCACGAGCTGGAGGAGGCGTTCCCGTTCGTCGAGACGCCCGACCAGCTGCAGACCATCGACGAGGTGAAGGCCGACATGGAGCGGCCGATCCCGATGGACCGGCTGATCTCGGGCGACGTGGGCTTCGGCAAGACGGAGATCGCCGTTCGAGCCGCGTTCAAGGCCGTGCAGGATGGCAAGCAGGTGCTCCTGCTCGTGCCGACGACCCTGCTCGTTCGGCAGCACTTCGAGACCTTCCAGGAGCGGTTCGCAGGCTTCCCGGTGCACCTGCGTCAGCTCAGCCGGTTCCAGACCGACCGTGAGGCGAAGGAGGTCATCGAGGGCCTCGCCGACGGCACCGTGGATGTCGTGATCGGCACGCACCGCCTGCTGGCCAAGGGCCTCACGGTGAAGAACCTCGGCCTCGTCATCATCGATGAGGAGCAGCGCTTCGGCGTCGAGCACAAGGATGCCCTCAAGAAGCTGAAGACGAACGTCGACGTGCTCGCGATGAGCGCGACGCCGATCCCGCGCACGCTGGAGATGGCGGTGACGGGCATCCGTGAGATGTCGACGCTCGCGACTCCGCCAGAGGACAGGCATCCGATCCTCACGTTCGTCGGACCCTACTCCGAGAAGCAGGTCGCGGCAGCCATCCGTCGTGAGCTTCTTCGCGAGGGCCAGGTGTTCTTCGTGCACAACCGGGTGTCGAGCATCCAGCGCGTCGCCTCGCAACTCGCCGAGCTCGTCCCTGAAGCGCGGGTCGCCGTGGCGCACGGGCAGATGAACGAGCACGTGCTGGAGCAGATGGTCGTCGACTTCTGGGAGCGCAAGTTCGACGTGCTGGTGTGCACGACGATCATCGAGACCGGCCTCGACATCGCGAACGCGAACACGATCATCATCGATCGTGCCGACAAGTACGGGCTGTCGCAGCTGCACCAGCTGCGTGGCCGAGTCGGCCGTGGCCGTGAGCGTGCCTACGCGTACTTCCTCTGGGATGCCGACAAGCCGCTCTCCGAGACCGCACACGACCGACTGTCGACCATCGCGGCCAACAACGAGCTCGGAAGCGGTATGCAGGTGGCGCTGAAGGACCTCGAGATCCGTGGAGCTGGAAACCTGCTCGGCGGCGAGCAGTCCGGGCACATCGCGGGGGTCGGCTTCGACCTCTACCTCAGGATGATCGGCGAGGCCGTCAACACCTTCCGAGGCGAGGTGGCTGAGGGTCAGACCGAGCTGCGGCTGGAGTTGCCGGTGGATGCGCACATCCCCGAGGAGTACGTCGACTCGGAGCGGCTGAGGCTGGAGGCGTACCAGAAGCTGTCTGCGGCGTCGGCGCCGAACGCCAAGCCGGAGACCATCGACCTCGTACTCGAGGAGCTCGCGGACCGCTACGGGGAGCCGCCGGAGGCGGTGACGAACCTCATCGCGGTGTCGCGTCTGCGTCGCCGCGCGCAGCAGGCCGGCCTGTCGGATGTCGTTGCCATGGGTTCGAACCTGCGCGTCGCCCCCGTCGAGCTGCCGGATTCCCTCCAGGTGCGGCTGCAGCGCATGTACCCGAAGTCGCGGCTCATCACCGCGCAGAAGGTCGCGTTGGTGCCGTTGCCGGTCGTCGACGGCGAGCCGCTTTCCGACGCCGACCTGATCGGCTGGGTGCGCACACTGCTCGATGCGATCTTCCCCCTCCCCGAGCCGGAGGTGGAGGCCGCCTCGGCCGCCGAGACGGCGTAGTGGGGTCGGGTTTCACGTTGCGTCTGAGGTGGAGCCCGGCTCAGCCACTGAGACGGCGTAGGCAGGCTGGGTTTCATGCTGCGCCGTGGCCCTGCCAGTGCTGTGCTGACCGATGCCTCGCCATCACGCGGCGGTGCGGAACTGGAAGCGTCGCGGCGGTGGATCGAACTGCCGCCACGCGTAGTGCAACGTGAGACGCGGTGGCAGCGCAACAGGCTCGGTTGCGCCGGGCGGGTGCAGCAGGAAGTCGTCTTTGCCGTTCCGCGTGATGCGCCATCCGCCGTGGTGCAACTGCATGTGATGGAAGCGGCAAAGGAGGATTCCTCGGTCCACGTCCGTTCGCCCGTTGTCGGCGGCCCATTCGTCGATGTGGTGGGCTTCGCAGTACGACGCGGGTCGATCGCATCCGCTCCAGCGACATCCGCCGTCGCGGATGGACATGGCCACCTTCTGTTTGGAGGAGAAGCACCTCTGCTCCCTACCGAGGTCGAGGGGGTTGCCGCCCGAATCGAGAGTGCAGCTGCGGGTCCCCGTGTCGCACGCGTGCTGGCCCGCGAGCCATGCCGGCACCGCGCCCCCGTCTTCTTCCCAGTGGGCTGGGTGCGCCACAGAGAGCTTCCCGTCGGAGTCAGCGATCGCCACCAGACGAACACCGGCCTGACGCGTGCCGTAGACGGTCTCGGCTTCCGTGAGCGCTCCGGCCCGCAACAGATCGAGCACGAGGTCGTAGGCGAGCTGATCGTTGGTACGGGGATCGACCTTCATCAGCTCGGCCTGTTCGCTCTCCGACGGGTCTACGAATCTCGGCCCGCCTCGCCGTGGTCGCAGCGCCGAGTCGATGATCGATCGAATCCACGCTGCGCCCTCGTCGTCGAAGGCGAACCAGCCGCGGGTCGTTCCGTCGTCAGCGGTGCGAATGCGGAATGACCTGGCGTCGTATCGCGCCTGGAACCGGGCATCGGCCCCGGCAGGATCGAGCCGGTCGCGGATGCTGCGGGCAGCCCGCCCCAGCTCCTCGACAGTGCGACACGCGGCTTCACCGATCAACTGTTCCGCCGCCACCGACCAGGCCTCGATCGCTGCCGCTGCTTCCGGTTGCGAAGCGGCTCCGGCATGCGATTGGTCGGCCGTTTCGTCGTTCGGTGCGGCCACGACAACCGGGTGTGGCACCGGAGGAGTGCCGAGTCCTCTGAGGATCGCATCGTGCTGATCGGTACTGAGCGCGCCGGCAAGCAGTGCTCTGCCCAGTGGAGCGTGCCACGGCTCCGGTGCCGTCGCGACGCCCTCATTCATGGATCCGGGCCCGACCTCGCGAGCCAGCGTCCCATCGCCGTCTGCCTGATCGGGCAGCTCGCCCGCTGGAAACTCGGCGGCAAGCAGCGACTGTCCGAGACGTACCTGCTTCGCTGCACCCGAGCGTGACATCCCGGTCAGCTCCTGCAACAGCTCAACGGATGATCGGTGGCCGCCCGATTGCGCAAGACCCGCCTGCCCGAGGTCACGGGACGAGCGTGCGGCGGCGACGCCGGATGCGACGACACGCACCCGTTCGAGAAGGGAGATCACGGCGGTCGATCCGGCGATGACCGCGAGCACGTCGGCGTCAGAGAGCGATGCGGTTGTTGCGGCGAGTCGATCCGCGTCGCATCCGTCACCGAGCACGCATCGCAGCCCTTCCAGATGCTGCGTGGTCTCGGTGAGGATGTCCATGACTCATGGTCTCAGCAGCCACCGACATTCCAGAGGGTTGAGAGCGCGCACGGGTCGGCCACCAGAACCTGTCCCCGAGGTCTTCGGCATCGCCGTCTGAGGAGCTGAACACCCCCGCTCTGCGGAAACCGCAGGGAAATTCCTGAACGATCGTAGAGCCTCGACGATTCAGGCACCGTTCAGGGTCGTTTCTGGGAACCGGACGCCTTCGCTTGCAGTGTGACCGTCACGATTCCGACCGCGCCCGTCCCCGCCGCGCCTGCCCCGGCCGGGCCGAAGGGCCGTGCGGTCACGAGCAACAGCACGGCGGTTGCAAGCAGCACGAATGCGCCGGGTCGGTCATCCGACACCCGAATCACTTCGCGGTGGGTCGTATGGATGCTCGCTGCAGCCGGAACCGTGGCGTCCGCTGCTCTCGCTTTCGGACGCCTCACGCCCACCGCGCGCGACACGCTCTGGGCCGAGGACGGCAAGCTGTTCCTCGCCGGCGCCGAGCAGCACGGCCTGCTGCTGACCTTCGTGCCCTACAGCGGATACCTTCAGACGATCCCGCGCATCATCGCGGCCGGGGTCGTCGGCCTCCTGCCCGTGTCCGCGTGGGCGCTCGCCATGACGGTCGGCTCGTGCCTGGTCGCCGGTGTCATCGCGGTGACGGTGTTCTTCGCGTCGCGAGCGGTGGTGCCGCCCGTTCTGCTGCGGGTGGTGCTCGCGGCTGTCACCGTGCTGCTTCCACTCGCCTCGCGGGAGGTGCTCGGCAACACCGCCAATCTGCACTCCGTGCTGATGTGGGGATTGTTCTGGCTGGTGCTGGCGCGGCCGGCCAGCAGAGCGAGCGCCATCGCATTCAGCGTCTTCGGGCTGTTCGCAGCGCTGAGCGAGATTCAGGCGGTGTTCGTGGTTCCCCTCTTGATCATCGCCTGGAGACGCCCGTTCGGCAGGTGGCTCGTGGTTGGACCGGCTGTCGGTGTCGCAGCGCAAGTTATCGCGACACTGCTCGCGCCGCGGGGATCCGGCCAGCACGTGAGCGTGTCGCCGCTGTCGCTCGCCGAGGGGTGGATCGTCAACGGTGTCATGCCCGACCTCGCCCCGCTCAACGGAGTCGGCGGGCTCCTTGCCGTCGGCGGCATCCTGCTCGGGCTCTTAGTGCTGGTGGGTGTCGCTGCGCTCGCTGTGGTGGCCTGGCAGCATGCCACGCGCGACCAGCGCATCGCGATCGCGGCGGCGGCCGTGCTGTCCCCGGTCATCTACGCACTTTCGGTGATCATCGACCCCGGCACGTACTACGACTACGCGTCGATGAGCTCGGCGCAACTGGCGCACGTGTGGCTCGCGCGTTATGGGGTCGTTCCAGGCATGCTGCTGATGGGAATCGTGATCGTCTCGGCTGCAGCGCTCGGTGTGGAGCGGCGGCGCTCGGCGGATGACCGGGCATCGGTGGTCGCCACGGCACGGGCATCCGCGTCCCTGCCGGCCCGTGCCGTCGCCGCCCTCGCAGTCCTCGGCGTCGTCGCCAGCCTCGTGGCCTTCTACGTTCCGTCGTCGACGCGCAGGTCCGACGGGCCGGCCTGGTCGCCCCAGGTCGCCGCCGGGACCCAGACGTGCGAGCTGAATCCCCAGTTGCCGGCTGTCGACCTGCACGAAACCCTCGGCTGGTTGGTGCCCGTGCAGTGCGACCGGCTCGCCGCGGACGACTGAGTTGCTGCCGCGGGAGAATTACCCCTGGACTCGCTCGGGTTGCCGTGACCCCCGCATCCCTAATGCGAACGCGATCGCCGCCGCATAGCACCCGGAGAGCAGGATCAGTCCCGCTCCTGATCGGAACTCGGATTCGCCCAGCAACGCCACGACTGACCAAGGCAGAGTGCTGACGACGATAGTGGCGGCGGTTGAACGTCGTCGCGCGATTCGCACTCCGGTGGCGACAAGCAACGCGACGAGCACACCGTAGTAAGCCATCGACGCGGGAACGACGCGGAAGAAGAAGTCAGAGACCGTGGCGAACCCATCGAAAACCTTTGTCGGGTCCCACCAGTGCGGGCCGCCGAAGCCCACCGCGCTAGCGAAGACGAACGATGCGGTGAAGGCGAGCATCCAGAGCACTGTGCTGATGCCCGTGCGACGCGGGGTCGGCCGCGGCGCCATCAGCGCCATCGCGCCGACGATCGCGATGAAGAGGCACGGCAGAGGGCGCATCCATGGGGTCGGGGGAGCGAAATGCGCAATCAGACCGATTACGATCGCGGCAACGATGGTCGCGCCGAGCATGCTCCGGTACAGCAACGTAGGGCCGGCGAAACATGTCACGCAGCAGGCGAGCGCCAGCACCGCGACAATCACGTATGGGCTCAAGAACGGCCCGAAGGTCAGGTCGCGCAGCGTCGCACCGGGTGCGTCGGAAAGCTGCAAAAAATATCGGGCCCGGGCGGATGCCGCCCACGGGGCCCATTCAAAGCACACTGCGGAGACCAGGCCGAATGCCCCGAGTAGTCCGATCATGACGGTGGCGGCTCGGGCGCGTATCTCCCCGGGCACGACTGCGTCGAGTCGAGCGTTGAGTCCACCTCCGAGCAGTGCAGCCTTCTCTGCCGTACTGAGCTGTTCGTGGCCCTCCTCTTCAGCAACGTCGAGGTAGGTGCCCAGCATGGCGCTGTTGTTCCGCTCACGGAATTGCTTCGGGTACCACCGAGACCAGCGCTGGAACTCTAACCGCAGTTTCTGGCTCATGCGATGACACCTGTCGCGACGGTGCGAGCCCTTGCATGAGCGACCGCCTGCACGGCCGCATGTCGAAGCGCGAGCCGCTCATGGGCAATCCTTGCTCGGGCCTCTAACCGGTCGGCCTCCACGCGGAGCGCATCCTCTCCGGCATCCGTGATCTCGAAGTAACGACGCAACCGGCCGTCGACCGCCTCGTCGCCGGCGCGTTCGACAAGGCCATCAGCCTCCAAACGATCGAGAGCGGCATAGAGAGAGCTGACCTTCAGCGTCACCCGTCCGGTCGTGAGGTCAGCCGCCTCCTTGATGATCGCGTAGCCGTGACGTCGTCCGCCGGCGAGCACAGTGAGGATTGAAAGGGCCGGATCGCGCAGTTCGGAAGATGCCATGTCTCCAGTTATATTCCGACAAATGGAATATAACAAGCGAGTTGGGTTCGGAAACGTCAGCCTGGGTCGGGCTCCCGACATCGTGGCTGGCGACCACGCGGAGCGTCATTGTTCCGGCGATTCGCGGCGGAGTAGCCTCGACGCGGCGTCGCGCGCCGCCGGTTCGGGGCCGGTGGTCGCGACGGCGCACTACGGGTGGGGTTGGTCGTGAACAGAGCATTCACTCGGGGTCGGGTGTTCGGGGGAAGACTTCTCGCCGGGATGGCGGTCATCGGCGCCATCCTCGCGGCGGGTACCGGGTTCGGTGCAACGCCCCAGGCGCATGCCGCTGAGCCCCCGGCCGCGACCGCTCCGACGATTCCGGTGGACATCATCTCCGCCGTCGACGGCGGCTACCTGCCGACGGTCGAGGTGTCGATCAACGGGAGCACTCCCGTGCGGATGATGATCGACGAGGGCACGAGCTTTCTCGTCACCTTTCCCGGATCGATCATCGATCCGACCACTCCGATCGACCAGACCGGCATACCGCAGAGCATCCAATACGACGGCACCGCTGCCTCCGGCCAGATCGGTCTCGCGACCGTGACCGTGACGACCACGACGGGCAGCGTCTCGACCCCGCAACCGACGGCCTTCCTCGATGCATCCTCGTGCACGCCGCAATGCCTGGGCTACAAGGACGACATCCAGGGTGTCATCGGCATCTCCCAGTCCAAGGATGCGACGAAGAACATCGAACCCGTCGACGGCATCTATTCGGTGCTGGCGCAACTCGGACAGCCGCTGTCGAGCGGGTACACGATCGACTTCACGTCGAGCCAGCCGAACATCCAGCTCGGCGAGCCCACCCCGGGTTCCGCCGGTGACACCAGCATCCAGCGGGCCGATCAAGACGGACTGACGTATCCGAACGGACAGTCCATCTTCAAGCCTCCCGTCATCTGCTGGTCGATCAGCCTCGGGTCCGCCGCGGGTACCAAGTGCGAGAACACCGTGCTCGATACCGGGCAGAGCTCAGGCATCCTCAACGGCGACGTCTTCGATCCCGTGGTGACGCCGCTTTCGCCGCCACCCAGCAACGGCGCCATCGCGCGGGTGGCCGACGGGGCGGTGATCGGCTTCAGCACGTCGAAGACCGCAATCCCGTTCGCGCGACTGGTCTCAACGGCAATGGTGCCGCATCTGTACAACCAATTCACCGTCAAGCCGAACAAGGCGGTGGCCAACTACTTCAATGCGGGCAACGACTTCTACCTCAGCCACGTGATCGGTTTCGACAACCAGGCGGGTGCGGTCATCATCCATGCTGCGGTCGGCGCTCCGGCGCCCACACCCGGCGTGAACGCGGCGGCGGGCGACGGCACGATCTTCGTCGCGTGGGCCCGACCTGCCGGCGGTGGGCCGAAGCGGGTCGGCTACCTGGTCACGATCCGGACCGCCGACGGAGCCATGGTCTCGACCACAACAGTCGGCGCCGATGCCACGGAGGCGACCATCGGCGGACTCACGAACGGCACACCGTACGACGTGGCTGTCGCCACGATCAACGAGCTCACCATCGGACCGGACGCGTCCGTTCCCGGCACGATCACCCCGGAAGGGCCGGTCTCGACCGGAACGCCGACGCCCAGCCCCGGCGCAGGAGGATCGTCAACGACGAGCGGCGTGCCGGACCCAGACGCGAGCGCTCGCGCGACCGGGGCGCTTGCAGCTACCGGTTCGGATGTCCCGCCCGAACTGATCCTCGCTGCGGGGCTCGTCGCGCTGGGCGTCGCCGTGCTGGCCATCCGAGCCGGCGGAAGGCGCACCAAGCCTCTTCGGCGTGAGGCTAGCGTGGGGGAGTGACCTTCGCCGCAGCCCCCGCCTTCACAACCCGTCCCACCCTCCGCGGCACCTTCGGCGTCGCGGCATCGACGCACTGGCTCGCCACCGCTGCGGCTCAGTCCGTGCTCGAGCGCGGCGGCAACGCCTTCGACGCCGCGGCAGCAGCGGGCTTCGTGCTGCACATCGTCGAGCCGCATCTGAACGGGCCGGGCGGCGACCTCACCGGGCTGTTCCGCACGGCAGGGGGAGACGTGCGGGTGCTGATGGGCCAGGGCCCAGCTCCGGCCGGTGCGACGCTCGAGCACTACCGTGACGTCGAGGGGCTCACCGAGGTCCCCGGTGCCGGTGCGCTCGCTGCAGCCATCCCCGGATCGGTGGATGCCTGGCTCTGGCTGCTCGCCGAGCACGGCACGTGGGAGCTGAGGGACGTACTGGCCTACGCGATCGGATACGCCGAACACGGGCATCCGGTGCACCAGGGTGTCGTCGTGACGCTGGAGCGCATTCGCGAGCACTTCCTCGAGCACTGGCCGACGTCTGCGGCGCTCTGGCTGGACGACGAGGGCAACGCGCCCAACCCGGGCGACCTGATCGTGAATCCCGCCTACGCCGCCGTCTTGGCGCGGCTGGTGGTGGCGAGTGAGGGCCGCGACTGGGTGGCCCCGGCCGACGGCACCGACCGCAAGGAGCACGTGCCGAGCACCCGTGAGGAGCGCATCCAGGCGGCACGGCGCGAGTGGAAGAGCGGCTTCGTCGCGCAGACGGTCGACGCCTTCGTGCGCATGCCGCACCGGCACAGCGACGGGCGCGACCACGCCGGCGTGCTGCGGGCATCCGACTTCGGATCTTTCGACGCAGGAACCGAGGATGTCGCCGCTTACGACTTCCGTGGGTTCAGGATCGCCAAGACGGGGCCGTGGGGGCAGGGTCCCGTGCTGCTGCAGATGCTCGCCATCCTCGACGCCTACGGGCGGCTCCATGGACTGACCGACGAGCATCTCGATCCGTCGACCTCGTTCGGCATCCACGTGATCGTCGAGGCCGTGAAGCTCGCGCTCGCCGACCGGGATGCCTGGTACGCCGACCCTCGATTCGCCGATGTTCCGCTCGCAACGCTGCTGTCACCCGCCTACGCGGACGAGCGTGCCGCCCTGATCGGCGACACGGCCAGCGCCGAGCTGCGCCCGGGGTCGCCGGACGGTCGCGCTCCCTATCTGCCGACAGTGGGCACCGGAACCGGAAAGGACGGCCTCACCGACCTCGACGACGCAGAGCACGGCGAGGACGCGGGGGCCGCCGACACCCCAGGCGCCACGCCGCTGCCCGCCGGCATCGGCGAGCCGACCGTCGACCGCAACGGCCAGACCCGCGGCGACACCTGCCACCTCGACGTCGCGGACCGGTGGGGCAATGTCGTGACCGTGACGCCGTCCGGTGGATGGCTGCAGTCGTCACCGACCGTCCCCGAACTCGGATTCTGCCTCGGCACCCGACTGCAGATGGCATGGCTCGACGAGTCGTCGCCCTCGATGCTGCGGCCGGGCGCCCGCCCTCGCACGACACTCTCGGCGACGCTCGTCACGGCATCCGACGGTCGCGTCTTCTCCCTCGGCACCCCGGGAGGCGACCAGCAGGACCAGTGGCAACTGCCCGCTCTGCTGAGGATGCTCGTGGGCGGCTGGGACCCGCAGGCGGCGATCGACGCTCCCGCGTTCCACACCACGAGCCACGTCTCGAGCTTCTGGCCCCGCATCTGGGAGCCGGCAGGGCTCGTGATCGAGGACCGTGTCGGTGACGACGTGATCGCGGAGCTGGAACGACGAGGACACCGCGTCACGGTCTCCGGGCCGTGGACCCTCGGCCGGCTCAGCGGCGTCGGCATCGAGCTGGACTCGACCGGCACCGAACCGAGGCTCCTGTGGTCAGCAGCCAATCCGCGCGGCATGCAGGGTTACGCGTCCGGGCGCTGAACGGGCGCAGCAGTCCGCGCACACCCGGCATGCCCGGTAGCGTCGAGGCATGGCGAAAATCGATGACCGCACCGTCGGCAACCACACCGTGAACTACCGCACCCTGGGGCCATCCGGCCTCGTCGTCTCGACGGTCGGCCTCGGCTGCAACAACTTCGGCAGGGCCGGAACTCTCACCGAGACTCAGGAGGGCACCAACGCGGTCATCGACGCCGCCATCGACGCGGGGATCACGTTCTTCGACACCGCCGACATCTACGGCAAGGAGCGCGGACTGAGCGAGACCCTGATGGGCGTCGCGCTGCAGGGCAAGCGCGACGGCATCGTGCTCGCCTCGAAGTTCGGCATGGACATGGGCGGCGCGAACGGTCCCGACTGGGGTGTTCGGGCGTCGCGTCGGTACGTGCGGCTCGCTGTGGAGGCGTCGCTCCGTCGGCTGCAGACCGACTGGATCGACCTCTACCAGCTGCACACGCCCGACCCGGTGACGCCGATCGAGGAGACCCTCGATGTGCTCGACGACCTCATCTCCGAGGGCAAGGTGCGCTACATCGGCCACTCCAATCTCGCCGGCTGGCAGATCGCCGAGGCGGAGTACACCGCCGTGCTGCACGGGCACCCCAAGTTCGTCTCCGCCCAGAACCGCTACAACCTGGTGAACCGCGAGGCCGAGGCGGAGGTGCTGCCGGCCGTGAACGCCTACGGTCTCGGCTTCCTGCCGTTCTTCCCTCTCAACAACGGGCTCTTCACCGGCGCCTACACGCGTGATGGCGGCCCGGACGGCCGCATTCTTCGTGAGCGCCGTCACGTGCTCGACAACGCCCCGTGGGACGCGATGGATGCCTACCAGCGGTTCTGCGACGACCGCGGCATCTCCATGCTGGAGGCCACCTTCGGCTGGCTCCTCGCACAGCCGGGGATGACGAGCGTCATCGCCGGCGCCACCAAGCCGGAGCAGGTGACGGCCAACGCCGCGGCCGGCTCGGCTTGGAGTCCGACGGAGGCCGAGGTCGCGGAGATCTCCGACCTGTTCCCCGTCGCAGGCTGAACCGTCCCCGCAGGTCGAGAGGCTCGCGAAGCGCGAGCCGTTCTCGCGGGTCGAGGAGCCCGCGAAGCGCGCGTCTCGAAACCCCACCATTGTGTCGCTTGTGCTATAACTACTGATACAAGCGACACAAGGGGTGAGCGATGCAGATCGAGATCGATCCGGCCTCCGAGATCCCGCTGTACCAACAGCTGCGTGATCGCGTCGTCGAGGGGATCGCCGCGGGACATCTGCGTCCCGGCGACAAGCTCGCGCCCGTTCGAACGCTCGCCGGGCAGTTCGGCATCAACGTCGCGACGGTCGTCAAGGGGTACGACCTGCTGCGCGCGGAGGGGCTCGCGAGGAGCAATCGCACGGCGGGCTCGGTGATCGCGCGCGGCCCACTCAGCGATCGGGCTGCAGTCGACTCCTCGGGCGAGAGTCGATGGGATGCCGCAGCCATGGCCGGCTGGACGGCACGGCTGAGAACCGTGCTCGCTGAGGGTGTCGCACAGGGGGAGAGCGACGACGACCTGGAGAACATCGCGCGTGACATCCTCGCGACGTTCGCAGCGGAACGGAAGGGCTCCTGATGGACGCCGCGGTCTTCGTCACCATGCTGCTGACACTCGTGGTCGTCGCGGCGATAGTCTTCACGCTGCCGAGTCTCATGCCTCGCACGGTGCCGCTCGGGGTCAACGTGCCTGCGGCGCACATCGACGAGCCGATCATCCGCACGTCGCTGCGTCGGTTCCGACTGCTGGTCGGCGCCTCCTGGCTGCTCGCCGTCATCCTGCTCGTGATCCTCGTCTTCATCGCGCCACTCGCCGCCGCGCTCGTGAGCATGCTGTTGTTCATCGCTGGCAGCACCATCGCCTACATCGTCGCCAGGCAGGGCATCGTGCGAGCCAAACACGAGGGCAAGTGGTATTCGGGAGCGACGGTGCGGCTCGCGGGCAACGTCACCGCCGAACCGGTCCGCACGCCAATCCCGGTCGGCTGGTTCGCCGTCTCCATGCTGCTGCTGGGGCTCGTCACGGTGATCGGGGCAGCGGTCTATCCGACGCTGCCGGCGAGCATCCCCGTTCACTGGGGCGCCACCGGCGTCGCCGACCGCTACGAGCCGAAGAGCGTGTGGGCGGTCTTCGGGCAGCTCATCATCATCGCGATCGTGGTGGTCGGCCTCTTCGCCGTCTCGTTCGTAGGTCGCATCGTCTCGATCCGCGCGATTCCCTCCGCAAGCGCCGAGCAGAACGCGGCTCGTGAGCGGGGTATCCGGTCGGTCATGTCGTCTCTGCTGGGCTGGATGATGTTCGCGATCACGCTCGGCCTGTGCTGGCTGACGCTGGTGTCGTGGTTCCTTCCGAGCGATCGCGTGCTCATCACCCTCGGCGTCGTCGTGCTGCTCGTGATGCTCTTCGGAGGGATCGTCGTCTTCATCGTCAGGTGGCGCCGCGCCGCAGGCCGGGGTGCCGCGATCACCGGCGGTGATACGGGAGCGGATGCCCCCGACGACGACCGCTTCTGGAAAGCGGGCATCTTATACGTGAACCGAGACGATCCCGCCATCATGGTTCCGCGCCGCTTCGGCGCAGGATGGACCATGAACCTCGGACATCCCGCCGGCATCGCGATCGGCGTCGTGCTCCTGTTGATCATCGTCGGAGCGCTGATCTTCGCATTCACAGCAAGGGCGAACCGATGAGTACCGAACCGATGAGCACCGAACCGATGAGCAGCGCGTCGACCAACACCGAACCGAGCCCCTTCCCGACCCGGGTGCCATGGCCCGCGGTGGCCGTGTTCATCGTCATCGCCTTCGGACTCTCCTGGCTCGTCACTCTGCCGCTCTGGCTCAGCGGCAAGGGGCTGGCGACACCCGGTGCGATCTTCTTCATCGTGCTCATGATGTACACCCCGGGAGCCGCCGCGCTGGTCGTGTCGTTCTTCGTGCAGCGCCCGCGTCCCCGCCCGCTTCCGGAGTATCTCGGACTCTGGCCCCTGCGGCCGGCGAAGCGCGTGATCTGGATGACCGTGATCGGGCTCCTCGGCAGCATCCTGCTGGTCATCGTTGCAGTGTTCGTCAGCGCGGCGCTGGGCTTGGTCCCGCTCGACCTGGTGCACTTCTCCGGCTTCGAGCAGACCCTGCGTGCTGCATCCGGCGGCGTCGCCATCCCGATCCCCACCACGCTGCTCGTCGTCATCGAGGTTGTGTCGTTGCCGTTCGGGTCGCTCTTCAACGCCTTCGCCACGATCGGCGAGGAGCTGGGGTGGCGCGGTTGGCTGCTGCCGAGCCTGCGCCCGCTCGGAACCTGGCCGGCCCTGATCGTGACGGGGGCCGTCTGGGGGCTCTGGCACAGCCCGATCATCCTGCTCGGCTATGACTTCGGCCAGCCGAACGTGTTCGGTGTGCTGATGATGGTCGGCGGATGCGTGTTCCTGGGCATCCTGATCGGGTGGCTGCGACTGCGCTCGGGCTCGATCTGGCCGAGCGTGTTCGCTCACGCCGGGTTCAACGGCGCGGCCGGCTTCCTTGCACTGGTCATCGCAGCAGGCGCGAAGCCGAACCTCGTCGTCGTCGGCGCGCTGGGGCTCGTACCGTGGGCGGTGATGGCCGTCATCATCGTGGTCCTCGCGGTGACCGGCCAATTCCGAAAGCAGCCTCGGCTGGAGAGGCGCCGACGTCCAGCGCTGGACTTCCCGCCTCCCGCGTCGCCGCCTGTCGGGCCTCCGACCGCCACGTCAGCAGACTGACGCTCCACAGGCTGACGCTCTCTGAAGACTGACGCTCGCGGCAGACGGGCGCTCACAGACTGACGTCACCGTGCGGACGGCGAGGAATGCCACCCTGCGGATGGGAGCCTCCGTGCGGATGCCTGCGGCGATTCCGTCGCGCCAGGAGAGCGACGGCGATGGACCCCGCGACGATGGCGATCGCCGAGCCGAGAAGCACGGCGATCGTGCCCTCGTCGCGCACCGTCGCGCTGCTCCTGAACGCCAGCTCGTTCATCAGCAGTGAGACGGTGAACCCCACTCCACCGAGCGCCGCGACCGCGAGGGTGCTCGCGATTCCCGTCTTCGCGCGCGAGCTCTTCGGCCCCACCTTGCCGCCGAGCCAACCGCCGAAGGTGATGCCGATGAACTTGCCGACGGGAAGTGCGACGAGGATGCCCCAGAAGGCCGGAGACAGCTGATCGATCGGCACGGCCGGGATGACCACGAGGGCCGCGGAGAAGGCGAACAACGGCAGCACGACCCCGTTCGACCACGGCTCGAGCGCGTGGGTCGTCTTTCTGGCCGGTGCTCGCGACATCACCAGTCCGAGCGCCACGCCGGCGATCGTCGCGTGCACGCCGGAATCGTGAACGAGCGCCCAGGTCAGGATGGCGAGCAGCACCATCAACACGGCGATCGGTCCGCGCATCCTGCCGCGCAACAGTCTGCTCAGCAGCCCGAAGGCCGTGGTCGTGACCGCGGCGAGCCCCAGGTCGAGAAAGTTGGGATCGGCGGTGAAGAACACCGCGATGATGATGATCGCGATCAGGTCGTCGAGCACGGCGAGAGCGAGCAGGAACACCCTGATGCGCTTCGGCAGTCCCCGTCCGAAGATGGCGAGCACCCCGAGGGCGAACGCGATGTCGGTCGCAGTCGGAATCGGCCAGCCCTCTTCCAGGCCGCTTCCCGCCGTGAACGCGAGATAGATCCCGGCGGGAACGAGCACGCCGAAGACCGCCGCGATCGCCGGGTGCAGCGCCTTGTGGAGCGAGTCGAGCTCGCCCACGGTCAGCTCGTGCCTGAGCTCGACGGCAACGATGAAGAAGAAGATCGCCAGAAGGCCGTCACTGATCCAGTGGCCGATCGACAGGTCGAGATGCAGGGCCGCCGGACCGATATGAGTCTCCTGCAGTCCGAGCAGTGCGGGGCCGATCGGCGTGTTGGCGAGCACCAGACCGAGCACGGCAGCGCCGAGCAGTATGCCGGCGGCCGCCCGCTCCGACCTGATCAGGCTCACGGCGTGTTCGCTCTCGGCCCGACGATGCAGACGACGTGCCCGTCGGGGTCGTGCAGCACGGACTGCCGCTCGCCCCACGGCTCGTCGCCTGGACCGCGAACGATGCTGCAGCCCGCGGCGACAGCCTCGGCTGTCGCCCTGTCGACATCCTCGACGGCGAACGAGGCCGTGACGCCGAACTCGCCGGGCGTGGGCTGGCGCTGGTGCAGCATCAGCTCGACGCCGCCGGCATCGAGCCTGGCGAGCTCGTCGTTCGACCAGGTGACGGGGAGGCTCAGACTGCCCGAGTACACCGCGAGTGAACGTTGCAGATCTGAAACCGACACGATGATCCGTCGCACACTGGTCACCGTCCAAGCCTAGGGGCCGGGCGTGACACGATGAAGGCGAACGATGAGCCCGGCGAGGGGAGACGCGATGTCCGATGAGCGACACGACGAGCCGGGGATGTCGCGACTCGACGCCTTCGCCGACGCCATGGCCTCCGTGCTCGATCGATGCGTGTGGTCGCAGACCATGACGCACGAGACGCTGGTGCCGTACCTCATCGAGGAGACGTACGAGCTGGTCGACGCGATCGAGGCGGGGACCACCGACGAGATCATCGAGGAGCTCGGCGACGTGCTGTGGCAGGTGGCGTTCCACTCGGAGATCGCCTCCCGTACGGCGGGCGAGCGGTTCGACATCCAGGATGTCGCGGCACGCGTCACGGCGAAGATGGTGCGCAGGCACCCGCACGTCTTCGGTGACGAGGTGGCTGAAACCCCTGAGGAGGTTCTGCGGCTGTGGACCGCAGCGAAGGCCGCGGAGAAGACGCAGCGGCGCAGCGTGCTCGACGGCATTCCCCAGGGGATGCCGGCACTCGCGCTGGCCGACAAGGTGATCGGCCGCGCCAACCGTGTCGGTGTTGCGGTCGTCGCGACGGACGCCGGCCCGACGTTCGACGACGAGGACGAGCTCGGCGCACAGCTGCTCGCCATGGTCGCCGCAGCGCGCGCCAAGGGGATCGACGCCGAACGATCACTGCGGGTCGCGGTTCGTGCGCTCCAGTCCGACATTCGAGTCGCCGAGGCCTGATCGCGCGGAACGCGCCAGGCTCACTGCGCCGGAACGGCCCCTGTCGACGCCGCGATGCCGCTCAGCTGCTGGGCGCGTCTCGTCGGCATCAGCAGCACGGCGAACAGGAGGACCACCGCGACGATCGCGATCGCGAGGAACACGAGGTGCGTTGCGACCGCCAGCTGGGGTCCATGCGGTGCGCCATCCGCACCGATCGTCGCGTTCGCGTTCACGATGGCACCGAACACGGCGACACCCACGGCAGACCCGATCGACCTGGCGAACATGTTCGTGCCGGTCACCAGGCCGCGCTCCTGCCACTCGACCGAGCTCTGCGCGGCGATCAGCGTCGGCACGGCCGTGAGCCCCATCCCGGCACCGATGACGAAGCAGAACAGGCCGACCAGCCAGATGTTGCTCCCCGCGCCGAGCAACAGCAGCAGTGCAGTGCCGAGCACGACGATCGATGAGCCGATCACGGCGGTCATCCTGAACCCGATGCTCAAGTAGAACCGGCCGGCGATCGACGCGGTGAGCGGCCATCCGACGGTCAGCGCGGCGACGGCGAAGCCGGCGATCAGCGCGCTCACCCCGAGCACGTCCTGGGCGTAGATCGGCACGTAGGTCGTGAGCCCCAGCACGATCGCACCGATGATCAACGAGGCGATGGTCGAGGCCCAGATCACCCGGCGCTTCAGAACGCCGAGCGGAATGATCGGATGCCTCGCCTTGCGCTCAACGAGCACGAAGGCCACCAGCGAGGCCGCCCCGAGGGCGAAGATGACGATCGACGTCGGCGAGTTCCACGCCCACGCCGTTCCACCCTCGAGCAGCCCGAGGATGACGAGCCCCGTTCCCACCGTCAGCAGGAGTGCGCCCGCGTAGTCGATGCTGGGCTTGACCCGCTCGCCCTGGCGCTTCTCCGTGAAGTTGCGCCACAGCATCCATGCGGCGATCAGCGAGAGCGGAATGTTGATGAAGAAGATCCACCGCCAGCTCAGGAACTCGCTGAACACTCCGCCGAGGGTCGGTCCGACAACGGCCGAGATGCCCCACACGCTGGCGAGATACCCCTGGGTCTTCGCGCGCTCCTGAAGTGTGTAGATGTCGCTGGCGATCGTCATGCTCATCGGCAGCACCGCGCCGGCGCCGAGACCCTGCACGACGCGCGACGCGATCAGCACGGGCATCGACCATGCGAACCCGCACAGGACGGAGCCGAGGAGGAAGAGGCCGATCCCGATCAGCATCAGGTGCTTGCGGCCGAAGAAGTCGGCAAGGCGGCCGTAGATCGGCACGGAGACCGCCTGCGCCAGCACGTAGATGGAGAACAGCCACGGGATCTGCGCGAAGTGGCCCAGCTCGCGCGCGATCGACGTCGACGCAGTCGCGATGATCGTGGAGTCCAGGGCGACCAACGAGGTCGCGAGCATCAGGGCGAGTAGAATCGGCCCGCGTTCGGAACGGAGACCGACACTGCTGCGGGTCACGGTCGGGTTCGGCGAATCGTCAGACATCCCTCACTGCAATCCCGAGCCGGCTGCGGCTATTCCCGCTGGGCGTTTCGCCCCCGTTGGTTGAGGAGCTCGCGGCGTAGCCGCGCGCGTCTCGAAACCCGCGGGGGCGTGCGCCGGAGCGCGAAAAGCCCTGGAAGAATGACAGGCATGGCCCAACAGGTGAACCCGCCCCGCGGCATGCGAGACTTCCTCCCAGCAGACAAGGCCCGACGCGAGCACGCGCTGGGCGTCATCCGCGGCAGCTATTCCGCACAGGGCTTCGACGAGATCGAGACCCCGGTCATGGAGGATGCCTCGCGCCTGCACTCCGGTCTCGGCGGCGACAACGAGAAGCTCGCGTTCGGCATCCTGCGAAGGGGTCTCAGCCCCGAGGCCGTCGCCGAGTTCGCGGCGGTGGGGGATCTCGAGTCCCTCACCGATCTCGGGCTGCGCTTCGACCTCACCGTGCCGCTCGCCAGGTTCTACGCGAGTCACCGCGCCGCGTTGCCCAACGTGTTCAAGGCCATCCAGATCGCGCCGGTGTGGCGTGCTGAGCGGCCCCAGAAGGGCCGATACCGGCAGTTCGTGCAGTGCGACATCGACATCATCGGCGAATCGGGCACGGCGGCCGAGATCGAGCTCCTCGTCGCGACGATCGCGACCCTCGAGGCTCTCGGCCTCACGGGGTGTGCCATCCGCATCAACCACAGGGCGATCCTGCGCGGGCTCATCGCGTCGTGGGGAATCGCGGAATCCGACTACGAGCGCGCGATGATCACCATCGACAAGGAAGACAAGATCGGCGTCGAGGGCGTCGTCGCCGAGCTCGTCGACCTCGGACTCGTCGACGCCTCCACGTCGGCCGTCGTGGCCGAGAGTCTCTCCGGGCTGCCGGACGACGGCTGGAACCTCGACAGGGGAGTTGTGCCACCTCCCGCGTGGCTCGACACGGATGCCTACCGCAGCCTGCACGACATCCGCGACGCCGTGCACGCGGTCGCTCCCGGCACCCCGCTGGTGTTCTCGCACAACCTGGTGCGTGGCATGGGCTACTACACGGGCGCCATCTTCGAGATCCAGCACCCCGAGCTGGGATACTCGCTCGGCGGAGGCGGACGCTACGACGGCATGATCGGGCGCTTCCTCGGAACGGACGTTCCCGCTGTCGGGTTCTCGCTCGGCTTCGAGCGCATCGTCGACCTCGTCGAGGTACCCGAGCAAAGCGCAGCCGACTCCGTCGTGCTCGTCTACGACCGTGAGGTCGAACCCGCGATCCTCTTCCGACTGAAGCGCGACCTGGTGACCGGAGGCGCGCGTGTGCGCGTCGAGAAGCGCGTGAAGAACCTCAAACCGCTGCTCGAACGGCTCGCGGATGCCGGCTACACCCAATTCGCGACGGTCGGCGCCGGCCTCGAGCACGTCTCCGAGCTGCAGTTCCGCGACCTGGGCTGATCCCGGCGGTCTACCCGGGCGTCGACAAGCGCATCATCGAGCCGGCTGCGAGCGCAGCGCGATCAGCGTGGCGTTCACGCGGTCGAACACCGCGCGATCAACGGTGACACCACCGAGACGGAGCGCGAGCACAGCGGCGCCCGCGGTCCCGTCGCTCACCGAGCGAACCTCGGTGACTCCGGCGAGCCCATCGACATCGAGACCCAGCGAGCTCAGCACGCCTCCTCCGCAGACCACGGGCCCCGGCACCTGCGCGGAGGCCACCGCTCGCAGCGTCGTCTTCAGCGCAGCGCGTCCGTCACGGATGATCGCCGCCGCGACGTCATCCCCTGCCGCGGCGAAGACGAGCGGGGCGAAGCGGGCCAGCTCGATGGTGCGGAGGGAGTACACGGCGTCGAGCAGGAATCGCAGCGACTCCGGGCGGCCGTCCGTGGCCACCGTGTAGTCGGGCGCGATGCCGAGCATGTCGAGCAGCAGCGGCGTCAGCGCCGTCCGCGGCCCGCGCCCGTCGAGCTCGGCGGCGATAGCTCGCACGACGCGTCGTCCGAGCCAGAAACCCGAGCCGCCGTCGCCGAGGATCCAGCCGAGGCCGTCTGCTGCGACATCCGCCTTCCCGTCGCGCACCCGGAGAGCTGCAGCACCGGTGCCCGCCACGATCGCGTAGCCGTCGGGCTCCCATGCCCCAGAGCAGAACGTGGCGAGCAGGTCGGACTCGAGCTCGACGGGTCCGGTGATGCCGATCCCGTTCAGCGCCGAGATGATCCAGTCCGTCGAGGTGTGCGCGCGAGAGCCCGCCATCGCCAGCACGGCGACGTCGACGTCATCGTGCGAGGAGGCGCGAGAGAGCGCCGCGGACACCGCGGAGACGACCTCACGAGAGGCGTGCTCCGTGCCGGAGGAGATCGGATTGCCCGACCCCGCAACGCCGTAGCCGAGGCAGTTTCCGTCGCGCGTGAGCACGACTGCTCTGGTCGACGTGCCGCCAGCATCGACGGCGATCAGATTTCCCATAGATCACTTTTCTGTTTCAGGACTTGAATTCCGGCTCGTGCAGTCCTGATAATACTTTTCAACCATCCCCCGATGAAGTGAGACGGATTTTCACGTGAACGTTGCTTCAGACCTGACGAGCGCGGCTGACGCGACTGCGTTGTCGGTCCCCGCAGCCGTCACCGGACCGGGGGTAGGCATGCGCATCCAGTCTCGACTTCCGCAGATGTCGCAGGCAATGGCCAAGATCGCGGCCGTGCTGCTCGACTCGCCGGATGCCCCGCTGCGGCTCTCGATCACCGAGCTCGCCGAGTCTGCCGGCACGTCGCCCGCGACGGTGACGCGCTTCTGCCGCACCATCGGATTCTCCGGCTACGTTCCGCTGCGCGTCGCGGTGGCGTCGGATGTCGGCAGGGAGCGCGCGCGAGAGACCTGGAGCGAAGACATCGGCCGCGAATTCGGCCCTGACGACTCGCCCACCGAGGTGATGAGCACCCTGCTCGCGGCGCACACCCGGTCGCTGCACGAGACCGCCGAGCTCGTCGACCTCGCCCGCCTCGAGCGGATCGCGTCGCACATCGCGACGTGCGAGCACGTCGACCTGTACGGCATCGGCGGTAGCGCCACCATGGCGGAGGAGATGCAATCGCGGCTCTACCGCATCGGCATCAACTCGCACGCGTGGCCCGAGGTGCACACCGGGCTCACGAGCGCTGCGCTCCAAGACGAGCACTGCGTCGCCATCGCCATCTCCAACACCGGCCGCACCGAGGAGACCATCCAGATGCTCGAGTGCGCCAAGTCGACAGGCGCACTCACTGTCGCGATCACGAACTCGCCCGACTCGCCGCTGGCGAAGCTCGCGGACGAGCACATCGTGACCCTTGCGCTCGAACAGTTCCTGCAGCCCGACGACTTGTCGGCAAAGCACTCGCAGCTGTTCGTGCTCGATCTGCTCTACCTGCTGGTCGCCCAGAAGAACTTCGGTCGCACGACGACAACGCTGTCGGCTTCGGCGCTCGCGGTCGCTCCCCATCGCCGGTCGGCACGACCGCGGCGTGGACAGGAGCCCGCTCAGAACGACCCCGCGCAGAACGTCTCGGCGGGGCACGAGCCCACCCAGCACGAGAAGGAGCATGCATGACCCGCCTCTACGACGACTTCCTCGCCGAAGCCACCGTCCGGTTGAACGCACTGGCTGCCGAGGCGAACGCCGGCGCCCTCGACCCGGCGATCGACCTCCTGGTCGACGCGATCAACGCCGGGGGAGTGCTGCAGGCATTCGGGACCGGACACTCGGAGGCCTTCGCCATGGAGATCGCAGGTCGCGCGGGCGGCCTCATCCCCACGAACCGCATCGCCCTGCGCGACGCCGTTCTGCGTGGGGACCGCAGCGCCGACATCCTCGGCTCCGGCAGCAAACTCGAGCGCGACCCCGGCATCGTCGACGAGCTGTTCCGCATCTCGCCGATCGGTCCGGAGGATGTTTTCCTGATCGCCTCGAACTCCGGCGTGAACGGATCGATCGTCGGCATGGCGCTCAAGGCGAAGGAGACCGGACACAAGGTCATCGCCGTCACGAGCCTGCTGCACACCGATGCCGTCGAGCCGAAGCACCCGAGCGGGCTGAAGCTTCGAGACATCGCTGACGTCGTCATCGACAACAAGGCGCCATATGGCGACGCGACGCTCGAGCTGGGCGACGGGGTGGGGGTCGGCGCCATCTCGTCGATCACCGCGGCCTTCATCGCCCAGCTGCTCACGATCGCGGTCGCCGAGCGCATCGCCGCGTCGGGCACAACCCCACCGGTCTACATCTCCGCCAACATCCCCGGCGGTGACGAGCACAACAAGGCACTCGAAGACCTGTACCAAGACCGCATCAGCCGTACCGCCTGACGGGCGGACGGGCGGTCATCCGAAAAGCACCACCTAACACCGAGAAAATGGAAAGGCAGCAATCGAATGAGCACAGAAAGTAGGGGACTCGACCGGCGCAACTTCTTGCGCGGCGCGTTCGCGGCGGCGGTCGCCGTTCCGATCACCGTCTCGCTCGCATCCTGCTCGTCAGGCGGCGGCAGCACCGGTGGCGGCGGCACGAAGTCGGCCAAGAACCCGTTCGGACTCAAGAACGGCTCCGCAATCGAAGCCGTGATCTTCAACGGCGGTTACGGCTACGACTACGTCACGTTCGCCTCGAAGGTCGTCGACAAGCAGTTCGGCACCAAGTCGAAGGTCACCCCGCAGACCAACATCGCGCAGTCGCTGCAGCCCCGCTTCGTCGCCGGCAACCCGCCGGACCTCATCGACAACTCGGGTGCGAACCAGATCGGGTTCAACACGATCCTGAAGAGCCTCGAGACCCTCGACGACGTGTTCGAGGCGAACAACTACGAGGGCACGAAGATCAACGACACGCTGTACCCGAACGTGAAGACACCTGGCACGTTCGACAACAAGTTCGTGGCGATGAACTACGTGATGACCGTCTACGCGATCTGGTATTCGGCCAGCCTGTTCGAGGCCAACGGCTGGACTCCGCCGAAGACCTACGACGAGGCAATCGACCTGGGTGCCAAGGCGAAGGCCAAGGGCAAGTACCTGTTCGTCTGGGGCAAGGAAGCCGCAACATACTACCTCACGATGGCGATCGACTCTGCGGTGAAGGAGGGCGGCCTCGATGTCATGAACGCTCTCAACAACCTGGAGAAGAACGCCTGGTCGCAGAAGCCGGTGCAGGACGTCTTCGCCAAGCTCGAGACCATCGTCAAGAACGGGTACTTCGTTCCTGGTGGTGCAGGCACCCAGTTCACGGCGGCTCAGGCCAAGTGGAGCCAGGACCAGCAGGCGCTGCTCTACCCGTCCGGTGGCTGGATCGAGAACGAGATGAAGAACGCCACTGCGTCGGGCTTCAAGATGACAGGCGCGCCGGAGCCCACGGTCACCGACGCGCCGAAGCTGCCCTACGAGGCACTTCGTGCGGCTGCAGGTGAGCCGTACATCGTGCCGTCCCAGGGCAAGAACGTGGCGGGCGGCAAGGAGATCCTGCGCGCCATGCTGTCGAAGGAAGCGGCGACCAACTTCACCAAGACGCGCCTGGCCCCGACCATCGTCAAGGGCCTGGTTCCGGCGGACGGCTTCGGCTCGACCGCCCTCGTGTCGCAGGCGAAGATGCTCTCGGATGCCGGCAACAACATCTTCGACTACGAGTTCTCCAGCCTGTACGGCCTCAACACCGACCAGCTCGTGATCTGGAACTCGTTCCTGTCAGGGCAGGCCACGGCCGCACAGCTGACGGCTCAGATGCAGAAGATCTCGGACAACGCTGCGGCATCCAAGTGACAACTACAACCAGCACAACGACGTCGGGGGGGCGGGTCGCCCCGCCTCCCCGGCGGCGCCGCAAGAAGCTGACCTTCGACAAGGTCAGCTTCATGGCGGTGTTTCTGATCCTCCCCCTTGCGGTCTTTTTGCTCTTCGTGATCTGGCCGTTCATCCAGGCGGTGTACTACTCGCTCACCGACTGGAACGGCTTCACGCCGAACATGAACTTCATCGGGTTCCAGAACTTCGTGAAGCTCTCGCAGGACAGCACCTTCATCCAGGCGGTGATCAACTGCATCCAACTGGGCATCATCGTTCCCCTGGTGACCATCGTGGTCGCGCTCATCATCGCGAGCATCGTCACCGTCGCCGGACCGAGCAAGGGCCAGATCCGCGGAGTCAAGGGTTCCGGCTTCTACCGAACGGTCTCCTTCTTCCCGTACTGCATCCCGGCGATCGTGATCGGCCTGATCTGGGCCGAGGTGTACGACCCGAGCGCCGGTCTGCTGAACGGCTTCCTCACGGCCATCGGTCTGCAGCAATTCACCAACTTCGCCTGGCTGGGTGAGGTCGCGACAGCCATGCCCGCGTCGATGTTCGTCATCATCTGGGGCTTCATCGGCTTCTACACGGTGCTGTTCGTCGCGGCGATCAAGAGCATCCCGGCCGAGATCTACGAAGCCGTGCGTCTCGACGGCGCGAGTCGCTTCCGCACTGCCGTCTCGATCACCATCCCGTCGATCCGCGACAACGTGCAGACCGCGTACATCTACCTCGGCATCGCGGCACTCGACTCCTTCGTCTACATGTCGGCGCTGTTCCCGAACGCCGGCGGCCCCAACAACACGACCCTGGTGATCAGCCAGGACCTGTTCAACACGGCGTTCCGCAAGGGCCAGTTCGGCTACGCGACTGCCATGGGTGTCGTGCTCGCGGTGATCACGCTGATCTTCGCGGCCATCGTGTTCGGGGTCAACCGACTCAGCAAGGGACGAGAGGAGGGCAGGTCATGACCGCAACGGCTCAGACCACGCAGCCCACTGCAGGCAAGATTCGTCCCCGCGGCAGGAAGCAGAAGCTCACCGGCGGCGACGTCGCCGTCGGTACGGCTTCGCATGTGCTTCTCGTCGCATGGTCGCTGATCGTCGGAATCCCGCTGCTGTGGGTCTTCATGTCGTCGTTCAAGACGACGAAGCAGATCCTCGCGTCGCCGTTCGGGCTGCCGACGAAACTCGACTTCTCGAACTACGTGAACGCGTGGAACGGGTCGGGTATCGGCAGCTACTTCGCGAACACTCTGATCGTTGTCGGATGCGCGCTGGTGATCGTGATGATCCTCGGTGCGATGTGCGCCTACGTGCTCGCCAGGTTCAAGTTCTTCGGCGCGAGGGCGATCTACTGGCTCATGCTCGCTGGACTGACGTTCCCGCCGTTCCTCGCGATCGTGCCACTGTTCAAGATCCTGCAGAGCATCTTCCTGCTGAACACGCTGCCCGGCCTGATCCTGACCTACGTGGCTTTCGCGCTGCCGTTCACCGTGTTCTTCCTGTACGCCTTCTTCCAGAACCTGCCCGATGAGATCTACGAGGCGGCGCAGGTCGACGGGGCGAGCGAGTGGCGCACGTTCTTCCAGGTCATGCTTCCCATGGCGGGTCCTGGCATGGCAGCGATCGCGATCTTCAACTTCCTCGGTCTGTGGAACCAGTACCTCCTGCCCGTCGCGTTGAACTCCGACCAGAGCAACTACGTGTTGACGCAGGGGATGGCGCAGTTCGCCTCTCAGGCCGGATACGCGGTCGACTTCGGTGCTCTGTACGCCGCAGTGGTGATCACGGTCATCCCGGTGCTGATCGTCTACATCTTCTTCCAGCGTCAGCTGCAGGGCTCGGTGAGCCAGGGAACGATGAAGTAAGAGGCATCACTCGACGAGGTCGTCGATCTCGAACGGACCATGTTCTCGGAGTGAAGAGGGCGGTCGCGCACAGCGACCGCCCTCTTCTTGCGTGCGATCGGGGGTGCACTGGCCCGCCACTAGACTGACCTCGGACAGTCGTCCGTCCCCCTTTTCCAGATCCCTAAGGAGATCGTTGTGGCTCTGATCGAGGCTGTAGGCGCTCGCGAGATTCTCGACTCCCGTGGCAACCCGACCGTTGAGGTCGAGGTGCTGCTCGACGACGGCACGGTGTCACGTGCCGCTGTTCCGTCAGGTGCATCCACAGGCGCTTTCGAGGCCTATGAGCTCCGAGATGGCGACAAGTCCCGCTACAGCGGCAAGGGCGTGCAGAAGGCCGTCGACGCTGTGCTCGACGAGCTCGGCCCGGAGATCGAGGGCTTCGAGGCATCCGACCAGCGCGGAATCGACGCCACGCTCCTCGAGGTCGACGGCACCGAGAACAAGAGCCGCGTCGGCGCGAACGCCATCCTCGGCGTGAGCCTGGCCGTCGCGCGCGCCGCTGCCGACGCCGCCGACCTTCCCCTTTTCCGCTACATCGGCGGGCCGAACGCCCACGTTCTGCCCGTTCCGCTGTTCAACGTCATCAACGGCGGGGAGCACGCAGACAACGGCATCGACATGCAGGAGTTCTTCCTCGCGCCGATCGGTGCCTCGAGCTTCCGCGAGGCGCTTCGCTGGGGCGCGGAGACCTACCACGTGCTCAAGTCGGAGCTGAAGGCAGCAGGCTTCAGCACCGGGCTGGGCGACGAAGGTGGATTCGCACCTGACCTTCCGAGCAACCGCGAGGGCCTCGACTTCCTCGTCAAGGCGATCGAGAAGGCGGGCTTCACGCCGGGCTCCGACATCGCGCTCGGACTGGATGCCGCCGCGACCGAGTTCTTCGAGGACGGCGTCTACACCCTCGACAAGAAGCCGTGGTCGGCTCCCGAGCTCATCGACTACTACGCAGACCTCGTGGACTCGTACCCCATCGTGACCATCGAGGATGCCCTCGCCGAGGACGACTGGGAGAACTGGAAGCTGCTCACCGACAAGCTCGGCTCGAAGATCCAGCTCGTCGGCGACGACCTGTTCGTCACCAACCCGAAGCGTCTCGCGAAGGGCATCGAACTCGGTGTCGCGAACTCGCTCCTGGTCAAGGTCAACCAGATCGGCACGCTGTCCGAGACCCTCGACGCCGTCGAGCTCGCACATCGCTCCGGCTACACGACGATGTTCTCGCACCGCTCCGGCGAGACCGAGGACACCACGATCGCCGACCTCGTCGTCGCGGTGAACTCCGGTCAGATCAAGAGCGGCGCTCCTGCGCGCAGCGAGCGCGTGGCGAAGTACAACCAGCTGCTGCGCATCGAGGAGGAGCTCGACACGGCCGCCGTCTACGCGGGCCGCAGCGCGTTCCCCCGCTTCACGGCGTAGTTGGACGGTCTCGGGGCGGTCATGCGAGAAGCTTGATCAATGGCCGCCCCGAACCGACGCGTTTCCGCGAAATGGCTGCGCGGCATCCGATTCTCCTGGTTCAGCTTCGTGATGCTGGGCCTCGTCGTGATGGGAGTGTTGGTGATCGCGCCGACGCTGCACCTGTACATCGATCAGCGTCACGAGATCGCGGCGCTGGAGAAGAGCAACTCCGACACGGCCGGCAAGGTCTCCAACCTCACGAAGCAGCAGTCGGACTGGCAGAATCCCGACTACATCAGAACTCAGGCCAGAGACCGGTTGTTGTTCGTGATGCCGGGGGAGACCAGCTATCTTGTCATCGACGATCGCCCGCCGGCACCGAAGAAGAAGGCCGCAGACGTGAGCACCGACATCCAGACGACCAAGAGCGACTGGCTGGACTCGCTCGCCGGGTCGTTCTTGACGGCGGGACTGACCGATCAGACCGCCGATCAGCTCACGAAGTGAGGTCATGACAACACCACCGTTCGACCCGGTGTCCGACCGCGACATCGAGATCGTCTCCGCCCAGCTCGGTCGTCCGGCGCGCGGTGTCGTCGGCATCGCCGCCCGCTGCGTGTGCGGTGCGCCGACAGTGGTCGCCACCGCGCCGAGGCTGCCGGATGGCACGCCGTTCCCCACGCTCTATTACCTGAGCCATCCGGCCGCGACAGCAGCGATGTCGCGACTCGAGGCGACGGGCGTGATGGCCGAGTTCGCGGAGCTGCTCCAAGAGGACGAAGATGTGAGGGCGGCATACGAGGCCGCTCATCGCACGTATCTCGCCGATCGCGACCGCATCGATCATGTGGAAGAGATCGCCGGGTTCTCCGCCGGCGGCATGCCGACGCGCGTGAAGTGCCTGCACGCCCTGGCCGCCCACGCATTGGCAGCAGGACCGGGCGTGAACCCCATCGGCGACCTCGCACTGGCGAGGGGCGATTGGTCGCCGGATGCCTGTGAATGTGCTGACTACCCGGTGCGGTAGATTAATACCAAACTTTTTGTTTCAAGGAGACGCTGTACTGTGCCCAAAATCCTGATCGTCGGCGGTGGCTACGCCGGCTTCTACACTGCCTGGAAGCTCGAGAAGTGGCTGCGCAAGGGCGAGGCCGAGGTCACGCTGGTCGACCCGCTTCCCTACATGACCTACCAGCCGTTCCTGCCCGAGGTGTCGGCGGGCGAGATCGAGCCGCGTCACGCGGTGGTCTCCCACCGTCGTCACCTGAAGAAGACGAGGATCATCGGCGCGAAGGTCACGTACGTGAACCATGCCGAGAAGAAGGCCACGATCACGCCGCCTGTCGGCGAGCCGTGGGACTTCGAGTACGACCAGATCGTGATCACCGCGGGTGCCGTGAGCCGCACGTTCCCGATCCCGGGTGTCGCGGACCAGGCCATCGGCCTCAAGAACATCGAGGAGGCCGTCGCGATCCGCGACCGCGTGCTCGACAACTTCGCCAAGGCCGCCGTGCTCCCCGCCGGCCCCGAGCGAGAGCGCCTGCTCACGTTCGTCGTCGTCGGCGGCGGATTCGCGGGCATCGAGGTGTTCGCCGAACTGCGCGCCTTCGCCAGCGCGCTGCTCAAGCAGTACCCCGAGATCACCTTCGAAGAGACGCACTTCCACCTCATCGAGGCGATGGGCCGCATCATGCCCGAGGTCTCGCTCGAGACGAGCCACTGGGTCATCAAGAACCTGGCCGAGCGCGGAGCCCAGATCCACCTAGAGACGCAGCTGCAGAGCGCCGTCGACGGCGTCATCCAGCTCAGCACGGGGGAGAGCTTCGAGTCCGACCTCATCGTCTGGACCGCCGGCGTCATGGCCACCCCGCAGATCGTGCGTCACACCGACCTCCCGATCGAGGAGCGCGGCCGTGTGAAGACCCGTGCCGACCTGCGCGTCACGACGGACGGCGAAGACGTCGTCGCCGACGCTTGGGCGTGCGGTGACGTCGCTGCCGTTCCCGACCTGTCCGGCTTCGGCGTCGGCGGCAACACGGTTCCGAACGCGCAGCACGCTGTGCGCCAGGCCAAGCTGCTTGCGAAGAACATCGTCGCGACGCTGCGCGGCGAGGGCATCAAGGACTACTTCCACAAGCCGCTCGGCGCTGTGGCCGGCCTCGGTCTCGGCATCGGTGTCTACCAGTGGCGCAAGATCGCCATCAAGGGATGGCCGGCCTGGTTCATGCACCGCGGTTACCACGGTCTTGCCATGCCGAGCTGGGAGCGCAAGTGGCGCGTGCTCGGTGACTGGTGGCTCGACTTCTGGCTCGGACGCGACAACGTGTCGCTCTCGAAGATCCAGCAGCCGCGCGAGGCGTTCGAGGAGTTCGCCGCCCGCCCGAAGCCGCCGGTCGAGGCCGCGGCTCCGAAGGCGGAAGAGACGAAGGAGCCTGCGAAGGCTGCAGTCGCCGGCTGAGTGAGTCGTATCGAACGGCCGCACGGGAAGGTCTCCGTGCGGCCGTTCTGCGCGTTCACCGTTGGCGGCGCGTTATAGCCTGCAGGTAACCGCGCGAGCGTAGCTCGCGCGGCGCTGGCGTCGCGGCAGAGGCCCACCGGGCCTCTGCTCCTAGCTCCAGCGCGCCCCTATAGCCCAATCGGCAGAGGCAGGCGACTTAAAATCGCTTCAGTCTGGGTTCGAGTCCCAGTGGGGGCACGGGATCATTTCGCGTCGCTCGGCGGATGATCGACCTGCGGACCTGCGGCACCGCTGTCGCGTCTTCCTTCGATGACAGCCGTCAGCGCGTCGATCTTGTCCATGAGAGCACGCACCTGCGCGCGGGTCGCCGGCTCATGGTCATCCCTGTTCCGCGACGCGCTCTCCACGATGAGCGACGCGAGCGTCGCAGTGATGACGCCGGCCAGCACGATCCCGCCGAACATCAGCCCGACGCCGACCAGACGACCGGTCTCCGTGACCGGCGTGTAGTCGCCGTACCCCGTCGTCGTCACCGTCACGCACGCCCACCACACAGCGATGCCGAAAGTGGTGATGTTCGCGTCGGGGGCGTGGCGCTCGGCCTGCAGCACCGCGAGCGACGCGATATAGATCAGGATGACCGTGACGCCGGCACCGTACACGGAGATCTCCGTGCGCATGCGGTTGCCCGGGGTCGATCTCACGCCGGGCATGGGCGTCAGAACCCGCAGCAGCCGAACGAGCCGGAGCACGGGGACGAGCGCGAACGCGAGGATGGCCAGGTGGGTGCGGAACCACGTCCACTTGTGTTCGGCCAGGCTGAGCCGAACGAGGTAGTCGACGATGAACAGGGCCCAGGTGACCAGCACGACGGTCACTGCGACGGCCTCCGCCGCGCCGGTGAGATCGGCGATGACCCACCATGAGTACGCGATGAGATAGGCGAAGCCCGCGATCATCAAGGGCAGCTCGGTGCGCCTTCGCCAGGTGGTCTCCTCCACACGCGAATCATGACGCAGCCGAGCCCGCGTGGTGGGAGGGCGCGCCCTTGGCATCACCTTCTGCGACCGCGAGATGAACGGCGTCGAGAATCACGCGTCATCCAGGTGCCAGAAGTGCCCACTGGCATCCGGGTACCTCGCGAGGATGTCGTCCAGGCTCATGTCGAGCTCGTCCAGGTTGTGACCGCTCAGATACACGTCGACATGATCGGCGCCGTTCTCCTCGTTGTGGTCGACGCCCGTCACGACCATCACATGGTCGAGGTCTCCGCCCTCCCAGCTGAACATCGCGACATCGCCGACGGCGACTTTCGAGCGGTCGCTCAGGTCGAACTCCTGCAGACCGAGGTCGTCCTCGTCTTCGGCGAAGTACGAGTCCATGGAGGGAACGTAACTCCAGGAGAGCGTGTGACCCTTGCCGGGGCCGTCATTGTGCCAGGCGTCGGTCATCGGCCATCCTCGGGCCACCAGCGTCTGGTTGACGAAGTTCGCACAGTCTCCGCCGACAGCATTCATGTCGCCGTATCGGGCGGTGTTGTAGGACTTCCAGTACTCGTCCACATAGCGAAGCTGATTCTGAACAGGGGTCGGCAGCGACATCATGCCGGCGTGCTCGAACTGTTCGCCCGCACCGTCGATGCTCGCGGCACGTGTGCACCCGCTGAGGCCTACCGTCGCCAGAAATGCGACGCAGAACGCGACGAGGACTCGTGCGAGCCGCCCTCGGATTGGGGCTTCTCTGCCGTGCTGATCGGTCGTGGAACGCATTGGAGTCACGTATCGATCCCATCAAGACGCCCGTATCGCCGGCGTACTGCGTTTTCGATACGCGGGCGATAGGTTCCCCCGTCAGCTCGCCGGCCGCGCCGAGGGGCGCCGCGAGCCCAGGTGATCTTCCCCTGCGCAATTCCTGGTGCGACACTGAGCGTATGCCGACAATCAATGTCGATCCGATCGGTAGTTCATGGGCTCTCCCCGCCTCGCTCGAGGACGAGCTCGCCGAAGGACGAGAAGCGCGTGATCGCGTTCCGCGTGAGTCTCTCGCGGAACTTCCTGGCGGGGCTCGCGACCCCATGGCCATCCTTGATGCGCAGGACGCGACTCGCGTTCCCGAGCTCGTGCCCATCCGCACGCAGCGCATGGCCGAGACCCCCTTCACGTTCTACCGAGGCACGGCCGCTCTGATGGCGGCGGATCTGGCGCGGTGCCCGAGCACCGACCTGCTCGTCGGGTCGTGCGGTGACGCACACGTATCGAACTTCGGGCTCTATGCATCACCGCAGCGCACGCTCGTGTTCGACCTCAACGACTTCGACGAAGCGGCGTGGGCGCCCTGGGAGTGGGATCTCAAGCGTCTGATCACAAGCGTCGTCATCGCGGGGCAGTCAACGTCTCGAGATGACAGCGTGATCCGGGATGCCGCGCTGGAGGCCGTGCGCACCTATGCGCGCTCGATGGAGACGGGCGCGCGGCGCAGCCCTCTCAAGCGCTACTACGAACGATTCGACGCGGTCGCGGCGGCGCGCACAACCGACGACAAGACTCGAGAGATCATCGATCAGGCCATCAAGAGCGCCGAGAAGCGGACGGGTGCGCGCGCCGCACGCAAGCTGACGAGACGCAACGAGGCTGGTCGTCTGCTGTTCGAGGAGATGCCGCCGACGATGACCCACGTCAGCCCTGTCGTCGAAAACCGTGTACTGCAGGTGTTCAACGACTACGTGCTCTCGGCGAACGTCGACATCCGCATCCTGCTTCAGAAATACGTGCTCGCGGATGTCGCACTTCGGGTCGTCGGCGTGGGAAGCGTCGGCACCCGTTGCTACGTCATCGCAATGCAGGACGGCGACGGTGGAGCCCTGATGCTGCAGGCCAAAGAGGCTGGACGCAGCGTCCTCATCGAGCACGGCAAGGTGAAGCAACCGGAGCTGGTGGCGCGGTACATCGAGCTTCACGGCGAGGGTGGTCGCGTCGTCGCCATGCAGCGGGGCCTCCAAGCTGTCTCCGATCCATTCCTCGGACATCTGATGGGGATCGACCCCGACACCGGAGACCACCGCTACTTCTATGTGCGGCAGCTCCACGACAAGAAGGGCGGCTTCGAGATCGACGAGCTCGACGACTCGTCCTTCCGTTGGTACGCGGAGGCATGCGCCGCGACGCTCGCCCGCGCGCACGGACAATCTCCGCATTCATCGCCCGTCGCCGGATATGTCGGCGGCGGACGGGTCGTCGGCGAAGCGATCCTCGAGTGGGCGTACTCCTACGCCAAGCTCTCCTATGCGGACTGGGAGCTCTTCCGCCGCCACCGTGAGGTCGCTGAGGCCTGACCATGACCGCCGGGTCCGGCGCCACTGCTCGCACTGCGAAGTTCAACGGTCGGCTCGCCATCCTGTTGGCGATGGCGATGTTCGTGCTCGTCGTGGACACGTCCCTGATGAACGTGTCCATCTCGGCCGTCGTGCACGATCTCGACACGACGGCGAGCGGCGTGCAGGGCGCAATCGCCCTCGAGGCGCTGGTCTCCGCCGCGTTCATCCTCATCGGCGGCAAGACCGGCGACCTCATCGGCCGCAAGAGGGCATACACCCTTGGCCTTCTCGGCTACGCGATCGGTGCCATTGCGATGACGCTCGCGAACAGCCTCACGGCGATCATCGTGTTCTGGGCGGTCATCGGCGGCATCGGGGCCTCGCTGCTCCTTCCCGCGATGCAGTCACTCATCCACGGCAACTTCGAGGGCGACCACCAGAAGCGCGTCTACGCACTTGTCGGGGCGTCCGCGGCGATCGCCGCTGCGCTCGGCCCGCTGCTCGGAGGCTTTCTCACGACGTTCCTCTCCTGGCGCGTCGGCTTCCTGCTCGAGGCCGTCGTGATCGGCATCGTGCTCCTCGGCCTTCCCATGGTCAAGGACGTGCCCTACACCGGCGAGCGCTCGATCGATCTCGTCGGCGCCGCGCTCTCGGTCGTCGGCATGGGCGGGGTGGTGCTGGGCATCCTGATCTGGCAGGAGGGCGGCGAATACGTCGCGATCGTGATCGCATTCGGCGTCGTCGCGCTCGGCGGCCTCATGATCTGGCTGCGGGCACGCAAGCGCTCGGGCAAGCCGACGCTGCTGGATCCGACTCTCTTCTCGTCGAAGCCGTTCCGTACCGGTGTCGGCGGTCAGCTGACACAGCAGATCGCCCTCGGCGGCACGATGATCGTGCTGCCGCTGTACCTCCAGATGGTTCTCGAGTACAACGCTCTACTCGCCGGCCTGTCGATCGCGCCGCTGTCGCTCAGCATGTTCGTCGTCGCGTTGCTGGCGGGACGCATCGCCAAGGGTCGCCCGGCCAATCTGATCCTGTGGGGATTCGTGCTCGCGGTGGCGGGGCTCGTCATCCTCGAGCCGATCGTTCCCATCGCGACGTCGGGCTGGTACCTGCTCGTGCCGCTCATCATCACCGGCTCCGGCCTCGGACTCCTCGTGTCGCAGCTCAACAACTTCACCCTGTCACCCATTACGGACGAGCGAGTGAGCGAGGCGGCGGGCGTCAACTCGGCGGCGGGATCGTTCGGCCTGTCGTTCGGGCTGGCCTTCGCGGGCGCGATCATGCTCGCGACGCTCGCCGCGACCTTCACCTCGCTCACCGAGTCGTCTAAGGTACTCACCTCCGAGCAGAAGCAGCAGGTCTCGACGGTGCTCGAGCAGGATGCCCAACTCATGTCGAACACGGGATTCAAAGAACTCCTCGCTGACGAGCCACCGGAGGCGGCGGCCGAGGTCATCCGCATCAACACCGAGGCGCGGCCGTTCGCGCTGCAGATCGCCTTGCTCGTGCCGATCCTCGCCGGAGGTGTCGGCATCGTCAACGGCTTCCGCATGCGGCGCCTGCCGGATCCGAGGCCGTCGGGTGCCGAGACGATGTTGGGCTGATCTGCTCGGCCGAACAGCGAAGATGGTGTCGGATCCGGACTTCATCGTGCATACTTGGTCAATTGACCCAGTTCCGCCCGATGGAGAGCAGGAGCGACACGTGAGCCTATTCGGAACACAGCGCGAACGGACGAGCGCATGACGCGCATGTCCGTCGCCGAGCGCCGCGTCGCCCTCGTGGCGGCCGCCCTGCGCGTGATCGCCAGACAGGGCATGTCCGCGGCGACCACCCGCGCGATCGCTGCAGAGGCAGGGATGCCCCAGGCATCGTTCCACTACGCGTTCGAATCCCGCGACGAGCTGATGCGCGAGGTCGTACGGCACGTCGTCGAGCGCGAGGAGACCTCGATCCTCCCCGCCATCGCCCCCGAGGCGGCCCCGGCCGGCATGCGGGATGCGTTGCGCAGCGGTCTTCAGCACTACTTCGCGGGCGTGAAGTCCGACCCCGATCACGAACGAGCGATGTTCGAGCTTGCGCAGTACTCGCAGCGCACACCCGGCTCGGAGCAGCTGGCGGCACAGCAGTACGAGAGCTACTTCGAGCTCGCGGAAGCGTCGCTCACCGCGGCCGAGCAGCTCGTCGGCGCCCGATGGACGGTGCCTGTCGATCAGGTTGCCAAGGTGCTCGTCGGCTTCACCGACGGACTCACCACCACATGGCTCGCGACCCGTGACGACGAAGCCGCTGCGCGTTTCATCGAGATCGCCGCGGATTCGCTGGCGCGCCTGAGCGAACCGCTCTCCGGCTCGACGACGGAGGAGAGCGAGCTCGGTGACGCCACGCCTCAAGACGCCTCGGTGGGCGGAGCGGGCGCATGACCGCCGAGAACACCGCCATGCCGGGTGCCCCGATGACCGTCGCCGTCTTCGCGGAGCCGGTCCGTCGCGTCGGCGGGCGCTGGATCGCCGCGTTCGCGCTCGCCTGGTTCGGCGTCTGGATGGCGCAGCTCACCCCGGTGCAGCTGTTGCTGCCCTCGCAGATCCAGGAACAGCTGAAGACCGACGACTGGGTGCAGAACGTCGTCGCATTCGGCGTCATCTCGGGCATCTCGGCTCTGTTCGCCATCGTCGCGTTCCCCGTCACGGGCGCCCTCTCGGACCGCACGACAAGTCGTTTCGGCAGGCGTCGCCCATGGATCCTCGCGGGCGCCCTGCTCTTCGCGCTGTCCCTGCTCGTACTCGGTGTGCAGACCACGATGCTGGGCATCGGCATCTTCTGGTGTCTCGCCCTCACCGGATTCTGCGTGCTGACGGCGGCTCTCACCGCGACCATCAGCGACCAGGTGCCCGTCGACCAGCGCGGTTACGTCTCCGGGTGGCTCTCGGCGCCTCAGGCGATCGGCATCATCGGGGGCATCCTGCTCGTCACGCTTCTCGGGCTCGGCACGTTCATGGGCTACGCGGCGATGGCGGTGCTGCTCGTCGTGCTGGTCGTGCCGTTCCTGTTCATCCCGGATGCCGTGCTCCTGCCGAGCCAGCGTGCGCCGTGGTCTCTGCGTGCCATGATCGACTCCCTGTGGATCAGCCCCAAGCGCTACCCGGACTTCGGCTGGACGCTGCTCAGCCGCGTTCTCGTGAACTTCGGAAACGCCTTCGGCACGAGCCTGCTGCTGTACTTCCTCGAGTTCGGGCTGCACGACAAGCACGCGCAGGATGACCTGATCGTTCTGGTGCTGATCTACATGGTCTTCGTGATCGTGGCCGCCCTCGCACTCGGCAAGCTTTCCGACGTGCTCGGCAGGCGCAAGTCGTTCGTGTTCCTGTCCTCGGCGTTGCAAGCGGTCGCGGCGATCATCCTCGCCTTCGTCCCGACGTTCGGCATCACGATGGTGGCAGCCGGCCTGCTCGGTCTCGGCTACGGATGCTTCCTCGCCGTCGACCAGGCGCTGGCGACCCAGGTGCTCCCCGACCCGGAGACCAGGGGCAAAGACCTCGGCATCATGAACATCGCCACCGCGGTTCCGCAGGCCGCGGCTCCGCTGCTCGGTGCGTTCATGGTCTTCCTGACCGGGTTCATGGGTCTGTTCATCCTCTCGGCCGTGTTCGCCTTCGCCGGCGCGGTCGCCGTCTCACGAGTGAAAGCGGTGCGCTGATGGCCGCCCTGACATCCACGATCGACCTGGCCCTGCCGCCGGAGGCTTCCCGTCGCCGATGGGGCAACGCCGCACTGTACTGGCCGTCGCTGACCACGGCGACGGCTCACCTCGACGCCCCCGTCGCCGTGCTCGAGCTCGACGCGCTGCGCGCCAACACCCACGACATGCTGGGACGTGCGGCCGGCAAGCCCATCCGCGTCGCATCGAAGTCCGTGCGCGTGCGCTCCGTGGTCGATGCGGTGCTGGCGCTGCCCGGCTACCACGGCGTGCTCGCCTACACGCTCGCCGAGGGACTCTGGCTGGCGGAGGGCGACGCCGAGCACGCCCCGATCGACGACGTCGTCATCGGCTACCCGAGCACCGACCGCTCCGCACTGCGCCGTCTCGCATCCTCGGCGGAGCTCGCATCGCGCGTGACGATCATGGTCGACTCCGTCGATCACCTCGATCTCATCGACCACCTCGTCGCCCCTGGCGAGCGCGAGACGATCAGGGTCGCCATCGAGCTGGATGCTTCGTGGTACGGACCTGCGGGACGCATCGGCGTCTTCCGCTCGCCGGTGCACACCGCTGAGCAAGCGGCGAGCCTGGCGCGTGCCGTCGCGGACCGTCCCGGGTTCTCACTGGTCGGGATGATGGCGTACGAGGCGCAGATCGCAGGCCAGGGTGACGCTCCGCGCGGCCGGCCGGGGTACGCCGTCACAGTGCGCTGGATGCAGCGCAACTCGAAGGCAGAGCTCGCGGAGCGCAGGGCCGCAGCCGTCGACGCCGTTCGCGCCATCGCGGACCTCGAGTTCGTGAACGGAGGCGGGACGGGATCGCTCGAGTTCACGTCATCCGACCCCTCCGTCACCGAGATCGCCGCCGGCAGCGGACTGCTCGGCGGCCACCTGTTCGACAACTACCGTTCGTTCCGTCCGGCGCCCGCCGCCGCCTTCGCGCTCGACGTCGTGCGCAAGGCGGAGCCGAGCAGCGCGACGATGCTCGGCGGGGGATGGGTGGCGTCCGGCCCGCCGGCGGTCGACCGGCTGCCCCGCATCACCTGGCCGACCGGACTGCGCATGGCGCCGCGCGAGATGGCGGGCGAGGTGCAGACCCCTGTGAGCGGACCGAACGCGGCCGCTCTGCGCGTCGGCGACCGCGTGTGGTTCCGGCACACCAAGTCGGGTGAGTTGAGCGAGCACGTGAACGATTTCACGCTCGTCGTGGGCGGTGAGGTCGTCGGCACCGTGCCGACCTATCGCGGTGAGGGAAAGGCGTTCCTGTGACCGCCACCGGTGCGACGTGGCGCAACTGGGGACGCAGTCAGAAGATCCGCCCGGCTCACGTCGAGCGGCCGAGGGACACCGCTGCGGTGCAGCGAGCCGTGTCATCCGCTGCCGACCGAGGCCTGCACGTCAAGGCCGTCGGCGCAGGGCACAGCTTCTCGGGCATCGCGGTCGCGCCCGGCGTGCTGCTCGACCTCTACGAGCTGAGCGGCGTCGTCGGCGTCGACGAGGCATCCTGCCGCGTCACCCTCGGTGCGGGAACCAATCTCTACCGGCTTCCCGAGCTTCTGGCGCCATACGGGCTCGCCCTGCAGAACATGGGCGACATCGACAGGCAGACGATCGCGGGCGCCACCTCGACGGGCACGCACGGCACCGGCGGACGGTTCGGCGGCCTCGCGACGCAGATCGTCGGTGTGACGCTCGTCACAGGTGACGGCTCGGTGCTGCGCGTCGACGAAACGGAGAACGCCGACTTGCTTCCCGCGGTGCGGCTCGGACTCGGGGCGCTCGGAGTGCTCGTCGACATCACCATCCAGTGCGTTCCCGCGTTCCTGCTGCACGCCGTGGAGGCGTCGGAACCCCTCGGAGACGTGCTGGATGCCTACCTCGACCGTTCGCAGCGTGAGGACCACTTCGAGTTCTACTGGTTCCCCCACACCGACGTCGCGGTGACCAAGACGAACACCAGGCTCCCACTCGATGCGCCGCGGAATCCCCGAGGTGGCTTCCGTGCCTGGCTCGGTGACGAGCTGATCGCCAACGGCCTCTACCGGGGCGTCTGCGCGCTCGGAACCGCCGTGCCCGCCATGGTGCCTCCGGTGAACCGGATCGCCGGCCGGCTGATGGGCAACGGCGAGTTCACCGACCTGTCTCCGCGCGTCTTCGTGACGAACCGCGGCGTGCGATTCCGCGAGATGGAGTACGCGCTGCCACGAGAGGCGGTGCCATCCGCGCTGCGCGAGGTCGACTCGCTCATCCGCCGAAGAGGCTGGTGCGTCTCGTTCCCCGTCGAGGTGCGCTCTGCCGCCGCCGACGAGAACTGGATGTCGACCGCATACGGCCGCGACACCGGATACATCGCCGTGCATCGCTACTTCCGCGAGAACCCGACCGAATACTTCGCCGCGGTCGAGGCGATCATGCGCGCGCACGACGGTCGCCCGCACTGGGGAAAGATGCACACCAGAACGGCCGAGGACCTTCGGCCGGCGTACCCGCGCTTCGACGACTTCGTCGCCGCACGGGACAGGCTCGACCCGGCCGGAGTCTTCGAGAACAAGTACCTGAGGACCGTGCTCGGACCCGTTCGAGTCGCCACGACCTGAGGCCTCAGCTGGTGCATCCGTCGTGCCGCTGTCGTCCAGCGTTCGCCACGGTGAGCCTTGGCTGATCCGTAGCTTCGAGTGTCGTGGGAACGCCGGGTTCGCCACGACCCGGCCGGTAGGATGACCGGGTGTCGTCCTTCGACACGCCCACACGGTTCCCCTAGGAGTTGCCTGCCATGGAATGGCTGATCCCCGTCATCATCATCGTCGTGATTCTGGTGATCATCGGCATCTACTTCTGGGCGACGTACAACTCTCTTGTCACGCTCAACGTGCGGGTGGACGAGGCCTGGAGCGACATCACGGTCCAGCTCAAGCGGCGTGCCGACCTCATCCCGAACCTCATCGAGACGGTCAAGGGCTACGCCGCACACGAGAAGACCGTGTTCGAAGACGTCACGAAGGCGCGCGCAGAGACCCTCTCTGCGCAAGGACCGGCAGAGGCGTCAGCGGCTGAAGGACACATCCAGTCAGCCCTGAAGAGCATCTTCGCCGTCGCGGAGGCCTACCCGCAGCTGCAGGCGAGCCAGAACTTCCTGCGACTGCAGTCCGACCTGGTCGACACCGAAGACAAGATCCAGGCCGCGCGTCGCTTCTACAACGGGGGAGTGCGCGAGTTCAACACGAAGATCAAGGTCTTCCCGAACAACATCTTCGCCAAGCGACTCGGCTTCTCGGCCCGCGACTTCTTCGAGGTGGCAGACGCCAACGCGATCGCCGAGCCGCCGCGCGTTCAGTTCTAGTCGGCGCCATCTCGGTCAAGACCGGAACATCCGAACGCAGCACATCCGTGGAGCACAGGGGACCCGTCTATGTATAGGGCCATCGCCGCGAACAAGCGGAACACCGTCTTCATCATCTTCGTCTTCCTGGTGATCATCGGCCTGATCGGTTGGCTCGCGAGCTACCTCTTTCACAGCTGGGCGATCCTCATCATCGTGATGGTCGTCGCCGTCGCGTATGCGCTCATCCAGTACTTCGCGGCATCGGGACAAGCGGTAGTGGCATCCGGCGCGGTCGAGATTCAGAAGTCCGACAACCCCCGGCTCTGGAACACCGTCGAGAACCTCTCGATCGCCACCGGCATGCCGATGCCCAAGGTGTACATCATCAACGACCCGGCACCCAACGCGTTCGCAACCGGCCGCGACCCTCAGCACGCCATCGTCGCTGCGACCACAGGACTCCTCGACATCATGGATGACCGCGAGCTCGAAGGCGTCATGGCGCACGAGCTCGGTCACGTGCGCAACTACGACATCCGGGTCTCGATGATCGTGTTCGGACTCACCGTCGCGATCGGCCTCATCGCCGACATCCTGCTGCGCATGAGCCTCTTCGGCGGCTTCGCCGGCGGCAACAACCGCAATAACAACAGCGGAGGCGGCGGAGGCGGAAACCCGATCCTCCTGGTCATCGGCATCGTCGCCCTGGTGCTCGCCCCGATCATGGCATCGCTCGTGCAGCTCGCCGTCTCGCGGCAGCGCGAATACCTCGCCGACGCCACCAGCGCCATGACCACCCGAGACCCCGACGAGCTCGTCAGCGCCCTGCAGAAACTCGACGAATACGGTCGCCCGCTGCGCAGGCAGAACTCCTCGATGGCACACCTCTGGATCGCCAGCCCGCTCAAGCCCACCCTCATGAGCCGCCTCTTCTCCACCCACCCGCCGATCGAGCAGCGCATCGAGCGCCTGCAGAAGATGAGCGGGCAGTTTTGAGGCGACATCTTCTTGCGCGCCGGTCCCCGCCCGGCGCGCCGCTGTCGGCTTGAGCGTCTGGTAGCTTTCGGCGCCGGCACAGCCGCCGCCTCGTAAAGCGTGTTGCCCCACCCCGTGGGTTGAGGAGCACGCCGCAGGCGAGCGTCTCGAAACCCTCATGCCGAAGTCGATCAGGCGTCGGCGACCTCGGCGGCCAGCGGGCCCGCAAGGGTGCCTCGCGGGCGCACCTCGATGGCGGAGAGTCCCTGCCACTCTGCGGCGTCCCTGAGCAGGGCGGCCAGCCTGGCGGGAGTGTCCGCGTCGGCGGCGGGCTGAGCCCAGGCCGACTGCACGATGAGCACACCCGACTTGCGGTCGCTCTTGAGGTCGACCCTGCCGACGATCGTGTCGTCCTGCAGCACGGGAAGCACGTAGTAGCCGTACACCCGGCGAGCGGCAGGAGTGTAGATCTCGATGCGGTAGTCCAGGTCGAACATCCGCAACGCACGAGCACGCTCCCACACCACAGGGTCGAACGGGGAGAGCAGCGCGGATGTCCGCATCGCACGCGGCATCCGTGCTCCGGTGGCCAGCCAGGCAGGCGTCGGACGCCCGGAACGCTCCCATCCGGCGACGCTGACCGGTTCGACCTCGCCCGCGTCCTCGAGCTGGCGCAGCGCGGCGGCAGTCGGAACACTCTTCAGTCGGTAGTAGTCCGCGATGTCGCTCAGCGTGCCGACGCCCAGCGCGCGTACCGAACGGAGCACCAGCTCACGCACGGCGTCATCCTTCGGAACCGTGCGGTCGATGGCCTCCGGTGGCAGCACCTGCTCCGGAAGCGCGTAGCGGCGTTCGAAGCGGTTGCGGCCGGCGGTCGCGACGTCACCGAACCGGAAGAGCAGCTCCAGGGTGTGCTTCACCTCGGACCAGCCCCACCACGGGCCCTTCCGCACGTTCTCCTCGTGTTCGATCTCGCTGGCCGCGAGCGGGCCGCGGTCCGCCAGCTCATCCAGTAGCCAGCGAGCCGTGCGGCCGTTGCGCTGCTCCCAGTCGTCGCCCGCGTACTTCTGACGCAGCTCGTGCATGCGCCAACCGAACAGGGGAAGGTCGTGGCCGCGCACGAACGCCGCCTCGTGTGCGACGTACTCGGTGTAGGGAGCGCGCGTGCGCAGGGTCAGGGCATCGAGCAGCGACTTGTCGTACGCCCCGAGCCGCGCGAAGACCGGCAGATAGTGACTGCGCTCGAACACGTTGACCGAGTCGATCTGCAGCAGCCGGATGCGGTCGATGAGGCCGTTCAGCTGCCGCGTTCCCACTCCGCCAGCGGCGCGCGGCTTGCCGAAGCCCTGGGCGGCGAGCGCGGTGCGCCTGGCCTGGGCTGCGGAGATCGTGGGAGTGCGGGTCGACGATGCCATCCGCACGAGGCTAGGGCATGCCGCCGACATAGACTGACCCGATGGCACGCCCACCGGAACCCGGCAGGACACCCGAGACGACCGAACCCGAGACCATCGACGAGACTCTGCCGCGAGGCGTTCGCGTCGCCGGCGCCTGGTCGTGGCGATTGCTGCTGATCGGTGCGGTGATCGCGGTTGTCGTCTTCCTCATCGTCGAGCTGCGCCTCATCGTCGTTCCGGTGCTCATCGCGGTGCTGCTCTCCGCATTGCTGGTGCCGCTCGTGCAGCTGATGACCAGGCACCGCTGGCCGCGTTGGCTGGCGATCGTGTTCGCGTTCGTGATCGTCACGCTGGTGATCGGCGGCCTGGTGCTGCTCGTGGTCTGGCAGATCAGGGAAGAGGCCCACGCGCTGCAGCACAGGAGCGTCGAGGCGTACAACGCGTTCCGCGACTGGCTCCACGGGCCGCCGCTCGCGCTGACCGACCAGCAGGTGGATGGATACCTGACGCAGGCCTGGAAGGCGCTGCAGCAGGACAGCCAGGTGCTCGTCTCCGGCGCCCTCTCGATCGGATCGACACTCGGCCACGTGCTGACGGGGGCCCTGCTCACGGCGTTCAGCACGTTGTTCATCCTGATCGACGGCAAGGGCATCTGGGGCTGGATCGTGCGGATCTTCCCTCGACGTGCGAGGGCCGCCGTCGATGGCGCCGGGCAGGCCGGCTGGATCACCCTCACCAACTTCGCGAGGGTGCAGGTGCTCGTGGCGTCGATCGACGCGGTCGGCATCGGTCTCGTCGCTTTCTTCCTCGGGCTGCCGCTCGTGATCCCTATCGCCGTTCTGGTGTTCCTCGGCTCGTTCATCCCGATCGTCGGCGCCGTGATCACCGGTGCGCTCGCCGTGGTGGTCGCGCTCGTCTACAACGGCTGGGTCGCGGCCGTCATCATGCTCATCGGCGTGCTCGCCGTCCAGCAGATCGAGGGACACATTCTGCAGCCCCTGATCATGGGGTCGGCCGTCAAGGTGCATCCGCTCGCCGTCGTGCTTGTGGTGGCGACCGGGTCGCTGCTCGCAGGCATCCCCGGAGCCCTCTTCGCCGTTCCGTTCGCCGCGGTGCTCAACGTGATGGTGAGGTACGTCTCAGGCGGCACCTGGAGATCGGCGACCGAAACCGCCTATACGACGGGGCCACCCGACATGCTCTGGCAGACGGTCCCGCGGCCACGCAGGCTCCGGGGCTCGAGGGTCGCCGGAGCGGACGACGACTCCGATTCCGACCACGAGAACGACGGTGACCGGAGCTGACGGCGACCGGGATCGATGGTGGCGAGGGATGACAGCGACGTCATTCCGGCCGGGGAATACACCCGAACATAAACTGTGCGGGTGGCAACAGTGAGCGCAACTCAACGTCCCTCAGCCGTCGCACCGAGCCTGGACGAAATCGAGGATGCCCACGCCGTGGTCTCCAGAGTGGCCAAACGGACCCCGGTCGAGACGTCCACCTACTTGACCGAGCTGCTCGGATCGCCGGTGCTCCTCAAGTGCGAGAACTTGCAGCGCACCGGCTCGTACAAGATCCGTGGCGCCTACTACATGATGTCGAAGCTGAGCGCGGAAGAGCGTGCGCGCGGCGTCGTCGCGGCATCCGCCGGCAATCATGCGCAGGGCGTCGCCTTCGCGGCGCGGGAGCTCGGCGTGAAGTCCACCATCTTCATGCCGCTGGGCGTCGCACTGCCGAAGCTGCAGGCGACCCGCGACTACGGCGCGCATGTCGTGCTCGGCGGCGCGACCGTCGACGAGCCGCTCCGCGCGGCCGCGGCATTCGCACGCGACACCGGCGCCGTGTTCGTTCCGCCGTTCGACCACCCCGACGTGATCGCCGGACAGGGGGCGCTCGGGCTCGACATCCTCGACGACGTACCCGACGTGGAGACGGTGATCGTGCCGATCGGCGGAGGCGGTCTGATCTCCGGCGTCGCGGCTGCCGTCAAGCAGCGGGCGAAGCGGGAAGGGCGTCAGATCCGCGTCATCGGCGTGCAGGCGGAGAACGCTGCGTCGTATCCGGTCTCGCTGCGTGCCGGAACGCCCACGGAGATCTCGATCGGCGCGACGATCGCCGACGGCATCGCGGTCAGCAAGCCGGGCATCCTGAACTTCGAGATCGTCAAAGACCTGGTCGACGAGGTCGTCACCGTGAGCGACGACGACACGGCGCGGGCGATCCTCGTGCTGCTGGAGCGCTCCAAGCTCGTCGTGGAGCCGGCCGGTGCGGTCGGGGTGGCTGCGATCGTCTCCGGCGCGGTGCAGGCTGCCGCAGGCAGCCTCGGGCGCACGGTCGTCATCCTCTCCGGGGGCAACATCGACCCGCTGCTCATGCAGCGCGTGGTGGCCGCAGGCCTCGCGATCTCGGACCGCTACCTGAACCTGCGCCTCATGCTGCCGGATCGTCCCGGCCAGCTCGCGCGAACCTCCGAGCTGATCGCCGCGGCGAACGCGAACGTCGTCGAGGTGATGCACACCAGGAACGGACACGGGCTCGAGATCAGCCAGGTCGAGTTGCAGGTCAGCGTCGAGACCCGCGGACCGGAGCACAAGGCCGAGGTCGTACGCATCCTGCGCGAGGCGGGATACGACCCGATCGTCGACTGACGGCTACTGGCCCGCCCAGGTCTCCACATTCTTGACGTCGACGGCGATCTGGCGGCCGTTGGGCGCCGTGTAGGTGGTGGACTCGCCGACCTTCAGGCCCAGGATGGCTGCGCCGAGGGGACTCGCCTCGCTGTACACCGACAGCTCGCTGCCGTCGCCGATCTCGCGGTTTCCGATGATGAAGGTGTCTTCGTCTCCGGCGATCACCGCGGTGACCACGGTTCCGGGCTCGACGACGCCCTTGCTCTCGGGAGCGGTTCCGACCTTGGCGTGACGCAGCAGATCCGTCAGCTGAACGATGCGGGCCTCCTGAACGCCCTGAGCGTCCTTGGCCGCGTGGTAGCCGCCGTTCTCCTTGAGGTCGCCCTCTTCGCGCGCGGCCTCGATGCGCTTGGCGATCTCGGTGCGGCCGACCGTGCTGAGGTGCTCGAGCTCCGCAGCGAGGCGGTCGTACGCCTCCTGGGTCAAGAACGTGACCTGCGTGTCCTGGGACATGGTGAACTCCTCGGGGGCCGATAAAAAGGGGCTAAAACTACATCGACGCCCCGACGTGTCCGTCAGGGCGTATCAGAGCATTGTAGAGCATCTCCGAGGGTTGCCGCGTTGAAGCGCGCGCAAGTGGGGGAGATCATCGGCTGCCTGCGGTACCGGATGCCCAGCACGAGTCCAGCGAGCCAGATACGCTCGGCTCGGTGGTGCGCACGGTGGCAGTGAACGACCGGGTCGTCTTCGACGACTTCGGAAGCTGGATGACCTTCCACCCCGTCACCGCGAACTCGACGTTCTGCGCTTCGACCGCACAGGCGACCGAGGCTCCGGCATCCGCCGACACGGTGAACGAGACCTTCACGTGCTGCGCGTCGACGACCTGGTCCGCGCCGGAATCCGCATTGATGCCCGTGCCGCTGACCTGGTCGAGGCCGGCCCAGAGCGTCCAGCACGCCATCACGACGACGATGAAGACGCCGAGCCCGATCAAGAGCCAGCGGTCTCGTCGCTTGCGCGCGGGGGTGCGTCCGTACCGCGCTCCGATGCCGGAGGCGATCGTCTCCTGAGCAGCCGCTGGGGCGGATGCCGATGGTTCGGGCACGAGACGTCCTTGCTCAGATCGAACGATTAAGATTGCCGTGCAAGCCTACGTGCTTCGGCTGAGCACGCTCCGCGCAGCTCACCGGGATCAGCCCACCCATACCCGAACCTCCAGAGATTGACGGTGACCGATAGTGACGCTTCGTCTGCTCGCCGTGCACGCGCATCCCGACGACGAGTCGAGCAAGGGTGCCGCAACGTACGCCTACTACGTGAGCCGCGGCGTCGAGGTGATGGTCGTGAGCTGCACCGGTGGTGAGCGCGGCGATATCCTCAACGAGGGGCTCGAGGCGAGGGCCATGGCCGAGCGCGATCTGCCGGGGCTGCGCCGCATCGAGATGGATGCCGCAGCACAGGTTCTCGGCATCCGCCACCGCTGGCTCGGCTACGTCGACTCCGGCATGCCGAGCGAGGACGGCAGTGTTCCGCCCAACTCGTTCGCCGCCATCCCGCTGGAGATCTCGGCGGAGCCGCTCGTCAAGGTCATCCGCGACTTCAAGCCGCAGGTGCTTATCACCTACGACGAGAACGGCGGATACCCGCATCCCGACCACATCAGGTGCCACGACGTCTCGGTGGCGGCGTACGACTGGGCTGCGGACCCCGAGCGCTACCCGACGGCAGGGGAGCCGTGGCAGATCGGCAAGCTGTATTACGAGCGCACCTTCAACGCGAAGCGCTTCACGAGCGTCTTCGATCAGGTGCGGGCAGATGACCCGGAGTCTCCGCTCATCGAGCACTTCGAGGGCATGCTGGAGCGCTTTGCGAACGCTCCCGAGCTCACGCTGACCAGCGTGCCTGCAGGGGACTTCTTCGACGCGAGGGATGCCGCACTTCGCTCGCACGCGAGCCAGGTGTCGCCCGAGAGCTCCTTCTTCTTCTGGCCGAACGACGTGCAGCGCAGGGCCTGGCCGTACGAGGACTTCCAGTTGGTCGACTCGAAGGTGCCGACCACGACGCCGGAGAACGATCTCTTCAGCGGAATCGAGGATGCATAGGTGATCTCCCTCTACGTGCTTGCGGCGTCGACCCCGACGCCGAAGGTGCCCAACGCCGATCTGGTGACCCCTGGCGTGTGGGGGTTCGTCATCACGCTCCTCGTCGGCGTGGCGACGATCCTGCTCATCATGGACATGGTGCGGCGGGTGCGGCGGGTGCGGTATCGGGCGGAGGTCAACGCCAAGCTCGACGCCGAGCAGGCGGCGGCAGGGCAACAGGTGGAGCGCCGCGAGAACGGGTCGAGCGACCGCAACTCCTGACGCGGCTCATCCGGTCTGGTCCGCCCTGATACCTCTCAGCCGGCGTGGTACGCGGGGTGCAGCGCGATCAGCAGCACGGCCGTCCAGTGGCACAGGAAAGCCAGCACGGTCAAGGTGTGGAAGATCTCGTGGAACCCGAACTTGCCGGGGAACGGATTCGGCCGCTTGAACCCGTAGGCGAGCGCCCCGAGCGTGTAGAGGCCGCCACCGACGAAGACGAGCACCATCATCGCCGCGTTGGCGTTGACCAGCGGCACGACGTACATGAGCGCCGCCCAGCCGAGCAGCACGTACAGCGGAACGTAGAGCCAGCGCGGCGCCATGATCCAGAACACCCGGAACGCGATGCCCAGGAGCGCTCCACCCCACACGATGGAGAGCAGGATGACGCCCTCTTGCGTCGGCAGTGCGAGCACGCCGAGCGGCGTGTAGGTGCCGGCGATCAGCAGGAATATGTTGGCGTGGTCGATGCGCTTCAGCAGGACCTTGGTACGCGGCTTCCAGTTGAAGCGGTGGTAGAGCGCCGAGTTGCCGAACAGCAGCATCGAGGTGAGCATGAACACCGCCGACGCCCACTTCGCGGGGGCGCCGTGCGCCAGGCAGATGAGCACGATGCCGGCGGCGATGGTGACGGGGAACGTGCCGGCGTGGATCCAGCCGCGCCAGGTGGGCTTGAGCTCCGTCGGGTCCGCTGCTGAGGCATCCACCAACGGAAGATTCGGGATGCCCCGTTCGAGCGCATCGTCGGCCTTCACGGCTGCGTCGGAAGCCGACAGCGACTCGGCCGGTTGCTCGAGCTGTTCGGCGACGTCGACGTAGTCGCGAGGGGTGCGTGACATCTTGCAAGCCTAGAGGCGATTGAGGTGAGAGCCATGTGAGCTTGCTGACATGGCCGAGCCGATTGAGTCTCTGAGCGGCGACGCCGCGATAGAGGTGATTGAGGTGAGAGCCATGTGAGCTTGCTGACATGGCCGAGCCGATTGGGCCCCTGAGAGGCACGGCCGCGATAGATGAGAGGGATGGCCGCCAGGCTGGGAGTGTGCCGGTCACCGGCCGGGCATTACCCTGTTGAGGTGACGTCACGCCGGATCCCTCGCCTTGGCCCGGGTTTCCTCTACACGCTGTACCAGAACCGGCTGAGACGCAGTCTCGATGCGGACGCGGTGCCGCAGCACGTCGCGATGATCATCGACGGCAATCGACGTTGGGCGAGGCAGCTCGGCTTGGAGACCGTCGCTCACGGCCATCGTGCGGGCGCTGCCAAGATGCGCGAGTTCCTGAGCTGGTGCGACGAGCTCGGGGTGAAGGTCGTCACCCTCTACCTGTTGTCATCCGACAACCTGAGCAACCGGGACAGCGGCGAGCTGGCCGATCTGATCGAGATCATCGCGGACCTGGCTCACCAGGTCTCGGCTCAGGGCGAGTGGCGCGTGCAGCACGTCGGAACCACCGTCGGGCTGCCCGGCAGGCTGGTGAAGGCGCTGGCCGACGCCGAATCCAGCACGGTGGACCACAAGGGAATGCACGTCAATCTCGCGGTGGGCTACGGAGGTCGTAAGGAGATCACGGATGCCATGCGCAGCATCGTCGCTGAGCATCACGCCGAAGGACGGAGCCTGGAGGATCTCGCGGAGCGTCTCACGCCGGACCTCATCGGCTCGCATCTGTACACGGGTGGGCAGCCGGACCCCGACCTGGTCATCCGCACCTCGGGGGAGCAGCGCTTGAGCGACTTCATGCTCTGGCAGAGTGCGCACAGCGAGTTCTATTTCGTGGAGGCGCTCGGGCCGGATCTGCGCGAGGTCGACTTTCTCCGCGCCGTGCGCGACTACTCGCGCAGGCACCGCCGCTACGGCGGGTGATCACCCGCCGCTCGATTTGCGCCACACCGGCACCCCGGCGCGAGACCGCCTCGTGGCAGCGCACTACATCGCCGCCGTGCGGCACCGCACGAAGCCGCCATGCGGCACAACAGCACCAGTCAGGGAGTTCGAGTGACAACAGTCGATGAGTTCGCCCAGGGTTTCCTCGAGGAGCCCGGGTACCTGGATTTCGCGCGGGTCGGCCCGCTCTCGGCATCCGTGGTCGCGGAGGCGCTCGGCGTCGACGAGGTTCTCTCGAAGGCGCGGTTCGGCGCTCTGGATGCACTGCGTGGCGAAGACGAGCGGATGCGTGTTGCTGCGTCGGAGCTGACGGGCATCCCGCCCGAGCAGGTGGTCTTCCAGCCGAACGTCGGCACCGGCCTGATGCACGCCATGTTCGGCCTGACCGGCGGCGTGCTGCTGTCTCGCGCCGAGTTCCCTTCGTTGACGTTCGCTGCGGCCAGGGCCGCGGAAGCGCTGCACGTGGCCGAGCCGATCTGGCTCGATGCCGCCCACGGCCGGGTCACCCCCGGCACGATGCGCGATCAGCTGTCGTCGAGCGTCTCCGCTGTGGCAGTGAGCCTTGTCGACTCCCGCACCGGCTACGTCGCCGATATCGACGGCATCCGCCAGGTCATCGGCGATCGGCTGTTGATCCTCGACGCCGTGCAGGGCTTCGGGGTCGTCGACGCGCCCTACGAGGTGGCCGATGTGGTGGTCGTCGGCGGTGAGAAGTGGTTGCGCGCGGGCTGGGGCGCCGCCTTCATGGCGTTGTCGGAGCGTGCGATCGACCACCTCACTCCCGTGTGGAGCGGCCACACCGGCGCCGGGGTGATCGACCCGTTCGACGAGGTGCTTCCGCCCATGTACGGTGCTGGGGCATTCTCGGTCGCTCGACCTGACAGCGTCGCGGAGGCACGGTTGGCTGCAGCACTCGAGGAGGTCGCGGCCGTCGGTGTCGACGTGATCGAGGCGGCCGTCGCCGATCGTGTCGACCGCGTCATCGACCTCGCCGACGAGTTCTCGATTCCCGTGGCGTCGGCTCGGGAGACACCTGAAAGGGCCGGCATCGTCCTGCTGGAGCCGCCGCAGGAGCGGCTCACCATTCTCACGGCCGCGCTGTTCAACCACGGAGTGACCGCGACGTCGCGAGCAGGAGGAGTACGGCTGAGCGCCCACGTCTCATGCGGCGACGAGACGGTGGACATGCTGCGCGCAGCGTTCACGTCGTACGCAACGGCCTAGCGCGGCGGGAACAGCGCGCGACGACACGCCCGAGCGCGGGTGTCGGAGAGTTCACCAACCGGTAACACTCGTCCATGCGTGTCGATCGAGCGGATGTCTGTGGCTGGGCCTAGCGTCATCCTTGTCGGGCACATCGCCCGACCGGGACGGCCGTGATGATCGTCTTGCAACGTGCGGCCGCTTCGTCGACAAGATCCGCGCAGTGCCTCTTCGAGGGCCGCGCGGGGTGGGAGTGGTTGTGACCGCGATGCAAACACGTGAACCGATGTCGGCGGCTTCGGCCCTGGTCTCGGACGCGCCCGCACTCGATCGCCAAGAAGACCAGACCGCACGGCAAGACCAGGCGGAGCGCACGTATGTGCTCGACACCTCGGTTCTTCTCTCGGACCCCAGGGCGGTGTTCCGGTTCGCCGAACACGCCGTCGTGATCCCGGTGGTCGTGATCAGTGAGCTCGAGGGCAAGCGCAACGATCCTGAGATCGGGTATTTCGCCCGTCAGGCGTTGCGGTTCCTCGACGAGATGCGAGTGCGCCATGGGCGTCTCGACTTCCCGGTTCCAGTCGGCGAGGGCGGCTCGCTCAGAGTCGAGCTCAACCACTCCAACATGTCCGTGCTCCCGAGCGGCCTGCAGCTCGGGGACAACGACTCGCGCATCCTCGCGGTCGCACAGAACCTCTCCAACGACGGTCTCGCCGTCACCGTGGTGTCCAAGGACCTGCCGCTTCGCGTCAAGGCGGCGTCGATCGGACTCACGGCCGAGGAGTACCGCGCGGAGCTCGCCCCCGAGTCGGGCTGGACGGGCGTCGCCGACATCGATCTCGGCTCGAACGACATGGCGAAGCTGTACGAGCACGAGCAGCTCGACACCGACGCCGTCGCCGACCTGCCGGTGAACACCGGCCTGATCGTGCACTCGGATCGTGGCTCTGCCCTCGGGCGGGTGACCGGCGAAGGCACCTTCAAGCTCGTCCGCGGCGACCGTGACGTGTTCGGTCTGCACGGACGCTCGGCCGAGCAGCGACTCGCGATCGAAATGCTGCTCGACCCCGAGATCGGCATCCTCTCCCTTGGCGGACGAGCCGGTACCGGCAAGTCGGCGTTGGCGCTCTGCGCCGGTCTGGAGTCCGTGCTGGAACGGCAGCAGCACAAGAAGATCATGGTATTCCGGCCGCTTTACGCTGTCGGCGGCCAAGAGCTCGGATACCTCCCCGGGGATCAGGGCGAGAAGATGACGCCGTGGGGACAGGCCGTGTTCGACACCCTCGGCGCCGTCGTCTCGCAGAACGTCATCGACGAGGTCGTGGAGCGCGGCATCCTCGAGGTGCTACCGCTCACCCACATCCGCGGGCGCTCACTGCACGACGCGTTCGTGATCGTCGACGAGGCGCAGTCGCTGGAGCGCAACGTGCTCCTCACGGTGCTCAGCCGCATCGGCCAGAATTCGAAGGTCGTGCTCACGCACGATGTCGCCCAGCGCGACAACCTCCGCGTCGGGCGGCACGACGGTGTGGCATCCGTGATCGAGACACTGAAGGGATACCCGCTCTTCGGACACGTCACGCTGACCCGCTCGGAGCGCTCGGCGATCGCGGCTCTCGTCACCGAGCTGCTCGAGTTCGGCGAGATCGCGTAGTCGCTTCTCCGGCACACGCCGCGTGAGGGGCGCTGCGTGTGCCGGAGGACGGTCACTACTTCAGCGGATCTCGTCGTAGGCCGCCTGTGGAGAACACCGGCGAGCGAGAGGCCCGCCGCACTACGGTCGCTCCGTGACCAACTCGCTCCTCCGACCCGTCACCGCACGGCCTGGTCTTGCGCGTCGACTTGCGTGGCAGGTGCCGGTTGCCACAGCCCTCGTCGCGTTGAGCGTCGCGGTTCTCGGGTTGCGCTTCGAGCTGGTCGGATTCGTGTACCTCGCTCTCGTCACGCCCGAACTGTGCAGGATCGACCTCGCCGAGCATCGTCTGCCGAACGTTCTCGTGATGCCGGGCTTCGCCGTCGCGGCCATCGGGGTGGTGTTCGGTGCCCTCGTCGAATGGCGGATGCCGGCGACGGCGATCGCTTCGACGGTAGTCGTTTGCGGGTTCTTCGCTCTTCTCGCCGTAGTGGGCGGGCTCGGGATGGGCGATGTGAAGTTGTCCGCGGTATTGGCGATGGCTGGCGGGGGAGTATCGGCCTTGATCGTGGTCGGCACGGTCGTCCTGGGATTCTTCGCAGCAGGGCTCGCGGCGCTCGGCACGATCGTCGCCCGCGGTGCGGGCGGGAGCATCGCCTTCGGGCCGTACCTGCTCGGCGGATTCTGGGCATCCCTCGGCGTGCTGCCGTTCGTCGGCTGATCCCGGCGGGTCGACTGGCGCGGGCCCATCGGCTGCGGCCCGCCCATCGGCTGAGGCTTCGATGCGGACGACGACGCCCCGCCGCGAAGGTCGAGGCGGGGCGTCGAGGAGAGATGTCTAGGGCGCTACTTCGCGCTGGGCGGAGTCGTCATGCTGAGCACGTCGAGGGCGGCATCCAGTTGCTCGAGGGTGATCTCGCCCCGCTCGACGAAACCGAGGTCGATGACCGCCTCGCGCACGGTGATGCCCTGAGCGACTGAGTGCTTCGCGATCTTGGCGGCCGCCTCGTACCCGACGATCTTGTTCAGTGGGGTGACGATCGAGGGCGATGACTCCGCAAGAGCCCTTGCACGCTCGATGTTCGCCTCGAGCCCGCGAACGGTCTTGTCGGCGAGCACCCGCGTGACGTTCGACAGCAACCGGATCGACTCCAGCAGGGCGGTTCCCATCACGGGGATGGCCACGTTCAGCTCGAACGCGCCCGAAGCACCGCTCCACGCGATCGTGGCGTCGTTGCCGATCACCCGTGCCGCGACCATGAGCGTCGCCTCCGGGATGACCGGGTTGACCTTGCCGGGCATGATCGACGAGCCGGGCTGCAGGTCGGGGATGTGAAGCTCGCCGAGCCCGGTGTTGGGGCCGGAGCCCATCCACCGCAGGTCGTTGCTGATCTTGGTGAGGCTCACGGCGATCGTGCGCAGCGCACCGGACGCCTCGACGAGCCCGTCGCGGTTGGCCTGCGCCTCGAAGTGGTTGCGCGCCTCGGTGATGGGCAGCTCGGTCTCGGCGGTGAGCAGCTGGATGACGAGCTGCGGGAACCCGGCGGGCGTGTTGATGCCTGTGCCGACCGCCGTGCCGCCGAGCGGAACCTCCGCGACGCGGGGGAGCGCAGCCTGCACGCGCTCGATGCCGAGACGCAGCTGCGCCGCATAGCCGCCGAACTCCTGGCCGAGTGTGACGGGCGTGGCATCCATCAGGTGGGTTCGCCCGGACTTGACGGCGTCTTTCCACAGCTCGGCCTTCTCCTCGAGCGCCACCGCGAGGTGGTCGAGAGCGGGGATCAGGTCGTCGATGAGGGCACCGGTGACGGCGATGTGCACCGAGGTCGGGAAGACGTCATTGGATGACTGCGACGCGTTGACGTGGTCGTTGGGGTGCACCTGCCGCCCGAGTCGACGCGACGCCAGCGTCGCGAGCACCTCGTTCATGTTCATGTTCGACGACGTGCCGCTGCCCGTCTGGTACACGTCGATGGGGAACTCGCCGTCGTGTACACCCGAGATCACCTCGTCGGCGCTTGCCGCGATCGCGTCGGCGATCTCGCCGTCGAGCACGCCGAGCTGCTTGTTCGCAAGCGCGGCCGACTTCTTGATGCGTGCGAGCGCCGCGATCTGGGTCGGCTCCAGTGTCGATCCCGAGATCGGGAAGTTCTCCACCGCGCGCTGCGTCTGCGCGCTGTACAGCGCGTCGCGGGGCACCCTCACCTCACCCATCGTGTCGTGTTCGATGCGATAGTCCGCAGCGTCGGGATGGTGGCTTTCCATTGTCTAGGTCCTCGCTCTTATCTGATGGTGATGAGGTGTCGGATGGGTGGAGGGTGATGGTGTCGATTGCGGTGGAGCCGCGAGAATCCCGCCTATGCCTCTCCGACCACGAGATCGGGGACGACGGTTCCGTCGCTGAGGCGGTAGTTCGCGCCGACGATGGCCAGCTCGCCGTCGGCGACGGCTTGTGCGGTCAGCTCGCTGCGACGCAGCAGCTCGCCGACCGTGTCGTGCAGGTGCTCGCGCCCGACCTCCGCCGGATCGAGCGTCGTGGGGTCTTTCGCCTCTCCCGCGACTCTCCGCACGGCGGGCACGATGGGCGCGATGAGGTCTGCGATGTGCGGCGGCAGCCTGTCGGCGCCCGGCGCGGTCGAGTCGATGGCGGCACGGACGGCGCCGCAGCTGTCGTGACCCAGCACGAGCAAGAGCGGAACGTGCAGCACGGCGACGGCGTACTCGATCGATCCGAGCACCGACTCCGAGATCACCTGGCCGGCGTTCCGGATGACGAAGGCATCGCCGAGCCCGAGGTCGAAGATGATCTCGGCGGCCAGTCTCGAGTCGCTGCATCCGAAGATGGCGGCGACAGGCGCCTGAGTGACCTCCGTCTGCGCCCTCCGCTCCGCGTCCTGGCGAGGATGCTGCGGAACCCCTTCGATGAAGCGCCTGTTGCCTGCTTGAAGCTGGGCCCAGGCATCCGCCGGCCTCTGGTCGGTCATCGAGTTCCCTTCGCATCTGCGGTGAGCTGCTTGCTGACCGAGCCGGCCAGCTTCGCGAAGTCACCGTTCGACGCCGTGCCGAAGAGCACGACGGTGCTGTCGCCCTGTTTCGTGACGAGCGCGTACTCGGCGTCACCCACGTTAGTGTTGCCGCGGTTGTCGTAGATACTCCAGGTGATGCCGTCGAGCGTCACCGTGCTCACCGGGTGGGTGTGCGCCACCTGTTCGGCGAGCCACGTGGAGTTGGCGCCGAAGCCCTGCATCAGGCCGATGTACTGGTTCGACGGCGTGATCAGGCCGATGTACCACTCGTCGACGCCGTCCGAGGTCTTCTGCCTCAGCTCTGCGGAGTTGGAGGTCCACGCCTTGGGCACCGTCGGCACCAGCAACGGATCGGGCTCGACGCCCGCGCCCTGCTCCGCGATGCGCGCGTAGTCGACGTTCTTCGCAGGTGCCGGGGACTGCCTCGGCACCATGAGGACGATCACTGCGACCAGGGCGACCGTCGCCAGGAGCGAATACACCAGGTTGTTGACGGTCTGGCGGCGTCTGTGGTCGGCGGAAGTCTGCGCCTTGCGTGCCGCAGTCTCCTGCGCGGTCTCCGGCCTGCCCAGTTCGGCGACGACCGGATGCTCATTCCTTGCCATCGCTCAGGCAACACTCCCTCGTGGGTCGCCGTCGTTGTCGTCATCGGCGGTGCGCTCTACGCCGGCACGCGCGGCGTCGAGCCGCGCCTTCGCGCCGATCAGCCATTCCTCGCAGCGGCGGGCGAGTGCCTCGCCGCGCTCCCACAGCGCGAGCGACTCCTCGAGAGTCGGCGTGCCCTGCTCCAGTCGGGAGACCACGCTGATCAGCTCGTCGCGGGCCTGCTCGTAGCTGAGCTCGGCGAGGCCGGGGTCGACGGGACTGGCGAGGTCGGGGGGCATGACATCCATTCTACGTAGCGGGCTCGTCGGTCGGCTGGGTGCTCAGACGGCTGGGGACGACCCGCCGTCGTGCACGCCTGTGGACACGGCGTCGATCGAGCCGTCGGCCACGGTGATGAGCAGAGGGGTCTGCGCCGGGGCGTCGGCGGCGGCCCGCACGATGCCGCTCGGGCCCTGCACGATGGCGTATCCGCGATCGAGCGTGCTTTGCGGGGACAGCGCGCGCAGGCGAACGGCGAGCTCTCGCGTCGCCGTCTCGGCACGCTCGAAGCGGCGCTCGACGAGCTCGGCGCCGCGGGCGACGTAACGAGTCAGGTCTTCGGCACGGGAGTCGACTATCCAGTGGTGCGAGGCGAGCGCCGGGCGTGAACGCAGCTGCGCGACGCGGTCGATCTCGTGGCCGAGCAGCGCCGTCACCCGCGCGCTCATGCGAAGCGAAGCCTGCCGCACGCGCAACAGCTCTTCTGCGACATCCGGTACGACGCGCTTCGCCGCGTCCGTCGGTGTCGAGGCGCGCAGGTCAGCGACGTCGTCGAGGATAGGACGATCGTTCTCGTGCCCGATGGCACTGACCAGGGGAGTCGAGCACGCGGCCGCGGTGCGCACCAGCGCCTCGTCGCTGAACGGCAGCAGGTTCTGGAAGTCGCCGCCACCCCTCGCGACGATGATCACGTCGACCTCGGGGTCGGCGTCGAGCTCTCGGATGCGTGCCGCGACATCGGCCGCCGACCTGGATCCCTGCACCGCAGCATGCCGCACGCGGAACCGCACAGCAGGCCAGCGCAGCTGCGCGTTGCGCAGCACGTCCTTCTCCGCGTCGGAGTCCTTGCCCGTGACGAGGCCGATGCAGTGAGGAAGGAACGGGAGAGGCTTCTTCCGGTCGAACAGGCCTTCTTCGCGAAGCTGCGTCCGCAGCCGTTCGAGTCGCTCGAGCAGGTCGCCGATGCCGACGTGACGCATGTCGTAGGCCTGCATCGACAGGGTGCCGCCCTTGAACCAGTAGTTCGGCTTGATCAGCGCGACGACGCGGTCACCCTGCTTCAGATCGGCAGGGATCTTGGCGCGCGTCGACGACCAGATGGTGAAGGAGATCGTCGCGTCGACCGCGACGTCCTTCAGCTTGCCGTAGACGTTCCCACCGCTGACGCCCCACTGCGTGATCTCGCCCTCGACCCACACGGTGCCCAGCCGATCGATGTAGTCGCGCAGCTTGCCGGCCAGGATGGCGACCGGCCACGGCGCCTCGAGGGTGGGTAGGGCATCCGGCACGCTCAGTTCCCTTCAGGCGCTCAACCATACAATTGGACGCGTGAGCGACACGATCGATCTGGCGATGCCGCGCGTGCCCAGCGTACGAGGCAGGCTCAAGGATAACCCGGGGGTCGGACCCAAACGGGTGCTCCTGGCCGCACCCCGTGGATACTGCGCGGGTGTGGATAGAGCCGTCGTCGCCGTCGAAAAAGCCCTCGAGCGCTACGGCGCTCCGGTGTATGTGCGCAAGCAGATCGTGCACAACATCCACGTGGTCTCGACGCTCGAGAAGCGCGGCGCGATCTTCGTCGACGAGGTCGACGAGGTTCCGGAGGGCGCCCACGTCGTTTTCAGCGCGCACGGTGTCGCACCGTCCGTCGTGCAGGCCGCTTCAGACCGCGGTCTTCGTGCGATCGACGCCACGTGTCCGCTGGTGACGAAGGTGCACCGTGAGGCGGTTCGGTTCGCCAGGGACGACTTCGAGATCCTTCTCATCGGCCACGCGGGCCACGAAGAAGTCGAGGGCACGGCGGGCGAGGCCCCCGGACACGTCACCCTGGTGAACGGTCCTGACGACGTCGACCGCATCGAGGTGCGCGACCCGGAGCGCGTCGTGTGGCTCTCGCAGACCACGCTGTCCGTCGACGAGACCATGGAGACGGTGCGCAGGCTGCGCGAGCGGTTCCCGTCGCTGGCCGACCCGCCGAGCGATGACATCTGCTACGCGACCCAGAACCGTCAGGTGGCGATCAAGAAGGTGGCGCAGGACGCCGACCTGGTCATCGTCGTCGGCTCCGCCAACTCGTCGAACTCCGTGCGACTCGTCGAGGTCGCGCTGGAGAACGGTGCGAAGGCCGCCCATCGCGTCGACTATGCGAACGAGGTGAGGCAGGACTGGCTCGATGGCGTGAGCACCATCGGCGTCACCAGCGGGGCATCCGTTCCCGAGGTCCTCGTGCAAGAGCTGCTTCGCGACCTGGCAGATGCCGGGTATGGCGAGGTCGAGATCGTCGAGACGGCAGAGGAAGACCTCGTGTTCTCACTGCCGAAGGAGCTGCGCCGCGACGAGTCAGGTACGCAGGATGCCCGTGCACTCGGTGGGAGAGCCCGATGAGCGATCCGCACTCACGCCCTCGTCCGCAGTTCGGCGAGTACGCCACCCCCGAGGAGCAGCGCGCCGCGATCAAGGCGCCGGAGACGAACCCGCATTACGCGCCGCCGCCGTCGCTCGATCCGGAGCAGGCGGGGCATCCCGGCGATCCTCAGCAGCCTGGCAATGCCACGCCGGGGCAGAGGGTGGATGCCGGCGGACAGCCTCCTGCCAACACGAACTGGTCGCACCCGCAGTACCCGGCGCCGACCGCTCAGGACCAACCCGTCGCGTCGCCCTTCATGCGGCATCCGTTCGATCGGGTCGCCACGATCACCCTGCTCGTGCTCGGCCTCTACAACGTCATCACGAACTTCGCGGGGCGCGGGCAGATCGCCGCCCAGATCGACCAGGCGTACCGGAGTTTCGGCCTGACCGGTGATTACGCGGTCACGGCGACCACCTCGACGGTTGCCGACGTCATCGCCGTGGTGTTCCTCGTGCTGTGGATCGTGGCCGCCGTGCTCTCGACTTGGACGATCACGCGAGGGCGCATCGCATTCTGGATTCCGCTCGTGGCCGGGGTGCTGGCGAGCCTGGCGAGCGGGATCGGCTACATGATCCTCTTCCTGCACGACCCGACGTTCCTGCACTACATGCAGGGTCTGGGCTGAGCGAGCTCGGTTCTCCGAGCCCGCTCGCCGGGGCGAGGTTCTGCTGCCTCTGAGACCCTTGTCGAGGTGCTACTTGCCGGACTGGCCGGCGGAGCCGAGCTGCTGCGTGGCCTCGACGACGCGCTGAGCCATCGCCGTCTCGGCGACCTTGCCCCAGGCGCGCGGGTCGTACGCCTTCTTGTTTCCGACCTCGCCGTCGACCTTGAGCACACCGTCGTAGTTCTCGAACATGTAGCCGGCGACCGAGCGGGTGAACGCGTACTGCGTGTCGGTGTCGATGTTCATCTTGACGACGCCGTTCGAGACAGCCTCGGCGATCTCCGCGGCGCTGGAACCCGACCCGCCGTGGAAGACCAGCTCGAGCGGCTTCGGACCGGTGCCGAACCTCTCGGCGATGCCGGCCTGGATCTCGCCCAGCAGTTCGGGGCGCAGCTTCACGTTGCCCGGCTTGTACACGCCGTGCACGTTGCCGAAGGTGAGGGCGGCGATGTAACGGCCGTTCTCGCCGAGACCGAGCGCCTCGACGGCCTTCGTCACGTCGCCGACGGTCGTGTAGAGGGCCTCGTTGGTGCCCTCGTGCTTGACGCCGTCCTCCTCGCCGCCGACGACGCCGATCTCGACCTCGAGGATGGCGTTGATGGCCTTCGTGCGCTTGAGCATCTCCTGCGCGATCTCGAGGTTCTCGTCGAGCGGAACCGCCGAGCCGTCCCACATGTGGGACTGGAAGATCGGGTTGCGACCCGCCTTCACCTCTTCTTCGGAAGCGGCGATGAGCGGCAGAACGAAGTCCTCGAGAGCGACCTTCGGGCAGTGGTCGGTGTGAAGCGCGACAGTGATCGGGTAGCTCTTGGCGACCTCCGTCGCGAACTTGGCGAATGCGAGAGCGCCGGTTGAGCGAGCCTTGACGCTCTGCCCGGCGAAGTAGTCGGCCCCGCCGGTGGTGACCTGGATGATGCCGTCGGAGCCGGCTTCGGTCAGTCCCTGCAGAATGGCGTTGATCGACTGCGACGAGGAAGCGTTGATCGCCGGGTAGGCGAAGCCGCCCTTCTTTGCGCGGTCGAGCATGTCTGCGTACTGTTCGGGGGTCGCGATGGGCATGGCGTCTCCAAGAAGGGCGTTGGCGGGAATCAGCACGATTCTAACGACGGGATGACTAGGGTCGGGCATCCCCCCTGCGACATGGTGAAGACGGCAACTTCACGCTGAGCGAAGAATCCTTGAATTTTCCCTGCTCTCGAGCGGAAGAATCAGCTCGTCCAGCGGAGAGTTGAGGTGTGACCAGCCTGAGCCCCGCCGCGACTGCGGCGCCGTTCCTCGACCACCGCGATCAGCCCGCCCAGGATGACGGCGCGCTGCATCCAGACCGCAACCTCGCCCTGGAGCTCGTCAGAGCGACGGAGGCTGCCGCCATCCGTGCGACTCCGTGGATCGGCAAAGGCCGGAAGAACGACGCCGACGGCGCGGCCGTGGATGCCATGCGTGCCTTCCTCGCGACCGTCGACTTCGACGGCGTGGTCGTCATCGGCGAGGGGGAGAAGGACAAGGCGCCGATGCTCTTCAACGGCGAGCACGTCGGCACCGGCAAGGGACCGGCGTGCGACATCGCGGTGGACCCGATCGACGGAACCTCCCTCACGGCGGCAGGCCGTCAGAATGCCCTGTCGGTGATCGCAGTGAGCGACCGCGGGACCATGCTCGACGCTTCGGGCGTGTTCTACATGGACAAGATCGTGACGGGGCCGGAGGGGCACGGTGTCGTTGACATCCGCCGACCGATCGGCGAGAACCTCAGAGCTTTCGCCGAGGCGACCGGCAAAGATGTCGGCGACCTGCGAGTCGCCGTGCTCGACCGCCCCCGCCACGCCGAGTTGATCGAACAGATCCGTGACGCGGGGGCCGGGACGCGACTGCTCCTGGACGGGGACGTCGCCGGTGGCATCAACGCGGCGCGCCACAGCACCCGCGTGGACCTCTGTGTGGGCATCGGCGGCAGCCCTGAGGGCATCACAACGGCGTGCGCGATCAAGGCGCTCGGCGGCTTCATGCAGGCGGTGCCCGCACCCCGCGACGAGGCGGAGGCCGAGCGCGCCGCCGCATCGGGTCTGGAACTGGGCCGCGTCTACGAGCTCGACGATCTCGTGGCAGGGGACAACACGCTGTTCGTCGCCACGGGTGTCACCGACGGCGGACTCGTCGACGGTGTGCGCCGTGACGGCCCGATCATCCGCACCAGCAGCATCGTGCTGAGGTCGAAGTCGGGCACGGTCCGTCGCCTGTCGGCCGAGCACTTGGTGTCTAAGTGGTGGTGAGTCTGCCACCGCGCACCGGAGCGGAGACCGGCACGTTGCGGTAGACCGGGGCCTGCGTCACGTTGCATGGACCGGTCCGGCGCAGGTCAGGCGGAGAGCTCGGCGTGGGTCTTCTCGACGGCGAGCAACGTGCCGGACTCGAGTTCGAGCGCGGTGAGCTTGCGCGGGCTGGTGTGGATGGGCTCGGGCTCCGCAATGATCTTCGTCTCGTCGATTCCGGGGAACTGACGTGCGGTGACGAGCACGCGCGATTCCAGCGATGCCGCGAACTTGTTATAACTGTCGACCGTGCGTTCGATCGCGCGGCGCAGGCTTTCGGCGTGCCCGGCGAGAGCTCCGAGTCGCTGATACAGCGTGTTGCCCAGATCGAAGAGGTGCTTCGCCTCATCGCTGACGGCCTGCTGCTGCCAGGTGAAGGCGACCGTCTTGAGCACCGCCCAGAGGTTCACCGGTGAGGCGAGGGCGACGTGCTTGCCGAACGAGTAGTCGAGAATCGCGGGATCGGCCTCTAGCGCTGCCGACAGCAGCGACTCGCTCGGCACGAACGCCACCACGAATTCGGGGCTCGCGTCGAGGCCTTCCCAGTAGGTCTTCTTCGCGAGTGCGTCGATGTGCCCCCGCATCGCCTTGACGTGACGGTCAAGCAGCTGCTTGCGCCGCGCTCCCTCTTCGCCGACGGCGGTCACCGGGATCTGGCTGGCCTCGAGGTATGCGTCGAACGGCACCTTCGCGTCGACGGCGATGGACTTGGAACCGGGAAGCTGGATCACCATGTCGGGCCGGCCGGCGCCGGCGTCCGATGAGATGCTCTTCTGGGTCTCGAAGTCCACGTGCTGGGTGAGCCCGGCCGCCTCGACGACGCGGCGCAGCTGCGTCTCACCCCAAACCCCTCGCACGTTGTTGGAACGCAGAGCGCTGGCAAGCGACTCGGTGGTCGCGCGGAGCGCCTCGTCGGAGAGCTGAGCCTGCTTGAGCTGCTCGGAGAGCGAACCGTACTGCAGGCCGCGCTGCTGTTCGATCTCGGTCACCTTGCGCTGCATGGAATCGAGGGTCTCCCGCACCGGAGCGAGCGCCTGAAGCACCTGCTGCTCGCGCCTCTCTCGCTCAGCGCGCTCGGCCTGGTCGATGCGCTGCTGCTCCGCGGTCGCGCGCTGATGCGCCTGCAGCGCATCGATGCGGTCGCGGTACTGCGCGTCGATGGCGGCGGCCTGTTCGCGCAGGCTCGTCACAGTGGCGCTGGAGGCCGCGAGCTCTGCCTGCGCGCGCCAGAGCTCCGCAGCACCCTCCGCTCGCACTCGCTCGATCTCCGCCGTGCCTTCCGCACGCAGACGCTCGATCTCCAAGGCGTGTCGTGCTGCCGCGACCTCCAGAGACTCCACGACCTCGTCAGACGTCGTGGGATCCTCCGCGGCACGCCTGCGTGCCAGGGCGAGACCGCCCAGCACGCCAGCGACGGCGCCGACCACGAGACCGATGATGAGGAGCAGAACATCCATGGCTTCATGCTCGCAGCGGCCACCGACATCGGGCGGATGCCTCGCCAGCGTCATCCCAGACCGCCGCGAAAGCGGTCTGCCCACGCAGGGTCGGTCAGGCCGCGCGCGCCACGTCTCCGAGGTGCCCGAGCCGCACGGGGACCGCAGCCGCGAGCTCCGCGATGGAGCCGGCGCCGTGCCGCTTCGCCGCGTGCACCACGATCGCCGCACACGCCTCGGCGTCAGCCAGCGCCTCGTGGTGATTGAAACCCTCGAAACCGGCAGCCATGGCCGCGACCGGCAGACGATAGGAGTCGAGCGTGTACGTCTTGCGCGCCACTTGCAGGCTGCACAGATAGTCGTAGGAAGGGCAGCGGATACCCGTCGCAGCACACGCCCCGCGGATGACACCCATGTCGAATCCCGCGTTGTGAGCGACCAGCGCGTCGTCGCCGGCGAAGTCCACGAGGTCGCCGATCTGCTCCACCCACCCTGCGGCGCCGACGACATCGCGTGCGCGGATGCCGTGGATGCGGATGTTCCATTCCAGGAACTCGTCGTGCCCGTGCGGCGGCCTGATCAGCCATCCCGCTGTGTCGACGACGCGCCCGTTTCGCACCTTCACCAGGCCGACCGAGCACGCCGACGCACTGCTGGAGTTCGCGGTCTCGAAGTCGATTGCGGTGAAGTCCAGTGGCACGTGGCTCATGGTGGCACGCACCGACGACGCCGCAGGGAGGTGCTCCGGCGTGGCTCAGAGGTCGCCTGTCAGCCCGTCGATCTCCTAACGTTGAGACATGCAGTCTCGCAGTGAGAAGCTCGACCACGCGCTCTCGTTCGGCGGCGTCGCCGACGTGTACGAGGCATCCCGCCCCGGCTATCCGATGGATGCCGTCGCCTGGTTGGTGCGACAGGAGGAGTCGCGCGTGATCGACGTGGGAGCCGGAACCGGCAAGCTCACGCGAGCGCTGACATCCGCCGGTCATGAGGTGATCGCAGTCGACCCTTCTCCCGAGATGCTGGAGGTGCTGCGCAACACCGTGCCGGGAGTCGAGACGCTGGTGGGCACGGGCGAGCGCATGCCACTGCCCGACGAGTCGGCGGACGCGGTCACCTTCGCCCAGGCCTGGCACTGGGTCGACGCGCCGATCGCCTCCGCGGAGGTCGCCCGGGTACTCAAGCCGGGCGGACACCTCGGACTGATCTGGAACTTCCGCGACGATCGCGTCGACTGGGTGCGCGAGCTCAGCGTCGCCATGCACGCCGATGGCGACCAGTACACGGACGGCATGGATGACCCGCACGTGCACACCCCGTTCGGCGAGCCGCCGTTCGAGGAGCCCGAGCGGGCGCAGTTCGAGTGGTCGCAGCCTTACACGCTGGAAGGCATGCTCGACCTGGTGAGATCGCGCAGCTACTACGCCGTGATGAATGCGGAGCAGAAGCGCGAGACGCTCGACTCGGTACGCATACTTCTCGAGAAGCAGCAGCAGGAGTCGGGAGACGAGACGATCTCGCTGCCGTACGTCACGATGGCGTTCCGCTACCGCAAGCCCTGACCGTCGTCGCCCACCCTCGAAAGGTGCTCAGGCGAGCACGCTCCATGAGGGGTCTTGCTCATCGCGCAGACGCGATATATCGTGATACGGCCGAAGCGTTCATCCCGTTGCCACAGCTCTGTCGGTGGTGCGCGCAAGAATGCTCACCATCCCACCGGCACCTCACACTCAACCGGAGTTTCCCGTGCTGCTCAAACTGCTCATCCGCTATCTCAAGCCATACGGCTGGCTGCTGACCGGAGTCCTTGTCTTCCAGTTCGCGTCCGCCCTGGCCAGTCTCTTCCTGCCCAGCCTCAACGCCGACATCATCGACAACGGCGTCTCAAAGGGAGACACCGCATACATCTGGCAGACCGGCGCCATCATGCTGCTGATCTCATTCGGACAGATCGTCGCGTCGATCATCGCGACCTACTTCGCCGCGAAAGCGGCGATGCAGCTCGGTCGCGACATCCGTGACGACGTCTTCGAGCGCGTGTCCGGGTTCTCCGAGCGTGAGGTCACCTCGTTCGGGGCGGGATCACTGATCACCCGCAACACCAACGACGTGCAGCAGGTGCAGATGCTCGCCATGATGGCGGCGACCTTCTTGGTCTCGGCGCCGTTGCTGGCGATCGGTGGCGTCATCCTCGCCGTCCGTCAGGCCCCGAGCCTGTCCTGGCTGATCGCCGTCTCCGTCCCTGTGCTTCTCATCGTCGCCGCGCTCATCATCGGGCGCATGGTGCCGCTGTTCCGCACCTTCCAGCAGAAGCTCGACGGAGTGAACCGGGTGATGCGGGAGCAGCTCACGGGCATCCGCGTGATCCGCGCCTTCGTGCGGGAGCCCATCGAAGAAGAGCGATTCCGCGACGCGAACACCGGCATCATGGTCATCGGCCGACGCGTCGGCTCGCTCTTCGTTCTGCTGTTCCCGATCGTCATGCTCATCCTGAATGTGACGGTCATCGGTGTCATCTGGTTCGGCGGTCAGCAGATCAACTCGGGCGACGTGCAGATCGGCACGCTGTTCGCCTTCATGCAGTACGTCATGATCATCCTCTCCGGCGTCTTGATGGCCAGCTTCATGACGATGATGATCCCAAGGGCATCCGTCTCGGCGGAGCGCATCGGCGAGGTGCTCGCGGCTGAGGCCTCGCTGACGCGCGCCGACGAGCCCGTGACCGGATTCGGCTCGAAGGGCACCGTCGAGTTCTCGAACGCCACGTTCACCTACCCGGGTGCAGAGCACCCGGTACTCTCCGGCATCAGCTTCTCTGCAGCTGCGGGCGAGACCGTCGCGATCGTCGGCTCGACCGGCGCTGGCAAGACCACCCTGGTCTCGCTCATCCCACGCCTCTTCGACGTCACGGGAGGCTCCGTGCGTGTCGGCGGTGTCGATGTTCGCGAGGCGGATCTCGAGGCGCTCTGGCGCACGATCGGCCTGGTGCCGCAGCGGCCCTTCCTCTTCACCGGAACCGTCGCGTCCAACCTGCGGTTCGGGCGTGAAGATGCCACCGACGCCGAGCTGTGGAAAGCGCTCGAGATCGCACAGGGCAGCGACTTCGTCGCGCAGATGGATGGCGGCCTCGACGCGCGCATCGCGCAGGGCGGCACCAACGTGTCGGGCGGGCAGCGCCAGCGGCTCGCGATCGCGAGGGCGATTGTGCACCGGCCTCAGGTTCTCGTCTTCGACGACTCCTTCTCGGCGCTCGACCTTTCGACGGATGCCCGGCTCAGACAGGCGCTGTGGCGCGAGCTTCCCGAGGTGACGAAGATCGTGGTCGCACAGCGAGTGTCGACCATCACCGATGCCGACCGCATCGTGGTGCTCGACGACGGCAAAGTCGTCGGCCTCGGCAGGCACGAGGAGCTGCTGGAGTCGAACGAGACCTACCGCGAGATCGTTGAATCACAGCTCGGAGTGGAGGCGGCCCGATGAGCGGCGAGAAGGCCCGCGGCGAGAAGACCCGCGGCAGGAAGCGCGCGATCACGAGCGTCGAGCTCAGCGCGGAGGAGAAGCTCGAGGCCGAGATGGCCGAGCAGGCGAGGCTCTCCGCCGACGACTGGAGCGGTGGCGTCGCGCCGGGCAAGGCGGCGAACTTCGGCCCGTCGTTCCGGAGGCTGATCGGGCTGCTCAAGCCGAACGCGCTGTCGTTCGTGTTCGTCTCGATCCTCGGCGCCATCGGTGTCGTGCTCGCGGTCATCGCGCCGAAGGTGCTCGGTGAGGCGACGAACATCCTGTTCGAGGGCGTGGTGTCGAAGGCAGTTCCCGCCGGCATGACGCAGCAGCAGGTGGTCGACCAGCTGAACAAGAGCGGTCAGCACGACCAGGCGAACATCATCTCGGCGATGCACGATTTCGTTCCCGGGCAGGGCATCGACTTCACCGCGCTAGGAGGGGTGCTGCTGATCGTGCTCGCCCTCTACGTCGGATCGTCGGTGCTCACGTGGATCCAGGGCTACGTCATCAACGTGATCATGGTCCGCACCATGTGGCGTCTTCGTGAGCAGGTGGAGGCGAAGATCAACCGTCTACCGCTCAGCTACTTCGATCGGGTTCAGCGGGGCGAGCTCATCTCGCGGGTGACGAACGACATCGACAACATCACGCAGATGATGCAGCAGTCCCTGTCACAGGCGCTGGCGAGCGTGCTCACCGTGGTCGGCGTGCTGATCATGATGCTGTCGATCTCGTGGCAGCTCACGCTCGTCGCCCTCGTCACCCTGCCGCTGATGGCCGTCGTCTTCGGCGTCATCGGACCGCGGTCGCAGAAGGCGTTCGGCATCCAGTGGCGCAAGGTCGGGCGCCTCAACGCCCGAGTCGAGGAGTCGTTCTCAGGCCACGCACTGGTGAAGGTCTTCGGTCGCGAGAAGAGTTCGCGCGAAGCGTTCCGCGAGGAGAATCAGGAGCTTTACCAGGCGTCCTTCAAGGCGCAGTTCCTCTCCAACACGATGATGCCGGCGATGATGTTCATCGGAAATCTCGCCTATGTCGGCATCGCCGTGCTCGGCGGGCTCATGGTGGCGAGCGGCCAGCTGCGACTTGGTGACGTTCAGGCGTTCATCCAGTACTCGCAGCAGTTCACGCAACCGCTGTCGCAGCTCGGTGGGATGGCAGCGGTCGTCCAGTCCGGAACCGCCTCGGCCGAGCGTGTCTTCGAGTTGCTCGATCAGGACGAGCAGGAACCGGATGCGATCGACTCGCCGGCGCCCGTGGACGGCGATGGCACGATCGAGTTCGAGCACGTGTCGTTCTCGTACACGCCGGACCGTCCGCTCATCACCGACCTGTCGTTCCGCGTCGAGCCCGGCCAGACCGTGGCCATCGTCGGACCGACCGGCGCGGGCAAGACGACACTGGTCAACCTGATCATGAGGTTCTACGAGCTGAACGGCGGGCGCATCCTGCTGAACGGCCAGAACATCGCCGATCTCACCCGCCGTGACGTCCGGGCGAAGACCGGAATGGTGTTGCAGGACCCATGGCTGTTCGCGGGCACCATCCGCGAGAACATCAGGTACGGCAACGCGGATGCCTCAGACGAGCAGATCCTCGAAGCGGCGAAGGCCACGTACGTCGATCGGTTCGTTCACTCGCTTCCCGACGGATACGACACCGTGCTCGACGAGGACGCCTCGAACATCTCTGCCGGCGAGAAGCAGCTCATCACCATCGCAAGGGCATTCGTCGCGAGGCCGTCGGTGCTCATCCTCGACGAGGCGACCAGCTCGGTCGACACCCGCACCGAGCTCCTCCTTCAGCACGCCATGGCCGCGCTTCGAGAGGGGCGCACCTCGTTCGTCATCGCCCACCGGCTCTCGACGATTCGCGACGCGCACCTCATTCTCGTGATGGAGCACGGCGACATCGTGGAGAAGGGAACGCACGACGAGCTCATCGCCGCCAAGGGTGCGTACTTCCGGCTGTACAACGCGCAGTTCGAGCAGGCGGCAACCGATCTCGATGAGGAGTTCGCCGCGGTGCGCGACGACGAGCTCGCCAGAGAGGCCGAAGCGATCGCGGAGAGCGACGAGCCCGACGCCGCAGTGGTCGACTGATCTGTTGCGAGGTGGCGGGGTGCGGGCTCATGCCCGCGCTCCGCCACCCTTGCGATGTCGGTGCTCGCTGTCCCGGGAACCGGCCTTGCCAGCGTCTTGGGGGAGGGTGACACTAGAAGCGTTCCGTCCCACAAGGAGGCGCATCATGGCGCACGGAGACATCACCCACGTCGAGATCCCGGTCACGGACTTCCCGCGAGCGACCGAGTTCTACTCGAAGCTTTTCGGATGGCAGATCGCCGAATCGCCGGGATACGAGGGGTATCCGATGTGGCGGGCACCCAACCAGATCTCTGGGGGCGCGCTCACCGGACGCGAGGGCGACTTCACGCAACCCCGTTCGTATGTCGAGGTCGACTCGATCGATGACACCGTCGCAGCTGTGGCTGATGTGGGCGGCGCTGTGGTCGTCGGAAAGACCGAGATCACGCCGACGAGCTGGTGGGCGCTGGTCACGGATCCCGACGGCAACGCGATCGGCCTCTACGAAGGCTCGATGTAGCGGTGAGCTTCTGTCCTGGTCTTCTTGACCGGGGCGCGGCAGGAGGCTGATCCGCTTCGATAGCCTCGCTGTCGCCGGATACGATGGATGCCCGTGGCTCTCACTATCGGAATCGTCGGCCTGCCCAACGTCGGCAAGTCCACCCTTTTCAACGCCCTGACCAAGAACCAGGTGCTCGCGGCGAACTATCCGTTCGCGACGATCGAGCCCAACGTCGGTGTGGTGAACCTGCCGGATCCGCGACTCAGCACGCTCTCCGACCTGTTCCACTCGGAGCGCATCGTTCCCGCCACCGTGAGCTTCGTGGACATCGCTGGCATCGTGCGCGGCGCATCAACGGGTGAGGGGCTCGGTAACCAGTTCCTGGCGAACATCCGTGAGGCGGATGCCATCGCCCAGGTCGTGCGTGGGTTCGCCGACTCCGACGTCGTACACGTCGAGGGCGAGGTCAACCCCGCGAACGACCTCGAGACGATCGGCGCCGAACTGATGCTCGCCGACCTTCAGACGCTCGAGAAGGCGATCACGCGCTACGAGAAGGAGGTGCGCGGGCGCAAGCTCGACGGTGCCGTGCTCGAGGCTGCGAACGCCGCGAAGGAGTCACTGGAGCGGGGTGTGCTGTTGTCGGCATCCGGCGTCGACCTCGAGCCGATCAAGGAGCTCGGCCTGCTGACCGCCAAGCCGTTCATCTTCGTGTTCAACGTCGACGAGTCCGTGCTGACGGATGCCGCACGCAAAGCCGAACTCGCCGCGTTGGTCGCGCCCGCCCAGGCCGTCTTCCTCGACGCCAAGATCGAGTCGGAGCTGATCGACCTCGACCCCGAGGACGCCGCGGAGCTTCTCGCCTCGACCGGCCAGGACGAGAGCGGGCTCGACCAGCTCGCTCGAATCGGATTCGACACGCTCGGCCTGCAGACGTTCCTCACCGCGGGTCCGAAGGAATCTCGCGCGTGGACCATCCACAAGGGCTGGAAGGCGCCGCAGGCCGCCGGCGTGATCCACACCGACTTCGAGAAGGGCTTCATCAAGGCGGAGGTCATCTCGTTCGACGACCTCGTCGAGCTCGGCTCGGTGCACGAGGCGCGCGCACACGGCAAGGCGCGTCTCGAGGGCAAGGACTACGCCATGCAGGACGGCGACGTTGTGGAGTTCCGCTTCAACAACTGAGCCTGTCCACGGCGGGCTAGAGTGCTCGGATGACCGACGACGGTGTTCCCAGCGACCTGTGGACCGATGTGCAGGCGGAGCACTACGACGACGCTTCCGATGATCCGTTCGCGGCGGAGACTCTTGAGGCGACGAGCGCATTCCTCGCCGACCTGGCAGGCTCCGGGCCCGCCCTGGAATTCGCCATCGGCACGGGGCGGGTCGCGATCCCGTTGCACGCCCTCGGTGTCGAAGTGCGCGGCATCGAGTACTCCGAGGCGATGGCCGGGCGGCTGATGCGCAAGACCCGGGACATCCCCGTCGTCATCGGCGACATGGCGACGACCCGCATCGACGGCGAGTTCTCGCTCGTCTACCTCGTCTTCAACACCATCGGCAACCTGTACACGCAGGATGCCCAGGTCGAGTGCTTCCGCAACGCGGCACGTCACCTCGCTCCTGGGGGGCGATTCGTGGTCGAGGTCGGGGTGCCGTCATTGCGATCCCTTCCGCCAGGACAGATCGCGGTGCCGTTCGACGTGGGCGAGAGTCACGTCGGCTTCGACACCTTCGATCTGGTGAGCCAGCGGGCCATCTCCCACCACTACACACGCAGGGAGGACGGCTCTTTCGACTACGTGCCGCACAACTACCGCTACGTGTGGCCGGCCGAGCTCGACCTGATGGCGCGGCTCGCGGGACTCGAGTTCGAAGCGCGATACGCCGACTGGGACAGGTCTCCGTTCACCGCGGAGAGCACCTCGCACGTCTCGGTGTGGAGGATGCCCAGCGCGGCCTGACCATGCCAGAGCGGCCCGAGGCACGAACGATGTTTCCGAAGGTCGATGGGGATCTGGATCCCGCCACATCGCGGCGGTGACCGCCCTTCAGCACGAGTACATCGCTCCCTCGCATACGTCCTCATCGCATCGGCATGGATGCACCGCGTGCAGCCTCGCACCATGTCGGCCGCGCATGCCATGATCGCTTCATGCCCGAATCTCCCGAGGTGCAGGCGCTTGTCGAGTTCGTCGGCGAGCGCGTGGTCGGCGATGGCATCAGCAGCTTCGAGATTCTCGACTACCCGGAGTACAAGACGCGAGCCGTCGCGCCCTCGACCGTCCTTGGCCTGCCCGTCGCCGCGGTCCGCAGGTTCGGCAAGTACGTCGACCTCGACGTCGGCGACCACCATCTGGTGATCAGCTTCGGCCGTGGCGGCTGGTTCGTGTGGCGGGATGACAACGATGCGGGCCATGCAACGGGCGATGACCAGGTTCCCGACGACGGCGTGGCGGTCGAGGTGCCAACTGTCGCACGGCTGAGCTTCGCGGACGGCAAGGGCTTCGACGTGATCAACGCCGGCGGCTATCGCAGCGGCGGAATCTGGATCGTGGATGCCCCGACCGAGGTTCCCGCGATCGCGAAGCTCGGCCCCGATCCTGTCGACCCGTCGTTCTCACGCGAGTTGTTCGACCGGCCGATCGTCGGCCGCCGCAAGCAGCTGAAGGCGATCCTGCAGGAGCAGACCTCGTTCGCGGGCATCGGGAACGCCTACTCCGACGAGATCCTCTTCGTCGCGCGGCTCTCACCCGTCATCCACGCGTCCGAGCTGTCGACCGACGACCTGGACCGCCTCTACGACGCGATCCGCACCGTGCTTCGCGACGCGATCGATGCACGACGAGGCATCCCTTTGGACGGACTCAAGCAGGCGAAGGTCGACGCCATGCTGGTGCACGGCCGCGGCGGCGAGCCCTGCCCGGGAGGCGGAACTGTGCGTGACTTCATGTTCGGGGGGACATCCGCCCAGTACTGCCCGGAGTGCCAGACCGACGGCGCGATCCTGTGAAGCAGTGGGACCGGGCGTCCAACATGCGTCGGGTCGCCCTGTCTGAGGAGGCGATCTATGGGCTCATCCTCGTCACGGGCATGATCGTTGTGAGCAACTCGCTGACCGGATCATCCGCCGATGCTCTCATCACGGTCGTGGTGACTGTCGTGGTGTTCTTCGCAGCCCACGTCTACGCCGGAACGATCGCGCACCTCGGAACGACCCACGGCCACGGCGACTTCCGCATCAGCATCCTGTCCGCCATGCAGCACTCGCTCGGCATGCTCGCCGCATCGGTCATCCCCATCGTGATCCTGCTGCTCGGCGTCGTTCACCTGCTGAACGATCAGGTTGCGATCTGGGCGGCGCTCCTCGTTGACACACTGCTGCTCGGAATCCTCGGTTGGTTCGCGGTGTCCAGGTGGTCGCCGAGCTTCTGGGTGCGACTCGCTAGCGCGCTGACCACCGCGGCCTTCGGTGGCGTGCTCTCGTTGCTGAAGGCCGTCATCCACCACTGAGCCGCGCGTCCGAACGCCTGCCGTTGCGGGTCCATGCAGGCCCTGCCACGCTTGACGGGTGCCCGACGCGCTGTTCGACGACCCACGCTTCGCCAGGCTCTACGACCCGCTCGATCCGGATCGCAGCGACCTGGATGCCTACCTCGCCATCGCCGCGGAGTTCGGCGCGCACACGGTGCTCGATGTCGGATGCGGCACCGGTGCGTTCGCCTGCCTCCTCGCCGAACACGGTTACTCGGTGACGGGGGTGGACCCCGCCGGGGCGTCCCTGGACGTTGCGCGCGGCAAGCCCCACGCCGAGAAGGTGAGATGGCTGGGCGGCGATGCGACGACCTTGCCCGCGCTCGCCGCTGACATCGCATTCATGACGGGGAACGTCGCCCAGGTCTTTCTCACCGACGAGGACTGGGCGGCGACACTCGCGGGCATCCGCAATGCGCTTCGAGATGGCGGTCGGTTCGTCTTCGAGACGCGTGACCAGCAGAAGGAGGCGTGGCGCGACTGGGGAAGGGACTCGACCTACGTCGACACGGAGATCGACGGCGTCGGCCGGGTGCGCACATGGACCGATGTCACCGAGGTCGCGCCGCCCTTCGTCACGTTCGAGAACACGCTGATCCTGCCGGACGGGGACATCCTGTACTCGACCTCGACGCTGCGGTTCCGCAACCGCGAGGAGGTCGAGGCGTCACTGGCTCGAACCGGATTCGTGGTCGACGACGTACGCGACGCCCCTGACCGGCCTGGCAAGGAGTTCGTGTTCGTCGCTCGCAAGGCGTGATGGTGGGGTCTCGATACGCGGGCCGCTACGCGGCGCGCTACTCGACCAGCGGGGGCGGGGCTAGTTCGTGCCGGCGTGCTCCACGCTCATCACGAGGATGACCCGGTCTGCCTTGTCCGCCGGCACCTGCACGTCGGCGTCGCCGTACCGCCTGCCCAGTCGCACGTAGAACTCGCCCTCCGGGTCAGGGATGACGTCGACCAGACGACCACGCAGCTCGAGGTAGCGGTAGAAGTCGGCATCGCGCACCACAGCGAGGCTCATCGCGGGGTTGCGCTGCAGGTTGCGGAACTTCTGCCGCTTCGTGGTGTGCGTGAATCGAATGTTCTCGCCGTCGAACTCGAACCACATCGGGTTCACCTGCACCGTGTCATCCGGGCGGACCGTGCCGAGAAAGCCGAAGTTCGGCTCGGTCAGCATGGGAAGGAGGTGGGCGGGGATGATCTCGGATGCCGTCATCCCACCATCCTGCCGGAGTGACGCCGGGCCCGCGTTCCGACCTCTAGGGCTCGGGCTCAGAGCGAGCGCACGACGGCGACGGACTCGGCCAACGCCTCCGCGGCGCGTTCGAGATCGGATGCCGAAGCATCGGTCCAGCTGAACCGGACGGCTGTGGTCGCGAGCTCGTCGGGCAGCCCGATCGCGGTGAGAACGTGGGACGGGTCGCTCCGGCCGGCCGCGCACGCCGACCCGCTCGAGGCGATCACGCCGCGTCTCTCCAGCTCGAGCAGCACGGTCTCGCCGTTCACGCCGTCGATCACGAATGACGCGTGGCCGGGAATGCGCTCGGTCGGATGCCCGGTGAACCGCGCACCAGGCACCGTGGTCAGCACCCGAGACGCGAACCCGTCGCGCACCTGGTCTGCTGGTACACCGGTGTGAGGTGTTGCCCCGGTATCCCCATCGCAGGCATCCCCATCGGCGGCATTCCCGTCGGCTGCCGTCGCGGAGGCGTATGCAGCGCCCAGCGCGCTCGCCAGCGCAACCGCGAACGCGACGTTCTCGGTGCCGGAGCGCCGGCCGCGCTCCTGGCCGCCGCCGCTCAGCAGTGGCTCGACGGGCATCCCGCCGCGCAGGAAGAGGGCGCCGGATCCCTTCGGTGCTCCCACCTTGTGACCCGAGAACGACAGCGCGTCGACCCCGAGCTCCCGCACGTTCAGCGAGAGCCGGCCGGCGGCCTGCACAGCATCGGAGTGGAACCGCGCGCCGACGTCGTGAGCAGCCGATGCCAGCGCGGCGACGGGCTGCACCGTGCCGATCTCGTTGTTCGCGTACGCGATGCTGACCAGTGTGGTGTCCGGCCGCAGCACAGAGCGCAACGCGTCGACGGTGACCCGTCCGAACTCGTCGAGGGGCACGAGGCTCACGTCGAACCCGTGCACCCGTCGAAGGTGATCGACGGATTCGAGCACCGCCTCATGTTCTGTCGCAGCGGTCACAATGTGCCTGCCACGAGGCGCCCCGAGCGCGATGCCCTTGATCGCGAGGTTGTCGCCCTCGGTCCCGCCCGACGTGAACACGACCTCGGAGGCGCGACAGCTCAGTACCCGCGCGACCTCGGCACGGGCATCAGTCAACGCGACGGCGGCCCGTCGTCCGAGCTCGTGCGTGCTCGACGGGTTGCCGAAATCGCCGGAGAGATACGGCCACGCCGCCTCCAGCGCTTCGCGACGCACCGGCGTGGTGGCCGCAGCGTCGAGGTAGAGCACGGGATTCGTGGTCATCCGATCGTGACGTCGAGCCCGATGTCGAGGGAGCGCACGCTGTGCGTGATCGCGCCGACCGAGATGACATCGACTCCCGTACCGGCGATCGCCGCGACCGTGTCGAGGTTGACGTTTCCGCTCGCCTCGATGATCGCGCGCCCGGCGACCAGGGCGACGCCTTCGCGCAGCTCGTCGATCGTGAAGTTGTCGAGCATGATCGTGTCGACTCCGCCAGCCAGCACGGGCTCGATCTGGTCGATGCGGTCGACCTCGACCTCGATGTGGGTGGTGTGGCCGAGCCTGCCGCGTACGGAGCGGATCGCGTCGGTCAGCGACATACCGCCTGCGGTGAGCACCGCGAGGTGGTTGTCCTTCGCCATCACCGCGTCGGAGAGGGAGTTGCGGTGGTTGCGACCGCCTCCGCAGACCACGGCGTGACGTTCGAGAGCGCGCAGGCCCGGCGTGGTCTTGCGGGTGTCGACGATGCGGGCATCCGTTCCGGTGGTCAAGGCCACGTACTTCGACGTCAGCGTCGCGATGCCGCTCATGCGCTGCACGAGGTTGAGGGCGACCCGTTCGGCGCGCAGGATGCCCCGTGCCGACCCCTTCACGCGTCCGAGGGTCTGTCCCTTCTCAAACGCATCCCCGTCCGCCACGAGCAGCTCCACGACGAGCGAAGAATCGACCGCGTGCATGGTGCGCTCCACCACTTGGCCGCCGGCGAACACTCCGGGCTCGCGAGCGACGAGCTCGGCCGACGCCGTCGCCTCGGCTGGGATGAACAGCTCGCTCGTGACGTCGCCCCACGGCGCGTCCTCGTCGAGTGCGGTCTGCACGACGCGGTCGATGATCTGTGTGGTCAGCACGCGGCGACCGCCTTTCCGGCAATGCCCTCCCGGGCGAAGATGAGCTCATCGGCGTCGCCGATGATGACGGTGTCGCGGATGACGAGGCTGTGTTCTGCGACCTCGGCGGTGTCGGGGAAATCGCTACGGTAGTGGGCACCGCGCGACTCCTCGCGGGCGAGAGCCGCACGCGCGATCAGCGTGCCGAGCGTCAGCAGGTTGCGGTCCTCGTGCTGCGGCACAGTGAGCGGGGCGGATGACCGTGCTGCAAGCTCCTCGAGTCGCTCGACCGCTGCCTCGAGTCCCTCGCCGTCGCGCTCGACGCCGACGTTGTGCCACATGACGTCTCGCACCTGGTCCCCGAGGCTCCTGTCGGCACGATGTCCGGCGGCCGACTGCTCGGAACCGCCGAACCGGCTCGCGACGCCAGGGACCCGCTCCGTCGTCTGCTCAGTGCGGGACAGTGGAAGGTCGTCCGCCCCGATGGCGTCCACCGCACGTGCGGCGAAGACGAGGCCTTCGAGAAGGGAGTTGGACGCCAGTCGGTTCGCACCCTGCGCACCCGTGCACGCGACCTCCCCGACGGCGAAAAGTCCGGGCAGGCTCGTGCGCGCCCAGGCATCCGTCTTCACGCCGCCCATCCAGTAGTGCGCCGCAGGCGTGACGGGGATCGGCTCGTGCGCCCAGTCGAACCCGGCCGCACGAGTCGCAGCCTGGATCGTCGGGAACCGCGTGGCAAGGAAGTCGCGGCCGAGGGCCGTCGCGTCCAGCAGCACGGGCACCCCGCCCTGCGCGGTCATCGTCGCAGCGATGGCCCTTGCGACGACGTCGCGCGGTGCCAGCTCGGCGTCGGGATGCACCCGCGTCATGAACCGTTCGCCACGGGCATCCAGCAGCACGGCACCCTCGCCTCGCACGGCCTCGGAGACCAACGTTCCACCGGGGATCGCCAGCGCCGTCGGGTGGAACTGGTAGAACTCCAGGTCGGCGAGCTCGGCACCCGCCCGCCACGCGGCAGCGATGCCATCGCCGGTCGCTACCGCGGGATTGGTGGTGTGCGCATAGAGCCTGCCAGCGCCGCCGGTCGCCAGGATGACCGCCTCGGCGGGCAGCGTCGTGGTTACTCGGCCGTCGAAGGTTCGCACCCCCGTCACCCGACCGCCGTCGAGCACGAGGTCGGTGAGCACGGCGTTCTCCACCACGCGCACGCCGGATGCCGCCAGCAGCGCGAACAGCGACAGCTCGATCGCCCGGCCTGTCGCGTCTCCGCCCGCGTGCAGCACCCGTGCCCGCGAGTGCGCCGCCTCCAGCCCACGTGCAAGGGCATCGCCGTCGCGGTCGAACGGCACACCGAAGCGGATCAGCTCGCGCACGAGCCCTGGGCCCTCCGTGCAGAGGATGCGCACGGCATCCTCATCGTTCAGGCCCGCTCCGGCGCGCAACGTGTCTGCGATGTGCAGCTCGGCGCTGTCGTCGTCGAAAAGTGCAGCGGCGATGCCGCCCTGGGCATAGAGCGTGTTGCTCTCCGTCGCCGCAGACTTGGTGACGACAGTCACCTCAGCGAAGGCGCTCGCGCGCAGTGCCGCGGTGAGCCCGGCGATGCCGCTGCCCGCCACGATCACGCGAGGTCGGTTCATACGGGTCGCACTGCTTACTATCCCCCCGGCCACGTCATGCCGCCATCGTCGTGTCGGGGCGCGCGGCGAGCATCCGCTCGAGCGCGACCCTGGCGTCGGCCGCAACCTCGGCCGAGACGCTCACCTGGTTGACGACCTCGCCGGCCACGAGCGACTCGAGCACCCACGCGACGTAACCGGGGTGGATGCGGTACATCGTCGAGCACGGGCACACCACCGAGTCGAGGCAGAAGATCGTGTGCTGCGGATATTCGGCGGCCAAGCGCTGCACCAGGTTGATCTCGGTGCCGATCGCGAACGTCGAGCCCGCGGGCGCTGCCTGGATGGCTTTCACGATGTAATCCGTCGAGCCGTACTCGTCGGCCGCGTCGACGACCTCCATCGAGCACTCGGGGTGCACGATCACGCGCACGCCGGGGTGATCAGCCCTCGCCTGCTCGATCTGCGACACCGAGAACCTCTTGTGCACGGAGCAGAAGCCCTGCCAGAGGATGACCTTCGCCGCGTTCAGCGACTCGACATCGTTGCCGCCGAGGCTCTTGCGCGGGTTCCACATCGGCATCAGCTCCACGGGGATGCCCATGGCCTTCGCGGTGTTGCGGCCCAGGTGCTGGTCGGGGAAGAAGAGCACGCGCTTGCCGCGCTCGAACGCCCACCGCAGCACGGTCGAGGCGTTCGACGAGGTGCACACGATGCCGCCGTGGCGGCCGCAGAATGCCTTGAGCGCGGCGGACGAGTTCATGTAGGTGACGGGAATGACGGATGCCGTTCCCTCGGCATCCATCTCGCCGCCGCTCTGCTCGTCGGCATACACCTCCATCAGCTGCTCCCACGCCTCCTCGACGGAGTCGATGTCGGCCATGTCGGCCATCGAGCACCCGGCCGCCAGGTTCGGCAGGATCACGCTCTGCTCTGCCGACGTGAGGATGTCGGCCGTCTCGGCCATGAAGTGCACGCCGCAGAAGACGATCGCCTCTGCCTCGGGGTGGGCCTTGGCGGCGTTCGCGAGCTGGAAGGAGTCGCCGACGAAGTCCGCGTACTGCACCACCTCGTCGCGCTGGTAGAAGTGGCCGAGAACCATCACGCGGTCGCCGAGCCGCTCCTTGGCCACGCGGATGCGATCCGCCAGCTCGGCGGCCGAGGCGTCGCGGTAGAGCTGCGGCAGTTCGCCTTGTCGCGGGCTGTCGGCGGGGATGGGGTCGTCCATGGATGCGCCGGGCCCATACCCGGGCATCCCGAGGTCGAAGGTCCATGGTGCTTCGACAAGATCGGGCGTGCAGGTCTCACCGGACTCCTCACCCGTCTCGATGAGACGGATGGTGCGGTCGACCGAAGCGACGAGCGTCATGTTCGATGCCTTCTTTCGTGTGGTTCGGGGGAGCTCGGATGCCCGAGCGGAGTGAGTGGTTCCGCTCCCTGAGCGAGTGGAGCGAGTCGAAGGGTCATGGGTGCGGCAGCGGTCCGTTGTCGGCGAGGTCGACCGATGCGTCGTAGCGGTAGAGCTTCGGAGGACGATGCCGTGCGCCCGTCACGCGCTCGCCGGTGTCGACGAGGGCGTCGGAGGTCTCCATCGCCCTGCGGAAGTTCGCCGGGTCGAGGCGCTTGCCGAGCACGGCCTCGTGCACCTCGCGCAGCTGTGAGAGCGTGAACGTCTCGCCGAGCAGGGCGTGGGCAATGCGCGAGTACTCCATCTTCGTGCGCAGCCGCCAGAGGGCGTAGTCCACGATGAGATTGTGGTCGAATGCCAGCGTCGGCAGCTCGTCGGCGGCGAACCACCGCACGTTCTGGCCCACCGTGGCGCGGGCGGCCTCGTCCGATCCGACGAGCGCCCAGTACACGACGGAGACCACCCGAGCGGCGGGGGAGCGGTCTACGTCCCCGAACGCGTACAGCTGCTCGAGGTAGCGCGGCGCGAGGCCGGTTGTCTCGCCGAGCGTGCGACGAGCGGAATCCGCGAGACCCTCGCCCGCAGCCAGCGGCCCGCCAGGAAGCGCCCACTTGCCGTCGAACGGATCACGGATGCGCCGCACGAGAGGGAGCCAGAGTGTCGGGCGTGCGCCCTGAGCGCCGAACCGGTCATCGGTTCGAAGCGTGAAGATGACCGTCGAGACGGCGAGACTGATCGCTGCGGCGCTCGTCGAGCCGTCGCGTTGTGAGTCGCTGAGTGCTGTGTCGTCTGCCATCAGAGTAAAGGTTTGTTTGACCTGAACTCATAATACACCTTTGTGTCGCATCGACCAGAACCGAGACCTTCACAGCGGGACTCGGTTCTGTGCGAAGAGTGCCGATAGGCTGAGCGCACAACCGAAGATCGGGCCACACGGTCGATGCGGGAGAGTCTGCGCGAAGCATCAGCGCAGACACCGAAGGAGCAATCCTCCCCGACAATCTCTCAGGTATCCCTACCGCGTCGAACTGGCCACTCTGGAGAGCAGATCGCGGCATCCCGCCACGGTCTCGCCCAAGGTGAAAGCGCGGGCGCCCGCCCGCGCGAATCTCTCAGGCCTTCATGACAGAGGGGGAGTTCCCACGCACACCGACGTGTGCGGCCTCTCGACCGGCCTGTGGTCTCCTCCGGGAGTCCCGAGGGCTGCGAAGCAGATCGGAGAACTCCCATGGCTCAGCTCTCGCCGCTGAACGACGCACACGTTGCGGCAGGCGCAAGCTTTACCGACTTCGCCGGCTGGCAGATGCCGGTTCGGTACTCGAGCGATCTCGCCGAGCACCATGCCGTTCGCACCGCCGCCGGACTCTTCGACCTCTCCCACATGGGCGAGATCGTCGTGCTCGGGCCGCAGGCCGCCGACGCCCTGGACCGTGCGCTCGCCGGCCGCCTCTCGGCTCTCGAGCAGGGACAGGCGAAGTACACGCTTCTTCTGAACGAGGCGGGCGGCATCCTCGACGACCTCGTGGTGTACCGCACCGGCGCGGATCGATTCGTCGTCGTGGCGAACGCTGCGAACCGGCAGACGGTCGCCGACGAGATCACGCGGCGTGCGGCATCCTTCGACGCCGGCGTCTACGACGAGTCGGGCGACATCGCCCTGATCGCGATCCAGGGCCCGCGCGCGCTCGAGATACTGCAGAACGTCGAGGAGCTCGGGCTCGAAGCGGGCGACGACCGACCGGAGGATCGTGAGGATCCCGACATCGAGAGCGCCCTGGCGGCACTGAAGTACTACCGGTCGCTGTCCGGCACATTCCAGGACCATCCCGTGCTCATCGCCCGCACGGGCTACACCGGCGAGGACGGCTTCGAGCTCTACGTCGCACCCGACAACGCGCCGGCGCTGTGGGATGCGCTGCTGGAGACGGGGGCGGGAGCCGGCCTCGTTCCCGCCGGGCTCGCCAGCCGCGACACGTTGCGACTCGAAGCAGGCATGCCGCTGTACGGGCACGAGCTCACCGACCGCACTCAACCCTCGCAAGCCGGACTGGGGCGGGTCGTCGCTCTCGACAAGCCCGGCGACTTCGTCGGGCGAGCTGCGATCGAGGAGGGCGCCCCTGAGGATGCCCGGGTGCTCGTCGGCCTCGCCGGCTCAGGAAAGCGCGCGGCCCGTGCCGACTACCTCGTCTTCGCCCGTGGGGGCGACGGCGAACCCGTCGGCCGAGTGACCTCCGGCGCATTATCGCCGACGCTCGGTCATCCGATCGCGATGGCCTATGTCGATTCCGAGCACAGCGCCCCCGGAACCGATCTCGACGTCGACGTGCGCGGAACCCGCGTCTTGTTCACCGTGACCGATCTCCCGTTCTACCGCAGAAAGAAGAACTGACATGGCACTGCCAGCAGACCGCCGCTACACGGCAGAGCACGAGTGGGTGCTCGTCGATGGCGACATCGCGACCGTCGGCATCACGGAGTACGCGGCCGACAAACTGGGCGACGTCGTGTTCGTCGACCTTCCCGCGGCCGGAAGCGACGCCGCCGAAGGCGCAGTCGTCGGCGAGATCGAGTCCACCAAGTCGGTCGGCGAGCTGTTCGCCCCGGTCAGCGGCGAGGTCGTCGCGATCAACGACGCCGTCGTCGACGCGCCCGAGCTGGTCAACTCCGACCCGTTCGGCGAAGGCTGGCTCGTGAAGGTGCGCGTCGCCGATGTCGCCCGCATCGAAGACCTGCTGGATGCCGCAGCCTACGCGGCCCTCACCGGCGCCGAAGCGTGAGCGCGGCATCGGATGAGCAGGGTGGCGTGACCGGCGAAGTAAGCGTCGAACCTGGCGGAGTCGAGAGCGGCGACCTCGTCGTCGGAGCCCTCCGCGGCTCGTTCGTCGACCGGCACATCGGTCCGGACGACGACGCGACGACGCGCATGCTGGCGACCCTCGGCTTCGACTCCGTCGACGAGCTCGTGCGCGTGGCCGTGCCAGAGGGCATCCAACTGCCCGCCGATGTCGATCTTCCCGGGCGCACGCTTCCCCGAGAGGGAGTGAGCGAACGTGAGGCGCTGCGCGAACTGCGGCGGCTGGCATCCAGGAACACGGTCAACACGTCTTTCCTGGGACAGGGCTACTACGGCACCATCACGCCGGCGGTCATCCAGCGGAACGTGCTCGAGAACCCGAGCTGGTACACGGCGTACACGCCCTATCAGCCGGAGATCTCGCAGGGGCGTCTCGAGGCCCTGATCAACTTCCAGCAGATGGTGTGCGACCTCACCGGGCTCGACATCGCGAACGCGTCGATGCTCGACGAGGGAACGGCCGTCGCGGAAGGGATGCTCCTCGCACGTCGGGCGTCCCGTGCGAAGTCCAACGTCTTCCTCGTCGACACGGACGCTTTTCCGCAGACGCTCGCGATCCTCCGCGGCCGCGCGGCCGCGGTCGGAATCGAGCTGGTCGAGCTCGACCTCGCCTCGGCCGATCCTGCCGAGCTGCCCGAGGCGTTCGGCGCGTTCGTGCAGTACCCGGCGGCGTCGGGACGGGTGTGGGACCCGACCGGGGTCATCACCGCCGTGCACAGCGCGGGAGGTCTCGCGGTCGTCGCGGCCGACTTGCTGGCGCTCGCCCTGCTCAAGGAGCCGGGTGCGCTCGGCGCCGACATCGCCGTCGGCACGACCCAGCGTTTCGGCGTGCCGATGGGATTCGGCGGACCGCACGCCGGCTATATGGCGGTGCGAAGCGGACTGGAGCGGCAGCTTCCCGGTCGTCTCGTCGGCGTCAGCCAGGATGCTGCCGGCAAGCCCGCCTACCGCCTCACCCTGCAGACGCGCGAGCAGCATATCCGCCGCGAGAAGGCCACCAGCAACATCTGCACTGCACAGGTGCTGCTGGCCGTGATGGCGTCGATGTACGCGGTCTATCACGGACCACGGGGCATCCGCGCGATCGCGCAGAGCGTTCACAACACGGCGTCGGCAGCGGCGCATCGGCTGACGCAAGCGGGCGTCGAACTCGTCCACGACGCCTTCTTCGACACCATCGCCGTGCGGGTCGCCGGTCGTGCCGGCGAGCTGGCGGCCGCCGCTCATGATGCCGGGCTCCTCGTCGCTGCCGCGGATGCTGACACCGTGACGGTGGCATTCGACGAGGTGACCGCATCGGACGGCGCCGAGGTCGAGCGGCTCCTCGTGCGGGTGTTCGGCCTGGAAGCCGCAGACGTCACGGCCGCAGGAGCGCCATCGGTCATCCCCGGGACGCTGGTGCGCACGAGCGACTACCTCGCGCATCCCGTCTTCGCGTCGTACCACTCGGAGACGGCGATGATGCGGTACCTCAAGCTGCTCGCCGACCGAGACTACGCGCTCGATCGAGGCATGATCCCGCTCGGCTCGTGCACCATGAAGCTCAACGCGGCGACCGAGATGGCGGCCGTGACCTGGCCCGAATTCGCGCAGCTGCACCCGTTCGCGCCGTCGTCCGACTCCGCCGGCTACCTCGATCTGATCGCCGAGCTGGAGACCTGGCTCGCCGAGCTCACCGGTTACGACACCGTCTCGCTGCAGCCGAACGCAGGCAGCCAGGGCGAGTTGGCCGGATTGCTCGCCATCCGCGGCTATCACAACGCGAACGGCGACACCCACCGCACGGTCTGCCTCATTCCGCAGTCCGCACACGGCACCAACGCCGCCTCTGCTGTGCTCGCCGGCATGCGCGTGGTCGTGGTCGCGACGGATGCCTCGGGCAACGTCGATCTCGACGACCTGCGCGCCAAGGTGGCCGAGCACGCAGTCGAGCTGGCCGCGCTGATGATCACCTACCCGTCGACGCACGGCGTCTACGAGCACGACGTCGTCGACGTGATCAAGGCCGTGCACGCCGCAGGCGGACAGGTCTACATCGACGGTGCCAATCTCAACGCACTGCTCGGCTACGCCCGCTTCGGCGACTTCGGCGGCGACGTCTCGCACCTGAACCTGCACAAGACTTTCTGCATCCCGCACGGCGGTGGTGGTCCAGGGGTGGGCCCTGTGGCGGCGAAGGCGCACCTGGCACCGTACCTGCCAGGGCATCCGCTCATGCAGTCGAACGACCACGTCGGCTACGCCCACGACGGTGCGCCCGTCTCTGCCGCGCCGTACGGAAGCCCGAGCATCCTGCCGATCTCATGGTCCTACGTGCGGATGATGGGCGCTGACGGCCTCGCACGCGCCACGGGCGCCGCCGTCGTCTCCGCCAACTACGTCGCCTCCCGCCTCAGGGAGCACTTCCCTGTGCTGTACGCGGGGGAGCGGGGGTTGGTGGCGCACGAGTGCATCCTCGACATCCGGCCCCTCACCGATGCCACGGGAGTCACCGTCGACGATGTCGCCAAGCGCCTCATCGACTACGGCTTCCACGCCCCGACGATGAGCTTCCCCGTGGCCGGCACGCTCATGGTGGAGCCGACCGAGAGCGAGGACCTCGCAGAGCTCGACCGATTCGTCGAGGCGATGATCTCGATCAAAGCCGAGGCGGATGCCGTCGGGTCTGGCACCTTCCCCGTCGACGACAACCCGCTGCGGGGAGCCCCGCACACCGCGGAGTCGATCGTGGGGGAGTGGACGCACCCCTACTCCCGCGAGCAGGCCGTCTACCCGGTTCCCACCCTGGTGCGCACCAAGTATTGGCCGCCGGTGCGTCGCATCGACCAGGCATGGGGCGACCGCAACCTGTTCTGCGCCTGCCCGCCGCCTGAGGCGTTCGCCTAGCCCCACCTCAGCCCGAGACTGCATCCTCGCGCCAAGGCGGAAGGTGAAGCCCGCTTGGATGGCGCGGAGATGCAGTCTCGCGGGACGCCGCTGGTCAGCCCTTCGGGGCAGGCCCGAAGACGCCCGGGAAGAGGGCAGCCGCGAGCGGGTAGCCGACGAAGGAGACGATGTCGAGCAGACTGTGCGCGACGACGAGCGGCGCCGTGCGGCCCCAGCGGCGGTAGCACCAGCCGAACACGACGCCCATGATCGCGTTGCCGAAGAACGGGCCGATGCCCTGGTAGAGGTGGTAGCTGCCCCGCACGAGCGCCGAGGCGATGATGATCCACCACGAGTTCCACCCGAGCTGTCGCAACCGTGTGAAGAGGTAGCCGACCATGATCACCTCCTCCTGCAGAGCCGCGCGCACTGCGGAGAGCACGAGCACCGGCACCGTCCACCAGTAGGTATCGATCGGGGATGCCTGCACGTCGACCGTGATGCCGATCGCACGACCCACCGCGTACAACGCGATTCCCGGAATGCCGATCACGAGGAACAGAACCACCCCGCCGCCGAGATCGCGCCACGGCCGGGTCCAGTCGAGGCCGATGCGACGGAAGCCGCTGCGCGTCGGCTGCCAGAGCAGGTAGATGACGAGCGCGACGGCCATCAGCGAGAACGCAATGTCGAGCAGCTGATACGTGAGATCGAGCCACGGCGTCGGCGACTGCGACGGATTGAGCTGTGTGCTCTGGTTCTTCAGCGGCGTCGGCGCAGCGAGCCGCTGGATGATCGTCAGAATCGAGTAGACGGCCGATTGTCCGAGCGAGAGCCCGAGTACGATCGCGACTTCCCACCACAGCCGCGGCCGCTCGCTTCGGGTTACCGGCACCTCGGCGAGAAAGGATGACCGAGCCCGCGCCGACTCCGCGTCTGACGTCATGCGGCCATCCTTCCATCCGTTGCGGACGCCACCTCGGTCGGCACGGTCTCCCGGGCTTCGGATCCCCGACGTCGGGTGTGCACGACACGATTGCCGCCCGGCAGCGCCTCTGCTCAAATGTTGCAAATGGCGCTTGTTTCAAGCACCGCCTGTGCATGTCGCGCACGATTTCGTCGCGATGGTTACTAGCACGTAACGGTTTGTACCGCCATTTTGCTCGTCCTCAACCCCGTGAATTATCTTCATTGCTATCTCGTGTACACCACGGCCCTCTGGTTCGTCGTGTGCCAAAAATGCATTCAGGAGGAAAATTGAAGATCACGCGAAAGCGTCTGCGCCCATTGCTGGGTGCCGTCGCGGTCGCCGCCGCCGCGGGCATTGCGCTCGCCGGCTGCACGACGAGCACGCCCTCCAGCGAGGCGTCGTCGGGCGGTAAGACCATCACCGTGGCTGAGGTCAACGAGGCGACGTCGTTCAACTACAACACTCCCCAGGGAAACCTGGACACGAACGGCTTCATCTGGCAGATGACGCAGCCGCAGTTCTTCACCCTGCAGGGTGACGACTACAAGGTCGTTCCCAACACCGACCTCGGCACCTACAAGAAGCTCAGCGACAGCCCGCTCAAGGTCGAGTACACGCTGAACAGCAAGGCCAAGTGGTCCGACGGCGTCCCGATGACCGCCGACGACCTGGTGCTCGGTTGGGCACAGAGCGTCTGCTACTACGACTCGGCGAAGTTCGACGCCACCGGCAAGGTGACCAGCGGCACGCAGTACTTCGTGACCGCTGCCGGCTGCCCGTTCGCCACGAACCTTCCGACGGTGAGCAACAACAACCGCACGATCACCTTCACCTACGACCAGCCCTACGTGGACTGGAACCTGGTGAACCCGATCCAGTTCCCGGCGCACGCGGTGGCCAAGGAAATCGGCGTGAGCACCAAGGACCTCACGAACGCCTTCCTGACCACTCCGAAGGGCGACCCGAACAACCCGGCCGCGCCGAACCAGACCATCGAGAAGGCCGCCAAGCTCATCAACACGGGCTATGACGCGACCGCGCTGCCGAAGGACAAGAACCTTCTGATCTCCGGCGGCCCGCTGCAGGTGTCCGCGTGGACGCCGAAGCAGTCGATGACCTTCGTGCCGAACAAGGAGTACGTGGGCAGCCACGCCGTGAAGTTCGGCAAGCTGGTCATGCGCTTCATCCCCGACGCGAACGCTCAGGTGACGGCTCTTCAGAACGGCGAGGTCGACGCGATCCAGCCGCAGGCGACAGCCGACACGGTGAAGGCACTCAAGGCGATCTCGAACGTGAAGATCGTCCAGGGCGACCAGGCCGCGTACGACCACCTCGACCTGAACTTCAAGTCGCCGACCTTCAGCGACCCGACGGTTCGACAGGCCTTCCTGCTGACGATCCCGCGTGAGGACATCCTCAAGGCCATCGTCACGCCGATCAACCCCAAGGCCGAGGTTCTGAACTCGCAGGTCTTCCTGCCTGGTCAGGACGGCTACGACGCCAGCGTGCAGGCCAACGGCTCGTCCGCTTACAACGCGGTGAACATCGCCAAGGCGAAGCAGCTCCTCGCGGGCAAGACGCCGACCGTCAAGATCCTGTACAACACCGAGAACCCGAACCGCGTTGACTCGTTCCAGGCCATTCAGGCCTCGGCGGCCAAGGCCGGATTCAACGTGGTGGACGGCGGATCGCCGCAGTGGAGCTCGCTCCTCTCTGGTGGCGACTACGACGCGTCGATCTTCGGCTGGGTGAACCCAGGCGCGGGCAACGCGCAGCTGCCGCAGCTGTTCCAGATCGGCAACCCCGGTAACTACAACAACTTCAACGACCAGCAGGCCAACGACCTCGCTGTGCAGTCGCAGACGACGCTGGACCCGTCGAAGTTGCTGGACATCAAGAAGCAGATCGACGCGAGGACGTTCGCCACGGCGTACGGTCTCCCGCTGTTCCAGCTTCCGGGTCTGTTCGCCTACACGAGCGGTGGTGTCAAGGGCATCCAGTTCTTCGGTGGACAGAACGGCATCTTCTGGAACTTCTGGACCTGGACCAAGTAGTCCGGCGTTCGAACTGATCCACTAAGATCGCTCAATCGCGCGGGGCGTCGAACCGACATGGTTCGACGCCCCGTCGCTGGGCATTGCCCTTCACGGGCGTAGTATCTGGTGACGCACACCGGCAATGACGCCGATCGACGTGGTCGCGCCTCCAGCTAACAGAGGTTCTTCTTCCATATGGTGAGTTACATTGCGAGACGCATCGGCGTCTCGATCCTGATCCTGATCGCCGCGTCGTACATCATGTACGTTCTGACGGCACACTCGGGTGATCCGCTCCAAGACCTGGAGGGGAGCAACAACCCGAACAAGCAAGCGCTGATCGACGCTCGCACTCAAGCGCAACACCTGAATCTGCCGGCGACCCTACGCTGGCTGCTCTGGCTCGGCGGCGTCGCACGCTGCATCGTCCCTGTGGGCGGTGGATGCGACCTCGGTTCCACCTTCCAGAACCAAGAAGTGGCACAGCTGCTGCCACAGGCCATGCTGTCGACGCTCCAGCTCGTCACCCTGGCCTTCGTGCTGGCCGTCGTGCTCGGCGTCGCGCTCGGCATGATCACGGCGCTCCGCGCCTACAGCGGATTCGACTACTCGATCACGCTGGTCAGCTTCTTCCTGTTCTCACTGCCGTCGTTCCTGATCGCGGTGCTCCTGAAGAGCTTCATCGCCCTGGACTACAACAACTTCCTCGCCGACCCTCACCTGTCGCCTCTCGCTCTGGCGATCTGGGGGATCATCGTCGGGTTGATCGTTCAGCTGATCGTCGGCGGAAACTTCCGCAAGCGGGCACTGACCTTCCTGATCTCCGGTGCCGCGACCGTGCTGGTGCTCTGGTACATGTCGGCGACGAACTGGTTCGTCGAGCCCTCGCTGGGCCCGGTCGTCGTCATCGTGTTCTGCGCGGTCATCGGATTCGGCTTCGTCGCACTGCTCGCCGGCCTGCACAACCGCAAGGCGTGGATCACGGCAGGCATCAACGTGGCGATCGCGATCGTCGCCTACTTCGGCCTGCAGGGACTGCTCAACGTCTCGAGCATCGGAACCCTGCTCATCCTCGGAATCGTCGCGATCGCGGTCGGCCTGCTCGTCGGGTTCTTCGTCGGTGGCTACGACCGCGGGCTGATGATGCGGATCGGTGCTTTCACGGCGTTCTTCACCTCCGGTGTGATCGTGCTCGACCGCTTCATGCGATCGTGGCCCGCCTACATGGACGTCACGAATCACCGTCCGCTGGCTACGGTCGGATCGGCCACACCCGGTCTTGAGGGCGACGTCTGGATCACCGGTCTCGACACCTTCAGCCACTTCCTGCTTCCGACCCTGAGCCTTCTCGCGATCAGCTTCGCGAGCTACACGCGGTACGCCCGCTCCGGAATGCTCGAGGTGCTCGGTCAGGACTACGTGCGCACGGCGCGCGCGAAGGGCCTGCCGGAGCGCACCGTCATCGTGCGGCACGCGTTCCGCAACATGCTCATCCCGATCACCACCCTGGTGGCCACCGACATCGGCGCCATCTTGGGTGGTGCCGTCATCACGGAGTACGTGTTCGGCATCAGCGGCATGGGCCAGCTGTTCATCGCCGGCCTGTTCCGAACAGACGTCAATCCGGTGATGGGCTACTTCCTCGTCGTGGCGATCACGGCCATCACGTTCAACTTCCTGGCGGACCTGACCTACTCGGTCCTCGACCCCAGAGTGCGTGTGCGATGAGCGGCGAGACGAACGACACGCAGACCGCAGCGGAGGTGGCGGCATGAGCACGATCCAGGGCAACATTCCCGAGCCCGGCCTGAACGACGGCAAGGTCGACCTCCCCGACCTCGAGGGCGGCAAGAAGGGCGAGAGCCAGGGGCGGCTCATCTTCCGGCGGTTCATGAGGAACCGGCTGGCTGTCGTCGCCTTCATCCTGTACGTGGCGATCCTGGTGTTCGCCATCTCGGCGATCGGTCTCGGCCCGATCCCGGGTTGGTGGCATTACACCTACAGCGAGCTCAACAATCTGGTGAACCAGGGTGCGCCGACCTTGAAGCTGTGGCCGTTCAGCCTCGGTGAGCATCCCTTCGGCCAGGACCGCATCGGCAAGGACTACTTCGCGCTCACCATGCGCGGCATCGAGAACTCCGTGCTGGTGATGCTGGTGATCGGCATCTTCGCGACGGTGCTCGGTGTGATCGTCGGCGCCATCGCGGGGTACTACCGCGGCTGGGTCGACGCGGTGCTGATGCGCATCACCGACATCTTCATCGTGATCCCTGCGCTCGTCGTCGGCGCCATCGTCGGCCGCACGGCCAACGGCCTCGGAGCGTTCGGGCTCGCGGCCTTGCTCGCGCTCGTCTCGTGGATGGTGATCGCGAGGCTCGTGCGCGCGGAATTCCTCGCGCTGAGAGAGCGGGAGTTCGTCGAGGCGGCACGTGTCGCCGGAGCGTCGGACACCCGAATCATCTTCCGGCACATCTTGCCCAACGCCATCGGCGTGATCATCGTCTCCTCGACGCTGCTCATCGCCTCTGCCATCCTGCTCGAGACGGCGATCAGCTACCTCGGCTTCGGCATCAAGGCGCCGGACTCATCGCTCGGCCTGCTGATCAGCCAGAACCAGAGCGCGTTCAGCACGCGCCCGTGGCTGTTCTGGTGGCCAGCCCTCTTCATCGTGCTGCTCGCGCTGTGCGTCAACTTCGTGGGAGACGGACTCCGCGAGGCGTTCGACCCGCGGCAGCAGCGGTTCAGCCTGCGTCGCACCCAGGAGCCTGAGCCCACCGAAGACCAGGGCGCTGCAGCCGTCGCGACGGCGATCGCGACGGAAGACGGCACGGATGACGGACCGTCCGGCGGCAAGGCGGAGAGCTAAGTGAACGCCACCGCACAGCGGCTGCGACTACAGCGCGAACACCAGAACGGTGCCGGCGAGCAGCACGAGCAGCGCGCCGTTCAGCCACCAGTGCACACGGATGCCGACGGGCGTCTGGTCGGCGATGCCCGCCTCGATGCGGCCGGACTCACGCAGCCGCGCCCATCGCTCGCGAATCAGGTAGGCCACCTGGCCCGACTCGCTGGCGACCAGGTCGCCGGGACGGATCGTGCCGTCGCTGCCGATCGGGGCCATCGCCACCTCGCCATGCCGCTGCTTGCGCTGCGCGATGGCGGCACCGGTGCGACCTGGCGCGGGAGCGGCCCACGCGCTGTAGCGGTGACCTGGCGTGAAGAGCGTCAGGGCGAACCGGGTGTCCACATTGATGAGCGCGGGCCACGGAACCGTGATGGTGCGGAACACGTTGCGCACCTCGATGGTGTCGTCGTCGATGCTGACACGCGGGCGCCACAGCGCGACCCACGCGGCAAGAGCGACGAAGACGACCGGAACGATCACGAACGGGTCGCGCAGTTCGCCGTGCGACCAGATGTAAGCGACAAGGGCCCCGGCAGCCAGCGCCCACGCAACGACCGCGAGCACGCGGTTGAATCTCGAAACGAAAACATCACGGTCGACGGCCGCGGAATCCTGCATGACTCCATCGTGTCAGCTTCCGCGCTCCGTGCCGTGCACGCACGACTCGCGGCTCGTACGAGCCGAGAAGGGGCCGCCGTCTGATGGCACCGGAGAACAACACCCCAGTACTGCAGGTGGCAGACCTCAGCGTCGACTTCGCCGTCGACAACGTCTGGGTTCCCGCCGTGAAGAAGCTCAACTACTCGATCAAGCGCGGCGAGGTGATGGCGCTCGTCGGCGAGTCGGGCTCCGGCAAGTCGGTGAGCTCCATGTCGGTGCTCGACCTGCTGCCCCGCAACAGCAGGGTCAGCGGCTCGATCAAGCTGAACGGGCGCGAGCTGCGCGGACTGAACCCCGCGCAGATGCACGCGATCCGCGGCAAGGACATCGCCGTGATCTTCCAGGAGCCCATGACGGCCCTGAACCCCGTGCTCACGGTCGGCTTCCAGATCATCGAGACACTGCGCATCCACTTCGGCATATCACCGCACGAGGCGAAGGACCGCGCCATCGAGCTGCTTCGACTCGTCGAGCTGCCCGACCCGGTGAAGGCGTTCAACTCGTACCCGCACCAGCTCTCAGGTGGCCAACGGCAGCGTGCCATGATCGCGCAGTCGATCTCGTGCGACCCCGGCCTGCTGATCGCCGACGAGCCGACGACCGCGCTGGATGTCACGGTGCAGGCCGAGATCCTCGATCTGATCCGCAACCTGAGCGACAAGCTCGACTCCGCTGTGCTGCTGATCACCCACGACATGGGCGTCGTCGCCGACCTCGCAGACCACGTCGCGGTCATGCGTCAGGGCGAGGTTGTCGAGGCAGGGCCGACGCTGCAGATCTTCCGCGAGCCGCAGCATCCCTACACCAAGGCGTTGCTCGACGCCGTGCCGCACCTCGGCCAGGGCTCCGAAGGCGGCGACATCGACATCACCGTCGCCCTCGCAGCCGTCGCGCTCGACGAGTCGGAGACGTCGACAGCTCTTCTTCAGCAGATCGAGGTCAACGAGCGCGCACTGGAAGAGGCGCAGCACGTCGCCGAAGAGCTCGATCAGCGTCAGACGGTGCTCGACTTCAAGGACACGATCATCGAGTACCCGGGCCACGGTCGCGTGAAGGCGTTCCGCGCCATCGACGGCGTCGACCTCACGGTGCACCAGGGCGAGGTGATGGGTCTGGTCGGCGAGTCCGGTTCGGGCAAGACGACCCTGGGCCGCGCGGCGATCGGTCTGCTGCCGATCACGTCGGGGAGCCTGAACGTCACGGGCGTCGACCTCTCGCAGTGGAACCGCAAGCGGGTGCGCCAGGTGCACAAGAACGCGGGAATCGTCTTCCAGGACCCTGCGTCCTCGCTCAACCCGCGCATGACGATCGGCCAGTCGATCGGCGAGCCGCTGCTGCTGGCGAACGGCGTCAAAGGCCGTGCGCTCGACCGCGAGGTCAGCGCCCTGCTGGAGAGCGTCGAGCTGCCGAAGTCGTACATGACCCGGTATCCGCACGAGCTCTCCGGCGGTCAGAAGCAGCGCGTCGGCATCGCGCGTGCGCTCTCGCTGCACCCCGACCTGCTCATCGCCGACGAGCCGACCTCGGCGCTCGACGTCTCCGTGCAAGCGACGGTGCTCGAGCTGATCAAGAACCTGCAGCGCGAGTTCCAGTTCGCCTGCCTCTTCATCACCCACGACCTCGCAGTCATCGACGTGCTCGCCGACCGCATCGCCGTCATGCACCTCGGCCGCCTCGCCGAGGTGGGCACGCGCGACGAGATCCTGCGCAACCCGCAGGACCCGTACACGCAGCGCCTCATCGCCGCCGTGCCGCTGCCCGACCCGGAGGTGCAGCGCGAGCGGCGCGAGCTGCGTGCGCGCATTCTCGCTGCCGGCAGCGACGAGTACAACGACCCGTCGCTGCATCCCGGGCCGGGGGAGTACGCGGAGCCCGCGCACTACGCGGCCTCGGAGGGCTATGACGACGGTCGGGACGACCCGTCGCGCGACAAGGACGGGCGTCCGACCGACTGAGTCGATGCCTCGGTCTCCGCTGGCGCGGGGCCGAGGCATCCTCCGGTAAACTCGACGAGGCGGGTTTTCGTCTCGCCATTCGCCGTGCCCGCAAACCGCCTCAGGCTTGTCGAGCGCTTCCATCGCCCGCGCCGCAGCGGGCGGACACCCCTTCTTCCAGTTCGAGGACTCCGCCATGGCCATCCGCTCCCGCACCGATCTGCGCAACGTCGCGATCGTCGCCCACGTCGACCACGGCAAGACGACGCTCGTCGACGCCATGCTCAACCAGACGCACTCGTTCGCCGAGCACGCTCACGTCGAAGAGCGTGCGATGGACTCCAACGAGCTGGAGCGTGAGAAGGGCATCACGATCCTCGCCAAGAACACGGCGATCTCATACAACGGAAAGCACGCCGCGGAGCACGGCAAGGGCAACCCGGTCACGATCAACGTGATCGACACCCCCGGGCACGCCGACTTCGGCGGCGAGGTGGAGCGCGGCCTGTCCATGGTCGACGGCGTGGTTCTGCTGGTGGATGCCAGCGAGGGCCCGCTACCGCAGACCAGGTTCGTGCTGCGCAAGGCGCTCGAGGCGAAGCTGCCGGTCATCCTCGCCGTGAACAAGACGGACCGACCGGATGCCCGCATCGAGGAGGTCGTGCACGAGAGCCAGGACCTGCTCCTCGGCCTCGCCTCCGACCTCTCGGACGACGTGCCCGACCTCGACCTCGACGCGATCCTCGACGTTCCCGTCGTCTACGCGTCAGGCAAGGCCGGCCGTGCCTCCTCGAACCAGCCGGGGAACGGCGAGCTGCCGGACAGCCCGGACCTCGAGCCCCTGTTCGACGCGATCCTGACGCACATCCCCGCACCGACCTACGACGACGAAGCGCCCCTCCAAGCCCACGTCACGAACCTCGACGCGTCGCCGTTCCTCGGCCGGCTCGCGCTGCTGCGCGTGTTCAACGGCACCATCAAGAAGGGCGAGACCGTCGCCTGGGTGCGGCACGACGGCGACGTGCACAACGTGCGCGTCACCGAACTGCTCATGACGAAGGCCCTGGACAGGTACCCGGCGGAGAGCGCCGGCCCCGGCGACATCGTCGCGGTCGCGGGCTTCGCAGACATCATGATCGGTGACACGCTCGCCGACCCGGAAGACGTTCGACCGCTTCCGGCCATCCACGTCGACGACCCGGCGATCTCGATGACGATCGGCACGAACACCTCGCCGCTGGTCGGCAAGGTGAAGGGCCACAAGCTCACGGCCCGCATGGTGAAAGACCGCTTGGACCGCGAGCTGGTCGGCAACGTCTCCCTGCGCGTGCTCGACATCGGACGCCCGGACGCCTGGGAAGTGCAGGGGCGCGGAGAGCTCGCGCTCGCCATCCTCGTCGAGCAGATGCGCCGTGAGGGCTACGAGCTCACGGTGGGCAAGCCGCAGGTGGTCACCAAGCGGGTCGACGGAAAGGTGCACGAACCGTACGAGCACCTCACCGTGGACGCACCTGAGGAGTACCTCGGCGCGATCACCCAGCTGCTGGCCGCGCGCAAGGGCCGCATGGAGAACATGTCGAATCACGGCACGGGCTGGGTGCGCATGGAGTTCATCGTGCCGTCCCGCGGTCTCATCGGCTTCCGTACCGAGTTCCTCACGATCACCCGCGGTACGGGCATCTCGAACGGCATCTCCCACGGCTACGGCGAATGGGCGGGCCCGATCGTCACGCGCAGCAACGGCTCCATCGTGGCCGACCGTGCTGGCGTGGTCACGCCGTTCGCGATCATCGCGCTCCAGGAGCGCATGACGTTCTTCGTGAACCCGACCGAAGAGGTCTACGAAGGCATGGTGGTCGGTGAGAACTCACGTGCCGACGACATGGACGTGAACATCACCAAGGAGAAGAAGCTCACCAACATGCGGCAGTCGACCGCCGACAACTTCGAGTCGATGACGCCCTCGCGCCAGCTGACTCTCGAGGAGTGCCTCGAATTCGCTCGCGAAGACGAGTGCGTCGAGGTGACGCCCGAGATGGTGCGCATTCGCAAGGTGATCCTCGACCAGCAGACCCGCGGTCGTCAGACGGCCAGGCTGAAGCGCGAGACGCAGAGCTGAGCCGGCGCGGCCGAAAGGCACTCGTCACACCGTGTCGCTCGTGACGCGTGACGCGCTTGTCTGAGAAAGACTTGGGAACACCTAGCAATCTCTGATGACAAGCGCCGTCGAAGGCGTTACCTTACGGATGTCGACCTGTCGACGCCGTCCGGGTCGGTCCCTCGAACGTCGGGAGCTCATCATGTCCAGAGTGCGTCGCGCGGCGGTCGCCCTTCCACTGGCTTTCGCCCTCGCTTTCGGCTCAGCGGCGGCTCTCTCCGGCTGCAGCGTGCAGGGGATCGTCAAGAACGTGACGCACGGCCACGTCGATCTCGGCGGAAAGTCCGTGCCGGCGGACTTCCCCACGGCGGTACCGCTCGCGAAGGGCGAGGTGCTGTACGGGGCGTCGGTCGGGTCATCCGACGGCAAGATCTGGAACGTGACCATCAAGGTGAGCGGCGCCGACGCCATCGACCCCATCAGCAACCAGCTCACGTCCGCCGGCTTCACGGAGGGGATGAACAGCAAGACAGACACCGGGGCGACGGCGACGTTCACCAAGGACCCCTACACCGTGCTCGTCGTCGTCGCCAAGGACAACCACAAGGGCTGGGTCGCGAACTACACGGTCACCGAGAAGAAGTAGCGAGGCTAGGCGAACAGCTTCTCGGCGATGTAGTGGCCGGTCTCCGGGGCAGGGGGAACGGCGAAGACCGCCGATCCGATGTGCGAGATGTACTCGTTCAGTCGGTCGTAGGAGCCCAGCTTCGTCTGCAGCGTCACGAAGTGCTCGGGGTCGTTCATGTACGCGATGAACAGCAGCCCGGCATCCAGTTGTCCGTACTGGTTGATGCCGTCGGTGTAGTTGTACGAGCGCCGAAGGATCTTGACGCCCTTGTTGTTCTCGTGGGCGGCGAGCGCGATGTGCGCGTTCTGCGGGATGACGGTCTCGCCGTGCGCCGTCTTGTGGAAGTCCGGGGTGTCGAACTCCTTGGTCCCGCTCAGCGGCGCGCCCTCGGTCTTGCTGCGCCCGAACACGTTCTGCTGGTCGCCTATGCGGTCGGAATCCCAGATCTCCACGTTCATCTGGATCTTGCGCGCCACCTGATACGTGCCACCCGACATCCAGTCGGCGTTGTCGCCCAGCCAGACGAAGTCGCGGAACTCCTCGTCTGAGCGGATGTTGCGCGTGCCGTCCTTGAAGCCCATCAGGTTGCGAGGCGTGGTCTGGTTCGCGCCCGCCGATGCGCGGCCGAAGCCCATCACGGTCCACCGCGTGCTCACAGTGCCTCGGCCGATCCGGGCCAGGTCGCGGATGGCGTGGTATGCCACCTGCGGGTCCTCCGCGCAGGCCTGAAGACTCAGGTCGCCGCCCGTGAGGCCGTCCTGGAGGTTGTCGCTCGGCAGTGCTGGAAGGTGCTTCAACAGCGCGGGCTTCTTCGAGGCGAGGCCGAACCGGTCGTCGAAGACGCCTGGACCGAGTCCCAGGGTGACGGTGAGCGCGTTCGGTCCCAGGTCGACGGCCTCGCCGGTGTCCTGTCCGACGGCGTCGGGTCTGCTCGGCTGCACCTGGCCGACCGGCTTGCCCTGCATCAGCTGGGCGATTCCCGCAGACCAGAGCGCGAACAACGACTGCAACGCGGTCTGCGTGGTGCCCGGGTCGATGTCGAAGGTCATGTACACGCAGTGCCGTTGCGGCTCGGTGCGGATGCCCGACTGGTTGCCCGAGCCGTAGAAGGGGTAGCTCAGTGCGGCATCGACCGAGTCGCCTTGTTCATCGTGAGTCAGCGCCTGTGCTGCAAGGGTGCCGCCGACGCCGGCGAGGGCGCCGACGGCCAGGCCGCCGGCACCCATCGCGAAAAGGCCGCGTCTGCTCAGGTGCTCGCGCTGCGAGCCATCCTTCGCGTCTTCGTGCCGTGGTGAATCGGTCGTCATTGAGCGGTGGCGATCTTCTCGGCGAGGCGGGACAGCGGGTCCTGCAACGCCTGCACTGCCTGGCTCAACGTGTTGGCGTCGCTCGCCTTGAGTGCGGGCGTGTAGGTGACGTAACCGCCGATCGCCGACGGGTCTCGATAGGTATCGAGCAGGGCGTTCACCTTGTCGAACTGCGTGCTGATCTGCTTGGTGAGCGACGAGTCGATCTTGGTGAGTCCGGGCTTGAGGTACTCGAAGGCCTGCTGCGAGCCCTCGACGTTGGCCGCGAAATCGACGAGGTCGATGTGGCTGAAGGCCTCTTCTTCGCCCTTGATCTTCTCGGACTGCACCTCTTCGAGAAGGCCAGCAGCCCCGTTCGCGAGATCCTCCGGCTTGTAGCTCAGCTTCTGGGCGAGGCCCGCCAGGGTCGTCACGTTCTTCTGCAGCTCCGTCGCCAGCTGCTTCGTGCCATCCGTGATGGCGCCCGCCTGGAACAGGTCGCGTTCGACGGCGTGGAACCCGTGCCAACCGACCGCCGGGTCCAGGTTCGATGCGCGCATGTCGATCAGGTAGTCGAGATTTCCGGCATTGTCGTTCGCCTTGGTGCCCGGCAGAACGAATCCGTCGACGTCGGACTCGATGCGCTCGTAGAAGGGGCGGGCCTGGCCGTATGCCTTCTGGGCCGCCGCGACATCACCGGAGTCGATCGCAGCCTTCAAGGCTCCGACGCTCGTGACCATCCCGGCGATCTGGTCGTCCACGTATCCCGCGTACTCGGTCGAGCCCTGCTTGAGGAGGGTCTGCACCGTTCCGGTCTTGGGCGCCGCCGCCTTTCCCGTGACGGTGAAGGTCTGATTCTCCTTGTTCGCCCCAGGGCAGTACACGGTGTACTTGCCGCCGCCGAGCGTGAGAGTGAAGCTCACCGGCTTGAGGCCCGGTGCCAGGTTCTCCTTCTCGCCGATGATGCGCTGGTCGCTCTGGAGCTCGACCTCGGTGATGCCGGTTGCGCTCTTGTTCTGGACCGTGAACGTGATGGGCCCGGCCGCAGCCGAGGTGTGGTCGATAGAGCAGACGTCGTTCGAGCCGTTGTTCGTCATGGTGATCTTCACCTGCGCGGCGCCGGAGGTGGATTTCTGCGCTGCACCTGAATCGCTGGCGCATCCGGCGAGGAGGAGGGCGACGCTGAGGATGGTCGCGGCGGTCGAGACGCCGGTGAGGCGTCTGCGGCTACTTGGCTGCATAGGGAGTGCTCCTGGTGGGGGTCGAAGACGCTGCGGTGTCGGCGTCTGCTTGTGCCGGGGCGGGCGGTGCTACGACCGGTTGTCCGGTCGAAGTCGGAGTGGTGATCGCGCGACGGATGCGCAGTCCGCGCATGGCCACGATGGCGGCGGCGATGGCGAAGACGAGCGGGAGCCAGAGCTTCCACAGCATCGCCTCGTTCACGGATGCCTTCTCGGTCGCGATCGCTGCGCTCACGTCGGCGACGTGGCCGGACTTCACGGACCACGCTGCGCCGCCGTCGGGCACGGCGAATGCACGAGGTCCTGACAGGCCGCCACCGGAGACGGTGACGACCGTGCGAACCTGGCTCGAGGCATCCACCAGACCTGCGCCGAAGCTGTACACGGTGACGCGGGACGTGCTGGTCCACGATGTCCTGTAAGGGCCAGGTGCGTGCGTCGGGTCGATTCCGACCGGGATGCGGCCGCCCGTGAGGTCGACGAGCTCATCGAGTGTGAGCGCGGCCGGACGGTCGGAGGGGCGCGCAGAGACGGTGGTGCTCCAGACGCGGTCGGCGCCGTCGTGGGCGGTGCTCGATGATCCGCCGAATCGGTACGACGCGTCGGCGTTGCCTGTGACGGAGAGGTTCGCCGAGGTTCCCTCTATAGCGAAGGTGGCGGTTCCGCCGTTGCTCAGCGGCGCGGACGCCGGCGCGGTGTACCCAGATCCTGCCGGGACGGCGAGGGCGAGCACGATGGCTGCGACGGCGAGGACACCCGCCGACCAGAACATCGCCTTCGGCACAGCGGCGCCGGTGGGCCGGAATCGCTTCGGCCACACCATGAACGCGAGCAGCGGAATGACGTAGAGCAGCCAACCGAGCACCTCGATCACTCGCGGGTCGGCGGGGATGCCGAGCACCCCGGTGATCAGAGCGGCCTGCACCGAGCCGATCGGAGCGAGCCACGAGAGGTCGACCGTTGGCGCCTGTCCGATGGAGATCCATCCGGCTTCGTGGGCCGTTCGCAGCATGGTGACCACGAGTCCGCCTGCGACGAAGATGAGGAAGTAGCCGGTGATCGTGAAGAACTTGGAGAGGTTGAGCTTGACCCCTCCCGTGTAGAGGCCGATGCCGATGGCGATCGCGATTCCGATTCCGATCACGGCGCCGAGGGCGGCGGCAGCAGCGCTGGTCGACGCCTGGAAGGTGGCCAGCAGGAAGACCGACGTCTCGAAGCCCTCCTTCAGCACGGCCAGGAAGGCCATTCCGGCGAGGGCCCAGGTCGTCCCCGTGCCGAGGGCGGCGGCGGCTTCTCGTTCGAGCTCGGTCTTCAGGCCGCGCGAGTTCTTCTTCATCCAGAGGATCATCGTGGTGACGAAGACGACGGCGATCGCACCGATGACCGACTCCATCGCCTCCTGCGCCGCCTGCGGGAGACCGGCCTCGATGGCCTGCAGGATGAACCCGATCGCGACGCTGAGCGCGACGGCGACTCCGACCCCCACCCACATCGGCTTGAGGGAAGCGCCGTTGCGCTTCAGGAACGCCGCGATGATGCCGACGATGAGCGCGGCCTCGAGTCCTTCGCGAAGACCGATGACGAGGGTTGCGAGCACAGTGGGGCCTTCGGGGGTCGGGTGAATTTCGGTAAGGCTTACCTTACCTAGATCGGCGGCGATCGCCAACCGGCGATGGCGATCTCGTCGGAGACCCCCAGGCACAGAGCGAATCGGCACCGTGTGGCGCGCCTAGGATGAGCGCATGCTGGTCAGAGTGCTCGTCGCCGTGCTGCTGCTCGTCGCAGGCATCGTGTTCGGCACGCTCGGCACGCTGGTGCACAGCGCGACAATCGGCACGACCGCAGTGCCGTGGGGCGTCGTCGTCGCACTGCTGGCGCTCGCGTGCCTGCTGGCGGGCATCCGTCTGATGTCCGATGGACGCCTGTATGCGGCGTGCGCCGGCCTCGGTGCGCTCGTGGCGATCGGGATTCTCTCGCAGAAGAGCTTCGGCGGCTCAGTGCTGGTCACCGACAGCACGGTCGGCTGGGTGTGGCTGGGTGGCGCGGTGGTCATCGCGCTGCTGGTCGTCGGCTGGCCTCTGCGCCGGGCCGTAGACTGACAGCGCGCTTTCGCGAGCTGAGAAGGAGCCAGTCGACCGTGACCTACGTCATCGCTTTGCCGTGTGTGGATGTCAAGGACAGGGCCTGCGTCGATGAATGCCCGGTCGACTGCATCTACGAGGGCGAGCGGTCGCTGTACATCCACCCCGACGAGTGCGTGGACTGCGGAGCCTGCGAGCCGGTCTGCCCCGTCGAGGCCATCTACTACGAAGACGACCTGCCAGAGGTGTGGAGCGACTACTACCGGGCGAACGTCGAGTTCTTCGACGACCTCGGTTCCCCGGGAGGCGCCGCGAAGATCGGCGTGATCCCGAAGGACCACCCGCTGATCTCGGCGCTTCCCCCGCAGAACCACTAGGCCGGCCGACGTGACGCGCCCCGACCTTCCCGACTACCCCTGGGATCTCGTCGCACCGTACGCAGAACGAGCTCGGCGGCATCCCGACGGCATCGTCGACCTCTCCATCGGATCGCCCGTCGACCCGACGCCAGAAGCCGTCCGCGCGGCGCTCGCCGAGGCGACGGATGCCCACGCCTACCCGCAGACAGCGGGCACGCCCCAACTGCGCGAGGCGATCGTCGACTGGTACGCGCGTCGTCGCGGAGTACAGGGGCTCAAGACCTCGGCCGTGCTGCCGACCATCGGGTCGAAGGAGCTCGTCGCGCTGCTTCCCGTGCTGCTCGGCCTCGGGCACGGCGACGTCGTCGTGCATCCTCGCGCCGCCTACCCGACGTACGCGATCGGCGCGGCCATCGTGCAGGCGCGTTCCGTGGCATCGGACGACCCGGATGACTGGCCGGACGACACCAGACTGATCTGGTTGAACTCGCCGGGCAACCCCGACGGCCGCGTGCTCGACGAGGCGTTCCTGCGCCGCGCCGTCGAGCGGGCACGGCAGCTGGGGGCCGTGATCGCGAACGACGAATGCTATGCCGAGCTCGGTTGGGAAGGTCGGTGGGTCAGCGAGCCCGTTCCGAGCATCCTGCACCCCGGCGTCGTGGGGGACGACCACACCGGCGTGCTCTCCGTGTACTCGCTGAGCAAGCAGTCGAACATGGCGGGCTACCGCGCCGCGTTCCTCGCCGGCGGCCCCGCCCTGATCGCGAAGCTGCTCACGGTGCGAAAGCATGCAGGACTGATGCTGCCCGGTCCGCTGCAGCAGGCCATGGTGGTCGCTCTCGGCGACGACGCTGCGGTCGCCGAACAGGTCGCGAGGTACCGTGCACGACGTGCGGTGCTCAAGCCCGCGCTGGAGGCTGCAGGGTTCCGCATCGACCACAGCGAGGCCGGTCTCTACCTCTGGGCGACAGAGGGAAGGGACGCGTGGACCACGCTAGGCAGGCTCGCCGATCTCGGCATCCTGGCCGGCCCAGGCGTGTTCTACGGCGACTTCCATCCGAACCATGTGCGGCTGTCGCTCACGGCCACCGACGAGCGGATTGCCGCGGCGGCGGATCGTCTCGCGTCGTTCTGACGCGATCTTGTGCGGATCAGCACACCGTTGCTGTCGTCTGTTGGCGGGAACGACAGTGGACCGGCTTTGCCCGTAGGCTGTAAAAGCACGAACGCGGTAACAGCACGAAATGGGCGCATGCTCGAAGGAGGCGCAGTGAACGCAGGTCACGACGGAGGGGACGGCGACATGCGAGCCACTCTGACGTATCCGGGCGGTACGGCGGAGTTCCCGATCCTTCCCGGCACGGCAGGCGCCTCCAGCATCGACTTCTCAACGCTGACCAAGCAGACCGGGCTGACGACGCTCGACTACGGCTTCGTCAACACGGCAGCCACCCGTTCGGAGATCACGTACATCGACGGGGAAGCGGGCATTCTGCGCTATCGGGGTTACCCGATCGAGCAGATCGCGGCGAACTCGAGCTTTCTCGAGGTCGCGTGGCTGCTGATCCACGGTGAGCTGCCGACGCCGACCGAGCTCGCCGAGTTCGACGACCGCATCCGCCGTCACACTCTGCTGCACGAAGACCTTCGCCGCTTCTTCAGCGCGCTGCCGCACGACGCACACCCCATGTCGGTGCTCTCCAGCGCCGTGTCAGCGCTCAGCACGTTCTACCAGGACTCGTTGAGCATCCACGACCCTGAGCAGGTTGAGCTCTCCACCATCCGTCTTCTCGCGAAGCTGCCGGTCATCGCCGCCTACGCTCACAAGAAGAGCCTCGGCCAGGCGTTCCTCTACCCGGACAACTCGCTGAGCTTCGTCGACAACTTCCTTCGTCTCAACTTCGGAACGCTCGCCGAGCCGTACGAGGTCAACCCCGTGGTCTCCAAGGCGCTCGAGCGTCTGCTCATGCTGCACGAGGACCACGAGCAGAACGCGTCGACGTCCACCGTGCGTCTCGTCGGCTCGACGCAGGCCAACCTGTTCGCCTCGGTCTCCGCCGGCATCAACGCGCTCTACGGTCCGCTGCACGGTGGCGCGAACGAGGCCGTCCTCGACATGCTCGCCGACATCCGCGACTCGGGGGAGGGCGTTCACCGCTTCGTCGAGCGCGTGAAGAACAAAGAAGACGGCGTGCGCCTGATGGGCTTCGGTCATCGGGTGTACAAGAACTACGACCCGCGGGCCAAGCTCGTCAAGGAGAGCGCGGATGCCGTGCTCGAGGCGCTCGGCGTTCACGACCCGCTTCTCGACATCGCCAAGGAGCTCGAGCAGATCGCGCTTGATGACGACTACTTCGTGCAGCGCAAGCTCTACCCGAACGTCGACTTCTACACGGGCGTCATCTACAAGGCGATGGGATTCCCGACGCGCATGTTCACCGTGCTGTTCGCGATCGGACGCCTGCCGGGCTGGATCGCGCACTGGCGCGAACTCAACGCGGATCCGGCGACCAAGATCGGCCGCCCGCAGCAGCTCTACGTCGGCCGCACCGAGCGCGATTACCCCGCCGAGCGCTGACGCCCCTCGCCCCCTCCGTGGATTGAGGAGCTCGCGGCATGCCGCGCGCATCTCGCGCGCTATGGCGTCAGCGTCAGCGTCTCCTGGGTCGCCTTCGCCACGGCCGCAGCACTGAACGGCCACGGCCGCGTGCGCTGCGTCTGCCAAAGCGGCGTCTGGTCGACGTAATGCGGGTTGAAGGCGTGGCCTGACTCGCCCGTGAGGTTGATCCAGGTGGAGTGGTCGAAGTCCGACAGGTCGACCACCTGCCGCATCGACGGAACCCAGTTGACCTGGTAGCCGACCGAGGCATCCCAGCCCACAGCGTCCACCACCGACGAGCTGCCGCTGAGCTTGTACGGCCCGCGGTTGAAGAGCCACTCGATGGGCGCGATGCCCGACTCACCGAAGCTCTCGTTCGTGATCTCGAGGGTGTGGATGTCGCCCCATCGCCAGTCCGACATCTCGGGTCCCATCAGCTTGACCGCCTCGCGGTACGCCTGATCTGCGGCGTAGGAGAACATGTCATCGCGGTTCTCCAGCCCGAGCTCGGTGTCGGCCCACCAGCTTGAGTTCTGCTGGGTCGCCAAGGAATCGACGACCTGGAACCAGCGATCGCCGCCGACCGGCGCGGTGCCGGCTGGGAGCTTGCGGGCGAACGCGTCGTTCAACAGGTTGCGCCAGAAGATGTTGAAGAACGCGGCCGCCGCGCTGTCGGCGTCGTCGTGACGGTTCCAGTCCTTCAGCAGATCGACGGCTTTGCGAGTGCCGGGGTCGAGAGGAGTATCGAGCAGCACGGGCACCAGCGCCGCGGCGTTCGCGTCGTAGTCGTCGGCGTCGATCTTCGACATGTCCGCCGCGGTGATCTTGTGGCCTGCGGAGATCAGCTTCGCGAGGTCGGAAGTGATGCGATCGGCGCGGTAGCCGGAGTCCCAGTCCTGTGTCAGATTCACGGGATAGTCAGGGCCGACGGCGGCGTTGTTGGCGGTCACGATGTATCCGCTCGGCGGGTCGTACACGCTCGGCAGCTGGTCGAACGGAATGTAGCCGCTCCAGCCGAACTGGCTCGTCCACCCGGGCGTGATCGTCGTGCCGTTGCCCTGTTTGCGGATCGGGATGCTGCCAGGGGCCTGGTAGCCGATGTTGCCCTTGGTGTCGGCGTAGACGAGATTCTGCGCAGGCACGTCGAACAGCTTCGCCGCGCCGCGGAAGCCCTGCCAGTCGGTCGCGCGATCGAGGGCGAAGATCGCTTCTGCCGTGTGGCCCGGGGTGAGCGCGGTCCACTGCAGCGAAAGGGCATACCGGCCGCCGGGAAGGCCGCCAGAAGCCTTTCGATGGCTGTCGGTGATCGTGTCGTAGGCGCCGCCGGAGACGATCGGGCCGTGCTTCGTGGAGCGCACCGTGATGGTCACCGGCTTTCCCCCGGCCACCGCGATCGTCTCCGTGCGCGTCGTGAACGGCACGACCTTTCCGTCGTACTCGTATCCCTTGTCGGTGACCTTCTCGAGATAGAGGTCGGTGACGTCGGGGCCGAGATTGGTGAAGCCCCACGCGATGCTCTGGTTGTGCCCGATGATGACGCCAGGGAGCCCGGAGAAGCTGTAGCCGGCGACATCGAAGGGGCAGGACACCGTCACCTTCGAGCAGTGCAGGCCGACCTGGTACCAGATGCTCGGCGCAGCAGGACCGAGATGCGGGTCGTTCGAGAGCAACGGCTTGCCTGTTGCTGTGTGCGATCCCGCGACCACCCACGAGTTCGAGCCGATGTCGTCGCTGTTGACCCCGAGGAGCGGTGGCACGGAGTCGAAGGCTGCCCGCAGCTGCGTGGCGAGTTCCGAGGCGTCATCGACGGCACCTTGACCGCTCTGCGCGATGTTGGCCGCGGGGGCTGCGTCGGAGCGCGTCGTGCTCGCGGAGGTCGACCCGCCGCCTGCATCCGTGATCGTGGGATGCTCACCGTACGGATACTGCGGGTGCAGAACCGCGATCTGATCCGGTGTGAGCTTGGTCGCCAGCAAGGCTCTGTCGGTCTCGTCGTCGAGGTTGGAGCGCAGATCCCATGCCATCGCCTTCAGCCATGACACGGAGTCGACGGGCGTCCACTTCTCGGGGGTGTAGCCGGGATTCTGCAGGCCGAGGACCGCATACTCCAGCGACGCGTCCGCGCCCTTGTGGCCGGCGAGGTAGGCGTTCACGCCATCGGCGTAGGCCTGGTAGTAGGACAGAGTGGTGGCATCCATCTGCTTCACCTCCTGCTCGGCGACGCGCCGCCAGCCGAGGGTGCGGATGAATTCGTCTGTGCCGAGCTGGCTCGCGCCGAACAGCTCGCTGAGGCGGCCTGCCGTGACGTGCCTGCGGAAGTCCATCTCCCAGAAGCGGTCCTGGGCGTGCACGTAGCCCTCTGCGAGGAAGAGGTCGTGCGCGCTCGATGCCGTGATCTGCGGGATGCCTGCGTCATCGCGCTGTACCTCGACCTTCGCCTTCAACCCCGGGATGGCGATCGTGCCGCTGGTCTGCGGAAAGGAGCGGGTCACGGTCCAGAATCCGAGCACCGCCGCGACGACTGCCAGCGTCGCGACGATGGCGATCAAGATGCCCAGGAACCGCCAGAACGGATGCCTCCCGGTGAGGCGCGGCGCATCGGTGCCCACTTCACTCCTTCGCGTCGGCACTCCCTCGTGACGACTCCTCGGGGAGGCATGCTATCGGGCGCCAGGCGAGTGAGAGTTCGCTCAGGCGTGCAGGATGGCGTTGAGCGTCACCCCGTGGCCGCTGCGCTGCAGAACCTCGACGGCGCCGGTGAGCGAGTTGCGGCGGAACAGCAGGCCGGGCATCCCCGACAGCTCGACGGCCTTGATCGTCTGCGGCGCACCGGACGCGTCGGGAGCGGAGCCCACCAGCACGACTTTCGTACCCGCCGTGACGTAGAGACCGGCCTCCACGACGCAGTCGTCGCCGATCGAGATGCCGATGCCGCTGTTGGCGCCGAGCAGGGAGCGCTCGCCGATCGAGACACGCTGCGTTCCGCCGCCGGAGAGGGTGCCCATGATGGAGGCCCCGCCCCCGATGTCGGAGCCGTCGCCGACGACGACGCCCTGGGAGATGCGTCCCTCCACCATGGAGGAGCCGAGCGTGCCGGCGTTGTAGTTCACGAATCCCTCGTGCATCACCGTCGTGCCTGGCGCGAGATGTGCGCCGAGACGCACCCGCGAAGCATCGGCGATGCGCACCCGATCGGGCACGACGTAGTCGAGCAGGCGAGGGAACTTGTCGATGCCGGAAGCCTGGATGCCTGCGCGCTGCAGCGAAGGCCGCATGCTCGCGTAGTCGTCGGGGTGCATCGGACCGGCGTTGGTCCAGGCCACGATCGGCAGGTGGGCGAAGATGCCGTCGAGGCTGATCGTGTTCGGCTGCACGAGCAGGTGGGAGAGCAGGTGGAGCCTGAGATAGGCGTCCGGCGTGCTCTGCACGGGGGAGGCCAGCTCGATCTCGACGACCTGTGCGTCGATGCGCACGTTGCGGCGGGAATCCTCACCGGTCTGCGATTCGAGCTCGGCGGGCACCAGCCACCTGTCCCTGTCCTGCGGCACCCGGCCGAGGTGTGGTGCACCGAACCAGGCGTCGAGCACCGTGCCGCCTGCGGCCACCGTCACGAGTCCATAGCCCCAAGCGTGGCTCGGCGGAGGCAGGACGGCGTCGGGTTCGGCGGCGGGCATGCATCTAGATTAGTAGGGTGCCTCTCGACCTTACGGCCGGCTCGGTCGAACTCACTCAGGCCCTCTGCGACATCGAGTCGGTCTCCGGCGGCGAGCAGCAGCTGGCGGATGCCATCGAGCACGCCATCCGTCCGTTCGGGCACCTCACGGTGACGCGACTCGGCAACTGCGTGGTCGCCCGCACGAACCGGGGCCGGCCGCAACGGGTCGCCATCGCCGGGCACATCGACACCGTGCCGGTCAACGACAACCTTCCGACGCGATTCGAGACCATCGACGGCATCGACTACCTCTGGGGGCGCGGCACGGTCGACATGAAGTCCGGCGTGGCCGTGCAGCTCGTGCTCGCCGCGGAGCTGGATGACCCGCGCTACGACGTCACCTGGCTCTGGTACGACAACGAAGAGGTCTCCTCCGACCTGAACGGCCTGCGTCGACTGGCGGACGAGCGACCAGACCTGCTCGAAGCCGACTTCGCCGTGCTCGGTGAGCCCACAGGCGCCGACGTGGAAGGCGGCTGCAACGGCACCCTGCGCGTCGACGTTCGCACGACCGGGCTGCGAGCCCACGCCGCTCGTCCCTGGGTCGGCGAGAACGCCATCCACAAAGCAGCCCCGATCCTCCAGAAGCTCGCGTCGTACCAGCCGCGCGAGGTCGAAGTCGAAGGGCTCACCTACCGCGAGGCGCTCAACGCCGTGCTGATCAGCGGAGGAGTGGCCACCAACGTCATCCCCGACGAGTGCGTCGTGCACGTCAACTACCGGTTCGCTCCGAGCCGCAGCGGCGACGAGGCGATCGAGCACCTGCAGGAGCTGTTCGGGGAAGACCTGGTGACCGTCGCCGACCTCGCGGAGGGCGCACGTCCAGGACTCGACACCCCGTTCGCGACGGACTTCCTCGATGCCGTCGGTGCGACGGCCAAGCCCAAATACGGGTGGACGGATGTCGCGCGGTTCGCCGCCCTCGGCATCCCGGCCGTCAACTACGGCCCGGGCGATGCACTCAAGGCGCACGCGGACGACGAGCGCGTCGCGCTTTCCGAGATCGCGGCCTGCGAGACAGGGCTGCGCCGTTGGCTGACCGCGCGGTGACCGAGACCGGGGTGGGCGCCGAGACGGCGCTGCATCGCACAGCGACGCGCCGGTCGCGGCGGTCGCGGCGGATGCCTGCCGGGCTGCGCATCCGGTATCGCCTCACTCCGTGGTGGGTGAAGGTGATCGTCGTCTACCTCCTCGCGCGAGTGGTCACGACCGTGATGATGCTCGTTCTCGCGAGTGTTCAGGGCCCGAATCCCTGGACCGGCGCCCACCCCGACTACTTCGACTTCGCGTCCATCTGGGATGGCCGGTGGTATGACATCGTTGCGGAGTCCGGATACCCGAAGACCCTGCCGGTCGACCAGGACGGGGTTCTGCAGCAGAACGCGTGGGCGTTCCTGCCCGCGTACCCGTTCGTGGTTCGCGCCCTGATGATCGCCACGGCGCTGCCATGGTCCCCCGTCGCGGTCGCAGTCTCGTTCGGCCTCGGCCTCGGTGCGGCGCTGCTCTTCTATCGGCTGATGGCGTTGCGGCTGCCGGGGTCGGTCAGCCTGTTCGCGGTCGTGTTGTTCTGCGTCAGCCCGATCTCACCGCTGTTCCAGGTGGCGTACGCGGAGTCGATGTACCTCTTCTTCCTGATCCTGGCGCTGTATCTCATGCTGCGGCGTCGGTACTGGTGGATGCTCGTGCCCGTCGTCGTCATGGCGTTCACTCGTCCGAGCGGGCTGGCCTTCGCCCTGGCGATGGGCTTCCACGTCATCTATCGCTGGGTGGTGCGCAAGAAGGATCCGTTCCCGGTGCGCGAGCGCGTCGCCTCCGTCGCCGTCACCGTCGTTGCCGGCATCAGCGGAATCGCGTGGCCGATCATCGCCGGGCTGGTCACCCACGTTCCCGACGCCTACACGGCGACGGAGCTGACCTGGCGCTCCGACTACATCGGTGCGAACCACCTCCTGCCGTTCGCGCCGTGGTTCCAAGCGGTCGACTGGTGGTTCGCCGTCTGGCTGAGAGTGCCCGCCTGGCTCGGCTACCTGACCCTTCTGCTGATCATCGCGTTGTTCGCCCTCGCGATGTTCAGCCCGGCGGTACGCCGCCTCGGCGTCGACCTGCGGTTCTGGTCTGTCGCGTACGCGCTGTACCTGCTCGCCGTCTTCTTCCCGCAGTCCAGCACGTTCCGCCTGCTGGCCCCGATGGCGCCGCTGCTCGGTGCGATCGCGCAGCCGAGAAGCAAGACGTATCGGGTCGGCATGGTCATCCTGTTCCTCGTGCTCCAGTGGTGCTGGCTACTGCTCTGCTGGGGCGTCGACGGAGCCGACTGGTCGCCCCCGTGATGCGTCACGACGCGTCACGACCACGCCGCGGCGATTGGCTGCCGTACTCGCGATAGCGGATAATGGAAGAACATCCACGAAAGGGGAGCTAGACATGGCGGCCATGAAGCCGAGAACCGGAGACGGACCCATGGAGGCTGTGAAGGAGGGGCGACTCATCATCGTGCGCGTTCCTCTCGAAGGTGGAGGCCGGCTCGTCGTTTCGGTCAATGACGCCGAAGCCAAGGAGCTCCACGACGTGCTCGCTTCCGTCGTAGACGGCAGCTAACACGCCTGCACTGAGCAGAACGAGAGCGGATGCCGTTGGGCATCCGCTCTCGTTCGCTCTGGGCCTGTTGGCGAGGGGTCTACTCGCCGAGCTTGGTGATCTGCAGAAGCCCGTCGCCGACGGTGCTCAGTGCGCTCACCACGGCGGGAGACGCCGCGATCTCGGTGACGAGGGTGCGGAACCCGGTGGTGATCTCGTCGCGCTGTGCCGGATCGGCGACGCGGCCCTTCCAGAGCGCGTGCGGCACGAGCACGGTTCCGCCGGGGCGCGCCAGTCGCAGTCCGTGCTCGACGTACTCGATGACGCCTGCCGGATCGGCGTCGATCAGCACGACGTCGTATGCGTTCTCGTTCATGCGAGGCAGCACGTCGCGTGCGCGACCGGTGATGAGTCGTACCCTGGCAGGCGGGATGCCCGCCTCGGAGAAGTTCGCTCGGGCGCCCAGCTGGTGATCGGCTTCGACGTCGATCGAGGTGAGCGTCGCCGTGGTGGCGCCGCGCATCAGCCAGAGCCCTGAGACTCCGACGCCCGTGCCCACCTCGAGAACGTTGCGTGCGGCGGTGGCTGCTGTGACCACGGCGGTCTGCGCGCCGATGGCGGGGGAGACGGCGTCGACGCCGAGCTCGAGGGACTGCGCCCGTGCTGCCTGGATGACCTCGGACTCCGAGACGATGTCGGTCGCGAACTTCCAGCTCTGATCGTGGTGTGACACTCGATTCCTTCCTTGCCGATAACAATACGGCCGCCCGCTGGGCGGACGCGCAGGCGCACGCGTTACTCTGTATCCGTGTTCGGTTTGACCATTGAGAAGCTGGTGATCATCGGTGTGATCGCCGTCTTTCTCATCGGCCCCAACCGGCTGCCCAGGTACGCGGCCCAGCTCGGGCAATGGGCGCGCAAGCTGCGCACCCTCGCCGACACCGCGAACGACAAGATGCGCGAGGAGCTGGGACCCGATTTCGAAGACGTCGACTGGCGCAAACTCGACCCGCGTCAGTACGACCCTCGTCGCATCATCCGTGACGCGCTCCTCGATGACGAGCCCGCGCCCACGCTGAGCAGACCGGTGAAGACTCCGAGGCTCGACGCGGGTGCGCTGCCTCCCTACGACAGCGAAGCGACCTAGTCGGCTACGCCCTCCGAAGCTCACCGGGACCCCGGTAGGATTCCCGGATGACCGCAACGCAGCGATCGACGCCGATCCGAACGGCGCTTCCTCGACCGACCGTCGTTCGCTACGCCATCGGCTCCCTCGGAACCGGCGGCTTCAGCACGCTCCCCGGTCTCGTTCTCGTCTTCTACCTCACCGATACCCTCGGGGTCGCGGCGCTCGCCGCTGGCATCCTGGTCACGGGCGCGAAGGTGTGGGACGTCATCATCGACCCGGTGATCGGTGCGCGAAGCGATGCACAGCTCGCCCGCCGCGGCACCCGCAGACCGCTCATGATCGCCGGCGCCATCGGGCTGCCGCTCTTCTTCATCGTCACGTTCGCCGTTCCGGCGGGAACGCCTTCGGCGGCAGCCGGCGTCTGGGTCTTCGTCGCGTTCCTGCTCACCGCGACCGCGTTCAGCCTCTTCCAGGTGCCGTACATCGCTCTGCCCGCCGAGCTGGCGTCCGACTACGACCAGCGCACGAGGCTGTTGACCTGGCGTGTGGTCGTGCTCACGGTCTCGATCCTGTTGTTCGGTGCAGGCGGTCCGGCGCTGCGCGATGCGTTCCCGGGGAACCCCTACCTTGGATACCTGGTGATGGCAGTGGTCGCCGGAGTCGTGATCGCCGGAGGCATGCTGGTCTCCTCGTTCGTCGCGCCGACCGGGGTGACGGCGACCGAACCCCCTCGCAAGGCCTCGATCGCGCAGCACTACGCGGAGGGCATCCGTGCGCTGCGCGGCAGTCAGCCGTTCCGCGCCCTGCTGCTGACGTACCTGCTGCAGGCGATCGCGGTGGGGGAGATGCTCGCCGGCGCGAACTACATCGCGAAGCAGGTGATGCATTCCAGCGCCGCGGTGACGCTTCTGTTCGTCGCGCTCATCGCGCCGGCGTTGCTGGCGACCCCGCTCTGGGGCGTGCTGGCGCGCAAGATCGGCAAGGAGCGCGGATTCCTGTTCGCGAGCATCCTCTTCGGTCTCGCCGCGCTCTCCATGCTGTTCCTGCTCTGGTCGCCGAGTGCCTGGGTGTACCTTCCTGTCGCGCTGTGCGGAGTGGGCTACGCGGCGATGCAGTCCCTGCCGATGGCCATGCTGCCCGACGTCATCTCGCACGACGCGAAACGGAACGGTCCAGGAAGGGCGGGCATCTTCGGCGGCATGTGGACGGCGGGCGAGACCACGGGCATGGCGCTCGGGGCGACGGTGCTGTCGATCGTGCTCGCGGCCACCGGCTACGTCGCCAGCACGGGAACCGAGAACGTGACGCAGTCATCCCTCGCCGTGAGCGGCATCGTGCTGAGCTTCAGCGTGGTCCCTTCCGTGCTGATCGCGGTGAGCCTGATCCCGCTGCTCCGCTACCGGCTTCGCAAGGAGGACATCGATGCCTGACCACGACAGCATCCTGGAGCGGCTGCGCGAGCTGCGTGCCGCTGACGCCCCGACGCACGGCGGCCGCGTTCTCTCCTACGTCTACGACACGGGTCGTGACGACCTCGACGAGCTGGCCGCCGCCGCCGCCCGAGAGGTGCAGCCCGTCAACGGGCTCGACCCGACGACCTTCACCTCGGTGGCGGTGCTCGAACGCGAGGTGGTCGCGTTCGCCCGCGACCTGCTGGGCGGTGGGGGCGACGTGGTCGGCTCGGTCACGTCGGGCGGCACCGAGTCCTGCCTGCTGGCCGTGAAGACCGCGCGCGATCTGTGGCGGGCATCAGGCGGCACGGGTGTTCCGCGGTTGGTCGCACCGACCACCGTGCACGCCGCCTTCCGCAAGGCCGCGAAGCTCTTCGATGTCGAGTTCGACGGCGTTCCCGTCTCGCCGCTGACCGGAACCCTCCAAGCCTCGGCGATCATCGATCGACTCGGGCCGGATGTCGCACTCGTCGTCGTCTCCGCACCGTCGTACCCGTTCGCCGCGCTCGACCCGATCGTCGAGGTGGCTGCCGCGTGCGATGGCACGGGCATCTCGTGTCACGTGGACGCCTGCATCGGCGGCTGGATCCTGCCGTTCTGGAGTCGGGATGACGGATCAGCTCTCGATCCGTGGAACATCGGCGTGCCCGGGGTGACCAGCATCTCCGCCGACCTGCACAAGTACGGCTATGCGCCGAAGGGCGTCAGCGTGCTGCTGCACCGGGGACGCGACCGCCACCGCGCCCAGTACTTCGCGACCACGGACTGGCCGGGATACCCGGTGGTGAACCCGACGCTGCTCGGCTCGAAGTCGGCCGGCGCGCTCGCCGCAGCGTGGGCGATCATCCAGGCGCTCGGGGTCGACGGCTTCGTCGAGCTCGCGGAGTCCTGCAGGACGGCGACGCTGGAGCTGCGCGAGGCCGTTGCCGGCATCGAGGGCCTTCGCGTCGTCGGTGCCCCGGTCGGTCCGCTGCTCGCGGTGGCGACGGATGACTCCGTGCCGGCCGAACGAAGGGTCGACCCGCACCACTGGGCGGATCAGGCACGGGCATCCGGGTGGGTGTTGCAGCAGCAGCCTGGTCTGGTGCAGAGCGACGGCACGAGGTTGCCGCACACGACGCATCTCACTGTCACCCCCGTCACCGAATCACGGCTCGGCGAGCTCGTTCCTGCACTGGTCGAAGCGGCCGATACCGTGCGCGGCGTGCCGGCGATCGACGGCACCCAGCTGCTCGCGCACGTGGGACTGCTCGATGGCGGAGGACCGTTGGCGGCTGCCCAGCCGATCGACTCCGACACGGCAGCATCACTGCTCGGGGCGCTCGGGCTGCTCGGCTCCGGCGACGGATCGCTTCCCGATCGGATGGCCCCGTTCCTCGCGCTGATCGAGGCGCTGCCCCATCAGCTCACCGAGCGCCTGCTCACCGAGCTGTTGGCGCGCGTCGTCGAGCCGAGCTGAGTCATCCCGCCGGTTCCTGGGACCGCGCCGCGGCCCTACGCCCTTCGGCGTGCTCCTCAACCTGCGGTGGGCGCGCGCCTTACGGCGTGCTCCTCATCCAGCGGTGGGGCGTGCCAGCGAGGGGTTGAGCGAACGGCCGGCGAGCCCGCGCGGACGAGCCGCGAGCCGGTCGGCGACGCTGCGGATCGCGACCGAGGCCGGGTCGTCAGGGTGCGACACGACGATCGGGACACCGGCATCGCCGCCCGAGCGCAGGTCGACGCTGAGTGGAACCGAGGCCAGCAGCGACACCGGGGCATCAGCACCCTCCGATAGCCGTTCGGCGGCCTCTGCGCCGCCGCCCGAGCCGAACAGGTCGAGCACGGTGCCGTCCGGCTGCGCCAGACCCGCCATGTTCTCGATGACCCCGAACACGTTCTGACCCGTCTGCCTCGCGACGACACCGCTTCGCACGGCGACGTCCGCGGCAGCGGGCTGCGGCGTCGTCACCACGATCACATCGGCGCCTGGCAAAAGCTGCCCCACCGAGATGGCGACGTCACCGGTGCCGGGCGGCAGGTCGAGGAGCAGCACGTCGAGGTCGCCGAAGTAGACGTCGGTGAGGAACTGGGAGATCGTGCGATGCAGCATCGGCCCACGCCACGCCACGGCGGTGGAGGAGCCCTGGCCACGCGCGGGGTCGAGGAACATCCCGATCGAGATGGTTTTCACGCCGAACGCGACGGGAGGGAGGATCATCTCGTCGACCCTGGTCGGCTGCTGGGTCACCCCGTCGTGCACCAGGCCGAGGATGCCCGGAATGGAGAACCCGTAGACGTCGGCGTCGACCAGCCCGACCCTCAGCCCCTTCTGTGCGAGGGCGACCGCGAGGTTCGCGGTGATCGTCGACTTTCCGACCCCGCCCTTGCCGCTGGTCACCGCGTAGACGCGGGTGAGGGAGTCCGGTGTGAACGGGTTGACCCGTCCGCGGCCACCGCGAAGCCTCTCGGTGAGGGCAGCGCGTTCTGCGGGAGTCATCACCGAGACGTCGAGGTCGAGTGACGTGACGCCGGAGACGGAGCCGACCGCGGCGCGCACGTCGCGCTCGATGGTGTCGGCTGCCGGGCATCCCACGATCGTGAGCTTGATCGAGACGGATGCCCGACCATCGTCATCCACCGAGACGTCACCGACCATGTCGAGGTCGGTGATGGGGCGTCTGATCTCCGGATCGGTCACGCGCGACAGCGCAGCGAGCACGGCGTCGGCCGCCGCGCCCGCGTGACGCTCAGCCACGCGCCGGCTCGTCGCTCACCGCACGGTCGGAATGCTCGCGGTCGCGTTCGTCCAGCTCATCGAGCAGAGCGCGCAGCTCGGCCCTGATGAAGTCCTTCGACGCCATGTCCTTCACCGCGAGTCGGAGCGCAACCACCTCGCGCGCCAGGTACTCGGTGTCGGCGAGATTGCGCTCCGCCCGCTGCCGATCCTGCTCGATCTGCACCCGGTCGCGGTCATCCTGGCGGTTCTGCGCGAGCAGGATCAGGGGTGCGGCGTACGACGCCTGCAGCGAGAGGATGAGCGTCAGCAGCGTGAAATTCGTGACGGCCGGGTCGAACTGCAACGGTCTTGGCGCCCAGATGTTCCAGGTCAGCCAGACCGCGACGAAGATCGTCATGCCGATCAGGAAGCCCGAGGTGCCCATCGCCCGTGCGAAGGCCTCGGAGAACCGGCCGAACCTGTCTCTGTTGCTGCGGGTGCCGCGCCGCAGCACGGGCGTTCGAAGGCCCTTCGGGGCATCCAGCCGTGTGACGGCCTTGTCAGCTCGTGCCATCGCTCACCCTCTTTCCCGTACCGGCCGGTTGCGCTTGTGCGCCCTGCGCATGCGTGTCGTCGAACACGTCGTCGCCTTCGTCGTGACTTCGCCAGTCGTCTGGCAGCAAGAAGTCGAGGATGTCGTCAATGGTCACCACCCCGACGAGCCGGTGGTTGTCGTCCACGACCGGAACCGACACCAGGTTGTAGCTGGCCAGGATTCGTGACACTTCGGCGGCTGAGGCGTTCGCCGTCACGGGTTCGAGTCCTTGGTCGATGATGGTGCCGAGCCGTTCATGCGGCGGGTAGCGCAGCATCCGCTGGAAGTGCACCATGCCGAGGAACCTGCCGGTCGGCGGCTCGTACGGCGGGAGCGTGATGCAGATGGCGGCGCCGAGTGCTGGGGCCAGTTCCTGCCTGCGGATCAGCGCAAGGCCCTCGGCGACGGTCGCGTCGGCGGAGAGGATGACAGGCTCGGTCGTCATCAGCCCTCCGGCGGAGTCCGGCTCGTAGCTGAGCAGCATGCGAACATCTTCAGCCTCTTCTGGCTGCATGAGCTCGAGCAGGTGCTCACCGCGGTCTTCGGGAAGCTGCGCGATCAGGTCGGCCGCGTCATCAGGCTGCATCTGATCGAGCACGTCGGCCGCGCGATCGTCGTCGAGCCCGGCCAGGATCTCGACCTGGTCGCTCTCCGGCATCTCCTCGAGCACGTCGGCAAGGCGTTCGTCGGGCAGCTCTCCCGCGACCTCGAGGCGACGCTGCTCCGGCAGGTCGAGAAGGGTGTTCGCCAGGTCGGCCGGCTTGAGTTCCGAGTAGGTGGCGATCAACTGCTCGGCAGACTGAGCCGCGCCATCCGTCGAGCGCTCGCGCACCTGGTTCCAGGTTGCGAAGACCGTGGCGCCCTTGGCGAACGGCGAGGGGCTGCTCTTGGGGCGGCGCACGAAGAGCTGCGAGATGGACCAGTCGCCAGGCAGAGTCTGCTCGATCGCGACATCCTCGATCGTCGCCGGCCCCGAACCGTCACGGAAGTCGACGGTACGACCAAGGATCTCGGCGATCACTCGCACCTCACCGCCGCGCTGCTCGAACCTGCGCACGTTGATCAGGCCGGTCGTGATGATCTGACCCGCGCTGATGCTCGTCACCCGGCCGATGGAGACGAAGACCCTGCGCTTGCCGGGAATCTCGACGACCAGGCCGACCACGCGAGGCGGGTCGCTCTTGCGGTAGACCACCAGCACGTCGCGCACCTTGCCGACGCGGTCGCCCGCGGGGTCGAAGACCGTGCACCCGGCCAACCGGGCCACGAACACGCGTGCTGCACTCACGTCTAAACCTTAGATCGTGCAGGTGGGAGAAACGGGCTTCAGCGCACCCCACCGGCGGTTCCGACCCCCGCCGGATGCGTGGGTGGGACAATGGCCGGATGAGCAGCCAAGGTCCGCTCGGCGGGCGACAGCGCCAGATCTTCCCTACCATTCCCCGCGGCGAAGTGGTGGCGGCGTTCGAGACCTACCCCGAGGCGCAGGGCGCAGTGGAGATGCTGGTCAAGGGCGATTTTCCTGCAGCTCAGATCTCGATCGTCGGAAGCGACCTCAAGACGGTCGAGCGCGTGACCGGCAGGCTCACTTGGGGACGGGTGGCTGCGGCGGGCGCGGCATCCGGCGTGTGGCTTGGCATCTTCTTCGGCCTGCTCATCGTGATCTTCTCGCCGTCGAGCGGACTCGGCATCCTCATCGCCGCGGTGCTCTTGGGCGCCGGCTTCGGCATGCTCTTCGGTGTCGTGTCCTACGCGATCACACGTCGAAGGCGCGACTACACGTCGATGACCCAGGTGCTGGCGACCAGCTACTCGGTCATCGTCGACCCGGAGTCCGCGAACCGCGCGCGCAACCTGCTCACGGGGATCGGTGGGGTGCAGGATGTCGCACCCGGGTTCCTGCAGCCCGGTCATCCCTCCGATCCGCCGCCCCCTCACGTCGCGCCGCCCCCGCCGCAGCACGACGACAACGGCGAACGGCCCCGATACGGCGAGAATCCTCCGCAGCACGGGGAGCAGCAACCGCGGTACGGGGAGAACCCGCCGCGATACGGGGAGAACCCGCCCCCACCCGCCGATCCGGCGAGGGACGACAAGGACAGCGACGGCTAGGAGTAGCCCGGACGACCGGCCGGTTCGTCAGGCGCGCAGCCTCGCCATCCACTCCTCGACGTCCTCGGCGGTGCGGGGGATCGCGATCGACAGATTCTCGGCGCCGGTGTCCGTGACCAGGATGTCGTCTTCGATGCGCACGCCGATTCCGCGGAACTCCTCGGGCACGGTGAGGTCGTCGGGCTGGAAGTACAGCCCTGGCTCGATCGTGAACGTCATCCCGGCTTCGACCACGCCGTCGAGATAGAACTCGCGCCTCGCCTGCGCGCAGTCATGCACGTCGAGGCCGAGGTGGTGGCTCGTGCCGTGCACCATGTAGCGGCGGTGCTGCTGCTGGTCGGCCTGCAGCGCCTCGTCCGCCGTGACGGGCAGCATTCCCCACTCGGCGGTGCGCCGCGCGATGACCTCCATGGCCGTTGCGTGCACCTCGCGGAACCGGATGCCCGGACGCACGATCGCGAAGGCTGCGTCGGCTGCCTCCCGTACGGTCTCGTACACGAGTCGCTGGGTCGGTGTGAAGGTGCCGTCGACCGGCAGCGTGCGCGTGATGTCTGCGGTGAACAGGCTGTCGACCTCGACGCCCGCGTCGATGAGCACGAGGTCGCCCGGCACGACGGGGCCGTTGTTGCGGGTCCAGTGCAGGATGCACGCGTGCGGACCGGACGCCGCGATGGTGTCGTACCCCACCGCGTTGCCGTCCAGGCGCGCCCGGGCGTTGAAGACACCCTCGATCACCCGCTCGCCTCGTTCGTTGGCGCCGAGCTGGGGCAGCTCGCGCACGATGTCGTCGAATCCTCGTGCCGTCGCCGAGATCGCTGCGCGGAGCTCGCCGATCTCCCAGTCGTTCTTCGTGAGTCGCAGCTCGGAGAGGTCGCGGGCAAGCGTGTCGTCGGCGTCATCCGCGGCGGCGTCCGACACGCGATCGTCGAGCTGCAGAAGGCGCACAGCATCGAGGCGGCCTGTGAGGTCGGGGTCGGCTTCCCGCACGATGAGCGTGCGCTCGTCGACCGCATCGAGCACCGATTCGAGGTCGGCGACGGCGCGGGTGGGCAGTGCGAGGTCGCCGGCCACCTGTGCGAGGGAGGGGCGAGGGCCGATCCAGAACTCGCCGATCTCCGGGTTCGCGTAGAACTCGTCGGAGTCGCGGCTCGCGCGCTCGCGGAAGTAGAGCGTCGCGTCGTGGCCCTCCGCGGTGGGCTCCAGCACGAGCACGCTGCCCGGCTCGGCATCCGACCCCCATCCGGTCAGATGGGTGAAGGCGGAGTGCGCGCGGAACGGGTAGTCGGTGTCGTTCGAGCGCTGCTTCAGGCGACCGGCCGGCACGATGAGACGCTCGCCTGCGTGCTTCGCCGAGATCGCTGCCCTGTTGGCGGCGGCCGGTGCCGCGGCATCCCGGGCGGGGGGAACGGTGTCGGTGCGCTCGGCCCAGCCCGAGCCGATGTACTCGGCGAACGACGATGACGCCGGGGTGGTGGAGCGGTTCTGCGTCGCGCGCGGCTTCGGCTGTCCCGTCACGTCAGCGGCTGCTGCCGATCCCGACGCGGGCGATGCGGTGGCTGTGGAGTCGATGTCGTCCATGCGTTCCATTCTCTCCCGTTCCGCGGCCACGGTTCCCCATGGTCGAGTCGCGAGCGGCAATACGATGGAGGGATGTCCGATCCCCGCGCATTCCGTGCACCGATCGACCTGCATACGCACTCGAGCGTGTCGGACGGCACGGAGTCGCCCGCCGAGCTCGTGAGGGCTGCGGCCGGTGCGGGCCTCGGAACCGTCGCGCTCACGGATCACGACTCGACGGGCGGGTGGGAGGATGCCGCCGCCACCGCGTCGGAGGTCGGTCTCACGTTCATCCCCGGCATGGAGCTGTCGACCCGCTACGGGTGGAAGAGCGTGCACATGCTCGCCTATCTATTCGACCCCACCGACGAGCCGCTGACGGCGGAGCTCGAGCGCATCAGGGATGCCCGACGCAGCCGTGCAGAGACGATGGTCGCCCGGCTGGGAATGGACTACGACCTGTCGTGGGACGACGTTCTCGCACACACGGCGCCCGGCGCGACGGTGGGACGCCCGCACATCGCCGACGCCCTGGTGTCGCGCGGGGTGGTGCCGGACCGCTCCGCGGCGTTCGCCACCCTGTTGCATCCGCGTGGCGGGTACTACGAGCCGATCTACGCACCGACACCGCTCGACGGCGTGCGGCTCATCAGGGGAGCGGGCGGCGTTCCCGTGCTCGCTCACCCCGCTACCCGCGGGCGCGACGGCATCATTCACGACGTCTACTTCCGGAGGCTCGTCGACACCGGCCTCGCAGGCCTCGAGCTCGACCATCGTGAGAACACCGAGGACGGCAAGACGGCCATCCGGGAGCTCGCCGATCAGTACGGTCTTATCCTCACGGGATCGAGCGACTACCACGGCGCAGGCAAGCCCAACCGGCTCGGGGAGAACACGACGCCGCCGGAGTCGCTGGAGCGCATCCTCGACGAGTCGGCGTTCCTGGCGCACTCCGGCGCGTCGTCCGCCTAGCCCTGAGCCGGCGCGCTTCCGCTCGACGGGCGACGGCGACGCCGGCGACGCGGTGCGCTGTTGCCGTCGTGGTGCTGGTGTCCCTGGCCGTCGTGGGTGCCTGCGGCGACCTTTTCGGCCGAAGCTCCGGCATCCTGAGCGGGTGCCTGGCCAGTCGAGCCGGAGCCGCTGCGAGTACGCCGACGGTTGCGGCTGCTCGACGCGCCCGAGCCCTGTCGCTCTTCGGAACCACCATCTGATGCCTGGCGCTCGGCCTTGACGGCGGGCGTCGGCTTCAGGCGGCCCTTGGCATCGATCGGAATGTTCAGGTCGCTGTAGAGGTGCGGCGACGAGGAGTACGTCTCCGTCGGCTCCGGCTGGCCGAACTCGAGCGCGCGGTTGATCAGCGCCCACTTGTGCAGGTCGTCCCAGTCCACGAATGTGACGGCCGTGCCCTGCTTGCCGGCGCGTCCGGTACGGCCGACGCGGTGCAAGTAGGCCTTCTCATCCTCGGGAATGGTGTGGTTGATGACGTGGGTGACGTCGATCACGTCGATTCCGCGAGCTGCGACATCCGTGGCGATCAGCACGTCGCGTTTGCCGCTGCGGAACGCGTTCATGGCGCGCTCGCGCTGCTCCTGGCTGAGGTCGCCGTGCACGGCGGCTGCGTTGAAGCCGCGGTCGCCGAGCTCCTCGACGAGCTTGGCCGCCGCACGCTTGGTGCGGGTGAAGATCACCGTCTTGCCTCGCCCCTCGGCCTGCAGGATGCGCGCGATCACCTCGTCCTTGTCGAGAGCGTGTGCGCGGTAGATGACGTGGTTGATGTTCGCCTGCGTCAGACCCTCATCGGGCTCGGAGGCCCTGATGTGGATCGGACGCGTCATGAACCGCCTCGCCAGCGCGACGATCGGTGCGGGCATGGTGGCCGAGAACAGCATCGTGTGCCTGGTCGCAGGCGTGAGGGAGAACAGCTTCTCGACGTCGGGCAGGAAGCCGAGATCGAGCATGCGGTCGGCCTCGTCGAGCACCATCTCCCGCACGTGGGAGAGGTCGAGCAGTCGCTGGCCCGCGAGGTCGAGCAGACGTCCCGGCGTGCCGACGACGATCTGGGCGCCGGCCTTGAGCTGCTCGATCTGCCCGTCGTACGCCTTGCCGCCGTAGATGGAGACGATGGTCGTCGGTCGTCCGGAGGTGGCCAGCTCGAGGTCCTCGGCGACCTGGATCGCCAGCTCACGGGTGGGAGCGACGACGAGCGCCTGCACTCCGGGCTCCGGGTTCGGGCCGAGGCGCTGGATGAGCGGCAAGCCGAATCCGAAGGTCTTACCCGTTCCGGTCTTGGCCTGGCCGATGATGTCTTGGCCGCTCATGGCGAGCGGAATGGTCTGCTGCTGGATGGGGAAGGGGTCCGTGATGCCCTGGGCGGCGAGTGCCTGCACCATGTCGGCATCGATGTTCAGATCGGAGAACGTCACGTGGTCTGCCTGTCGAAAGAGATGCGGATCCGTTGAGGATCGCGGATGGCCGCGCCCGCACGGTCGTCACATCTTCCGGGGCGCAGGGCCGTCGATCCTGTGCCGACGGCACGCCCATTCTACCGGGATAGGCTTGCTTACCGTGGCATCCTGGTTCACCCGCAAGTCGGCCCCCGTCGATGCGCCGAAGCTCAAGCCGAGGCGAGAACAGCCATCCGCCGTCCGGGTGGATCTGCACGAGATCGCGCCCGACCTGCTTCCCTACCTCGGCCAGGTCGCATACCTGCAGCTGCAGGCCTTCGAGACCCTGTCGCGCGTCGTGCAGCAGGTGCCGTCGCTGACCAGCAAGGAATCGGTGGCGCTCGCCGCGGGTGCCGCGCTGAGCCGTCATCAGGCCGTGCTCGCGGAGATCCGCAGACACGACGCCGAGCCCGCCGCCGTCATGGCGCCGTTCGCGTTGGCCGTCGACGGCTTCCAGGCGATCACGATCGGGCGTGACTGGCAGGAGACCCTGCTCGGCGTCTACGTGACCGACGGCCTGCTCGGCGACTTCTTCATGCGCCTCGCGCAGGGGCTGCCGGGGGATGTCGGACCGCGGGCCGCCAGCCTGCTGGGCTCCCAGACCGGCACGGACCAGCTCGCGGCCATCCTCGCCGTAGAGATCGCTGAGGATGGCACGCTCGGCTCGCGCCTGGCGATGTGGGGTCGAAGGCTCGTGGGCGACACGCTGCTGGTCGCGCGTTCGGCGTTGAAGCTGTCGGGCAACCAGCGATCCGACGAGGAGCGCATCGACCCGGTCTTCACCGAGATCATCGGTGCGCACACGCGTCGAATGGACGCGCTGGGCCTCACAGCCTGATCGCCCCACGGCTTGTCCGCCTAGCGCCCCTGTCCGCCTCACGGCCTGATCGGCTGCCTGAGACTTCGACCTATCGAGTGAGACTTGGGCCACGCGATGAGACTTCGCGAATAGGCAGAAGTCTCATCTCATACCCGAAGTCTCAGGTTGATGAAATCAGGCGCAGTCCCGGCCAGGCTCAAGCTCCCGTGGAAGGAACGCCCGTGTGGGTGAGGCGGCGCAGTCGCGAATCGTCCGCGCGGTTGCGGAGTGTGCCGAACAGAAGATCGACGCCGACCGTGATGATCGCCGTACCGATGATGGTGATCCACCAGATCCAGCCGGCGTTCCACTTGAAGCCCGCCCAGGTCAGGCCGACCCAGAGCACCGCGGAGACCACGGCTCCTACCGCGGGAATCAGCACGCTGCCGTGCTCGTGCCGATACGGCAGGGTGTAGCGGGCGATCAGTCCGATGATCGCGCCGCCGAGGGTGATGAAGAGAAGCTCCATGGGCCGTGCCTTCGTGGTTCGCGGAATGTGCCGTCGGCGGGCCGCCGTGCCGTTGCCGGCAGTCTGGCCCGCCGGGCCAGGTTACGCGACGAAGCCGACGCGGCGCGATTCCTCGCTGCCGACCTGGATGTAGGCGATGCCGGCCGTCGGCACGATGTAGAGGCTGCCGTGCTCATCGCGCAGCTGAAGGGTGCTCTCGCCTCCGCCGAGAGCGGCGCTCACAGCCGCCTCGATCTCCGCGGCCGACTGGCCTGACTCGAAGCTGAGCTCACGGGGGGCGTTGACGATTCCGATGCGAATTTCCACGAAGGGCCTTCCGTTGTGTCGTGCGAGGGATGCCCGCCCCGTCGTCTTCTCTCGTCGGCGCCGGCTGAGCATCCGTCAGTCACACTACGGCAGGCGCTCGACACGGTCCGAGCAGTTCACTGACGGCAGAAAACGCCGATTCGGAACCGAACGCCGCCGGCATGATCGGCGGCCGCACACGGAGTGACGCGATGCCAGAGGGTCGCCCCCGCGATGTCGGAGGCCGCCCCTATCGTGAAATCCGTGCCACAGCAGCAACCCGAACTCGACGCATCGCAACGTGCGGTTCTCGCACTCGATGCCTCCGAATCGGCGCTGGTCGTCGGCGCACCGGGAACGGGAAAGACCACGACTCTTGTCGAGCTGGTTGCCGATCGAGTGCATCGCCTCGGATTTCCCGCAGAGTCGGTGCTCGCGCTCGCGTTCGACCGGGCGAGCGCGACCCGCTTGCGCGACCGACTGGGCCTGCGCGTCGGCGAAGCCGTCAACGGTCCACTCGCACGCACGGTGTCGTCGCTCGCGTTCGACATCGTCGCCCAGGCAGCCATCGAGGCCGGCGGCGAGCCTCCGACTCTGTTGACGGGTGCCGAGCAAGACGCGGACGTCGCGGCCCTCCTCGCCGGCCAGGTCGAAGACGGTGTCGGGCCCGGCTGGCCGGAGCCTCTGAACGAGGCGGTGCGCGGCCTCCGATCATTCCGCACCGAGCTGCGCGAGCTCATGATGCGGGCGACGGAGCACGAGATCACGCCGGAGCGCATGCGAGTGCTCGGCGTCGAGCACGGGCATCCCGAGTGGATCGCGGCGGCCGACTTCATCGACGACTACCTCGGCTCGATCACGAGCGCCCGGCCCGACCAGCTCGACGCGGCCGAGCTCGTGCGCTACGCCGTCGCCGCGGTCGAGCGGGGCGACGTGAGCGACGCCGTCGATCGCGTGCGGCTCGTCGTCGTCGACGACCTCCAAGAGGCGACGGAGCTGGGACTCGGCCTGTTGCGTGCCCTCGAATCCCGCGGCGTGTCCGTTGTGGCCTTCGGCGATCCGGATGTCGCGACGAGCGTCTTCCGCGGCGGCTCCGCTGACGTGGTCGCGCGCTTCGGCGGCAGGATGTCCGTGCACTTCCTGCGCGTCGCGCATCGACAGCCCGCCCCGCTCCGCGACCTCACACGCTCCATCACCGAGCGCATCGGTACGGCCGGAATCGTCGGACACCGGGGCGCACTGCCTGCTCCGGTCGACGGTGACGGCTTGTCTCCCCTTCTCACGATCGAGGCGCCGACGTCGGCGCGCGAGTGGTCGGCGATCGCTGGTCTGCTGCGCGAACGGCATCTGATCGACGGTATCCCGTGGTCGCGGCTGGCCGTGGTGGTGCGCTCGGGTTCGCTACTCGACGGCGTGACAAGGGCACTCTCCGCCGGAGAGGTGCCGACCCGCAGCACGTCGGCGGGAACTGCCCTGCGCGACGATCCGGCTGCGCGCGCGTTGCTCGAACTGGTCGATCTCGCGATCGGCCGTTCGGAACTCGACGTCGAGGGCGTCACGACACTGCTGCTCGGCCCGTTCGGCGGGCTCGACCGGCTGGCGCTCCGTCGGCTGCGCGTCGCCCTGCGCACAGAGGAGGTCGCCTCCGGCGGCGACCGTGCTGCCGATGCACTTCTCGTCGAGGCGATGGCTGCGCCGGGCCGACTGGCCACGATCGATCACCGCATCGCACGCGAGGCGGATCGACTTGCGCGGGTGCTCGACGCGGTGCGCATATCGTCCGCCGCGGGGGCGGGGATCGAAGAGCTGTTCTGGGCGGTGTGGGAGAAGTCGGCGGTCGGACCCCGATGGCGCCAGGCCGCCTCCGGAACCGGAATGGCGGCATCCGAGGCCAACCGCAACCTCGACGGAGTCGTGGCGTTGTTCACGGCAGCGAAGCGCTTCGGGGAACGCGAGCCCGACTCTCCGCCGTCGGTGTTCCTTGCGCGCATGCTCGACGCCGACGTTCCGGAAGACACGCTGTCGCCGACGGGCTCGACCGAGTCGGTGCTCATCGCCACGCCGTCCGGTGTGGTCGGCAGGGAGTTCGACGTGGTTGTGGTCGCTGGACTCCAGGAGGGCGTGTGGCCCGATCTCCGGGTTCGCGGCACGCTGCTCAACACCGACGCGCTGGTTCGCGCGGCGGCGGGGGAGCCACCGGTCGTCATCGACGCCCGCAAGCAGGTTCTGGCAGACGAACTGAGGATGTTCACGGTGGCGGTCTCGCGGGCGAGCAGGCAGGTCGTGCTTGCCTCGGTCTCCGACGACGACGAGCAGCCGAGCGTGCTCTTCGGCCTGGCACCACGCGGTACTCCCAGTGTGAGCGCCGCTGCTCCGCCCATGACACTCCGCGGTCTCACCGGGCTGTTGCGACGTGAGCTCACCAGCGACGTGGCGACGGACGGCAGCCGCAGCGCAGCAGCATCGGGGCTCGCGGAGCTTGCGGCGGCGGGTGTTCCGGGGGCGGACCCCGAACAGTGGCAGGGTCTGGCCGCCCCGTCGAGCACGGCAGAGCTGTTCGACGGTGACGAGACCGTTCCGGTGTCTCCGTCGCGCATCGAGGCCATCGAGGACTCGCCGCTCGACTGGTTCCTCGACGACATCGCCGGTTCGACCACGAGCACCGCCATGGGAATCGGAACCATCGTGCACTGGGCGATGGAGACCGCCGACGACCCTTCGGTCGACGCACTCTTCGCCGCGGTCGAGTCGCGTTGGAAGGAGCTCGTCTTCGAAGCGCCATGGATCGCTGCACGGGAGAAGCGCGCGGCACGTCGGCTGGTGAGCGGCGTCGCCGAATACCTCGCCGATGCCGAACGTGCGGGCACACGGGTGGTGGCCGCCGAGCAGCGGTTCACGCTCGACGTCGGTCGCGCCCAGGTTCACGGCATGATCGATCGCATCGAGGCCGACCCGTCCGGCGGTGTGACGATCGTCGACCTCAAAACGGGAACACCGCAGACAAGCCCTGCGAAGCTCGCGGCGATGCCCCAGCTTGGCGTCTATCAGCTCGCATATGCATCAGGGCAGCTCGATGAGCTGTGCGAGCCCTTCGCGCCGCACAGGGCCGCCGGGGCGAAGCTGCTGTTCGTGCGCGAGGGGGTTCGCGGTAAGTCGTACCGGGAGGGCGAGCAGGCGGTGCTCGACGACGAAGGCCTCGAGGGATTCAGGGAGCGCATCCGCCAGGCCGCGACCGCCATTGCCGTCGCGGAGTTCGAGGGCCGCGCAGAGGTCGCGGACCGCGGGCCGTTCGCGGCGGTGCGTCGCCTGCACAGGGTGAAGGCGGTGAGCAGTGACTGAGAAGGTCAGCGCGGATGCCATCGCCGACGCTCTCCGCAGCCATCGGCCCACCCCGCAGCAGCGGGCGGTCATCGAGTCGCCACTCGAACCCGCACTCGTCGTGGCGGGAGCGGGCAGCGGCAAGACGGAGACCATGGCGTTCCGGGTGCTCTGGCTCCTCGCCAATCGTCTGGTCGAGCCCGGCCAGGTGCTCGGGCTCACGTTCACGCGCAAGGCTGCGGGGGAGCTGAGGGAGCGCATCAGGGATCGCGTGGGGCGTCTCGCCGATGCCGGCCTGATCGACGAGCCCGATGTGTTCGATCCGCCGCAGGTGTCGACCTACAACGCGTTCGCGAACACCCTGTACCGCGACAACGCACTGCTCCTCGGCAGAGAGAGCGACGGCGCGGTGCTCGGCGAGCCGTCGGCGTGGCAGCTCGCGAGGAGCGTGGTCGTCGGCAGCGACGACTCCAGGCTTCACGAGCTCGACCAGTCTGTCGATGCCGTCACCCGCGCCGTGCTCGAGCTGGCGCACTCGCTGGGCGAGAACACGGCCGATCGACACCGCGTCGCGGCGATGGCGAAGGAGTTCGCCGCTCTCGAGGAGCTCCCGAACGGAGGGCGGGGCGCGTACGAGAAAGAGGTCGTGGAGCCTGCACGTGCGGTAGGGCACCTTCCGCTGCTCCTCGACCTCGCCGCGGAGTTCGACGCGGCGAAGACCCACCGCGGGCTGGTGGAGTACTCCGATCAGGTGGCACTCGCCCTGGAGATCGTGCGACGGTCGAGCGACGTTGCCGCCGGCATCCGCGGGCGACACCGGGTCGTACTTCTCGACGAGTATCAAGACACGTCGGTGGTGCAGACTCGACTGCTCGCCGAGCTCTTCGCAGGCACCGCCGTGATGGCCGTCGGCGATCCACATCAGTCGATCTACGGATGGCGCGGAGCAAGTGCTTCGAACCTCGACGACTTCGCCGCCACGTTCGGTGCGGGCGTCGCCCAGCGGTTCTCGCTGACGACGAGCTGGCGCAACGGTACGGGCATCCTCGACGCTGCAAACCTTCTGGTCGAGCAGCTGACCGCACGCTCACGGGTCGCCGTCGCCGCGCTGACTCCGTCGCAGGCAGCGAGTGAACGGCCCGTCGACGCGGTCTTCGCCGAGGCGGTCACCGACGAGGCTGACGCCGCCGCCCGCTGGCTGAAGGAGCGGCTTGCGGAGGGTTCGGGCGACCGCCGTGGTGTGGTGGAGGCGCCGCCCAGTGCCGCCATGCTGTTCCGCTCCAGGTCGACGCAGGCGGCGTTCACCGCGGCGCTCCGGCAGCACGGGGTTCGCTATCACGTGCTCGGCGTCGGCGGCCTTCTCGCCGAGCCCGAGATCGCCGACCTGGTCTGCGCCCTTCGCGTCGTGGACGACCCGACGGCCGGCTCGGAATTGCTGCGTCTGCTGGCAGGATCCCGATGGCGCATCGGCGTGCGCGACTTGCGAGGACTGCGGCAGGCTGCGAGGTGGCTCGCCGAGCACGACTACCGGCAGCAGCGCCTCGACGACGAGGTGCGGTCCGCTCTGCGTGCGAGCGTGATCGACAGCGAGCAGGCATCCATCGTCGACGCCCTGGACGCACTGGTGCACGCGCCGGACGGTCATCGCATGCTCGAAGGAATCTCGACGATCGGACTGTCGAGGATGCGCGAAGCCGGCCGCCTCTTCGCCCGCCTTCGCGCCCGCAGCGGTCTCGGGCTGCTCGACTTCGTCACGCTGGTGGAGCACGAGCTCGGTCTCGACATCGAGCTCGCGGCGAACGAGACGCTCACCGGCGGACGCGGGGCACTCGACGCCTTCTTCGACGCCCTCGGGGACTACCTGGCGGTCAGCGAGACCGCCGGTCTGCCCGGATTCCTCGGATGGCTGCGGGAGGCGGAACGACGCGACACGCTCACGCCCCGCAGCGAGAAGCCCGAGCCGGGAACGGTGCAGATCCTCACTGTGCACGGGTCGAAGGGACTCGAGTGGGACCACGTGGTGGTGCCGAGAATGGTCGAGGGTGAGCTTCCGTCGACGCCGGTGGAAGGCACCAACGCCTGGCTCGGGTTCGGACGACTGCCGTGGGAGTTCCGTGGTGACGCCGACGAGTTGCCCAGCTTCGATTGGCGCGGGGCGACCACGCGTAAAGAAGTGCGGGATGCCCGCGAGTCGTTCAAGCAGGACGTCGGAGACCACTACGAGCGTGAGGAGCGCCGCCTCGCCTACGTCGCCGTGACGCGGGCTCGGCACGGCCTCTTGCTCACCGGCTCGTTCTGGTCATCGCAGCTGCGGCCGCGCCGTCCGAGTCGCTATCTCGTCGAGCTCGCCGAGGCGGGTGTCGTGCCGGGGTTGCCGGAGGCTTCGGTCAGTGAGGAGAGCCCGTTCGGCGACGGCGAGGAGACGATCAGGTGGCCCCTCGACCCGCTGGGCGGGAGGCGCGACGCCGTCGAGCGTGCCGCCGATCTGGTTCGCGAGGCGGAGCCGGGGCGATCGGGACGCTGGGCCCGCGACCTGGAAGTGCTGCTCGCGGAGCGCGAGCGCATGCTCAGGGCGTCAACGGAGATCGCGCTGCCCACGCGCATCCCCGCGTCTCGGTTCAAGGACTACGTGTCGCGGCCCGAGGAGGTCGCCGAGGAGCTCCGGCGACCCATGCCGGAGCGACCGTATCGCGCGACCCGGCTCGGCACGCTGTTCCACGCCTGGGTCGAACGACGCGCGGGTGTCGCGGGCGGCACCGAGGTGATCGACGCGTTCGCGGCCGAGCTGGATGACGAGCCCGGCGCACTCGCCGCGGCGTTCTCGAACAGCGGCGACGCATCCTCGCGCGCCGCAGACGACTCGCGTAGCGCCGACGACTCGCGCAGCGCCGACGACTCGCCCGGCGCCGTCGAACGACTCGAACACGAACGCCTCTCGGCGCTGCAGCGCACGTTCGAGCGCTCACCATGGGCCGACCGCAAGCCGGTCGAGGTGGAACGGGAGATCCACCTTCCGTTCGACGGACACCTGGTGATCTGCAAGATCGACGCCGTCTACGAGCGCGATGGCCGGTACGAGATAGTCGACTGGAAGACCGGACGCCCGCCGAAAGACGCCGACGATCTCGCTCGCAAGCAGCTGCAGCTCGCGCTCTACCGCGTGGCGTTCGCCCGCTGGCGCGGCATCGACCCGGCGCTCGTGGATGCCGCGTTCTACTACGTTGCCGACGACCTCGTCATCCGTCCGACCGGTCTCGTCGACGAGCACGAGCTCCTCGAGCTGTGGCGAGCGAACACGGCAGCTTCGGGAAGCGGCTTCGCGGCGGCCTGAATGCCTCCGCCCGTCCGGCGGTCAGGCTGCGTTGCGAAGACTCGTGGGTTGAGGACCACGCCGCAGGCGTGCGCGCCCCCGTGGGTTGAGGAGCACGCGGCGTAGCCGCGCGCGTCTCGAAACCCGTAGCAGCGCTTCAGTCGTCGTCGCGGTCGAAGTCGTCCTCGGCGGGCGGCCGTTCCTCAGCGACCGGCAGGAGGCCTAGCGATGCATCGCCGGCGGCTCGCGCCACCGGAGTCGCGTCGAGCAGTGCTTCGACGTCGGTGATCGCCATGATCGGCCCGGTGGTCGGCGCAAGCGGATCTGCATCGTCGTCGTGCACCCGCTCCACCAGACCGTCGAGCATGGCAACAGCGTCGTCCACGATCAACTGATCGTGCAGCTGGATGCCGTGCATGAGCCACCGCGCAAGCTCCAGCTCCGCATAGAGGGTCGCTCGGAACAGCAGGTTCGGGTCCGAAGCCGCCCCTCGGGTCAGCGAGTACGCCTCGATGGCGGATTCGGCGGCATCCGCTCCCATGCCCAGGATCCAGTGCAGGTCGCGAGCCGGATCGCCGACCCTGAGCGCCGACCAGCCGAGCAGCCCGACCACGGACTCTTCGCGCACGATGAACGAGTCGATCGTCAGCGCACCGTTGATCACCGTCGGTTGGAAGCGCCACAGGTCATCGTCCGTGACAGCCTCCTTCCAGCGCTTGGAGAGCGCCGCCGGCACATGACCGGTGCCGTCTGCTGAGGCGATGAGGGTCTTCGTCGCCGCGAGGCAGTCGAGGGCGCTGAGGGCGGGAAGTCCGGCCTCAGCCACGAACGACGCCGGCAGCGAGTGAACAGCCGCGATGGCACGCCCGATAGAGGCGGCCAGACCGTCGCCGGGTTGCACGTTCTCGAGGGCGACCTTGTCGCCTGGAAGGAACGTGAACACCACGGCACGGGTGCCGCCGATGGGCGTCTGACCGACGTACTCCGGCACGTCGAACGGGAGCCTCGCGCGCACACCGGGGGTGAGCGAGCGCAGCGCGATCAGGTCGGCGCTCTGCTCGGTCTCGGCATCCTGCGACGCGGGAACCCGGATGATCAGCTCGGTTCCGTCCCTGCTGGTGAGCAGTGCCGACTCGAAATCGCCGTGCAGGTCGTAGCTGTAGCTGCGGGTGCCTGCGATGTCCAGGTCGGGCACGGCCGACGTGGCCAGCGCGGCTAGAGTGAGATGGGATCTGGCCATACCGTCAAGGGTAGGCGTGCCCTTCGTCGCCGAGGTCGTTCGCCACGCGCACGCGGCAAGCCCGGGTGGCCCCTACCATGCACCAGTCGTGAGGAGTCCATCGATGCCGAGCCCCGTCGGTCCGCTTCCCCTGTCGAGGTCCGCCGTCGATCGTGACGGCGTCAGACGAGGCAGAGAGGATCTCTTCGATGAGCTCCTTTCGGACCCTGCCACGCGCGTGCTGCCGCTCTGGCAGGGACGGGTGCTGACGACCGAGGTCGGAGAGAGCGATCGCCTTCGTCTCACGCTCTTCCGCACCGACGAGGTCACCTCTGCGCTGACCCGCGTCTACCTCGGGCGAACCCTCGAGGCGTCAGAGGGCGAGCCCGCAGGCACCCCGGTCATCCTCTCGGTGCTCACGGATGCCGCAGCAGGCGAGCTGCAGCCCGACGAGACCCGCTGGCGTGGCCTCCGCGACATCGCGACACGACTGAGCGACAGGGACGCCGGACTGGTCACGGAGTCCGTCGCCATCGCGAACTGGCACGTGTCGCACACGCACTGCCCGCGCTGCGGAACTCCCACCGTCGTCGAACTCGGCGGCTGGATGCGCCGCTGCTTCCTCGACAACAACGAGGTGTTCCCGCGCACCGACCCCGCCGTCATCATGCGCGTTCTCGACGAGGACGATCGCATCCTGCTCGGCTCGAACGCGCTGTGGGAGGCGAACCGCTGGTCGCTGCTCGCCGGGTTCGTCGAGGCGGGGGAGTCGTTCGAGTCCGCCGTCATGCGCGAAGTGGAGGAGGAGTCGGGCGTCATCGTCGCCGACCCGGTCTACCTCGGATCGCAGCCGTGGCCGTTCCCGGCATCCGTGATGATCGGCATGGAGGCGAGGGCGTTGTCAGGGCACACCGAGCTGCGGCCCGACGGTGAGGAGATCCTGGCCCTGCGCTGGTTCAGCCGTGACGACATCTGGCGGGAACGCGACGACATCCTGCTTCCCGGCGGGTCGTCGATCGCTCACGCCATCGTGCGCGACTGGTACGGCGGGCCGCTGGACGAGCCTCCCGCGCCGCGAGCGGGCGTCGCGTGACCGATTCCGCCCATGCCCTTCTCGAGGGCCTGGACGCCGCACAACGGGTGGCGGCCGAAGCACTGCTCGGCCCGGTCTGTGTACTGGCCGGCGCGGGAACCGGCAAGACCCGCGCGATCACCCATCGCATCGCCTACGGCGTCGCGACCGGCGTGTACGCACCGAACCGGGTGATGGCGCTGACGTTCACCGCCAGGGCGGCCTCGGAACTCCGCACCCGGCTGCGCGCACTCGGCGCAACGGGCGTCTCAGCTCGCACCTTCCACGCGTCGGCGCTCAGCCAGCTGAACTACTTCTGGCCGATCGTCGTCGGGGGTTCGCTGCCACGTGTGCTGGACGGCAAGGCGAGGCTGCTCGGCCAGGCCGCCGAGCGCATCAAGCTGAAGGTCGACACCGCCACCTTGCGAGACGTCGCCGCCGAGATCGAGTGGCGCAAAGTGAGCGAGCTGAGCATCGACGACTACGAGCGGATGCTCGTGCCCGACGCCGACGGCCGATCGGCACGAACCACCCCTGGCTCTCTCGGCGCTGCACAGGCCGTCGATCTGCAGCGTGCCTACGAGGCGCTGAAGGATGACCGCAGGCAGCTGGACTTCGAGGATGTTCTGCAGGCCTGCGCCGGCATGATCGAGACCGAGCCGGCTGTCGCCATGCACGTGCGCGAGCAGTACCGCTTCTTCGTCGTCGACGAGTATCAGGACGTCTCACCGCTGCAGCAGCGACTGCTCGACCTGTGGCTCGGCGACCGCTCAGACCTCTGCGTCGTGGGGGACGCGAGCCAGACGATCTACTCGTTCGCCGGGGCGTCCAGCGGGTTTCTCCTCGACTTCCCTCGCCGCTATCCGGATGCCTCGCTCGTGCGTCTCGAGCAGAACTATCGTTCGAGTGCGCCGATCGTCGAGGCCGCCAATCGCCTGATGCGTGGCCGACCGGGGGCGCTGACGCTCCACTCGCTCGCCTCGGAGGCGGAAGCCGATCCCGCTCCCTCGCCGACGATCGCCGGGTACGAGACCGACGCTGCGGAGGCGGCGGCCGTCGCCTCCCGGCTCGCGACGAGCATCCTGCAGGGTACGAAGCCGCAGGACCTCGCCGTGCTCTATCGGGTGAATGCGCAGGCGGCACCGCTCGAAGCCGCACTGACCGATGCCGGGGTGGCCTATCAAGTGCGTGGCGGCGCGCGGTTCTTCGATCTGCCCGAGGTGCGACAGGCCGTCATGACCCTGCGCGCCGCGTCTCTCACGGTCTCGGATGAGCCGCTCTTCCAATCGGTGAGCGATGTGCTGCGATCGCTGGGGTGGACCCTCGAGGCACCGCAGGGCGCTGGCAGCGTGCGCGATCGCTGGGAGGCGTTGAACGCCATCATGGGGCTTGTCGACGACGCCCCGGCAGGGACCACATTCCGCGAGTTCACCGACGACCTGCTGGCACGGCAGGCTGCGCAGCACGAGCCGCGCATCGCCGCCGTCACGCTGTGCACGCTGCACGCGGCCAAGGGTCTCGAGTGGGATGACGTGCACATCGTCGGCCTGGGCGACGGCCTCGTGCCGATCGGCTATGCGCGCACCCCTGAGGCGATCGAAGAGGAGCGCCGGCTGCTCTACGTCGGCGTCACACGCGCGAGGCGCCGGCTGGCGTTGAGCTGGGCTGCGAATGCGGCCGGCCCACGAGAGCCGTCACGTTTTCTGGCAGACCTCGGCATCCGCACAGACCGTGCGCCGAGTGCTGCAGCGAGCTGACACGTCCGTCCGACTCGATGCGCATGCTCGTCGATGCATGCGATCGATCACCGGTCCGTACCCTGGCATCCAGCCATCGCGCCGCGAGCGATGCGACGTGGGCGGAGAGCAAAACGGGCTCGGGCGCCGGCGCGTGCGTGTCGAGCTGTGCTGCGATCGCGGGCCACGCGGGGTCCGCGTCGGTGCGGGCGAGGGACAGGCAGCGCAGGCACGGCCCCTCCGCCTCGACGAAGGGGCCGATCTCGGCGCCCGCATCGCCGAACACGACGGGAAGGTGCGGGATGTCGCGCCGTAGCCACGGACCGTGCCGCCACGGTGGGATCACGAAGGAGCCGAAGATCACGACAGCGGCGACCTCGTCGGTCTCCCGCTCAACGCGATCGGCGGTGGTGACGGAGTGGCCCGACTCGCGCACAAGGCGCAGCAGCCGCTCCGCCGTCGGGCCGTTGCCGTCGATCACGATCGTCATCTGCCGGACGTCGGCCTCCGGCCCCGGCTGCAGCAGCGCCTCCGAGACGGAGGCGAGAAGCGCATCGACCTCGTTGCTGGCGGCATGTCCGAAACCGCCAACGGATGCCGTCACCTCGAGCAGTGAACGAGCCGCTCCGGTTCGCAGGGCGGCGAGCATCCGTTCGAGCACGGGCGTCACCTGGGGAAAGACGCACACCACCCGATCCACACCCAGCTGCAGCGTCTGCGGATCGCGCCACACCAGTGGAACAGCGGGATCGAGGCGATAGATCATGCCGCCATCATGCCGATGTGCGGCGCCGCGCACAGACGTTGTCCACAACCCCGCCGTCCTCACCGTGGGTTGAGGAGCACGCGGCGAAGCCAGCGGAAGTGGCCTCAGACCGGCCGCGGTCCCTGTTCGCCGTCGTCACCGGGTTCAGGGGGCACGTCGCCCTCGATGGCGTCACCACGCAGCAGGGCTGCGATCGCCTCGTCGAGCTCGTCGTACTCCGGCTCGGCGCCCGACGCAGATGCCGTCAGCCGTGCCACCAGTGCGCTCGGGTCGTCGACATCTTCGGACGTCGGCAGCAGGTCGGGGTGCGACCACAGGCGGTCCCGCTCGTCGTCCCCGACCGCATCCGTCACTTGCTTCCACATCGCCGCTGCCTCGCGCAGCCTTCTCGGCCGCAGCTCGAGGCCGACGAGCGTGCCGAAGGCCGACTCGGCAGGGCCACCGGCGGCGCGACGGCGTCGAACCGTCTCCGCCACGGCATCCGACTTCGGCAGCCTTGCTGTGGCCTTCGCGGTCACCACGTCGACCCAGCCCTCGATCAGCGCGAGAAGCGTCTCGAGCCGTGCGAGCGCGGCCTCCTGGGCTTCGGTCTTCGGCGGAATGAGCGCGCCGCTCACCATCGCCTGCCGCAGCTCCTCGGGGTTCGAGGGGTCGAAGCCCTCCGCGAGCTCCTGCATGCGGTCGATGTCGATCGTCACCCCGCGCGCGAACTCCGTGATCGACGTGATGAGCTGCAGACGCAGCCACTTGGCGTGGCGGAACAGCCTGGCGTGCGCCAGCTCGCGAACCGCGAGATAGAGCGCAACCTGGTCGCTCGGGATGTCGAGCCCTTCGCCGAACGCGGCAACGTTCTGCGGCAGCAGCGCGGCCGTGCCGTCCTTCAGCAGCGGGATGCCGACGTCTCCTCCCGACACCACCTCGCTGGAGAGCTGACCCACCACCTGCCCGAGCTGAACGGCGAACAGCGTGCCGCCGACAGCGCGCACGATGTGCCCGGCGTTCTGCAGCATGCCCTTCATCTCCTCGGGCGCCTGCTCCTGCATCACCTGAGTGAGGGCATCCGAGATGCTGGTCGCGACGGGCTCCGCGAGCTGCGTCCACACCGGCATGGTGTCCTTCACCCACTGCCTGCGGCTGAGCAGCGTCGGGGTCGAGGTCAGCTCGGAGATGCTGGTCACCTCGTCGAGCCACAGCGCCGCAACGTTGAAGGCCTGGTCGAGCTCGACCCGCTCAGCCGGCGTGACCTCGACGGCGTCCTTCGACGCGATCGAGGTGCCCTGCTCGAGCGCGACATCCCAGTTGATGCCGTCGCCCGAGGAGCGCAGGGCGCTCTGCAGCTGGCTCATCAGCGCTTGGATGCTCGCAGCGTCCGCGGGGATTCCCGCGGCTCCTGCCAGTTGCTCTGGGTCCAACGATCCGTTTCCCGACAGGAACTGGCGCAGCATGTCGCGGAACTCGTCTTCTGGATCGTTCCGGTCGTCATCGGACACGCGATGCCTCTTCTCGTCGATTCCACGGGATCGTCGATCCCGGCACGGGGGCGCGCCCGGCGGCCTTCGCCGCAGACGCACCATCAACGCTAGCCCCGCACACAGCGGCCGCGGGTGGGAATTCCCCTATGCTGTCGTGGTCCATCGTCCGCCCGTCGCGAACACGAGGAGAGCACCGTGACCCTTTTCTCTGATGATGCGCACGCGCGGAACACTCCGGACCCCGCCGGGCCCGAGCAGGATGCGGACGAGGAGGGCGAGCAACCGCGTCTCTCTCGCAGACGCGCCATTGGCACGGCGCTCATCGTCGTCGCTTTCGTGCTTCTCATGGTGATGGCGCTGTCGCCCGCCCCCTACGTGATCGAGGCGCCCGGCCCGGTGTTCAACACGCTGGGCTACAACCACCCGGTGGGGCAGACCCCGACCACGGCCGACGAGAAGAAGCCCCTCATCGTCGTCAGCGGGCATCCGACCTATCCGACGAAGGGCTCGCTCGACCTGCTCACGGTGTCGGAGATCGGAACGCCTCAGCAGCTTCCCAACTGGGGGCAGGTCATCCAGGCGTGGCTGTCGCCGTCCCACGAGGTCATCCCGGTCGGCGTGGCCTTCCCTCCTGGCGCGAACGTGCAGCAGCAGAACACCGAGAACGCCCAGCTGATGACGGACTCGCAGAAGGATGCCGTCGCCGCCGCTCTCAACGAACTGGGCTACGACTTTCCGCAGCACGTCGTGGTCGCCCAGGTGCTCGACGGCCCTGCGAAGGGCGTCGTCGAGGTAGGGGACGAGATCCTCACCGTCAACGGGGTCGCGGTGAAGAGCGTGCAGGGGCTGCGTGACGAGCTGAAGAAGAACGGCACGGACAAGCCCGCGAGCATCGTGGTGCTTCGTGACGGCAAGGAGAAGACGCTCAGCGTTACCCCTGAGAAGTTGGCGGGGCAGGTCGTGGTCGGAATCGGCGCCGGCATGAAGTACGACTTTCCGTTCGAGGTGAGCATCCAGCTCGACAACGTCGGCGGCCCCAGCGCCGGCCAGATGTTCGCGCTGGGCATCATGGACAAGCTCACACCCGACTCTCTGAGCGGCGGCAAGCGCGTGGCAGGAACGGGCACCATCGACAACGTCGGCAATGTCGGCGCCATCGGAGGCATCAGGCAGAAGATGTACGGGGCTCGCAGCGCGGGCGCCACCATCTTCCTCGCACCTGCGTCGAACTGCGACGAGGTGACGGGTCATATCCCCGCTGGACTCCAGGTCTTCGCGGTCAAGACCCTGAGCGACTCGGTCAAGGTGCTGGATGCCGTGCGCACCGGCTCGAGCACCGCCGACCTGCCGACCTGCCCGACGTCGTAGCCGCCCGTGCGCGGCCAGTGGGCTCATACCAGACATCCAGATCACTCCCAGGCGGCCTCCGGCTGCCGTCATAGACGCTCGCCCTAGGATGGGGGTCTAGCGCCCGCAAGCGGGCCGTTCCTTCTTGACGGAGGGCAACAGCCCGCAAAGCCCCCGAAGAGGACTCTCAGTGACATCCGCAGCAGTAGGCCGCCCCCGTCGACGTCGCGCGGCCATCTGGATCACGCTCGGCATCGTCGTCGTGCTCGTCATCGCGTTCTTCATTTTCACGAGCCTTTACACCGACGTGCTCTGGTTCCAGCAGGTCGGCTATCTCAACGTGCTCACGACGCAGTGGCTCGCGGGCGGCGTGATGTTCCTCCTGGGGTTCCTCGCGATGGCCGTGCCGCTCTGGCTCTGCATGTTCCTCGCGTACCGGCTGCGTCCTGTCTACGCGAAGCTCGACTCAGGGGTCGGGCGCTACCAGCAGGTCGTCGAGCCGTTGCGCAGGCTCGCCACCTACGGCATCCCTATCGTCTTCGGCCTGTTCGCGGGGGCGGCGTCCGCGGGCAACTGGAAGTCCGCTGCTCTGTGGCTGAACGGCGTTCCCGCAGGCACGACAGACCCGCAGTTCCACCTCGACGTGTCGTTCTACATGTTCGCGCTGCCGTTCTACCGCAGCGTCGTCGCGTTCCTCTCCGCCGTCACGATCATCGCGCTGCTGGCAACCATGGCGACCAGCTACCTGTACGGCTCGGTAAGAATCTCGGGGCGCGAGGTGCGTATCTCGCGTGCCGCACGGGTGCAGATCGCCGTGCTCGCCGCGGTCTACCTGCTTCTGCAGGCCGTCAGCATCTGGCTCGACCGCTATGCGGCGGTCACCGACTCGGCCGTCGGCGGTCGCGTGAACGGCGCCGCGTACACCGACGTGCACGCCACGATCCCCGGCCGGGCCATCCTCGCGGGGATCGCGGTCGTGGTCGCGCTGCTCTTCGTGCTCACCGCCTTCATCGGCCGCTGGCGCTACCCTTTGGTCGGCACGGCGCTACTCATCGTCTCGGCGATCATCGTCGGCGCGATCTATCCGTGGGGCGTGCAGAAGCTCATCGTGGCGCCGAGCGAGAAGACGCTCGAATCGAGTTACATCAATCGATCCATCGACTCCACCAGAGATGCTTTCGACGTCTCCAACGTGAAGGTCAGCACGTACGACGCGAAGACGGATGCCAAAGCCGGAGCCCTGCGTAAGGATGCAGACACCACCGCGAGCATCCGCATCCTCGATCCCTCGGTGGTCTCCGGCGCCTTCGCCCAGCTGCAGCAGTTCCGGCAGTACTACGGCTTCGGGCAGGACCTCGACGTCGACCGCTACACGATCGACGGCAAGGAGCAAGACACCGTCGTCGCCGTCCGCGAACTGCAGCAGTCCGGACTCGGCGACTCCGGCAAGTACAACGAGACCTTCGTGTACACGCACGGCTACGGCCTGGTCGCCGCGTACGGCAACAAGCGGCAGAGCGATGGCGAGCCGGACTTCCTCGAGTCGGGCATCCCGACCTCCGGCGCCCTCGGCGACTATCAGCCGCGGGTCTACTTCGGCGAGGGTTCCCCGAAGTACTCCATCGTCGGAGCTCCCTCCGGCGCCAAGCCGATCGAGCTCGACTACCCGGCCGGTTCCGGCGGCCAGCAGGCCACCTACACCACGTACGACGGCAACGGCGGCCCGAAGCTCGACAACCTCTTCACGCGCCTCGCGTATGCGATCAAGTTCCAGGATGAGCAGATCGTGCTCTCCGACGCGGTGAACTCCGACTCCCAGATCCTCTACAACCGCAACCCGGCATCCCGTGTGGAGCAGGTCGCGCCCTACCTCACGCTCGACAGCGACCCGTATCCCTCCGTGGTGAACGGGCGCATCGTCTGGATCATCGACGGATACACCACCAGCGACCAGTACCCGTACTCGCAGGAGGTGTCGTACAGCGACGCCACCGCCGACTCGCAGACTTCGTCGACGCCGAGCTACGCGATGGATGACATCAACTACATCCGCAACTCGGTCAAGGCCACGGTCGACGCCTACACCGGCAAGGTGACGCTCTACGCGTGGGATTCGAGCGACCCCGTGCTGAAGACGTGGGAGAAGGTCTTCCCGAGCACCGTGAAGCCACTCAGCGACATGAGCGGGGCCCTGATGAGCCACGTGCGATACCCTGCCGACCTGTTCAAGGTGCAGCGCGACATCCTCTCTCGCTATCACGTGACCGATTCGGGATCGTTCTTCTCCAGCACCGACGCGTGGCAGGTGCCCGACGACCCGAGCACGACGGATGCCACCTCGCTGCAGCCGCCGTACTACTTGACGATGCAGATGCCGGGGCAGGCGTCTCCACAGTTCTCGCTGTACACGACGTTCATCCCTCAATCCACGAGTGCGTCCAACCGCAGCATCTTGAAGGGCTATCTGGCGGTCGACTCGAATGCGGGGGACAAGTCCGGGACGAAGTCGTCTGACTACGGAACCCTGAGACTGCTGCGCCTGCCGTCGCAAGACACGATTCCAGGGCCGGGCTCTGTCCAAAACAGCTTCGACTCAGACACGAACGTGTCCCAGGCGCTGAACCTGTTGCGCACCGGATCGACCAAGGTGATCAACGGCAACCTGCTGACCCTTCCCGTCGGCGGCGGTCTGCTCTACGTCGAACCCGTGTACATCCAGTCGAGCGGCTCGACGAGTTACCCGCTGCTGCAGAAGGTGCTGGTGTCGTTCGGAAACAAGATCGCCTTCGAGGACACGCTCGACGGCGCCCTCGACGTGCTGTTCGGCGGAGACTCCGGCGCCACGGCCGGTGATACCGGCGCCGGGTCGACCTCCGGCACGGGATCGGGCACGGGAGGTACCGGCTCGACCGGAACAGGCTCGGGTGGCTCGTCGACCGGTTCGAACACGTCGCAGCAGCAGGCGCTCCAGTCCGCGCTGAACGATGCGAAGCAGGCGCTCGCCGATCGCGACGCTGCGCTGAAGGCCGGCGATTGGACGGCATACGGTGCGGCGGATGCCCGGCTCACGAAGGACCTGGCCGACGCCCTCGCGGCCGAGCAGGCGATGTCGTCCAGCTCAGGTTCGTCCGGCTCCGGTTCGACCGGTTCGTCCAAGTAGCGCTCGGGAGCCCGCAATGGCATCGTCGCCCTTCGACCTCACCGGTTCCACCGTGCTCGTGACGGGCGCGCGTCGTGGTCTGGGGCGCGCCATCGCCCTGGAGTTCGCCCGAGCCGGGGCGGATGTCGCCATCGGGCTGCGTGACGTGACGGATGACGCGGGCCTGACATCCGAGATCGAATCGTTCGGCCGCAGGGCCCTCCCCGTGGAGCTCGACGTCACCGACCTCACCGGCGCGCGCGCCGCGATCGACGAGACGGTGCACGAGTTCGGGCGGCTCGATGCACTGGTGAACAATGCGGGCGGCGGCATCATGGGCCAGGCGATGGATGTCACCGAAGACGACTTCGATCGCGTCTGGGCGCTGAACACGAAGTCCACGTACTTCCTCTCCCAGCACGCGGCCAAGCACATGCGTCATGCCGGCGGGGGCTCGATCGTCAACATCGCCTCGCAGGCGGGGCTGATCGCGCTACCGGGGGAGTCGTCGTATTGCGTGGCCAAAGCCGCGGTCGTGCACATGACTCGGTGCCACGCCGTGGAGTGGGGCGAATACGGCATCAGAGTGAACGCGCTCGCGCCCACGTTCATCGAGACGGACGGCACAGAGGCGGCGCTGTCCGACCCGGAGTTCCGGGCAGACACCGTTGAGCGCATCGCGGCTCTTCATCGCATCGGCGTTCCCGCCGAGGTCTCCGGCGCCGCTGTGTTCCTCGCGTCGTCGGCAGCATCCCTGATCACCGCGCAGACCCTGGCGATCGATGGAGGATGGACCGCCCGCTGACCCGGTTCAGCGGCGCTTGACGCTCCCGGTGAGCTCCGCGATCGTGTCCAAGCGCGGCGGGCGCAGCAGAACCCACGCCACGGCGATCACGATCAGTGAGACGACGAACACGCCGAAGCCGACCCAGCTCGTGTCATCCTGCAGCCCGTAGAGGTGGTTGAGGTTGCGCAGCGGGGCGGTGATGAGCACGAGCCCGACGTGCACGGCCGTGAAGGCGACGAACCAGATCATCACGGTGAAGTGGATGACGCGCGCCACGCTCAGGGGGAAGAACTTGTCGAGTCGTCGCCATCGCACGGCGAGCCCCGGGGCGAGCCTGATGCCGGAGATCACGGCGAGCGGCGCCGCGATGAACACGGTGATGAAGTAGATCAGCTGCTGAAGTGCGTTGTAGGCGACCCAGCCGTCTTCGTACGGCCAGTTCAACGACACGTACTGCAGGCCGGCCGAGATGGCGTTCGGGATGACATCCCATCGTGTCGGCACGATGCGGATCCACTGCTCGGTGGTGAAGAGCAGGATGACGTAGATCACGCCGTTCAACACCCAGAGTGCGTCGACCGTGAGGTGCCACCACGACGTGAGGGTGATGCGGATCGGCGGGTTCTTCGTGCGGATCAGGTGGTCGTTGTCACGGATCCAGAATTCCTTGGGCCGCCGACCGCCCTTCCTCGTACGTCGGATCGACCAGCCGGAGAGCACGATGAACAGCAGGAACGTCGTGTTCAGAAAGTGCAGGATCGCCAGCCACAGCGGGAAGCCGACGGGAGCCCACGCAGGCAGGGGGCTCGTGCCGGGATAGGTGCGCAGGAAGTCCTGCATGGCAGGCAGCGTGAGCAGCCAGCGCACGAGCAGAACGATCAGAGCGGCGGCGACGATCCCCACCGGGATGGTCCAGGCGAGCGGACGCCATCTGCCGGTCTGTCTCGCCGGCGCCTGCTCCTGCGTTGTCATCGGCTTCAACGTATCGCACCGATGTGCGCGGGAGTCACGCGCCGACGTACTCCGCGAGGTGCTCGCCCGTCAGTGTGGATCGCGCGGTGACGAGGTCCGTCGGCGTGCCCTCGAAGACGATGCGTCCGCCGTCATGGCCTGCGCCCGGGCCGAGGTCGATGATCCAGTCGGCGTGCGCCATCACGGCCTGGTGATGCTCGACGACGATGACCGACTTGCCGCCGTCGACGAGCCTGTCGAGCAGTGCGAGCAGGTTGTCGACATCCGCGAGGTGCAGGCCTGCCGTCGGCTCGTCGAGCACCAGGATGCCCCCCTTCTCTCCCATGTGCGTCGCCAGCTTGAGGCGTTGCCGCTCGCCGCCGGACAGCGTGGTCAGCGGCTGCCCGATCGTGAGATAGCCGAGCCCGACGGCCGCGAGGCGGTCGAGCACCGTCGATGCGGCGGGGGTGCGGGCATCCGTCTCGGCGAAGAACGCCTGGGCTTCGATCACCGACATGCCGAGCACCTCGCTGATGTCGCGCCCAGCGAGCTTGTACTCCAGCACCGCCTGGTTGAACCGCTTGCCGCCGCACTCGTCGCACACCGTGGTGACGGAGGCCATCACGCCGAGGTCCGTCTCGATGACCCCGGCACCGTTGCAGACGGGGCATGCGCCTTCGGAGTTCGACGAGAACAGCGCAGGCTTCACCCCATTGGCCTTCGCGAAGGCCTTGCGGATCGGGTCGAGCAGGCCGGTGTAGGTGGCAGGGTTGCTCCGCCGCGACCCCTTGATCGGCGCCTGGTCCACCCAGACGACGCCGTCGCGTCCCGCGACCGAGCCGCTCACGAGCGAACTCTTGCCCGACCCGGCGACGCCGGTCATGACGACCAGCACGCCGAGCGGAATGTCGACATCCACATCTTTCAGGTTGTGAGTGGATGCCCCGCGCACCTCGAGTGCACCTGTGGCGCTCCGCACGGTCGATTTGAGCTGTGCACGGTCGCTGAGGTGCCGCCCGGTGATCGTGTCGCTGTCGCGCAGCTCGGCGACGGTGCCTTCGAAGCACACCTCGCCTCCGGCGGCGCCGGCACCCGGACCGAGGTCGACGACGTGGTCGCCGATCTCGATCACCTCCGGCTTGTGCTCGACGACAAGCACCGTGTTCCCCTTGTCGCGCAGCTGCTTGAGCAACCGGCTCATCCGCTTGATGTCGTGCGGATGCAGACCGACGCTCGGCTCGTCGAACACGTAGGTGACGTCGGTGAGCGCCGACCCGAGGTGCCTGATCATCTTGGTGCGCTGCGCCTCACCGCCCGACAGCGTGCCTGCCGACCGATCGAGTGAGAGGTATCCGAGCCCGATCTCGACGAAAGAGTCGAGCAGCTCCTGCAGCGCCTGCAGCAGAGGAGCGACCTGCGGATAGTCGAGGCCGCGCACCCAGGCGGCGAGGTCCGAGATCTGCATGGCACAGGCATCCGCGATGCTGATGCCTGCCACCTTGGATGACCGGGCAAGCGCGCTCAGCCGCGTGCCGTCGCACTCAGGGCAGGTGCCGAACGCGATGGCGCGCTCGACGAAGGCCCGGATGTGGGGCTGCATGGCGTCGACATCCTTCGACAGCATCGACTTCGTGATCTTGGGGATCAGCCCTTCGTAGGTCAGGTTGATGCCCTCGACCTTGATCTTCGTCGGTTCCTTGTAGAGCAGATCGTTCAGCTGCTTCTTCGTGAATTGGCGGATCGGCTTGTCGGGGTCGAAGAATCCGGACTCGCGCAGGATGCGGCCGAACCATCCGTCCATGCTGTACCCGGGAATCGTGAGCGCGCCCTCGTTGAGCGACTTCGAGTCGTCGTAGAGCGCCGTGAGGTCGAAGTCCTGCACGGTTCCGCGGCCCTCGCAGCGAGGGCACATTCCGCCGACGATCGCGAAGCTGCGGCGCTCCTTGATCTCGGCGCCGTTCTTCTGCACCGTCACGGCCCCGGCGCCGCTGATCGACGCGATGTTGAACGAGAACGCCTTGGGGCCGCCGATCTGCGGATCGCCGAGGCGGGCGAACAGGATGCGCAGCAGGGCGTTCGCGTCGGTCGCGGTCCCCACCGTCGAACGGGGATCCGACCCCATGCGCTCCTGGCTCACCGCGATCGCTGTGGTGAGGCCGTCGAGCACGTCGACATCCGGACGCGTGAGGGTCGGCATGAAGCTCTGCACGAAGGTGCTGTAGGTCTCGTTGATGAGCCGCTGCGACTCCGCGGCGATCGTGCCGAACACGAGGGAGCTCTTGCCCGAGCCCGAGAGGCCGGTGAACACGGTCAAGCGGCGCTTCGGAATCTCGAGGCTGACATCCTTCAGATTGTTCACCCGCGCACCGTGCACGCGGATCACCTCGTGGGCGTCCGCGCGATCCGCCGTCTGCTCCTGCAACGGTGCCGTGTCGATGCTCATCCTGTCCTCCTGTTGTGCCGAACGAGAACCAGGTTAACCGCGGCCCGAGGTGCAGGGCTTCTCCGATCGTGCTCGATCCGGCTCTGCGCCGTGTCTACCGGTCGACCGGGTCGACTGTCATTCCATCGCTGGTCAGGATGACGAGCCGTCCGGTTGCTCTCGTCATCGCCACGTACCGGTCGACCGCCCCCTCTATGCCGTCCCCGAATTCCTGTGGATCCACGAGCACCACCAGATCGAACTCCAGGCCCTTCACGTATTCGGGGGAGAGCGACCGTACCCGCGGCAGCGCCTTGAACCCCGGGTCGCCGACAACGCAGGCGATGCCCTCGTCGTGCGCGGCGAGCCAGGTGTCCACGACGAAGTCGAGTTCGGCCGTCGACCGGTGCACGACCGGCAGCCCGCTGCTGCGGATGGAGATCGGCACGTTCGCGTCGGGCAGCGCGGCGAGGATGACCGGCGCCGCTTCCGCCATCACTTCCTCCGGGGTGCGGTAGTTGATGCTCAGCGACGTCATCGTCACCTCCGAGAGACCGACGCGCTCCAGTCGCTCGCGCCAGGTCTCGGTGAAACCGTGCCGCGCCTGCGCCCGATCGCCGACGATCGTGAAGCTCCTCGACGGGCAGCGCAGCAGCAGCATCTGCCACTCGGCATCCGTGAGCTCCTGGGCTTCATCGACGATCACGTGGGCGAATGGTCCGGCCAGCAGGTCGGGGTCGACGCTCGGGAGCGCCGCGTCGTCGACCAGGGAGTTCTGCGCGTCCTGCTCGCGGAGCATCCGCATCAGCAGCATCTCGCTGTCGTCGGACTCGATGAGGTGATCGATGACGTTGGCTCGTTCTTCCCGCTCGGACGCGAGCGTCGCCTCGCGTCTGCGTGCTTGCCGAGCGGCTTGCGGGTCGCCGATGCGCTGGCGGGCGGCATCCAGGTACGGAAGGTCCGACACGGTCCAGGCTCGCGGCTCATCCCGCTGCAGCAGGCGGATGTCCGACGACGACAGCCACGGCGCGCAGAGTCTCAGGTACTGGGGGACCGACCACAGGTCGCCGATGACGCCTGCTGGGTCGAGCAATGGCCATGCCGTCGCGAACGCGCCGGTCAGCTCCTCGTTCCTGGAGAGCTCCCTGCGGATCAGGTGCGGAGGGGCATCCTCGTCGTCGAGCTGGTCGATCAGAGTCTCGAGCAGCGCTTCCCAGACCTGGTCGCGTGCCTCGTTGTGCGTGAGGGAGCCATCCGGTTCCCCGAACGCCCCTGCCCACTCCGTCGCGGTCAGCTCCAGATCGCCCCACTCGGTCTCGATCGTCAGTTCCGTGGTCGGCGGCTGTTCGTAATAGTCGACGGCCGCGGTCACGGCAGCGAGCAGGCGACCGGATGCCTTCGCCCTCGCCACCTCCTGGTCGCGCTCCGTCACCGCGGTCTCACCCTCTTGCACGAGGCCGCGCAGCGTACAGATCTGCACGCTTTCCTCTCCCAGGCTGGGCAGAACGTCGTCCACATAAGAGAGGTATGCGGGATTCGGGCCTATGAACAGCACTCCACCACCACCCTGGGTGATCCGTGGCTCCGAATAGAGAAGGTAGGCGGCGCGGTAGAGCGCGACGACGGTCTTGCCCGTTCCGGGGCCGCCGTCGACGACGAGCGCACCGCGCGATCCCGCGCGGATGATCGCGTCCTGGTCGGACTCGATCGTGCTGAGTACGTCGCGCATCCGCTCCGACCGGCTGCTCCCGAGACTCGCGATGAAGGCCGATTGGTCATCAAGCGCCGCGCGGCTCTCGAGCGCCTCAGCGGTGAACACCTCGTCCCAGTAGTCCGTGATGCGACCTCGCGTCCAGCGATACCTGCGACGGCTCACCAGTCCCATCGGGTTCGCGTGGGTGGCGGCGAAATAGGGCTCCGCGGCCGGCGCTCGCCAATCGACCATCAGCTGGCGGCCTTTGTCGTCCATGAGCCCGAGTCGTCCGATGTACAGCGGTTGCCCATCGCCCTCGCGCACCACTCGGCCGAGGCACAGATCGAGACCGTAGCGGCGCAGAACGCGCAGCTGAGAGGTGACGCGGTGGATCTCGATGTCCCGGTCCATCGCGGCCTGACCGCTGCCGCCTGCCTGCAGGCGAAGCTCCGCGAGCCGGTCGGCGAGGCCGTCGATCTGCTCCTGCAGGCTGTCGGCGATCGTTGCGAACTGCTGCCGGTCGCGCGCGATCAGGGCAGGGTCGGCCTTGGCCGAAAGCCGGTCGGGAAGGTTGAACGCATCAGTGTTCGTGAGGGTCAATGGGCTCCGATGTCGAGAGGGATGCCGCGGGAGGGGTGGCTGGCGCACGATTCTCCCTCGCAGATGGGGCCTTGTGGCAAGCCCCCTCTGCCGACGTATCCTGGAAATGCGAGGGGGATCATGGACGATTACGCCTGGGTGCTGAAGGATGCCGAACGAGACCTGATCCGCGAGGTCGAGCCGGACCGGCTGAACTCTCTGGACGAGGACGGACTCCTTGCGCTTCACAAGCGGGTGAGGCGAGCGCGCAACAAGCACGTGAGGAACGCGCGGCGCAAAGCTGCTGCGGATGTCGTCGCGACCGGGGATCGCGGGGAGGCCGGCAAGCGTGGTGCCAAGAGCCGAGTACGTGCCGAGGCGTTCGAAGAGGCGCTCTCGCTCGTCTCCGCGAGGCTCGCCGATGTCGCGCACGAGCAGGCCCAGCAGCTCAGGGAGGAGCGGCTCGCCCGTGCCCGCGAAGGACGGGGGACCGGACCGGAATCGACTCCGTCCGCCGCGGGCAAGGTGTCGGACGCCGGGCGCTCTCGCGAATACGAGCAGGGCCCTGGCAACCTCAAGCGCGACGCGTCGACGATCGCGGAGGGAGCCCGCAACCAGGCGAAGCGCGACTCGCGCTGAGCGCCTCTGCACCACCGCCCTAGGCGAGCAAAGGCCCGGTCAGAATTGCTTCTGACCGGGCCTTCTTGGTTGCGGGGACAGGATTTGAACCTGCGACCTCTGGGTTATGAGCCCAGCGAGCTACCGAGCTGCTCCACCCCGCGGCACAAGAAGATAGCCTAGCACGGGCTTGGTGCTCGCGTGAAATCGAGGTCGGAAACCGCGTCAGACGACCGCGTTGGATGTCGGCTGGTCGGGCATCCTGAGCCGCGCGACGGCGTCCTCGAGCTCGTCGAGCTGCTTCTCGAGGGTGGCGTCGAGCCGCTCGTCGGAACGGAAGCCGTCGGACTCGATCCGCTGCTCCACCCACGCGATCTCGACGTTGGAGCGCACGCCGAGCATGCCGAGGTTGGCCAGCACGGGTTGGAGAGCCACGACGGCGCGCGTGCCGCCGGCGAGGCCGCCGTAGCTCACGAGTCCGACGGGCTTGCCCGCCCACTCGTGGTAGAGGTAGTCGATCGCGTTCTTCAGTGGCGCCGTGAAGCTGTGGTTGTACTCCGGCATGACGAAGATGAAGGCGTCGGCGGCCTGCACTGCCTCGCTCCATCGCAGGGTGTGCTCGTTGGCGTAGTCGTGCGCCTTCGGATGCCTCGGCTCGTCCATCAGGGGAAGGCCCAGGTCGCGCAGGTCGGCGACGTGCACGTCGAACGCGGCACGCTCCCTGGCGTGGGAGATCGCCCACGAGCCCACGGCGCCTCCGACGCGGGACGGCCGGGTGCTCGCGATCAGGACGAGAAGCCGGCTCATCGTGCGCCCCCTGCCTCGGTCAGATCGACGACGTCCAACGGGCGGCCCTCCCAGCGCGCCCAGTCGTCGCTGAACGCGCTCGCCGCCATGAGGAGCTGGGGCAGCACGTCGTCGATCAGCGTCTCCATGCTGGTCTCCATGGCGTGGGCGTTCACGTTCATCGCGGCCACCACCTGACCATCGCTGCCTCGCACGGGAGCGGCGACCGAACGGATCGCCGGGGCCAACTGCTGGTCGGTGGCGGCCCATCCGCGAGCCCGCACCTCGCGCAGCGTCGCCACGATCTCCGCCTCGTCCGGCTGCCAGGCCGCTTTCACCGGCGAGAGTGACGGGATGGCGAGCGTTCGCGTCAGTTCGGCCTCAGGCAGTCCGGCCAGGAGTACCTTGCCGAGCGAGGTCTGAAGGGCCGGGAAGCGGGTTCCGATCGTCACCGAGAGCGTCACGAGCTTCGGAACCGCAACGCGCGCGACATAGACGATGTCGGAGCCGTCCAGTTGGGCGATCGAACACGATTCGTGCACGTTCTTCACCAACTCGACCAGATGCGGATGCGCGACATCCCACACGCTGCTCGACGAGATGTAGGCCATCCCGAGGTCGAGCACCTTGGCCGTCAGCTCGAAGCCGCCATCGCTTCCTCGCACGTAGCCGAGCTCGTCGAGCGTGACGAGGATGCGCCTGGCAGTCGGGCGAGCGAGTCCCGTTCGTGTCGCGACCTCGCTCAAGGTCAGCACCCTCTTGGAGGAGTCGAACGCGCGAAGCACGTCGAGACCGCGGGCGAGGGATTCGATGAAATCCGGTGCAGAGCCACGCATGAACGCGAGTATAGCCACGAAGCGGACGAGTGTCCGTAGATTCTCCACCGCGACATATACAACTTTGAGCTGCCTATTGACGGCCTGCCACCAATGGACGTTGAATGGCAAAGTCCGTACAGCGGACAGTTGTCCGACGAATCGATGGAGTTCGATGACCGTCTCATCAGCAGCCGATGTCGCCGCTACGCGGTCTTCACCGATCGACGATGCGATCGCGAGCGCTACCGGTCCGCTGGCCGGTCTGGTGGTCGCGGACCTCTCCCGCGTTCTCGCCGGGCCCTATGCCACCCAGTTGCTGGCCGACCTCGGCGCCACCGTCATCAAGGTGGAGGGTCCGGACGGCGACGAGACCAGGGCGTGGACACCCCCCGAGCACAACGGCGTCTCGACGTACTACCTGGGCATCAACCGCAACAAGTACGACATCGTGCTCGACTTCCGCGACGATGCCGATCGGGCCGTCGCGCGGTCGCTGACGGCCCGCGCGGACGTCGTGATCGAGAACTTCAAGCCGGGCGGGCTGGCCAAGTTCGGTCTCGACTACGAGAGCGTCGCCGCCGCGAACCCCTCAGTCGTCTACGTGTCGATCAGCGGCTTCGGTGCAGCCGGCGGGGCATCCCTACCGGGCTACGACCTCATCGTGCAGGCCACCTCGGGGCTGATGAGCCTCACCGGCCCGGCCGACGGCCCTGCCTACCGCAGCGGCGTCTCGGTCTTCGACATCATGACGGGGCTGCACGCGACGATCGGGATGCTCGCGGCCCTCCGCCATCGCGACGGCACGGGAGAGGGTCAGCACGTCGAAGTGAACCTGCTGTCGACTGCGCTCGCCGCGATGGCCAACCACAGCTCGACCTATGTGGCCGGGGGCCGGATCCCGTTCCGCATGGGCAACGCCCACCCCAGCCTGTTCCCGTACGAGCCGCTGCCCGCGAGCGACGGCGACATCATCGTCGTGGCGGCCAACAACGGGCAGTTCCGCAGGCTGGCCGCAGCACTCGCACGTCCTGAGTTGGCGGATGACCCCCGGTTCGCCGAGACCGAGCTCCGCAACATCAACCGGGAGCAGCTGCGGCCGCTGCTCGTCGATGCGCTCGCCCAACACACCGCTGGCGAGTGGTACGACATCCTGACCGCCGTCGGAGTGCCGTGCGGACCGATCAACACGATCGACGGTGGCGTCGCTCTTGCGGAGCGGCTGGGGCTCGATCCCGTCGTCGCCGTGGGGGAGGGTGATGACGCCGTTCCCATGGTCCGCAATCCGATCGGGTTCTCGCGCACGCCGGCGACCTACCGGTCCGCGGCGCCCACGCTGGGCCAGCACAGTCGCCAGGTGCGCGACTGGATCGCACGAGGAGGCACGAGATGACCGAGTACCCGACAGGCATCGGAACAAGCGATCGCGACTCGATCACGCTGCTCGGCCACGATCTCGCGGGCGAGCTGATGGGCAAGGTGGGCTTCGGTGAGCTGGCGTACTGGCTCGCGACCAAGCGTCGTCCCACTGCCGGGCAGCTGCGCGTGTTCGAGGCCGTGCTCGTCTCGCTCGCAGACCACGGGTTCACTCCCACCGCCATCGCGGCACGGCTCACGCTCTACAGCGCGCCCGACTCGCTGCAGGGAGCGATGGCCGCCGGCCTGCTGGGTGGCGGATCGCGGTTCCTCGGCGTCACCGAGGACACCGGCGCCTACCTCCACGCCATCGTCGAGACGTGCGGAGACACCTCGGAGTGGGATGACAGCGACTGGGACGCCATCGCCGCCGCGGTGCTCGTTCGCGCGAAGGAAGACGGTCGCAAGGTGCCCGGCCTCGGGCATCCCGTGCACAAGCACGGCGACCCGCGCACCCCCGTGATGATCGCGATCGCCGATGAGGAAGGGGTGACGGGACCGCACCTTCGGCTCTTCCAGGCGATCGGCCGCATGGCACCGGAGGTGCTCGGTCGAGCACTTCCGCTGAACGGCGCGGGCGTGGCGGGTGCGGCACTGGCCGACGCCGGCCTTCCGGTGCCGATGCTGCGCGGCTTCGCCCTTCTGGCGCGTGCGGCCGGCTTGATCGGCCAGCTCGCCGAAGAGCTCGAAGACCCGATCGGCCCGCTCGTGTACGACGAGGTCGACCGACACGCGCTGTACCGACCCGCGACATCCCGACCCGCGACATCCGACCGAGGAGACGACTGAGCATGGCAACACTGAGCGCGGTGCTCGCAACGACGCATCACCCGTTCTTCCTGAAGGCGACAGAGCTCACGCCGCAGGCGGAGCGCATCCCGCAGGCTGCGGAGTGGAAACGCAAGGTCGAGGCGTACCGCGCGACGCTCACCGCCGCGAAGCCCGACCTCCTGGTGATGGTGGGATCGGACCACTTCCACCAGTTCTTCCTCGACAACCTGCCCACCTTCCTCATCGGCAAGCAACCCGCCTACGACGCGACGTTCTACAACGAGGAACGTGAGTTCAGCATCCCGAAGTACACGCTGCAGGGTGATGAGGACCTCTCCGGCTACATGTTCCAAGGCCTGCTCGATCGCGGATTCGACTTCGCGATCAGCCACGAGCTCAAGCTCGACCACTCGATCATCTGCCCCATCATCACGACCAGGCCGCAGGCCGACCTCCCGGTCGTGCCGATCTACACGAACATCTTCGCGCCGCCCCTTCCGAGCGCCCGCCGCTACTACGACCTGGGGCGGGCCATCCGCTCGATCATCGACGAGTATCCGTCGGAGAAGCGCATCGCCGCGATCGGCAGCGGGCATCTGTCGCTCGAGCTGGGCGGCCCGAGGCAGTTCGGCGAGCACGGGCCCGACCCCGAGTGGGACCTGAAGGCGATCGACTGGCTCGCCAGAGGAGACGTGGATGCCGTGCTGAACGATGTCACGTTCGAGAAGCTCTCGGCGTCGGGCAACGCCACGCCCGGCTTCCTCGATCTCGTGCTCATGCTCGGCATCGCAGGACCGGAGAGGGCCGCCTACGTCGACGACCTCGATCTGTTCCACACCAGGGAGATGTATGTGACCTGGTACCCGAACGGTGATCCCCGGTGAGGAAGGCAGACCAGTGAGGAAGGCAGACCGGTGAGCAAGTACTACGTCGACAAGTTCCTCTACCAGGTCGATCGGGATCCCGAGCGGCTCGCGCAGTACAAGTCGGATCCGGCGGCGGCAGTCGATCGCTGGGAGCGGGAGCTCGGGGTGATGCTGGGAACCAGAGATGCCGTCGAGACGACGACCTGGCTCAGCCTGACCGACGAGGAGCGTACCGCCCTGATCGCGCACGACTACGTCGCTCTCTTCGAGCTCGGTGCGCACTACTTCCTCACGCTGACCATCTTCATCGCGCTCTACGACGAGGAGTACGCGGCCCGGTCTGGTCCCCTGTCGTTCCAGCGCGAGTATGCCGCCAAGCTCTCGCACTGGCTCGGCAGGCAGTACCCCTCGGTCGCACCCTGACCGGGACGACCGCACCGGCGGCCGCTCGCTCCGCGACATCATCAGCACCTCCATGAACCCGGCGAAGGAGCCAACCATGAACCCGAACCCGCAAGAATCCGTCCCTCAGCCCGCTGTCGGTCAGCCCATTGTGTTCCGAGGAGGCACGGTTCTGACGATGGATGACCGGCACACCGTGCTGCATGATGCCGACGTGCTCGTCGTCGACGACCGCATCGCCGCAGTCGGCCGGCACCTCGAGGTGCCGCTGGGGGCCTTCGAGATCGACGCGACCGGCGGCATCGTCATGCCGGGCATGGTCGACACCCACCGGCACATGTGGCAGACGGCGATGCGCGGCTACGGCGCGGACTGGACTCTGACCCAGTACTTCGTCTGGTACTACCTCGAACACGGAAGGGCGTTCCGCCCGGAGGACATGTACGCGGGCAACCTCGTCTCGGCCCTCGATGCTCTCGACGCGGGCGTGACCACGTCCGTCGACTGGTCGCACGGCCTGCAGACCGTCGATCACGCCGAGGCTGCGCTCGAGGCCCTCACGTCGACAGCCGGCCGGTTCGTCTTCGCCTACGGCGATATCTTCGACGGCCCGTGGGAGTGGTCGGTGCGCGAGGACGTGCAGCGGTTCATCCGCGATCACAACACCGGTGGAGACAAGCTGAGGTTCCAGCTCGCGTTCGACGTGACCGGCGACCCGTCCTTCCCCGAGCGCACGGCGTTCGAGGCGGCGAGAGAGCTCGGACTCACCGTCACCACCCACGCGGGAGTGTGGGGTGCGACGAACGACGACGGCATCCGCCTCATGTACGAGGGCGGCTTCATGACACCGGGCACTGTCTACGTGCACGCCGCCACCCTCAATGCCGACTCGTACCAGCGCATCGCGGCGACGGGCGGCACGGTGTCGCTGTCGACCGAGAGCGAGGAGAGCTGCGGCCAGGGCTACCCACCGTCGTGGGTTCTCCGCAGTCACGCCATCCCTGTGTCGCTCTCCGTCGACACCAGCGTGTGGTTCTCCAGCGACCTCTTCACGGCGATGCGCGCCACCCTCGGCGCCGACCGCGCCCACGAGCACCTCATCGCACACGAGAAGGGCGACACGGTGACGCACTCGCACCTGCGCGCAGAGCACGTCGTGGACTGGGCAACGCGCGGGGGTGCCAAGGCGCTCGGGCTCGACGACGTCGTCGGCAGCCTCGAGGAGGGCAAGAAGGCCGACGTCGTTCTGCTGAAGAACGATCAGTCGCCGACCATGTTCCCGATCGTCAACCCGTACGGACACGTCGCGCTCCAGGCAGGAAGGGGCGACGTGCACACCGTTCTCGTCGACGGCGCGGTCGTGAAGAGCGAGCACCGCCTGGTCGGAGCCGATCTGTCCCGTGCGCGATCGCTCGTGGAGTCCACCGTCGAGCACCTGCGCTCGACACTCGGAGAGGATGTCTGGCAGGCGGGCATGAACCCGGACATCCCCGAGACGAAGATCCTCGACAACCCGTACACGTACACGGAGTTCCGCACGGCGGCGACGCACTCGGCCTGAACGGCAACGGCCTAACCTGGAGTCATGCCGGCCCGTTCCCCCTCCAACGACTCCGTCGCGGTCGCCGTCGCCCAGTTCGCGCCGGGAGACGACCCTGCAGCGAATCTCGAGTCGATCCGCGAGCTGGCGGATGTCGCGGCCGGCCGCGGAGCGCGCCTCGTGGTCTTCCCCGAGTATTCGTCGTTCTTCGTGCATCCTGTCGACGCGCGGTTCCTCGATCACGCAGAGCCGCTCGACGGAACCTTCACCGCGACGCTCGCGACGATCGCCGACGAGCTGAACGTGACGATCGTCGCCGGTCTCGCCGAGCGGTCGGACGACGTCGGCCGCTTCTTCAACACCGTCGTCGCGGTGGGGCCGGGCTCGGGCATCCTCGCTGCGTATCGCAAGCAGCATCTCTACGACGCGTTCGGCGGCCGGGAGTCCGATGTGGTGCAGCCGGGCCCGCTCGCGCGACCGCAGCTGTTCGAGGTCGACGGTCTCGTCGTCGGGCTGCAGACGTGTTACGACCTGAGATTCCCCGAGGTGACCCGAACGATCGTGGATGCCGGTGCAGAGGTCATCCTCGTCCCGAGCGAGTGGGTGCGGGGTCCGCTCAAGGAGTACCACTGGCGCGCGCTCATCACGGCGAGGGCGATCGAGAACACGGCCTTCGTGGTGGCGGCGGACCACATCGGGCCGATCGGGGTCGGCTCGAGCATGATCGTCGACCCGATGGGCGTCGTCGTCGCGGATGCCGGTGACGAGCCCGGTGTCGCAATCGCGTGGCTCTCCCGCGGCCGCCTCGGACGAGTCAGGGAGATCAATCCCGCTCTCGCCCTCCGCCGCTACTCGGTCGTACCGAGGTCCTGACGCCCTAGCGTCGGAGTTGTGCGAGCTGTTCCGCCGCGCGCTCGAGCACGTCCACCCGCTTGCAGAACGCGAAGCGCACCAGCGAAGCCGCCTCCTCACGCATCCGCGGCCCGCAGAACGCGGTGATCGGCACGGCGACCACGCCGGCGAGGTGGGGGAGTTCGCGACAGAGGGCCATGGCATCCGCATAGCCGAGGGGAGCGGCATCCGCCACCACGAAGTACGAGCCGTGCGAGGCGAACACGTCGAAGCCTGCTGCGTCGAGGCCGGCGGAGAGCAGGTCGCGCTTCGCCGCCAGCGTCGCGGCCGCGTCGGTGAAGAAGGAGTCGGGCATCCTCAGTCCCGTCGCGATGGCCGGCTGAAAGGGCGCACCGTTCACGTACGTCAGGAACTGCTTCACTGCGGTGATCGCCGTGACGAGTTCAGGTCGGGCGGTGACCCAGCCGATCTTCCACCCCGTCATGCTGAACGTCTTGCCGCCCGACGAGATGGACACCGTGCGATCGGATGCCCCGGGAAGGGTTGCGATCGCAACGTGGGGCCGGTCGAACGTGAGGTGCTCGTACACCTCGTCGGTCACGATGATCGCGTCGTGACGGACGGCGAGCTCGACGATGGTCTCGAGGGTCTGACGATCGAACACCGCACCAGTCGGGTTGTGCGGATCGTTCACCAGGATGACCCGCGTGCGGTCCGTCACGGCGGCCCTCAGCTCGTCGAGGTCCGGCGCGAAGTGCGGCGCGCGCAGCGGCACCGTGCGATGCACACCTCCCGCCAGGGCGATCGTCGCGCCGTATGCGTCGTAGAAGGGCTCGAACGTGACCACTTCGTCGCCGGTCTCCACGAGCGCCAGAAGCGTCGCCGCGAGGGCCTCGGTGGCGCCGGCCGTGACGAGCACCTCGCGATCGGGGTCGACGGCGAGGCCGTAGAACCGCTGCTGGTGCTCGGCGATCGCCTCGCGCAGCACCGGCATTCCGATGCCCGGCGGGTACTGGTTGACGCCGTCGCGGATGCACCGCACTGCCGCCTCGAGCACCTCTGCGGGGCCGTCCTCGTCGGGGAACCCCTGGCCGAGGTTGACCGCGTCCGTTCTCGCAGCGAGGGCGCTCATCTCGGCGAAGATCGTGGCGGACACGGTGCCGTCATCACTCAGCAGGCCCGCACCGTGTGCCGCCCGCTGCCAGGGACCGGGGATCAACGTCGTCATCTCGCCTCCGTGTTTCGCACACCCAAACTATCGTCGCGCGCAACTGCTCATAACGGATGCCCACGGCCCCGGTCCAAAGCCCTACCGTTGTGACATGTCGTTGCGTCGACGGATGACCGCAGTAGCACTCGCGCTGCTCACCGCCCTGGCGCTCACCGGCTGCACCATGGTGTCGCCCGCGCCGATTCCCGCGCCGGCGATGACCTCCGATGCAGTGGCACTTGCCGCCGCGACGAAGACGTACGCGGCGTATCTCAAGGCCTCGGACGAGATCTACCACGATGGCGGAGCCGGCACGGATCGCATCCAGCCGTACATGACTCCGTCCGCCTACAAGAACGCCTCGTCGTCCTTCGGGCTGCTTCGAGATCGTGGCTGGCATACGACGGGCGCCTCCACCTTCACGGACTTCAGGCTTGAACACTTCACGTCGAAGACCGTCTCTGCCTTCCTGTGCTCCGACGTGTCCAAGGTGCGCGTTCTCGACAAGAAGGGAACGGACGTGACACCCGCCTCGCGATCAGAGGTGCTTCCGCTGCAGGTCACCTTCAAGGTGGACGGGTCTGCTCTCCAGCTCGACACGAGCGAGACCTGGGCGGGTGAAGACTTCTGCTGACCGTCGCGGGCACCCCTGTGGATAACGGATGCCCGCCGCCCGCGTTTGCCCTACCGTTGCGCCCATGTCCTTGCGCCGACGGATGACAGCAGCCGCACTCGCGCTGCTCACCGCTGCGGCGCTCGCCGGCTGCGCGACGCCGGAGCCGTCGCCGACCCCGACGACAAGGGCGACGTCGGCCCCGCTCTTCGCCTCGGACGCCGAGGCACTGGCCGCCGCCACGAAGGCCTACGCCGCGTACCTCAAGGTGTCGGACGAGATCTCCCACGATGGCGGAAGGAACCCAGAGCGCATCAAGCCGTACGTGACGAAAGCCGAATATGCCAACGAAAGCGCAAGCTTCACGTCGCTCGCCGAGAAGACTTGGCATGCCGCGGGTACTACCAGTTTTGACAAGCTCACGCTCGCAAAAGTAGGCCCACGATCGATCGACGCTTATGTCTGCGTAGATGTGAGTAAGGTTCGACTTCTAGATCCGTCGAATGCAGATGTGACGCCACAATCTACAAGCGAACGCCAACCCATTGACCTCGGCTTCGACTCAGTCGATGGGGTTCTAAGGGTGTCGAGGTCGAGGGTATGGGAATCCACCGGCTATTGCTGAGCGGACTCATCACGATGGGAGTCCTGTCGCCGCTCTTCGTGAGTGGAGCACAAGCGTCGAGTTCCTGCACTCCACTTGAGATCAGGATGGGTGGCTGCTCGACCTCTGGCAATATCTCGGGGGACCACGTCGACGTTGGCGGCCGCACCGGTGTGAGCGGCAGCGGCGACGATGCGAGCGGCGATGACTCAGCGAGTCCGGTCCAGACGGAGCCCTGTATGGGTCCTGTCGGCGCCTGTCTCGCTTCCGGAACGTTCGAGGCGACGTATCCTGCGGTCGCGATGTCCGACCTGGCCTCGTTCTATCCAGAAGCGCCGAGCGTGGTGGGGGAGCCCAACGGCTGGGCGGTGATCGGGCTCGACGCGAACTTCGTCGCCGGTGCGACGGTGCACACGACATCTGGTCCGCTGCTCGGAGTGCGGGCAGACGTGCGGTTCACGCCGTCGGGTTTCGACTGGACCTACGGCGACGGAGTCGGCTCCACAACGGACACCGGCGGACGCACCTGGGAGGCGCTCGGCGTGCCGGAGTTCAGCCCGACTGCGACCAGTCACGTGTATGCGACATCCGGAAAGTATGCTCTCGATCTCGCCGTCGCCTACACCGCAGAGTTCCGTGTCGGCGGGGGCGCGTGGCGCGGCATCCCGGGTACGCTGAGGCTGTCAGCGGCGACATCGACGATCGTCGCCGGCGACGCAGCGACCGTGCTGGTGCAGCGAAATTGCCAGATCGATCCGCGCGGGGCCGGATGCTGACGTCGAGCTTTCCTCGATGATCTGAGACCCATTGGATTGTTCTAGTCGGTTCACAGATTGCCCATAAGCCACGTCCAGCATGACCGCGGATGCTTGGAGTGCTTGGAAGGAGCACGACACAATGACCGACACACCGAAGGGCCCCGAGACTCCGGAGTCCATCCCGCAGCACCCCGCGCAGGATTCGGGTGCCGAAGCACCGGTTCAGCCCGGCGCGACCGCCCAGTCAGACGCAACGCCCCAGCCAGACACGACGGCACAGAACCCGGTGCCAGCACCGGCAGCCGAGCAGGACGGATACCAGCAGACGGCCCAGCAGCCGACGGCACCGCAGCCGCCCGCGCAGGCCGTGCAGCGCACCGCCGACTACGGCTCGGGTTCGTTCGGCGTTCCCAGCACCCAGACGCAGCCCACCGAGCCGCTGCAGCCCCAGCAGAACCAGGGCGCGGCGCAGAACCAGGGTGCTCCCAACCCGTACGCACCGCAGCAGCCGGGTTACAACTACGGCCAGCCGCAGCAGCCCTATGGCCAGCAGGGCTACCAGTACGCGGCGCAGCCCGGCCCCTACGCGCAGCAGGGCCAGCCGACCTACGCTCAGGCGCCCTACACGGGCCAGGCGCACCCGGGTCAGCCCGCGCAGCCGGTTCGCCCGCCGAAGGCCGCCAAGTCGAAGGACGGCAAGAACAACCGCGCCGGTCTCGTCATCACGGGATTCGTCCTCGCGGGCCTGCTCGGTGGGGCTGTCGGTGCCGGAGTCGTCGGCTACTACTCCGTGAACGCGAGCGGTACCAAGACCGTCACCTCGAACGGCGCGACCAGCGTGACCGTGAACGACCCGCAGAACGCGACGGATGTCACCGCTGTGGCGTCGAAGGCGTCGCCGAGTGTCGTGACCATCAACGCGACGGGCAGTCAGGAGGCCGGAACCGGTTCGGGCGTCATCCTGAGCGACGACGGCTACGTGCTGACCAACACCCACGTCGTCACCCTCGACGGTGCGACCGGCAGCGCCACCATCACGGTGAACACGAACGACGGCAAGATCTACAAGGCCAAGGTCGTCGCCACCGACCCGGTGCTCGACCTCGCCGTGATCAAGATGCAGGATGCCAGCGGCCTCACCCCCGCGACGTTCGCCGACTCCGACAAGGTCAACGTCGGTGACACCGCGATCGCCATCGGTGCTCCGCTTGGACTCTCCGGCACCGTCACCGACGGCATCGTGAGCGCACTGAACCGCAGCATCCAGATCGCCTCGTCCGCTGCTCCCAGCCAGGACCAGCAGGACAACGGCGGCCAGGGCAACGGCGGAAACGGAAGCGGCAACGGCGACAACAGCCCGTTCAACTTCTGGAACTTCGACCAGGGCAACGGCAGCGGTGGCAGCGGAAGCTCCGGCCAGTCCAGTGCTCAGAGCACGATCTCGCTCCCGGTCATCCAGACCGACGCCGCGATCAACCCCGGCAACTCCGGTGGTGCGCTGCTCAACGCGAAGGGCGAGGTGATCGGCATCAACGTCGCGATCGCCAGCGCCGGCTCGTCGAGCGACTCGAGCGGCCAGTCCGGCAGCATCGGCGTCGGCTTCGCGATCCCGTCGAACCTCGCTCAGCGCGTCGCGAACGACATCATCAAGAACGGCAAGGCGACCAGCGGTCTGCTGGGAGCCACGGTCGCCGACTCGGCAGCGTCCACCAACGCGACGACCGTCGGCGCGCAGATCAAGTCGGTCACCTCTGGTGGTGCAGCAGCTGCGGCGGGCCTGAAGGCGGATGACATCGTCACCAACTTCAACGGCAAGCCGATCACCGACGCCACGGACCTCACCGCTCAGGTGCGGGCGCTGCCCGGCGGCTCGAAGGCCACCATCACCTATGTGCGCGGCGGTCAGGACAAGACGACCACCGTCACCCTCGGTACCCTGTCCTCCAACTGACACGCGGGACAACGAAGGCCGGGCGCTCACGCGCCCGGCCTTCGCCATGCACACCTCCTGAAGCGTCCTCGCCCGCTGATAGGCTGAGCCGACGATTCGACGAGCGGATGTGATGGCTGAATCCAGCAGCGCGGGCGCAGGTGCGCTTCCCGGTGTCTCATACGTCATGCCTGTTCTGAACGAGGCCCCGTATGTGCGCGCCGCCGTCGAACGCCTCCTCGAGCAGGACTACCGCGGGCCGTATGACATCACGCTCGCCGTCGGTCCGAGCACCGACGGAACAGAAGAGGTGCTCGCCCAGCTCTCGCGCGAGCACCCGAACGTGCGGGTGGTGCCGAACCCTGCGGCGTCGACATCCGCAGGGCTGAACGCGGCGATCCGGGCATCCGCATACCCGGTCGTCATCAGGGTGGACGCGCACTCGCTTCTCCCATCCGACTACACACGCATCGCGGTCGAGACGCTGGTACGCACGGGGGCTGACAACGTCGGCGGACTCATGGATGCCCGCGGAACGACCCCCTTCGAGAAGGCCGTGGCCCGCGCGTACAAGTCGCGCATCGGCCTCGGCGGCACCCAGCACCACGTCGGCGGCAAGGAAGGCCCGGCGCAGACCGCTTACCTCGGGTCGTTCCGACGCGACAAGCTCCAAGCCGTCGGACTCTTCGACGAAGGCGTTCGTCGCGGACAGGACTGGGAGCTCAACCGTCGGCTGCGCGCCGCCGGCGGCACGGTGTGGTTCACTCCGCGACTTGTCGTCACCTACCAGCCGCGGTCGAGCATCCGATCTCTCGTCAACCAGTTCTTCGCAACGGGCATGTGGCGGGGGGAGCTCGTGCGCCGCTTCCCCTCCGGCAACTCGCTGCGATACCTTGCACCGCCCGCGCTCGTCGTGCTGCTGGTCGCCGCGATCATCGTCGGCCTGGTCGGACTGGCCGGCCTCATCATCGGTGCGCCGCTCGGATGGCTGACCGTGGCCTTCGTCGTACCCGTGCTGTACGCCGTGTTCGTGGTGATCGCATCGCTCGTCATCGGATCGCGGGACGGGTTCGCCGCAATGCTGAGGTTCATCATCGTTGTACCGACGATCCACCTCAGCTGGGGGGTCGGCTTCATCGGGGGTTTCTTCGAGCTCTCGCACGACCTGCACAGCCGATCGGGGAGGTAGCGTGTCGGCTTCTGATTCCTACCGCAGGCCGCAGTCCATCGCCGAGCTGCGCACTGTGACCCAGCCGCCAGAGGTGCGGCAGCGCCGCAACGCCGAGCACTGGACGGCTCACCTCTATCTGCGTGACATCTCGCCGTACCTCACCTGGACGCTACTCAAGACGCGCATCAGCGCGAACGGCGTCACCGGCTTCATGATCCTGTCTGGATGGCTCGCAGCGGCATCCCTCCTCATCCCTGGCATCGGCGGAGCGGCACTCGCCGTCGTCTTCGGCCAGCTGCAGATGCTGTTCGACTGCTGCGACGGTGAAGTCGCCCGCTGGCGACACAGCTCGTCGCCGGCCGGACACTTCCTGGATGCCGTCGGCCACTACTCGACGGAGACCCTGATCGCCGTGGCGCTCGGCTTTCGAGCCGCATCATGGCCGTTCCAAGCGCCCGACGACTACCTCTGGACGACGATCGGCTTCGCGCTCGCCCTCGTGCTCGTGCTGAACAAGGCGCTGAACGACCTCACACGAGTCGCTCGTGCCTACGCAGGCTTGCCGCGCCTCGGCAACGAGGAGTCGCAGGCAGCGCCCCAGCAGCGGCTCATCGCCATCGCGCGACGAGCCGTGAAGTACTTCCCGTTCCACCGCATGTTCCACTCGGTCGAGCTCACCCTCCTCACCTTCGTGGTGGCGGTGATCGCCATCTTCACCGGCTCGCCGAACACCGAGCGGGTCTACGTGATGGTGCTGCTGGCCTTCGCGATCGTTGCTCTGATCGGCCACTTCGTCGCGATCATGAGCTCCAGGCGTCTGCGGGCATGACAGGGGGCGCGACTCCCACCGTCGGCGTCGTAGTGCTCACTCAGGGAACACGACCCGTCGAGCTGGCGCGCGCGCTGGCATCCGTTCTCGCGCAGCGCGACGTGGTCGTCGACATCGTCTGCGTCGGGAACGGCTGGCAGCCGACCGGGCTTCCCGAGGGCGTGCGGGTGCTCGGGCTACCGGAGAACCTAGGCATACCTGCCGGGCGCAACGCAGGGGTCCCCCTGACGACGGGGGAGTACCTCTTCTTCCTCGACGACGACGAGTACATCGAGAGCGAGACATTTCTGCTCGACTCGATCGCCCACTTCGACGAGGATGCCTCACTCGGCGTCCTGCAGCCGCGAGTGCGCACCATCGACGACTCGCCCGCCCCTCGGCGGTGGGTGCCGCGGTTGCGCAAGGGCGACCCGGCTACCCCGAGCGTCGTGTTCGCACTCATCGAAGGGGCGATCGTGATGCCGCGCTCGGTGTTCGAAGCGGCGGGAGGCTGGGCCGACCCGTTCTTCTATGCGCACGAGGGCATCGAGTTGGCTTGGCGGGTGTGGGACCAGGACAAGCGGGCCTGGTACGCGGGTGAGCTCGAGGCCCGTCATCCGAATGTGCCGACGACCAGGCACACCGACTTCTACTGGCGCAACGCCCGCAATCGCGTCTGGCTGGCCAGACGCAACCTCCCCGTCGTGCTGATACCGGTCTACGTCGCCACCTGGACAGCGGTGCAGGTGCTGCGCGGCCTGCGCTCCCCGGCCACGCTCAGACCCTGGTTCGCAGGCTGGGCGGCCGGCTGGCGGGAGAACCCCGGAGAGCGCCGACCGATCAGCTGGCGCACCGTCTGGCGCATGACGAAAGCCGGACGACCACCGCTGATCTAGTCTTGCGCGGCTGTTTTGGTCTTGCGCGCCGGTCCCTGCCCGGCGCGCCGCAGTCGGCGAGGTGCGGGGTTGCGTTCGGCGCCGGCACAGCCGCCGCCTTGCAGAGCGTGTGACGTACGGAGGTGGAGACCCGTTCAGCGGGCTTGGGTCTCGCCCTCGAAGCCGGAATCGGAGTCGGACGATGAGCCGGCCACAGTCAGGGACTCCGGGAAGGAGTCGGGGAGCGAGCCGAACATCAGGTGCGCCGCGTGCACCACGCGCGATCCCGTGATGCGGTTGCCAGCGCCACCGACGACCGCGCCCACGCCGAACGGGATCGCCTTCGCGAGGATGCTCGCCGAACCGGAGGTGGCCAGCCGCTTGGCGAACGCGGACTGCAGCTTCTCGACGAGAGGCCCGATCACGAGCCGTGGGATGCTGCTGGAGACCACCTGCCGCCAGTAGAGCTCGCGCGACACCTCCCTCTCCGTCACCTCGAGCCCCCACTGGGCAACCAGGGCAGAACCCTCCTTGCCGAGCATCAGCGCCAGCACGAGGGCGCGCGCTCGCTCAGGATCGCTGACCGGCAGCCCGTGCACCTCGGCGATCGACTGAGCGAAGAGTGCGGTCGCCTCCAAGAACGCAGCCGTCTCCACAGCAGACAGCGCGAGCGTCGTGATCGTGCCGACGGCGGGGATCACCGCCGTCGCCCCAACGGCCGCACCGCTCGCCGTGACCGCCAGCAGGTAGCGCTGGCCGACGAGGTACGCGACGTCGTCAGGCGACGCCTCCGGATACTTGCGACGGATGCCCCGCAGATGCGCCAGCACGACGGGACGCTGCACCGAGAGGAACCGGTCGACGCCCCGGTTCACCCGAGACGGAATCGGCACGCCGCGAGCCGTGCTCGTTCCGGTGACCCCGACGATCGGTCTGACCTTCTTCGCGCGCGCCATGCGTTCGAGTCTACGGAGCACCGTATTCCGCTACGGGATGACCGGGGTCGGGCATCCCGTCGGTCTCGTATGCTTTCACAGTGCCTCGCCTCATCACGCTGAACGACTTCGACAACATCCGTGACCGCGCCTTCCGCGGCGAGGACCAGGACAGCACCATCGCCGAGACCCTGCGCTCCTGGGCACTGGAGCCGGGGCGCTACGAGCTGGCGGCGGATGTCTCGCGTGCGGCCGTTCTCGTCGAGGCGGGCGAGAACTTCGGCTACGCGGGCGATCATGCCGAGGCATTGCGCATGTTCGAAGCCGCGCGACTCGACGGCGGGCCGACCTACGCCGACACCCGCGCGCTCTCCGTGCAGGCCCTCTACCAGGGCGGTCAGAAGGAATCCGCACTCGAGCTCGCGAACGCACTGCGCAAGGAGAGCCCCGATCACGCCACCACCTATCTGTTGCTCGGCAGCTTCTTCGAGCTCGTCGACGAGTACCAACTCTCTCAGCGCTGGTACTCGATGGGCATTCGCGCGATGGACAGCGGCAACGCGCCCGGCTCCGAGCAGCAGTACGAGTCGATGCTGATCGGCCGCGCGCGTGTGCGCAGCGAACTGCAGCTGGCTCCCGACACCCTCGATGAGGCGGCGAAGATCATCGTCGAGCGGTACGCAGCGACGCAGGACTGAGTTCCGCCCCCACCCCGCCTGCACCTCATCCCACACATCGCCCCCGCCGCCCATCCCAACCGAAGTCGACGCCACTTTCTGCGGGTTCACCACCGCGGAATCCACGCGAAGTGGCGACGATTCGCGGTGAGGTGCGGGTAATCTCATCTAGGGCAAATACACCTTAGATGAAAACGCATCACGTGTCACTGTCCTGGTCACAACCACCGGTTCTCGGTAGGCATGAGGGATGGCCGAACCGATGTCCCTTGCGACCGAAGAGCTCGGTCGTCGCATTCGGGACTGGCGTACTGGCCAGGGCTTGACGCAGGAGGAGCTCGCCAGTGGCTCGGGCGTCGACTCGACGACGATCGGCAAGATCGAGCGAGGCGAACGCAACCCGAACGTGCACAACCTCATCCGCATCGCCGTCGCCCTCGGTGTCGACCCTGGCCAGCTGCTGAGGGGCATGAAAGGCGACATGGTTCCCTCGACCGAGACGCGTCCCACCCCTGCCGAACGGTTCCAGCGAAAGACCCACCGCGGTCGCCGTTAGCGGACGCCAGGCGGCGTCTGCGTCCGTTCTTCAGGGACCGGGTACAAACACTCTGGTCTCGAACACTGCCCGCCTCCTAGACAAGAGTCTATGGTTGAGCCGTTCTCACTTGCCGCTGGTGCGGTCGGTGAGCGATTGCGGGTCATCCGCACGGGACTCGGCCTCAGCCAGGAGGAGGTCGCGCATCTCGCCGACATCCATCCGACCAACTACGGCAAGATCGAGCGCGGCCGAGCCAATCCGAGCCTGAGCACGATCATCCGCATCGCGACGGTTCTCGACACCGATGCCGGCGACCTGGTGACAGGACTCACGATCGCCGATCTACCGGGGCGCCATCGCCTCTACACGGCGAAGGACTTCATTCTCGAACGCGAGCGCATGCGCTGACCCTGTGGTCAGAAGCTGGCCCGCCACAGGTACTCGTCTCCGTTCGCGCGGTGCCAGCGCACGACCAGCACCGTTGCTCGCGCGAGGTCGTTGCCGTGGATGCGGATCTCGGTGGTCTGGCCGGGCTCGAGCGTGACGGGCGCCTGCACCGGCATGCTGCCCGCGCCGAGCAGCGAGAACCGCACGCCGGTAAGAGTCTCGAGGCTGGCGTTGCGCAGCCGATAGCGAGGGGGAGTTCCGCGGTCGAAGACGAAGGGAACGGGGTAGGCCAGCTGTCTGCCGGCGACTGTCTCATCGGGTCGAGTTGTGGTCATGCAGGCACGTTAGGTCGGGCATCCGACGCCTGGACCAGAACTGTTGAAAACGGTGCTGCCGTAGCAGCTGGGGACGGAGAGCCGGTTACACGCCGTAGTCGGTGTTGTACCGGTCGAGCACGCTACCGATGTCCGAGTCGAGCGCGAGAACCCCGCCCTCCAGGTACAGTCCGCGGGTGCAGAACCGGCGCAGGTCCTTCTCGTTGTGCGAGACGAAGAAGAGGGTGCGGCCCTGTGCCAGCATGTCTTCGATGCGCCGGTAGCACTTCTCCCTGAAGCCCTTGTCGCCGACGGCGAGCACCTCGTCCACGATGAGGATGGGCTCGTCGAGCTGCGTGATCACAGCGAATGCGATGCGCACCTTCATGCCGCTCGACAGGTGCTTGTAGGGGGTGTCGAGAAAGTCGCCGATATCGGCGAAGCCGATGATGTCGTCGAACCGCGCGTCGATCTGACGCTTGGTCATGCCGTGCAGGCCCGCCGTGAGATACACGTTGTCGCGCACGCTGAGATCGTCGACGAAGCCTCCGGTGATCTCGATGAGCGGCGCAGTGCCCGCCTTCACGTCAACGGTTCCCTCGTCGGCGAGGATGACGCCCGCTACCAGCTTCAGCAGTGTCGACTTGCCCTGGCCGTTGCGTCCGACCACTCCGATCGCCTCTCCGGCGTTCACGGTGAACGAGACGTGCCGCAGCGCCCAGAACTCGTCGGGACGAGCACGTCGAGCGCGGGAGGAGAAGAGATCCTTGAAGCTGCGGTGCGAACGTCGGTTGCGCTTGAACCGGATTCCGACATCCGTCACCTCGATCATCGAGGTCGTCGTCACGGTGTCGGTCATCACATTTCCTTCAGCACGCTGCGAATGGTGCGCGAGTACACGAACCAGCCGATCACGAGGAAGATCAGGCTGCCGAGCGCGGAGATCAGCACGAGGTCCCAGTGCAGGTCCTGCGGGAAGAACCCTGCGCGATAGACGCCGAACATTCCGACGAGCGGGTTGATGTCGATGAAGTACCGGAACAAGCTGCCCTTCGGCACCTCGCTGGCCGGGTAGAGCACGGCGGATGCATAGAACAGCAGTCGAAGAAGCAGCTTGATCGCACGCTCGAGGTCCTTGAAGAACACCACCAACGGCGCGACGATGAGCCCGATCCCCACCAGCAGCACGGCTTCGATCGCCACACCGATCGGGTAGTACACGATCTGCCAGTGCACATGCGCAGCCGAGAAGATGACGAAGAGGGCGAGCACCGGCAGCGACAGCCCGAACTCGATGCCCTTGCTGAGCACGATGCGGTTGATCCAGATGGACCGCGGGATTGCCGTCGATCGGATGAGCTTCGCCTCACGGCTGAATGCGCGCGTGAAGTCGGAGACGGCACCGTTGAACCACGTCCACGGCAGCAGGCCGGAGAGCAGGAACACGATGTACGGTGACTCGTTCGGGCTGTTGCCGCGGTGGAACACCACGACGAACACGAGGTAGTAGATGCCCGCCATCAGGAGCGGGTCGAGGATGGACCACACATAGCCCAGCACGTTCGTGGTGTAACGAACGTGCAGGTCGCGCTTGGTGAGCAACCACAGCGAATGCCGGTATCGGGCGAACGGTGTGCGCTCGGCTGGGCGCGCATCGGCGTAGGTGGTCACCCGTAGATCGTACCGGCGCGCCGGCGCAGAACCCTGAGGCGGCCACGGCGGGAGGCTCAGATGACGGATGCCACCGACCTACGCGGTCGATGGCATCCGTTGCTGAGCGGGTCCTCACATGAAGAGGTTCGCGCGCTCCAGGTCTTCGGCGAAGTCCACCTCGACCGCGTAGAGATCGGAGATGTCGACCGGCTCGACGAGCATGCCGTCGTTCTGGATGGCGAGCTCGATGCCGCGCTCGAAGTAGTCCTGGTCGTCGACGTGCTGCAGGTGGTACAGCAGCGCAGCCTTGTCGCGGCTCGACACGTAGTTGATGCCGACCGCCTCGCCAAGCCCGTCTTTCACGGTCTTCGACAACTTCTCGATGAAGCCCTCAGCGCCGGTGGTGTACTTGACCTCTTCGTCCGACACCTTCGCCGTGTTCACAGTGACGAACGACTGGTCGCGAGTGATCGCCGCTGCGGCGCGCACCAGCACGCCCGGATCGAAGACGACGTCGCCGTTCATCCACAGAACGCCGCCGTTGCCGCTGGACTTGAGGGCGCGCATGAGGCTCTTCGACGTGTTCGTCTGGTCGTACTGCTCGTTGTAGACGAACGACGCGTCGGGGAACGCCTCGACGATGTGCTCGAGCTTGTAGCCGACCACGATGGTGACCTTGACCTTGGGGCCGAACGCCGCGTAGATGTTGTCGAACTGCTGCTGCATGATCGTGCGGCCGTCGCCGAGTTCCGTCAACGGCTTCGGCAGCGTACGTCCGAGACGGCTGCCCATGCCCGCCGCCAGGATCACAACCTGTGGTGCGGTGGTCACGTTTCGTCTCCTGTCATTCGTGCGCATAGTCGACCCCCCAAATGAAGTTGAACTGTGTGACTGCGGATGACTGTCGATCGGCGATGATGCGGCCGACGTGCCAGCACCGACGGCTTGCGTTAACCGAGCTGTCACTGATGCGTAGGTACAAAGACACCGCGTCGTGCCGTTCACGAATCTACCGGAGCAGTGGCCCATGCATGGTGGACGTTGCCGTTTCGTGATCGTTTTATGGGAGTGCTCTTAGAAACAGGGAACGAAAGACACAGACTGGCGTCTAGGCCGGGTCTGTGCACGAAGCGATTGGTAAGTTAGCGTAGGGATCTCGATGGTTCCGTTGGGGAGGGGAATTCGCGTCGGCAGGGGCTGGTGCGAAGGACGCACCCATCGGTTTCCGACGGTGAGGCGGGTCGATCAAGGTCGATCCCGATTCGAAGTTCGAGACGGCCACGGTTTCGGGGGTATGGCGCGTGCAAGATGAGCCGCAAGGGTCCGTCGGGGAAAGCGTCGGTGTGTCGACAGGCGCCGACGGTGCTGGCGAGAAGCCGGTGACCGCGGATTCGTCTGCACCCGTCGTCCGCGTACGTGCGGGTAGGGCGACGGATGGCAGACGCGGGTCTCGGCCGCGCGCGACGGGCGCAGTCGTCTACGCGGCGGTTGTGACCGAGCCGGCGGAGGACGCCAGGGTCACGGTGGCCACCGCTCCGCGCGGCACTCGTGGTGGAACGCGGGCGAGGGCGACGAAGGGCGCGGGCGTCGTCGACCGCGCGAACGCCATCGTGCAGGCGGACACCGTCGCCGCTCAAGACGCCGCCGCTGCTCAGGACACCGTGATCACCAAAGCCGCCGCACGTGAGGCCACTGTCTCAGAAGCCACTGCCCCTGAGGCGGTTCAGGTCGACACGACGGTTGACGCTCCGACGCGAGCGGATGCTCCCGCAGCGTCTCCGTCAGCGGCAGCGACCGCCGCGGAGACGACCGACGATGCGGTCGCGGAGTCGGGGGCGGACGCCGCAGTCGGCGCCGCAGAGAACCAGAGCGCGGAGACCCAGAGCGCGGAGACCCAGAGCACAGAGACCCAGCGCACAGAGACCCAGCGCACAGAGACCGCGCCTGCGGAGGTCGAGGCCTCTGAGACCGCGGACGACGAGACTCCGGTGATCGAGGACGAGGACGTCGACACCGGTGAGATGCCCGCCCAGTCCGCGCCGGTCGACGAACACACCGGATCGCGCCAGCGCATCACCCTGTTCGGCCGCAGGCGTCGTGCATCGCAGGCGGCAGCAGCCGCGGCAGCTGCGGCCGCTGCCGAGCAGCAGAACGGTCAGGGATCCGAACTGCTTGCCGAGCTGGTGCGCGAGACGGAGTCGGCCGAACACAACACGTCGTCCCTCGCCGAACCGGCGGTCGACGACCAGGCCATCGCCGAAGAGACCGTCGATCGGGTGACCATCGATCGGGTGACCGTCGAACAGGAGACGGTCGAACAGGAGACACTTCCGCGCGCACGACGCGCCGCCACCACCAGGGTCTTTCCGCCGGCGAGGCCTGCGCCCGCCGCCACGGCTCCGGTCGTTCTGGCGGTGAGCGGGCTGCACAAGCGGTACGGAGACGTCGTCGCGGTGGACGGCGTGAGCCTGAACATCCGTGCCGGCTCGATGTACGGCATCGTCGGACCGAACGGTGCAGGCAAGACGACGACGCTCTCGATCATCACCGGTCTGCTCAGAGCGGACTCGGGGACCGTGCTGGTCAACGGCGTGGATGCCCGCAAGCACCCGCGCGACGCGAAGCGTGCGATCGGCGTGCTGCCCGATCACCTGCGCACGTTCGACAGGCTGACGGGGGCACAGCTGCTCTACTACGCGGGCACGCTGCGCGGTCTGGATGCCACGACGACACGTCAGCGCTCTGCCGACCTCGCCACGGCCTTCGGCATCGAGGACGCCATGGGCCGCCTGGTCGCCGACTACTCGGCAGGCATGACCAAGAAGGTGTCGCTCGCGGCCGCGATGATCCACTCGCCGCGACTGCTGGTGCTCGACGAACCGTTCGAGGGTGTTGATCCGGTGTCCGCGGCGACCGTCACCGGCATCCTGCAGCGATATGTGGATGCCGGCGGCACCGTTCTGCTGTCCAGCCACGGCATGGACCTGGTGCAGCGCATCTGCGACAGCGTCGCCATCATCATCGGAGGCGTTGTGCTCGACGCCGGCCCGGTCGATCAGGTGCGCGGCGAGAAGACCCTGGAAGAACACTTCGTGGAACTCGCGGGCGGGCGCAAGGCTGCGGAGGGGCTGGAATGGTTGCACAGCTTCTCGGACTGAGGGTCGCCTCCCTCGGCAGCGGATTCCGTAGGGGCGGATGGCACGGCTTCGGCCTCGTCGTCGCCCTGCTCTACACGGCGGCGGTCACCGTCATCCTGTGCTGGGTGCTCGCCGCGGCGCGCACTGCGAGCGACGGTGTACTGGTGGGCGACATCCTCGTGCTCGCGGGTGCTGCCGTGGCCCTCTGCTTCGTGATCGTTCCGTTGTTCGGGCGGCATGACGGCACGTTCGATCCTCGGTCGTATGCGGCGATGGGCCTCGACCACCGAGAGGTCGCGACCGGGCTCGGCGTGGTCTCGCTGGTGTCTGTGCCCGCGCTGGTGCTCGCTCTGTGCGCACTGTTCACGGTCGTCACCTGGTCTGGGCATCCGGGTGCCGCCGTGCTGGCTTTCATCGCTGCCGTCGTGTGCGTTCCGACCTGGATGCTCGCGGCGCGGCTCACCTCGTCGTTGGCCGCGTTCGCCCTTTCCACCCGGCGAGCCAGGGAGTTCAGCGCGACGATCGCTGTGCTGATCCTTGTGATGCTCTCGCCGTTCGTGTTCTTCCTCACGACGCTCGACTGGAGCAAAGAAGGCCTCAAGGTCGTTCACACCGTGGCGGACTGGGTCAGCTGGACGCCGTTCGGTGCCGTGTGGGCGGTCGGCGGCGACGCCGCATCGGGCAACTGGGGCGGGGCATTCGCGAAGCTGCTCATCGCTCTGCTCACGCTCGCGGTCATCGTCGTGGCGTGGTGGGGGCTCACCGCGCACATGATGGTGACGCCCGAGCGTCAGGTGTCGGTGCGCAACTACGTGGGACTCGGATGGTTCGGGAGGCTGCCTGCGAAGCCGATGGGTGTCATCGCCGCGCGAAGCCTGACCTACTGGGGTCGCGACTCTCGGTACTGGGTGCAGCTTGCTCTTGTGCCGCTGTTCCCCTTGATCATGGTCGTGGCTCTCTTGATCTCCGGTGCAGTGAAGGCGCAGACCGTCGCGCTCATTCCGCTGCCCGTGCTGTGTCTCTTCGTCGGCTGGGTCGCGCACAACGACGTGGCCTACGACGGCACGGCGATCTGGCTGCACATCGCGTCGGGCACCCGTGGCCTGTCCGATCGCATCGGGCGGCTCGCTCCGGTGGTGCTGATCGCGATCCCGCTGGTGGCGGTCGGCAGCATCGTCACCGTTCTCGCCTATGGCGACTGGGATGTGCTTCCCGCAGTCACGGGCGTCAGCGTCTGCATCGTGCTCAGCGGCCTCGGGCTGTCGAGCATCTCGTCCGCCCTGACGCCGTACGCCGCGCCGCGGCCGGGAGACAGCGCCTTCGCACAGCCGCAGCACACCGGCGGAGCCGCGACCTTCGCCCAGATCGTGAGCCTCCTTCTGACGGTGATCTTCGCGGGCATCCCCGTGGCGATGCTCGTGCTCGGCCTGGTGCAACACGATCCGATCTGGTTCAACAGGTGCCTTTGGGCGGGGCTCGGCATCGGCGTCGGTGTTCTGGTATTCGGCGTCTGGCTCGGCGCGGTCGCATACAACCGCCGGGGGCCCGAGATCATGTCGTTCGCCCTGCGCAACGCCTGACACGAGCGGCGTTCTCCTCGGTCGTGGGACGGGACAGGGCCTCGGCCGGCGTCTGGGCCACGAGTTACACTCGGGGGATGGTCGACAACAGCATCGCGGAGCCCGGCGGACCCGACGACGCGCCTCAGGGCGGCGGCGTCGCGACCCTCGATCGCGAGCTCGAGGAGCTTCTGCAGAACGAGCAGATGGATCCGGGGGACCACGAGCGGTTCTCGCACTATGTGCGCAAGGAGCAGATCGTGGAATCCGCCGTGACGGGCAAGCCGGTGATCGCGCTGTGCGGCAAGAAGTGGACGCCGAACCGCGACCCCCAGAAGTTCCCGATCTGCCCCGAGTGCAAGAAGATCTACGAGGGCCTCAGCGACGACTGACGTGGTTCAGACGACTGGCGTGGTTCAGACGAACTCCGTCGGAATGGCGGGCTCACCGCGTCCGAGGCGGAGCGCCGACTCCGAGAGTTCGCTGCGCACCGCGGCGTGATGGGCACGTGCGGCCTCGACCCCTGCGGCTCCGAGGTACTCGTCCAACGCGTTGCCGTCCTCGATGAGCGGAACGTGCAGGGGCCTTCCAGCGGGCAGCGGACCACCGTGCTGCACGATGTGCACCTCCTCCGATACCGCGATGCCCTCCCCGTCGAGCACACGCACCGGAACCTTGGTGCCGCCGACTGAGGCCTTGCCCGTCGAGGTCTTCGCGACGGGGATCCATGCGCCGCCGTCATCCTTGCGTGCGACGAGCTTGTAGACCATGCCGGCAGTCGGTGCGCCCGACCCGGTCACCAGCGACGTACCGACCCCGTAGGAGTCGACGGGGGATGCGCGCAGGGCGGCGATCGCGAACTCGTCGAGGTCGTTGGTCACCGTGATGCGGGTGTTGGTCGCGCCCAGTGAGTCGAGCTGTTCACGCACGGAGGCGACGAGCACGGGAAGGTCGCCCGAGTCGAGTCGGACTGCGCCGAGCTCGGGTCCCGCGACGCGCACGGCGGTCTCGATGCCCTTGTGCACATCGTAGGTGTCGACCAGCAGCGTGGTGCCAGGGCCGAGCGAGCGCACCTGGGCAGTGAAAGCATCCTCTTCGCTGTCGTGCAGCAGGGTGAACGCGTGCGCCGCAGTGCCCATGGTCGGGATGCCCCACGCGCGGCCTGCCTCGAGACTGGAGGTGGCGCTGAAGCCGGCGATGTACGCGGCCCGTGCCGCTGCTACGGCGGCGTGCTCTTCGGCACGGCGCGAGCCCATCTCGACGAGCGGCCGGCCGGCCGCGGCCGAGACCATGCGTGCCGCCGCGCTCGCGATCGCGGAGTCGTGGTTGAGCACGCTCAGCACGAGAGTCTCGAGGATGACGCCCTCGCCAAACGGAGCATCGACGATCAGCACGGGTGAGCCGGGGAAATAGAGTTCGCCCTCCCGGTAGCCGCGGATCGTGCCGTTGAACCGGTAGTCGGCCAGCCAATCGAGGGTCTCGTCGCGCACGACGTGGTTGTCGCGCAACCACCCGAGTTCGTCATCCCCGAATCGGAACCTGTTGATGAGCTCGAGCAGGCGACCGGTGCCCGCCACGACGCCGTACCGGCGTCCGCCGGGGAGCGAGCGGGCGAACACCTCGAAGACGCACTCGCGTTCATGGGTGCCGGAGAGCATGGCGGCGTCGAGCATCGTGAGCTCGTAACGGTCCGTGAGAAGCGCCGAGGATTCGCGCTCGCGTGGTGGCGTCACGTCGGCCAGCCTATGGCGTGGCATCGTTCGACGCATCGCTGCGCGGCCCCGGAGGTGGCGCGTCGTAGGCTTGAAGACTGTGACGAACGCAGCACCGATCGGGATCTTCGACTCGGGGGTCGGCGGGCTCACGGTGGCGAGGGCGGTGCGCGATCAGCTGCCGAACGAGTCGATCCTCTACGTCGGCGACACCGCGAACTCGCCGTACGGTCCCAAGCCGATCGCTCAGGTGCGTGCGCTGGCGCTCGAGGCGCTCGACTTCCTCGTCGACCAGGGCGTCAAGATGCTCGTGATCGCGTGCAACACCGCGTCGTCCGCTATGCTGCGCGACGCCAGGGAGCGCTACGACGTGCCCGTCATCGAGGTCATCCAGCCGGCCGTGCGGCGCGCAGTCGCGACGACCAGGACCGGCAGAGTCGGCGTGATCGGAACGCTCGGAACGGTGAACTCCGGAGCATACGAAGACGCCTTCGCCGCTGCGCCGAACCTGCGACTGTTCACCCAGGCGTGCCCCCGGTTCGTGGAGTTCGTCGAGAACGGCGTCACGAGCGGCGCGGAGCTTCTCGACGTGGCCGCCGGGTACCTGCGTCCGTTGCAGGATGCGCAGATCGACACGCTCGTGCTCGGTTGCACTCATTACCCCTTCCTGAAGGGCGCCATCTCGTACGTGATGGGCGAGGGTGTCTCGCTGGTCTCCAGCGACGTGGAGACGGCGAACGACGTGTATCGAGTGCTGGTGTCTCGGGGGCTGGAGCGTACGGCGACGGGGGAGCCCAGCATCCGCTACGAGACGACGGGCGACGATACCGATGCCTTCGTCCGCCTCGCCCACCGCATGATCGGAACCGATGTCGCCTCCGTCGACGTGGTGCGGACCGGCTCCATCGACTTGCGCGAGCTGCGGGGCATCCGCTGACCGTTGTTCGGGTGTCTGCGGCCGGGCGAACCTGCGCCTGAGAGACCGCATAGGCTGTGACCGTGACCGACACGATCCGCGCCGACGGAAGAACACCCGACCAGCTTCGACCGATCACCATCGAGCGGGCATGGAGCGAGCAGGCTGAGGGCAGTGCTCTCATCTCGTTCGGCCGCACGCGCGTGTTGTGCACCGCGTCGTTCACCAACGGCGTGCCGCGCTGGCTGGCGGGCAAGGGCAGAGGTTGGGTCACCGCTGAGTACTCGATGCTGCCGCGCTCGACCAACGAGCGCACCGATCGCGAGTCGGTGAAGGGTCGCATCGGTGGGCGCACCCATGAGATCAGCAGGCTGATCGGCCGCAGTCTTCGCGCCGTCGTCGACACGAAAGCGCTCGGGGAGAACACCATCGTGCTCGACTGCGACGTGCTGCAGGCGGACGGTGGGACTCGTACCGCTGCCATCACGGGTGCCTACGTCGCACTCGCCGACGCTCTCGCGTGGGGCAAGCAGCGCAAGTTCATCGGGCAGAAGGCCACTCCGCTCATCGACAGCGTCTCCGCCGTCTCGGTCGGGATCATCGACGGCGAGCCCATGCTCGATCTGGCATATGTCGAAGACGTGCGCGCCGAGACGGACATGAACGTCGTGATGACCGGCCGCGGACTCTTCGTCGAGGTGCAGGGCACCGCGGAAGGCGCCCCGTTCGACCGGCGTGAGCTCGGTTCACTGCTTGATCTCGCCGAGGGCGGATGCCGTGACCTGGCGACGTTCCAGTCCACGGCGCTCGCCGACGACGAGCCCGCCGCGTCGTGACCGCGTCAGACGCCCGCGTTCGGGTCGTCCTCGCCACCCACAACAAGCACAAGCTCGAAGAGTTCGCGGCGATCATCGCACAGCGGATGCCCCAGGTGGACCTCGTCGAGTACGACGGGCCAGAGCCGGTCGAAGACGGTGTCACGTTCGAGGAGAATGCGCTGATCAAGGCGCGTGTCGCCGCCCAGCACACCGGACATGTCGCGCTGGCGGACGACTCCGGCATCTGCGTCGACGTGCTCGGCGGTGCGCCCGGCGTCTTCTCCGCCCGCTGGAGTGGCGGCCACGGTGACGATGCGGGCAACCTCTCGCTGCTGCTCGCGCAGGTGAGCGACGTTCCCGACCGGCACCGGGGTGCTCACTACACGTGCGCGATCGCGCTGGTTCGGCCCGGCGACGGTGTGGCGAGCGCCGAGCGCACCGTTGTGGGGGAGTGGGGCGGAAGCCTGGCGCGCGAGCCGCGCGGAGCGGGCGGCTTCGGATACGACCCGGCCTTCGTTCCGGACCGTTCGCCGCTGACGGCGGCTGAAATGACCCCAGAGGCGAAGAACGCGGACAGCCACAGGGCGCGCGCGTTCCGTGCGATGGTGCCTGCGCTGCAGGAGCTGCTCGAAGGGGAGTAGGCAGTGGCCGTCATCCCTATGCACCCGGCGTCAGCACGCCTACCGTTGAGGTGAGATGTCACACGAACACGATCACGGTGCCCACGGCGCGAGCAGGCGACGACTCGTCGCGGTCATCGCGATCGTGGTCGTCGTGCTGGCGCTCGAGATCGGCGGTTCGGCACTCAGCGGTTCGCTGACCCTTCTCGCCGACGCGGGTCACCTGCTGAGCGACCTCATCGGCCTCATCGTCGCGCTCGTCGCGGCGACCGTTGCGGCCCGCCCCGCCACCGATCGTCAGACGTTCGGCTTCCAGCGCTTCGAGGTCTTCGGCGCTTTGGTGAACGCGCTCATCCTGATCGGAGTGGCCATCTCCGTCGCCGTCGGCGCGGTGTTCCGGCTGACCGGCGGGCATCCGCACGTCGAGGCCGGCTGGATGCTCGCGGTCGCCGTGGTCGGTCTGATCGGCAATGTGGCCGGTCTGCTGATCCTGCGCGGGTCCGCGCAGCGGTCGATCAACATGCGCGGCGCCTATCTCGAGGTGCTGGGCGACACGCTCGGGTCGCTGGCGGCGATCGCCGCCGCCGTGGTCATCCTGACGACCGGGTACGCGCAGGCGGATGCCGTGGCTTCGCTTCTCATCGCCGCGATGATCGTTCCGCGCGCCGTCTCGCTGCTGCGCGAGGTGGTGCGGGTGCTGAGCGAGTCGGCTCCGGCGTCGACCGACGTTGCGGAGATCAGGCAGCACATTCTCGGCACCGCCGGTGTCGTCGCCGTGCACGACGTGCACGTGTGGGCGATCACGTCCGGTGCCCCGGTGTTCTCGGCGCACGTCGTCGTCTCGCCCGACGTCTTCTCGCAGGGACGAGCCGGCGCGTTGCTCGACGAACTTGGTGGATGTCTCGCCCATCACTTCGACGTCGAACACTCGACGTTCCAGTTGGAGCCGGCCGAGCACGCCGCCCACGAGGGTGACACGCACCGCTGACCGCGGGAACCGGCGCTACTTGGCGCTGTGCTTCGCCCCGCCGAACACGTCAGGCTCGGTGGACAGGCGCTCGGCGACATCCGTCGCCTCGTGCGCGTCCGATTCGGCTCGAGCAGGGTCGGCCGCCTCGGCTTGCGCCCGCTTGCGCGCCTTTCGAGCACTCGTGAAGTAGTGGATGGCGGCGGGGATCACCGTGATCAGCACGGCGCCGATGAGGATCAGGTCGATATAGCTCTCGACGAAGTGCGCGACCGGCTTGATGAACCCGATGAGGTACGCGAAGAAGGTGAGGCCCGCACCCCAGAGAACCGCGCCGATCGCGTTGTACAGCGTGTAGCGGCGATAACTCATGTGTCCTACGCCGGCCGCGACAGGCGCGAACGTGCGCACGACGGGAACGAACCGAGCCAGGATGACCGCGAGCGGGCCGAACCGCTCGAAGAACGCGTTCGTGCGCTTGACGTTCTCCACGCTGAACAGACCGGTCTCTTTGCGTTCGAAGACCCGTGGACCTGCCTTGTGGCCGATCAGATAGCCGACCTCGCCGCCTGCGAACGCCGCGATGGCGATGAACAGGCACACCCACCAGATCTGCAGACCGAACACCAGGTTGGTCGCGGTCAGGATGCCGCTGATCACCAGCAGAGTGTCACCGGGGAAGATGAACCCGACAAGCAGACCCGTCTCGGCGAAGATGATGGCGCACACCACGAGCAAGGCCCATGGCCCCACGGAGTTGATGATCACGCTGGGGTCGAGCCAAGGAATGAGTGCGGTGTGGAACACGGATCTCCTGTCGTCGGCGTTCCGCCGGGGCGGCAGCCGGCCTTCCGCGATATCTGAGGGACATGACGGCGAGCCATGCGTCGATGACGCATTTCCCATGAGTCTATCGATCGCGTTGCGCGCGGAACCGTGTGTCAGCCGCATGCCGCGTGGTCGGCAGGTGTGAAGTGCGGGAGAGGGGACTTGAACCCCCACGCTCGAAAGCACAGGAACCTAAATCCTGCGTGTCTGCCAATTTCACCACTCCCGCGAGGGCGCAATCAGCATAACCGGCGCGTGAGCGGTGGCTCGGCGTCTTGGCCTGCTCGTCGCGCTCGACACGGTTGTGGATAACTCGAGCGGCTCATCCCGGGGCATGGGCATCATGTCGGCATGACCGATCCCGTTCGCCTCATCACCGACCGCGTGCGCGATCGGGTGCGGCGCGACGGGGTCGATCTCGGTGACGACGGACGCCGGGCGGCGGCATACGTGCACGATGAGGTGCGGCGCTACTCGGAGCGTGCGCTCGGCGGTTCGTTGCCGCTGGTGGATGACGAGCGTTCGGCCGAACGCGACGTCGTGGCATCCCTCACCGGGTTCGGACCGCTGCAGCCCTACCTGGACGATCCGGAGATCGAGGAGATCTGGCTGAACGCGCCGGACAGGGTGTTCGTGGCGCGCGGCGGCAGGTCCGAGCGAGTCGAGCTGGCTCTGACCGGGGCCCAGGTGCGCGACCTGGTCGAGCGCATGCTGCAGGCATCCGGTCGCCGCGTCGACGTGAGTTCGCCGTTCGTGGATGCTTCGCTTCCCGACGGCTCGCGGCTGCATGTGGTCATCCCCGACGTCACGAGGTCGCACTGGGCCGTGAACGTGCGCAAGTTCTCACGGCGCATCCGCGATCTAGGCTCTCTGGTCGGGCTCGGCACCCTGACCCGCCAAGCCGCCGAGTTCCTGAGCATATGCGTCAGGGCGGACCAGAACATTCTGATCGCCGGCGCGACGCAGAGCGGCAAGACCACGCTGCTCGGCGCGCTGCTTGCGGCCGCGCGGTCGACCGAACGCATCGTCACCGTCGAGGAGACGTTCGAGCTCGACCTGAAGTCGCCTGATGTCGTCGCGATGCAGTGCAGACAGCCGAGTCTCGAGGGCAGCGGCGAGATCACGCTGCGCAGGCTCATCAAAGAGGCGCTGCGCATGCGGCCGGATCGTCTCGTCGTCGGCGAGGTTCGCGAGGCGGAGAGTCTCGACCTGCTGTTGGCGCTCAACTCCGGTCTGCCCGGCGCGTGCTCCATCCACGCAAATAGTGCCCGGGAGGCGCTCGGCAAACTCTGCACGTTGCCCCTGCTCGCCGGGCGCAACATCGACGCGTCGTTCGTCGTGCCCACCGTTGCGACGTGCGTCGACATCGTGGTGTTCTGCGTCATGGATCGTGCGGGGCGACGGCGAGTGACCGAGATCCTCGCTCCTTCCGGAGTGGTCTCCGGCGGGGTGATCGAGGCGAGCCCGATCTTCGCCCTCAGGGGCGGCGAGCTCGCTGCCACCGGCGGGTTCCCTGCCAAGCGCGCGAAGTTCGACGCGGTCGGCCTTGATCCGGCAACGGTGCTCGCGCGATGACCGTCCCTGTCACTCTCGGCGCAGCGCTCGGCCTCGGCCTGGTGCTCGCGGTGTCGCCGTTCCTGTGGCCGCGGAAGACGCGTGCACGTCATCCGAGCCTCACCGAGCCACTGCGTCGAAAGCTCACCCTGGCCGGGATGCCTGGCTTGGCTCCGCTGGTGTTCATCGCCGTGTGCGCGCTGACTGCGGCGGTGTCGTTCGCGGTCGCCCAGGCAGTGTTCGGCCTGATCGCTCTCTCCGTCGCTCTCGCGATCGTCGGGGGATGGCTTCCGTACGGTGTCGTCTCGTGGCGGGCTGCGGCCCGAGTGCGTGCCAACCGCACGATGTGGCCCGATCTCGTCGATCAGCTGGTGTCGGCCGTGCGCTCGGGGCTCGCGCTGCCCGATGGATTGGCTGCGATGGCCGTGACGGCGCCCGAATCAAGCCGCGCCGCATTCGCGGCGTTCGAACGGGATTACCGGTCATCCGGAATCTTCGCTCCGGCTGCCGACCGTCTGAAGGACGCCCTTGCCGATCCCGTCGCCGACCGCATCATCGAGACCCTGAAGATGGCGCGCGAGGTCGGCGGTGGCGAGCTGGTCAACGTCTTGCGTACGCTCGCCGCGTCGCTGCGAAGCGACGCAGCCGTGCGGTCGGAGATCGAGGCGCGACAGTCGTGGACAGTGGCGGCCGCCCGGCTGGGTGTCGCCGCTCCGTGGGTGGTGCTTGCTCTTCTCGCGACGCGGCCCGAAGCCACCGCCGCCTACAACACTCCGGTCGGCGCAATCGTGATCGTCATCGGTCTCGTGGTGTCGCTGCTCGCGTACCGAATCATGCTCGCAGTCGGGCGTCTCCCGCAGGAACGCAGGTGGTTCCGATGACGTCGACGATGGCTTGGGGCATGTTGTGCGGGCTCGGCCTGGGACTCGGGCTCTGGTCCCTGGTCGCGATGATGCCGCGGATGGCCCGGCCGCGGCTCGCCGACCGCGTTGCTCCCTACCTCGTCGACGTCTCCGACGCGGCGTGGGAGCTCGTGCAGCACTCTCGGTCGCGTCGCGTGCCCGTGGTCGGCGCGTTGCTCGACCCGGTTCTGAGAGGCCTGCGCTCGACCGCAGCTCGGGTGCTCGGGGGCACGGAGGTCGTCGCCGCGCGTCTGCGCCAGGCCGCGAGCCCGCTCGGAGTCGAGGAGTTCCGGCTGCGGCAGGTGGGATGGGCGTTCGGCGGCCTCGCGATCGGAACGACGATCGTGATCGTCACCTCCGCCTCGTCGCCTCTTGCACCTGCGATCGCCGTCGCCGCGCCGGTCGTGCTCGCAGCCTGTGGATTCGTGCTGCGGGATCAGCTCTTGTCGCGCGCCATCCGGCGCCGCCATGGGCGCATGGCCGAAGAGCTCTCGACGGTGTTGGAACTGCTCACGCTGTCTCTCAGCGCAGGGGAGGGCATCCACGACGCGTTGCGGCGAGTGGCGCGAACCGGGTCGGGAGAACTCGCAGGGGAGCTCGGGCGAGTAGTTGCGGAGACCGGCATGGGGGTGCCGTTGGCGACAGCGCTCGGTCAGGTGAGCCGCGACATCCGGCTGCCTCAGTTCACGCGCTGCGTCGACGCGGTGGTCACGGCGTTCCAGCGCGGGACCCCCGTCGTCGAGGTGCTGCGCGCGCAGGCCGACGACGCGCGTGAGACGGGCAAGCGGCAGCTGCTGGAGCAGGCGGGCAAGAAGGAGATCGGAATGCTGGTGCCTCTCGTGTTCCTGATCCTGCCGGTGACCGTACTCTTCGCGATCTTTCCCGGTGTCATCGTGCTCGAGAGCGGGTTCTGAGCATGCTCGCGAACGGACAACAGGCCACGGCGTGGCGGGAAGTTGCAGTCATGCTTCACCAGCGCAAGAGAGGAATCGGCACATGCGAAGAATGGATATGAGGGAGCCGGCGGCCCGGTGGGCGGCCGACGAGCGGGGCGACGTGCCGGGCTGGGTGTTGGTCACGCTGATGACGGCCGGCCTCGTGATCATCATCTGGGGCCTCGCGGGACCGGCCCTGAGCGGCGTGTTCCAGCAGGCAATCGAACGCGTCTCGTCGTTCTGAGATGCGGGCGTTGCGCGACGACCGCGGGTCGGCTCCCGCCGAGTTCGTCATGGTGGGCGCGCTGCTCACGGTACTGACCCTCACGGTGCTGCAGTTCGGTCTCGCGCTGCTCGTGCGAAACACCCTCATCGATGCAGCGGCCGAGGGTGCGCACGTGGCGGCGCTCGCCGACAACACCCTCGGCGATGGGCGCGACCGCACGCGAGAGCTGATCGGCACAGCGCTGGGCGACGACTATGCGCGTGATGTGTCGGCTCGGTACGAGACGTTCCGAGGGATGTCCGCGGTCACGGTCACCGTCCGCGCTCCGCTGCCGCTCCTCGGTCTGCTCGGACTCGACCGTGGGGTGGAGGTGAGCGGGCATGCGCCGGTCGAGGTCGCCGGGTGAGTGGCTGCGAAATGACGCCGGATCGGCGGCGCTCGAGTTCATCACGGCTGGCCTCATCCTGCTCGTGCCGACTGTATATCTCGTCGTGGCGCTCGCGAGCATCCAGGGTGCGCAGCTGGCTGCAGCGGGAGCGGCGCGGCAAGCGGCCAGGGTCTACGTGCAGGCGCACGACGACGAGGATGCCGCAGCTCGGGCATCCTCGGCCGTGCAGTTCGCGCTCGCCGACTTCGAGCTCCCTCTCGACGTCGCGACCGTGCGCGTCGCGTGCGAGCCCCGTCAGGATGCCTGCCTCACCCGTCGCGGGACCGTCACTGTGACCGTCAGCGTGCGGACGCCGCTGCCGCTCGTGCCCGACGTGCTCGACCTGCGCAAGGGCGCATCGGTGACCGTGGCTGCGGCGAGCACCCAGCGCGTGTCGCGTTTGTGGGGTGCGAGGTGATCGCGCGGCAGCACGGTGTGCGCACGAGCCGGTGGCGTTCCGACGACGGGTCGATCCTCCCACTCACGATCTTCTACGGTGTGCTCTGCATCGTGCTTGCGCTGCTGGTGAGCGCGGCGACCTCCCTCTACCTCGAACGCGAGCGGCTCTTCGCGCTCGCCGACGGCGCAGCGCTCGCAGGTGCAGAGGCCTTCGACCTCGACGAGGTCGCCGTCGTCGACGGACATCCGCGTCCGACGCTCGAATCGGCCGACGTCGGCGCCGCGGTCGCTGATTTTCTCGCATCGTCGGTGTCCGATGGGTTCGACGGACTCCTGGTGCAGCGAGCAGGCACCGGCGACGGCCGGAGCGCGATCGTCACGTTGTCGGCCGTGTGGCATCCGCCCGTCGTGTCGGTGTTGGCGCCCTCGGGCATCCGCATCGCGGTCACCTCGAGTGCGCGAAGCGTCTTCTGGTGACCGGGCTCTGCCGCCGTCAGTGCGCGTGCCTGCTGCGCCGCACGGCGTAGAGAACGCCGCCGGCGCAGGCCACCAGGAGGACCGACACCCCGACGGTGACGAGCGCCGAGCCGATGGCCGCCGGGATGCTCAGGCCGGTCGAGCCGTTCCCACCCTGGGTTCCGCCGCCCTGCGATCCACCCGACGAGTTCGAGCCCGAGGTGTCGGACCCGCCCGAGCCGCCACCGCCGAGCGTTCCCTGCGGACTCGCCTGAGCTGGAGCGCTGGTTGACGTGGTGGACGGCGCAGGCTGCGCGGTCGCCGGCGAGGCTGCCGCTGACGACACCGTGCACGTGCGGCTTTGATACGACACGACGTGCCCGGGATCGGTGATCAGAGTGCCACCGCCGTTGTAGCCGTGGTCTGGCGCTCGGGGTCCGCACTCGCCGAACGTGTTCCCGATGGACGCATCCACGGTGCCGCCGGTGTTCAGAGCGACATCGATGGCGGCGTTCGTCACGCCGGCGAAGTCGGTGCCGATGACGGTGACGGAATCGCTCAGGCTGTGGGCCGCGACCAGCAGCCCGGTGGCGAATCCCGCGAGGTCGGAGTTCTCGACGTTGATCACGGATGACGGCCCGTCGTCCCCGGTGACCTCGACACCTGCGCCGCGCCCACCATCTCCTCCTGACGCGTTGAGCCGGGAGATCTCCGCGCCGCGACTGCCGGACACGATCACCGCGGGCCCCGTGATGTCCAGCGCAAGAGTGTCGTCGATGATGGCGTTGGTCACCGCGCGCAACGAGATGCCTGTCCCACCTCCCGAGATCGTGGTCGAATCGAGCGCCGGGGTCGAGGTCGACGCGATCACCATGCCGACATCGTTGTCCTCGAAGGTGTTGCCGAGCATGGTCAGTCCGTCGGCGTGAGTGGACCACAGGCCGGCGGTGAGGCCCGACCGCCCGTGGCTGCCGAGCAGCGTGTCGCCTTGAAGGTAGGCATCCTGCGCTCCGTCGAGCACGATCCCGCGTTCGCAGCCGAGCGCCGTCGACGTGATGATGCGCGCTTGGTCGGCGCGAACCTGGATGCCGGTGGTCGCGCGCGTGCCGCTCGCGCAGGTCGCGATGATCGTGTCGAGTGTGACGCCGTTTGCGGTGACGATCACGGCTGCGCCGCCGCTGGGCGCCGAGATGCTCGCCTGCTGAGATGTCAGTGTGATGGCCTTGTCGACGCGCACCGGCCCCTGGTAGGTGCCCGGCTTCAGGAAGACCGAATCACCGGGCCTGGCCCGATCGATGGCCCGATTGACGTCGCTGCCGGGATACACCGTGATCGTGGTGGTCGCGGCCACTGCGGGCTCCGGGGCAGAGGTGAGCACCCCACCGGTCGCAAGACCGGCCACGGCGGCGATCACAATGCCGCTCGCGAACCACATCGGTCGCATCACCGGGCGACCTCCTGCCCGAGCTCCTCGCCTCAAGGATGCGCCGGTCTCCCGAGATCGACAAGGCCGGCCGAAGAACGCTCAGGCTGTCGCCGACCGCGCCTTCCTCGGCACATAGCGCGGAACGTACCGGATGAGCATCCCGGCCCCGATCAGCCCGATCACCCCCATGCCGATGCTCGCGGCAGCCAGGGAGAACAAAGCGGTGACCCCCGAGACGAAAAGCGGCGCGCCGGCTTGGCCGGCATCACCGGTGAACCGCCAGGCACCGAGGAACGGTGCCGGATCCGTTCGTGGCGCGAGGTCGGCGCCGAGAGTCATGAGGATGCCGCTGCCGACCCCGTTCGTGACCGCCATCGCGATCGCCACGATGGTGAACCAGGTCTGATCGACGACGAAGGCGAGCGCGATGTGCGTGATGCTGAGCCCCAGCATCGACGGCAGGGCTGACCACAGGCGACCGAACCTGTCCATGATCTGGCCGGACGTGTAGAACAGCGCGAAGTCGACGGCACCGGCGATACCGATGATGAACGCCGTGCTTGCGGGCGCGATGCCGATCGAGACCGCGAAGAGCGGCAGGATGACCGTGCGCGACGACCTCAGCGCGGAGATCAATGCAGCGCTCGTCCCCATCCGCAGCAGCACCGAGCGGTTGACCCAGATGGTGTGGAAGAGTCCCTCGGTGCGTTCGCGGGCCTCTTCCCTTCCGGCATCTTCGACGCCTTCCCGATGGGCGGACTTCGTGGTCAGTTCCTGGCCGCTGGCCGCGATGGTCTGCGCCGGGTCGGGCACGATCAGCAGCACCACGGTCGCTGCGACGCACATGATGATGTGCACCCAGAACACGGCGTGCGGATCTCCGAAGACCGCGATGACGGCGGATGCGATGAACGGCCCGACGAACCATCCGCCGCGGAAGACGCCGCCGAGGGTGGAGAGCGCGCGGGCGCGGTAGCGCTGCGGCACGTATCCGGTCATGAAGGCGTGACGGGCGAGGGCGAACACGCTCGTGGCGAGACCGATGAAGAAGACACCGATCGTCAGCATGAGGTCGTTGGGTGCGACAAGGCACACGACGAGGCCGACGATGCAGAGCATGGCCGATCCGATCATGGAGTTGCGCTCGCCGAAGCGTGAGACGACCCAGCCGCTGGGGATGTCGCCGACCATCTCACCGAGCATGATCATTCCGCCGATGAACCCTGCCATCGCGAGACCGGCGCCCAGATTGTGCGCGAGCACAGGGATGATCGGGATGACCGCGCCCTCGCCGATCGAGAACAGGGCCGTCGGAAGGAACGCAGCGAGTGCGACGTCACGGATGCTGAAGGGCGTGTCGATCGAACTCATGGCGCCTTCCACCCTAGGTGGTATACCGAAGCACCGCTTCCCAACTCCTCCTTGCATTCTCCGCCGCAGCCCTTCCGCCGCCGCCATCCGCTCGCGCGCGTGCTGGATTTCGGAGATCCGGGGCGACACGCCGATGGGCAGGCGCGACACGCCAGCGGCGACGGCAGATCTCCGAAATCCGGCAGCCCGGACATCACGGTGGATGACCCGCGCGGGCGTCTCGGGCAGGCAACTAAGCTTGAGCGGTCATGATCGAACTCGACCTGAGCGCGCAGATCGCCGACGTGCGCGCGACCTTTTCCGACATCCGCGCCGTCGTCGACCCGGATCGCCTGCGTGCCGACATCGCCAGACTCAGCGAGGAGGCCGGCGCGCCCGACCTCTGGGACGACCCGGAGAAGGCGCAGAAGGTCACCAGTGCGCTGAGCCACCGACAGGCCGAGCTGGCCAAGGTGACCGGCATCGAGCAGCGGCTCGACGACCTCGAGGTGCTGGTCGAACTGGCGAATTCGGAGGGCGACGACGAGTCCGCAGAAGAGGCGAAGAACGAACTTCAGTCACTGCAGACCACGGTCGGAGAGCTCGAGGTTCAGACCCTGCTCGACGGCGAGTACGACGAGCGTCCCGCGGTGGTCACCATCCGCGCCGGCGCAGGGGGAGTGGATGCCGCCGACTTCGCCGACATGCTGCTGCGCATGTACCTGCGCTGGGCCGAGCAGCACGGCTATCCCGTTCAGGTGATGGACACGAGCTATGCGGAAGAGGCGGGCATCAAGTCCGCGACCTTCGAGGTGGATGCCCCCTATGCTTTCGGCACCCTGTCGGTCGAGGCAGGCACGCACCGCCTGGTACGCATGAGCCCGTTCAACTCCGCGGGAAAACGACAGACGAGCTTCGCGGCCGTCGAGGTCATCCCGCTGATGGAGGAGGCGCAGGAGGTCGACATTCCGGAGACGGACATCCGCGTCGACGTCTTCCGCTCGTCGGGCCCCGGCGGCCAGTCCGTCAACACGACGGACTCAGCCGTTCGCATCACACACTTGCCGACCGGCATCGTCGTCTCGATGCAGAACGAGAAGTCGCAGATCCAGAACCGCGCAGCGGCGATGCGGGTTCTGCAGTCGCGACTGCTCCTGCTGCAGCGCGAGGCGGAGGCTGCCGCGAAGAAGGAACTCGCCGGCAACATCACCGCCAGCTGGGGCGATCAGATGCGTTCGTACGTGCTCGCGCCGTACCAGATGGTGAAAGACCTGCGCACCGAGCACGAGGTGAACAACCCGCAGGCCGTGTTCGACGGCGATCTCGACGGATTCATCGCGGCGGGCATCCGCTGGAGAAAGCGCAAAGTCGACTGAAGTTGCGAGTCGGGCCGAGAGGTTGGTGAGTCGCTCGGTCGCATCGGGCGGTCGTGTGCTTAGTCTGGGCGGGTCATGATTCGGTTCGACCACGTCAGCAAGAGCTACAAGGGCACCCCCCGACCCGCGCTCGACGACATCACCACTGAGGTTCTCCGTGGCGAGTTCGTCTTCGTGGTCGGTGCGTCCGGCTCCGGCAAGTCCACTTTCCTGCGTCTCGTGCTTCGGGAGGAGAAGGTCACGCGCGGCAAGCTGCACGTGCTCGGCCAAGATCTCGGAAACATCTCGAATCGCAAGGTCCCCTACTTCCGCCGCAACGTCGGAGTGGTGTTCCAGGATTTCCGCCTGCTCACCAACAAGACGGTCTTCGACAACGTCGCCTTCACCCTCAAGGTGATCGGCAAGTCGAAGGGGTTCATCCATGAAGCCGTGCCGGATGTCCTCGCCATGGTCGGCCTCGATGGCAAGGCTCAGCGCTTTCCGCACGAGCTCTCCGGTGGCGAGCAGCAGCGTGTCGCGATAGCCCGTGCTGTGGTGAACAAGCCGCAGATCCTGCTCGCCGACGAGCCGACCGGAAACCTCGACCCCGCGACGAGTGCCGGGATCATGGCGGTGCTCGAGCGCATCAACGCTGGCGGCACGACCGTCTTGATGGCCACACACGAGGCCGGCATCGTCGACCAGATGCAGAAGCGCGTGATCGAGCTGGTCGACGGCAAGCTGATCCGCGACGAGCGACACGGCGGCTACGGAGTGACGGCGGCTGTTCCGATCGTCGGAGCCGCCGACGCCGCACGACGTGCCGAGCCAGCGCATTCGTCCGAACCGGTGGCGCGTCCCGCCGCCCCGGTCGAGCGTCCTCAGCCCCTTACACGACCCCAGCCCGCTGCTCGGCCCGAGCCGGTTGCTGCGCCTGACGAGCCGATCGCGGCTCCGGCGGCGCCCACGCCTCTGCCACCCGTTCTGCCCGAGGAGCCGGCGATCGAGCGCGAGCCGGTCGCGGCATCCGTCGCGCGAGAGGCGGTGGACGGCCACTTCGCCAACCCACCGACCGCGCCGATCCGCAGACCTGACTCGCCCGGAGTGGCTGAGCTCACGCTGGCCGAGCGCCTCGGCCTGCGCGCGGCGGGCAGGCCCGATCACGACGAAGACTCGAACCAGGATGTGGGACCCGTCTCATGAGATTCGCACTCGTCATGTCGGAGGCAGGCAGCGGCCTCAAACGCAATCTCTCCATGGTCATCTCCGTGGTGCTGGTCACGTTCATCTCGCTCACCTTCGTGGGCGCCGCGATCCTGATGCAGATGCAGATCGGTCAGATGAAGACGTACTGGTACGACCGTGCGCAGGTCGCCGTGTACATGTGCACAGAGACCGATGTGAGCACCACCTGTCAGGGGCAGGATGCCACCGCTGCACAGATCACGGCGGTGAAGACCAAGCTGCAGTCATCCGCCCTGGCGCCCTTCATCTCCAAGTTCTATTTCGAGAACCACAAGCAGGCGTACGCGGACTTCAAGAAGCAGTTCAAGGGCAACCCCGTCGCCGACTACGTCACGCCCGAGCTGTTGAACCAGACCTTCTGGATCAAGCTCAAGAACCAGCAGCAGTCCGACGTGATCGCCCAGAGCCTGAGCGGTGTCGCCGGGGTGCAGTCCGTCACGGACCAGCGAAGTTATCTCGATCAGATCTTCCGCATCCTGAATGCGGCCAGCCTCACGGCCATCGCGATAGCCGCGGTGATGCTGGTCGCCGCCGCACTGCTGATCGCGACCACGATCCGACTCTCGGCGTTCTCGCGAAGACGGGAGCTCGGCATCATGCGGCTGGTGGGGGCATCCAACGGGTTCATCCAGACGCCGTTCGTGCTCGAGGGTGTGTTCGCCGCGCTGATCGGCTCCATTCTGGCGGTGGGAGCGGTGTTCGGCATCGTGCAGTTCTTCGTGCGCGGCTATCTTGCGCAGAAGATGCAGCTGACGTCGTTCGTCGGGCTGGACAGCGCTTGGATCGTCGCGCCGATTCTCATCCTGGTCGGCATCGGGCTGGCAGCCCTTGCGTCGAACGTGGCGATCTCGCGCTACCTCAAGGTCTGATCGCCTCCAGGACGTCGTTTCAGGTCGACAGGGAAGGGATGACCCGAGCAGGACACCCATCCGCCACGGTATGCTGGTGGGCTGTCGTGCCCGAGTTCGGGTGGCGACATGCGCGGCGAGAGCTCGCCGCGATCGCATCGAACGAGGAGAACCGCTGTGCCCAGGGAACGTGGTCAGAAGGTCGTGGCGACGAACCGCCGCGCCCGCCACGACTACCTGATCGAAGACACCTATGAGGCGGGTCTCGTGCTGACGGGCACCGAGGTGAAGTCGTTGCGCGAGGGACGCGCGTCGCTGGTCGACGGCTACGCGTTCGTCGACGGGGGAGAGGCGTGGCTCGACGCCGTCTACATTCCGGAATACCTCGACGGCACCTGGAACAACCACGCACCACGCCGCAAGCGCAAGCTGCTGCTGCACAAGCAGCAGATCGTGAAGATCGCCAACAAGATCAAGGACGGCGGCTACACGATCATCCCGCTGCAGCTCTACTTCGCCGACGGCCGGGCGAAGGTCGAGATCGGCGTCGCGAAGGGCAAGCGCGAGTACGACAAGCGGCAGGCGCTACGCGAACGGCAGGACAAGCGCGAGGCCGATCGCGCCATGGCGTCGAAGAACCACCTGGGCGAATAACGAAGTACCCCGCTGGTCGAGTAGCGCGCCGAAGGCACGCGTATCGAGACCCGTGGCTCCGGTCTCGATACGCGTCGACCTGCGGTCGGCGCTACTCCACCCGCGGGGGCGTCAGCGCGCCTTGAAGGATGCCGACAGCGCGGCGACCAGCCGTTCCTGCGTCTCGCCGAGCCACCAGTACCGTGCGAGGTCGACGGCGTGTTCGGCATCCCGATGCCCCTCATCGCCGTCGTTCTCGATGCCGAGGCGTTCGGCGAGGAGGAGTCGCAGATCGGTGAGGTTGCGCATGAACACGTGCGCTGCCTCGGAGTCGAACATGACGGTTCGCAGCTCGGACTGCCGCCAGGGCGCTCCGGACGACTCGGGATCGACTCCGGCGAACGCGTTCATGACCGATCGCGCCGCCTCGCTCTTCGCCGACACCAGGTCGACGTCGGTGAGCGCGTGGAACTCGGCGTTCGCCTCGCGGTCGTGCGGGTAGGCGTCCGGGAACAGCGGGCTCGTGTCGACGGCGCCGTCGACGACAGCGCTCAACCGGTCGGCCAGTGCTCCGAGCAGGTCGGCCTCGAGCGCGGTCAACGCGATGAACTCGTCGTCGAGCAGGGTGACGGTGAAGGCGCCGTCGCGCATGCGGCGGATGCGCGTCATGCGTCGATCCTGTCGACCGTTGCGGTGAGGCCGAAGCCGTGCATAGCGGTGACGTGGGCCTCCATGGCTTCTCTGCTGCCCGTCGCGACGATCGCGCGCCCGTCGTTGTGCACCTGGAGCATCAGTCGAGTGGCCTTCTCCTGACTGAAGCCGAAATAGCTGCGGAAGACGTACACGACATAGGACATGAGGTTGACCGGGTCGTTCCAGACGATCGCCCGCCACGGCGTGTCGAGGCTGTGTCGTGGCGTGAGGTCGACCTCTTCTTCGGTGCGCTCGATCGTGCTCGGCGAGGAAACGGATGCCACGCATCCAGAGTCGCACACTGTGCAGACCTTGCGCCGCAGTGACAGGGAGGTGGTCGGGGGTGTATTCTGGAGGGCCGTCCTCGGGCGGGTGCTCCTTCAGAACTCAACAGCGTGTGACAGCGGCCTGCCTCATGGGGATGATCGGTTTCGACATCGTCTGCGAGATTACGAGAAGCGGGTCGAGGATGCAGGGTTATCTCGCTAACGCTCCCTGCAAAAAATAAGTGCCAATTCCAACAGCACTGTCTCCGCTAAGGCCCAGGTCGCTCTCGCGGCCTGATCGTTCCCTAGCGATCTAAGAGACCGTCAGACCGGGAATGCTCTCTACCCGGATCCTGGCGTCAGCTAGAGAGATTGCTTCTACGTTTCGTCATGGGGCGTAGAGGGACTCCAACCGTGACTGGGTTCGTCGGATCAGCTGCCAGTGGCAAGTTCCGGAACCGAGTAAAGCGTCTTCACTGGATACGCCCGTAGAAGGCGTATGACCACAGCGATGGACGGGGGTTCAATTCCCCCCATCTCCACCCATGGTCTTGTTCGAACCCCGCCCAGCGCGGAGGGGGTTGTGAACGATGCCCAGGCTGCTGTCGCACGTTGTGAGTTGCGAAGACCGTCCCTCGGGGCGGTCTTCTGTTTTTACGCGCCGAGGAGTCCGAGCTTTGTCGCTCGCTCGACGGCTCCGCTGCGAGATTGAACGCCGAGCTTGCGATAGATCGAGCCGACCTGAGAGCTTGCCGTGTTGCGTGAGACGAACAGTCGATGGCCGATCTCGGCGATGGTGAGATGCGTCTGCAGGTATGGCAAGAGCCTCAGCTCGGCCGGAGTGAGCGGGGCTGCTCCGGCGGCGGCGGGGGCTTCGGCCAACGAGTCGCGGAACTCCTGGATGCGAGCGGTCAGGGTGCCGACGTCTGGGCGATGGCGCAGGATGTCTGTCATCTCGTGCACGAGGTGGTTCGCACCCGCCCGATCTCCGATGGCGAGATGAGCACCGGCCAGCTGGAGTCGCGCACGCAACGTGACGATCGGCAGCAGGTACGTTCCGCCGATGCGGGCCCGCATCCCGCGAGCGAGCAGTCGTTTGCCTCGCTCGATGTCGCCGAAGTGAAACGCGGTCCTGGCGCCCACGGCCAGTGCCATCGCGCTCGAGCTGTATCCCTCCTGGTGGCTCCCATCGACAGCGGCTACACCGCGCCGGGCGTGCACGGATGCCTCCTTCCAACGTCCCGCCTCCAGTGCGAGCAAGGCGAGCTCCGGCTCGCTGAGGATCACCGGTCCAATTCTGCCGGTCTCCGTCGCAAGGGTGACGGCCTGTTCGAACGCCTCACGGGCGCCATGCAGATCGTCGCGTAGAAGGCACGCCAACCCCCAGAGGTGCATGGCCTGAGGACGCCACGGACTCTGGTCGGGTTCATGCGCCAGCGTGTATGCGGCGTCGGCCCCCATCTGTTCGGTCCCCTTGGGGCACATTGCCGCCAACACCAGAGAACGGGAAGACTCGAACTGCTCGCGTTCGGCATCCGAGCGCCCGAAACCGTCGATCTCGTTCAGAGCCCGTATCCACTTGGTCCCGTTCGCGAGTTCTCCAAGGAGTGCGGCAGCCCAGGTCATGAGCACGACAAGGGGCGGATGACCCCGCACGATCTCGTCGCCGAGCTCCGCGAGCCAGCGCCGCACGGTGTTGACCCTGCCTGTCTGATACATCGTCAGCGCGAGAGCCGTCACCAACTGCACGGCACGGGTTGTCTCGCCGGCAAGCAAGAAGTGCTCCACCGCCACGACCGGAGCACCATTCTCCTGGTGCCATACGCCTGCCCGACGATGCAGTTCTCTGACCGCGTCGGCGCCCTCGGTGCGTTCCAGCTCGGTTTGCAGGAAGTCGCGGAAGAGCGTGTGGTAGCGGAACCAGCCGCGATCGCGATCCGTCCCGATCAGGAAGAGGTTCGCTGATTCGATCCGTCCGAGCATCGCGCGCGAATCTTCTCGATCCAGCAGAGCGTTGCACGAGGTCGCAGAGAGCTCGTCGAGCACCGCCGTTCGCCGCAGGAACGATTGCAGTTCTCCGGGCAGGCGGGCTACGCATTCCCGGTACAGATAGTCGGCGACGAAACGATCGTCTCCGGTGATGGATGTCGCATCCTGGCCGTCGCGCGTGATCAGTGCGCAAAGGTATACGCCGGTCGGCCATCCCTCGCAACGCTCGACGATCTGGTCCAGATCGTCGTCGTGGATGCTGCCGACCCCTGCGTCGCTGAAGACGGTGCGAGCCCCTGCACGCTCGAGCACGAGTTCATCGACCCTGATCTCCGCGACGGCCCCGGTTGCTCGCAAGCGAGCCAGAAGAAGTGGTTCGTCGCGGCTCGCAAGGACCACCTGCGATCCGGCAGGCACACGGCTCAGCACCACCTCCAGAGCGTCCTCGCAATCGGGTGAGCCGGCCCATTGGAGGTCGTCGATGAACAGCACGAAGTGCGACGATGCAGCGGCGAGCACGCCCGCGAGCAAGGGTGCAGACCGGCCGAGCGCGGACTCACCGCCCCGTTGTACGTCGGCGAGAACGTGTGCCATTGATGGCCAGAGCCGTGATGCCGCCGCCGCGATCACGGCGAGGAGCGCGCCAGGATCATCGTCGGTGGGGTCCAGCGACACCCAGCCGACGTCGCGCGTCTCTGTCGCGGCCCATTCCGCGAGCAGAGTCGACTTCCCGTAGCCGGCGGGCGCGATCACGCTGACGACCCGCGCGTCACGGTCACGTACGCGATCGATCACAGGGCGCCGGCTCACCGAATTCCGACGGCATGGCGGAACGGTGACCTTTCTCTCGAAGAGCAAGGTCTGGAGGGGAATCCCGTGCGGTGAGGTGTCTGGGGGCATGATCGATTCGATCCGAAGCCTACCCATGGACCTGGGCGGTGCTGGCCCGGGCGCTGGAGAAGTGCCGGATGTCACCCTCACAGTGGGGCCATGAATACGTGCTCGCGTCCCGCTCAGACGATTCCCTCGCCTGAGCGGGGTAGCGGCACGTCTCAGCGGCGCCTCGAAGCCGGGATGAGCTCGGCGGCGCCGTAGCTGTTGTCCTCGGGATTCACGGTGACGCCCGGAGTCGCGATCTCGTCGATGCGGTCGAGCACGTCGTCGCTGAGATGCACGTCCAGGGCAGGAAGGTAGGACTCGAGCTGCTCCATCGTGCGCGGCCCGACAATGGCGGCCGTGACGGCGGGATGGCGGATCACGAAGGCGATCGCCAGCTCGATGAGAGTCATGTCGTTCCGCTCTGCGAGCACCGCAAGGTCCTCGACGATGTCGAGCTTGCGGTGGTTCGCGGGCTTGGACATGTCGAATCGGGCCTGCGGACGGCTCTTCGCGAAGGGTGTGCCCGGGGCATCCTTTCGCCACTTCCCGGAGAGCCACCCTCCAGCCAGAGGGCTGTAAGTGAGAGAGCCCATGCCGTGGCGCCCGATGGTGGGGAGCACGTCTTCCTCGATTCCCCGGACGAGCAGCGAGTACGGCGGTTGTTCTGTCACGAACCGAGCAAGATTGCGGTCGCGGGCAACGACCTGGGCTTCGACGATCTGGCTCGCGGCGTAGGACGAGGAACCGATGTAGCGAACCTTGCCCTGGCGGACGAGGTCGGTGAGGGCCGAGAGGGTCTCTTCAACGTCGGTCGTCGGACTGGGCCTGTGCACCTGATAAAGGTCGATGTAGTCGGTGTCGAGTCGGCGAAGCGAGTTCTCGACTTCGCGGATAATCCACTTGCGTGACCCGCCGGAGTGGTTCACTGCTCCGTCATCCATGGGCATGAAGAACTTGGTGGCGAGCACGACGTCGTCGCGGCGGCCTTGAAGCGCCTTGCCCACGATCTCTTCCGAGCGACCGGCGGAGTAGACATCGGCGGTGTCGACGAAGTTGATGCCACGGTCCAGCGCGGCGTGGATGATGCGGATGGAGTCCGTCTCGTCGTCATTTCCCCAAGGACCGAACATCATCGCCCCAAGACACAGCGGGCTGACCTGCACTCCGGTGCGGCCGAGCAGTCGGTATTCCATGTGGTGCTCCTTACTCGTCGGGCGTTCCTTGTCGCATCCATCACACGCCCCCAGAGGGTTCGTGGCCAGTGGCCAGCGATCCAGGTACTGGCAGAACACCCCGTGACGTCTCCTACCGCCGTACCGTGGAAGGATGACCACCCAGAGCGACGTCCGCGAGTTTCTCAGCTCACGTCGCGCCCGCATCACTCCCGAGCAGGCGGGCTTGCCGATCTTCGGAGGCAACCGCCGTGTGCCCGGGCTGCGACGTGAGGAGGTCGCGCTCCTCGCCGGTGTCAGCGTCGATTACTACAACCGCCTCGAGCGCGGAAACCTCAGTGGAGTCTCCGAAACGGTCCTCAATGCGATCGCCGATGCCCTGCGACTCGATGACGCTGAACGGGAGCACCTCAGCGACCTCGCACGAACCGCCAACGCCTCCTTGGCAAGCGCTCGACGAAGCCGCACACCGCCGGCGGCGATCCGCCCCAGCATTCAACGACTCCTCGACGCCGTCACAGAGGCTCCCGTCGTCATCCGCAACCAATACTTCGACTACGTCGCCGCGAACCGACTCGGTCGGGCTCTCTATGCTCCGGTTTTCGCGAGCTCCAAACCCAACAGTGCTCGGTTCGCGTTCCTCGATCCTGCCGCCCACGACTTCTACCGTGAATGGGAGACGACCGCTCGAGAGCTGGTCGCCACCATGCGCGGTGCGGCCGGTCGCAATCCCTACGACAAGGCACTCAGTGATCTCGTCGGAGAGCTGTCGACCCGATCCGACGCCTTCCGCACCTGGTGGGGTGCACACGACGTTCGCTATCACCGCTCGGGCATCAAGAAGATCCATCACCCGGTCGTAGGCGACCTCGATCTCGTCTACGAAGCGCTCGAGTTCCCCGGCGATCCGGGAATGTCCTTCAACACCTACACGGCGGAGCCGAACACCCCTTCGGCCGACGCGCTCCGGGTGCTCGCGAGCTGGGCCGCGACAGAAGAGCAGTCTGTCGGATCAGCGATCGCCGCTCCGCCCGAAGCCTGACCGGTCAGGAATCTCGCCCTGTCGCACGCTGCTTGAGTCGCCGACGTTCCTCCAGCACCACCCGCTGCACTGCGCCGAAGTCCGCCAGTGTTCCCAGCGTCGGCTCGAGGTGGCGAAGCTTGTCGGGATTGACGACACCGTTGATCGCGGCGACGCGGCCATCCCGAACATCGAGGGACAGCACTCCCATCACGCCGCCGCCGACGGGCAGGTCGGCCACCACGACGACACCCGGACCTCCGTTCACGATGTGTGGCTCCAGGTGCGCGGGGAACGTCGCGAGCCTGTGGAATGCGGCCAGGAGCTTCGCGACCGCGTCGAATCCGTACAGCGGGCGGGACACGGCGAACCCCGGTGGGACCTTTCCGCCACCATCGCCCGTGAACGAGACATCCGTCGTCAGCAGCGACACGAAATCGGCGACCTCACCGGCCTCCACCGCAGCGATGAAGCGCGACACCAGCTCGTGCTGCTCGGCGACGGAAGCCGGATACCGCGGCACCCGTCCGGAGATCCGCGCCCGTGCCCTCGACACCAGCTGTCGCGCGGCTTCCTGCGAAGGGCGGTCGAGCGCCGACGCGACCTCCGGGTACGAGAAGTCCAGTACGTCGTGAAGCAGAAACGCGGCACGTTCGCTCGGGGTCAGGGTCTCCAGCAGCACGAGGAACGCGAACGACAACTCGTCGGCCAGTTCCGCGTGGCGGGCGGCATCGAAGGCTGCCCCCGACCCGCGGTCGCCGGCAGCGTCGTAGGGGCCGCCGACGAGCGGCTCGGGAAGCCACTCGCCGACGTATTCTTCGCGTCGGGCACGCGCCGACCGCAGCTCATCGATCGCGATTCGCGTCGCGACCGTCGTGACCCAGGCCTCGGCGTTGGTCGGCTGGTCGGCGGGAGGGAGCCGCAGCAGCCGCTCGATGGCTGTCTGCGCGACATCCTCTGCGTCGGTGACAGAGCCGAGCATGCGATACGCCGCTGCGAAGGCGACGCGACGCAGCGACTCCGAGACTTCGGTCATGCTTCGATCATCTCGCGACGACCGCCGACCGTGTCGCGCACATGCCTGCGCCGCGTCGGTGCGTAGGGTCCGGGATGCCGGGCAGCAAGCTGAATGCCGCGCTGGATGCCCTCCTTGATCATCACCGCGAGACGGCCGGTGATGACGCGGTCGACAGGGTCACCCGTCGGCGACAGCCACTGCAACAGGGCTTCGTGCCTGCCGAGACTGATGCACTCGGCGAAGTAACGTCCCGAGAACGGTGTCGGAGTGTCGCCGGCAAGCTGCGCCGCCACCTTCTTCGGCGCGGTGATCGCCATGAACGCACCGGTACGGCAGCCCATCTTGAGCGGCACGCCGTCGCGGCCGGGAACGCGAGCTGCGTCGCCGACCACCCACACCTCGGGGTGAGACGGCGTGCGGAAGGTCGCATCGACATAGGCGCGTCCGACCTCGTCGACCTGAAGTCCGGATTCCTCCAGCAGGGGGTTCGCGCGGAACCCGCCGGCCCAGAGCGTCAGCGCGGACGGCAGCCCACGTCCGTCAGCCAGCGTCACGGCATCGTTTCCGATGTTCGCGGTGCGGCCGACGACCTGGTCGATCCCGAGGCGATCGAGGACTCCGTCGAGGTGACGGCGGCCGGGCCCGCTCAGCCAGTCGCCGGCGGGCCTGGAACTGGTGATCGTCACTCGCAGCCGCGGGTACGACTCTGCCACCTCCGTTGCGAGCTCGATGCCGGTCAGCCCGCCGCCGATGACGACGACCCTTGCTCCATCCGGCAGCGCGCGCAGATCCTGCGCCGTCGCCGTGACCGAGGCGGTGTCCGTCAGCCCCCGCGCGTGTTCGCGAGCGCCGGGAACGTCGCCGAAGTCGATCACGCTGCCGAGCGCGACCACAAGAGAGTCGAATGGCAGTGACTCGCCGTCGCTGAGAAGCACGGCGCGATGTTCGAGGTCGATCCGCTCGGCGCGGGCGATCCTCACCTTCGCTCCCGAACCCTCAACGGTTTCGGTGATCGGCAGGAGCCGGTACTGCTGGCCGGTCGCCAGCTGATGCCAGCGCATCCGCTCGTCACGTGTCTCGCTCTCGGTGACAAGGGTGACGGATGCCTCGCCCGACCGCATGCGCCGAGCAAGTTGCCCGACCACGGTGACCCCGACGTATCCGCCGCCCAGAACGATGATCTGATGCTTTCCCATACCAAGACGACGAGGGGAGGGGCATGAGTGTGACACGCCTTCGGCTACGTCGTCGTGTCGGCCAGGATGCGACGGAGCTCGGCGGCAGCCGCCTCCGACTGCTCGATCAGGGCACGGAGGCGTTCCGCGACGTCGGATGGAGCTTCGGCCGCAGAGGTGACGCCACCTGCGACATCCGGGGAGATGACCGCGGTCGGCGCGGCAGCGGGGGATGTCGAGGGGTGGTGCGCCGCTCCCGAGTCGTTCTCGACGGTGACATCGGGCGTGGTGTCACTCGCAGGGTCGGCGGCCGCCGCGCTCGTGTCGTCGCTCTTCTCGGCGTTCTTCGACGGCCCGAGGAAGAGATTTGCGAGATAGCCGGTGAACGTTCCGAAGATGCCGACGCCGACGACGATGATGAACGAGCCGATGATGCGCCCGGCGTTCGTGACGGGGTACTGGTCTCCGTAGCCGACGGTCGAGATCGTGACGATGACGTACCAGAGCGCGTCGGAGGCGGTCGTGATGTTGGCACCTTTGGCATGTTCCTCGACCCGGAGGATCCAGAGGCTCCCGAACTGCAGGACGAGGATGCCCATGAGGAGCAGCGTCATGAGCGCACTGTTCGCGCGGTCGTGGATCAGGGTGGCCCAGATGCGCCCGGGTCCCAGCTGCCGCATGAGTCGGAAGACCCGGATGAGGCGGAACACACGCAGCACTTTGAGCTGCGGGAAGGGGAGGCTGGCGAAGAGGTCGGCCCAACCGTATCCGATGAAGAAGTAGTGCGCCGCCGACGGAGCCGTGAAGATGCGGAAGAGGAAGTCGCCGAGGAAGATCATGCTGAACAGCGCGTTCATGACCCAGAGGATCTGCTGCAGCGACGGACTCGCATCGAAGACGTAGATCAGCACGAGGTTGAAGATCGACAGGATCGAGAGAACGCCGACGAAGATCTCGTAGGCGGTGTTCTTCAGTTCCGAACGTGGAGGCTTCGTTGCCCGCTCGCGGGCACGGTCGCGGGATCTTGCCATGATGAGAAGGCTCCCCTTGAAGCCCGACCGCCGGTTCACACGAATCGTATGAAGTGCTCGTGAGCGGTCGAAGGTTCAATGAGATGCGGAGCGTCGCACGAGGAGACGCGCCATACGAAAGGGAGCAGACATGACCGAAGCCGGCGACCTGGAGGACCAGGACGAAGAACTGGGGCCGATCGACTACATCGTGGTCGAGTTCCCGGCTGGCCAGAGCAAGTTCACGGGTGAGGCGGCGGCTGAGCTCGCTGCGCTGGTGGCAGACGGCACGGTGCGCGTTCTCGACCTTCTCATCGTCCACAAGGGCGAGGACGGATCGATCGACATCGACGAGATCGACGATCTGGATGGCCTTGGCGAGCTCGCTGCCGTCGAGGCGACGCTTGCAGAGGTTCTCGCGGAGCAGGACCTGATCGACATCGCCGCGGCGATGGAGCCGGGGAGCACAGCAGGCGTCCTGGTCTGGGAGAACACGTGGGCCGCGCCGTTCGCCGTCGCGGTGCGCCGCAACGGCGGTCAGCTGATCGCGTCGGGGCGCATCCCGACGCAGGCACTGATCGCCTCGATGACGAACGAAGGAGAGTAACGATGCCCATCGGAGTTGGACGCGTCGGCCGCGTCGGCATGATCGGACGTCCCGTCGCACGCACGGCCGCAGTGGTCGGAACGGCCAAGGTCGTGTCGAACGGCGTCGACCGTCGTCAGGACAGGCGTGAGGATCGGCGCGACCGCCGCTGATCGATGAGAGACCGCTGAGGACCGCGCGCATCGGATGACGGTGCGTGCGGTCCTTTGCATTGCGAAGACATCAACAGGTCGTCGAAGACCGTAGGCAGGAGAAGAGGAAGACATGGCGAGCGACGTAGCCCCTGGATACAACACGCCGATTCCGGCGGAGATCACCACCCCTGACAGGGTGCAGACGCGGATCGGGGAACTGCAGTTCGCCGACGGAGTTCCGACGAACGAGACCACCGAGAAACTCTTCGACCACCTGGACTTCCTGCGCGGCGTCGAGACGTTCCTGAACTGCGTCCCGGCTGCGTCGCTCGAGGCCATCCGACGTGCGATGGTCGAGGTCGGGCGGGATGCCTGCCACAAGGGCGCCCTCACCGACCGCCTCCTCGATTCCAACCCGCTCTTCCTCACCGGCAACACCGACACCGTGTACGCGATCGCCATGCTCGATCTCGAGCGCGACGGCGCGACCGTGATCGAGGTGCCGCCGGGCTCCGGGCCTGGCACGGTCGACGATGCGTGGTTCCGGTTCGTCGTCGACCTGGGAGCTCCCGGCCCTGACCGCGGTGCGGGCGGCACGTACCTCATCGTTCCGCCCGGATACGACGGGGAGCGACCCGACGGTTGGTTCGTGGCCGAGTCGCCCAGCGCCATCAACCTGGTCATCCTGCGCGGTTTCCTCGTCGATGGAAAGCCGGACGCCGCTGTGGAGCTCTTCGAGACGGGCGTCAAGGTGTATCCGTTCTCGAAGCGAGACGATCCGCCGGCAATGGAGTGGTCGTCGGTGTCGGGTGCCGTGGTCAACACCGTGCACGCGAACGACTTCACCTTCTACGAGGAGGTCGCTCAGGTCATCCGCAAGGAACCCGTCGACGTCATCGATCCCGAGACCCGCGGTCTGCTGGCCTCGATCGGCATCACGAAGAACGCGCCGTTCGCGCCGGACGAGCGGATGCGGCGCATCCTGACCGAGGCAGCGGCGGTCGGTAATGGTACCGCGCGGGTTCTGGCGTTCCAGCCGCGCGATGCGGAGTTCCATCTGTATCCGGATCGCCGGTGGAACACCGCGTTCCCGGGCGGCGACTATCGGTGGCTCCGCAAGGGTGGCGAGGACGGTCGGTTCCTGGATGCCCGGACGACGTTCTTCTACCTCGCAACGGTCAACACGCCGGCCATGGCGCTGAAGATGGTGGGGGCAGGATCCCAGTACGCTTGCGCGGTCGTGGACGCGAACGGCGTGCCTCTCGACGGCTCGAAGACGTACCGACTGCGACTGCCTGCGGACGCACCGGCCAAGGACTTCTGGTCCGTGGTCGTCTACGACCCGCAGACCCGCTCGGAGTTGCAGACCGGGCAACCGCTACCCAGCCGCAACAGCAAGCGCGACGCGCTCGTCTACAACGACGACGGCTCGGTCGACATCGTATTCGGACCGGATGAGCCCACGACGCTCACTTCGAACTGGGTGCAGACCGTCGCAGGCAAAGGCTGGTTCGTGCTCCTCCGGCTCTACGGTCCGCTGCAGCCCTGGTTCGACGGCACCTGGAAGCCGGGTGACATCGAGGCCGACTGAACATTCCATCAGCGCTCTTCCGCGGTGGCCTCGTGGGACCGACAATGATGTCGCATGCGCACCGCATGCGACACCCACGAGGTCCGGAGGACATCATGGCCACCTATCTGTTGCTGTACCGCGTAGATCCCGCCGCCATGGCGGCGATGCCCGAGCCGACCCCTGAGCAGGGTGCGGAGATGATGAAAGCTTGGATGGACTGGTCGGGTCGTGCCGGAGACGCGATCGTCGATCTCGGCAATCCGACCGTCCCCGCGGCCTCAGGCGCTGCGGACGGCACGGTGGGTGGCTACTCGTTGCTGAACGCCGATTCGTACGACGAGGTCCTCGCTATTCTCGAGGGCCACCCGCACACCGCGATGGGCGGCACGATCGACGTCTACGAGGCACAGCCCTTCGGCGGCTGACGCCAGAGGCGAGAAAGGGCGGGAACGGTATTCCGTTCCCGCCCTTTCTCGTTGATTCGCGTGTCGACGCTCAGGCCAGCAGCTTCGCCTTCGCAGCCTCGAACTCGGCATCGTTGAGGATGCCCTGGTTCTTCAGATCCGCGAGCTTCTGCAGCTCTGCCACCACGTCGGTGCCGCCGCCAGCAGCAGGGGCCGGAGCGGCCGGCTGCGCGTACTGCTGCGGGGGTGCCTGCTGGGCGTACTGCGCGGCGGCAGCCTGCGCGGCCGCGTCGACCTGCGCCTGCTGCTGAGCGGCTTCGTACTGCTCCTGCTCGTACTGGGCCTGCGCCTTCTTCTCCTGGTGCGACGCGACGCCGCCGGCGACGGCGGTGGCGGTTCCCGCGACAACAGCGGTCCGTGCGGCCATTCCGACGAGGCCAGGACGGCCGAGTCTCCTCAAGGGCATGATTACTCTCCTTCTTTCACGAGGTTGGTTGAGGCATCCTCTGCCTGCGCCTCCGCGATGGCTTCGTCGACGACGGCTTCGGCGACGGCTTCTTCTGCCACGTCGATGAGAGCGTTCACGATCGGGGCGGGAATGCGGTCATCAGAGAGAACGACACCGCCGCCTGTCGCGACCTTCTCGGCGAGGGAGCGCAGGAATGCCAGCTCGAGCGCCACGAAGGTCGCTGAAGTGCCGGGTTGCACGAGCTCGGCCACTCCGGCGATGTCTTCTTCTGAGATGAGACCGGCGACGAGAAGCTCGGCGCCGAAGTCGTACTCGTTGTCCTCGTCCTCGATCTCCGCGATCGTGAGCTCGCCGCTCTCGTCCTTGGAGATGATGACGATGTCGAGAACGCGCAGCTGGCCGCCCTCGACCAGGTTCGCGAGCTCGGCGAGCGACGCTGTGTCGGGTCGCTCGGCTTCGTACCCGACGAGCAGCAGCTCGACCGGGCCATATCTGAAGTCAGCCATGGTGATTCTCCCTTTCGATGGTCAGCTCAGGGCCTTGGCCTTGAGCTTCTCGTATTCTTCGGTCGTGATGGTGCCTGCGGCCAGAAGCTTCGCCGCATCCGAGATCTCTTCGGTCGGGCTCTTGCCGGCCACCTGCTGGATGTATGCGTCGGTCTGCTGCCTGGCGCTCGCGGCGGCCGCGGCGCTCCGTTCCGACATCCCTCTGCCTCGCGCGATCAGGTAGATCAGTGCGGTGAGGAAGGGCACGAAGATCAGGAAGAGGATCCAGAGTGCCTTCCACCAGCCGTTGAGCTTGTGGTCACGGAAGAGGTCGCCGATGATGCCGAACAATACGAACAGGTAGGCGACGAAGAAGAACACCCACACGATGTCCCAAAAGACGTCCCAGAAGTTCATGCGATTCCTTTCTTGGATGAACCCGGGTCGATGTGCCGCTTGCCGGGTGGTTACTGAGTCGTTCAGGACTCAGGGTTCGATGATGTTGAAGTCCGGGTCACCGGGGTCGAGCACCGCAAGCACCTGCTGCAGCACGGACGCATCGCCGACGAACGTCGCGCCGGCGGCGATGGTGCCATCGACGGACCCCGTGGCCAGCGCGGGGATAGCGGCCTTAGGAACCGTCACCGTCAGGGTGGCGTCGCCTTTGCCGTTCGGCACCGCGGTGAGCACGCCGTTGCGCAGAGTCACGCGGAAGGTCTGGTCGGTCTCGGGGAAGACCCATCGGGTCGCGATGTCGAGGTCCCACGCCTCCGGGCCGTTGACCTGGATGGCGAGGGCGTCGAAGAACAGCTCAGGCGGCAGAGAACCGAGGATGTCCGCCGAGGCTGCGACGGTCGGAGAGCCGAATCCGCCGGAGCGCAGCTCCATCGCACCTGACAGGTAGGCCGAACGCCAGGTGCCGTTCTCGGCGCCGAAGCCGAGCTGCTCCAACGTGTCGGCGAGCAGCGCCGACGCTCCGGGATGCCCCGGCTCGGCGAAGACGACATGATCGAGCACCTGGGCCGTCCAGCGGTAGTCGCCTGCATCGAACGATGCCCGCGCCTTCTCAACGACGGCGTCGGCCCCTCCCATGAAGTCCACGTACCGCTTCGCGGCTTCGACCGGCGTGTGCTGCCAGAGGCGCGCCGGGTTGCCGTCGTACCAGCCCATGTAGCGCTGGTAGATCGCCTTGACGTTGTGGCTCACGGAGCCGTAGTAGCCGTGGGTGCTCCAGGCGGCTTCGAGTGCGGGCGGCAACTCGAACTGCTCAGCGATCTCGATGCCCGTGTAGCCCTTGTTCAACAGCCGCAGCGTCTGGTCGTGGAGGTAGGCGTACAGGTCGCGCTGAATACCGAGGAACTCGACGATGTCGTCGTTGCCCCAGGTCGGCCAGTGGTGGGACGCGAAGGCGACCTCGGCCTCACCCGCGAACGTCTCGATCGCCTCACTCAGGTAGGCGGCCCAGATGTGGGGGTCGCGCACGAGTGCGCCGCGGAGCGTCAGCAGGTTGTGCATGGTGTGCGTGGCGTTCTCGGCCATGCACAGCGCCTTGCGGTCGGGGAAGTAGAAGTGCATCTCGGAGGGCGCCTCGGTGCCCGGAGCCATCTGGAAGACGATGCGCACGCCATCCACGACCCGCTCCTCGCCGGTGGTCGTGATGAGATCGGTCGGCACGATCAGCGAGACGGTGCCCGTCGACGTGGTCTGACCGAGCCCGGCCCCGACCCCGCCGCGCGGGCCGCGCTCGAGCGCTGCTCCGTACATGTATCCGGCACGTCGCGCCATCGCGGTGCCCGCGTAGACGTTCTCCGCGATCGCGTGCTCGAGGAACCCGTCGGGCGCGATCACGGGGACCTTGCCGGCATCCACGTCTTCCTGTGAGGTGACGCCTTTGACGCCGCCGAAGTGGTCGACGTGGCTGTGGGTGTAGATGACGCCCGTGACGGCGCGATCGCCACGGTGCTCGCGGTACAGAGCGATGGCCGCGGCAGCCGTCTCCGTAGAGATCAGCGGGTCGATCACGATGACGCCGGTCTCGCCCTCGATGAACGTCACATTGGAGAGGTCGAGGCCGCGTACCTGGTAGATGCCCTCGACGACCTCGAACAGGCCCGCCGTCGCCACGAGTGTGGACTGCCGCCAGAGGCTCGGATGCACGGTCGCGGGCGCTTCGCCTGAGAGGAACGAGTAGGAGTCGCCGTCCCAGACGACGTCGCCCTGATCGTTGTGCACGACGTTCGGCTCGACCTTGGCGATGAGTCCGCGCGCGACATCATCGAAGTCCCGGGTGTCTTCGAAGGGGAAGCCGTCGACGGTTCCAGCGGACATAGAAGACTCCTTCGCTTCGCGCGTTTGGTCGCGACGCTAGCAGAGCGAGGTAGCCCGATGGATGCCTCTTCCGAACGCTTCACACGGAAGGGATGAGGCCGCGGTTCGAACGCGCGGTCGGCGAGAAGTCGACTAGAACGGAAGGGACGGGAGTGCGACTCGCGGGGAGGAAGCGATGCAGGATGCCGTGGTGGTCGGATCCGGCCCCAATGGCCTCGCCGCCGCGGTGACACTCGCAAGGGCCGGGCTGTCCGTCACGGTGTACGAAGGGGCGGATCGCATCGGCGGAGGTGTCTCCTCGACAGAGCTCATCGAACCCGGTGTGACCAACGACGTGTGCTCCGCGGTGCATCCCATGGTCTTTCCGAGCGAGTTCTTCCGCAGATTCGAGCTAGGTCGGCGGGTCGAGCTGCTGGTTCCCGAGATCTCGTACGGGCATCCGCTCGAAGACGGGCCGGCCGCGATCGCATACCGCGACCTGGATCGCACGGCGAGCGAACTGGGTGCGGATGGCGCAGCATGGCGACGGCTGTTCGCGCCGTTCGTCCACGATGACGGGCGCACCCTCGGCCAGACGATCGGCGGCTCGCTGCTGGCGGTTCCGCGACATCCCATCACCCTGATGAGATTCGGACTTCGCGCGTTGTGGCACGGCAGCGCCCTTAGCGGTGGCACCTTCTCGGGTGAGGAGGCGAAGGCGCTGCTGACGGGGGTCTTCGCGCACACCATCCAGCGGATGCCATCCCTCGGCTCCGCTGCCGCCGGCCTCGCGCTCGCCGCGTTCGGACACGCGGAGGGATGGCCGATCCCGCGCGGCGGAAGCGGTGCGATCGCTACGGCGCTCGCCGACGACCTCGTCGCACACGGCGGCCGTATCGAGACGTGTGCGTGGATCACCGACCTCGACGATCTGCCGCCTGCGCGTGCGACGCTGCTCGACGTCACCCCTCGAGCGTTCGTGCAACTCGCCGGGGAGCGGCTGCGCTCGCCGGGCCGTTACCGCCGGTTCCGCTACGGAAACGCCGCGGCCAAGGTCGACATGGTCCTGTCGGATCCGGTGCCGTGGGCCGACCCTCGTCTTCGTGAGGCGGTCACGGTGCACGTCGGCGGATCGCGTGCCGAGATGCTCGCCGCCGAAGCTGCCGTGGCATCGGGTCGTCACGCGCCATCGCCGTATGTTCTTGTCACCCAGCCGTCGGTGCTCGACGAGACCCGTGCACCAGGACGGCACGTACTGTGGGCGTACACCCACGTGCCCGCGGGTTCACAAGACGACCCCACGGAGGCGATCGTCTCGCGCATCGAGCAGTTCGCGCCCGGGTTCCGCGACACGATCCTCGCGAGCGTCTCCAGAAGCGCCCACGAAGTGGAAGCCCACAATCCGAACGACGTCGCAGGCGACATCGCGTCGGGAGCCGTGACCGGATGGCAGCTCATCGCCCGGCCGACTCTCGGCGCTCATCCGTGGAGCACTCCGCTCAACGGCGTCTACCTCTGCTCCGCGTCCACGGTGCCCGGCCCGGGGGTGCACGGGCTCTCGGGATGGAATGCTGCGCGCCTCGCGCTGCGCACGGAGTTCGGCATCACGGAGCCTCCCGATCTGTCGTACCAGCCATCGGACGCGCGCTGATCAGTGCCCGAGATCAGGGCTGAAGATCAGTGCGCTTCGAGCGCCCTTGCGCAGTCGATGCACAACTCGGCATACGGCCGGGCGCGCAGCCGGGCGACTCCGATCGGCTTGCCGCACTTGGCGCAGAGTCCGTACTTGCCGGCGTCGATGCGCGCGAGAGCGTGGTCGATCTCTGCCAGCTCCAGATCGAGATCATCGTGCAGTCCGGTCAGCTGCGACCAGGTCGCAGCCATCGTCGGGCCTTCGGGATCGTGCTCGTCGTCGGCCTGACCACCGGATCTCGCTTCACGTGCGTCGCTGAGCGACGCGTCGAGACGGCCCTGTCTGGCCAGCACTTCATTGCGGCGCGCACCGAGCGCATCGTGGAACTCGCTGCGCTGCGCGGCCGTCAGGCTTCTTCGCACGGAAGGCACCCGCCGAGTGTACGACTACTCGAGCCCCATCGCTGTGAGGATGACCAGCGCGCCGTTCAGCGCGACGATGGCGACCACGGTGACGATGCCGGCGATGCGCAGAGGCGTTCGGTTGACGAAATCGCCCATCATCGTTCGACGCGACGTGAACCAGACCAGCGGGATGATCGCGAACGGGATGCCGACACTGAGCACCACCTGGCTGATGACGAGCGCCCAGGTGGGGTCGATTCCCACGGCGAGCACGATCAGGGCGGGCACCAGCGTGATCGCCCTTCGTGCGAGTAGAGGCATGCGCACGTGCAACAAGCCTGACATCACGGCGGCGCCCGCATAGCTCCCGACCGATGTCGAAGCAAGGCTGGATGCGAGAAGACCGATTCCGAAGACCACCCCGATGGCGGGACCGAGCGCCTGCGCGATGGCGACGTGCGCGCCTTCGATGCTGTCGGTGCCGTTCATCCCTGACAGGCTTGCCGCCGCGAGCAGCAGCATCGCGATGTTCACAGAACCGGCGATCGCGAGCGCGAAAACCACGTCGAGCTTGTTGGCCCGAAGAAGGCGGCGGACTCGTGCCGGATGCTCCGAAGCTCCGTGCCGGTCGAGCGCGAGCGCCGAGTGCAGGTACACCGCGTGCGGCATGACCGTGGCGCCGAGCATGCTGGCTGCCAGGAGCACCGAGCGCGAGCCTTCGAACCGGGGCACAAGCCCTTGCGCGGCCGCGTGCCAGTCGACCGGGCTCACGATGAGCGATGCGATGAAGCCGATCGTGATCACGGCGAGCAGACCCATCATCACGAACTCGAACGTGCGCTGGCCCCGCTTGGACTGCACGGCGAGGATGCCCATCGAGACGACACCCACGATCACGCCCCCGAGCACGAGCGGCAGCCCGAAGAGGATCTGCAGCGCGATGGCCCCGCCGATGACCTCGGCCAGGTCGGTCGCCGCGGCGATCACTTCGGCCTGCGCCCAGTACAACAGGCGGCCCGTGCGGGGCATCCTGTCGCCGAGCAGCTCCGGCAGGCTCCTTCCGGTGACCAGACCGAGCTTCGCGGAGAGGTACTGAACCATCACAGCCATCACGTTCGCCGCGACGAGAACCCAGACCAACAGGTATTGGAATTGCGCGCCAGCAGTGAGGTTGGCCGCAACGTTACCGGGGTCGACGTAGGCGATGGCAGCGACGAAGGCCGGGCCGATCAGCCAGAGCAACCGTCGCTCGGCCGGCTTGCCGGGCTTCTGATCCCGTACGGCGCCGGTCGCAGGCTCCTGCGTCGTGATCTCCGGCACGCCTGTCATCCCCAAAGTTAGCAGCGTCTAACTCAATAGCTACATCAGGCTAACACCGCTGGTCGATCCTCCACGACCCCGAGAACGGGGAGGGCGCATGACGAAAGGGGCGGGCGGAACCCGTTCGGTTCCGCCCGCCCCTTTCGCAGCGTGTGCGCTCAGTAACGCCCGGTGAGCGCCTTGCTCTTGATCGCGTCGAACTCGCCCTGCGAGATCGCGCCCGAGTCGAGTAGCTCTTGCGCTCTCGCTATGTCGCTGGCCGGATTGGTCGACGCTTGCGGACGATACGAGTCGTCTTCGGCCACGACGCCATGGCGCCGCGCCGCAGCCCTTTCGGCCATCCCGCGTCCGCGTGCGATCACGTACACCAGCGCGGTGAGGAAGGGCACGAAGATCAGGAAGATGATCCAGAGTGCCTTCCACCAGCCGCTCAGCTTGTGGTCGGAGAACAGGTCGAAAAGGATGTAGAAGACGACGAAGAGATAGGCGATGAAGAAGAAGATGTCCAAGAACATCCACATGAAGCCCCAGAAATTCATCTCAGCGTCTCCTATCAGGCGAGGATCTTGGACTTGAGCGAGTCGTATTCGTCTTGCGTGATCGTGCCGGCGTCGAGCAGAGCCTTCGCCTTTGCGATCTCATCGGAGGGCGACGAGTTGGCCACCTGCTTGATGTAGGCGTCGGTCGCCTGCTGCACCTGTCGCTGTTCCCGTGCGCCGCGTTCGGCCATGCCGCGTCCGCGTGCGATCAGGTAGATGAGCACGGTGAGGAACGGCACGAAGATCAGGAAGATGATCCAGAGCGCCTTCCACCAGCCGTTCAGCTTGTGGTCGCGGAACAGATCCACGATGACCGAGAACAGGGCGAAGAGGTACGCGACGAACGCGAAGCTCCAGAAAATGACCCAGATGATGTTCCAGAAGTTGTCCCAGAAACCCATGGGGGTGTTCCTCCTTTATATGCCGCAGAGCGCGACACTGCTTCGACCGCGAGTCTGCGGTCCTCGCAAACCTAGAGGTTTTCGGGCGACATGGCGACACCTAATTTGGGTGATAGTCCCTCTGTCAAGGGCTTGACTTCGCGGATAGTCTGACCCTTGTCAGGCAGTAGCGGGGGAGTCGCATGTCAGCACTGGGGGCAACATCGGCTGGATCGCAGCCGATCACTCGCGACCTTCGCGAGTCGAATAGCGCAGCACGCGCGTCCGAGATTCCGGCCTCGGCGGCGCTCGAGATCGAGCGTGAGCTCCTCGATGCTCCACTCGAACAATTGCGCGCCGGCGGGGTCGGCGCCGTCACGATCTGGGCGGCTGCTGGTGCGGGTAAGAGCATCCTCATCGCCCGATGGGCCCGTGTACTCGCCGACCGTGGAGAGATCGTGCTGTGGGCGCGAGGCACGGAACTCTTGCAGAAGCTGGCCGAGGCGGAGGCGGCTGAGGGCCAGGCATACCTGTTCGTCGACGACGCCCATGTGTTGACGTCGTCGCGCGCGAAAGCCGCGCTGTCCCAGGCACTGGAAGACTCGTCCGATGGCGTGCGGCTCGTCGTCGCCGGGCGCTATCAGCCGGTGAGCGGAATGGCTCATCTGCTGGCCTCCGGGCAAGTGATCGAGCTGCGCACCGAAGACCTTGCATTCGATGCCGCGGCAGTCATGAAGCTCGCCGAGCATCATCGACTCGATCTCGCCGACGATGCAGCTGTGGCGCTCGCAAGACGCACCGGGGGATGGGCCACGGCTGTCGCCCTTGCCATGCCCTGGCTGGCGCGAAGCGACGACGCTGCGGCGGCCGTGCATGAATTCAGCGGTGACAACGGTGCTGTGGCCGACTTTCTCATCTCCGAGGTGCTCGCGGCCTTCGACGAGCACACGCGATCGGTCCTGACCGGCGTCGCGGTGAGCCGCTACGTTCCCATTGACCTTGCTGTGCTGCTCAGCGGCCACGATGACGCGGGCACCGTGCTTCACGGAGTCGCGCTCTCGAATGCTCTGCTCACTGAGGACTCGTACGGATTCCGCCTTCATCCGGTGCTTCTGGCCTTTCTGCAGGCAGAGGCTCGCAGGCTGAGTCGAGCGGATGCCGCCGCCAAGCACGCTGCTGCCGCCGAGTGGTTCGTGTCGCACGAGCAGCCGGCCGAGGCATTGCGGCAAGCGCTGAGCTCCACCGACGACGTGGTGGAAGAGGTGCTGGCGTCGGTGGGACTCGAGCTCGCGCTCATCGGACGCAGCCGACTTGTCGCTTCGGCACTGGCGCGTTTCGCCACGGAGGATTCTGCCTCGCTGCCGACGCTCGTGCTCCGTCTGCTGCTGGATGCTCCAGCCTTCTCCGATCCGCGCCGGGCCCACCACCTTCTCTCCCTTGCCGACAGAACCCTCGCGGCGACGCCGGGTCGATCGGATGCCTGGACCGTCGCACTCGATGCGGTGCGTTGCTTCGTCGAGGTGAAGGACCGTCGATCGTTCGCCGGCTCGTCACGACTGTCGGACAGCGACGCGATGGGAGCACGCGGCTCGAACCTCGGCCTTGATCTGCTCTGCGCGACAGCTGAGGGCTGGTCACTCGCGCGGGCGGGCGACACGGTCCAGGCGCATCAGGTCTTGAGGGATGTGCGGGTCGCGGCCCGTCGTGCCGGGCTCGACTGGCTGCTCCTGGTCGCGAGCGAGCTTGCGATCGGCGTGCTCAGCGATCTTGGACGTTGGGAGGAAGCGGTCGTTCTCGAGGACCGCCTCGTCGATGCCGCCGCCCTCTTCAGCGCGGCTCCGAGCGACCGCCTGCGGCGCCGAGTCGAGATCGTTGCGGCGACTCGTGCCTACCTCACCGGCGTCGACGCGGATGCCGACGCATTGGCGCGTCTCGTAGCATCCGACCCGCTGGGGCTCGACCCCGAGCTGAGCGTGACCGCTCGAGTGCTGCAGTTGCTGCCAGCCCTCGATTCGGAGCAGAACCCGCGTCTGGCTCTCGACGAGATTGAGAGGCTCATGCGGGAGGCCGGCGTATACGTGCCTCGCACGCTCGCTCTTTCCGCGCCGCGTCTGGTCGCTCTCCGATTGACTCTCGACGGCCGCGTGCGGGCGAAGGAGACTGCCGAGCTGGTGCTCGGCGTCCTTGGTCCTGACAGCCTCGAGGGCGCGATCGCGCGATTCCTGTTGAGCATGCCGACTCGCAATGCGGAGCCCGCGGTGCGTCAGCTCGTGAGTGCCGCGTCGGCCGGGCGGTCGTGGCATCCCGCCTCGATCGTGAGCGCCTGGATCCTGCTGGCACGCTTCGCAGAGGAGGGCGGTCGTTCCGCGGATGCAGACGGCCTCACGCTGCGCGCCCTTGAACTCGCGGTGCGCTATCGGGTGAGCCGACCCTTTCTCGCTCCGGTCGCCGACGGCATCGGATTGCTGACCAGTCGGCTTGGTCGCCTAGGGCACCTCGAATCAGACGGCAGGCGCGTCGTGGCGTCCGCACCCGCGACTGCCACGACGGTCAAGGTGATCGATTCGCTGACACCGAAGGAACGGGACATCCTGCTCGAGCTTCCCGTTCACCAGTCGGTCGCCGAGATCGCGCGACGGCACGTTCTGAGCGTCAACACCGTCAAGACGCATCTGCGGAACATCTATCAGAAGCTCGGTGTGACCGACCGAAGCGAGGCCGTCGCGACGGCACAGCGGCTGGGGCTCATCTAGGCTCAGCAGGCTCATAGAGCCGAATCACCCGCGCTAGGTGACGTGCTCTCAGACAGGATGCTCCAACCTTGTCGTGACGGGGGAGGTGGGGCGTGAAGCGTTACGAGATTCGGCTTCCTTACCCGTTGTCGGATCGGCTCGCTGCCGCGTTTCCCGAGATGGAGGCGGTGCAGATCGCGCCGGCCACGACCATCCTCATCGGCATCCTGCACGACCAGACGGAGCTGCACGGACTGCTGGCCAGGATCGCCGACATGGGGCTCGAGATCCTCGAGGTCAGACAGGACGCCTGAGCGTCGACACCGGCACGTAGATCAGAACTGAGCGATGCCCTTGCCGATGACCACGAATCCGATCACGAACATCAGCACGGCCATGATGGTGGCGTTGTTCGCCGCGAGCCAGCGGCGAAGGTTGTCGAGAGGCCCTCGCATCGCCTTGGACGCGAGGAGATAGGCCACGACCGGCACGACGATGGTGCACGACGCGATCAGCACGAAGATGATGATGGCGATCACCTGCTGCCAGGCGACGACGCTCGCCGACCCGATCGCAAGGCCGGCGGCCACCGCGAGCAGGAGGTTCTTCGGGTTCACAGCCGAAAGCACGAGCCCCAGCACGAATCCGCGGGCTGCGGTCATCGTATCGATCGCCTTCATCCAGGCAGGGAGCTTCGGCTCCTCGCCCGGCTCGGGACGACTCCGCCACTGACGGATTCCGATGAGCAGAAGCAGCACTCCGAGCACGATGTCGATGACGCCGATGATCGGCTTGGTGGCATCGGGATTGCTCGCCGGAAGAACCGACGACAGCAACGTGAAGACCACGACCGCGACCGTGATGCCGATCACCCAGCCGAGCAGGAAACCGACGCCGGTGCTCTTGGCCTTCGGAGAGAGGAGCATGAGAATCGCGGCGATCACGGGCACAGGGCTGATCGCGATGCCGATCGCGAGCGGCAACGTCGTTCCGATGAGCGGTCCCATTCCGGCCTCCGATCAGGCGTGTAGCTGGCCTCCAGGCTAGACCCAGGTGCGCCGCTGGGCCTCGTCTGATCTGAGTGATCGTGCCGGTCAGTCGCGCAACAGTGCCAGTAGCTGGTCGTGCACCTCGCCGTTGGTCGCGATGGCGGTGCCGGCCCAGAGCACGGGGCCGCCGTCGGCCGCGGTGAGACGTCCGCCGGCCTCCTGGACGATCGGGATGAGCGCGGCGATGTCGTACGGGTGGAGGCCGAACTCCGCGACGGCCTCGATGAGCCCTTCCGCGAGAAGGGTGTAGGCCCAGACATCCCCGTAGGCACGATCGCGCCATACCGTGCGCGAGAGTGCGATCAGGTGGTCGAGATGACCGGCGTCGTCCCACTGGGCGATGCTCTGGAAGCTGATCGCGGCATCCTCGAGCTTGCGGATGCCCGACACCTGCAGCGCGGTCGGGTCTGAGCCCGCCTCGGTCATCCACGCTCCCTCGCCCGTTGAGGCCCACCAGCGCTTGCCGAGAGCGGGGGAGCTGGCCACGCCGACGACGGGCTCGCCGTCGACGACGAGCGCGATGAGCGTGCCCCACATCGGAAGGCCTCGTTCGTAGCTGTGCGTGCCGTCGATGGGATCCACGATCCAGAGTCGCTCGGCATGTCGGACCTGGTCGGCGTCTGCCGAGCCGAACTCCTCGCCGAGGATTGAATCGTCGGGGCGTTCGGCGGCCAGCAGCTCGCGGATGGCCCGTTCGACCGATTGGTCGGCGTCGGTCACATGGGTGCGATCGGGCTTTGTGGTGATGTGCAGGTCGTTGGCGCGGAAGCGTGCCCCCGAGATGGCGTCCGCGGCGTCGGCGAGGCGGAGGGCGAGTTCGAGGTCGGCGTTCGCGTGCGTCACCCGGTCAGCCTATCGAGGGGCGAGCGTCGACCTTCGAGGTCATCCCGGATGCCCCGGCGCACAAAGACGCAGGCGACCGACCCGACGCGAGAGGATATCTCGCCCAGATCGGCCGCCTGCGTCAGCGGCGGTATCCGTCAGAGCGCCCGGATGTTGGCGGCCTGCGGACCCTTCTGGCCCTGCTCGAGGTCGTACTCGACCTTCTGGCCCTCGTCGAGGTTGCGGTAGCCGCTTCCCGAGATCGCCGAGAAGTGTGCGAAGACGTCGGCGGAGCCGTCGTCCGGTGCGATGAAGCCGAAGCCTTTTTCAGAGTTGAACCATTTCACGGTGCCGGTGGGCATAGTGTCATCTTTCCTTCGTTTTTTCGGGCCGTGGGTACGGCCGGGATCGCCGCGACGACTGCGCCGCCGCGGACGTTGACGGCGTGGCGGATGCCGCGCCGAAGCGTGAGAGAGCCCGTCGACGGCGAGTGGTGCGCCGAGAGGGCAGGGTCGAGGACGGCGTCAGCGCGCGTTGCGCTGCGTCGAGCGTTGCGAAGCGTCCGATGCGGACGGAATGCTGGTCGCGCAGCTCGTAGCAGTTGTCGTGAGACGCGACGAAGCCGGCGAACTCGCCTGAGACCGTCGCCACGTGTACGTCTTCTGCTGCCCGTCGCCATTCGACGGTGGGAGCGGGTAATGCGGGGAAGTAGATCGATGAGTCGTTTCGTCGGGCCGCTTGGTGAGCCGGCTCTGGCTTGTGCGGTGCATGAAGTGTAGCGGGCTATGCCCGCCGGTATTGGGCGACGACCGGGCAGGTGAAGGGATCTCGCGCCTGCAGACCGACCTTGTTGAGATAGGCGATGACGATGGCATAGGACTGCACCAACGTCGCCTCAGTGTACGGCACGCCGGTGTCGTGGCAATGCTCTCGCACGATTCGGCGCGCCTTCGACAGGTGAGGACGGGGCATGCTCGGGAACAGATGGTGTTCGACCTGGTGGTTCAGGCCGCCGAAGAGCGCCGTGGCCCACCACCCGCCCTTGATGTTGCGCGACGTGCGCACCTGCTTGCTGAAGAAGTCGAGCTTGACGTCTGCGGGAACGATCGGCATGCCCTTGTGGTTCGGGGCGAAGGATGCCCCCATGTACACGCCGAAGACGGCGAGCTGCACCCCGAGGAACGCAGCGGCCATGCCGGGCGGCAGAAGCCAGAAGAGTGCGCCCAGGTAGAGCGCGAAGCGCGCGGCGATGAGCGCGATCTCGGTCTTGCGTCGCTTCACCGGTGATTTACTCCAGAGCAGCCGGAACGACGTGAAGTGCAGATTGATCCCCTCGAGAGTCAGCAGCGGGAAGAACAGGTAGCCCTGGCGCCGTGTGACCCATGCCAGCAGGCCGCGTTGCGCTGCCGCATCCTCTTCGAGGAACGAGATGGTGTCTACCTCGATGTCGGGGTCCTTGCCGACTTGGTTCGGGTTCGCGTGGTGGCGGCTGTGCTTGTTCATCCACCACGCGTAGCTCATGCCGATCACGAAGGTTCCGACGAAGCGGCCGATCAGATCGTTCGCCGGTCCGGATGCCAGCACCTGCCTGTGCGCAGCCTCGTGAGCGAGGAACGCGAACTGGGTGAGGATCAGACCCAGCACCCCGGCGAGGATCAGCTGGAACCAGCTCGGGCCCATGACGACCATGCCGGCCACGACACCAGCCATCGCGGCGACGAGTCCGATCATGAGAGACACGTAGAACAGGCGAGTCCTGCCGAGGAGGCCGTGCGCCTTCACCTCGCGGGAGACCGCGGTGTACGAGACCGTGAGGTTCGGTTGCGCCTCGAGCCGCGCCGTTGCGGTTCGGATGGCGCCCAGTCGACCCTCCAGGAGTGTGACGGTAGAAGGTATCGACATCGACGGTGCCTGTCTGATCAGCGGCCCGGGGGCCAGATGTGTGCCAAGGGCAGACCGCCGATCGCTAGTCTTACGGTAACCGTGGAGCGGGCCGCGAAACCGGCAATCGCCTGGCAGAGCGGTCGTATGTCTGTGTGCGCGTCTTCTAGGCTCGAAGGGTGTCCCGGGTCGTGCTCATGAGCGATCCCGCCGTGACAAGCATCGCGGTGGCCGACATCGGCGAGCCGTTGGTCGATCTCGAGGCATCGGGCATCGTGCTCTTCTCCAATCGGAAGCGTGGCACCAACCCGCGCGTGGCGTTCGTGCGTCTGTACGGGCCGGTGGACACCGTCTAGGGGCTTGTGGTCGTCGACCCGGTTCAGGTCAGATGGTCGTCGTCGCCCTCGCCGAGCTGAGGGTCTTTTCGCATACGGCTCGGGCTCTGTCGACGACGTCGACGAGGACAGCGGGGTCTGAGGTCGCCTCGGCGAGGATGAGATCGATGTCGCCCAAGCCTGCACGCGCGAACAACTGCTTCTCGTTCGTGACCCAGACGCCCTTCGCGGCGAGGATGGCATGGGCTGCGCACGAAGCTGCGCGCGCGACGAGCCCGACGCATTGGGTCAGCCGGCCCGCCGCCGCGTGGTTGCTTCGTGCGTATCCAAGCTCCGCATCTGCCTGGTCCCACCACCGTGCAGGCGCCTTCTCTCGAAGCGCGTCAGGGTACTCCACCTCGGGAAGCTCGCCAACGATGACCCGCTTGGTGGCGAGTTCGGCGAGCACCAGGTAGGACGGGATGCCCGCGAGATGGAACCAGAGCGGTTCGACCTCGAACCGGCCTTCGCGCGCGGATGCGATGACCCGGTCGATGACATCCAGATCGCGGTAGTGCACGTCGCTGCGACGACCATCGATCTCGAGCCATGCGCCGCCGTTGAAGACGCCGTGCTCAACAGACGACCAGCCGCCGAGTTCGGAGACTTCGCCCGGCCAACCGAGGTCGCGCAGATCCTGCGGGTCGAAATGGCCGCGATAGTAAAGGGAGAAGTCCCAATCGCTGTCCGGGCGATTCGTGCCCTCAGCTCTCGACCCGCCGAGCGTCACAGCCTCGACGCCCGGCAGCCCCGCCAGACTATCGCCGACGTGCATCACGAAAGCCTCATCATCCATACGTTCACGCTAGCGATGCGCTAGCGCCCGGTCGGGCAGACTAGAGCGGATGTGGATCGGATGGATCGAGTTCGACCTGCTGCTCGGCGACGTGCACTCGTTGAAGGAGAAGCGTGAACCGTCTTTCGAGCGGTGGAGGCCCAGCGTAGAGTCGCCGCATGTCCCGAGACGTAGGGCGCGCGCACGCGCAGCTCGCCGCCGATCTTCGTTCGAGGGTGGAGCAGTCGGGCACCCTCGAACGTGATCTCAGGCTCGGCATCCTCGCCCGCGGCGCCGGCGACCCGACAGCAGTGCCTGAGCCGTATGACACGCTTGCGCGCCAGATTGGTGAGGACTCGTTTCGCGTCACGGATGTGCAGGTGGACGCCGTGCTTCGGGACGTCGGATCTGAACGTGATGCGTTCGAGGTGGTGCTGACCGCGTCGATCGGCGCGGGGTTGAGGCGGTGGGACGTCGCCGCGAAGGCGATTCGGGAGGCGGACGGTGCGACTTCCTGAGGTCGAGCGCGGCGACACGATGCGTCACCGCATGCTGATCGCAATGATCTCGCGCGTTTCCGGGATGCGGCTGCCCGATGCTGCACGCGTGGCGTTCTATCGCAACGACTTCGCGGGTCCCGCGCTCGGTGCGTGGACGCAGAAGACGATGCGGGGGCCCAGCGGCTGGTCGGTGTCGGAGCGCGAGCTGATGGCCGCGAGCGTCGCGACGTGGAACAGCTGTCCGTTCTGCATCGGCGCGCACGGTGCGATCGCGGTGCGAGGGACGGACAAGTCGGTGGTCGATGCCGTCTTGGCGGACTACCGCACGGCTCCGATCTCCGCGAAGCTCGCGGCGGCGCTGACGTTCATCGAGAAGATGACCCGTATCCCCGATGAGCTCAGCGCGGATGACGCACGAGCCGCGTTCGCCGCAGGGCTGACCCGTGACGACCTAGAAGACGCCGCAGCAGTCGCGAGCCTCTTCGCGGTCATCACCCGGTACGCGAATGCGCTCGACTTCGACATTCCATCAGCGAAGGACTTCGACACCGCGGCCGGAATGCTCCTGAAGCGCGGGTACTCGTAGGTCGGTGCCGAAGGCCTCCTGCCCGACCGGTCAGGGACGCTCGGGTGCGTCCTCGTGCGACACGGACGCCGGCTGCCGCTCGAGCGCGTCAGCGATGCGTTCGGTCGCCGACGCGATTCGACGGAGGTATGCCAGCACACTGATGGCAGCGAGCACCACGACCACGATCGCCGCGAGGATGAGCAGATCCATGGCTCACCACCCTAGGGGAGCAACGCCCGCCGGAGCGAAGTAACCCATCGTCGGCGAGTCTGAGAAGATCGTCCGGACGACGAAGGGAACAGCACATGACCACTATGGCGATCATCGGCGCAGGCCGTCAGCTCGGCGAGGCGCTCGCCCGCCGTTTCGGCTGCGAAGGCTTCAGCATCGCGCTCATCTCCCGCAGCCAGGAGAGGTTGGATGCCCTCGCCGAGGACCTCGCCGCGGATGGCATCGTCGCGAAGGGGTACGCCGCCAACGTGCGCACTCCCGACCAGCTTGTGCGGGCCCTTGACCTCGCGGCGCAGGATCTCGGCCCGATCGAGGTGTTGAGCTACAACCCGTTGCCCGCGAAGGACTTTCTGCGACCGCTGTTCGAGTCCACGGTGTACGACATCCAGGCCGCGTTCGAGTTCTCTGTACTGGGTCCGGTGGCCGCGGTACACCAAGTGCTGCAGGGCATGCGGGTGCTCGGCCGGGGCACGTTCCTCTTCGTCAACGGCGGCAGCGCCGTGCAGCCGGTGCAGCATTTCGCGGGCACGTCGATCGCCTTCGCGGCCGAGACGGCGTATGCGGAGATGCTCGATCAGGCACTGCGCGACACCGAGATCCACGTTGCCCAGCTGATCATCCCCGGCGGCATCATCCGCGGCGACGAGCAGAAAGATCCCGAAGTCCTCGCTGAACTGCTGTGGAAGATGCACACCGAACGTGATCGCTTCCGCACCTTCGCGACCGAGCTCGAGGTGCAGCCTTACTGAGACGCTACGAGGCCCCGTTCACCATGGTGCACGGGGCCTCGTTTACTCTGGTGCACCCCCAGGGACTTGAACCCTGAACCCACTGATTAAGAGTCAGTTGCTCTGCCGATTGAGCTAGAGGTGCATAGTGCGGCATCCACGAGGACTGCCGAACCGAAGCACAACGATAGCATCCGGTCGGGGGTCGGGTCGAATCCGCGCCGGTGTCGGTCCCTTGGTGAGGATGGTGCGCCGGGCTGTGCGGCGATCGTGCGATGAAACCAACCGTCAGCTATGCCGCGGTCGCGATCAACAGCCGGGTCGGGAACCACGGTCCGGTCCACCACATGCGCCATCCAAGGTCGCGTGATTCGTTGACGGCGAGGCCCCGATCGCGCACGACCGCGGTGCACTCGCGCACGCGCTGGATGTCGACGATGACGAGCCTTCCACCCGGGCGCAGCACGCGGAGCGCCTCGAGGATCGCACCCCGTCGGGCGTCGGCCGTTCGGAGGTTGTGCACGGCGAGGCTGGCCGTGACGAGGTCGAAGGACGCGTCGGCGTAGGGGAGGGATGTCATGTCGCCCGTCTCGAGGCCGACCCGGTCATCCACGCCGTTCGCGACCAGGTTGCGCGTCGCCGCCTCGATCGAGTTTGCCGACTGGTCGACGCTGCGCCAGAGGTCGATCCCCATGACCCGGCCGTTCGGCAGCTGCTGGGCGAGCAGAACGGAAACCGTGCCGTGTCCGCAGCCCAGGTCGAGCGCCCGCTCGTCGCCGCGCAACGCGAGCGCGGAGATCACCTCGCGCCAGATCTCGAACTTTCCGACCAGGGATGCCCGCAGGTAGAGCAACGTGCCGACGGCGGAGAGCAGGGCGAGCACCCCGAAGTAGGCCGAGAGCCAGATCGACCAGTCGGACCCCACCGGAGCGAACACGACGGCGAGCACCGCGCAGGCCACCGTGCTGGCTCCCCATCCCAGAGGGACGGCCGGAGCGTCGATGCCGTACTTTCCCTTCGGCCGCGCCGACATGATGGCCTCCTTCTCACCTCGGTACTCATCTTTCACCACCGCTGGGGACGATGAGGTTCGGCGGCTTCTCCGGCACTGCTGAAGAACTGGATCCACGCCCGTTGAGCCTCGTTCTCGTGCTCTTCGGGACGGGGGAGGAGGTGACAGTGCGCTCGGCACCACATCGGCGGCGGTGGTAACGTCCGGGCCGTGCCAGAACTGAACATCATGCCGAGTTCCACTGCGCTGCTGATCATGGACCTGCAGCCCTCCATCACCGCGAGCCTCCCGGATGCCGACGGCTTCATCGGCGGCCTGCTCTCCGCCCGCTCCGCCGCACGCGACGCCGGCATCACGGTCGGCTACGTGCGGGTGGCGATCACGCCGGAGGAGGCGGCCGAGGTTCCGGAGTCGAACCTCCGCTTCCACGCGGCAGCGGCATCCGGCCGTCTGGACGCGGACGCGTCGCACACGCAGGTCGATCCGCGCATCGCCCCCGCCGACGGCGAGATCGTCGTTCGCAAGCGCCGGGTCGGTGCTCTCGGCACGACCGACCTCGACGAGCAGTTGCGCGCGCGTGGCATCGACACGCTCGTACTCTCGGGCATAGCGACCAGCGGCGTCGTGCTGACCACGCTGCGCGACGCCTCCGACCGCGACTATCGGCTGATCGTGCTCGAGGACGGATGCTTCGACTCCGACGACGAGGTGCATCGCGTGCTCACGCAGAAGGTATTCCCCAAGCAGGCGATCGTTACCACGATCGACGACTTCGTCGGGGAGCTCCGCGCCTGACGTCTTGACCCTTGTACGGGTGGCAATGCTCTCAGTAGGCTGGATGCTCGAAGGTTTGTTAGGACTACTAACTAATCTGCCGGCCGCCGAAGCCATCCGTGCGTCATCGTGACGCGTTCATGCAAGGGAGCAGGAAATGAAACGAACAGTGCTTCTGGTGGCAACGGGGGTCGCCGTCGCGGCGGCCGCCGTTCTCGCCGTGGCGGGCCCCGCGTCGGCAGCCGGTTCGGGCGGACCGAACCCGTGGTTGCCGACCCCGCACTCGCACACGGTCGTGGTGCCGGGCCTTCCGTTGAGGGCACATGTCGCCGCGCCGTATGTCGATGTCACCAGCGTCGGCGACCTCGCGGACCTCTCGCAGCAATCGGGCTCGAAGTACCTCACGCTCGCGTTCCTCCAGACGGAGGCGCAGGGCTCGTGCACGCCCTACTGGGCAGGCAACACCGCGACGCCGGCCGCCCCTGACGTGTACGGCGCGCAGTTCGACCGCATCCGCGCGCGGGGAGGGGATGTCATCCCGTCGTTCGGCGGCTATTCGGCCGACACCACGAACACCGACATCGCGGACAGCTGTACCGATGTGCACAGCATCGCGCGCGCGTTCGAAAACGTCTTCGCCGCCTACAAGGTTCAGCGGATCGATCTCGACGTCGAGGCCGACTCGATCACGAACCAGGCGGGCGTCGATCGTCGCAACCAGGCCATCGCCGAGGTCGAGAAGTGGGGCAAGGCGAACCACTGGCCGGTGTCGTTCTCGTACACGCTGCCGTCGACTCCGCAGGGCCTGGCGCCCACCGGTGTCGCAGTCCTCCAGTCCGCAGCGAAGTACGGCGCGAAGATCGCCGACGTCAACGTCATGACGTTCGACTACTGGGACGGCGCAACGCACGACATGCTGACCGACGCCGAGTCCGCGGCGACCGCCCTCACGACGCAGCTGAAGCAGACGATCCTGCCCGGCGCATCCTCCCGCGTGCTGTGGAGCACTGTCGGCATCATCCAGATGAACGGCATCGACGATTACGGGCCCGAGGAGACGTTCCCGCTCGCGCAGGCGGCTCCACTGGTCTCGTGGGCGCAATCGCACGGCGTGCAGACGATGAGCTTCTGGGCTCTGCAGCGTGACAACGGTGGATGCCCCGGCACCAAGGGCGCCAACTCGTGCTCGGGCGTCGTTCAGCCGACGTGGGGCTTCAGCAAGGCGTACGCGGCGTTCAACGCCTGGTTCTGATGCTCATGCGGGATGACCTGCGCGATCGCTTGCGGTCGTGTGGGTCATCCCGTGCAGGCGTCAGCCCGCGCTGACGCCCAGCAGGTGGCCGACGAGATAGGTGGCTGCGACCGCGATGGCGCCGAAGAGCAACTGGCGCAGTGCGCCTCGCCACCACGCCTTGCCCGTGAAGTACGCGGCGAAGGCTCCGGCGACGAGCAGTCCGACGCCGCCGACCGCGAGCCCCAGCCAGAGCTCGGAGGAGCCGAACAGGAAGGAGAGCAGGGGGATCACCGCGCCGATCGCGAACATCACGAACGATGAGATCGCGGCGATCCACGGCGACGGCTTCGACTCGGGATCGACACCGAGCTCCTGCGTGACATGCACGCGCAGGGCACGGTCTGGGTTGTCATGCACTTCCTCGGCCGCCTTCGCGGCGGTGTCGGCCGACATGCCCATCTGCTGGAACATGCCGGAGAGCTCCTGCATCTCTCCGACCGGGTTGCGGTGCAGTGCGCCGCGCTCGACGGCGGCTTCTTTGTCGACCTGCTCGTTCTGGGTCGTGACCGATGTGTATTCGCCGAGCGCCATCGAGAAGGCACCGGCGACGAGGCCGGCGACGCCGGTCAGGATGATCGTGTCGCGCGACGCACCGGCGGCCCCGATTCCGGCGATCAGCGCGATGTTGGTGACGAGTCCGTCCATCGCGCCGAAGACGGCGGCTCGCAGCCATCCGCCAGAGACATCCGAGTGGCGGTGATCGTATTCGTGCGGGTCGCGATAAAGCGATACGGGCGATTCAGGCACCACGACAGCCTAAAGGTTCGGCATCGGCCGCTTTCGCCTTGCATGCCTACTGGTCGGTTTCTCCCAGCCGCCGCGACGGAGAGCCGCCGCCCACGATCACCTCGCCGTAACCCTCCGCGCTCGCGATCGCATCGGCCGCCCGCACCAACGCGAGGTGCGACAAAGCCTGCGGGGTGTTGCCCGCCTGCCGACCGGACGACGGCGAGTACTCCTCGCTGAGAAGTCCGACATCGTTCGCGACACCACAGAGCCTGTGCATGAGCTCGTTCGCGGCATCGATACGGCCCGAACGTGCGTACTGCTCGACCAGCCAGAACGAGCACGCCAGGAACGGATGCTCGCCGGCGGGCAACCCGTCGAGGTCGTGCGTCGAGCGGTAGCGAAGAAGGAATCCGTGGTCCATCAGGTCGTCCTCGATGGCTTGCACGGTGCCGAGCATTCGCGGATCGTCAGGGGCGACGAAGCCCACCTGCGAGAGCTGCAGCAGCGAAGCATCCACTTCTGCCGTCTCGAAGTGCTGAGTGAACGTGTTGCGACGCGGGTCGTAGCCGTGCCGTTCGATTTCGCGGCGCAGGGCGGCTCGTCGCTCCCGCCACTGGTCGACCGGACCCTCGAGTCCGAACTCCTCGACGGCGTGGATGGCGCGGTCGTACGCTGCCCACACCATGACGCGGGAGTGCGTGAAGTCGCGGGCGGGACCGCGGATCTCCCAGATGCCCTGATCGGGCTTGTGTGCGACCTTGTCGAGGCGTCCCATCAGGGCGCGTTGCAGCGACCAGGAGAAGTCGTTCTCCTTGATGCCGACGAGCCGCGCGTCATGGAGCGCGATCATCACCTCGCCGATCACGTCGGCCTGGAACTGCTTGGCGGCCTCGTTGCCGATGCGCACCGGCTTCGCCCCGTGGTACCCGGGGAAGGAGTCGAGTTCGTACTCGGGAAGGAACCGCTCGCCCGCGAGCCCGTACATGATCTGCACGTCGCTCGGGTCCCCGGCCAGAGACCGCAGCAGCCACATGCGCCACTGGTCGACCTCCTCGAGATATCCGTGCGCGAGCAGTGCGCTGAGCGTCTGGGACGCATCGCGCAACCAGACATAGCGGTAGTCCCAATTGCGGGTGCCGCCGAAGCTCTCAGGGAGCGACGTCGTGGCAGCCGCCGCGATGCCCCCTGTCTCCTCGTGGGTGAGGGCGCGCAGCACGAGCAGGGATCGGAGGACCTCAGCCCAGTAGGACCCGCGGTGCGTGAAAGTGGATGCCCAGTCATCCCAGAGCTTCTCGGTCGTGGCGATGGCCTTCGGCATATCGATCGGATCGGGTGCCGGCTTGTGCGACGCATACCACGTAAGCGTGTGGTCGATCACCTGGCCGGATCGCACCGTGAAGGTCGCCTCGTGCACATGGTCCGTCGGCGCCAGCTCGACCCCGCGGATGACCAGTGCGTCCGGCCCAGCCACCGCCTCGAGCGTGTGGTCCTTGTCCCGCAGCTGCTGTACCCAGGGAACTGCCGTCGCGTAGCTGAACCGCATGCGCAGCTCGACGTGCATCTCGACCTCGCCCGAGATGCCGCGGATGCGCCGCACGACGTTGGCGCAGTCGTCGCCGCGAGGCATGGCATCCGTCACCTCGACGACGCCGGACGACGTCGCCCAGGTCGTCACGAGCACGAAGGAGTCGCCCCGGTAGTGACGCTCCGCGGTGGCGGTCGGGTCGGATGGTGCGAGCAGCCAGCGTCCCTGGTCCTCCGTGCCGAGCAGGGCGCCGAACACCGAAGCCGAGTCGTAGCGAGGCATGCAGAGCCAGTCGATGCTGCCGTCCTTGCCGACGAGCGCACCCGTTCGACAGTCGCTGATCAGGGCATAATCTTCGATCGCCAACGCCATATCCGCCATCCTCCCAGGTAGCGTGAAAGACATGACCCAGGCCGTGCAGACTTTGATCATCTTCGGTGCGAGCGGCGATCTCACCTCACGCCTGCTCCTGCCGGCGCTCGGCCAGGTGCTGACGAAGGATCCCGGTCGGCGCGTCACGCTCATCGGAGCAGGCTCCGAGGACTGGACCGCCGCGCACTGGAAGCATGTCGTGCGTACCTCGTTCGCCCACTCGAAAGCCGACGGACCGGCGGTGGACGCGCTGCTGGCATCCACCGAGTACGTGTCGATGGATGTCACCGTGCCGGCCGATCTGAAGGCCTTGCTCGCACGGGCCGAAGGAACGCCCGCGCTGTACTTCGCGCTCCCGCCCGCTGTCACCAAGGTGACTGCCGCCGCTCTGGCCGACGTGGAGCTGCCGAAGGGTACCCGACTCGCGCTGGAGAAGCCGTTCGGCACCGATCGACGCAGCGCCGCGGCTCTGAATCGCAAGATCACCGCCCTGGTGCCGGAGAACCAGGTGCACCGCATCGACCACTTCCTCGGCAACTCGACGGTGCAGAACCTCTTCGGGCTCCGTTTCTCGAACCGCATCTTCGAGCCGCTGTGGAGCTCGCAGCACGTCGAGCGGGTGGACATCGTGTACGACGAGCTGCTCGGCCTCGAAGGTCGCGCCGGCTACTACGACCACGCGGGCGCGCTCGTCGACATGATCCAGAGCCACCTTCTGCAGGTGCTCGCCGTCACCGCGATGGAGGCACCGGCAACGCTCGGCGCCGACGACCTGCGTGACGCGAAGGCCATCCTGCTGAGGGCGACGCACGTGTGGGATGACGATCCCGTGGCATCCAGCCGTCGGGGCAGGTACACGAAGGGCAAGATCGGGCGCAGGCTGTTCCCGTCGTACGTCGACGAAGAGGGCGTGGACCCCGAGGCCGAGACGGAGACCCTTGCGCAGGTCACGCTGGCGATCGACAACTGGCGCTGGGCGGGCGTGCCATTCACGTTGCGTTCGGGGAAGGCGATCGGAGTGCCGCGGCACGAGATCGTGTTCACGTTCCGTGACGCGCAGCACGTTCCGACCGGGCTGCGCGGAGTCGTGCATCCGACACGTTTGCGCCTCAGACTCGGCCCGGACGAGATGGCTCTCGAGTTGAACACCAACGGACCTGGGGATCCGAAGTACCTCTCGCGTGCCAAGCTCGAGGCTGATTTCGGCCCTGGCGCCTTGCTCGCATACGGCGAGGTGATCGCGGACCTGCTCGACGGCGACCCGTCGCTCTCCGTGCGAGGGGATACAGCGGAGGAGTGCTGGCGCATCGTCGACCCGGTGATCGCGGCCTGGCGCAAGGACGACGTGCCGCTCGACGACTACGTTGCCGGGTCGATCGGACCCGCCGAGTGGCCGGCCATTCCGTAGTCGACTCCCGTCGGATGCAGGTCGGATGTCGTCGGCCTGGTACACACTGAAGACGTGCTGCTCGCCGAGTTGGTCTCGACCGTCGATGATGTGACCGCGACGCGGTCCCGGCTGGCAAAGGTGGACGCCATCGCCGGCCTTCTCTCACGCCTCGGCGACGACGAGTTCGTGCCCGTGATCGGGCTCCTCGTCGGCAAGCCGAGGCAGGGCAGGCTCGGAGTCGGATGGCGCGGACTCTCGACACTCGATGTGCCGCCGGCAGACGTGGGAACTCTCACGATCGGCGACGTCGATGAGCTCTTCGCGACCCTGGCGGCGATCTCCGGCGGGGGATCGGCAGCGACTCGCACGGCTCTGCTCGAGGGCGTGATGCGCCGAGCGACCGCGTCGGAGCAGTCCCTGCTGGTGCGCGTGCTGCTCGGCGAGGTGCGCACCGGGGCGCTCGAGGGAGTCGTCACCGACGCGATCGCGAAGGCTGCAGGGCGGCCGATCGAGCTCGTGCGCCGGGCGGCGATGCTCTCCGGAGACCTGGGCGGCACAGCACGACTGGCTCTCACCGGCACGGAAGAAGAGCTGGCAGAGGTCGGGCTCGTGGTGGGCAGGCCCGTGCTGCCGATGCTGGCGGCCTCCGCACCGACCGTGGCTGAGGCGCTCGCGGTCACCGGCGAAGCATCTGTCGAATACAAGCTCGACGGCGCGCGCATCCAGGTGCACCGTCACGGCGACGACGTGCGGGTGTTCACCCGCAGCCTGGCCGACGTGACGCATCGGCTTCCCGAGGTGGTCGAGCAGGTGCTGGCGTTGCCTGCCCGCGACGTCATCCTTGACGGCGAGACGCTGACGCTCGGCGAGGACGGCGCACCGCGCCCCTTCCAGGAGACCATGTCGCGCTTTGGAGCCGAGGTCGCACGCGAGACGGTGCTGCGACCGTGGTTCTTCGACGTGCTCCACGTCGACGGCCGAGACCTGCTCGACGAACCGCTGCACATCCGTCGCGCCGAGCTCGAGCGCATCGCACCTCACCTGCTGATGCCGGGAATCGTGACTGCCGACCCGGTCGAGGCCGAGCAGTTATCCACCGAAGCGCTCGCCAAGGGGCACGAAGGTGTCGTGGTCAAGGGCATCGATACGCTCTACGCCGCCGGGCGCCGGGGTTCCAGCTGGGTCAAGGTGAAGCCGGTGCACACGTACGACCTCGTCGTGCTGGCGTGCGAGTGGGGATCGGGGCGGCGACGCGGATGGCTGTCCAATCTGCATCTCGGCGCGCTGGACCCGGCGGGGGAGTTCGGTGAGCCTGGCGGCTTCGTCATGGTGGGAAAGACGTTCAAGGGGCTCACCGACGAGATTCTGCGGTGGCAGACCGAGCGCTTTCAGCAGATCGAGGTTCGTCGTACGCCGGGCACCGTGTGGGTGGCGCCCGTGACCGTCGTCGAGGTGGCGATCGACGGGGTGCAGGGGTCGTCGCGGTATCCGGGAGGCATCGCCCTGCGGTTCGCGAGGGTCAAGCGCTACCGGGAGGACAAGCTCCCTGAGCAGGCCGACACGATTCAGACGCTGCGCGCCATGCTGCGGTCGTAGGCGACTGCCGCACTCCGCTGGTCGAGTAGCGCGCCGGAGGCACGCGTATAGAGGCCCATTCGGCCGCACACACGGTCTCGATACGCGTGACGGCTCCGCCGCCGCGCTACTCGACCAGCGGTAGCGACTCAATCAACGGTAGGGGAGACGAGGCTCAGGCTACGAGGTCGCGCTTGAGGTTCTCGAGTGCGATCGGTCCGGTGACCGGGCGCTTCAGGTCTGTCCAGACGGTGATCGGCGCCGGCTCCCACTGGAGAGCGACCGCGTCTTCGTCGAGTTCGGCTTCGTCGTCCACGGCCGGCTCGTCGTGCCGGTGAGTCGGCACGTGCTCGGCTTCGGACGTCTGCTCCGGTGCGGCGGCGGCTTCGGGCGTCTCCATCACTGCAACCGGCGTGAGCTCGGGTTCGCCCTCGGCCGCTTCGACGGGGGCGGCAGTCTCCACGTTCGCGGGGACCGCAGCGGCCGCTCCCGCGAGAGAGGTGCCTGCCACGATCGGAATGGGGCCCGTTGCCAACGAGACCGTGATCGGCTCGCCGGCCTCAAGCTGCGACTGGGCGCTGCGCAGCGCAGCGGTCACGTCGATCGCTACCTGGTGCGCGAGCACGGAGCGGAAGATGTCGTCGGTGTCGTCATCCGTTCGCCTGCGTACGACCCAGTCGCCGCCCTCGCCGATCGCCGCAGCGATTCGGGTGTGCACGAGCTCGAAGATCTGCTCTTCCGCGAGGCGGGGGAGGGGAGCGGGGGTCGGAACGACCACAGCACTGGGGGCAGCCGGCGCTGCGGCATGCCTCCGACGACCGAACATGGTGGAACTCCATTCACTTCTGGCAGCGAAACCCCCGCCATGACAGTGTCACCGATACCGGCTCGCGGACGCCCGGGACACGCCGCCTTCAAAGGAGCATCACAGCGGGTCGGCGGTTGGAGCGGTTGGCGCGCCTAGTCAGTCTCGAGTTCCTTCGAACGATCGTGCACGCTCGTGATGACGACGGCCAACGAGAGCACCCAGCTGGCCCACGCGAGCACCACTCGCCAGTCCCTCGGCGAGTTCTTGGTCGTCTGGATGACCGAGATCACGCCGAGCACCGTGGTGACGACCCCCCAGTTCAGCAGGTACTTGCGCATTCGTGCCCCCTTGCCCAGCGTCACGCTGCCGATCGAATCATTCGGCCCCACGCTACACACCGGGCTCGCGCGGCGGCCAGGGGGTTGCGTTCTCAGCCCAGGGTGCCCAGTGCTGTCGGCTCGACCTCGCGTCTGCGGGTGCGGCCGCTGTGGAGGGCGGCGCGCGCGAACCAGACGGTGCGCGCCAGACGATCCGCACGCTCCTCGTCGGTTCTGCCGTGCGATGCCACCTCTGCCACCACGCTGCCGTGCCAATCGCGGTGTGCGAGGTATTCGAGAACCTCCGCAACCGGCTGCCGTCCTTCGCCCGGCGGCAGGTGCTCGTCGAAGACCCCGCCTTCGTACACCGACTTCGACCCGTCGCACAGGTGCAGATGCCGCAGGCGGTCGCCGAGACGGCGGGCGATCTCGGCACTGTTCTGTCCGGCCAGCGCCGCGTGCGAGAAGTCGAGGGTTGCGGAGTCGCAGTCGATCGTCACCGGGTCCCATCCTGGCGAGTACACGACACGTCGGCGTCCGGCGACGTTCAGCGGGAACATGTTCTCGACGGCAAGGTCGACTCCGGTGCGATTGCTGATCTCACGCACGATGGCGGTGAAGTGCGTCGCGTAGCGCCCCTGCCAGCGGAACGGCGGATGCACCACAACGGTCGGCGCGCCGACCGCCTGAGCCAGTTGTGCCGACCGTTCCAGCTTGACGACCGGGTCGAGACCCCAGACGAACTGCGTGAAGACCAGCACGGGTGCATGGATGGAGAGCACGGGCATCCCGTATCGCTCAGAATAGGTGTTCAAGACGTCGGCGTCTTGAGTGCGGCGATCTCGGGTGACCATCACCTCGATGCCGTCGAAGCCCAGCCGGGCTGCGAGTGCGAAGGCCTGTTCAGTGCCGTGCGGGTATGCGCACGCTGTGCTCATTCCGATCGCGATCATCGATGATGACGCTATGCGTGCGGTGTGAACGGGCGGTTTCGATCGTGCTGATCTCATGAGAGAGCCCCATGACCGACTGGTAACGTTTCTTCACGCCAAAAGGCATCCAGGTCAGGAGGCGCTCATTCCTTCGAAGTCCGCACACGACGAACCCGCGCGCAGCGATAACGGCTCGGCACCAGGCACGTCAGCCAAGGGCAATTCGCCAGGGGGCAAGTCGGCAAAGGATGCCGCTGCCAGAAAGTTCGATCTGGTGATCGTGTCGAACCGGCTGCCGGTCGATCACGTCTCCGGGGAGGGTGCCGACGCCGTCTGGCGCCCGTCGCCCGGCGGGCTGGTCGCCGCGCTGGAGCCGATCATGAAGCGCGAGGACGGCGTCTGGATCGGATGGGTGGGCATCCCCGACGCGGAGTTCGAGCCGTTCCGTGCCGACGACATCGACATCAGGCCGGTCTCCCTCAGCGCTCAGGAGATCGAGTACTACTACGAGGGGTTCTCGAACGACACGCTGTGGCCGCTCTACCACGACGTGATTGCGCCGCCGAGCTTCCACCGCGAGTGGTGGGACGCGTACGTGCAGGTGAATCGCCGGTTCGCGGACGCCGCCCTCGATTCGGCCGCGCCGGGTGCGGTCGTCTGGGTGCACGACTACCAGCTGCAGCTCGTGCCGAAGATGCTGCGCGATGCGCGCCCCGACCTCGTGATCGGATTCTTCGATCACATTCCGTTCCCCGCATACGGCATCTACGCCCAGCTGCCGTGGCGCAAGCAGGTCGTCGAGGGGCTGCTCGGCGCGGACGTCATCGGCTTCCAGCGCCTCGCGGATGCCGGCAACTTCTCGCGCGCCGTTCGCCGCCTTCTCGGGTACGAGAGCCGCGGATCGGTCATCGACGTTCCTCTCGCGGACGGCGAGGCGGTCGGCCACCGTCACGTGAAGACGAATCGCCGCGGTGTGCGTGTTCGTACCGTGCTGGCGAAGCAGTTCCCGATCTCCATCGACGCGGCGCACTATCAGGAGCTGGCGAATCGGCCGGACATCCAGGCGAGGGCCCGGCAGATCCGCGAGGAGCTCGGCAACCCGAAGACGATCATGCTCGGCGTCGACAGGCTCGACTACACGAAGGGCATCAGGCACAGGCTCAAGGCGTACGGCGAGCTCTTGCGTGACGGCTCTGTGGATGCCGACGACATCACTCTCGTGCAGGTGGCGAGTCCCTCGCGGGAACGCGTTGAGACGTACAAACAGCTGCGCGACGAGGTCGAGCTGATGGTCAGCCGCATCAACGGCGACTACTCGACGATCAGCCACACGGCGATCAGCTATCTTCACCAGGGCTATCCGCGTGAAGAGATGGTGGCGCTCTACCTCGCCGCCGATGTCATGCTCGTCACCGCGCTTCGCGACGGCATGAACCTCGTTGCCAAAGAATACGTGGCCAGTCGCATCGACTCCGACGGCGTTCTCGTGCTGAGCGAGTTCACGGGGGCGTCCGACGAGCTCAGGCAGGCTCTGCTGGTCAACCCGCACGACATCGACGGCATGAAGGAAGCAATGCTCCGCGCCATCGAAATGCCGAAGCGGGAGCGGGCGCGGCGCATGCGTGTTCTGCGCAAGCGGGTCATCACCCACGATGTGCAGCGCTGGTCCGCGACGTTCTTCGACGCGCTGACCCACGTGACGAACGACGACGACTACGGAGCTCACGAGATCGCCGAGCAGCCTCGGGTAACGACCGACCTGCAGGCCGAGTCACAGGAGCACTCCGCACGATGAGCGCGAACTCGCTGCCGGATGCGATCGCCCGGCTCGCCGCCACACCTCGCCTTCTGGTCGCTCTCGACTTCGACGGCACCGTCAGCCCATTGGTCGACAACCCCTCGGAGTCACGGGTGCTGCCCGTCGCTAGGCGGGCCATCGATCAGCTCGAGGCGCTGCCCGACACCTGGGTCGCCTTCGTCTCCGGACGTCCGCTCGCCGGATTGGTGCGGGTCACTGAGGCCGACGAGTCAGCCCTGCTGATCGCCTCGCACGGCGTCGAAGTGCGACTCACCGGCGGAGCGGTCGACGTCGGTCTCAGCGACGGTGAGCGAGCCGCTCTCCACTCGTTGAGCGAGAAGCTGGATGACATCGCCTCGCACACGCCCGGCGCATTCATCGAACACAAGCCGGTCGGCCTGGGTCTGCACACCCGCGGAGTAGCGGACGCCGCCGATGCCTCGAGGGCTCAGTCCGAAGCGCGGGCCGCCGCAGCGGAACTCGGCGGGTTCATCGAGCGTGCAGGCAAGGACATCCTGGAGTTCGCGGTGCGCGACGCCACGAAGGGCGACGGCATCGAGGTGCTGCGGCGCCACGTCGACGCGACGGGCGTGTTCTTCGCGGGCGACGACGTGACCGACGAGGACGGCTTCGGCGTTCTCGCCGGCGACGACGTCGGACTGAAGGTCGGCGACGGCGCCACGCGAGCAGCTCACCGGGTGGCCGATCCTGAGGCCGTCGGCGAGGTGCTCGCGGCACTCGCTTCGGCCCGCGCCTCGACCAGGATCTGAAGACCGCGAGCTGAGGCGACGCCGACCGGCTGGGGCGAGACCGGTCAGACCTCGTCGCGCGCCGGGGTTGCCCTTGTCGCCCGAAGCCGCGATCCCAACGCGACGAAGAACAGCACGAAGGCCACGGTGAGCCCGATGTGACCCATGCCCGCGATGCCGGCCAGTACCGGGGAGTCCGCGACCGCCGGCGTCACGATCTGCAGGGTCCCCTTGAGTGCGAGCGCACCGACGGTGACGGCGAGGCTCGCGTTCCAGACCCAGAGGAACCAGCGCATCCTGCGGTCCGCGCCAAGAGTGAAGACGCGATTCAACGACAGCACCGCGAGCATCACGACCGTGCCGAGCACGAGAGCGTGCGTGTGCACGACACTCAGTTCTGTATAGCCGTCGAACCCCGTGGACTTGGTGATCTCGCGGAACGCGAGGCCCCCAGCCAGGCCGATGCCGGTCCAGACTGCGGCGCCGATGAAGAGCGCCCTCTCTGTGCGTCCGAAGCGATTTCGGGTGTTGGACGTGGTCTCGGGCATCCTGGTCTCCTCACAATCAGCGACAGGGTGTCGCTAAACATGCACCAGGCTAAGGTTGGGGACGAGGTGTCGTCAAGTTGGCGACAGGCTGTCGCAATCGGAGGTGATCGGGTGCCGAGGATCGCCGCGCCGACGGTCGCCGAACACCGAGCGCAGGTGCAGGCGAGGCTGGTGGCCGCCGCCGAGCAGATCATGCGAGCGGGCGACTCCGGCCAGCTGACCGCGGGAGCCGTGAGCTCGGCGGCCGGCATCGCCCGGAACAGCATCTACCGCTACGTCGACAGCATCGACGACCTGCGCGCACTCGTGGTCTCCCGACATCTGCCCGAGTGGATGGCGGCCGTCTCGTCCGCGCTCGAGCGCGAGGCGACGCCGCAGGGCCGCGTGACCGCCTGGGTCGAGGCGAATCTGCGCCAGGCAGCGGCATCCGGGCACGCCTGGCTGATGGATGCCGTCCGATCGCTCCCGGACTCCGCTGCGGCCACTGCGTCGGCGGATGCCGCGCACACCGACCTCCGAGAGCCACTGACCGCAGCATGGCAAGACCTTCTCGGGCACGACGGCGTGCGTTCGCGACTGGCCACCGCGATCACCTTCGGCATCGTGGAGACCGGGTTCGGGCAGCTCGACGCGGGGGTGCCGATCGACGTCGTCGTCGCCGCGTGCTGCGATGCCGCTCTCGGCATGATGCGGTCGCCGTCCGCCGCCGGCTGACCCGGGCGGCCTCGGCCCGTGAGGCCCGCGGCGCCTGGTAGCGAGGGCACCAGGCATCCGTCATGGGGCGCCGGTACCCGGTCCTAGACTCGTCTTCATGCCAGAGATCGACATGAAGCCGCGCAGCCGCGTCGTCACCGACGGGATCGAAGCCACGACCAGCAGGGGCATGCTCCGCGCGGTCGGCATGGGAGACGAGGACTGGGACAAGCCGCAGATCGGCATTGCGAGCTCGTGGAACGAGATCACGCCGTGCAACCTGTCGCTCGACCGTCTCGCTCAGGCGGCGAAGGAGGGCGTGCACGGCGGCGGGGGATACCCGCTCGAGTTCGGCACCGTCTCCGTCTCAGACGGCATCTCGATGGGCCATGAGGGCATGCACTTCTCGCTCGTGTCGCGCGAGGTCATCGCCGACTCGGTTGAGACCGTCATGATGGCCGAGCGCCTCGACGGCTCCGTGCTGCTCGCAGGCTGCGACAAGTCCATCCCCGGCATGCTGATGGCTGCCGCCCGCCTCGGCCTGTCATCCGTCTTCCTCTACGCAGGCTCGATCGCCCCCGGCTGGGTCAAGCTCAGCGACGGAACCGAGAAGGATGTCACCATCATCGACTCCTTCGAGGCGGTCGGCGCGTGCAAGGCAGGCACCATGAGCCTCGAAGACCTCAAGCGCATCGAGTGCGCGATCGCCCCAGGTGAAGGCGCGTGCGGCGGTATGTACACGGCCAACACGATGGCATCCGTCGCCGAAGCGCTCGGGCTGAGCATCCCGGGGTCCGCGGCCCCGCCGGCCGCCGACCGTCGCCGTGACTACTACGCGCACCGCTCGGGCGAGGCCGTGGTGAACATGATGCGGCTGGGACTGACCACGCGCGACATCCTGACCAAGAAGGCGTTCGAGAACGCCATCACCGTCGCCATGGCACTGGGCGGCTCCACCAATGTCGTGCTGCACCTGCTCGCGATCGCGAACGAGGCCGAGGTCGAGCTCACCCTCGACGACTTCAACCGGATCGGCGACAAGGTTCCCCACATCGCCGACATGAAGCCGTTCGGCAAGTACGTCATGAACGACGTCGACCGCCACGGTGGAATCCCGGTGCTCATGAAGGCGCTGCTGGATGCCGGCCTGCTGCACGGCGACGCCATGACCGTGACCGGCAAGACCGTCGCGGAGAACCTCGCAGAGCTCGACCCCGAGCCGCTCGACGGCAAGGTGCTCCGCGCGCTCGACAACCCGCTGCACCCGACCGGCGGCCTGACCATTCTGAAGGGCAGCTTCGCGCCTGACGGCGCAGTGGTGAAGACCGCCGGATTCGACGCCACGGTGTTCGAGGGACCGGCCCGCGTGTTCGAGCGGGAGCGCGAGGCGATGGACGCGCTGACCGAGGGCAGGATCGATCACGGCGACGTGGTGGTCATCCGCTACGAGGGCCCCAAGGGCGGCCCTGGCATGCGCGAGATGCTGGCGATCACCGCCGCCATCAAGGGCGCTGGGCTCGGCAAGGATGTACTACTATTGACGGACGGTCGATTCTCAGGCGGCACAACCGGGCTGTGCATCGGCCACATAGCACCCGAAGCGGTGGACGGTGGTCCAGTCGCCTTCGTGCGCGATGGTGATCTGATACGGGTCGATATCGCGGCTCGCTCACTCGACCTACTTGTCGACGAGTCCGAGCTGGCCTCCCGCCGGGAAGGCTGGGAGCCTCTTCCCCCGCGCTATACCCGTGGCGTTCTCGCGAAATACTCCAAGCTCGTGCACTCCGCTGCGGAGGGCGCGGTCACGGGGTAGCACTCGCGTTCGTACAGTTCCTCAACTTCGCAACGAAGGACATCGTCCCCCATGACAACGGAACCTAGAGCCGTGCCGGCTTCGGCAGCGCGCGCTGCCGGGGCCGATGGCACTTCGAATCTCATCACCGGGTCGGCCGCCATTCTGCGGTCGCTCGCTCATCTCGGCGTCAAGGATGTCTTCGGCATCCCTGGCGGCGCCGTCATCCCCTTCTACGACGAGCTCATGGCGCAGGACGCCATCAGGCACATCCTGGTGCGCCACGAGCAGGGCGCAGGTCACGCTGCGGAGGGCTACGCCACCGCCGGGCGCAAGGTCGGTGTCGCCATCGCGACGTCCGGCCCCGGCGCGACCAACCTCGTGACGGCGATCGCCGACGCACACATGGACTCCGTTCCCACCCTGTTCATCACGGGGCAGGTCTTCTCGACCCTGATGGGGACGGATGCCTTCCAGGAGGCCGACATCGTCGGCATCACGATGCCGATCACGAAGCACTCCTTCCTGGTGAAGGACCCTGCCGAGATCCCCGCCACCATCGCGGCCGCCTACCACATCGCGTCGACCGGACGTCCCGGCCCGGTGCTCGTGGACATCACGAAGGACGCGCAGCAGAACCTGATGGAGTTCTCCTGGCCGCCGGTGGTCGACCTTCCTGGCTACCGTCCGGTGACCAAGGCTCACGGCAAGCAGGTGCACGCCGCGGCACGCCTGCTCGTCGAGTCGAGCAAGCCGGTGCTCTATGTCGGCGGTGGCGTGGTGCGCTCCGAGGCGTCGCCCGAGCTGCTGGTGCTCGCGGAGGCGACCGGTGCTCCGGTCGTCACGACGCTGATGGCCCGTGGCGCGTTCCCCGACTCGCACGAGCAGCACCTCGGCATGCCCGGCATGCACGGAACGGTTCCCGCGGTGCTCGCGCTGCAGGATGCCGACCTCATCGTCTCGCTCGGCGCCCGCTTCGACGACCGCGTGACCGGCAAGGTGTCGGAGTTCGCTCCGCACGCCAAGATCGTGCACGTCGACGTCGACCCGGCGGAGATCTCGAAGATCCGCCATGCAGACGTCCCGATCGTCGGCGATGCCAAAGACGTCATCGCCGACCTGACCTCCGCGTACGAGCACGAGGTCGCAGCGGTCGGCAAGCCCGACCTGAGCGAGTGGTGGACCAAGCTCGACGGGCTTCGCAAGGAGTTCCCGCTCGGCTACACGCCGACCAGCGACGGCCTGCTGTCGCCGGAGGCCGTGATCACCCGCATCGGCGAGCTCACCGGACCGGAGGGCGTGTACGTCGCCGGCGTCGGTCAGCACCAGATGTGGGCTGCCCAGTTCATCAAGTACGAGCGTCCGAACGCGTTCGTGAACTCCGGAGGCGCAGGCACGATGGGCTTCGCGGTTCCGGCCGCGATGGGAGCGAAAGTGTCCGAGCCCGACCGTGCGGTGTGGGCGATCGACGGTGACGGCTGCTTCCAGATGACCAATCAGGAGCTCGCCACCTGCACGATCAACGACATCCCGATCAAGGTCGCGATCATCAACAACTCGTCGCTCGGCATGGTGCGCCAGTGGCAGACCCTCTTCTACGAGGGCCGCCACTCGTTCACCGATCTGAACACCGGACACGAGACCGCGATGATCCCCGACTTCGTGAAGCTGGCCGACGCGTACGGCGCCCTTGGCATCCGCGTCACCAAGGCCGAGGAGATCGACGCCGCCATCAAGCTGGCGCTGGAGACGAACGACCGCCCGGTCGTCATCGACTTCATCGTGAGCCGCGACGCCATGGTGTGGCCGATGGTCCCGCAAGGGGTCAGCAACTCCAACGTTCAGTACGCCAAGGACCATGCACCGACCTGGGGAGAGGAGTAGGCCATGTCGACACACGTTCTGTCGCTGCTCGTCGAAGACAAGGCGGGCCTGCTCACCCGCGTTGCCGGGCTCTTCTCGCGTCGTGGGTTCAACATCCAGTCGCTCGCCGTCGGTGTGAGCGAGGTGCCGGGCCTCTCGCGCATCACCGTTGTCGTCGACGTCGAGGATGCTCCGCTGGAGCAGGTCACCAAGCAGCTGAACAAGCTGATCAACGTGATCAAGATCGTCGAGCTCGACCAGTCGCAGTCCGTGCAGCGCGAGCACCTGCTCATCAAGGTGCGGGTTGACAACGCGACCCGCTCCCAGGTGCTGGAGGCCGTGAACCTGTTCCGCGCACGCGTCGTGGATGTCTCGCCCGACGCACTCGTGATCGAGGTCACCGGCGACACGGGCAAGACCGAGGCGCTCCTTCGCGTGCTCGAGCCCTACGGCATCAAAGAGATGGCGCAGTCCGGACTGCTCGCGATCGGTCGCGGCTCGAAGTCCATCACCGAGCGCGTCTTCAAGAATTGACGGAGTAGCCGTCAAGGTCGAGTAGCGCGCACAGCGCGCGTATCGAGACCGACATCCGATTCACGAACAACAAGGAGAGACAACACCCCATGGCTGAGATCTATTACGACAACGACGCCGACCTGACGATCATCCAGGGCAAGAAGGTGCTCGTCGTCGGCTACGGCTCGCAAGGCCACGCGCACGCACAGAACCTGCGCGACTCGGGCGTCGAGGTGCGCATCGGTCTGCAGGCGGGCTCGAAGTCCACCCAGCGCGCCCAGGAGGCCGGCTTCCAGGTCGTCACCCCCGCCGAGGGAACCTCGTGGGCCGACGTCATCGTCATCCTCGCCCCCGACCAGGTGCAGCGTCACCTCTATGCGAACGACATCGCGCCGAACATCAGCGACGGCAAGGCGCTCGTCTTCGGGCACGGCTTCAACATCCGCTTCGGCTACATCACGGCGCCCGACAGCGTGGACGTGATCATGGTCGCCCCCAAGGGTCCCGGTCACACCGTGCGCCGCGAGTACGTCGCGGGCCGCGGCGTTCCCGTGATCGTCGCGGTGGAGAACGACGCCACCGGCAGCGCATGGGCCCTCGCGCTCAGCTACGCCAAGGGCATCGGCGGACTCCGCGCGGCCGGCATCAAGACCACCTTCACCGAGGAGACCGAGACCGACCTGTTCGGTGAGCAGGCCGTGCTCTGCGGTGGCGTCACCCACCTCATCCAGGCGGGCTTCGAGACCCTGACGAAGGCGGGCTACCAGCCCGAGATCGCCTACTTCGAGGTGCTTCACGAGATGAAGCTGATCGTCGACCTCATCTGGGAGGGCGGCATCTCCAAGATGCGCTGGAGCGTGTCGGACACCGCCGAGTACGGTGACTACGTCTCGGGTCCGCGCGTCGTCGACCAGCACGTGAAGGACGCCATGCAGGGCGTTCTCGACGACATCCGCTCCGGCGCCTTCGCCGAGCGCTTTATCGCCGACCAGGACGCCGGAGCCCCCGAGTTCCTCGCGGAGCGCAAGAAGGGCGAGGAGCACCAGATCGAGTCCACCGGTCGCGAGCTGCGCAAGCTCTTCGCGTGGAACGCCTCCAACGACGACGACTACGTCGACGGCGAGGTCGCCCGCTAGACACTCTCGCAGGTTGAGGAGCACGCCGTGAGGCGCGCGTCTCGACACCCCGCATGCGGCTGAGTGCCGTGGTGCGGGTTTCGAGACGCGCCGCTACGCGGTGCTCCTCAACCAGCGGTGGGGGTTCGCCGCTACGCGGTGCTCCTCAACCCGCGGGAGAGGCGGAAACGAGGGCGAAGGGATACTGGATGCCCAAGGCACTAGCCGTCGAGATCGCGGTTCAGGATGTCGCGGGTGTACGCATCGCCCTCGCAGAGGGCGCCGACCGCGTCGAGCTGTGCTCCGCATTGGGCGTCGGGGGACTGACCCCATCGCCCGGGGTCGTCGAGCGCGCCGTACAGGTCGCGCGCGACGCCGGCCGTGATGACTTCGTCCACGTGCTCGTGCGCCCGCGCGGAGGAGGCTTCGTGTACTCGGCCGACGAGATCGAGGTCATGCTCGCCGACGTGCGCCTGCTCCGTGAGCTCGGCGTCGGCGGCGTGGTCGTCGGCACACTGGATGACCGTTCACACGTCGACCTTGTGACGACGTCCGCGCTGGTCGACGCCGCCGGCGACCTCCATGTCACGTACCATCGCGCCATCGACGTCGCCGTGGATGCGGCCGACGCGGTCGGCGCTCTGGCGGAGGTCGGGGTGCGACGCATCCTGACGTCCGGCGCGTCGCGTCGCGCGATCGAGGGCGCGGACACGCTCCGCGAGTTCGCGCGACGGGCGGTCCGTCGGATCGAGATCATGGCCGGCGGGGGAGTGAGCGCCGAGCAGCTCCCCACACTCGCGGAGGCCGGTGTGGACGCCGTGCACCTCTCCGCTCGGGGAACGGCGACCGGGTTCCCGTCCGGCCCCGGTGGTGGCCACCCCGACTACGACGTGACCGATGTGGCGCTGGTTCGCGCTGCGATGGCGGCACGTCGCGCGATCGCCACAGGGCAGTCACACGGGTCTCGATACGCGTGACGGCTGCGCGGCCGCGCTACTCGACCGGCGGTGTGACGGCCACGCCGCCGTTCGGCGAGGTGAATCCCTCCCGCCAGGACCAGTAGCGCGGCGTCCAGCCCATGCTGCGCGCGAGGGCGTTCGAGATCGGGCGACCGTGTGGGAGGTTCGTCGGAATCGCGGGGGCAGGTGCGCCGACGGATGACGCGAACTCGGGCATCCACTCCTCGGCACGCGCGGGTTCGTCGTCGACCACGTTGACGACTCCGTGAGGCGACTCGAGGGCGAGCACGGTCGCGGCTGCTGCATCGGCGACGTGGACGAAGCTGCCGACCTCCGCCATGGACGTCAGCGTCCCCTGTTGCGCCGCGATGGCGCTGAGCCCGCCGCGCGAGTACCAGGTTCCCGGCCCGTACAGCTGGCCGTACCGCAGTACCACGCCGTCGCTCAGCCCGAGCACGGCGCCCTCGAGCTCGGGAACGCCCGGTGTCACGCCGTCTCTGAACGGCTCGCTCTCGGTTGCCGGCGTGTCGCCGTCCGGCACGACCCACGAGATGCTCTGCGCGACCATCCGTCCGACGCCGTGGCGGACTGCGGCGTCCACCAGCGTGCGGGTCCCCTCGATCCGTACGCGCGAGTTGCCTGCGCGGTCGGATCCCGCCAGATCGGTGAGCTCATGGATGACCGCCTCGGGGCGCGACGCGAGAAATGCCTGTTCGACGCTGTCGGCGTCGTAGACATCCATCACGAGCGGATGCCCGCCCGCCTGCTCGACAACCCCGGCCTTCGCGCTCGATCGGCTGGTGGCGAACACCTCGTGTCCCGCCTGCACCAGGGCAGGGGTGAGCTGCCTTCCGATGGCGCCGGCGCCTCCCGCGAGCAGGATCCTCATCGCGTCTCCCTTCGAATGTTTCCTCGTGTGACACGCTACGGAGGTCTGCGCATCGGGTGCTAGGCCATTGGCGGTCGCTGAGACCGGGCCAACCCGTCCGTCGTACCAGTGCTCACCTGCGCAGCGCCTCCCTCTGAGGCCGCTAAAGTTGTGGTGATCGCGCCCCGAGGCCGTGGCGTGCCGGCGGCATCCCGTCGGCGAATCCACCGTTCATCCCCAATCGAAGGGTCTCCACACGTGTCGAAACCGGTCGTGCTGATCGCCGAGGAACTTTCGCCCGCCACCGTCGATGCCCTCGGGCCCGACTTCGACGTGAAGAACGTCGACGGAACCGATCGTCCCGCGCTGCTCTCTGCGCTCGCCGACGCCGACGCCGTGCTGATCCGCTCCGCCACCAAGATCGACGCGGAGGCCGTCGCTGCGGCCCCGAGGCTGCGGGTCGTCGCCCGTGCCGGAGTGGGACTCGACAATGTGGACATCAAGGCGGCCACCGCCGCCGGTGTGATGGTCGTCAACGCGCCGACCTCGAACATCATCTCCGCGGCCGAGCTCACGATCGGGCACATCCTGTCGCTGGCAAGGCACATCCCCGCGGGCGACGCATCGCTCTCGGGTGGCGAGTGGAAGCGCTCGAAGTACACGGGAACCGAGCTCTACGAGAAGACCATCGGCATCATCGGCCTCGGCCGCATCGGCGCGCTCATCACGGCGAGGCTGCAGGCCTTCGGCACGAACGTCATCGCGTACGACCCCTACGTCACCTCCGCAAGGGCGCAGCAGCTCGGCGTGCAGCTCGTGACCCTCGACGAACTTCTGCAGCAGGCCGACTTCATCACCATCCACATGCCCAAGACGCCCGAGACGATCGGGATGATCGGGGACGACCAGCTCGCCCTGATGAAGAGCACCGCGTACATCGTCAACGTCGCCCGCGGCGGCCTCATCGACGAGGATGCCCTCTACCGTGCCCTCACCGCCGGATCGATCGCCGGCGCAGGCCTCGACGTGTTCGTCACCGAGCCTCCGCTGGACTCGCCGCTGCTCGGCCTCGACAACGTCGTGGTCACCCCGCACCTCGGTGCATCCACCTCGGAGGCGCAGGAGAAGGCTGGCATCTCGGTCGCTCGTTCCGTGCGGCTCGCGCTCTCTGGCGAGCTCGTACCCGACGCGGTCAACGTTGCGGGTGGCGTCATCGACCCGTACGTGCGGCCGGGTATCCCGCTGCTCGAGAAACTCGGACAGGTCTTCAGCGGACTGGCGAAGAACAGCCCGATCACGAGCGTCGACGTCGAGATCCGTGGTGAGCTGGTCGAGTACGACGTCAGCGTGCTCAAGCTCGCCGCGCTCAAGGGCATCTTCACGAACATCGTCAGCGAGAACGTCTCCTATGTGAACGCACCGCTCCTTGCGGAGCAGCGCGGCATCGAGGTGCGACTGTTGACGGATGCCGCCAGCGAGGACTACCGCAACGTTCTGACCCTGCGCGGTGCGCTCGCCGACGGCTCGCAGGTCTCGGTCTCCGGCACGCTGACCGGGCCGAAGCAGATCGAGAAGATCGTCGGCATCGACGGATACGACGTCGAGGTTCCCCTCGCACAGCACCTCATCGTCATGGTGTACGACGACCGTCCGGGGATTGTCGCGGTCTACGGTCGCGAGTTCGGCGAGGCCGGCATCAACATCGCCGGCATGCAGATCGCGCGCACCACCGCGGGCGGCAAGGCGCTGAGCGTGCTCACCGTCGACTCACCCGTGCCGGACGGCATCCTGGAGACGGTTCGCGCGGCGATCGACGCCGACGTGATGCAGGCGATCGACATCACCGAGTCCTGACGCGGGCCATTCCCGTGGGTTGAGGAGCACCGCGAAGCGGAGCGTCTCGAAACCCGCCCAGCGATGGGGTTTCGAGACGTGCCCCTTTGGCGTGCTCCTCAACCCACGGGGTGATGATTCGTCGAGCCACCACCCGGTCGACGCCATGTCGGTGGTGGTTGGGCGACGGGGTGGTGGCTCGCGGCGAAGTGGATGACTCAGGGCTGGTCGTCGCGCGTCGTGCTGTCGATCTCACGACCGGTCTGTGGGTCGATCGTGCGGCTGCGTGTCACCGTCGAGCGGCGCTTACGCGTCAGCAGCACGATGCCGAGGATCGTCACGAGCACCCCGGCGATGAGCAGGATGTAGCCGACCAGCTGCAGATCGATCCAACTGGGGCTCACCGTCACCGCGAACGCCAGGATCGCGCCGACGACGATCAGAAAGATTCCGCCACCTATACTCACGTGTCTACCTCCCGTTCTGGTGTCAATCAGCCTACGTGGGTGCTCACCTGCCGAGACAGGGTTTTCAGACTCCGCGGGATTGTGCTAGCGGGTCGAACGCGCCACCGAACGGCGCGCGCGGGATCATGGTGTTCACTTGGACTTTGCCGAGTGCGGGTACGGTGCACCGAACGCCGGGCACCGACGAGGAGGGCAGTTGTCAGCAGGGGGACAGGTCGAGGTTCTGACCCGAAGCGGATTCGCACCGCCAGAACGCACGCTGATCGATGTGCTCCGTGCCACTGCGCAGCGTCATCCAGACGCCTCCGCGATCGAGGATCCGATCGGAGCGCTCAGCTACCGCGAGCTCATGGCGCGAGTCGTCACGACGGCGGCATCGCTGGCATCGGCCGGGGTGCGGCGCGGGGACCGGGTGGGCATCCGCATGCCGTCCGGTACCCGCGAGCTGTACGTCTCGATCCTCGGTGTGCTCGCAGCGGGGGCGGCATACGTTCCCGTCGACGCCGACGACCCGCAGGAGCGCGCCGACCTGGTCTTCGGTGAGGCACGTGTGCGCGGCATCATCTCGGGCGCGGGTGTGTACACGCCGTCCACACCGGCCGACGAGCACGCGTCCACGCCGGCCGACGAGGTCGCACCGGCCGCCGCCCGAACCGTCGACCTCTACACCGGTGCGGCGCCGCACCCCAGCACGTCGAGCACACCGATCCAGACATCCCCGACCGTCGACGACACCGCCTGGATCATCTTCACCTCGGGCTCGACCGGCGTGCCCAAGGGCGTCGCTGTCACTCACCGCTCGGCCGCCGCCTTCGTGGACGCGGAGGCGAGGATGTTCCTCGCTGCCGAGCCGATCGGTGAGGGGGACCGGGTGCTCGCCGGCCTCTCCGTGGCCTTCGACGCCTCGTGCGAGGAGATGTGGCTGGCCTGGCGCAACGGTGCCTGCCTCGTGCCTGCGCCGCGCTCGCTGGTGCGCACAGGGACCGACCTCGGACCGTGGCTCACCACCCACGGCATCACCGTCGTCTCGACGGTGCCGACGCTTGCGGCGCTCTGGCCGACCGACGCCCTCGACTCCGTTCGCCTGCTCATCTTCGGCGGCGAGGCGTGCCCGCCCGACCTCGTGCAGCGCCTGGTCGGCGACGGCCGCGAGGTCTGGAACACCTACGGACCGACCGAGGCGACCGTCGTCGCCTGCGGTTCGCTTCTGGCCGCAGGGGAGCCCGTGCGCATCGGGCTGCCGCTCGACGGCTGGGACCTCGCCGTCGTCGCCCCAGACGGCACCAGGGTCGCCGAGGGCGAGGTCGGCGAGCTCATCATCGGCGGCGTCGGGCTGGCCCGCTATCTCGACCCGCAGAAGGACGCTGAGAAGTACGCGCCGTTCCCCGCCCTCGGATGGAACCGCGCCTACCGCAGCGGCGACCTCGTGCGCTTCGACCCGGCCGGCCTGTTGTTCAACGGCCGAGCGGATGACCAGGTCAAGGTCGGCGGCCGTCGCATCGAACTCGGCGAGATCGAGTCCGCGCTGCAGGCGCTGCCCGGCGTGGCGGGAGCCGCCGTCGCTGTGCGCAAGACGGAGGCCGGCAACGACGTGCTCGTCGGCTACGTCGCCGTGGCCGAGGACGGATCCTTCGACAGGGTGGCGGCACTCGCCGAGCTCCGTGCGGAGCTCCCCGCAGCGCTGGTACCGCTGATCGCCGTGGTGCCCGACCTGCCGACGCGCACGTCGGGAAAGGTGGACAGGGCTGCGCTGCCGTGGCCTCTTGCATCGGATGCGTCGGAGCTGACATCCGACTCGGAAAGCCCGCTCAGCGTCGCAACCGCCACCCTCGCCCGCTTCTGGCAGGCCGTGCTCGGCGCGAGCGTGACCGACGCGGACGCCAACTTCTTCGACCTCGGCGGCGGATCGCTGGCAGCAGCACAGCTCGTGACCCGCATCCGCGAGATCGACCCGGAGTTCACGGTCGCCGACATCTACGCGCATCCGCGGCTCGGTGCGATGGCCGCGGAGCTCGTCGCCCGGCAGGAGACGCTGGACCTCACGCGATCGGTGCACCGCATCCCTCCGACACCGCTCCGCACGCAGTGGGTGCAGACGCTGCTCGGCGTTCCTCTGTTCATCCTGAGCGGCGTGCGGTGGCTCCTCTATGCACTGACCGGCACCGCGATCGTCAGGGCGTTCGGCGGCTTCGACGCGCTGCCGACCATCCCGTGGCCCGTGCTGGTGATCGGCCTGATCATCTTCGCCACGCCGTGGGGTCGCATGGCGATCTCCGTCGTGGCGGCGCGGGCGCTGCTCGCCGGCGTGCGCCCCGGCGACTACCCGCGCGGCGGCAACGTGCACCTGCGACTCTGGCTGGCCGAACAGGTCGCGCACCAGATCGGGGCAGTGAGCCTGGCAGGCGCCCCGTGGGTGAGTTACTACGCCAGGGCGCTCGGCGCGAAGATCGGGCCGGATGTCGACCTGCACGCCCTCCCGCCCGTGACGGGCATGCTCACGATCGGTCGCGGCGCATCGATCGAGCCCGAGGTCGACCTCGCGGGGCACTGGATCGACGGTGACCTGGTGCGCATCGGAGGGATCCGCATCGGTGCGCAGAGCACGGTCGGCGCGCGCAGCACGCTGCTGCCCGGCGCGCGCATCGGCAAGCACGCCGAGATCGCCCCGGGCTCCGCGGTCTTCGGCCGCGTTCCGTCAGGCCAGCGCTGGGCCGGGTCGCCCGCCGTGCGCGTCGGCCACGTCGACGAGTGGTGGCCGGAGGAGCGGCCGCCGCGTCGCACTCCGTGGGTCTTCGGCTACGCCGCGTCGTCGGTGGCGCTCTCGCTCATCCCGATCGTCGGCTTCGCCGTTGCTGCCCTGGTGATCGTCGCACTCGCGGGCGGCGACACCTTCGGCGCCATCGTGGGGAGTGCGTTCCTCGCGGTCATCCCCGCGACACTCGCCGCGGGAGTGGTGATCGCAGGGGCCATCGTGGTGTTCGTGCGGTTGCTCGGCATCGGCCTCAAGGAGGGCGTCTACCCGGTTCGCAGCAGGATCGGATGGCAGGTGTGGACGACCGAGCGCCTGCTCGACCTCTCCCGCACCGTGCTGTTCCCGCTCTACTCGAGCCTGTTCACGCCGGTCTGGCTCAGGATGCTCGGGGCTCGGGTCGGACACGACGTCGAGGCATCCACGGTGCTTCTTCTGCCCAAGATGACGAACGTCAAGGACGGCGCATTCCTCGCCGACGACACCCTCGTCGCGTCCTACGAGCTGGGCGGTGGATGGCTGCGCATCGCACCTGCTGAGATCGGATCGCGCGCGTTCCTCGGCAACTCCGGCATGGCGGGAGCCGGCCGCCGGGTGCCACGCGACGCGCTCGTCGCCGTGCTGTCCGTCGCGCCGCGCAAGTCCAAGCCGGGAACGTCGTGGATCGGCTCGCCGCCCATGCGGCTGCGGCGCACGGCGAACGAGGGAGACGACTCCCGCACCTTCCACCCGCCGACCTCGCTGAAGGTCGCCCGCACCCTCTGGGAGCTGTGCCGCATCGTGCCGGTGTTCTTCACCTGCGCGATCGGCCTTGGGACGATCTTCGCCCTGCTCGCCATCACCGAGTACTGGGGAGTGGTCGCCGCGGTTCTCCTGAGCGGCATCGTGATGCTGATCACGGGTGCGGTTGCGGCGATCATCAGCACGGCAGGCAAGTGGGCGCTCATCGGGCGGATCGCCGTGGGAGAGCATCCGCTGTGGTCATCGTTCGTGTGGCGCAGCGAGGTCTCAGACACGTTCACCGAGATGGTGGCCGCGCCCTGGTTCGCGCTGTCAGCCTCGGGAACTCCGGCGCTCGTGGTGTGGCTGCGCAGCCTCGGCGCGTCGATCGGAAGCGGCGTCTGGTGCGAGAGCCACTGGCTGCCCGAAGCCGATCTCGTGCGCCTCGGAGACGCGTCGACGGTGAACCGCGGTTGTGTGGTGCAGACCCATCTGTTCCATGATCGAATCATGAGCATCGACGACGTGACACTCGACAACGGCTCGACTTTGGGGCCCCACAGCGTCATCCTGCCCGCGGCTCGCGTGGGGGAGCACGCGACCGTCGGACCGGCATCCCTTGTGATGCGCGGCGAGTTCGTACCGGATCGCAGCAGATTCAGCGGCAATCCGATCGGTCCGTGGCGCGAGGTCAAGACCGCCGACTACCACGTTGACCAGAGCCGATGACGTCGGGGCTGCCTTTCACGACGTCACGGCGGGAGCCGTACCTCAAGTCCAGCGGTAGCGACGCCTACCGCGTCGAGTCGTACGACCTCGAGCTGCGGTACCGCATCACGCGTAACCGGCTCGATGCCGTCGCGACCATCACGGCGTACGCGAACAGGGGCATCCGCTCGCTCAGCCTCGACCTGGTGGGTCTGCGTGCCACGAAGGTGAAGGTGGGCGAGAAGTCCGCGCGCTTCACACAGAACGCCACCAAGCTGACGGTGACCCTGCCGTCGTCGGTCGCTGCGGACGAGTGCGTGCGTGTGCGCGTCGAGTACGGTGGCTCGCCCCGGCCCCGCAGCTCGCGGTGGGGCACCATCGGCTGGGAGGAGCTGGAGGACGGCGTCATCGTCGCCGCACAGCCGACCGGAGCCCCGACGTGGTTCCCGTGCAACGACAGGCCGGCAGACAAGGCGCGCTACCGCATCCGCATCGAGACGGATGCCTCCTACGTCGCCGTCGCGAACGGCGAGCTCGTGCACAAGTCGCTCTCGTCCGGTGTGGCGAGCTGGGAGTACGTGCAGGATGAGCCCACATCGAGCTATCTCGCGACGATACAGATCGGGCGGTATCAGACCCACGTCGACGCTTCAGCGGTCGTTCCGCTGAAGCTGATCCGGCCGCGGTCGCTCGCTCGCAGGGTCGCGGCCGACTTCGCGCCGCTCGCCGACATGCTGACGTGCTTCACCGTGGCGTTCGGCCGGTACCCGTTCGCGGAGTACAAGGTGGTCATCACGGCAGACGACCTCGAGATCCCGCTCGAGGCGCAGGGGATGGCCGTGTTCGGAGCCAATCACGCGGACGGTCACGGCGGGTCGGAGCGCCTCGTCGCCCACGAGCTCGCGCACCAATGGTTCGGCAACAGCGTGGGCCTCGCGGACTGGCGCGACATCTGGCTCAACGAGGGCTTCGCCTGCTACGCGGAGTGGGTCTGGTCGGAGTACTCGGGCGGCCCGTCGGCGCAGGAGTGCGCTGAGCAGTACCACGAGGGGCTGACCCGGCAGGCGCGGGACATCCTGGTCGGCGACCCAGGACCTCAGCGGATGTTCGACGACCGCGTCTACAAGCGCGGCGCGCTTGCGCTGCACGCGTTGCGCGCGACGTTCGGCAACGAGCGGTTCTTCGGCACTCTGCGCGAGTGGACGTGGGCGCACCAGCACGGAACGGCGACCACTGCCGACTTCGTCGAGCTGGCGGAGCGCGTGATGGGGGAGGAGGCGGCCGAGCTGATCGACCTCTGGCTCTACCGCCTCCCCCTGCCCGAGTTGCCCGCTCTGCCGGACCCGCCGGCGCTGCCCCTCGTCCCGTAGGCGCGCGTCCCCGTGGGTTGAGGAGCTCGCCGTAGGCGCGCGTCCCGAAACCCGCTCGGGTCGGGGGTTTCGAGACGCGCCGCTTCGCGGTGCTCCTCAACCAGCGGTGGGGACGGGCCGGTGCGCGGTGCTCCTCAACCCACGGGAGAGCGCCGCTGCGCGGTGCTCCTCAACCAGCAGCGGGGACATGCCCGAGGGCGACGGTGACGCAGAGGGCGTGGGGCGCCTCGACGTCGAGCACGGCGTACTCCTCGGGGCGGTCGGCTACGCGCGCCAGCACCGCCACGCCGTCGACCACGGTGAACAGGATGCCGCGCGGATCGACCTCCAGCCCGCGCCCGTCCGCCTTGAGCACGGCCTCCACCCGCGTCCAGTGCCGCGCCGGCTCAGCGCCGTCCGGGGACTCGCCGGCGATCTCGTGGATGGCCGCAGCACGTTCCGCGTCGAGGTGCGCCGGCTCGGCATCCACCCCGACGGTCCGGGAGAGGACTGCCGCCACGACCGTCGTCCCCTCGGCGTGCGAGACGGAGACCCCGGTGCCGACCGCCGCCGACGGCGCCGTCACCCTGGGCCGCCCGTGCTGCAGCCCGCAGCGAGGACAGCGCGCGTCGATCACCACGTCGCGGACATCCACTCCCACGAGCTCCGCGACGAGCGACGCGAGCATGATGCGCCCAGCGGCGCGAACGTCATCCCGGGTGCCATGCGCACGCGGAGCGATGCCGACGAGCACGCCGTGCGCCGCCCGGATGACCCGCATGCCGCCTCCTCTCCCACGCCGCTGGTCGAGTAGCGAAGTAAAGCTGGCGCAAGCATACGAGCCGCGCCGATACGCTGGTATCCCAACGTGTCGAGCACAACGAAGGAGTCCCATGTCGCGTCAGGTCAGGCTCGCGGTCATCCCCGGTGACGGAATCGGGCCGGAGGTGATCGCCGAGGCGGTCAAGGTGCTCGACGCCGCGGTCGACCCGGCGGAGGTCGTCTTCGACAAGACCCACTTCGAGCTCGGCGCAGGCAGGTATCTGAAGACCGGCGACGTGCTCACCGACGAGGACCTCGCATCGATCTCCGCTCACGACGCCATCCTGCTCGGCGCGGTCGGCGGCAAGCCGGGCGACCCGCGTCTCGCCGGCGCGAACATCGAGCGCGGCCTGCTGCTGCGCCTGCGCTTCGCCCTCGACCACTACGTGAACCTGCGTCCGACCGAGATCCTCCCCGGAGTCGTGAGCCCGCTCGCCGACCCCGGCAACGTCGACTTCGTCGTCGTGCGCGAGGGCACAGAAGGTCCGTACGTCGGCAACGGCGGCGTCATCCGGCAGGGCACGCCGCACGAGATCGCAAACGAGCTCTCCATCAACACCGCGTACGGCGTCGAGCGTGTCGTGCGCTACGCGTTCGAGCAGGCGGAGCGTCGCCGCAAGAAGCTCACCCTCGTGCACAAGACCAACGTGCTGGTGAATGCCGGCGGTCTCTGGAAGCGCATCGTGGATGTCGTGGCTTCCGAGCATCCGGACGTCTCAGTCGACTACCTGCACGTCGACGCGGCGACGATCTTCTTCGTCACCGACCCTGCTAGATTCGATGTCATCGTCACGGACAATCTCTTCGGCGACATCTTGACCGATCTGGCGGCCGCGATCAGCGGCGGCATCGGACTCGCGGCCTCGGGCAACATCAACCCCGACGGCACGTACCCGAGCATGTTCGAGCCGGTGCACGGCTCGGCACCCGACATCGCCGGGCAGGGCAAGGCAGACCCCACCGCCGCCATCCTGTCCGTCGCTCTGTTGCTCGACCACCTCGCACTCACGGATGCCGCGAACCGCGTTCGCTCAGCGGTCACCTCCGATCTCGCCGAACGTACGGCGGGGGAGGCTCGACCGCGAACCACGCAGGAGATCGGTGACGCGATCGCAGCACGGGTGGCCGGGTAGCAGGCAGATCGACGTAACCTTTTCTCGGCGGCTGCCGCAGACATCCGCCACTTCTGCTCAAAGGGGAAGCCCATGACCATTCCGCTCACCGACATCTCGAACCCGCCAGCGGGCACCGGCCTGCTCTGGCAGGTCACCCGCAACGAGGCGCCCGCCTCAGCGGAGGCGCGTGAGGCGGTCTTGGCCGACCCGGGCTTCGGCCAGCACTTCACCGACCACATGGTCGACATCTGCTGGTCGGAGAAGGGTGGATGGCACAGGCCGCGTGTGAGCCCGTACGGCCCCATCCAGCTCGACCCTGCCGCCGCCGTGCTGCACTACGCGCAGGAGGTCTTCGAGGGTCTCAAGGCGTACCGCCACGCTGACGGTTCGATCCACACGTTCCGCGCCGACCAGAACGCCCTGCGCATGCAGCGTTCAGCACAGCGTCTTGCGCTGCCCGAGCTGCCGAGCGAGTACTTCATCGAGTCGCTGAAGCAGCTCATCGCCGTCGACGGCGCCTGGGTGCCCGACGCCGCTGAGACCAGCCTCTACCTGCGGCCGTTCATGTTCGCGAAGGAGGCCTTCCTCGGCGTTCGCGCGGCGAAGAAGGTGGCGTACTACCTGATCGCCAGCCCAGCCGGCGCGTACTTCGCGCACGGTGTGCAGCCGGTGAGCATCGCCCTCGCGCAGGACTATGCGCGTGCCGGCAAGGGCGGGACCGGCGCCGCGAAGACCGGCGGCAACTACGCGTCGAGCCTTCTGCCTCAGGCGGAGGCGTACGCGAAGGGCTGCGAGCAGGTGCTCTACCTCGACGGGGAGTTCCTCGAGGAGCTCGGCGGCATGAACGTCGCGCTGGTGAGGCGTGACGGCTCGCTCGTGACGCCGGAGTCAGACTCGATCCTCGAGGGCGTCACGCTGAAGTCCATCCTTCAGCTGGCGAGGGACCGTGGTCTCACGGTCGAGCAGCGCCCGGTGACCATCGACGAGTGGCGTTCCGGTGCGGAATCCGGTGAGATCGTCGGAGCGTTCGCGTGCGGCACCGCCGCCGTGCTCGTGCCGATCGGACGCCTCGTGGCCGACGACTTCGAGATCGTGCACGACCGGCCGGAGTCCACCGAGCTGGCCCTTTCTCTGCGGGCCGAGCTCACGGACATCCAATACGGTCGCGCCGAAGACCGTCACGGCTGGCTCACCAGGCTCGACGGCTGACCGCGCCGCATGAAGATCGCACGCTTCAGTCACGCCGGTTCGATCGCGTTCGGCATTCTCGACGAGGATGAGCGCGAGTGGGTGCTGCTCTCAGGCGACCCGATGTACTCGGGCTTCGATACGACCGGGGAGCGTGTCAAGCTCGCGGACGTCTCGCTGCTCGCGCCCGTGCTGCCGCGCTCCAAGGTGATCGGCATCGGTCGCAACTACCACGATCACGCCGAGGAGATGGGGTCGGTCGCGCCCGAGGCGCCGCTGATGTTCCTCAAGCCGAACACCGCGGTGATCGGGCCGGATGACGCGATCGTGCTGCCTCCGCAGTCCGAGCGGGTCGAGCACGAGGGCGAGCTCGTCGTGGTGATCGGCCGCATCGCCAAGGACGTGACCGAGGATGACGCCCTAGAGTACGTCTTCGGTTACACGGTCGGCAACGACGTCACCGCCAGGGACCTGCAGCGTGCGGACGGCCAGTGGGCGAGGGGCAAAGGGTTCGACACCTTCTGCCCGCTCGGGCCCGTGATCGAGACGGAGTTCGATCCGTCATCCGCCACGATCGAAACCAGCGTGAACGGCGAGGTACGGCAGAGCGGCAGGGTGGATGACCTCATCCACGGCATCCCGCAGCTGGTCGCGTACGCGTCGAGCGTGTGGACGCTGCTCCCCGGCGACGTCATCATGACGGGCACTCCGGCGGGTGTTGGGCCGCTCGTCGCGGGCGACCGAGTCGATGTCACGGTCAGCAGCATCGGAACGCTCTCGAACCCGGTGCGCGCGAAGGGCTGATCCCGCCACCACCGGCTCGCTAGACTTCCCGCATGACGGAGGGCTGGAGCGACTTCTACGTCGCGGTCGCTGGCGCTTCCGCCGCGCTCGCCGGTTTGATCATCGTGGCGATGAGCGTGACGATCAAGCAGATCATCGCCTCACGCACCCTCCCATCACGGGCCGGTGCGACGATCAGCTCCATGGTGCTCATCCTGGTGCTGGTGATCCTTGGCTTGATGCCGCATCAGACGGATGTCGCGCTCGGTATCGAGTTCGTCGCCGCCAGCATCCTGGCCCTCTTCCCACCGTTGCTGATGTCGCAGCGCGTGCTGACCGACACCACGTACAACGTGTCGATGATGAGCAGGCTGTCGCGTGTGGTGCTAGGCGTCGTGCCCGTTGCATTGGCACTGGTGGGTGGCATCCTGGTGATCGCGGGCCTTGAGGCCGGGCTGTTCCTGGTGGCAGCCGCGATCGCGCTGATCTTCGCGATCTCGATGCTGAACGCGTGGGTACTGCTGGTCGAGGTGCAGCGCTAGCAGTCCGTTCGTCACGGTCATCCGCTCCACTAGCGCTCGGCTCCGGCGGCCCGCCCCACCGTAGACTTGAGCACGATGTCAGAGACCTCTTCTCCCGCCGCGTATCCCGTCACCACCGCCACCGGAAGCGACGTGCGCGTGCGCTTCTGCCCCTCGCCGACGGGCACGCCGCACGTGGGCCTCATCCGCACCGCGCTCTTCAACTGGGCGTACGCCAGGCACAACGGCGGCAAGCTCGTCTTCCGCATCGAAGACACGGATGCCGCGCGTGACTCGGAGGAGAGCTACGAGCAGCTGCTCGACGCGCTCACGTGGCTCAAGATCGATTGGGACGAGGGCGTGGAGAAGGGCGGCCCCGACGGCCCGTATCGCCAGTCGCAGCGCTCGGAGATCTACGCGGCCGTGCTCGACCGCCTGATCGACTCCGGTCACGTCTACGAGAGCTACTCGACCCCCGAGGAGATCGAGGCGCGCAACGAGGCAGCCGGCCGCCCGAAGCAGCACGGCTACGACAACGCCGACCGTGACACGACGGATGAGCAGCGTGAGGCCTACCGCGCCGAGGGGCGCCAGCCGGCCCTGCGCCTGCGCGTACCCGACGAGGCGCTCGACTTCGACGATCTCGTGCGCGGTCCCATCACGTTCCCGGCCGGCTCCTTCAGCGACTTCGTGGTGGTGCGCCCGAACGGGCAGCCGCTGTACACGTTCGTGAACCCCATCGACGACGCGTTGATGCGTGTGACGCACGTGTTGCGCGGGGAGGACATCCTGCCCTCAACCCCGCGTCAGATCGCGCTGTACCGGGCGCTGATCGACATCGGGATGACCGACTTCGTGCCCCGTTTCGGGCACCTGCCGTCGGTGCTCGGCGAGGGCAACAAGAAGCTCTCGAAGCGCGACCCGGAGTCGAACCTCTTCCACCACCGTGACCGCGGTTTCGTGCCTGAGGGCCTCGACAACTACCTCGCGCTGCTCGGCTGGGGATACTCCCACGACCGCGACGTCTTCTCCCTGAAGGAGATGGTCGAGAAGTTCGACGTCACCGACGTCAACCCGAATCCGGCGCGCTTCGACCTGAAGAAGGCCGAGGCGATCAATGCGGACCACATCAGGATGCTCGAGCCCGACGACTTCAGGGCACGCACCATTCCGTACCTGGTCGGGGCTGGCATCCTGACCGAGCCCCTCAGCGACCGCGACCACGCCGTTCTGGAGGCCGCGACCCCGCTCGTGCAGGAGCGCGTGCAGCTGCTGGGTGAGACGCCGGGGATGCTCGGCTTCCTCTTCACCAACGCCGCCTCGCTGAAGATCGAGGATGACGCCCGCGCGACCCTGCCGGATCATGCGGCCGAGGTGCTGGACGCTTCCCTCGAGGCGCTGGATCGGCTCGCCGAGCACCTGTGGGTGCACGACGCCATCGAGGTGGCGCTGCGCGTCGCGCTGATCGAGGTGCTGGGCCTCAAGCCGCGGGTCGCCTTCGGCCCGCTGCGAGTCGCTGTGAGCGGCCGCCGGGTATCTCCGCCGCTCTTCGAGTCGATGGAGATCCTGGGCAAAGGGGAGACCCTCGCGCGGCTGCGGGGCCTGCGGGCGACCCTCGACGCGTAGGTCAGCGCGCGCCGTTCGACGGGTGCCGACGCCGTTTTGGATGCCGCCCCATCCGTACGGTAAAGTTGACGCTTGTGCCGCGGAGACGCGGAGCGCCGTCCGCTCCTCGATGGGGTAGACCGGTGGGGTATGGTGTAATTGGCAACACGGCTGATTCTGGTTCAGTTGTTCTTGGTTCGAGTCCAGGTACCCCAGCCAAAGAAAGACCCTGATCAGTCCGTGGTTCTGCTGTAGCCGTGGTGGATCTTGCAGTTCCGCGTGTGACATATGTGGGATATGTAGTTCCAAAATCGGGGCCATCGCACTCAGAATCTGCAGTGCAGAACGCTCGAAGGGAAGCTGGAGCCAGGACGGCGACGCTTACCGGTCGAGGCCGCGGAGGCGGGAGGCGTCCCACGGGATCGCCCAGCCGAGGGTGTCGAAGAGGGCGTCGAGCACCATCGCGGTGAAGCCCCAGACCACGACGCCGTCGACATCGAATGCGGGGGTCGTGAATCTCGTACCGAATCGCTCTGCCGCGAACGTGAAGCGAGTCGCCGGATCGAGCAGGTGGATGACCGGCACCTGCCACAGCTTCGTGGTCTCGGCGTGATCGATCGGCTGCAGGGCTGACGGGGTCGGCCACCAGCCGACGACCGGCGTGACCAGGTGATTGCTGGCCGGAAGCGGAAGCGCAGGGAGCACCGACAGCACCTCGATTGCCGAGGGGTCGACGCCCGTCTCCTCGGCGGCCTCGCGCAGCGCGGTCTCCTCGGCGCTCTGGTCCGCGGGTTCACGACGACCACCGGGGAAGGACACTTGGCCCGCGTGGTCGCGCAACGTGCTCGCTCGAAGCTGGAGCAGCACATTCAGCTCGTCAGGACGCCAGGACGGCGACGGCGACGGATCGGTCTGCTGCCAGTCGACCACCCGCGGGCTGAACAGGATCAGGACGGAGGCAGGCCGTGTCGCGGGCAGCGCACGAAGCGGGGCAGGCAGGGCGAATCGCCGGATGCCGTCCGCGAGGCGTCGCAGCTGCTCGAGGGCGTCCCGCGGCTCGGCTGCGGGTTCCGACGCACGCGACGGCTCGGCCTTACCGGACATCCAGCCAGTATCGCGCGGACGGTCACGAGCCGCCGTGCAACTGCGCAAGCGCGCGCTCAGGCGGCGGGGCGAAGCCTCGGGAGAGCCGCTCCGCCCGCGCGGTCGAGCACCGCGAGCAGCCCACTGGCGCGCCCGGCCCACGCCAGCACGGCGTAGACCGCCGGGGTCAGCAGCACGGAGTAGACGACCGCGAAGAAGACATCGGCGGGGTAGTGGGCGCCGAGGTAGACGCGGGCGACACAGATGGCGATGGTCGCCAGCAGGCCGAGAACGACGGGGATCCACACGCTGCGGCGTCCACGGAGCAGCAGGATGAACGTGACCGCGGTGGCCGCGACGAAGACGACGTGCCCGCTGGGGAAGCTCGGGTCGACATCCAACCCGCCTGCATTGTGCACCAGCTGAGCCACCGGCGGACGCGGACGGTCGACGATGTACTTCACGACATCAGATCCGAGCCAGGTGACCGCGATGGTCGCCGCGGTGAAGATTCCGGTGCCGAGGCTGCGCGAGACGAGAGCGACCACGATCGCGATGATGATGCCGATCAGGATGGCCTGCGTCGGCGCGACGATCCACGTCGCGGCGAGCGAGGCCAGGTCGGCGAGGTGCGACGGCGAGCCGTTGAGCGCGAGCACGCCTGCGAAGTCGGCCTTCGTGAGTGAGGCGCTGTGGGTGAGCACGAAGCCTGCGATGATCACGATGATCAGTCCGACGAGGCCGAGAACTACCGCGACGATCGGGTGACGCAGGGGCACGACGAGCTGCTCGGCGCGACTCGGCTGCCGCCTCACCTTGCCTGTCGGCATCGCCGTGCCGGCCGGTTGCTCAGATGTCTGGGCCATGTCGTCGCCTTTCGCCGCCCGACGGGGTTCGGGCATCCTCATGATTCTTCGGGGGCCGTACTGAGATATCCCCAAGACGCGTACATCTCATCTGCCGGTTCGCACAGGATCGGCACAGACGTGAACGCCCGATCGAGATGCACGCGCGTTCATGCAGGCGACCCCTGACGTTCACCAAGCTCACCGGAGTCGCTCGTAGCGTTGAAGGGATGACCTCTGCTCCGTCCGATCGCGGCTTCCGCCCGGACATCCAGGGGATGCGGGCGCTCGCCGTTCTCGCGGTCGTCGCGAACCACGCGGGGCTGCCGTTCGCAACCGGCGGCTACGTCGGTGTCGACGTGTTCTTCGTCATCTCCGGATACCTCATCACCGCGCACCTGGTGCGGGAGCACGACGCGACCGGGCGCGTGCGGTTCGGCGCGTTCTACGCACGGCGGGCTCGGCGCATCCTGCCCGCGTCGTTCGCTGTGCTGGCGGCAACCGTCGCGGCGGCGATGCTGCTCGTCGCCCCCGCGGTGCGGCCGCAGGTGCTGGGCGACGCGATCGCCACCGCGCTCTACGTGCCCAACCTCGCATTCGCGGCCCAGCAGACGGACTACCTCGCGAACACAACGCCGTCCGTCTTTCAGCACTACTGGTCGCTCGGCGTCGAGGAGCAGTTCTACCTGGTGTGGCCCGCCCTCCTCGTCGGTGTGTGGGCGCTGGGGATGTGGATGACACGGCGCGTCTCTAATCGGATGACGGACCTTCGCGCTCAGGACCCGATGGCGCCGCGAGCGACCACCGCCACCCGGACGGCCGCCGTTGTGATCACGGTGGTGCTCGCCGCTGTTCTCGTCGTGTCGCTGGTCGCCTGTGTCACGCAGACGTACACCGACGAGCCGATCGCCTTCTTCTCGCCGTGGACGCGTGCGTGGGAGTTCGGGGCGGGAGCTGTGGTCGCGCTGGTGATGCGAGGCAAGAGAGCCTTCGCGGGGGAGCGAAGTGGCGCTGGAGAGCCGAGCGGCGCGGGGGAGCGCTCCGGCGTGCTGCGGCTGGCGATCTCCGGCGCTCTCGCGTGGGCCGGACTGCTGGTCATCCTGGCCTGCTGCGCGCTGTACTCGGCCGGCACGACGTTTCCGGGAGTGGCGGTCATCCTGCCCGTGCTCGGCGCGGTGGCGATGATCGTCGGCGGCACGGGGGAGTCGCGGTTCGGCCCAGCTCGGGTGCTCGCACTCCGGCCCGTGCTGTTCGTGGGCGCGATCTCGTACTCCCTTTATCTGGTGCACTGGCCTGTGCTGGAGCTGGCGCAGGCATCCGTAGGGTACGAACATCCGCTCGCGCTGTGGCAGACCGCCGCGCTCGCCGTCGTGTCGGTGCCGATCGCGTGGCTGCTCTACCGGTTCGTGGAGACGCCGGCGAGACGTGCCCGGTCCGGGCCTGCCGCGCGTCCGCGGAGGACGCTGATCGCTGCGGGGACGGGCAGCGCAGTGCTGGCCGCGACATGTGCGGTTGCGCTCATCGTGGCGACGGCTGCTCCGCTCGCATCCAGTCGGGCTGCGGCATCCGCACCGCCCGCTGCTCCTCCCGTTGAGACCTCGTACGTTCCGACGAACCTCACGCCCGACCTGGAGCATGCAGCTGACGATGATCCGGAGCTCTACTCGGACTCGTGCGAGCTCGACTCGACGGCCAGTGTTCCGCATCCCTGCGTGTTCGGGTCAGGGCAAAAGACGATCGCGCTGTTCGGCGACTCGCATGCCGCGCAATGGTTCCCCGCGATGCGTCGCGTCGCCGACGATGCCGGATACCGCCTGCTCACGCAGACGAAGAGTGGATGTCCCGCCGCCGACGTCGAGGTCGATTACAAGGGCGCCCCCTACGCGTCGTGCGACACCTGGCGTGCGAGCGTGATCGAGCAGTTGCAGAGCGATCCGCTCGACGTGATCGTGATCGCGGACTACGTCGACCCGGTGTTCGAGAAGGCGGGCGACGAGGCGTCGCAGTGGGAGCGCGGCATGCGCAGCACGATCGAGGCGCTCGCCCCGCATGCCCAAGTCGTCGTGCTGGCGGACACGCCGGACATGGGTACCAGTCCGGTCGCGTGTCTCAGCGCGCACCTGACGTCGGCGGATGACTGTGCCCGCCCCGCATCCGACGTGCTGGACTCCGCCACCAGGGCCGCCCAGAAGAGCACCGCGGCAGCGCTGGGGGTTCCGCTGATCGACGTGAACGACTACTTGTGCGGCCGCACCTGCCCTGCGATCATCGGCGACACGCTGGTGTACCGCGACTCGCACCACCTGACCGCGACGTTCGCCGCCGAGCTGGCCGGGCCGCTCGGCAGCAAGCTGGACCCATTGCTCTGAGGGGCTCATCGTCGGGCATCCAGCGCTCTGTGCGGCATGGTGCTGTGCAACGAACAGCGCATCTGGAAGGGTAGGGGAGGACGAGGCGTGGAGGACGAATGTCAGACGGCGAGACCGATCGCGAAGGCAAGCTGGTGCTCATCCGCCACGGAGAGACACCGTGGAGCAGGGTCGGGAAGCACACCGGCGTCACCGATCTGACGCTGACCGAAGTCGGTGAGCAGCAGGCGCGCGACCAGGGGTCGATGCTGCGCGGCCACCACTTCGCGATGGTGCTGTGCAGCCCTCGGATGCGGGCGCGTCGCACGTCTGCGCTCGCGGGGTACGGGCATCCCACCATCGACGACGACCTGGTCGAATGGGATTACGGCGGATATGAAGGCATCACGACGTCGCAGATCCGGGAGTCGCGCGGTGGTGCACCGTGGGATCTGTGGACCGACGGCGTCGTCCCGGGCGAGACACCGGGGGAGACCGCCGAGCAGGTTCAGGCCAGAGCACAGCGCGTGATCGACAAGTGCACCGACACGCTGCAGCGCGGCGAGGACGCCCTGCTCGTCTCGCACGGACACTTCTTGCGGATGCTCGCGGTCACCTGGGCCGACCTGCCCATCGCGGCCGGGGCCATCCTGCGGCTCAGCACCGGCAGCGTCTGCGAGCTCGGGTACGAGCACGAGCGGCAGGCGATCCTGCGCTGGAACTGCCCGCCCGACCCGCGCATCGACTTCAACTAGCCACTACGGCAGGCTCGAAAAGGGGGACCGTCAGCACGCCCTCGATGCGGCGGCGGATGACCGCTGGCATGTCGACCGACGTCGGATCGAGCAACCACTGCACCTGCAGCCCGTCCATGAGCGCGGTGAGCTCGACGGCGGTCTCGTCCGCGTCGACGCCCGGTGCAAGGTGGCCGGCGGCGTCCGCGCCTATCAGCGCACGAGCCGTGCCTCGCCGGATGCGCTCGTACCGCTGCACGAAGTAGTCGTGTGCCGGGTGCGTCGGCGAGCCGGCCTCCGCCGACAGCACCGCGTAGAGACCGATGATGCCAGGAACCGCAGTGTTGTGCTCAGCGAGATCGACCATGCCGCGCAGCACGCCGAGCCCGTCGGCGGATGCCGAGCCGTTGCGCCTGAAGCGGTCGTAGTCCTCTTTGTCACGCGTCTCGAGCACCGCCTCGAGGAGCGACTCCTTGGTGGGGAAGTGGTGCGACAGCCCGGCCCGCGAGATGCCGCACTCCTGCGCCACCTCGAGCATGGTGGCGCCGTTGAATCCGACGCGGCCGAAGAGCTCGGTGGCGACGCCGATGATCTTCTCGCGGCGTGCTCGGCCTGCTGCGTATCCGGGTTCGGTGGGCGTAGACATCTCCTTCATTGTGCCGTTCGGCACGGTCATCCCGAGGCAAAACCGGCACTTTTGCAGATTTTGGCAGCAAAACCGACACTTGTGCCGGTTTCTTGTGTTACGTTGTCGTCGGTCGCGCTGCCCGCCCGGCCCGGATGCCCAGCGTCGGGCGTCTGCGTCACCCCTCAGCAAGGACTTCCCGTGACAATGTCGTCAGAACCGTCGGCCGCGGTCGACACCCCGATCACCACGAACACCTTCATCGCCTCGGCGGACGGAAACGAGGATCCGCCAGAGCCGATCAAGGGTGTTCGTCGCCTGCTCTGGTGGATCATCCCCGCCAACTTCAGCATCTTCCTGATCTGGGGTGCGGTGCCCGGCATCCTGCTCCCGCAGCAGATCACTGCGCTGAACCCGACCGACAAGGTGGCGAACCTGGCCATCGTCTCGACCATCGGCGCGTTCGCCGCCATGATCGCGCAGCCCGCTGCCGGACAGATCTCCGACCGCACGAGGGCGCGATTCGGTCGTCGTGCTCCGTGGATCTTCCTCGGCGCTCTCGCCGGCGGACTGTCGCTGGTCGGCCTGGCGTTCGCGAACAGCCTGGTCGGAATCGCGATCGCGTGGACGCTCGTGCAGATCACCTACAACTTCGCGCAGGGTCCGCTGAGCGCCGTGATGCCCGACCGCGTGCCGCTCGCACGACGCGGCACCTTCGCCGCGCTCTCGGGCATCGGCCTGATGGTCGGAGCGCTCGGCGGCCAGATCATCGGCTCGTTGTTCTTCAACAGCATCGCCGTTGGCTACGTCTTCTTCGCCGTGCTCGCGCTGGTCGCCCTGACACTGTTCATCGTCTTCAACCCCGACTACTCCAGCAAGCAGGCGCCTCGCGAGCCGTTCCAGCTGGGCGACTTCCTGCGCACGTTCTGGGTCAACCCGATCAAGCACCCGGACTTCTTCTGGGCGTTCACCGGCCGGCTGTTGCTCTACACCGGATACTTCGGCGTCACCGGGTTCCAGCTGTACATCCTGACCGACTACCTCAAGGTGGGAAAGCCCCAGGACGTCATCCCGCTGCTCGGCATCCTGAGCCTCGTCGGCGTGCTGATCGCCACCGTCGTCTCCGGACCGCTCTCCGACCGGATCGGTCGTCGCAAGCCGTTCGTGTTCGGGTCGTCCGTCGTGATGGGGCTCGCGCTGATCCTTCCGTGGGTGTGGCCGACCCTGACCTCGTGGATGATCATGGTGTTCATCCTCGGTCTCGGCTTCGGCATGTTCCAGGCGGTCGACACGGCGCTGATGAGCCAGGTGCTCCCCTCGGCGAAGTCGTTCGCGAAGGACCTCGGCGTGGTGAACATCGCCGCGACCCTGCCGCAGACGCTCGCGCCCGGTGTGGCCGGCGCCATCGTGCTGGCCTTCGGGTACTCGGCGCTGTTCCCGGTGGGCATCGTGCTGAGCATCCTCGGCGCATTCGCCGTCTGGTTCATCAAGGCGACCAAGTGAGCGACATCCATCAGCCGACCCACCTGAACCACTTCATGGAGGAAGAGAAATGACTACGACCGACACGGAGCAACAGGCCCGGTTCCCCTACCAGGACGCCTCGCTGAGCGTCGACCAGCGAGTGGACGACCTGCTCTCGCGCATGGAGATCGCCGACAAGGCCGGGATGCTCTTCCACACCATGGTGTCGCTCGGCGATCCGACGGAGGGCAATCCGATGTTCGGCCTGCCGTCGGCCGAGTCGATGGTTCGCAAGCGCCGCATGAACCACTTCAACATCCTCGGCGCGACCCCGGGCGGCCGCGAGTTCGCGGCCTGGCACAACGAGATGCAGCGACTCGCGCTGCAGTCGCCGTTGGGCATCCCGATCACGTTCTCGACGGATCCGCGCCACGCATTCAGCGACAACCCGCTCGCCTCGATGATGGCCGGGGCGTTCTCGCAGTGGCCCGAGACGCTGGGCTTCGCCGCGATCGGCTCGCCGGAGCGGCTGCAGCGGTTCGCTGAGGTGGCGCGCCAGGAGTACGTCGCCGTCGGTCTGCGGGTCGCCCTGCATCCGCAGATCGACCTTGCGACCGAGCCCCGCTGGTCACGCATCTCCGGCACGTTCGGTGAGGATGCCGACCTCACGTCGGCTCTGGTCGTCGGCTATATCCGCGGGTTCCACGGCGAGAGCTTCGGCACCGAGTCGGTCGCGACCATGGTCAAGCACTTCCCGGGTGGCGGGCCGCAGAAGGACGGCGACGACCCGCACTTCGCATGGGGTCGCGAGCAGGTCTACCCGGGCGACGCAAGGGAGTACCACCTGAAGCCGTTCATCGCAGCGATCGAGGCGGGCGCCACTCAGATGATGCCGTACTACGGCATGCCGGTCGGCACCGACTGGGAGGAGGTCGGCTTCGGTTTCAACAAGGCGGTGCTCACCGATCTGCTGCGCGATCGCCTCGGCTTCGAGGGCATCGTCTGCACCGACTGGGGCCTGCTGACCGACGCCGCCGTCATGGGCGGCGAGTTCCCGGCACGGGCGTGGGGCGTCGAGCATCTCATCAGGCCGGAACGCATGCTGAAGGCCATCGACGCAGGCGTCGACCAGTTCGGCGGCGAGCTCTGCACCGACGTGCTGCTCAACCTCATCGCCGACGGGTCCGTCACCGAGGACCGACTCGACGTCTCGGTGCGCAGGCTGCTGCGCGAGAAGTTCCTGCTCGGACTGTTCGACGACCCGTTCGTCGACGAGGACCACGCGGAGGCCGTCGTCGGCCGCGCCGACTTCGTGACGGAAGGGCTGGATGCCCAGAGCGACTCGCTCACGCTGCTGACGAACACCGACGCGGTGCTGCCGCTTCAGCGGGGCATCCGCGTGTACGCCGAGGGCGTGGACGCGACCAAGCTGGCGCACTATGCGACCGTCGTCGACACGCCGGAGGATGCCGACGCGGCGATCCTGCGCATCAAGGCGCCGTTCGAGGCCGGCGGCGAGGGCTTCGCCGCGTTCTTCCATTCGGGCTCGCTCGAGTTCCAGGAAGAAGAGCTGGCGCGGCTCACCGCAATCGCGAACGCGGTGCCGACCGTGATCGACATCTACCTGGACCGTCCCGCGGTGCTCGGCGGCCTCGAGGAGTCGGCTCGCGCGGTGCTCGCCGACTACGGCGCAAGCGACGACGCTGTGCTGCCCGTGCTGTTCGGCGACCGTGGGCCGCAGGGCTCGCTGCCGTTCGACCTGCCGCGATCGATGGATGCAGTGCTCGCCAGCCGCTCGGATGTGGCGTTCGACACGGAGAACCCCACTTTCCGCTTCGGCCACGGCCTGCGGTACTGACCTGGCACGGCTCCCTCTCGCTGGTTGAGGAGCACCGCCCTCTCGCTGGTTGAGGAGCACCGCCCTCTCGCTGGTTGAGGAGCACGCCGTAGGCGCGCGTCTCGAAACCCGTTCCCCTCGGGGCGTGGGTTTCGAGACGCGCGCCGCTGCGCTGCGAGCTCCTCAACCCGCGGGAGAGAACGCGCGCGGCTGCGCTGCGAGCTCCTCAACCCGCGGTGAAGGGTGACCGCTTACAGGTCGTAGGAGTCGCCAGGCTGCAGGTCGATGAAGGTGCCACCGCCCTGCTCGGTCGCCCACTGGATGCGGCCGTCCGCCATGTTCTTGCCCACAACGGAATTCACCATCTCGTGCGTCGAGAACGAGTGCTTGGGCTTCAGCTCGAGCACGTAGTCGATGAACTCGCCCGCCTTGAGCCACGGTGCGGATGACGGCACAGCAAGCACCTCGATCTCGCCGAGCTCGGGCGCGGCGAAGGAGTCGCCCGGGTAGGCGAGCTTCTCGTTGACGATGACGCCCACGTTGTCGACGACGGGGATCGACGAGTGGATGACGGCGTGCTTGCCGCCGAAGAACCGGAGGCTGAAGGGGCCCGCCTCGACCGAGTCACCCGCGTGCACGGTGATCACGTCGAAGTCGGTCGCAGCCTTCGCCACGCCCTCCGGACCGTAGATGACGGCGTCGGGGCTGGCCTTGAGGATGCGCTGCAGCTGCTCGGGAGTCCAGTGGTCCCCGTGCTCGTGCGTGATCACGACGGCGACGGTGTCGGTCGCCTCGGTGATGGGCGTGGTGAACGATCCGGGATCGACGAAGAGCTTCTTGCCGTCTTCTTCGAGGATGAGTGCCGCGTGCTCGAGCTTGGTGAGTTTCATGTCTCCATTCTTGTACCGGGAATGATGAGGTCGCTCCGCCGTTAATACCCCTAGGGGGTATCATGGAAGCGATGGACATGCACACCGACGGACAGACCGAGCACACTCACGCCGGCCACGACCACGACCACGACGCGCACGAGCAGATGACGCACGAGCATGCGGAACATGGCCACGAAGCGCACGATCACGGTGCCCACGAGCACGCCGGTCACGACCACGGTGGCCATGACCACAGCGCGCACGACCCGGCACAGTTCCGCAGGAAGTTCTGGTGGTCGCTCGTCCTCACTGTGCCGAGCATGGTCTTCTCGACCGGATTGCAGGACATCCTCGGCCTGAGCGGTCCGCGGTTCCCCGGCAGCCAGTACATTCCGGCTATATTCGGCATCGCCGTGTTCCTCTACGGCGGGCTCGTCTTCATCAGGGGCGGCATCACGGAGCTGCGTGCCAAGCAGCCGGGCATGATGACCCTGATCTCGCTGGCCATCGTCGTGGCGCTGGGATACAGCCTCGCCGTCACGCTCGGCATGCCTGGCATGGACTTCTGGTGGGAGCTCGCCACCCTGATCACGATCATGCTGCTCGGCCACTGGATCGAGATGTCCGCCGTGATGGGCGCGCAGAACGCCCTGGGCGAGCTGGCATCCCTGCTGCCGGACACGGCGGAGGTCGTGAGCGAGGACGGCACCCGCTCGGTGCCCACCGCGGAGCTCTCGGTGGGTGACCGGGTGCTGGTGCGTCCAGGGTCAGCCATCCCTGCCGACGGCACCGTCGTGGCGGGCCGCAGTGACGTGGACGAGTCGCTCCTCACGGGAGAGTCGGCGGCTGTCGGGAAGGATGTCGGGGCATCCGTCGTCGCAGGCAGCGTGAACGGCTCCGGGTCACTCACCGTCGAGGTGACGAAGGAGCGAGACGACACCGCGCTCGCCGGCATCATGCGCCTCGTCGCCCAGGCCCAGGCCAGCAAGTCCGGCGCACAGTTGCTCGCCGATCGTGCCGCGGGATGGCTGTTCTACGCTGCGCTCGTGTCGGCCGCGGTGACGCTCGTCGTCTGGCTGTTCGTCAACCCGGGCGACCCGGGCTTCGTGCTGGAGCGCGTCGTCACGGTTCTGATCATCGCCTGCCCGCACGCGCTGGGCCTCGCCATTCCGTTGGTCGCGCAGATCGCGACGTCGCTGGGGGCGAAGAACGGCATCCTGGTGCGCAGTCGCGCGGCCCTCGAGGATGCACGCCGTATAGATGTCGTGCTGTTCGATAAGACCGGCACGCTCACGCAGGGACGTCAGGGCGTGGCCTCCGTCGCGGTAGCCGCGGGGGAGAGCGAGGAGCGCGTGCTGGCGCTCGCCGCGTCGGTCGAGGCGGAGGCCGAGCATCCGATCGGGCGGGCGATCTTGGAGTCGGCGCGGGAGCGCGGCATCCGGTTCAAGAACGCCGTCGACTTTTCGGCGCAGGCCGGCAGGGGAGTGGTCGGGACCGTTGAGGGATCGACGGTGACCGTCGGATCGCCCAGGGTCGTCGCTGAGCGCGGGCTCGCGGTCGCGCCGCAGGTGGCCGACGCCGCGGAACGAGCGCAGGCTGCGGGCAACACCGTGGTGTTCGTTGTGGCGGGCGACACGGGCGCCGAACGCGTGATCGGTGCGATCGCGATCGCCGACGTGGTGCGTGAGGAGTCGAGGGAGGCCGTCGCCGCGCTCCAGCGGCGCGGCGTGCGCGTCGCGATGCTGACGGGTGACTCCAAGGCGGTGGCCGACGCGGTGGCCGCAGGGTTGGGCATCCACGAGGTGATCGCCGAGGTGCTGCCGGACCAGAAGGCGGCAGCGGTCTCGACTCTGCAGGCGGACGGCTCGCGCGTGATGATGGTCGGCGACGGCGTGAACGACGCGCCCGCGCTCGCGCAGGCCGATGTCGGTGTCGCGATCGGGGCCGGTACGGATGTCGCCATCGAGTCGGCGGGCATCGTTCTCGCGTCGAGCGATCCGCGCGGGGTGGCGATGACGATCGCGCTCTCGGCGCACACGTACCGCAAGATGACGCAGAACCTCTGGTGGGCGGCCGGTTACAACATCGTCGCGATCCCGCTCGCGGCGGGTGTTCTGGAGCCCTTCGGGGTCATCGTTTCGCCGGCGCTCGGCGCGGTTCTGATGAGTGTGTCGACGATCGTGGTCGCCGTGAACGCACAGTTACTGAGGCGTGTGCGGCTGGGTTGACCGTGTCGGGGGCCGGTGCTCCGCCATAATCGGGTGCATGACGAGCACGCCGGACCCCGACGTACCCGCCTCGGCTGCTGCCCCGAAGCTGATCGCCGTCGCCATCAATCCGCAGGCGTCGTTCGGCAAGCACCGCGGGGTCGGCCCGGGCGTGGTCTCCGCCCTCGAGGCGGCAGGGCACAGGGTGCTCGTGCTGGCGCAGCCGAACTACGAGCTGCTGCGCCGCGAGACGGGACGGGTCGTCGAGCAGGAAGCTCTCGACGCCCTCGTGGTGGTCGGCGGTGACGGCATGGTGAGCCTCGGTGTCAACTTGGTGGCGGAGACGGATGTCGCACTCGGCATCGTCGCGACCGGCACCGGCAACGACATGGCGCGCACCCTGGGCCTGCCCATCGACGACCCCGACGCCGCGATCGCTCGCGTGACGCGGGCACTCGGTCGTGAGCCGCGCCGCATCGACCTCGGTCGGGTGCGGCACGGCGAGCTCTTCACCTGGTTCGGATGCGTGCTCTCCGCCGGGTTCGACGCGGTGGTGAACGAGCGCGCGAACAAGATGACCCGGCCGAGGGGATCGAGCCGCTACACGCTCTCGATGGTGCGGGAGCTGCTCACCTTCCGACCGATCGCCTACCGGCTGGAGGTGGACGGTGTGACATCCGATCGCTCGGCAATGCTGGTGTCGGTGGCGAACGGACGCTCCATCGGGGCAGGCATGATGATCACGCCCGACGCCCGACTCGACGACGGGATGCTCGACCTCTTCGTTGTCGAGGCCATGTCACGATTCAAGCTGCTCCGCGTCTTCCCGAGGGTCTTCAAGGGGACGCACACGACCCTGCCCGAGGTGTCGATCGTGCGGGCGCGCAGCGTGAAACTGCAGGCCGAGGGGGGCGTGATCGCCTACGCGGATGGCGAGCGCGTCGGCCCCCTCCCCGTGGAGGTCACCGTGGTGCCCCGCGCAATGTCCGTGCTCGTCTGAGTCTTCTGTCGCTCGCGGGGAGGGCGCGGGATGGAGGCGCGAAGCGGTCCCGATTTGAAGGGGCGACGGCGGTATGGCATACTCGATGAGTTGCCTTTTTCGGCACCAGACCGGCCCCATCGTTTAGCGGCCTAGGACGTCGCCCTCTCACGGCGGTAACGCGGGTTCAAATCCCGCTGGGGTCACATCAGCCCGGTTCCCTTGTCAACACAGGGGAGCCGGGTTTTTCGCATCGCACGGAGTGGCCCCTCGAGGGGGTCGGGCCGTCTCGCCCGCTCGGGTGTCACACTTGTCGTGGCGTCACACTCGCGTCGGCGGAGGGCTGCTCATGGGCGGTGCACGGCGGTCAAGGGCCGCGGGGATCGCCGCCATCGTGGTGGCCGGCATGCTGCTCGCCGGGTGCAGTGCCGCCTCGCCCACACCTGTGACTCCGTCCGGCACGACCCCGTCCGGAGACGCGCCGCAGGCAGACATCCATCGACTCGTCGATATCGGTGGAGGCCGAACGATCGCCATCGACTGCCGAGGCACGGGCTCGCCGACGGTGATCCTGGTGTCGGGCACGGGTGGCGCGGCCGACGAGTGGATGTCGACAGTGGACGCCTCTGACCCGAAGGCGACTCCCGCGCTCAGCAGCCAGTCGGTCTTCGACACCCTGTCCCGCACGACGAGGGTCTGCGCGTACGACCGGCCGGGCACGACCCTGGTGTCCGGTGCCCCGGTCACGTCGACGGCCGTGCCTCAGCCGACGACAGCGCAGGACGGGGTCGCGGATCTCGAGGCACTCCTCGACGCTGTGCATGAAGACGGCCCGTACGTGCTCGTCGGAGCGTCGTGGGGCGGGATGATCGCCCAGTTGTTCGCGCGCGAGCATCCGCGGCAGACGAAGGGGATCGTGCTCGTCGACTCGGCGTCGGCGTTCCTGAAGGACACGATGACCCCGACGCAGTGGGCCAAGTGGATGGCGGTCATCGCGTCGTCTCACGCCTCGGCGAGCGCCGAGGAGCCGGACTACCAGCGCAGCCTCGCCGAGCTCGAGGCCGCGCACGCCATGCCGCGCGTCCCGGCGACGGTCCTCTCGTCCGATCACGCGTGGGATCTCGGGGTCACCCCGGGCACCTCCACGTGGCCGGCCTGGCTCGCCGCCCAGGACCGGCTCGCCGCGTCCCTTCATGCCACGCACATCAGCAAGACGGACAGCGGTCATGGGATCGCGGTCGAGCAGCCTGCTCTCGTCTCGCGCGCGATCGCGGACGTCCTCGCGGAAGCCCGGTCGAGGTAGGAGTCATCGATGCGAATCAGCCGAGGCCTCACGGTCGCAGCCGGCCTCGTCGTGGTCGCGCTCCTGACCAGCGGGTGCACGGCTGCCAGCGAGCCGGCCTCGTCGCGGTCATCCGATCCGGCGAACGGCGCCGACGCGTCGGGATCGACACCGTCCCCCACTGGCAAGGTGACCGCCGTCTGGGTGCAGGCGATGGATGACGCGCAGGTGGTGCACGCGAGCGACGGCAAGAACCACGTGGAGTACAACCTCGTCGTGGTGAACGCGTACAGCGATCCCGTGACCCTCACCCGCGTGACCGCCACCGATGCCGATGGCCACGAGCTCGGCACGATCAGCGGCAGCCGTCTCGCCGCCGCGACGCAGACGCTGTTCACCCACGCGACGTCCGCGTCCATTCCGGCGTCCGCCGCCGTCGCTGTCGAGGTCGATCTCGCGCTGACCTCCGGTGAGACCGTCCCCGAGCACGTGTCGAACCGTGTCGAGTACGCCCTGCCGGCGAGCCTGCCGGGCAACGTCATCGTCGACGACACCGTCGTGCAGGGGCCTCGGGTCGACGTGGATGCCGCCAAGCCGATCACCATCGCGCCGCCGCTCCGCGGTGATGGGTGGCTTGCGACCTCCGCCTGCTGCTCTCCTAACGTGCACCGTGATCTTCGCCTCGCGGTGGACGGCCAGAGTTGGGCGACGGCCGAGACCTTCGCTGTGGACTGGGCCCAGGTCAAGGGGGACCGTCTCTACGAGGGCACCGGCAGCGCCAACGAGCAGTTCTACGGGTTCGGGGCCGACGTCGTCGCGGTCGCCGACGCAAGGGTGGTCGCGGTGACGGACGGGGTCCCGGAGTCGACCCCGTTCACGGCCGGCTCGCCGGACTCCAAGGAGGGGTTCGGCGGCAATCAGGTCATCCTGAAGCTCGCCGACGGCGTCTACGCTGCGTACGCCCACCTCCAGCCGGGCAGCATCAGGGTGCACATCGGCGACGACGTCACCATGGGCGAAGTGATCGCGAAGCTCGGCAACAGTGGGCCATCCCAAGGTCCCCACCTGCACTTCGGGCTGCTGGACAGGCCGGACCTCTTCACCGGGATGAGCCTGCCGTTCGTGCTCCGGTCGTTCGACCTCGTCGGAACCGTCGATCTGGCCTCGGCCACGGGTGACACGCTGCAGATCGCGCCGACGTCGCAGAAGGCGCACGACGCCTACCCGCTCTACGGCACCGTCGTGGATTTCTGAGCCGTCCCGACTGTCGCCTCACTCGATCAGTCCGGCGGCCGCCAGCTCGGGACGTCGTCGTCGAGGGTGAGCCATCCGCGGGACCGACTCTCGTCATCAGCGACGTCGATGAAATCGGCGACGGGTTGTGCCAGCTGATCGTCTCGCCACACGATCGACCACGGGTAGAAGGGCTGGAACTCCGCCGGCCGATGCACGGGCATGCCGAACTGCCGGTATCGGAACGCGTAGGACTCGAACTCGAGCAGATATGCGATGCCCGGAGCGCGGAGCATGCGCGCGAGGCACTGGTCGAAGGTGCCGGGATTGCCGAGCCAGCGGAAGGAGAGACTCGCCCTCCGCTCGAGCGCCGCGAGGTATTCGCCGTGCGCGTTGAACAGGACGGATCCTGGTGGGTCTCCGAACACCTCGATCGGCCGTTCGTCAAGGCTCGCAGTCTCGGCGACCGGGTCTCCCCGTCGTCCGACGAGCCAGAACGGCTCGAGCCGAAGCGGTCGGTGGTGCCATCCGGTGGGATGGCCGGCGATCATCGCCGGGGTGAGGCGCAGGATGGCGACATCGAGCCATCCGCTCATCAGTGCATCGAACTGGCGCTGGCTGTCCATGGAGCTCGCGATCACCGGCGTATCGGGGAATCGCGTCGAGAACGCGTCGACGACGAGCCTGCTGGTGTCGAGGTCGAAGATGTGGGCAACGCGAATCCCGGAGCCCTCGGGGTGGGTCATGCGCTGTGCGTGAGCGAGCAGGACGCGCGCGTCACGCAGGAATCGCGTGCCTTCCTGGGTCAGCGACACGTGACGGCTGTCGCGAGCGAAGAGCCGGAAACCGAGGTCGGCTTCCAACCGGCGGATCTGCTTCGAGAGCGCAGGCTGGCTGATGTGCAACTTCGCGGCGGCGCGCCCGAAGTGCAGCTCGTCCGCGACGACGACGAAGTAACGCACCATCCGAAGATCGAGATCCACATTGTCCTCCCATAGGGAAGGCTGCCGCTTCGCACAGATCGATGCAAGATCGGTTATCGATCGGTCGTGAAATAACCATGGACGCCGCGGTCCCTTGTGGTGTGTGCTGGCCTCATATCCGAGTGCGCGAGGAGGCACAGTCATGGCACGTCCCGTGGTCTTCATTCACGGTCTTTGGCTTCATGCGAGCAGCTGGCAGCCATGGATCGACCGGTTCCGTGCCGCCGGATACGAGCCGGTCGCACCGGGATGGCCGTTCGAGGGCGAGACCGTCGCCGATGCACGCGCCAACCCCGAGGCTGTCGCCAACATCGGCATCGACGAAGCGGCGCAATCGTTCGCCGAGGTCGCCAAAGGCCTCGGCGACGACACGATCCTCATCGGGCACTCCTTCGGTGGACTGATCGCCGAGAAGCTGCTCGGAGAGGGAGTCGGCGCAGGTGCTGTCGCCATCGACCCGGCGCAGATCAAGGGAGTGCTTCCGCTTCCACTCGCCCAGCTGCGATCGGGGTTCCCGGCACTCGGAAACCCGGCGAACCTGCACAGAGCCGTCTCGCTGACCAAAGCCCAGTTCCGATACGGCTTCGGCAACGCCGTCGACGAGGCCGAATCCGACGCGTTGTACGAGCAGTGGACCATCCCTTCGCCCGCTCGCCCGCTGTTCCAGGCCGCGGCGGCGAACTTCGTCATGCACTCGCCGGCTGCCGTCGACACGAAGCGCACACCGCGAGGACCGCTGCTGCTCATCTCCGGTACTGCCGACCACACCGTGCCCGACGTCGTCACACGGTCCACCTTGAAGCAGTATCGCGACGCGATGTCGGTGACCGAGCTCAAGCAGTTCGAGGGGCGGGGCCACTCGCTGACGATCGATCACGGTTGGGCCGAGGTGGCGGATGCCGTGCTCGAGTGGCTCGCCGCCCAGGGCCTCTGACGAGGAGCCGCCATGGACCTCGGATTGGAGGGCGCTCTCGCCATCGTGACCGGCGCGGGCCGCGGAATCGGCCTCGCTGTCACCCGCACACTGGTCGCAGAGGGCGCGAGGGTTCTGGCGGCATCCCGCACCATCACGCCGGCGCTGACGGAGCTCGTCGGCGGCGGCGCAGTCGACGCGGTCGAAGCCGATCTCACCGACCCGGACAGCTCGGCCGCGCTTGTTGCCCGGGCTGAGGCGATGGGCGGGCTGGGCATCCTCGTCAACAACGTCGGCGGAGTGCGTCCCCGCACGGGTGGCTTCGAATCGGTGACCGACGACGAATGGACGAAGACGTTCCTGCTCGACGCGCTGAGCGCCATTCGGATGACCCGCCTGGCGCTTCCCGCTCTGCGCACCGCCGGCGACGGTGTCGTCGTCACCGTCGCGTCGGTGAACGCGCGGCTGCCCGATCCCGCTGTCATCGACTACTCCGCTGCGAAGGCGGCGCTCGTGAACTTCTCGAAGTCGCTTTCGAAGGAGGTCGGTCGGGACGGCATCCGCATCAACACGGTGAGCCCGGGGCCGGTCGCCACGGATCTCTGGCTCGGCGACGGGGGAGTGGCCGCGACGTTGTCGAGCGCGGGCGGTGCCGACAAGGCGGACGTCGTGGCGGGAGCCGAGGCATCGATGGTGACCGGACGTTTCACGAAGCCCGACGAGGTCGCGGCCCTCGTGGCGTTCCTCGCCAGCAATCGGGTCGCGGGCAACATCACCGGTGCCGACTTCCTGATCGATGGCGGGCTCACCGCGGAGCTCTGATCGCTGTATCAGACATCGTCGTCCGGCGTCGCAAGCTACCCTCGAGGCCACCGAACGACGTCGACGAAGAGAGACCGCATGACCGACTCACACGCGCAGCACGCCCACGAGAACCGCGCGCCCGTTCCGCTGAGATTCGAGGTCGTCGTGCTGCCTGTGACCGACGTCGACCGTGCGAAGGCCTTCTACCAGGGCCTCGGCTGGCGGCTGGATGCGGACTTCCCGATCGATGAGCACTTCCGCATCGTGCAGTTCACCCCTCCGGCGTCACCTGCGTCGATCCAGTTCGGGCTCGGCACATCCACCGCGACTCCCGGCTCTGCCCAGGGGTTGTACCTGATCGTCGACGACGTCGAGAAGGCGCGGGCCGACTTGATCGCCCGCGGCGCCGAGGTGAGCGAGATCTGGCACGGTCGCGGGCTCGGCGCCGAAGGGCACGCGCCGGGACCCGATCCGCAGCGTTCGTCGTACGGCAGCTTCGCCTCCTTCGCCGATCCGGATGGCAACACCTGGCTTCTGCAAGAGGTGACCGACCGTCTGCCAGGTCGAGTCTCCCTGACCGATGTGCAGGGGCTCGCGGACCTGCTGCTGGAGACCTCACAACGCCACGGCTCTTTCGAGTCCGTCGCGCCGGAGCACAACTGGTGGGACTGGTACGCCGCATATCTCGATGCCCGTCAGAGCGGCGACACGAAGGACGAGGCGTCGGCAGCCGCCGATCAGTACATGGCCGAGGTGAAGGGCATCGTCCCCGACGCGGGGTGAGCGGCGCAGTGGTTCGAGCAAGCGAGCGGCGGACCCGCATCCCGTGAAGCAGTCCGTGATCGCTTCGCTCGACGAGCTGACGGATGTCGCGCGCGAGGTCGGCGCCGTCAATACTGTCGTGATCACCCCGGATCGTCTCGTCGGCCAGAACACCGACGTCTACGGCTTCAGCGAGTTGGCGGCGCGTACGTTGAGGAACGAGCGCGCAGACATTGTCGTGCAGTTCGGAGCGGGAGGGGCCGGCGCCTCCGTCGCCTACGCACAGCTGCAGCGCGGCGTCGACCGCCTGACCATCGTCGACATCGACACCCGCCGTGCGGAGGCGCTCGCATCTTCGATGGGCGGGGTGTTCGGGCGATCCCGTGTCGTGGCGGCAAGACCAGACGAGTTCCACGATCTCGCGGGCGAAGCCGACGGATTCGTCAACGCGACGCCGATGGGAATGGCCGGACACCCTGGCAGTCCGGTCGATCCGGAGCTCATCACCGACCGTCACTGGGTCATCGACATCGTCTACCTGCCGCTGGAGACGCAGTTCATGCGGGATGCCACCGCTCGCGGGGCTCGGGTGACGGGTGGTGCGGCGATGACTGCTTTCCAGGCGGCCGGTGCGTTCGAGCTGTTCACCGGGGTCTCGCCCGATGCTGAACGCATGCTCCAGCACATGCAGGCACTCGTGGCAGAGCGGCTTGCAGGCTGATCGATGCCGCGCGAGGTGTTGTCCTCCGCGAGCGGACCGTGAGTCTTTGGCTTGTCGTCCACAGCGAGGCTTTGAATCCACTTATCCACAGAAACTGCATCTGATCAGGGATTCGCCCCTCTCAATGTCGGTGGCTGCGGGTTGAGTTGAGCCATGAAGGACCTCGGCGCAGAACTCGGCACAGCTACAGCTGCCGTGAAGGCTGCGCTGACGGTTCGCCAGGTTCCGACTCTGGTCGACGATGAACTGCTGAAGGCGATGGGTGCCATCGAGGTGCTTGGCCGGTCCGTCGACGCGCTGCGAGTGGCGGTGGCTGCCGAGGCTCAGGAGCGCTCTCGCACCTCCCTTGGCTCGGATCGCCTCTCGGCCCGCAAGGGATGCCGCACGGCCAACGAGCTGATCGCCCGCGTCACGCAGGTGACTGAATCGACAGCGGCTCGCCGGTCCCGGCTGGGTGCGACCATCCGTGTCCGTGAGACCCTGACGGGCGAAGTACTGCCGCCTATCTTCGCAGCACTGGCGGGGGCGATGGACGCCGGCGCCCTCGGCATGGACTCGGCCATTGCCATGACCGCCGTGCTGAATGCGGTCGCCAGCCGGGCGGAGCCGGGCCTGCTCGAGCAGGCAGAACGCGCCCTTGTCGGGTGCGCCCTCGGGGTCGAGGTGACGACCGGGGAGCCGATCGTGCCTTTCACGGCGGATCAGACGCGCATCCAGGCGATCCAGTGGCAGGTCGCGCTTGATCCTGACGGCGTCGAGGCGCGTGAGGACCACGCCATGATCGCTCGCGGCATAACGAAGATCGGCACTCGAAACGGGCTGGTGCGCTACTCGATGCACCTGCTTCCCGAGATCGCCGGCAAATTCGATCGCGCGGCCGATTCCTGCCTCTCGCCGAAGACCACCGGTCGTTTCCTGACGCCGGAAGAAGAAGCCGACGCGGAGGTCAATGGAGACACTCGAACGCCGGTGCAGCAACGACATGATGTGTTCGCCGCGATGGTGGATGCAGCGGTGCGAAGCGGGGAGCTTCCGACGGTCGGTGGAGCGTCGCCGACCGTGCTGGTCAGCGTGAGCGCTGACGACCTCGAACCCGAGTCCGAGCCCGAGGGCGCATTTACGGCAGGGTCGACAGCGGGCGTAGCGGCCCCGATCGGTGCGGGATGGATCGACGGAGTCGAGATCCCGATCTCACTCCGCGCGGTGAAGCAGTTCGTCTGCACCGGCGGCGCGCAGAAGGTGCTGTTCGACCGAAAGGGCAAGATCATCGCCCTAGGTTCACCGGAACGCGTCTTCACGCCGCAGCAGCGCAGGGCGATCAGCCTCCGCGATGGCGGATGCGTCATTCCGGGATGCCAGATCCCGGCCGGCTGGTGCGAGATCCACCACGTGATCGAACACGCACGCGGCGGCCCGACCCACACGGACAACGGGGTCATGCTCTGCTGGTTCCATCACCGCACGATCGAGGCCAGCGGGTGGCAGGTGCAGCTGCGCGATGGCGTTCCACATGTGAGACCGCCGTGGTGGGTCGACCACGAGCGACGCTGGCGAAGAGCATCGAAATCCCGCACGGGGCCCCGCCGCGACGGCGCCGCGTTCACACGTGACGCCGTGTTCACACGTGACGCCGGCGCCACCTGATCAGCGCCAGGAGTCCTCCGCCCGCGAGCAGGATCCCGAGCCCCGCCAGCAGAGGCGTCACGGCATCGGACCCGGTTCCGGCGAGGCCACCGCCGTTCGATGAACCGGATGTCGGGCCCGGTGTCGTCGGTGTCGGGGTGGGTGTCGGAGTCGGTGGAACCGGGTCGTACTCGTTCGTGATCGTCACGATCTGGGCATCAGGCACCGGGCCATCCGACGAGGACGGCTCCAGAATGCCGACCGTGCCGGGCGCGATGGTGCGACTGTCTTCGCCGTACGACCCCGGGTCACCGTTCTCGGACACATCGCATGACGCACCGATCGGGATGCCGTCCACCCTCGCGGTGTAAGAGTCGCCGCTGTCCAGGGTGAGCGTCGCGGCATCGCCGAGGTCGAGCTGAGCGTCGGCTGCCGCACAGCTGACCCCGGCATCGAAGCTCGACGGAGCACGTTCAGCGTCATCCCCCGTGATCTTCTTCACGACCTGCAGGGAGCCGGTCAGCGGGGTGACACCCACCTTCACCGGCGCCTGTGCGAGCGGAGCCGCGTTGTTGGAGAGCGTCGCCTGCACACCGCTTTGGTTGTAGTCGAACAGGGATGGCTGGGGCACGGCGGTGGTCATCCCCTGAGGATCAGCCGACGACACCGGCTGATCGATGGTGCGAGCGGTGGCGGTGATGGTGCCACCAGGACCGAGTGGCCGGTTCGCAGGGAGCGTGACGACGACCCGGAACCCGGTGATGTCGACGGGGTCGCCTGCGTAGGCATCCAACGCCGTCCACGTGTTCGATGAGCAGGTCGGATCGGTCGACCACTGGGTCGGGGTTCCCGTTCCGACGCACAGGTTCGAGTCGGTGGAGACCTCGATGGTCTGCGTCGAACCGAGCGGCGCACTCACCTGCACCCCGTACGCGACATCGAACACGGCCTTCCAGGTGCTTCCCCGCGCTGCACCGGTGGAGAGCAGCTTGTCGCCGGGGGTCGGCAGCGGATCGACCATCGTCACCGAGGAGTACGGCACGGTGCCGCTGTTCGTCACCGTGAGGAGCCATTCGTCGGTGCCCCCCATGCGTGTGTTCGCCACGCAGGGCGCGTAGTAGTAGCCGTTCACAGGCTGGCAGTTCGCGTTCGGGTTGAGGGGATTCTGCGCCCCGCTGACGAGCGGATCGACGACGTCACCGCGCACCCCCTTGGTTGCCAGCAGAGCCGGCCCCGGGATCGGCTGCACGAAGTTCGTCGTGCCGCACTCGTTGTCGGGCAGACCGCCGACGACGCCCTGGCCGTTGCCAGACGTGTTGGTGCACGAGGCCAGATCCTCATCGGTCTGCACGACCATCTGGTTCGTCGTCGACTCGTTCTCGTTCAGCCCGGGCTGGAGGATCAGTCCGATGGTGATGGTGAACTGCTCTCCCGGCTGCATCCGCCTGCCGTCTTCGGGCCACGCGAAGGTCAACGTGCCGGCCTGCCGGTCATCCGTCAATGTCACAGCGGTCGACAGGGTGCCCCCGTCGCTGTCGACGTATGTCGGATCGGCTCCATCCCACCTCAAGTACTGCGGGAGTGTGTCGACCAGTGCTGGGACGGTGAGGATGCCGGTGCCGGTGTTCGTGAACGTGAGGGTCCATGGCACCGACGACCCTGGCGACACGGTGTGCCTGTCCTGGAACGGATCCTTCGCCACGTCGAGGTCGAACGTTCCGGGCTGAAGTGCGAGGTCGGATTCGGCCTGTGCTGTGTCATCCGGATACAGGTCACTCGTTCCGTCCGTGCGGTGCGTCGTCGCCGTCGCGGTGTCGTTCACCGTTCCCGGGAACGGGATGTCGGTGCCGTCGCGCGCGGTATCGCGCAGCTGCACGTGGAGCACCGCCGAGGCGCTGAACGCCTGCGGGGGAGCGGTGTTGGAGAACAGCCCGCCGTCGGCGCGGTCGAAGACGAACCGGATCCCGGTCACATCGGCCGGATTGACCCCGGCGGGCAAGGCTGCCGTCGCACCCGACGTCCCCGTCGTCCACGTGGTCGAGCCGTTCAGCTGCACGTCGACCTCGACCTGATCGGCGCCAGCGGGCAGGGTGACATCGGCAGCCGACAACGATGTCAGCTGGAAGTCGTTCCAGAAGCCCTGGTCGGAGTCTTCGATGGTCACCTGGTTCGTGGGCACCGTGGCGTCAGGTCCTTGGGCCGCGCCGAGCGTGACGGTCACAGGATCGGTTCGGTTCGCTTCGAGCACGCTCTGCGGATCGATCGACTTCGATGCTGTGATGTCCAGCTGGCCCTGGACCAGTTTGACCTGTGCGTTCGAGCTGTCGATCGGCGTGCTCCCCGCCTGGTCCGCACTCGGGTAGAGCACCGGATCGTACGACTGGGCGAACGCGAAGTTCGACACCGTCTCCGGTGTCACGAAGATGATGGGGTCGCTGCGCAGAGAGACCCGTACCCGGGTGTGCATGACCATCGCGAGCTTGTCGCCGGAAGTGATCGTGCCTCCGGTCGTCGCCGGATCGGTCCCCTGGTAGGTGACGCTCACCCCCACGACATCTTGAAGGTCGGCTTCCGTCATGGCCTGTGCGCCCGTGATCGTCGTTGTCGATGTCGTCAGAACGCCACCAGCGCTGCGGTGAAGGAGCGTGACCACGGAGGCGTTCGGGTCGACCTCCGCAGCGTCGTAGGTGAACGTCAGGCCGGTCAGTGTGAAGGCGTCGAAGGGGTTGGACGCGTCATAGGTGTAGCCCGCGAACGGATCGGCGGCCCATGCACTCGGGTCGCTGGCGCAGGAGCTCACCTGGTTCTGCGCACACGGCATCGGGTCGGTCACACGCACATACGATGCCCGCGACGACGACGTGCTGTTCGCGGTGATGGTGAAGTCGTTCGTCGGGTAGCTCGACGGGGGCACGTCGCCGGGATGCGGAAGCGCGATCGTGTCTTTCTGAGTGGACTTGACGACGCTGACCCCCGGCGGCTGATCGAGGATCAGGATCGTGTCATCGGCGCCGCTCGTCTGGGTGCCGCCGGCCTGCAGGACCGCATCCACCTGCTCGTGGTTTCTGACGAGCCCTTCGGTCGATGTGTTGTAGAGGGTGCTGCCGTTGACCCAAGTTCCGTCGCTGTCCGGCACGCGCAGCGTGTTGCGCAGCGTCCACACGAGGTTGAAGTGGCGCGCCACACTGCTGGATGAGATGCCGGATCCCGGCTGCGGCCGCGTCGGGTCCGTGCTGCCCGATCTCGCTGCGTCGTTCGGCACGACGGTGATCTGCATGCCCGTCGTCGCGGCCCGCTCCGCTGGGGTCAGGGTGTAGCCGACAAAGCCCGTGCCGTTCATCCAACTGCCGCCTGGCGGCGCGATCACCACCCAGCCGCCGTTCTCGTACAGCCGGATCTGCGACACGGTGTCCCACTGCAGGAGGGAGTCCTGCGCGGTCGTGATCGGTGCGATCTGTGTGAGGTCGAACGCCTGATAGGTCGTCGCCTGCGCCGGCGCCGGGTTGCCTGCGGGGCCGACGGCACCGTCGGAGACCGTCAGCGACGCGTACCCCGTCGTCGTCACTCCCCAGTCGAGAACAGTTCCGGCCTGCTGACCGGATTGCGAGGCGACCTGGGTGAGGTCGCCGGAGAAGTCCGGCGTCGTCCATCTCTTGCCCGCGATGAGCGATCCGTTCTCGCCGCTGTTGGTCTCGATCGCGGCGTTGTCGCTGCCGTCGACCGGGTCGCTGGTGATCGTCTGGCCTCCCGCCTGACCTTCGCCCTGCGCGGTGGCCGTGTTGCCGTAGACGGACGGACCTGCGTCCGGCACGCTCGTCGGATCGCCCGAGTAGCGCTGATCGCTGCGAGCCGCGAAGGTCATGTTCGGCTGCACCGTTGTGCCCTGCGGGAAGCCGGCAGGATCCGTGAAGTCGAACTGCAGTCCGGTGATCGTTCCTTGCAGGTTCGACGGGATGTCGCACGAGTACACCGTCACGCCGGTCACCGGTAGGCCGCACCAGTCGGCCGTCTGCCACGTCGCGCCGTCGTCTGTCGTGTAGGAGATGCTCAACGTGGCGCCGGCCGGCACCTGCGTCGGTGCGATCTCGATCGGATTGAACGCGTTCCAGAAGCTGCTGTCGTCATGAGGGGTCGGGGCGACGTCGGTGACTGTGATCGAGGTGGGCGTGACGAAGGCGGAGTCCGTCCCTGTCGTCGCCGGCAGTTCGACCGTGACCGTGCCTCCTGGCTCGACGGGTGACTCGGCTGCGTCTGGAACGATGATCTTCTGCAGGGCGAGGCTGATGTCCGGGTCGTAGACGTTGAGCTGGGCAGTGTCCTGATCGGAATTCGTCTTGCCGCCGGCCGTTCCCGTGACGTCGACGGTGTTGGTCGAGGTTCGCGGGCTCGTCGCCTCGGTGACGTATGCCAACGACGGTGTCACCCCGAAGCTCGCGCTGGCCGTCGCATTCTGGTCGATCGGGCCGTCGAACGCGATCTCGAACCCCGTCACCACCTGACCGGCCGGCGGTGCGGGCTGAGGCGGATTGCCGGAGGCGGAGGTGAATGCCTCGGAACTCGTCGATCCGTCGCTGTACGTCCACGTGATCGTGGCGGAGGTGGATGACGCAGGAAACACGATCGGCGCAGTGAAGCCGTCGAACGGAAGCAGCCGGGTGAAGTAGTCCTGATCGGAGATCGTCAGCTGGTCGAGTGTTCCGTCTGACTTGTTCTGCGCGGTCACGGTACCGATGGACTGCACACCGGCTGGGATGTTCTCGGGATCGAACGACTTGCCCGCCTGCACGACGATGTTGATGGGGGTCACGGCGTGGTCGGCCGTGGCGTCCTTGCTCACAGGGGCTTGCCCGGGCACGTTCACCGTGCTCGACGCGGCGTTGGTGGCGGTCCAGCCATCCTCGAGGGACGCATCCGTGTCGCGGTTCGTTGCGCGCTGGGTCACGTCGATCGGTACGGCACCAGCTGAGCCGCCGGGCGTGATCTGTGTTCCGGTGGAGCTCGTGAAGGTGACGCGGATGCCCGCGACATCCCCGTTCTGCACACCGCCTGGGAGCGCAGCGGGAGGCGGCCCCGGGTCGCCGTTCACCCAGGAATACGTGCCGCTCACGGGGTCGAAGACATAGGCGTCCACCTGAACCTGGTCGGCACCGTCGGGAAGTGTGATGTCGCCGAGGCCGGCGAAATCGGTGTAGAGGAACGGGTTGCTCGGGTCGAGTGTTGCGGCACCGTCCGGCGCGGCGGCCGGCTCTTGCAGCACGAGCGAGTCGGCAGGAACGTTCGACGTGTTCTGCGTCGTCAGATCGATGGTGGACTGCGCACCCGGTGCGAACTGCTCGCTCGTCGGCGTCCAGTTCTTGGTCACCGCCGTGTCGACCGTGACGGGAACGGTGATCGTGACGCCTGCGGTGCTCGTCTGCGGCGCGGCGTTGTCAGCCGTCGTCGATGCCGTGTTCGTGATCGACTGACCGTTGTACGGCCAGGATGGGGAGAGATCCTGCGGAACCTTGAGCGTGACGGTCAGTGTGTATGCCTGGCCTGCCGGTAGGCCGACGCCGCCCTCGCCGAGAGCTGAGATGAAGTTGACCGTCGCGGCGCACGAGTCCGTGACGGTGTTGTTCGTGCACCCGGTGATCTGATCGTTCCACTCCACACCGCTCGTACCGGGAGTCACGCTGTAGCTGATGATGGGGAATCCGTCGAACTGAGACGGCAATTGGTCGGTCAACGACGCGTTGATGCAGTCGTTGTCATCGCAGCCGACGCGCATGCTGAATGTGAACTCGTCGCCGGGCGCCGGCGTCGGGTTGCTCACCGACTTGGTGACCGTGAGCGCGCCCTCTCCTGCAGCCTGTGCGGGTGCAGAGGTGGCGAGCGCGCCACCACATGCCAACGCAACGACAGCCACTCCCGTGGCGATGCTCATCTTCCACGAACGCTTCAGCACGCGTCGATCCCCCCAGCGGTGCTGACCCCAAAACAGCACACCGTGCCATATTGCCCTGATCGAGATCAGATTTGTACCCCTTGCGAAGACGCTACCGCGATGCAGTCCGTGGCGGACTATGCCACGGTGCCCGATCCACGGGCCGTTCCGACCTCACCTACTGAAGAGCGGTAGTCCTGCGTGAGACGCAGATCGCCCGGGCCGGGTGAGTTCCCGCGCGCGGGAGGCGGAACCATGGCAATGTCGCAGGTGACGCGCACGGGAGCGCCGCAGGAAGCGCCGGACAGAGGGGGACCCACCACATGGAGCAGAACCAACCGACACCATCGGTCGCGGGGGCGAACGCGGAGGTACTGAACGCGCTGCCGTTCGCCGACACAGCGGATTTCGAGGCCGTGGAGCGCGGGTTCCTCGGCACGCTTGACGACCCTGCCATCCGCGATGCGGCGGGCGAAGTCGTATGGGATGCCTCCACCTACGACTTCTTGCGGGGCGATGCGCCGGCATCCGTCAACCCCAGCCTGTGGCGGCAGTCGAAGCTCGTCGCGAAGCACGGTCTGTTCGAGGTCGTACCCGGTCTGTATCAGGTGCGAGGCCTCGACCTGTCGGTCACTTCCTTCATCGAGGGCGACAATGGCGTCATCGTCGTCGATCCGCTTCTGACCGCCGAGACGGGAGCGGCGGCGCTGGCCTTGTACCGGAAGCACCGCGGCGACCGCGCGATCGTGGCCATGATCCACACGCACAGCCACATCGACCACTTCGGCGGCATCTTCGGCATGATCACGCAGGAGCAGGTCGACTCGGGCGACGTGCAGATCATCGTTCCGGAGGGATACCTCGAACACGCCATCGCGGAGAACGTCTACGCCGGCACCGCCATGGCACGGCGCTCCGGCTACATGTACGGCGCCGCGCTCGCACGTGGGCCGCTGGGCCAGGTCGGCGCGGGACTGGGGCAGACCACATCAACGGGTCAGGCGGGGATCGTGCCGCCTACCGTGGAGATCGCGAAAACCGGCGAGACTCGCACGATCGACGGTGTCGAGATCGAGTTCCAGATGGCGCCGGGCACCGAAGCTCCTTCGGAGATGCATTTCTACCTTCCGGGTTACCGGGCACTGTGCATGGCCGAGAACGCGACGCACACTCTGCACAACCTCCTCACGCTCCGCGGCGCTCTCGTGCGCGACCCACATGTTTGGTCGCAGTACCTCACGGAGGCCCTCGTGCGATACGGCGACCGAGCCGACGTGATCTTCACGTCGCACCACTGGCCGACCTGGGGCAACGACGAGGTGAAGGCCTTCCTCGGGATCCAACGCGACCTGTACGGCTACCTGCACGACCAGACGCTGCGGATGCTCAACAAGGGGATGACGGGGGCAGAGATCGCCGAGGTCATCCAGCTGCCGCCCGCGCTGGTGGGTTCGTGGAGCACGCACGGCTACTACGGCTCCGTCTCCCACAACGTGAAGGCGATCTACCAGCGCTACATGGGGTGGTTCGACGGCAATCCTGCGCGCCTCTGGCCGCACCCGCCGCAGGCCCTCGCCGAGCGCTACGTTGCCGCCATCGGCGGGGTCGACCGTGTGGTCGAGCTGGCTCGTGAGGCGTACGACTCCGCGGACTACCGGTGGGCGGCGACCCTCCTCGATCATGCGATTTTCGCTGACGCATCCCATGCCGCAGCTCGAACGCTCTATGCCGACACGCTTGAGCAGCTCGCGTACGGCGCGGAGAACGGCACATGGCGCAATTTCTTCCTCTCCGGCGCCACCGAGCTGCGTGAGGGCAACTTCGGCACGCCGACGGCGACGGCCGCGCCCCTCGTTCTCGCCCAGCTCAGCCCGGAGCAGATCTTCGACGCGATCTCCATCACGGTGGACGGTCCGAAAGCCTGGGATCTCGACCTTGCGCTGGACATCACGCTGAGCGACCTCGACCGCACGTTCCACCTGACGCTCAAGAACGGCGTGCTCGTCTATGTGGAGCGTGAGGCCGATGGGTCCGCCGCTCTACATCTCACGCTCACGAAGCCCCGTCTGCTCGCGCTCGTTGCGGGCGACAGCGCGTCCGACGGGTTGGGCATCGAGGGAGATCCTGCGGCTCTCCAGCAGCTCGTCGGCGTGCTCGATCCGGGGGACCCCGACTTCGACATCGTTCTGCCGTAGCGCCGCTCGTCTCTCCTCAGATCAGCCCCAGCTGGGAGGCGAAGTCGCGGGTGCGACTCGCCATGGCCATCGGAATCTCCGCGATAGTGAAGTGCCCGCCTGCCTCGAGGCGCTCGAAGGTGTGCAGATCGCGGTAGAACGAGCGAGCGACCGACTCGGGGTAGGTCGTCTCGTGACGTTGGATGTGCACGCTCGCCGGCACCCGAACCGGAGGGATGCCCGGCGCATCCGTCTCGTCGAAGTACGGCCGGAACGAGGTGGCGATCGACTGCGTCGTCCAGTAGATCGTGGCCTCGGTCAGCAGGCGTTCGCGCGAGAGCCTGCGCTCGACCTGTCGCGGATCGTCGCGGGGCGTGTCGCTCCACTCCACGAACTTCTCGACCAGCCATGCCAGCAGTCCGACCGGAGAGTCGTTGAGCGCAGCGGCGAGAGTGTCTGGCCGCGTGCCTTGCACGTGAGCGTAGGCGCCTGCCTCGTATTGCCGCGCGGCGAGCTCCGCGAAGAACGCGTCGGCAGCCGGGTCAGCGAGTTGCTCGCGCTCGCGCATCGTGGGGAAATGGGCGTGCGTCACGACGATTCCCGATACGGATTCCGGATAGGACGCCGCGACGAGATCGCTGACGTTCGCCGTGACGTCTTCGCCGTAGGTCAGGAATCGGTCGTATCCGAGCACTTCCGTCATCAGCGTGTGCATGGTCGCGGCGAGACGTGGCTCGGTGAACGACCCCGACGAGTATCGACTCGAATACGCGAAACCGGGAAGGCTCGCGACCACGACGTGAAAGTCGGGCAGCAGGTCGGCGTAGTCGAGCTGCATCGCGAAGGTGTGCGGCCAGCCGTGCATCACGAGCAGTGCCGGGGCATCCGCCCGATCCGCTCTGCTGTGCACGAAATGCAGCGTCGAGCCGTCGACCTCGGCGGTGAACTGCGGATGTCCGTTCAGCCAGCGCTCACGCTCGGACCAATCGAACTCCTTCCACGACCCGACCAAGTCGGCAAGATAAGCAGCGTTCATGCCCGACCATGGTCGATCGGGCGAGTCAGGCAGTAACCGTGCCGTGGCCAAGCGATCACGGAGATCGGCGAGTGCGGCATCCGGTACCGAAACGTGGAAAGGCTCCATGCCAGGACCCTAGGCTCGACCACCGACAAGTCGGGACGGGATGGCGAGAGAGCTGGTCAACGGTCGCCACTTCGCAGTCGCACCGGCGGCACGAGTTCGCCGACACGTCGTCGCACCCACCACACGTGTTGTGTTCGCCGCTCCTCCCGCGTGGAGAAGCGGTAGAGGTACAACGACGCACGCACCATCGCGGGACGCTCGGCTCCGAACGGCGCGCTGCGGAGCATCCGCAAGGTCGCGGGATCGGCCTCCAGCAGCCTCTGCAGCAACGGTGAGAACCAGCCCTCGCCGTGCGAGCCGAGTGCGAGGAACCACATCAGCCAGTCGAGGCGCAGATGGTACGGCGCGAACTGCCGCGGCATTCGGGTGGGATCGCCGGGCTTTCCCTTGAACTCGTACTCGTGCCAGACCGCGCTCGCGGCGTCGCGCGAGTCGGTCGCCTCGATGATCACCTCGAACCGTTCCTTCGTCACCGAGCCGAACGCGCCGTAGGCGTTCACCAGGTGCCATCGGTTGAAGCTCGCGTTCATCAGCTGACGGCGCGCGAACAGGTTCCGTAACGGCCGCCAGCTCAACCCGAGCAGGAGCAGCCCCACCACGATGACGACGACGAAGAACCACAACGGTGTGATGGTGTGGTCGGTGTGTGCGGGCATTGCCGGGATGACCGCGTGAGCGACCGGGTCGGAGACTGCGGCGAACGCCAGGATGATCGTGAGCACGTTCAGCCAGGCGAAATTGCCCGACGCCACCAGCCAGAGCTGCGTGAGGATGACGATCCCCGCCGCAATGCTCGCGACGGGCTGCGGAGCGAACAGGAAGAAGGGTACGACGAGCTGGGCGACGTGATTGCCCAGCACCTCGACCCGGTGCATCCAACGCGGCAGATGGTGGAAGTACCAGCTGAGGGGACCGGGCATCGGCTGCGTCTCGTGGTGGTAGTAGAGAGCGGTGAGGTCGCGCCACGACCTGTCGCCGCGCATCTTGATCATCCCCGCGCCGAACTCGAGCCGGAACACCAGCCAGCGCACGAACACGATGATGATGATCGGCGGCGCCTGGTCGTTCGAGCCGAGGAAGGCCACGACGAACCCCGACTCGAGCAGCAGGCTCTCCCAGCCGAACGCATAGAAGGTCTGCCCCACGTCGACGATCGACAGGTAGGCAAGCCAGCAGAGCAGGAACGCGATCATGGGTGCCCACGAGGGCGCGAGCTGCGGCAATCCCGCAACGAGAGAGGCGGAGATCACCGCGCCAACGGCGGCGACCGTGATCAGCAGACGGTCGGAGTACCGACGGCGGAACAGTGTCGGCGAGAGCAGGTCGCCCATCCTCCGAACGAACGACGGCGTCGGCTCCAGCCCGTGCGCCCCGAGCAGCGCAGGGAACTGCGCGATCGTCGAGCAGAACGCGATGACGAACACCGCCGCGACGCCCCGCTCGAGAACCTGTCGCGCCAGTTCGTAGTCGCCCGCGTCGAACCAGCCCATACGCTGCCAACGCTAGTTGCGATTGAGGGTGGGAGCGGCAGACACCGTAGACTGATGAGTGCGAGGGGGAGTATCCCAGGTGCCGCATCAGGCGGTGCTCGAAACGATCGTCATCACGAGTCCTGAGGCTCCGGTCGTACGGCGTGAGAACGCGGGAGAGACTCTCGTCGCCATGGCGTACCCGCCTGGTGACGAGACCCGGAAGACCGTTGATGCACCTCGCACTCCCGCTCTGGTTCGAGATCGGCTCGATCGTCGTGCTCTCGCTGCTGATCGCCGCCGACCTCGTGATCGCCGTCAAACGGCCGCATGTGCCGAAGCCGCTCGAGTCGACGCTCTTCGTCGTCGGATACGCGCTGCTCGCCCTGGTCTTCGCCTATCTGATGTTCGTGATGGGCGACGCCGACTACGCGGGACAGTTCCTGGCCGGCTGGCTCACCGAATACAGCCTGAGTATCGACAACCTGTTCGTCTTCGTCGTCATCCTGGCGCGGTTCGCCGTTCCGCCGAAGTATCAGCAGGAGGCGCTGATGGCGGGAATCGTCATCGCGCTGATCCTGCGAGGTGTGTTCATCCTGATCGGCGCCGGCTTGATCGAGAACTTCACGTGGGTGTTCTATCTGTTCGGCGTCTTCCTGCTCTACACCGGCGTGCAGCAGGCGCTGCCCGGCTCCGACGACAGCGAGGGGACGAAGGACTCATTCTTCCTGCGCTTCGCGCGTCGGCACCTCAACGTGCACGACGAGTTCAACGGTTCGAAGCTGACGATCCGAATCGACGGCAAGCGCTTCTTCACGCCGATGCTCCTCGTGTTCCTCGCCCTGGGAACGACCGACCTGTTGTTCGCGCTCGACTCGATTCCGGCCATCTTCGGCATCACCACGAGCCCGTTCATCGTGTTCGCCGCGAACGTCTTCGCCCTGATGGGCCTGAGGCAGCTGTACTTCTTGCTCGGACACCTGCTGAAGCAGCTCGAGTACCTCAAGTACGGCGTCGTCGCGATCCTCATCTTCATCGGCGTGAAGCTCATCCTGCATGCCCTGCACACCAACGAGCTCCCGTTCATCAACGGCGGTCATCCGGTAGAGTGGGCGCCCGAAATCGGCACCTGGCAGTCGCTCGGATTCATCCTCGCGGCCATGCTTGTGGCTACCATGGCAAGTCTGGTCAAGATGTGGGTCGACAGACGTTCCGCTCGTCATCGGGATGATCAGAACTCGAGCAAGGAGAACGCGGTCGGTGAACCTGACGCTGGCGGTGAGCGCTCGCACTGACGTGGGTGCCGTGCGCGCGGTCAACGAGGACGCGGTGCTCGCGCGCGACCCCGTGTTCGTCGTCGCCGACGGCATGGGCGGGCACGCCCGCGGCGACCTCGCCAGCAGCGCAGCAGTGCGCGTGATGGAGGAGCGCATCCCGGAGGGTGCGTCAGTGACTCCCAACGATGTGCTCGACGCGGTCGCCTCGGCGAACGAGGCTGTACGCGCGCTCTCGACGGCGGACGCCTCGGGTGTCGCTGTCGCAGGTACGACCCTGGCCGGCGTCGTCGCCGTCGACGGCAGCGAGGGCGGAGCACGCTATTGGATGATCCTGAACATCGGCGACTCGCGCGTGTACAGCTGGGACGGGGCGCGGCTGACGCAGCTGAGCGTCGACCACTCGGCGGTGCAGGAACTCGTCGATGCCGGTGTGATCAGCGCAGCAGAAGCGGACGGGCATCCCGAACGCAACGTCATCACCAGGGCGCTCGGTGCTGCCGACGATGTGGACGTCGACGTCTGGATGCTCCCGGCGGGCGGTGAACAGACCTTCTTGATCTGCTCGGACGGGCTGAGCAAAGAGCTCTCGGATGACCGGATCGCCGACATCCTGCGCGAGAACCCGCACGACGAGCGGCTGGCCGGTGTTCTCGCCGATGCGGCGATCGCGGCGGGGGGTCGCGACAACGTGTCCGCCGTCGTCGTGTCGTCGTGGCCCGAGCCCGACGAGGCCGAGCGGGATACGGTAGAACGACCTGGCCACCAGCAATACCTGGAAGACACCCGCCCTCGATCGTGACGCGTGCGGAGACGTCCGCGGGCCCATCACCGATCGAAGCGAAGAACGAAGGATGACCAACGTGCTCACAGTGGAACATACGGCCCCCGGAAGTTGGCTGGCCGCCGTGGTTCCTGGACGACTCGCGGTCGTGCATCGCACTGCCGCCGACGACGGCTTCGCCGCCCGGCTGTGGGCGGCTCTTTGTCATGAGGACGGCATCCGACTCGTCATCGATGAGCTCGCCAAAGGCGGCCTGACCAACGCGCCCGGCTTCGTGCTCGCGGAATGGGATGGCGGCGATTCCGCCGATGGCAGCACCTTCGAGGCGCGCTTCATCGTGCGCGGCGGCGCCGGCGTGGCGGTCGAGACCGAGGGCGGCAGCGAAGACATCACCGCGCGCGGCGTCTCCACCTGGGTCGAGCGCCCGGTCTCCGACATGACGGGATTCCGCATCGAGTGCTTGCCGTCGGACCACGTCCCGGGCCCGGCTCTCCCCCTGGTCGTCGGCACGGCATGGGTGAGCGCGCTGACCTTCGGGTCGCTCGTTGGCGGCTTCGCCGAGGTCGCTGCGGCGATCCCGACCGCCGACGTCGACCTCGATCGCACCATCGCCGATCTCGAGTTCACGGTCGCGGGCGCGGATGCCCCTGAGCCCGCGCGCGCGACGAGCCGCGACACCACCGTGCACGACACGACCGTGCACGACAGCACCCTGCGCGACAGCACAGTGCGCGAGGCACCGCACGAGACCACCGGGTATGACCACCTTTTCGGCGCCACCATGATGCGCAGCGTCGAGGATGCCGCGGCCCGCCCCGCTGAGGATGTCGAAGAGCCAGGTGCGGACGCCCTGAGCAGCACAGCGTTCGGCGCCACCGCGCTCGGCGGAGCGGCGCCGAACGGCCCGGCCCAGGGCAACACCGCCCATGGCAACACCGCCCAGGGCGGTACGGCACTGGGCGACCACGACGGGCTCACCGTGATGAGCGGTGATCTGCGGGTGCTTCGCGAGTCGACAGGGGCTCACGCTCAGTCACCGGCTCCGGGGCACCCCGGCCCCGCAACGCCGGCATCTCCGGCCGCCGCACCGGCCGTGCCGGACGAGCCCGGCTTCGTGCTGCAGCTGCCGGATGGCGGCGTCGAGCCGATCGACGGCATGGTCGTCGTCGGCCGCGCGCCGAGCGTGAGCAAGATGGGCGGCGGACGGGTTCCCCGCCTCGTGACGGTCGACAGCGTGGAGCACGACATCTCGCGCAACCACGTGCAGCTCACCGTCGAGGGCGGCACGGTGGTCGTCACCGACCTGCACTCGCGCAACGGCACGTTGATCGCTCTCCCCGGCAAAGCGCCGCAGAAGCTGCGAGCCGGAGAGCCCACCTCGGTGATCGCCGGAACCGTGATCGACCTCGGCAGTGGAGTGACACTGGGCGTCGTTCAGGCATGAGCAGACGCGCCGCCGCTCAAGCGCCCGACCTTCCGGGCTACGACTATCAGCGGCTCCTCGGCTCTGGTGGCTTCTCCGACGTCTTCCTCTACGAACAGAAACTGCCACGACGCAACGTCGCCGTGAAGGTGCTGCTCACCGACCAGCTCGACCAGCAGTCCCGCACGCAGTTCGTCGCCGAGGCGAACGTGATGGCGCAGCTGTCTGCACATCCCTACATCGTCACGATCTACCACGCGGATGTCTCGGCGGATGACCGACCGTACTTCGTGATGGAGTACTGCTCTGGACCGTCGCTGGGGGAGCGGTACAAGCGGGAGCGGCTGCCGGTCGAAGACGTGCTGCGCATCGGCATCCGGGTGGCAAGCGCGGTCGCGACAGCGCACGCCGCAGGCATCCTGCACCGCGACATCAAACCGGCGAACGTGCTCACCAACGACTTCGGATGGCCCGCGCTGACCGACTTCGGCATCTCCTCGACCCTCGAAGACGAGCTGCCCGTCCACACCACGACGCTCTCGCGGCTCGAGGCCGCATCGGGCGCGACCGACACGACGAAGCAGTCGATCGGTCTCTCGGTGCCGTGGTCGCCGCCGGAGATGTTCGAGGACGATCCGAAGCCCGACGTGCGGAGCGACGTGTTCTCGCTCGCGGCCACCGTGTACACCGTGTTGGCCGGGCACACGCCGTTCGAGATCCCCGGGCGCTCCAACGGCACGCTGGACCTGATCGGCCGCATCGAGCGCGGAGCGATCACACCGATCGACCGACAGGATGTACCGCGCACGCTGATCGCCGTACTGGCAAAGGGCATGGCATCGCGTCGGGAAGACCGGTTCGCATCGGCCGTCGACTTCGCACGGGCACTGCAGCGCGTCGAGATGGAGCTCGGATACGCGCCGACCGGCATCGAGGTGCCGAATCTCGTGACGCCGGCCCCCTCGACGCGCGAATCGGCGGATTCCGCTGACGAGACCAGGGTGCGTTCAGTCGCCACCGTCGTCGCGCAGAAGCCGCCGGCGCCCAGTCCACCCCAACGGCAGGCACCGCCCCCGCCCGCGCCGACATCTCCCGTGCCGACGCCGCAGCCCGATTCGGCGGTGCAGGCCGACGCGACGAGGCTCCGTGGGATGCCTGTTGTGGATGCCCAGGCTCCCGAGCACACCGTCATCCGCTCGACACCCGTCTCCCAGCCTGTCGTCGACGTTCCTGCCGTGCCGGAAGAAGAGTCGCGGCCGTCGAAGCGCCGCACGGCGCTCATCCTCGGCATCGTCGCCACGGCCGTCGTCGTCATCGGTGGAGTCGTCGCAGCGATCGCGCTGGTTCCGCACACCTCGGCGCCGACGCCGGCCGCCCACTCAGCAGGGAACGGCGACGGCACCATCCAGGTCTCGGCCGTGCCCGATCCGAAGCTCAAGTCGGCTGTGCGCAGCGCGGACGGCACCAGTGTGACGTTCACCTGGACGAATCCCAAGCCCAAGGCGAACGACCACTACGAGTGGCAGCAGGAGGGCACGACCCACGGAGCGCAGTCGACCACGACTCCGACCGCGACCGTCACGGGACTGACCCCCGGCTCCGCGGTGTGTGTCGACGTCGCGATCATCCGTGACGGCGTCGCATCTCCGAACCCGCTGAAGGCGTGCAACCCATGAACCCGATCAGCGTGGAGTTCGTCGGCGAGACGTTCGACATCACCTCGCCGGGCGACTTCGGCATCGGCAGGGAAGCCGACCTGACCATCGATGACAACCCCTACCTGCACCGTCGGTTCCTTCGCATCTTCGACGAGTTCGGCATGTGGTGGATCGCCAACGTCGGCACACTGCTCACGGCGACCGTGACCGACGGAACGGGCGGGGTGCAGGCGTGGCTCGCACCTGGAGCACGGCTGCCGATCGTGTTCGAGACGATGCACGTCATGTTCAGCGCCGGCCCGACCACGTACGACTTCACGATCCGCAACCCGAACGACCTGTTCAGCACCTCGCGCATCACGCAGGAGTCCGCCGGGTCGACGACCATCCTGCCCGTCACCCTGACGACGAGCCAGCGGCAGCTCATCGTCGCCCTCGCTGAGGGCGTCCTTCGGCAGCAGATCCCCGGCAGGGCAGAGGTGCCGACTTCAGCGGATGCCGCAGCACGGCTCGGCTGGTCGATGACCACCTTCAACCGCAAGCTCGACAACGTATGCGAGAAGCTCGACAAGCTCGGTGTCGCCGGGCTTCGCGGCGGGGCGGGCAACCTCGCGACCAGCCGGCGCACGCGTCTGGTGGAGTACGCCGTCGCCACGCGTCTCGTCGGTCAGGAAGACCTCGCGCTGCTCGATCGAGAGCCAACCGAAGGCGCGTGAAACCGGGCATTTCTCACGTTCAATGCACCGATCTGTCTAGTCCTCGTTCGTGTGCTAGCTTGTACGGGGCTCGGGGGAGTCCGGGGTCACACATCGACGAGTACTGGGGGAGGCACGCGCCGTGCTGAGATCCCTCTCGATGTGGATCCGACGGCACAAAGCCCTCACCTCGGCCATCGTCATCGCTCTCGTCGCCGCCATTCCGGTCACCGTCGCCGTGTTGCACAAGGGCTTCCCGACCGACGACGTGAACCTCGACGCTCGTGATGTCTGGGTGACCAACGGCGACAAGCTGATGGGCGGAAGGCTCAACCACCAGATCGACGAGCTCGACGCGGCTGTGAACGGCGCATCCAGCGATCTCGACGTGCTGCAGGACGGCACTGCCTACTTCTTGACCGACAGCAAGAACGGAACGCTCGAGCGCATCGATCCCGCGTTCGTCTCGCTGACCGACCGAGTGAGCATCCCCGCAGGCTCCCAGGTGTCGTACGGCGGAAGCACCCTCGCCATTACGTCGCCGGACGGCAAGGTGTGGGTGCTCGACGCCTCGACCAGGCTCGCCTTCGATCCTTCGAAGACACCGGTGTCTGCGAAGATCGGCACGGGCACGAAGACCGTCGTGACGAAGCAGGGTGTCGCCTACAGCGCATCACCGGCCAAGCACGTGCTGGTGCGGTTCGACCATCCCGGCGCATCCGGCCAGTCGTCGTCGTTGGATGTCCCGCAGTCGTTCCAGCTGTCTGCAGTCGGCGACCATCCCGTCGTGCTCGACACCAAGCGCAACAGGGTGCTGATCGGAACCGGCACCGTCGTCGCCTTGCCGATCAAGGGCATCCAGCTCCAGGAGCCGGGGGAGGACAACTCGTACGCTCTTGTCGCATCGGGGAGCGGTCTGCTCAAGGTGCCGGTCGGGGGCGGACACGTGCAGATTGTCGGCGCGGGCATTCGACATGCGGTGACGAACGCCGATCAGGTCTCCGCGCCGGTCTGGCTGAACGGATGCTCGTACGGCGCCTGGGCGGGCGCTTCCCGCTATCTCTACGCCTGCGACGGCAAGCCGGCCGTCGGCGTCGACATCGCGCAGCAGGTCACCGGCGATGATCTGCGGTTCAGAGTAAACGGTGACGTGATCGCCCTCAACAACCTGCGCAACGGCGACGCGTGGGTCGTGTCCAGCAACATGCGGCTCGTGCAGAACTGGGCGAGCCTGAAGCCGAACGAGTCCGAGGTCAACGGCAACACGGGCCAGACGAAGCCCGTGCTGCAGTCGTTCCAGGACACGCTCGCCCACCGAACGCCGGTGAACCATCCGCCGATCGCCGTCGACGACAGCTTCGGGGTGCGCGCAGGGCGATCCACTGTGCTTCCGGTGCTCGACAACGACACCGACCAGGACGGCGACGTCCTGACCGTGACGCAGGTCTCACCCATCCCCGCAGCGATCGGCCATCTCGACATCATCGAGGGCGGCCGGGCCGTGCAGCTCACCGTCGCCGACGGGGTAACGGGCGGTGTCTCGTTCCGCTACACGATCGACGACGGCCGCGGAGGCATCGCGTCGGCGCAGGTGAATGCCACGGTGCACCCCGCGACGCAGAACGCGGCCCCGGTCAGCAAGCGGGAGAGCGACGCCTCGGTCGAGGTCGGTCAGTCGGTGAGCTACGACGTGCTGAACGACTGGAGCGACCCGGACGGCGACGACATCTCCCTCACCTCCGCGCAGTCCACGACGGATGACCAGGTGCAGTTCCAGCCGGACGGCAACGTCACCTTCGTGAGCAAGAACGGCCAGACCGGCGTCAAAGAGGTGCGGTACACGGTCTCCGACGGGCATGCCAGCGCGACGGGGTCGCTCATGGTCACGGTGAAGCCGCAGGGCTCCCTCGACCCGGTCGCGACGCCTGACTTCGCGTCGGGCGTCACCGGCCAGGCGATCACCATCGACCCGCTGACGAACGACCTCTCGCCCTCCGGAGACGACCTGAATCTGGTCGGCGCCAACTTCGACAGCGGCCCTTCGGAACCGGTCGTCGTCGCCGACCCGCAGAAGGGCACGGTGACGGTCAGTGCGTCGGAGCCGGGGGAGTACTACCTCAAGTACACCCTGGGAGCGGGCGCGAAGACCACTGTCGGCTTGATCAGGGTCGACGTGACGCCGGGGAACGGCGACGGCGGACCGATCGCGGTCGCCGACGATGCGTACGTGCGACCGGGCGAGACGACCACGGTGAATCCACTCGCGAACGACAGCTCGCCATCGGGCAGGGTGCTCGCGGTGCGCTCCGTGTCGAAGTTCGACGCCTCAGCCGACCTGAACGTGGAACTGCTCGACAACCAGGTCGTGAAGATCACCTCTCCGAACGTGCTGCCGCAGCAGGTGCAGCTGAACTACGTGGTCTCCGACGGGCTCAAAGAGGCGACATCCACCATCACCGTCGTGCCCATTCCGCCCCTCGTCGTACACCAGCCGCCCGTGGCGACGGATGACGCAGCCACGGTTCGCGTCGGCGACATCACGACCGTCAGCGTGCTGGACAACGACTACTCGCCCGACAACGAGCCGTTCACCATCGACCCGAAGCTGCACGACACGTCGAACGCGGGCGCAGGAGCCACCGCCTTCGTCAGCGGCAACACGGTGCGCTACCAGGCGCCGGACAAGCCGGGCCAGTACTCGGTGTCGTACGGCATCAGCGACAAGTGGGGGCAGAACGCGATCGCGACGGTCACGTTCCAAGTGACGGGTAAGGATGGCAAGGACCGGCCACCCGTGCCCTCGACACTCACCGCACGGGCGTTCGCCGGGTCGAGCATCCCGATCACCGTTCCGCTGAGCGGCATCGACCCCGACGGCGACTCAGCGACCCTCGACGGCATCATCAGCCAGCCGACGCTCGGACGCATCGCGAGCTCCGGCTCGAACTCCTTCACGTACGAGGCGTACCCGGGCTCAGGAGGCACTGACACCTTCACGTACCGGGTCGTGGACACCTACGGCAAGACCGCGACCGGCACGGTGCGCATCGGCGTGATCCCGCGGCCGACGAGTCTGCAGCCCCCCGTCGCTGTGAACGACACGGTGCAGGTCAAGCCGGGCAAGACGGCATCGGTGCCGGTGCTCGCGAACGACTCCGATCCGAACGGTTACACCATCTCGGTGCAGAAGAAGCTCACCGACGTCGACCCGGCGCTCAAGGCGTCGGTGCACGGCCAGATCGTTCTGGTGCAAGCCCCGCAGAAGCAGGGCGTCTACGTCGCTCGCTACACGATCACGAACGGCCAGGGCGGTCAGGACAGCGCCTACGTGCAGGTCATCGTGACCAACGACGCGAAGCCGGTCTACCCGACGGCGATCGACCAGATCGTCGAGCCGAACCAGGTGGCGGGCAAGAAGAGCGTCAAGGTCAACGTCTACGACGGCGCCGTCAACCGCTCTGATCTCGTCAACGCCCTGCAGGTCGGACTGACCGGACCGAACGCGAAGAGCGCGACGGTCGGCCAGAACGGGTCGGTGACGGTGACGCCGGGGAACGAGCGGATGGCCGTCGCCTATACGCTGACAGACCCGGCGACGGGGTTGAAGGGCGAGGCGTTCATCGTCGTGCCGCCGGCCTCGGACGGCACGCCTCCTCCCAGGGTCAAGGTGCCGCAGCAGATCGTGTCGATGAACGCGTCGAAGACGTGGAAGCTGTCCGACCTCATCACGGTGCCGTCCGGACGTCCGGCGAAGATCACCGGGGCATCCGGCGTCACGGTGACGCACTCCGCTGTCTTGCCGTTCGTGGATGACCAGACGCTGACCTTCACGGCCGAGAAGGACTACCGCGGACCGGCCGCCATCACCTTCAAGGTGAACGACGGACGCGAGCCAGGCGCGAGCGGCGACCGCGTCACGTCGCTCGTGCTCCCGATCACTGTCGGAAACCCGGACCAATCGGATGTCCCGCCGACGTTCACGCCGCCGAACGTCACCATCGAGGCGGGCGAGAAGGCGACGACCGTCGACCTGCGCGCGTCGAGCTTCCACCCCAACCCGCAGATCTTGAGCAAGCTCACGTACACCGACTTCTCGGGAGCGTCGAACGGCATCGTGGCGACGCCGAACGGCTCGACGCTGACACTGTCGGCACCGTTCGGCGTGCAGCCGGGCTCCACGGCGACCATCACGTTCAAGGTGAATTCGGCGACGGCCTCGATCGCCGGATCCGTGAACGCCAAGGTCGTGAGCTCGACGCGTCCGATCGCGCAGCAGAAGAACCCGCCGATCACGCGGGACATCCGCCGCGGAAACACGACGACTGTCTCCGACGCGGCGAGCGACGACAACTGGGTGAATCCGTTCCCCGGGCACGCCCTGACGATCGCCACGGCGAAGCAGGTCAGCGGGCCGAACGGGGTAACCGTCACGTTCACCGACTCCTCGATCACGGTGTCGGCCGCCTCAGGGGCGGACATCGGCGTGGTCAACGTGCAGTTCACGGTGCAGGATGCGACGAAGGATCCGGCCAGAACGAAGGCGACGATCGGCCAGCTGCAGGTGACCCTCCACGACGTGCCCTCGAAACCCGATCCGCCGACCGCCGCGGCCAACGGCGACAGCTCGATCAACGTTACGTTGAACGCCCAGCCCGCCGACAACGGCAAGCCGATCCAGGACTACGTCATCTACGCCAATGGGTCGAAGGCGAAGACGGTCACTGCGCTCGGCACCTATGCGATCGACGTCGTGAACGGCACGGGATACACGTTTACGGTCGTCGCAGAGAACGCTGACGGTCCGAGTGTCGCCTCCGCGGAGAGCAACGGCGTCACGACGTGGGGCACGCCAGTGACGCCAGGGCAGCCGTCGATCGGAGAGAGCGGGGATTCACCGAACGGTGTCGTGACCTTCGGCTGGAATACGGTGGACACGCGCGGCGCGTTGCAGACCTACGAGTGGCAGCTGAGCAGTGGCCAAAGCGGTCAGACGACAGGAAACAACGCATCGGTCGGTGGCCTCGGCCAGGGCAGTTACTGGGTCAAGGTCCGCGCGCAGAATAAGGGCGGCGTCTGGAGTGCCTGGTCGCCGCAGAGTTCGAGCGTCAACGTGCCCAACCCGCCACCACCGAACCCCTCGGGCGACGTCGTCAAGGGTAAGCATCCGCCGTCGGGCTGGGGCAGCTGCAGTACGGGCTGGAATTTCATCGCAGCGAGTTACACCGATGTGCCGTCGGGCAGCTACAAGCTCATCCCGTCGCTCTCCAACAGCCCGGCGGGGAGCGGTCCGATCGGCAGCGACTTCATCACAGTGGATATCGGCGGATCAGGGACCGTTTCCACCCACGGCTGCTTGGGCAATCCGGGCGCGGGATCAACCGTCACGGTGGAATTCCAAGCAGTCAGCGGCACCAACGCCAAGTCGTTCAGCGTGTCAATCTCGGGCTCCGGCTGGAACAGCCTGCCTATGACGAGCGTCGGCCCGGCGGGCTCATGACCGAGCGATCCCGATGAACAGCACGACCAGAGACATCAGCACGAACAGAGAGGACCGACCATGGCGGTGACGCAGGAGCAGGCGAACTGGTTCGCCGGTGCCTTCGGGCAGTTGGTGGCGAACGTCGACAAGGCGATTCTCGGCAAGGAGCACGCCATCAAGCTGGTGGTGACCGCCATGCTGTCCGGCGGCCACGTGCTGCTGGAGGATGTGCCTGGAACCGGCAAGACGGTTCTGGCGAAGGCGCTGGCCAACACCATCCAGGGCACCCAGTCGCGCATCCAGTTCACGCCCGACCTTCTGCCGTCGGATGTCACAGGTGTGACCATCTACGACCAGTCGAACGGCCGCTTCGAGTTCCACCCCGGTCCGATCTTCGCGTCGGTCGTGCTCGCGGACGAGATCAACCGCGCCTCGCCGAAAACGCAGTCGGCCCTGCTCGAGGTGATGGAGGAGGGCATCGTCACAGTCGACGGTGTGAGTCATCCCGTCGGCAACCCGTTCATGGTGATCGCCACCCAGAACCCCATCGAGCAGGCCGGTACGTACTCGTTGCCCGAGGCGCAGCTCGACCGCTTCCTGATCAAGACGTCGCTCGGGTACCCGGACCACGACACGACGGTTCGGCTGCTGATGGAATCCTCGAACCGGGCTCGCGCCGCATCGGTGTCCGCGATCATCGCGTCGGAGTCGGTGACGACCATGTCGCAGCTGGCGGCCGACGTGCACACCGACGGCGCCGTGATGGGATACCTGAGCGAGCTGGTCAGTGCCACACGTGCCGACAAGGATGCCGCACTCGGTGTCAGCATCCGCGGCGCCCTCGCGCTCGCCCGGGCGGCGAAGACCTGGGCCATCGCGGCCGGCCGCACCTACGTCACACCGGATGACGTGCGCGAACTCGCCGTCCCCGTTCTCGCCCACCGCGTGATCGTCGACCCGGAGGCCGAGTTCGCCGGAGTGCGCGCCGAGGACATCGTCGACCGGGCCGTCGCGACCGTGAACCCGCCGGTGTACCGGGCGGCGTGATCGCATGACCACAGCCGAGCAGCAGCCGCGCTCGCAGGCGACCTTCGCCCTGCGAGAGCTGTGGCGCGCCCTCGGCACGGCCGCCTCGAGACTCCTCAGGTGGCTCGAGCGCACGTTCGAGAAGCCGATCGCCGTCGCCGTGAAGGCCGGGCGGACCGTGACGCCCGTCGGCTGGATCGTGACGGTCGGTGCCGTCGTGTCGCTGCTGCCGGCGTTCGTGCTCGGCTGGGCAGAGTTCGCCTTCATCGGGTTCACACTGGCCGCGGCGATGCTCGTGGCATGCGCCTATCTGTTCGGCCGTGCAACCTACCGGGTCACCGTCGAGCTGAATCCGCGTCGCGTCACGGCAGGGGACCGCGCCATGGGCAGCATGGCCGTCGTCAACTCCGGCCGGCGTCCTGTGCTTCCCACCCGCATGGAACTGCCGGTCGGCGACGGTCTCGCCGAGTTCGTCGTGCCACGGCTCGCTCCGGCGGCCGAGGAGGAGAACCTCTTCGCCATCCCCACCGAGCGTCGAGCGCTCATCGTCGCGGGCCCTGCCATCAGCGTGCGCGGCGACCAGCTCGGGCTGCTGCGCCGCACGACGACGTGGACCGACCAGGTCGAGCTCTTCGTGCATCCGAAGACCGTGAGGATCGCGGCGACCGCACGAGGTCTCGTTCGCGACCTCGAAGGGCAGACCACCAAGGCCATCACGGACAGCGACCTCGCGTTCCACGCCCTGCGGTCGTATGAGCCGGGCGACGACATCCGCAACGTGCACTGGCGCAGCTCGGCGCGCACCGGCCAGCTCATGGTGCGGCAGTACCAGGAGACGCGCCGCTCCCAACTGCTCCTGCTGATGAGTGCGGAGAAGAGCCTCTACGCCTCCGACGAAGAGTTCGAGCTCGCCGTCTCCGCCCTCGCATCGATCGGTGTCGAGGTGATCACCGAGGAGTCGGAGCTCGACGTCATCTGGGAAGGCGCAACGCTGCGCGCCCGTACCCCCATGACGCTCCTCGATGACACGTGCCGCATCCAGCCGGTGGAGAGCAGGTACTCCACGCTGCGCGAGTTCGCGCGCACAATCGGCATGCGGCTCGACGCTCCCAGCCTCGTGATCGCCGTCGTCGGAAGCACCGTCACCAACCGTGACCTCCACGCTCTCTCGTCGCTCTACCCGAGCGACACCCCGGTGATCGCCGTGCGCGCGGACGTGAACGGCGAGCCCGGTCTGCGCAAGGCGGGCAACGCGATCGTGGCGACCGTGACGAAGCTCACCGAGCTGTCGCCTCTGCTGCAGAGGGCCGGCCGGTGACCGCGGCGACACCATCGACCCGCGCGACACGGGCACCGGCGAGCGGAGCGTCCACGAGTCGGGTGTCGGCGATCCGCGCATCCGTGTGGACAGACGTCGTCGTGTTCGCGGTGCTCACCTTCGTCGCTCTGCTCGGGTTCGCCCCGGCGTTCGGACCTCTCGGCTACCTCGTCGCGGGCATCGGCGGCCTCGTGATCGGATCGGCGGTCGCCGTAGTCGGAGTGCTCCTGCGGCTGCCCGTCGTGATGACGGTGCTGATCGGCATCGCCGCCTACTTCGTCTTCGGTACGGCGCTCGCCCTGCCCGGCGAGGGCATCGCGGGGGTCGTGCCGTCGGGAACGTCGCTGCTCGACCTGGCCACCGGCGCCGTTTTCGGGTGGTCTGACGCCGTCACCCTTCGGGCTCCGCTGGAGGCTCCGCCCTACATCGCCGTCGTTCCCTACGCCGCGACCCTGATCGTCTCGCTCGCCTGCGTCTCGATCGCCCTCCGTTGGCCGGCCGAGGGCAAGCGGGCCACGCTCCGCGCCGCGCTGATCGTCGCCGGACCGCTGGTCGTGTTCCTGCTCGCCATCCTGCTCGGCACCCGGGATCCGTTCTACGCGGGCATCCGCGGTGTGCTGTTCGCTGCGATCGCGATCGGGTGGATCGGATGGCGGGTGCGACGCTCCAAGCGCTCGATCGCCGCCGACCCAGGGCTGCAGCGCAAGGCGATCACAGGATCCGCGATCGTCGTGGTGCTCGCCGTGGTGATCGGTGGGGCCGCGGGATTCGTCGTGGCGCCGTCATCCGCATCGAGGGTCGTGGTGCGCGACGAGGTGCAGCCGCCGTTCGATCCGCTGGAGTACCCGGCGCCCCTCGCGGGCTTCCGCAAATACACGAACGACCTGCAGAAGACGAAGCTCTTCAGCGCCACGAACCTGCCGAACGGCACGCTCGTGCGCCTCGCGACGATGGATGCCTACAACGGCGTCGTCTGGAGTGTCACCGGACCGGGGGAGCAGACCAACGGTTCCGGCAGCTTCGAGCTGCTCGGCAGCACGATCCCCACGCCGCCGCTGTTCACCGCTGGGGCCTCGACGACGTCGAAGTTCACCGTGCTCGGCTACAACAACGTCTGGCTGCCCAACCTCGGTTACGTGGACAAGCTGACCTTCGACTCGCACCCCGGCGACACTGATCCGACCACGACCGTGCGCGTGAACGCAGCGACCGGAACCACCGCCGTCACGAGCGGCGTCTCGCGCGGACTCACTTACACGATCGACGCGACGGCACAGAAGATCCCCAACGACAAGGCGCTGAAGAACGTGCCCGTGGCGTCGATCACCATGCCGAGCGTCACGAATGTGCCCGACGTGATCGCCACGAAGGCTGAGCAGTACGCGGGTGGTTCGGCCAGCGCCATCCAGAAGCTTCGCAACATCGAGCGGTCACTGAAGAAGCTCGGCTACCTCAGCCACGGTCGCGCCTCCGACCCCGTGCCGTCACGGGCAGGCGAAGGCGCCGACCGCATGAGCGACCTGCTGCAGAAGACTCCGATGGTGGGCGACCAGGAGCAGTACACCTCGGCGTTCGCGCTGATGGCACGTCACCTCGGGTTCCCCGTGCGCATCGTGATGGGCTTCACGGCGCACAGTGACGGCAAGGGTGCGACGACGTACACGGGCGACGACATCACGGCGTGGGACGAGGTCGCGTTCCAAGGCGTCGGCTGGGTGCCGTTCTTCCCGACCCCGACCAAGACGGATGCCCCCAAGGACCAGACCGTCAAGCCGAAGCTCCAGCCGCAGCCCCAGGTGCGTCAGCCCCCGAACACGCCCCCGAAGGCCGACGACCTGCTCACCCCGGTCAAGACGAAGGACAGCAAGCCGCCGAAGGACAAGCACGCGTTCGTGGTGCCGGTCTGGACGTACTACGCCGGTGGAGCCCTGCTCGTCGTGCTCCTGGCGATCTTCCTTCCGATGCTCGTCGTTGCCATCCGCAAGGCGCGACGCCGCAGACGAAGAGCGAACGGCCCTGGCGACAGACGAGCGGCCGGTGCATGGAGCGAGCTGGTCGATCGGTTCGGCGAGCTCGGGTATCAGGTGCCACCCGTCGCGACACGAAGTCAGACGGCAGCGTCGCTGGAGGCGCAGTCCGAGCAGCAGGGCATCCCGCTCGAACCGGCAGTGCTGCGCGGTCTTGCCGCCGATGCGGATGCCGCCGTGTTCGACGGTTCAGACGTGACGTCGGAGCGCAGCGACCACGTGTGGGGAAGGGTCGACGCCGTACTGCGGTCAGTGTCGAGCTCGGCAGGATGGCTGCGTAGGCGCATCGCGTCGTATCGGTTCCACAAGCGTCGTCCGACCCCATCGGTATAGTGATTTCGGTGGACACGCCGGGTTTCATCACGCCGCCTCCAGGCCTGATTCCGCCGCGCGAGAACACCGGAACGCACACCGAGCGCATGCCGCAGCGCACCTCGCTGCCCACCTTCAACGCGCCCGCGCCGAACGAGGATCAGTCGCCCGCTCCGCGCACGTGGCTCGTCGTGCTTCCGACCGGAGCACGGGTGCCGGTCGATGGGGCTCTGCTGGTCGGTCGCAATCCGGTGCGGTTCGAACCGTGGACCGAGGCGAGCCTGCTGCCCGTCGACGACCCAGCCCGCAGCGTGTCGAAGACCCACGCCGTGATCGAGACGGTCGGCGACGGAGTGCGTGTCACCGACCTGCACTCCACCAACGGCGTGAGCGCGACGGGCCCCGAAGGCACCTCGGTCGCCCTCGCTCCCGGAGAGGCCTTCCCGGTCGATGCCGGCGCGATCGTCATGCTCGGCAGCTACCGGGTTCAACTGATCGCCGGGTAGCTCATCCGGGTGATCAAAAGTGGTATCCCAAAGTGGTATCCTGACGCACACGCAAGGAGGGTTCGACATGACCACAGCATCCGATGCCGTGCGCACCGACGAGCAGGCGACGACCGGCGAAAGCCGTCCCCGCACGCTGGCCGAGAAGGTGTGGGACGACCATCTGGTCGTCAAGGGCGAGAACGGCACGCCCGACCTGATCTACATCGACCTGCACCTCGTGCACGAGGTCACGAGCCCGCAGGCGTTCGACGGCCTCCGCGCGGAGGGCCGGCCGGTGCGCCGCCCCGACCTCACGATCGCCACCGAGGACCACAACACGCCGACCATCGGCATCGACAAGCCGATCGCCGACCTGACAAGCCGCACGCAGATCGAGACGCTGCGCAAGAACGCGCAGGAGTTCGGCATCCGTCTGCACTCTCTCGGCGACCTCGAGCAGGGCATCGTGCACGTGGTGGGCCCACAGCTGGGCCTGACCATGCCGGGCATCACCGTGGTCTGCGGAGACTCCCACACGTCGACCCACGGAGCATTCGGCGCGATGGCGTTCGGCATCGGAACGAGCGAGGTCGAGCACGTGCTCGCGACGCAGACTCTGCCGCTGAAGCCCTTCAAGACCATGGCCATCACCGTCGAGGGTGAACTGCGACCGGGGGTGACGGCGAAGGACATCATCCTGGCCGTCATCGCCAAGATCGGCACCGGCGGCGGTCAGGGCTACGTGCTCGAGTACCGCGGCAGCGCCATTCGCGCCCTCTCGATGGAGGGCAGGATGACCATCTGCAACATGTCGATCGAGGCCGGAGCCCGCGCCGGCATGGTCGCCCCTGACGAGACCACGTTCGCCTACCTGAAGGGCCGCCCGCACGCTCCTGCCGGTCAGGACTGGGATGACGCTATCGAGTACTGGAAGACACTGACGACCGACGACGACGCCGTGTTCGACGCAGAGGTCTTCATCGACGCGAACGAGCTCGAGCCTTTCGTCACCTGGGGAACCAACCCCGGCCAGGGCGTCTCGCTGAGCGACGTCGTTCCGACCCCGGCCGACTTCGAGGACCCGAACGCCCGCGCGGCGGCCGAGCGCGCCCTCGAGTACATGGATCTGGAGGCGGGAACGCCGCTCAAGGACATCCACGTCGACGCCGTCTTCATGGGTTCGTGCACCAACTCGCGCATCGAGGACCTGCGCGCGTTCGCCTCCGTCATCAAGGGGCACACGAAGGCCGACGGTGTTCGGGTGATGGTCGTTCCCGGCTCCGCGCGCGTGCGCATCGAGGCCGAGGCCGAGGGGCTCGACAAGGTGTTCGAGGAGTTCGGCGCCGAGTGGCGGTTCGCAGGGTGCTCGATGTGCCTCGGCATGAACCCCGACCAGCTCGCGCCGGGGGAGCGCTGCGCCTCGACCAGCAATCGCAATTTCGAGGGACGCCAGGGCAAGGGCGGGCGCACTCACCTGGTGTCGCCGGTCGTGGCGGCCGCGACGGCAATCCGCGGCACTCTCTCGAGCCCGTGGGACCTCGAACGATCCGAAGTCCGTGACGACGTGAAGGCAGGGGTTTGACATGGAGAAGATCTCGACGCTGACCGGCGTCGCCGTTCCGCTGAAGCGGTCGAACGTCGACACCGACCAGATCATCCCCGCAGTGTTCCTGAAGCGGGTCACCAAGACGGGCTTCGACGACGCGCTGTTCTACGCGTGGCGACAGGACCCCGACTTCGTGCTCAACCAGGAGCCCTTCCGAGCGGGCAAGATCCTCATCGCCGGCCCTGACTTCGGCACCGGTTCGTCGCGTGAACACGCCGTGTGGGCGCTGCGCGACTACGGGTTCACCGCGGTGCTGAGCCCGCGGTTCGGCGACATCTTCCGGGGAAACTCAGGGAAGCAAGGACTACTCACAGGAACCATCTCCGAGGACGACCTCGAGCGCCTGTGGGCGGCGATCGACGCCCAGCCGGGAATAGCGGCCACGGTGGATCTGGTTGAGCGAAAGGCGAGCATCGGCGGGGTGACCGTCGGATTCGACATCGATGATTACACTAGGTGGCGATTGCTCGAGGGGCTGGATGACATCGGCCTCACCTTGCGTGATGAAGCGCAGATCACAGAATTCGAAACCCGCCGCGCCTCGTGGCGGCCCAAGACATTGCCGGTGAAAATCTAGTGAACTCACTTCTTCAGGATGCGCAGGCCGCAGGGGCCAGGGTCGGATTGACCGCCGAGAAGATCACCATCAACGGCGGGCGGCCCCTGAAGGGCAGCATCCAGTTGAAGGGGGCCAAGAACCTCGTCACCAAGGCGATGGTCGCTGCGCTGCTCGGCGACGGCCCGAGCGAACTGCGCGACGTTCCCGACATCAGCGACGTGCGCGTCGTGCGGGGACTCCTGGAGATCCACGGTGTCAAGGTCACCGACGGTCCCGACGAGGGCGTGCTGCTGCTCGACCCGAGCAACGTCGAGAGCGCCCACATGGCCGACATCGACGCGCACGCCGGGTCGAGCCGCATCCCGATCCTGTTCTGCGGTCCGCTGCTGCACGCGCTCGGTGAGGCCTTCATCCCCGACCTGGGCGGATGCCGCATCGGAGACCGTCCGATCGACTTCCACCTCGAGGTGCTGCGGCGGTTCGGCGCCGTCGTCGAGAAGCTGCCGAGCGGCATCCGCATGACGGCTCCGAACGGTCTGCACGGGGCGAAGGTCGAGCTGCCCTACCCGAGCGTCGGTGCGACCGAGCAGGTTCTGCTCACCGCGACGAAGGCCGAGGGAATCACCGAGCTGCGTGGCGCGGCGATCGAGCCCGAGATCATGGATCTCATCAACATCCTGCAGAAGATGGGTGCGATCATCACGGTCGACACCGACCGCGTCATCCGCATCGAGGGTGTTTCGCGACTCACCGGCTACAGCCACACGGCGCTCTTCGACCGCAACGAGGCCGCCAGCTGGGCTGCGGCCGCGCTGGCCACCGGCGGAGACATCTTCGTCGGGGGAGCCCGCCAGCCCGAGATGCTCACGTTCCTCAACGTGTTCCGCAAGGTAGGCGGCGCCTTCGACATCGACGACGACGGCATCCGGTTCTACCACCCGGGCGGCGACCTCAAGGCCGTCGTGATCGAGACGGATGTGCACCCCGGCTTCATGACGGACTGGCAGCAGCCGCTCGTCGTCGCGCTCACCAAGGCGAAGGGCATCTCGATCGTGCACGAGACCGTGTACGAGCAGCGCTTCGGATTCGTGGATGCCCTCGTCGACATGGGTGCGACGATCGAGATCCACAAGGAGTGCCTCGGCGGCCATCCTTGCCGGTTCGGACAGCGCAACTTCAACCACTCGGCTGTCATCGCAGGACCGACCGAACTGCACGCCGCCGACATCGAGGTGCCCGACCTTCGCGGCGGATTCAGCCACCTCATCGCGGCGCTGACCGCGACGGGCAAGTCCACGGTGAGCAACGTCGGCATGATCAGCCGCGGCTACGAGAACTTCATCGGCAAGCTCGAGCTTCTCGGCGCCGACTTCGTGCTGGAGGGCTAGCAAGCCTTTCCTGGAATACCCGATAGCGGATAATGGGCGGGTGCCGAAAACACCCGATGAACTGGACGCCGCCCCCGCTCGAAGGGTGTTCAAGGAGACTCACCGGCCCAGCGTGTTCTGGCCCATGGCGGGCGTCGTCGTTCCGCTGGTCGGCACGATCGCGCGCTTCAAGGTGCACGGGCGGGAGAACCTGCCGCTGACGGGGGCGTACGTCATCGCGCCGAACCACTACAGCGAGATCGATCCGCTCGTCGTCGGGTCGATGATCTGGCGTCGCGGGCGTGCGCCGCACTTCCTGGCCAAGGAGAGCCTGTTCAAGGTGCCCGTCGTCGGCTGGTTCCTCTCGAAGTCCGGTCAGGTGCCGGTGAGCAGGAGCCACGGCGGCCGCGGTGCGCCCATCGCTCAGGCCCAGCACATCGTCGACGACGGCAGCGTCGTAGTCGTGTATCCGGAGGGCACCCTCACGCGTGACCCCGAGCTGTGGCCGATGCGGGGCAAGACGGGGGCGGCAAGGCTCGCGCTGGACTACGGAATCCCGGTCATCCCCGTCGCGCACTGGGGAACTCAGCAGATCATGGCTCGCTACTCGAAGAAGATCAGCCTCTTTCCGCGCAAGACCATCACCTTCTCGATCGGCGCGCCCGTCGATCTCTCCGAGTACCGTGACCGTCCGCGCACGGCGACCGTGCTGGCCGGAGCGACGGACAAGATCATGCAGGCCATCACCCATGAGCTCGAGACGCTGCGTGGCGAGAAGGGGCCGGAGAACCGATGGGACCCGGCCGACCACGCGCAGAGTGAGACGGGGCGCTTTGAGGGCTAAGCCGGCGCCGGCGAGGCGCGTGACCGTCCTCGGGGCAGGCAGCTGGGGAACGACCTTCGCGAAGGTGCTCGCCGACGGCGGATCCGACGTGACCCTGTGGGCACGACGGCCGGAGGCCGCTCGCGAGATCACCGAGGCCAGGCGCAACAGCAAGTACCTGCCGGGCATCAACCTGCCCCGCAATCTGAAGGCCACGTCCGACCTCGCTGAGGCAGTGCAGGGCGCCGATCAGTTGTTCCTCTCCGTGCCCAGCCAGACCCTGCGTGACAACCTGATCGCACTCGAGCCGGTGCTCCCGCCCGACATCCCCGTCGTGAGCCTCATGAAGGGTGTCGAGAAGGGAACCGGCCTGCGCATGAGCGAGGTGATCGTGGAGGTGCTGCCGATCGACCTGGATCGCGTCGCCGTGGCATCCGGCCCGAACCTCGCGCTCGAGATCGCACAGCGGCAGCCGACGGCCGCCGTGGTGTCGTCGACCAGCGTGGAGACGGCGCAAGAGGTCGCGATGGCCGCGTGCAACCCGTACTTCCGCTCGTTCGTGAACACGGATGTCATCGGCACCGAGTTCGGCGGCGTGCTGAAGAACCTCATCGCTGTCGCCATCGGCATCGTCGACGGCGTCGGATACGGCGAGAACACCAAGGCGTCGATCATCACGCGCGGACTCGTGGAGATGACGGACTTCGCCGTCGCCCACGGAGCCGAGCGGGAGACTCTTGCCGGACTCGCCGGACTCGGCGACCTCATCGCCACCTGCCAGTCGCCGCTGTCGCGCAACAACACGGCAGGCAGGCTGCTCGGCCAGGGATATGCGTTCGCCGAGGTCGTGAAGCAGATGAATCAGACGGCGGAAGGCCTGGCATCCGTCGCTCCGATCCTCGCGCTGGCGAAGGCCAAGGGCGTCGAGATGCCCATCGTCGAACAGGTCGGCCAGGTGCTTGCCGGTACGCTCGAACCGAAAGATCTGGCCCCCCACCTGACCACGGACGACACCCCCCGTGGCGAAAGGACTACGGATGACTCACAAGCGCGTCCTCGTGCTACTTTTCGGCGGGCGTTCGAGCGAGCATTCGATCAGTTGCGCCACGGCGGGCGGGGTTCTCGGGGCGCTTGACCGCGACCGCTACGACGTCATTCCTGTGGGGATCACGCGCGACGGTGCGTTCGTTCTCGAACGGGATGACCCCGAGGCGTTCGCGCTCGACCCCGACGCTCTCCCCGAGGTGCGCGACGACGGCAGCCGCGTGCGGTGGCCCGACTCGGTGCGGTATCGCGAGCTGACCGTGGAGCGCGACGGCGTGATCACGTCGCTCGGCGAGGTCGACGTGGTGTTCCCGATCCTGCACGGACTGTGGGGCGAGGACGGCACGGTGCAGGGGCTGCTCGAGCTAGCCGGCATCCCGTACGTAGGGTCCGGCGTGCTGGGCAGCGCACTCGGCATGGACAAGCACTTCACCAAGACGGTGCTGCAGGCGGCGGGCATCCAGGTTGCCCCGTGGGTCACCGTGACCCGCGACCAGTGGGAGCGCGAGCAGCACACCGTCGCCGAAAGCCTGCGCGAGCTCGGCTCCCCGCTGTTCGTGAAGCCCGCTCGCGCCGGATCCAGCGTCGGCGTGACGAAGATCACGTCCATCGAGGGGCTTCCCGGCGCCCTCGACGTCGCGTTCGCCGAGGATGACAAAGCCCTCGTCGAGTCGGCCATCGCGGGCCGCGAGGTCGAGATCGGTGTGCTCGGAGCACGGTCGGGCGAGCGGGCGCGGGCATCCGTCGCCGGCGAGATCGTCGTGACCGAGCGCGGCTTCTACGATTTCGAGGCCAAGTACCTGGATGCGCCGGGCGTCGAACTGGTCTGCCCGGCCGAGCTGACGGACGAGCAGCTCGCGGAGATGCAGTCGCTCGCGGTACGCGCATTCGAGTCGATCGACTGCGCTGGGCTCGCCCGTGTGGACTTCTTCCTCACGAACGATGGCTGGGTGATCAACGAGGTCAACACCATGCCGGGGTTCACGCCGATCTCGATGTTCCCCAAGGTGTGGCAGGCGAGCGGCTTCAGCTACCCGGAGCTCATCGACGAGCTCATCGACCTGGCCCTCCAGCGCGGCTGAGCGGCGCCCCGCAGCTTGCCGAGGTCGGGCGCGCCTTTCCGCGAGACTTCGTCTCCACCCCAACGCTGCGGGCTCCGCCCGCTGTCTCGGCGAGGGCGTGCAGTCTCACGGATCGTGGGGCGCGGTCAGCGGGTGGGTGACGGCGTCGGAGTCGCGGTGGGAACCGGCGCCGTGAGGTCGGAGGTGCTCAGGCACTTCTCCTGCTTCTTCTGCGGGATCTCGCTGATCGCGTCCGCTAGGTCGGGCAGCACCGACGCGTCGGCGACTCCACCCTTTCCGTGCTGGATGACCACCTCGGTGGCCGGCGTGCGCCCGAACGTGATGTAGCGAAGGGCCGTGTCCGCTGGGTCGTTCTCCAGGACCCAGTCGATGCCGTTCACGGTGATGCACGGCTTCGACGTGGGTCCGATCGGCGGAACACCGCATCGCAGCAGAACGACGGCGGGATCGCCCCAGGCGCCCGTGGCCTGCGCGTTGGTTTCGCGTTGCGCCTTGCCCGCGACCGTATCGGGGAGGTGCACGGTGAGGTCCGCGCACTTGGGATCGTTCGCGTCCGGCGCCGGATCGAGCGCGACGGTCGGGGCGCACGCCGTGAGCAGCAGAGCGGACGAACAAACGGCGATGACGGCGAGCAGCCGGCGGGCACGAGGGGGGCGGGGTGACATCGTTCATCACGATATCGGCGATTGAGGTGAGAGACCTGGGCGCCTCCCCGTGGGTTGAGGCTCGCACGAGCCCCAGTGCATCGCTCGCGCCGGCTCGCGGAGAGACACAGCCGTCGCGATAGCGTTGGAGCCGTGACGGACTCTGGGCGCAAGGGGCACGCGGAGGCCGCGACGCTGGCCTCGATCGGTGAGGTCGCGACACTGCGTCGCATCTTTCCGCGACTGCCGGCATCCGATGCCACCATCGTCGGCCCGGGTGATGACGCCGCGGTGCTGGCCGCACCGGACGGCCGCTATGTGGTGACGACAGACATGATGATCGCCGGACCCGACTTCAGGTGGGCGTGGTCCAGTCCGACCGACGTGGGCTGGAAGGCCGCAGCGACGAACCTCGCCGACGTGGCCGCGATGGGCGCCATGCCGACCGCGCTCGTCGTCGCGATCGCCGCACCCGGTGACACACCGGTCACGACCCTCGAAGCCATTGCCGACGGCCTGCGTGAGGGATGCGAGTCGCTCGCGCCCGGCTGTGGCGTCGTGGGCGGTGACCTCTCCGTCTCGGACGTCTTCACGCTCGCGGTCACCGCATTCGGCGATCTGGAGGGGAGGGAGCCGGTGCTGCGGTCGGGCGCACAGCCAGGAGACATCGTCGCAGTAGCCGGAACGATCGGCAGGGCGGCGACCGGCCTCGTCGCCCTCTTCGCGGACGGCGTCGACGATGACGGTGTCCCCGATGCTGCGCGCGGAGTGGCGGTCGCCGCTCGCGTCCCGGAGGTGGCCGTGCAACTACGGCCGACGCCGCCCATCGCCGCCGGGGTCTCCGCTGCCATCGCCGGCGCAACCGCCATGCTCGACGTCAGCGACGGGCTCGCGCTCGACGCGGGGCGGGTGGCTGAGGCGTCGGGCGTCCGGATCGACCTGGCCTCCGAGGCTCTCGCGTCGTTGGCGCCGGACATCGATCCGGCGCTCGCGCTGACCGGGGGAGAGGACCACGCGCTGCTGGCGTGCTTCCCCACGGACACCGTGCCACCGGCGCCGTTCGTCGTGATCGGCACGGTCGAGCCCCGAGACGTGGATGATCCTGCCGAACGGGTGACCGTCGACGGGCATCCCTACGGTCGCCGCTCCGGCTGGGACCCTTATTCCGGCTGGGACGGCGTCGCGGGCTGAGCGAACCACACGGCGGTCTCGCCGTACGACTTCGACCTGAACGGTTCCAGCCCGGCCGGCCAGGACGGCTCGGGGGAGCGCGCGCTGCGTTCGACCACCACGACGGCATCCGTGTTCAGCGACGGGATGAGCGCCTCGAGCACTCCCGCCAGGTCGGCCTCATCCACGTCGTACGGGGGGTCGATGAACACGAGGTCCACCGCGCGCTGATGAGGATGACCGAGGTAGGCCATCACGGAGCTCTGACGCACGTCGACGACTGGCGTGACGTCCCGAGCGGACTTCGCGGCCGCCGTGATGACCGCCGCGGCGTTGGCACGGCACACGGAGGCCGCCTGCGCATTCTGCTCGACCAGCACGGCGGAGGTCGCACCGCGACTCACGGCCTCGAGAGCGAGCGCACCCGAACCGGCATACAAGTCGAGCACTCGCATGCCGCTGACGGCATCCATCGACTCGAGCGATGAGAACATCGCCTCACGCACGCGGTCGCTCGTGGGCCGGGTGCCCGAGCGCGGCACCGCGAGACCGAGCGATCCGGCGAAACCGGCGACGATACGGGGCATACCTTCGACACTATCCGCAGGTGTCGGTCGCACCGCCTAGCCTTGGTGCATGGCGCAGACACGAGCGAGCCGGGCAGCAGATGCCTCGGAGCGCGACGAGGTCGGTGCCTCGGCAGGTCCGGTGAAACTCGCCACTGCGCTCTCCGCATCGATCGGCACCAGGCAGGCTGCGCTCTTCCATCGGGCATTCGGGCACGAGACGGTCGGCGACCTGCTCGCGCACTACCCCCGTCGCTATGCGCACAGGGGAGAGCTCACGGCTCTTGCGGAGATTCCGACCGGCGAAGACGTCACGATCGTCGCCGAGGTGAGGAGCTGCAGCTCTCGCCCGATGCGTCAGCGTCGGGGCTCGATCCTCGAGGTCGGGATCTCCGACGGCACGGGCATCCTCACCCTCACATTCTTCAACCAGGCATGGCGGGCGAACGAGCTCGTTCCTGGCAGACGCGGCATCTTCGCCGGCAAGGTCAACCGCTACAAGGGGTCGCTGCAGCTCACCCATCCCGACTACGAGCTCTTCGACGACACCCCTGGAACCGCGGCAACCTCGGGGCCCGCCGTTGAGGCCTGGCAGATCCAGCCCATCCCGATCTACCCAGCGACGTCCACGCTGGCGAGCTGGAAGATCGCGAAGGTCATCCGCGAGGAGGTGATGCCCAAGCTGCGCGACGTGGATGACCCGGTGCCGCCGGAGCTCGCCGCCGAGCATCGACTGGAGCGGTTCAGGGCCGCACTCACGGGCATCCACACACCGGCCAACGATGCCGACTGGCGCAAGGCGCGCGACACGCTTCGCTACCAGGAAGCGTTCGTGCTGCAGGCTGCACTGCTGCAGGAGCGCGCCCGGCTGCGTGAGACGGCGGCGACGGCACGCAAGCCGGTGCCGGGCAGGTATGCCGACCGCTTCGAGGCAGCGCTGCCGTTCCAGCTCACCGACGACCAGCAGGCGGTCGGCGACCAGATCGCCGGCGACCTCGCCCAACCCGTTCCGATGAACCGACTCGTGCAGGGTGAGGTAGGCAGCGGCAAGACCGTCGTCGCGCTACGTGCCATGCTGCAGGTGGCCGACAGCGGTGGGCAGTCCGCCTTCCTGGCGCCGACGGAGGTGCTCGCCTCGCAGCACCTCCGATCGATCGTGGCGGCTCTCGGTCCCGACCTCGCGGCGGATCTGATGCCCACGCTCCTCACCGGCCGGCTCACCGCGTCGGAGCGCAAGAAGGCGATGCTGCGCGCCATCAGCGGTCAGGCGCAGATCGTCGTCGGAACCCACGCGCTGCTGAACGAGAACGTGTCGTTCTTCGACCTCGGCCTCATCGTCGTCGACGAGCAGCACCGCTTCGGAGTCGAGCAGCGTGACGCGCTTCGCGCCAAGGCGTCTTCCCCGCCGCACCAGCTCGTGCTGACGGCGACACCCATTCCGCGCACCGTCGCGATGACGGTGTTCGGCGACCTCGACGTGTCGACCATCGCGCAGCTCCCAGCGGGGCGACAGCGCATCGAGAGCTTCGTCGTTCCTCTGGCCGAACATCCTCGCTGGGAATCCAGGGTGTGGGAGCGCGCTGCGGAAGAGATCGCTGCCGGCCACCAAGTGTTCGTCGTGTGCCCCGCGATCACTGCCAAGGAGGCGGAGGACGACGAGCTCGGCGGCGACGTGGATGACGCAGCCGAGCCATCCGCACCGACGGTCCCGGCAGCCTCGGTCGAGCAGACCCTTGCAGCCGTGCAGGCCGACGCCCGCCTTGCCGGCGCACGAGTCGCGGCGCTGCACGGGCGGATGAGCGCGGACGAGAAGGATTCCGTCATGCTCGCGTTCGCGGCGGGAACGCTCGACCTGATCGTCGCGACGACGGTCATCGAGGTCGGCGTCGACGTGCCGAACGCCTCAGCCATGATCGTGCTCGATGCCGACCGCTTCGGCGTCTCGCAACTGCATCAGCTGCGCGGAAGGGTCGGCCGCGGCGGCGTCCCCGGCCTGTGCCTGTTCGTGACGGCGGCAGAAACAGGTACCACCGCACGCGAACGTGTCGACGCGGTCGCGGCGACCCTCGACGGATTCGAGCTCGCCGAGGCCGACCTCGAGCTGAGGAGAGAGGGCGACGTGCTGGGCAGCAACCAGTCCGGCGGCCGTTCGTCGCTACGGCTACTGAGGGTTGCGCGTGACGGCGAGGTGATCGAGCAGGCGCGGGCGGACGCCGGTGGCGTGCTGGAGCACGACCCGCACCTTGTGGGGCACCCGGCACTGGCATCCGCGATCGCTTCACGGCTCACCGACCAGTCGCGAGACTTCCTGGCGAGGGCGTGATCGTGCGACGATCGGCGCCTCGTTCGGCATCCTGCGAGTCGTATGCGAACAGTAACGAACCGATAACCCCCCGCCGCTATTCTGGAAATCTATGAGCAGGATCGCCGTTGTCCCTGGTTCGTTCGACCCCGTCACCCTGGGGCACCTCGACGTGATCGCGCGAGCCGCGCGCCTGTTCGACGAGATCCACGTTCTGGTGGTGCACAACCCCGACAAAGACGCGATGCTGCCGATCGCCCAACGCGTCGCCCTGATCGAACGGTCCATCGCCGACGAACGGCTGCCGTCCAACGTCATCGTTGCGGCATGGAGTGTCGGGCTCCTCGTGGACTACTGCACCGATGTCGGCGCGAAGGCCCTGGTGAAGGGCATCCGTTCGCAGGTCGACGTGGCCTACGAGACGCCGATGGCGATCGTCAACCGCGATCTGGCCGGTGTCGAGACGGTCTTCTTGCTGCCCAATCCGGCGAACGCGCACGTGTCGTCTTCGCTGGTGCGTCAGGTCGCCGCGCTGGGCGGTGACGTGAGTCCGTACGTTCCTCGTGCGGTCTACGAGTACCTGCAGGAGCCATGAACAGTCTTCCCACCAAACAACCCACGGATGCGGCATCCGCAGCCGACGAGGTCGAACCCGATCTGACACCCGAAGAGCTCCAAGCCGACGCCGACCAGATCGCGGCGAACGTCGAGGCCGTGATCGACGGCAAGCACGAGGCGGTCCGTGTCGCCTTGACCGTGTTGCTGGCCGAGGGCCACCTGCTCATCGAGGATGTGCCCGGCGTCGGCAAGACGATGCTGGCCAAGGCACTCGCCAAGTCCGTCGACAGCAGCGTCAGCCGCATCCAGTTCACGCCCGACCTACTGCCCTCCGATGTCACCGGAGTCTCGGTGTACAACCAGCCGGAGCGACGCTTCGAGTTCAAGCCGGGGGCCGTGTTCGCCAACATCGTGATCGGCGACGAGATCAACAGGGCAAGCCCCAAGACGCAGTCCGCGCTGCTGGAGTGCATGGAGGAGCGGCACGTCACGGTCGACGGCTCCACCTATCCGCTTCCCGACCCGTTCATCGTGATCGCCACCCAGAACCCCGTCGAGATGGAGGGCACGTACGAGCTGCCCGAAGCGCAGCGCGACAGGTTCATGGCCCGCATCGCCATGGGGTATCCGGACGAAGAGGCCGAGATCGAGATGCTCACCGGTCGTGACACCTCGAGCCCGCTCGCGCAGATCGGCGCAGTCGTCAGCACCGAGCGGCTCAGGCGCATGATGAGCCTGGCACGCCGCGTCTTCGCGTCCGACGCGCTGAAGCACTACGCGGTCGCGATCGCACGCGGCACCCGCGAGGACCCGGATCTTCGGTTGGGGGCGAGCCCGCGCGCGACGCTGCAGCTCGTGCGCGCTGCGAAGGCAAGGGCGGCGTTGGATGGCCGCGACTTCGTGCTCCCCGACGACGTGGACGATCTCGCAGTTCCAGTGCTCGCGCATCGCCTTCTGCCCACCAGCAGGGCGATGGGACAGCACCACGAACGCACCGCCGTACTCTCGGAGATCGTCTCCCGCATCGTCGCCGCGACGCCCGTGCCGACGGGGCAACAGAAGTAGCCTGAAAAGCATGAGGACGACTCGAGTCCGGTCAGCAGCGCAGCGGCCGAGGCCGACCTGGCGTGGCGCAGGAATCGCCATCGCCGGGGTCATCGCCATGATCGGAGCCGCCCAGTTGGGCCGCGTCGACCTGCTCGTGCTCGGACTCGTGCTCCTGCTCCTCCCGCTCGCCGCAGCCATCGCGGTGACCATCGATCGCCCATGGATCAGCGTCGGCCGAACCTTCGAGTCCGACCTGGTGATCGTGGGCGAGACGGCGAACGTCGCCCTCGTGGTGCGCAACGAGTCCAATCGCATGTCGCCCGGTCTGAGATGGCGGGATGACTGTCCTGCGCCGCTCGTGGCGCCGGGTTTCGCCGCACTTCCACAGCTCGGTGAGCACGCCCGCGCCAGCAGGGACCGCTCGGACAGCACAGTGGTGAGGTACTCGATCGAGGCGACGGTGCGGGGCGTGTACGACGTCGGCCCGCTGCTGCTCGAGCGCACCGACCCGTTCGGACTCGTGCGATGCCTCTACGCGATCGGGTCGTCGAAGCCGCTGATCGTGGTTCCGCGCGCGCTCGACCTCACGGAGGCGGAGTTCGAGTTCTCCCGCAGCGAGGGATACGAGCACGAGCTCGTGAAGCAGAGCATCCCCAACGCCGACGAGCTGATCGCCAGGGAGTACCGCCCCGGCGATCCGATGCGACGGGTGCACTGGCGTGCGACGGCCAGGCACGACAAGCTCATGGTGCGCCAGGAGGAGCCGCGCAGCAACCCGGAGACCTGGGTGCTGCTCGACACCGATTCAGGGGCGCGAGCTGAACACCGTCATGCCGGCTCGGATGCCCGCAACCCGCGCTTCGAGGCGGCCATCGACCTCGTGGCATCGATCGGAACGCATCTCGTCGGACAGGGATTCGCGCTCGGAGTGGTCGAGACCGCCCCGATCCAGCTCCTCGGACGCGCCGGAACCGCGCGGGCGGGCACCGGCGGACTCCCCGTCGCCGCGTACGACCCTCCCGGCGGTGGGCAGACGTTGCTCGCCGGCCTGGCGGCCCTCGAGCAGGTTCCGCGGGACAACGCCGATTCCGCTGCGGTGTTCAGTGCAGCCCTGCGCCGCAACCCGCAGGCCGTGCCCGCATTCGTGGTGGTGGTCGACGGGGATCACGACGAGTTGGCCGCGGCCGCGTCCCTGCGCATCCTGTGCGACCCTGCCGTTGCCTTCTTCGTTGGTGAGCGCCCAGACCTTCGCGAGCACTACGAGCGCAGGGGCTGGACCTGCGTCGACGTGCAACCCGGCGAGTCGCCGGCCGCCGTCTGGCAGCGGGCAGGCATCGAAGCGCCGACGGTGCGTCGTGGTTGACACCGCCCGGTCCGCGAGGACCGGCCCTGGTCGGCGGCCTCCTGTCGTGTCGTGGCGTCCGGCCGCGCCGGCACCCGTCGCGACCTCACCGGAGCGCTCGCAGCGCGTCACCGATGTCAGGCTGTTCGTGGCACTGCTGGCGGTCATGGGCGCCCTCACCGTGGCGCTCGGCGGGCTGATCTCCGGGGCGGTGTGGTGGATCGAGCTCATCCTCACCGCCGTCGTCGTGCTCGGGGTCGCGGTGGGATGTCGCCTCACGCGTCTGCCGCGCGCTGTGGCACCCATCGCATCGCTGGTCGCACTCCTGTTGCTCGTGACGGCCCTGTTCGCGTCGTCCACCGCGCTGCTGGGCTTCATCCCCACTCCGGCGACATTCGGAGAATTCGGTCGACTCGTGACCGAAGCGCGGGTGTCGTTCAACAACCAGGGAGTGCCCGCCGATCCGATTCCGGAGTTCCTCTTCCTCACGGTCGCGGCAGGGGGAATCATCGCCTGGACGGCCGACCTGCTCGCCGTCGTGCTGCGCCGGCCTGCGTTCGTGGGCGTGCTCGTCGTCGCCGCGCTCAGCGCCCCGGCGTCGCTGCTCAACGGCGGCATCGCTCCGCTCGCCCTGGTGCTCTGCCTCGTTGCCTACCTGCTGCTGTTGCGGGCCGACGTGCGTTCGACACGCGGCGCGGGCGCCGAGCTCGGGTCATCTCTTGCGATCGCCGCCGGCGCGATCGTGGTCGCGCTGGTGATCGGCACCACAGCGCCCGGGTTCCAGCAGGTCGGACGGCAAGCCATTCCGGCGTCGGGAGTCTTGTTCGGCCAGGGCGTGAGCCCCTTGATCGACCTCGGCGCCGACCTGCGCCGCCCGCTCCCCGTGACGGTCATCAACTACACGACGACGGACCCCACCCCCGGCTACCTGCAGATGACCACACTCGACGCCTTCTCCGGGGCGGTGTGGCGCCACCTGCGCTCGTCATCGACGTTCTTCACGTCCTCGACGAAGATCTCGAAGGTCCCCGGTCTCACCGACAAGGTGAAATCGACGAAGGTCACCACCCAGGTGCAGGTGCACAACATGACGAGCTCATGGCTGCCCGCCCCGTACCCGGTGGAGCGGGTGACCGGCCTCGCCGGCAGCTGGGGATGGGAGGAGAAGGACCTCACCGTGACGGGCTACACGGCGACGACGGTGAATCAGCAGTACACGGTCGTCTCACGCAGTCTCGAACCGACGGCCAAGCAACTGCGTGACGCGGGCACCGACTATCCCGGCTCGGTCGAGAACGACCTGCTCGTGCCGAGGGACGCGCCTGGGATCATCGCGGCGACTGCGCGGTCTGTCACCGCGGGTGCGGTGACGCCGTACGACAAGGCCGTCGCGCTGCAGGCCTACTTCCACGACGGCCAGTTCCGCTACTCCCTCAATGCGCCGAAGGACGGTGGGTACGACGGCGACACGCCCGGCACGATCGCGACGTTCCTGGAGCAGAAGGCCGGCTACTGCGTGCACTTCGCAGCCGCGATGACCTTCATGGCGCGTGACCTTGGCATCCCGGCACGCATCGCGGTCGGCTACCTGCCGGGCACTCAGACCGGAGCGTCGGGCTCGAAGGGCGTCTTCTCCGTCAGCTCCGACGACCTGCACGCGTGGCCGGAGCTGTACTTTCCCGGGGTCGGGTGGGTGCCGTTCGAGCCGACCGTCGGTCGAGGGTCCGTTCCGGACTACGAGACAGCGCAGGCCGCTCAAGCGCAGTCCGCCCCGACCGCCACGGCGACTCCGACCGGCGGCAAGGGCCTGAAGCTCGCCACCGACGCACCGGCGACCACGGGATCGCCGGATGACCCGACGGCGACCGCGATCTCGTCCAGCGGCAGCGTGGCGGCCGTGATCCTGGTCGTGCTGGCGCTGTTGCTGACGCCTCTCATCGTGCGCAGGCGCCTGCGAGCGTCACGGCTCGCCTCGGTGAGCAACGGCGGGGGCAAGGTCGCGACGATGTGGGTCGAGCTGCGGGCGTCGTGCCTCGATCTGGGCCTCGCCGTGCCGGCGACCGAGACCCCGAGGGTCTTCGCCGAACGGCTCAGACGAACGTGGGAGGAAGCTCCGCCCGGGGCACCGAGCGTCGACGCGCGCGCCAAAGCTTCTGCGGCATTGGATGAGCTGATCGACGCCATCGAGCGTGATCGGTTCGCACCGCGCACCGGCAACTACGCCGATCCGCAGCTCGCTGCCGACGTCGTCGCAGTTGTCTCCGCGATCGCCGGGACCGCGGGGTGGGCGCGTCGCGTTCGCGCCCAGGTGGCGCCGGTATCGCTGCTCGAGGGACGTCTGCGGTCACCGGGGGCGGCGCGATTCAGCAGCTGATGGCGGTCGGCCTGCGATCGGAACCGCCGCGCTAGAATGCTGGTTCGTGTCTGCTCCAGTGCGCAACCCCTATTCCGTCAACGTGCGCGACCTTCTGCATCGCCCAGGCGAGATGCGCGAGGAATCGATCGTCGTCGACTCCCCGGAGAAGCTCGGCGAAGGGCTGATCAGCGTGGAGGCCGGAACCCCGGTCGACCTCGAACTGCGGCTCGAATCGGTGCACGAGGGCATCCTGGCGTCCGGTGAGGTGTCGACCGTCGCGACAGGCGTCTGCGGCCGCTGCCTGACGGACATCGCCGAGAGTGTCCAAGTCGACTTCCAGGAGCTTTTCGCGTATTCTTCTGGGGAAGCTTTTGACTTTGAGGTTCACGACGACCACGTGGATCTTGAACCTCTTGTCAGGGATGCGGTGGTGCTGTCACTGCCGTTCCAGCCGGTGTGCCGGCCGGATTGCCCAGGTCTCGACCCAGAGACCGGCGAACGGCTTGCCGATCTGCCGGATCGCGAACCCACGAAGACCACCGACCCGCGGTGGGCTGCGCTCGCGGACTTTCCTGCTTCCGACGACGTGGCCGGCCCCGCCGGTTCCCCAGACAGAGAAGAGTAGAGATCATGGCTGTTCCCAAGAGGAAGAAGTCGCGTTCCAACACGCACTCCCGCCGCTCGCAGTGGAAGGCTCAGGTTCCCAACCTGGTCAAGACCATCGAGAACGGCAAGGTGACCTACAGCCTTCCGCATCACGCGAAGGTCGTCGAAGACTCGGCCGGTACCCCGCTGTTCCTGGAGTACAAGGGCCGCAAGGTCGCCGACGTCTAAGGTCGTGTCGAGCGACACGGCCAAGGCAGCCGATGCAGGACGGTCCGATCGGGCCGTCCTGCAGTCGCGTGCGCTGCAGCAACTCCTGGGCATCGACATCGATCCCGAGCTGCTGTCCCTTGCGCTCACCCACCGTTCGTACGCGTACGAGCATGGCGGCATTCCCACCAACGAGCGCCTCGAGTTCCTCGGAGACTCGATCCTTGGGCAGGCGGTCACGGTCAAGCTGTTCCGCGACAACCCGCGGGTCGACGAGGGCGGGTTGGCCAAGCGGCGCGCGTCGCTCGTGAGCAGCGTCGCCCTCGCCGAGGTTGCGAGGGGCATCGGGCTCGGGCAATTCGTGCTGCTCGGCAGGGGCGAGACGCAGAGCGGTGGAGCCGACAAGTCGTCCATCCTCGCCGACACCGTCGAGGCGATCATCGGTGCCGTCTATCTGGATGCCGGGGGAGACGTCGCCACCGAGTTCGTTCTTCGGCTGATCGGGCCGCTCTTCGATGACCCCGACCGGTTCGGCGCCGCGATGGATCCCAAGACCAGCCTTCAAGAGCTGGCGGCACGACACGGCGCACCCGCGCCGCACTACACGGTCACCGACAGCGGACCTGACCACAATAAGACCTTCCGTGCCGTGGTCTCTGTCGACGGCGTTGTGACCGCCGATGGCGAGGGCACGAGCAAGAAGAACGCCGAGATGGCCGCGGCGCTCAAGGCGTGGACGCTGGCCAACGGCCGCGACTGACGTGCCAGAGCTCCCCGAAGTCGAGGTCGTGCGGGCCGGTCTCGAACCGGCCGTGACCTCGGCGACCATCTCGTCCGTCGAAGTGCTCGACGAACGCGGCATCACCAGGCACGATCGATCGATCGGCGAGCTCCCAGCGATGCTCACGGGCAGACGGATGCTCGGAGCGGCCCGACGGGGCAAGTTCCTGTGGCTGCCGATCGCCGCCGACTCCGATGCCTCGGCATCGAACGCCCTGCTCATCCACCTCGGCATGAGCGGGCAGGTGCTGCTGCGCGAGGCTGGGGAGCCCGCCGGCCGGCACGCGCGGGTGCGGCTCGTGCTGGAGCATCCGGAGCGCGGAGAGCTCGCCGTGCACTTCGTCGACCAGCGCACGTTCGGATCGCTGGCTGTCGACACTCTGGTGCCGACCATCGACGGCGCGCCTGGCGGGCTCGGAACGGACCTTTCCCTGGTGCCGAGCCAGGTCGCGCACATCGCCCGCGACCCGCTCGACCCGGCGTTCGACGACGCAGGATTCCTCCGTGCGCTCGCGACGCGACGCACGACCGTGAAGCGTGCGCTTCTCGACCAGACGCTGATCAGCGGCGTCGGCAACATCTACGCGGACGAGGCGCTCTGGGCCGCGAGGGTGCACTACGAGCAGCCGACGCAGACGCTCTCGCGTCGCAAGGCCCGTGAGCTGCTGTCAGAGGTGCGGCTGGTGCTGCAGAAGGCGCTCGCGGAGGGCGGCACGAGTTTCGACGCCCAGTACGTGAACGTCAACGGTGCGTCCGGCTACTTTGCGCACAGCCTTGAGGTTTACGGCCGAGAGGGCGAGAGTTGCAGCCGTTGCGGCACGCGGATCGTACGTCGCCCGTTCATGAACCGCTCGTCGCATTTCTGTCCGAAATGCCAGGTCATCCTGAGCCCACCCGTCAGGGCACGATGAGCAGTCGCCGCCCATGGGTGACGCCGGCTTCGACATCCGCGTGCGCCCGCGCCGTCTGTTCCAACGGCCTCCGCTCGATCACGGGGGCGGGCAGGGCGTCGGCAGCGACGGCCGCCCCCACAGCGTCCGCCGCTCTGCGCAGTTCGCCGACCCTTGCGTTGCTGATCGCGAAGCCGACGATGCCGCGGTCGTGCGTGTACAGCTCTCCGAATGCCAGCTCGTCGCGCCTGGTGATTCCCGCCACCAGCACGATGCGTCCCCGCTCGGCGAGAAGCGGAACCGCCTGCCCGAGGCGAAGGCTGCCCGAGGTGTCGAACCAGACATCAGCCCCGTTCGGCAGCGCGGTGGCGATGCTGTCGTCGAGCCCCGACGCGCGGTAATCGAGCCCGATCGCTCCGGCTTCCGCGAGCCGAGCGAGGTCGCGTTCGCCCGCCGTCGCCACCACCGTCGCTCCGAGGCCGATCGCGATGCCGACGGCACATCCGCCGACGTTGCCTCCGCCTCCGCCGACGAAGGCCGTGCCACCCGAGGCAAGGCCGCCGTGCTCGACGAGCCCGAGCCAGGCCGTCGAGGCGGGATGAGCCAGCGCGACGAGAGTGATCGGGTCGACGCCGGCCGGCACGTGGTAGAGGCGGTCGGCCGACACGACCGCGTACTCGGCCGCCGCGCCCTGCCGGCCGCCGTGGCCCAGGCTCGTGCACCACACGGAGTCCCCTGGGGAGAAGTCGGCTACGTCGTCGCCGACCGTCTCGACGGTGCCGACGAGGTCACGGCTGACGACGAATGGGAACGTCATCGGCGTCCGGTAGGCGCCGCTGCGCACGAAGGTGTCGACGGGATTGACCGTCGTGGCGGCGATACGCACGAGCACCTCGGTCGCAGCGGGCTGGGGCACGGGTACGGTCTCGACCCGGATGGCGTCGGCGGGCCCGAGCTCGTGGATGACCGCTGCTCGCATCGTCTGCTGTGCCATCAGGCGAGACCCTTCTGCCAGTTGCCGTCGAGGGCGTAGGCCTCGAAGCCCATCCGCTTGTTGATCGCCAGGATCGGGCTGTTCTCTCCGGCGTTCCAGGTGAGGATGCGCTCGACTGCGGGAGCGACCTCCGTCAGCGCGCGCAGGTTGGCGAGCTTCACCGCAAGGCCGAGCCGGTGGCCGCGGTGGGCGGCGACCACCAGGGTGTCCCACTGCTCCACCTTCTTCGATCCTTGAGCGACGAGCAGGATCGTGTACGCGACCACCTCACCGGAGGCCGCGTGCACGGCAGCGGCGACGAGCGGAGGCTCGCCCGCATCCATCCAGCGCTGCTCCTGCTCGCGCACCCGGGTGGCATCCCACCGCTCGGTGTCCACCGCGATGCCGTCGTGCGGCACGTCGATCACCATGCGCGCTCTCGCCGCGGCATAGCTGTCGACGAGCTCGTCGGGGCAGCGTTGCCACCAGGTCACGATGCGGTAGTCCTGCGAGTGGGAGTCGGCCTCCCTCTGCAGGTTTAGGGCGACGTCATCCGGAATCGGCAGGGTCAGCCGGCTGACCTGCTCGACCTGACCCAGCCGGTAACCCGACGCGAGGGCGAATCGCACGGAGTCATCCTCCGCGGGCAGCCCGAGCGGGCCGGACTCCGGAGTCAGTCTCGGAGCATGTGGCAGCAGGTCGGCGAGCACATGCTCGGTGAACGTCGAGATGTCGACGCGACCGGCATCCCCGACCAGGTCTTCTCCGAGTCGGAGCAGAGCCGTTCCGATGCCGTGCCGTCTCGCGGGAGGGATGACCTGCACTTCGACCTCCGCCGTCGTGGCGTTCTCGTCGAGGGGCACGGTCACCAGCAGGCGGCCGGCGGGGTCGCCGTCGAGTCTGGCGAGGTAGAGCATCCTGAGCCGGAAAGGGCTCTCGCCGTACCAGGCAAGCTGATCGGCGGGGTCGTAGACGAAGTCGTCGTTGCGCCACAGTTCGAGGGCACACGCGTTGCCCACATCGACGAAGCCCGCGAAGTCACCCGAGGCATCGGCATCCACGGTCTCCGGGACCACTACCCGTTCGATGGTCACTCGCACGAGAAGAACCCCTCCGCTGCCGAATCGACTGACAACACCGACCTTAGATAACCTTGCACGCGTGTTCATCGTGATGTTCATCTGACGGCACTGCGTACCACCTGCGCAGACTCCTGCCCAACAGGGTGCGTCAACCCTGCCTGCGGGCCTCTCACCGTCAGATTCCGCCGTCGTCGCGCGGTCACCCTCGAAAGTCACGATGTTCTCCGTTCTTCTCCTACCGGGCGCACTGCGCTCGTTCCTGCCGTCCCTCCTCGGCCGTTTGGCGCTTGCGATCGCGGGCCTCGCGCTCGTGCTCGCCGTGCAGTCCGCTTCGGGCTCCTTCGCGACGGCGGGCGCCGTGTCGGCCGTCTTCGGCCTGGCCAACGTCGTGGCCTCGCCGTGGCGCGCCCGCGCGCTCGACCGCTGGGGCGCCTCGCTCGTTCTCGCGCTGCTCGGCACGGTGCAGGCGGCAGGTTTCGGTCTGATCGCGGTCACGATGTCGCTCGGGCATCCCGCGTTGGCTGTTCTGATCGCCCTTGCCGGGCTGGCCGGTCTGTCGGCACCGCCGTTCGGTGCGGCGATGCGCGTGACGTGGGCGGACCTCACAACCCCGGGCGTGACGAGGAGCACAGCGTTCAGCCTCGATGCGACCTGTGACGAGATCGTCTTCGTCGTGGGTCCGATCATCGCTGCGAGCGTCGTCACACTGGTGTCCGGTCCCGCGGCGCTCGCTCTCGTCGCCGCGATCACGCTGGTGGCAACGGCCGGATTCGCCAGCAGCAGGGTCGTGCGCTCGCAACGCGGTTCGCGCCGAACGGATCAGACCGCTCCGAGCCGCGTGCTCGGCCTTCCCGGCTTCGCTCGCGTGCTCGTCGTGCTGTGCGGGGTCGGCGTGGTGCTCGGCACGTTCGAGATCGCGACTCCTGCGGTGGCGACCGCGGCTCACGCCGAGGTCGTATCGGGATGGCTGCTCGCCGCGCTCTCGGTGGGTAGCGCCGTCGGCGGCGTCGTCTACGGGCACCTCCGGTGGCGGATCGCACTCGATGTTCGGCTGTTCTGCTGCGCTGTGGGAATCGGTCTCGTCACCGTCGTCAGCGCCTTGGCCACCGGGTTCGGACTCGTGGCGTTCGGAGTCACGGCAGTCGTCGTCGGACTGTTCCTGGCGCCCGCACTCATCACCGGGTATCTCGCAGCAGACGATATGGCGCCCGCACATGCCAGAACCGAAGCGTCGGCCTGGACCAACACCGCGCTCAACCTCGGCGCCTCCATCGCGACGGCCGTCGCCGGCCTGATCATCGCCGGCCCAGGGCCGGCGGTCGCGCTCATCGGTGCCGCCGTCGTGGCACTCGTGGCTGCCGCGGTGACACCATTCGGCAGGCTCGCACGAGTGAACACCGCGATCGTCGTCGAACCCGAAAACAACGGGGCGTGATCGTGACGCGGATGTCGTGCTTCGGCCCGATCATCCGCCACGTGACCTCGCTGCCGGGCCCTGGCCCGCGTGTCGGGTACCGTAGAGACGGCTTGACCGAGGGAAGGGGGCGTCAGGCGTGCATCTGAAGAGCTTGACGCTCAAGGGGTTCAAGTCCTTCGCACAGCCGACGACGTTCGCCTTCGAACCGGGCGTGACCTGCATCGTCGGCCCGAACGGCTCAGGCAAGTCCAACGTCGTGGACGGCCTCGCTTGGGTGATGGGGGAGCAGGGCGTCAAGACCCTGCGCGGCGGCAAGATGGAAGACGTCATCTTCGCCGGCACGTCCACCCGTGGTCCGCTCGGCCGTGCCGAGGTCACCCTCACCATCGACAACTCCGACGGCGCGCTGCCGATCGAGTACTCCGAGGTCACGATCAGTCGCACGCTGTTCCGCAACGGCGGCAGCGAGTACGCGATCAACGGCAAGCAGTGCCGGCTGCTCGACGTGCAGGAGCTGCTGAGCGACTCCGGCCTCGGGCGCGAGATGCACGTCATCGTGGGCCAGGGGCAGCTCGACGCCGTGCTGCACGCGAGCCCGGATGACCGACGCGGCTTCATCGAGGAGGCGGCGGGCATCCTGAAGCATCGTCGCCGCAAAGAGAAGACGCTGCGCAAGCTCGAGGCGATGCAGACCAACCTCACGAGGCTGAGCGATCTGGCGGGAGAGATCCGGCGGCAGCTGAAGCCGCTCGGCGCCCAGGCGGAGGTGGCACGAGAGGCTCAGACCATCGCCGCCGTCGTCCGCGACGCGCGGGCGCGACTGCTCGCCGACGAGGTCGTCTCGTTGCGCGGCTCGCTCGACGGGTACTCGCGCGACGAATCCATGCGGCACAGCGAACGCATCGTTCTGCAGGAGCAGCTGGAGCAGAAGCAGCTGCGCATCTCGCGCATCGAGCAGGAGCAGGTCGGCGACGCCGTCGATGCTGCGAGGCGCACGGCGTTCGCGCTGGAATCCGCACAGGAGCGGCTGCGCTCCCTGTTCACTTTGGCGAACCAGCGCCTCGCGCTGCTCGGCTCCCAGGCGGAGAGCGCCGAGTCCGCGTTCACGGTGACCCCTGACATGATCCAAGCGTCAAAAGCCGAGTCGGCCATGCTGCGCGACGGCGTCGGCGAAGCGGATGCCGCAGTGGTCGCCGCACAGACCGCGACCCGTGCCGCACGTGGTCGGCTCGACGCCCTCGACGAGCAGATCGCGGCGCAGAGCACCCTGGTGTCGCAGCACGATCTCGAGCTCACCAAGCTCGCCGGACAGGCGGATGCCGCTGCCCAGCGTCTCGCGGCACTGCGCGGCGAGGTGCTGCGTCAGCGCAATCAACTTGAGGCCGCGGAGCAACGGCGCGCTGCCGCCGAGGAGGCACTCGCCGACAGCGAGGATGATTCGCCGCTCGGACCCGACGCGCAAACCGACCTCGCCGAGGCGTACGAGCTCGCTCAGGCCGCCGTGTTCGAGGCCGAGGCGGAGATCGAACGGCTTCGAGACGAGCTGCGAACGCTGGAACGTGAGCGCGACGCTTTGTCCGGCCAAGTGAACGCCCTGGGGCGCGCGCTCGAGGCGCGGGACGGCTCGGCGGCGCTCATCGCCGCTGGTCGCAACGGTGTGAAAGGCCGCGTGGCTGACGCCATCAAGGTCGAGCCCGGTTTCGAGGCGGCCATCGCTGCGGCACTCGGCACGCTGGCAGACGCCGTGCTCGTCACGGACAGAGACGCCGCCGTCGACGCCGTTCGGTTCGCCCTTACGGAAGACCTCGGTTCCATCGAGGCGGTCGTCGAGGGCGGTCCGGCCGGAGACGCGCCGCGGTCGCACGCGAATCCGCCCAAGGGGGCGCGGGTCGCCGTCGACCTTCTGATCGAGGCGACGCCGAGCATCCGCGGGCTGCTGAGCGGCGTGATCGTCGTCGAGGACCTGGCAGAGGCGCAACGACTGTGGTCGTCCTTCGCGGGCGCAGGCACGGTGCTGGTCACCCGCACCGGCGAGGTGCTCTCGGAACACACGCTCAGAGGCGGCTCGGGCAGGGGTGCTGGTCGGATCGAGCTGCTGGCCGAACGGGATGCCGCCGCCGCGCGCCTCGAGGAGCTCGAGTCGGCCATCGCGAAGGCCAAGACCGAGCACGACGAGCAGCGTGAGGCTCTGCAAGCTGCGAAGCAGACGTCCGCGGCCGCACTGACCCAGCTGCGCGCTTACGATGCCCAGCTCGCTGAGCAGACGGAGAAGACGAGCCGGTTGACGGCGCAGGTCGACGCCGCGAACGCCGAGGCCGAGCGCATCGCCAAAGGCATCGCGGAGTCGGAGGCCAAGGTCGAAGAAGCCGATCGTGCCTCGTCGGCTTCGACGCGCGCGCACGAGACGCACGCGTCGAAGCCGCGACCCATCCTCGACGTCAGCGAGCGGGATTCCGTCTCCGCTGAGCTCGAGGCGTGCCGCGAGGCGGAGGTGCAGGCGAGGCTGGCTGCGGAGACCGCGAGAGAACGCGTGCGTGCCGAAGACGCTCGTGGGGCATCCCTCGCCCAGCGACTCGAGGCCGAGCGTGCCGCGGCGGCGGAGGCCGCACGGCGAGAGGTGATCCGCAGGCACCAGGTGGACGCAGCTGAGCGGGTAACGGCGATGCTGCCGAGCGCCCTCGATTCCGTCGACCGATCCGTGAGTCAGGCTCGCACCGAGCTGGCCGCTGCAGAGGCGGCGCGGGCGGGTCAGAACGAGGAGCTGGTCGCGCTGCGCCGTGACGAGGCGTCTCTCCGTGATCGGCTGCAGGCCGTGAGCGAGAGCGTGCACGGGCTCGAGCTGCAGATCTACGAGAAGAAGCTGCACCTGTCCAGCCTGCTGGAGCGCGCGGGCAGCGAGCTCGGTCTCGTCGAAGACGTGCTCGTCGCCGAGTACGGGCCACAGGTGGCCATCCCGGCGGAGACGGATGACGGCTCAGAGCGCCCGTTCGTCCGCGCTGAGCAGGAGAAGCGGCTGCAGGATGCCGAGCGCAAGTTCGCACGTCTCGGCCGCGTGAACCCGCTGGCGCTCGAGGAGTTCGCCGCGTTGGAGCAGCGCCACAAGTTCTTGACCGAGCAGCTCACCGACCTCGCGAACACGCGCAAGGATCTGCTCACGATCATCGACGACATCGACGAGCGCATGCAGGGCATCTTCGCCGACGCGTTCGACGACACCCGCCAGGCGTTCGCCGACGTGTTCCCGGTTCTGTTCCCCGGCGGGAGCGGCAGCATCAGGCTGACCGACCCCGACGACCTGCTCACGACCGGCATCGAGGTGTCCGTCAAGCCGGCCGGCAAGAAGATCGAGCGGCTGTCGCTGCTCTCCGGAGGGGAGCGCTCCCTCGCCGCTGTCGCGTTCCTGATCGCGATCTTCAAGGCGCGACCGAGCCCGTTCTACATCATGGACGAGGTCGAAGCGGCGCTCGACGACGCCAACCTCGGCCGGCTGCTGACGGTGTTCGAGGAGCTGCGCGAGTCGAGCCAGCTGATCGTCATCACACACCAGAAGCGCACCATGGAGATCGCGGATGCCCTGTACGGCGTCTCGATGCGGCAAGACGGCGTCTCCGCCGTCGTCGGGCAGCGCGTCGCCGAGCGGGACGACTCCGCGGCGGGCGTCAGTCGGGAAGTCGCCGCGCTCCACGGATGACGCCGCTCGGGTCGCGCTCCGCCTTGAGCTCTTTCAGCCGGGCGATCGCGGCTCCGTCGAACGCGTCGCCCAGTGTGGCTCGTTCATCGAGGAACGTCGGCACGTTCCCCGTCGCCGGAGTCGATGCCGCCGCACTCGTGAGCGGCGCGAACGCCTCATCGACGCCGGTCAGTGCTTCAGGGCTGGGCGCGATCACGCTCGCACCCACGTATGCAGCGGCATCGATTCGCCCAGCGACCGCATGCTCCCGGCTGCCCGCGAGTAAAGCGCCGCCGAACGGACGCACCTCGATACGGGTAAGACCAGCGCTGCTGCCCTTCGCGAACGCGTCGATCAGACCCTCCGCCGAGGTGGAGTCGTAACCGCTCGACGCACTGCTCCAGTCCGCGTACGGCATAGGGTCAGTCGGTTCGGCGGCCACCTGCGCCAGCGAACCGATGCCGAAGACCTGGGTGGTGTCCGCGAAGGGGGTGCCGACCGAGCGCAGTGGCGCGATCGCCGGGGCGCCGGTGTCGAAGCCGCCGATGTGCAGGATGTCGACCGAAGCCACTGTCTTGCCACGCAGTAGCTCCGGCACGGACGGCGCTCCGGGAAAGTTCATCATGCCGAATGAGAGCCCGAGCGTCGGTTCCGACCTGGCGACCTCGAACATGGCGGCCAGCAGTTCGGCCGCGCTCTCCGGGGTGAACATGAGCTTGCCGCCGAACAGCTCGTCGCCGTCGAACAGGGAGAACTCGATCGCAGTCACGACGCCGAACAGACCGCCGGCACCGCGCAGAGCCCACATAAGATCGGGGTCGGCGTCCTGCGTGACTCGCGTGAACTCGCCCGACGCGTCGACCAGCTCGACGGCGGTCACGGCAGGCGATTGCAGGCCATAGGTGCGGGCGAAAAGCGAGTGTCCCCCTGCGAGCGAGTAGGCGACGGTATTGACCTCCGGGTTGCTGCCTGCCAGCGCCACCAGCCCGCTGCCGTCGAGCGCCGTGAGCACCCTGCCCCAGTTCACACCGGCGCCCACCCTCGCGGTTCGCCGAGCGACATCGATGCTCACCTCGTCGAACACCCTCGGCCGCACGAGCACGATGTCGGAGAGGTCTGCGCCGGCCGAATGGCCGTTCGGCTGGGTCAGCACTCCGAGGCCCGCCTCCGCGGCAGCGCGGACGATCTGCTGCACATCCGAGACGCCGGCCGGAACCGCCACCGCCGCAGGGTGTTGCTCGACGCCGAGATTCCACGCGCGCTTCGCGTCGTTGTAGTCGTTGTCGCCGGGCAGAACGAGCCTGCCGGTCAGTCGAGAGCGAAGGCCGATGAGTTCGGGTGCCTGTGCCATGTGCGAGACCGTAGCCGTGGCCACCGACATCCGCGGATCGCTCAGTGATTCTTCTCGTGGCGAGAGGCGAGGATCTCGCGCAGCGTGGGCAGCACACGCTGGTCCTTCGGCCGGTTCGCCGCCTGCTTGGAGCGGATGATGTCGGCGAGCGAGGCGACACGGGTGTCGATCCCGCGGATAGCGATCGTCAGGGCTCCCTCGTCGAGATCGGGAAAACCCTCTGTACCGTTCGGCGCGAACGAGATGTCGAGCCGGCCAAGTCTGGTCGCAAGATTCCACACGGATGCCGCGCCGAGCGAGGCGGCGTCACGGGCAAACGGCAGACCGTCGGGCTCTGACTGGGTGTAGACGCGCGCGTCCAGGTCTCTGAGTGCGCTCGAGAGGCGGCCGAGGTTCTCCGTGGTGCGTTGTGGGGTGATGTCGACGTCCTCGGTCGGAAAAGGAGAGCCCTGCAGAATCGCGGCGAGGCCTCCGATGAGCACGAAGTGAACATCGTGCTCGCCCAGCACTTTCAAGATCTCCGGCGAGTCCTGCTCATGCTGCGGCATCGGCGGCCCTCCGCAACTCGCGGAACCCAGCGGCGATCTTTTCGTGCCGTTCGAGGAGCTCGTCCGGCGTCACATCGATCAGTGGAGCCGCGAGCAACCAGTCCGAGTCGTCGCGTTCGACCAGCATGAAGTCCAGATCGAGATCCATCAGCCGCAGGTATCGGATGACGTCGTCGAAGCTCGGCGCCGTCTTGGCGGCTTCGAGTCGAGCGATCGCGGACTGCGTCGTGCCCGCCAGCTCAGCCAGCTGCGCCTGGGTGAGGCCGCGTCGCTTGCGGGCCTCACGGATCAGGTCGTTCCCCATGCCCTTCATGGGCCCATGATAGCGCATCTGCTATATGCTCAACGCCTCTATTCTTGACTCATGGCAGAACGCTCCTGGTCGCTCGCGGGCGCGCTCCGCGGCATGTTCGTCAAACCCACGATCGACGAGACCACGTGGGATGACCTCGAGACGGCGCTCATCACCGCCGACTTCGGGCCAGACGTCACCGAGGCCCTCGTCGACGAGATGCACCAGAAGGTGGATCGCTACGCGACCACCGACCTCAAGGATTTCCAGCGGATGCTCCGCGAGACCATCGAGGAGCGTCTCGCCAAGTTCGACCCGACCTTGCACCTCACGGACCGCCCCGCCGTCGTGCTGGTCGTCGGCGTGAACGGGGTCGGCAAGACCACGACGATCGGCAAGTTCGCACGATTCCTTCGTGGTTACGACCGCTCGGTGGTGGTCGGCGCTGCTGACACCTTCCGTGCCGCCGCTGTCGAGCAGCTCGCGACCTGGGCGCAGCGGGCAGGTGCGCAGATCGTGCGGCCTCAGCAGGAACGACAGGATCCGGCATCCGTCGCGTTCCAGACCGTGGAGTTCGCCAAGAACACGGGAACCGAGATAGTCATCATCGACACGGCAGGCCGGCTGCACACCAAAGGCGGCCTGATGGACGAGCTGTCCAAGATCAAGCGGGTCGTGGAGAAGCAGGCGCCGATCGCGGAGGTGCTCCTCGTGCTCGACGCGACGACCGGGCAGAACGGTCTCGCGCAGGCGCAGGCATTCATCGAGCACGCCGGCGTGACAGGGCTCGTGCTGACCAAGCTCGACGGCTCGGCCAAGGGCGGCTTCGTGCTCTCCGTCCAAGAGCGCACCGGGCTTCCGATCAAACTGATCGGCCAGGGAGAGGGCATCGGCGATCTCACCGGTTTCACTCCTCACGTCTTCGCGCAGCAACTGGTGGGCTGAGCCATGGCGATCGAGCACGACTACTTCGGAGTCGTCGAGGAGGACTCGACGGGCGGGCTGTACTGGTCGGAGACGATCGAGGTCGCGGAGCAGGCCGTGGAGGTCGACCTCACTGCAGCGGACGCGGCCGACGTCTCTGAGACGGGACTGGATGCCGCCGCCGCCGTCATCAACGCGCTCGAAGGCCTCGACGCTCGGGCTCGCGACGCACTCGTCGCCGAGCTGAGCCAGCGCGGATCGGTGACAACGCAGTACGTCGACCAACAGGTCGACGACATGGGGGAGTCGCTGCTCGATCTGCTCGTGCACAACTCCGGCGACATCGCCATGGATGTTCTGCGGTCGCTGCAGCTGATGCGCGTTTCGCTGCGGCCCGACCACACCGAGGACGACGAGGCGTTCGCCGTCTTCACGTACTCGATCGACCCCGACGAGACGGATGCCGTGCTTCAGGTCAGCTTCGACGACCGCGGCGACGTGGTCTCCGTCGACGACGGCGAATAGCGGCCGTCTGACTGCGGCAGGCATCCAGCACGCTCCAGTACGATTGACCCCACCATGGCTACCTTCGGCACTCTCTCCGACCGGCTCACAGAGACCTTCAAGAACCTCCGCACAAAGGGCAAACTGTCGGCGTCGGATGTCGACGGCACCGTGCGGGAGATTCGTCGCGCGCTGCTCGACGCCGACGTCTCGCTCGACGTCGTCAAGCAGTTCACCGCCACCGTGCGCGAGCGCGCCCTCAGCGACGAGGTCAACCAAGCGCTGAACCCCGCGCAGCAGGTCGTCCAGATCGTCAACGAGGAGCTCGTCGCGATCCTCGGCGGCGAGCAGCGTCGCCTCGAGTTCGCGAAGAACCCGCCGACCGTGATCATGCTCGCGGGGCTTCAGGGTGCCGGTAAGACCACGCTCGCTGGCAAGCTGGCCAAGTGGCTCAAGAAGGACGGCCACACCCCGATGCTCGTGGCGGCGGACCTTCAGCGTCCGAACGCCGTCACCCAGCTTCAGGTGGTGGGGGAGCAGGCCGGTGTTCCGGTGTTCGCGCCCGAACCCGGGAACGGTGTCGGCGACCCCGTGCGTGTGGCGAAGGACGCCGTCAAGCAGGCCGAGCGCCAGCAGTACGACGTGGTCGTGATCGACACCGCCGGCCGATTGGGCATCGACGCCGAGCTGATGAAGCAGGCCGCCGACATCCGCAAGGCCACGCAGCCCGACGAAGTGCTCTTCGTCATCGACGCGATGATCGGTCAAGACGCGGTGAACACCGCGAAGGCGTTCCAGGAGGGCGTCGACTTCACCGGTGTCGTGCTCACCAAGCTCGACGGCGACGCGCGAGGCGGTGCGGCCCTCTCGATCGCCTCGGTCACGGGCCGCCCGATCATGTTCGCGTCGACGGGTGAAGGACTCGACGACTTCGAGCCGTTCTACCCCGATCGCATGGCGAGCCGCATCCTCGACCTCGGTGACGTGCTCACTCTCATCGAGCAGGCGCAGCAGGCCTTCGACGAGGAAGAGGCGCGCAAGGTCGCTGAGAAGTTCGCGACCGACAGCTTCACGCTCGACGATTTCCTGAAGCAGATGCAGCAGCTGCGCAACATGGGTTCGATCAAGAAGATGATCGGCATGCTTCCCGGCGCGGGTCAGATGCGTCAGCAGCTCGACCAGTTCGACGAGAAGGAGATCGTGCGCACCGAGGCGATCATCCAGTCGATGACACCGGGCGAGCGGCACAACCCGAAGCTCCTCAACGGATCGCGTCGCCTGCGCATCGCGAAGGGCTCGGGGATGACCGTCACGGACGTCAACCAGCTGGTGCAGCGCTTCGACCAGGCCTCCAAGATGATGAAGACCGTTGCGAAGGGCGGAGTGCCGAACGTGCCGGGCATGGGCCCGATCCCTGGAGCCGGGTACAGCGGGGCGCGCAAGCAGCAGCAGAAGAAGAAGGGCTCGCGCTCAGGCAACCCGGCGAAGCGAGCGGCAGAGAACGCCGCCATCGCCTCCGGTGCGAAGCCGGCAGGATCGTCATCCGGCGGTTCGGGCTTCGGCCTCGGCGGCCAGAAGTCGGGCGGCCAGCAGACACCGACCGGCGAAGAGCTCGCGGCGGTGCAGAAGCTGTTCGGCCGCGGCTGAGAACACAGCTCAGTCGACCGAGCCGACCGCTCAGTCGAGACCGTTTCGCAGCTCACGAGTCAACGAAGAGACCACGGCAGGCAGGCTGCCGCCGTTGGCCTCGGCGACCGCCAGCTGCCGCTGATAGCTGACGCCCTTCGCGAGGATCAGCTCGACATCCCTCAGCTCGCGTTCGCACCCGAGGCGCTCGGCGATGGGTGCGAGCTCCTCGACGAGCATCCGGATGCCGTCGACGACACGTCCCTGCGCGCCTCCCGGGTCGAGGATGATGTCGGCGTCGATGCCGTACCTCGCCGCCCGCCACTTGTTCTCGCGCACGAACCACGGCTGCAGAGCGAGCGGTTGCTCTCCGAGGTCGAGTTGGTCGGACATGCGCTCGACGAGACAGTGGATGACCGCAGCCAGCGCCCCGAGCTCGGTCGCACTCGACACACCGTCGCACGCCCGCATCTCCACCGTGCCCCAACGAGGCGACGGCCGGATGTCCCACCGCACTTCGCTGTAGTCCCTGATCACCTGCGTGGCGATCAGGTCGGCGACATACGCCTCGTAGTCCTGCCAGCGTTCGAGCTGCCACGGCAGCCCTGCCGTCGGCAGCTGCTGGAACATCAGGGCACGGTTCGACGCGTACCCGGTCGCCACTCCGCCCCAGAACGGGCTCGAAGCGCTGAGAGCCTGCAAGTGGGGATAGTAGGTGAGCAGACCATTCACGATCGGCAGCACCTTGTCGCGGCGCTCGACCCCGACGTGCACGTGCACACCCCAGATCAGCATCTGACGGCCCCACCATTGGGTGCGCTCCAGTAAGTGGTCGTACCGTTCGCTCGGCGTGGTGCGCTGGTCGAACCATTGGGCGAACGGGTGGGTGCCTGCGCACATCAACTCGACGCCGAGCGGGTCGGTGGTCTTTCGAACGTGGTCGATCAGCGTGCCGAGTTCTGCGACCGCATCGGGAACGGTGCGATGCACGCTGCTGATCAGCTCGATGGTGTTCAGCAGCAACTCGTGCGTGATCTGCGGATGCTCGGCGCCGTCGCCGGGCCCGACCGACTTCAGCACCTCGTCGGCGATCTGCACCAGGTCACCGGTGTCGCGGTCGACGAGGGCGACCTCCCACTCGATGCCGACGGTCGATCGCTCCGACGATGAGAAATCGATGCGCATCCGGCCCCCTCACCGAGCGTGTCTCCTTGCATCATCATGAACCATGAGGGTGCCTCAGAGCGTGCCTTCGTCAAGGAACACCCCGGAACGGCTTTCGGATTATCCTTCGAGCCGCGAATCTGCAAGAATGGTCAGTCGAGTTCATACGGGACGACCCTCTATCAGACCGTAGAAGAACTCTCCATCAGACCTCCTGCCGCGTGTGCCCCACGCCCTCGGCAGACAGTTCGCGCGAAACACGTCAAACCTCTGGAGAATTGTGGCTGTCAAGATCCGCCTCAAGCGGCTCGGAAAGATCCGTGCCCCCTACTACCGCATCGTCGTCGCCGACTCGCGCACCAAGCGCGATGGTCGAGTGATCGAAGAGATCGGCAAGTACCACCCCACCGAGGAGCCCTCGTTCATCGAGGTCGACTCCGAGCGTGCCCAGTACTGGCTCTCCGTCGGTGCGCAGCCGACCGAGCAGGTCGCCGCCATCCTGAAGCTCACGGGCGACTGGGGCAAGTTCAAGGGCGACAAGGACGCCAAGAGCACGGTCAAGACGGCCGAGGCCAAGGTCGCGTTCGTCGCCGACGAGAAGAAGAAGCCGGTGCTCAAGCCGAAGACCGAGAAGCCGGCGCCGAAGGCCGAGCCCGAGGCTGAGGCATCCGAGTCCGCCGACGAGACGACCGAGGCGTAATACCTTGCTCGCTCCTGCTCTGCAGCACCTGGTCGAAGGCATCGTCGATCACCCCGGCGATGTGCACGTCGTCGCGAAGGAATCTCCGCGCGGCGAGGTCCTCGAGGTTCGTGTGAACCCCGAGGACCTCGGCCGGGTGATCGGCCGTTCGGGCCGCACCGCGAAGGCGCTCCGCACCGTCGTCAGCGCGCTGGCCGACGGCCGTCGCGTTCGCGTCGATCTTCTCGACTGATCAAGGTGAGCGGGAAGCAACCGAAGGCGCAGCTTCGCGTCGGACGTCTGACCAAGGCCCACGGTCTCAAGGGGGCCATCAAACTCGAGCTCTTCACCGACGACCCGGAGCGTCGCTTCGTGCCCGGTGCCGAGTTCTCACTGCAGGTGCCTTCCGGGTCGAAGTGGCACGGCAAGACCCTCACGCTCTCCGAGCTGCGCTGGTACAACGGGCATCCCGTCGGCTTCTTCAAGGGTGTCGGCGACCGCACGGAGGCCGAGTCGCTGATCAAGGCGATCCTGTGGGTCGACCAGGATGACAGTGTCGAAGAGGATGCCTGGTACGACCACCAGCTCGTAGGGCTCTCCGTGCTCCGCGATGGTACCGAGGTCGGTACCGTGGCTCGTGTCGACCACCTGCCGGCGCAAGACCTGCTCGCGGTCAAGACACGCGACGGTGAGGTTCTGGTGCCGTTCGTCTCGGCCATCGTGCCCGAGGTCGACATCCAGGCCGGAACGGTCACGGTGACTCCGCCGATCGGGCTTTTCGAAGAGGCTCCCGACGATGAAGAGGCCCCTGAGGAGCCGGACGCAGCGGACACAGAGTCCGCGGAGTCGTCCGCCGACTAGCCTCGAGGTGCGGCCGACGCTCGACTCAGACGAGTCTGGCTGACGCGGCGGCGAAAGGACGGCGCTCGACGATGAGACCGGCACCCCATACGACCCACACGGTGGCCAACCAGGCGCCGGATCGCGTCGACGTGAACGAGTTCACGACCCACGCGGCGCTCGTCGAAGGCGTAGCCAGGTTCGACGCCGCCTGGGCGATCGCCGAACTGACCCAGGTCGGCGATCTCGTCGGGGGTGCGGATTTCCAGCGCTCAGCCCAGCTCGCCGAGCGTCGGGAGCCGGTCCTTCGCGCCTTCGACCGGCACGGGAATCGCGTCGACGAGGTCGACTACGACGACGCGTATCACCGCGTCATCTCCGCGTCCGTCGCACATGGCGCGCACACGGCCGCCTGGGCCGATCCGCGTCCTGGCGCGAACGTCGCGCGCGCCGCGACCTTCATGCTGTTCGCACAGGTCGAGCCGGGCCACGCCTGCCCGGTGTCGATGACCCACGCAGTCGTGCCTGCCTTGCGACAGCAGCCCGAGCTCGCTGAGCGATGGATGCCTCGCATCCTGAGCCGCTCCTACGATCCCCGGCTCTACGCCGGCAAGCAGAGCGCGCTGTTCGGCATGGCGATGACCGAGAAGCAGGGCGGCAGCGACGTACGAGCGAACACGACCGTCGCGGTGCGCGACGGCGACGGCTGGCTCATCACCGGGCACAAGTGGTTCTGCTCCGCCCCGATGAGCGACGCCTTCCTCGTGCTCGCTCAGACGGATGACGGCCTCGGCTGCTTCCTCGTGCCGCGCGTGCTCGACGACGGCACCCGCAACGTGTTCCGCATCCAGCGGCTGAAGGACAAGCTCGGCAACCGGTCGAACGCCTCGAGCGAAGTGGAGTTCGACGGGACCGTCGGCTTCGCGGTGGGGGAGCCGGGTCGTGGGGTGCGCACCATCATCGAGATGGTGGCGAGGACCCGCCTCGACTGCGTGCTCGGATCGGCGGCCGGCATGCGGCAGAGCGTCGCGGAGGCGGCGTGGCACATACGCAACAGGGCGGCGTTCGGCCGCACTTTGATCGACCAGCCGCTGATGCGCAATGTGGTCGCCGATCTCGCCCTCGAGTCCGAGGCGGCGACCGCCGTCGCGCTCCGCCTTGCCAGAGCGCATGACGTCGACGCTTCCGACTCCGACGTGGCGTTCCGTCGCCTGGCAACGGCCGTCGAGAAGTACTACGTGTGCAAACGCGGACCAGGCCACGCGTACGAAGCTCTCGAGTGCCTCGGTGGCAACGGCTACACCGAGGACTATCCGCTCGCCCGCCGATACCGCGAGCAGCCGGTGATGGCGGTGTGGGAAGGTTCCGGGAACGTGATCGCTCTCGACATCCTCAGAGTGCTGTCGAGGGAGCCGGACTCCGTCGCTGCTGTGCGGGACGAGCTCGCGTCGGCGGCACCTGCCGACCGCAGGCTGGCCGAGACGCTGCGCTCGATCGACGCGCGCTTGACGCAGGCATCGGGTCGGGATGCGGACGACGTCGCATTCGACGCCCGCCGGCTCGCCGAAGACCTGGCCGTCGCTCTCCAGGCGGCGGTGCTGCTGACCGGGGCGCCGGATGCCGTCTCCGATGCGTTCTGCGCCTCGAGGCTCGGCGTCGAGCGCGGCTCCCTGTACGGAACGCTGCCCTCGGGTGTCGACGTGGCGGGCATCCTCTCCCGCGCCTGAGGCCGATCGCGACCCTAGACTTCACGGTGTGCGCATCGACATCGTAACGATCTTCCCCGCGATCTTCGATGCCCTCGACATCTCCCTGCTCGGCAAGGCGAGGCAGAACGGCATCGTGGATCTGCGGGTGACCGACCTGCGCGATCACACGCACGACAGGCACCGCACCGTGGATGACACGCCGTACGGCGGCGGAGCGGGCATGGTGATGAAGCCCGAGCCGTGGGGCGAGGCCTTGGACGCCGTTCTCGACGTCGGAGATGAGCACAGTGCAGCGCTCGACGGGCGCGACGATCCCGTGGTGATCTTCCCGTCTCCCGCCGGCGAGGTCTTCACTCAGCGGATGGCCCGTGAGCTCTCCGAGGAGTCGCACCTGGTCTTCGGATGCGGGCGATACGAGGGCATCGATCAGCGCGTCTTCGATGAGGCCGCGAGCCGAGCCCGCGTGCATCTGGTGAGCCTGGGCGACTATGTGCTCAACGGGGGCGAGGTCGCCGTCATGGCGATGATCGAGGCGATCGTGCGCCTCATTCCCGGCGTGGTCGGCAATCCCCAGAGTCTCGTCGAGGAGTCGCACGAGGACGGCCTGCTCGAGTACCCGTCGTACACCAAGCCGCCGGTGTGGCGAGGGCGCGAGGTCCCGCCCATCCTGCTCAGCGGCAACCACGGCGCCATCGCGACGTGGCGGCGTGAGCAGCAACTGGAGCGCACGAGGCGCGTTCGGCCGGATCTGATCGGTCCAGACTGAATCGCCCGTCAGCCCGCGGCGAACAGCGGTCGACTCCCAGCCGCCGTCCCTGTCGCCGCGCGTAGTCTGTGGGCATGTGGCTGGGCAGGGCGCTTCTGAGATGGCAGTTGGTCGCCATCCCCGTTCTGCCGTTGTGGCTGCTCGTCGGCTACGGCATCTTCGGCGCAGGCCCTGCCGGCTTCTTCCTGCTGTTCCTCGGCAGCGGCCTCCTGTTCGTGTTCCTCGCGGTCATCGCCGGGATGACGCGCCTCCGTCCCGCGGTGCGCGAGCGCCGCGCGCTCGGCGGATGGGACATGGTGCTGCTCGTCGCCTGGCACCTCGCGTTGATCGGTCTTGGGTTCTTCGGAGCGACGGGCATCGCGTTCGGTGTGGCGAGCGTCGTGCTCGGCCTCGGGGTCTTCTGGCTCACGGTCTGGGAGATGGCTCGCGAGTGGCGTGATCGGGTCGGAGGGGTCGCGGCACAGACATCCACCCCGCCGCCTCCCACCAGACGCCCCGGCGACGACGGAGACGTCATCATCGTGCACGAGACCGGTCGCTGAGCCCAGCCGACCGGTGAGGCGGCTGACAGAAGCCGCCCCGACTACGCCGGTTTGGACGGCTCCTCGCTTCATGGCAGAATGGAAGACTGTGCCGCGGCACGGTCTCTGCCTCCGGGGAGACACGCACTGCACACCGGGTCACCACGACACCGGGCGCGAACGGCACTCGATCATCCTCACGTCATCATTTGATCCGTGCTCGACCGGTTGCGGGCACAGAGAGCGAATTCATCATGCACATCCTCGACGTCGTCGACGCCGCTTCGCTGCGTTCGGACATTCCGGAGTTCCGCCCCGGCGACACCGTCAAGGTGCACGTCAACATCACCGAGGGAAACCGCTCCCGTATCCAGGTCTTCCAGGGCGTCGTCATCTCGCGCTCGGGCGAAGGCGTGCGCGAGACGTTTACCGTTCGCAAGGTGAGCTTCCAGGTCGGTGTCGAGCGCACGTTCCCCGTGCACTCGCCGGTCATCGACCACATCGAGCTCGTCACCCGCGGTGACGTTCGTCGCGCCAAGCTCTACTACCTGCGCGAGCTGCGCGGCAAGAAGGCGAAGATCAAGGAAAAGCGCGACGCGTAGTCCGCGCAACCTTTAGCACGACATCGGACTGCGTGTTCGCAGCCGATACTGAGCTCCCGATCCCGTATCGTGGCTATGCCGCACAGCGGCTCAATCGGTTCGGAAGCGCGGGGCAACTCGCGCTTCTCCAACCTCAGTCGCCGATACACTGGCTCGGGAGCTCAGGCGGTTAAATGACGGACGACACTCTGCCCACTCGATCGGATCGCGTGGCTTCGGAGAAGAAATCACGCCAGCGCGGCGTGAAGCTGTTCCTTCGTGATCTGGTGATCATTTTCCTGGTCGCCATTCTGGTCTCGTTCCTGATCAAGACTTTCGTCGTCAGGTCGTTCTACATTCCGTCTGGGTCGATGGAGAACACGCTTCAGATCAACGATCTGATCATCGTGAACGAACTCGAGCCGAATCTGATGCCGATCAAGCGCGGCGATGTCGTGGTCTTCACTGATCCGGGCGGTTGGTTGCCGCCCGCCGCGCCGAGCAACCAGAACCCGGTCGCCGCCGGCATCGAGTGGGCGCTGTCCCTAGTCGGACTTGCGGCTCCCGACAGCGACGACCACCTCGTCAAGCGAGTGATCGGGCTGCCCGGCGATCACGTCTCATGCTGCAACGCGCTGGGGCAGCTGGTCATCAACGGCTCCCCGATCTCGGAGCCCTACACGGTCATCCCACCTGGCGAGACCGACGCCGCCAGCGTGCACTTCGACGTCACGGTGCCCAAGGGCGACCTCTGGGTGATGGGCGACAACCGCTACAACTCGCAGGACTCGTCACGCAACCAGAACCTTCCGGGTAAGGGCTTCGTTCCGATCAAGGATGTCGTGGGCCGGGCCATCGTGATCAGCTGGCCGATCAGCCACTGGACGTGGCTTTCGAACTACCCAGAGGTCTTCAGGGGCGTCGAGGACGACAAGCAGTAACCTCGACCACGTGGTGACCGCGAAGAAGACCGAAGGTGCGTCGGGGCGCACGACCGCCAAGGCGAAGAAGCCCGCTCGTCCCGTGGTCCCGAGCTACCGCTTCGAGAAAGAACTGCACGCCGCCGGCAACGTGACGGTGATCGGGTGCGACGAGGTCGGCAGGGGCGCGCTGGCGGGTCCCGTCGCCGTCGGCATGGTCGTCGTGGATGCCCAGGTCGGTCGCTGGCCGAAGGGCCTGCGCGACTCGAAGATGCTGCCGGAGCCCAAGCGCGAAGAGCTCGCACCCCTGTGCATGTCGTGGGTTCGCTATCACGCCGTCGGAATGGCCTCTGCCGCGGAGATCGATGAGTTCGGCATCATGGCCTGTCTCAGCACCGCCGGCGCGCGCGCCTTTGCTACGCTGCAGGCCGCCGGCGCCTCGTTCGATGCCTGCACCATCGTGCTCGACGGCAATTACGACTATCTCTCGCGTGCGCTCCCGATCAGCGTGCCCGTCGTGCCGCGCATCAAGGCCGACCAGTCCTGCGCGTCCGTCTCGGCGGCATCCGTCATCGCCAAGGTGCATCGCGACGCGATCATGATCGAGCAGGATGCCGTGCATCCCGGATACTCGTGGGCGAGCAACAAGGGCTATTCGTCGAAGGAGCATTTCGACGCACTCGGACGGCTCGGCGCGAGCCCCCTTCATCGGCGCACGTGGTTGAAGCCGGAGCGCACCGAGCCACTCGCGCTTGACGGCCTGGAGCTCGACAGCATTCAGATCGACGGACTCGAACTCGGCGAGGTCCCGCCGATCGTGCTCGACCATGCCGTCGAAGGGCGGCAGCCTGCAGCGTAGACTTGCGGGCGATGGACGAGGACGAATTCGACGACTACGACCGCGAAGTCGAGCTGGCGCTGTATCGCGAATACCGCGACATCGTCTCGCAGTTCAAGTACGTGATCGAGACCGAGCGGCGCTTCTATTTGGCGAACGAGGTCGAATTCGTACGCCGTGACACCGCGAACGACTTCTATTTCGAGATCACCATGCACGACGTCTGGGTCTGGGATGTCTACCGCGCAGACCGCTTCGTGAAGTCGGTTCGCGTGTTGACGTTCAAGGACGTCAACATCGAGGAGCTCTCCAGCAAGGAGTTCGAGATCCCGAAGGAACTCGCGCTCGACGAGTAGGCCGCCGCGCCTTTCAACCATCCCGGCGGCGGGCGGAAGCCTCTGCGTCCCCAACCGCGGTATTCCCGGTGTCATTCGATGGTGACGCTCGCCCGCCTCGACGCGCGGCTGCTTCCCTCCACGCTGGCAGGGGAGGCATTCGATGGCGAGAAAAGACGAGCTGGGCAGGCGAGGCGAAGACCTGGCCGCACGGTATCTGGCAAGACGCGGCTACCGTGTTGTCGCCCGGAATTGGCGATGCGCACTCGGTGAGATCGATCTGATCGTCGAGCGCGGAGGCGAGGTGGCGATCGTCGAGGTGAAGACGCGTTCGTCCGTCGCTTTCGGGCATCCGTTCGAGGCGATCACACCGGCGAAGGCTGCAAGGCTGCGACGACTGACCGCGCAATGGTGTGAGCAGAGCAGCGTGCCCCATCGTGAGGTGCGGGTCGACGCCGTTGCTGTGATCGCTCCCGATGGCGCCCGCGACAGCGACGTGGAGATCGAGCACCTCGTGGGGATCTGCTGATGGCCATCGCGCGCACCAGCGCCGTCGCTCTCGTCGGTCTCAGGCCCAGCATCGTGGATGTCGAAGCGGACATCTCTCCGGGGCTACCCGGTTTTGCTGTGATCGGGCTTCCGGATGCCGCACTCGGCGAATCCCGAGGCCGCGTGCGTGCCGCGGCCCTCAACGCGGGGCTTCCGATCACCTCACGCAAACTCACGATCAATCTGTCGCCGGCGGCGCTGCCCAAGCACGGAGGAGGGTTCGATCTCGCGATCGCCCTCTCTGCACTGGCCGCTGCGGGAGACGTGTCCGCCGAGTCGGTCGCCTCGACCGTGCACATCGGCGAGCTCGGTCTCGACGGGCGGCTCAGGCCGACGCCCGGCGTGCTTCCCGCTGTCATCGGAGCCGCGAGCGCGGGACTGAACAGGGTGATGGTGCCGTCGGCGAACGCCGAAGAAGCGCGACTGGTTCCCAACGTCGAGGTGATCGCCGTTCCGTCCCTCAGGGAGGCCGCCATCAGACATGGCGCCGAACTCGAGCCCGTGCCTGTCAAGCCGTGGCCGTCCGCCGGTGCTTCCGGGGACGAACCTCACACGCCTGAACTGAGTGACATCGTGGGCAACGACGACGCCATCGAAGCGCTGACCGTCGCGGCTGCCGGTGGGCACCACATGTTCCTGCTCGGGCCGCCGGGCGCTGGCAAGACCATGCTCGCTGAGCGGCTTCCCGGGCTCCTGCCCGACCTGGATTCCGATGCGTCGCTGGAGGCGACGTCGATCCGCTCACTCACCGGCGCGGCAGCCTCACGGCTCGTCACCCGACCACCGTTCGAGGCGCCGCACCACACGGCTTCAGCGGCCGCGATCGTCGGAGGCGGCAGCGGTCGCATCACTCCAGGAGCCGCCGTGAGGGCCTGTCACGGCGTGCTCTTCCTCGACGAGGCGCCCGAGTTTCCGGCGAGCGTGCTCGACGTGCTGCGTCAGCCGCTGGAATCGGGTGAGATCCGCATCCACCGTGCCAACGCGGTTGCGACGTTCCCCGGTCGCTTCCAGCTCGTCATGGCAGCCAACCCGTGTCCGTGCGGCCAATACGGAGCACCGGACGGCGAGTGCACCTGCGCCCCGTCGGTGCGTCGCCGCTATCTCGGCAAGATCTCGGGGCCTCTGCTGGATCGGGTCGACGTTCGGCTGACCGTTCGGCGGGTGACCGCCACCCAGCTGAGGCTCGGTGCCGAGACCCCGCGCATCACGACAGCGGATGCCAGGGCTCGCGTGATCGCCGCCCGCGAGGCGGCCGCGGCTCGTCTGGCACGAACACCGTGGCGCACCAACGCTCAGGTTCCCGGTTCGTGGCTCCGCGAGGGCGCGCGGCTGCCGGCGGGTGCCACCGCCGTCCTCGACAGGGCGCTCGAGCGGGGAGCGATCACCATGCGCGGCTACGACCGTTCGCTTCGACTGGCGTGGTCGCTCGCCGACGTGGCAGGAGCCGATCGGCCGACGGCCGAGCACATCGGCGTCGCGCTGTACCTGCGGAAGGGAGCATGAGGGTGAGCATCTTCGGACTACCCGAGCCGCGACTGCGCGACCTCGTGCAATCCGTGAGCGGCGATGTCGTGCTGGAGGAGGCAGCGGTCGCTGAACGGTTCGCACGCGCCACCTGGACCGTCATCGCGGAGCCTGGCGATGGAGCCGCCGGCGCTCTGATCGCCGAGGTCGGTCCGTCCGCTGCCTTGTCGCTCGTGCTCGATAACGAGCACGCCTCAGCGACGTCGACGAGCTCGGCCCTCGCCTCCGGGCTGGATCGATGGAAGCCACGGCTGCGGTCGCTCGACGTGGAACGAGCGCTCCAACTCGCCGCACGCGTGGGCGCGAGGCTTCTTGTGCCGGCGGAGACGGGAGGGGATGCGAGCGCGTGGCCGCACGGCGTCGACGACCTCGGCGTACATGCACCCGTCGCTTTGTGGGCTCGCGGCGATCCCGCCAGGCTGAGCAGCCGGCTCCCGGGGATCGCGCTCGTCGGAGCGCGGGCCGCGACGGGCTATGGCGAGCACGTGGCTGGGGAGATCGCCGCAGGGCTCGCAGAGCGAGACCACGCGATCGTGTCGGGCGCCGCCTACGGCATCGACGGCATGGCCCACCGGGCAGCCCTGGCCGCGGGCGGTCCCACCGTCGCGTTCCTCGCCGGCGGGGTCGACAGGTTCTACCCGGCCGGCCACGACGAGTTGCTGCACCGCATCGTCGGTCGCGGCGTCGTTGTCTCCGAACTGCCCTGTGGGGCGGCTCCCACGAAGTGGCGTTTCTTGGAGCGGAACCGGCTCATCGCTGCCGCCTCCGCCGCGACGGTCGTGGTCGAGGCGGGAGCACGATCCGGGTCGCTGAACACGGCGGGACACGCTGCGACTCTCGGGCGCCCGCTCGGCGCCGTACCAGGACCGGTGACGTCGCCGACATCTGCCGGCTGCCACCGCCTCCTCCGCGAGTACGACGCCGTCTGCGTCACCGACGCGGCCGAGGTCGCCGAGTTGGTCGACGGATCAGACACGTCGTCTGGGCCGAACCGACCGCGCGACGACCCCGACACGATCCGCGTACTCGACGCTATGACGACCCGATCGGGGCGTACCCCTCCTGAGATCGCGGCACAGTCCGGACTCGCGATCGCGACGGTGCTCGCGGTGCTGGGGACCCTCGCGGTGTCCGAGAGGGTGCGCGAGGTGCCGGATGGCTGGGTGGCGGTATCGCGTCGGACCTGACGACTCCGGTCATGACGCCGCTGGTTCCGACGAGGTTGAAACGCCCGACCCCAGGGTGTCGAGTGTGCGACGAAGGAAACCGCAGCCAAGCTGAAGACGTGCGATGGGACGACGCCATCTCGGGGTTCGAGCGATACCTGAGTGCTGAGCGCGGGTACTCGGCGAACACGGTGCGCGCGTACATCGGCGATCTCAGGGCGCTCGCCGACTTCGCCGAGCACGAGGGTGCGGACGATCCCTCCGCCGTAGGGCTCGCCGTGCTGAGGGACTGGTTGTGGAGGTCGCAGCAGAGCGGGCTGGCCAAGGCCTCCATCGCCCGCCGCGCCGCTGCAGCGAAGGGACTCACCGCGTGGCTGGAGCGCACCGGCTGCGCATCTGTCGACGCCGGGCGCAGACTGCGCGCACCGAAGGCTGATCGCAGGCTGCCGCGAGTGGTCGGCAAGGACCAGGCATCCGCACTGCTGGAAAGCCTTGCCCACGACGCCGAGTCGGGCGATCCCGTTGCGGTGCGCGACCTCGCGGTCGTGGAGCTGCTCTATGCCTCAGGGTTGCGAGTCTCCGAGCTGACAGGCATCGATCTCGACGACCTCGACCACGAGCGTCTGACCGTGCGAGTGGTCGGCAAGGGATCGAAGGAGCGCGTGGTGCCGTTCGGTGTGCCGGCGGAACACGCAATGGACCGATACCTGCGCGCGGCGCGTCCTGCCCTGTCGGCCAGACGCACCGGCGAGGCGCGACCAGGCGATGCGCACGCGCTGTTCCTCGGCGCCCGAGGCGCGCGTCTCGACACCCGAACGGTGTATCGCATCGTCTCGTCCCTGCTCGCCGACCTGCCGGGCACAGGGCCATCCGGACCGCACGCGCTCCGGCACACCGCGGCCACCCACTTGCTCGACGGGGGCGCAGATCTGCGTGCCGTGCAGGAGCTGCTCGGCCATGCCAGCCTCGGCACCACCCAGATCTACACGCACGTGTCGACGGAGCGGCTGAAGGAGAGCTACCAGAGGGCGCATCCGAGGGCCTGAAGGACCACCATCAAGCGCGGGTACTGCGGGGCGTTGCGCTTGGCTCAGCGCGACGCGCACGACACATCGCGAAGTGCAGCGGTTCAGGCGATGGCTCAGCGCATCGGGAGCAACACTGCGCGCGGCACCCCGCCGAAGTACAGCATGGGTGAGACGTACTGCCCGTCGATGCGAACGCCGAGGTGCAGGCATCCGCTCGAGCAGTGTCCGCCGGTCGATACGACACCGATTGCTGAGCCCTCGGCAATGGAATCGCCCGTCTTGAAATCGCTCCTCACCGGTTCCATGCTGATGAGGAGACCATCCCGCGTCTCGATGGTGATCGTCGGTCGATCCACCACGACGCCGGCGAAGTGCACCGCTCCCGCGGTCGGCGAGACGACGACAGCGCCTTCGCCGGCTGCGATGTCGATGCCGCGGTGGCCGGCCGAGTACCGCGACGCGGGGGCCTCGAAGCCTCGAAGCACCCGACGAGCGCCCAGCAGTGGCCACGTCCACTTGTCCGCTGCCTGCGGTCCCACATCGAAGGCTGCCGACCGACCGATCGAACGGAAAACGACCCCGTCGCTCCCGCTAGAGCTCGCGCCCGCGCTCGCCGGATCGGGGGTTCCGACGAGCACGAGCGCGAGTGCCGCCGCCGACACGGCCAACCCCGCTCGGGTTACGGAGTGACGGTGCGGCGACGGCATGGCATCCAGACTGCGCCGCGACGCACGCGGAGAGTCGTAGGGGAGTGGCTTCTGTGGACAACCATGCCGGTCGCCGGCTGTGGACGCAGAGTGTGTCGAATCGCGCGGGATGCCGAGTGCACGAGGACGGCGATCGCGCAAGGGGTCCGACACGACACGAGGTGGCAGGGCTCCTGAGCCCTCTGCGGTGCTAGCGTGCAGACAGGACAGAGGGGGGAATCCGACATGTCTGACGAGCATTCGCATGCGCAGGACACCGACGCCGAATCCACGACCGGAACGGCGCACAGGGGCAAAGTCCTAGGAATCACGATCGCGGCCGCGCTGGGCGGCTTGCTCTTCGGATTCGATACCTCCGTGATCAACGGAGCGGTCGACTCGATTCAGAGCACCTTCCATCTCGACTCGGCCTTGGTCGGGTTCACCGTGGCGATCACGCTCATCGGGTGCGCGATCGGAGCATGGTTCGCCGGCCAGCTCGCCGATGCATGGGGCCGCAAGGCTGTCATGGTGATCGCCGCGATCCTGTTCGTCGTGAGCTCGCTCGGATCCGGTCTCGCCTTCGCCGACTGGGACCTGATGGTGTGGCGACTCATCGGCGGGCTGGCGATCGGTGCGGCATCCGTGATCGCTCCCGCGTATATCGGCGAGATTGCCCCGGCGAAGCTCCGCGGCGGGCTGAGCTCACTTCAGCAGCTCGCGATCACCCTCGGAATCTTCCTCGCCCTGCTCTCGGATGCGGCGCTTGCGGGCTCTGAGGGCGACGCCCTCCGGGAACTGTGGTTCGGGCTGCCGGCATGGCGCTGGATGCTCCTCGTCGGCGTCATCCCGGCTGTCGTCTACGGCATCCTCTCGCTCTCCATTCCGGAGTCGCCCCAGTATCTGGTGCGCAAGGGCCGACGCGACGAGGCCAAGGCCGTCGTGCGCGACGTGACGGGCGCCATCGACATCGACCAGCGCATCGGCGAGATCGAAGACAGCCTCGAGAGCCAGCGTCGCGCCCGATACCGCGACCTTCGTGGAAAGGCATGGGGACTCCAACCCATCCTCTGGGTCGGTCTCGGCATGGCCGCCTTCCAGCAGTTGGTCGGCATCAACGCGATCTTCTACTACTCCACGACGCTGTGGAAGTCGGTGGGCTTCAGCGCGAGCGACTCGTTCATCACCTCGGTCATCACGTCGGTCATCAACGTGGTGCTCACGTTCGTGGCGATCCTCTTCGTCGACAGGGTCGGCAGGAAGCCGCTGTTGCTCTGGGGCTCTGCCGGAATGTTCGTCGGCCTCGTGCTTGCGGCGATCTCGTTCTCGCAGGCCCATGTCTCAGGATCGAACGTGACGCTGCCGGAGCCGTGGGGCGTCATCGCTCTGGTCGGAGCGAACCTGTTCGTCATCTTCTTCGCGGCGACCTGGGGACCCGTGATGTGGGTCGTGCTCGGCGAGGTGTTCCCCAACAAGATCCGCGGCATCGGTCTCGGCATCGCTGCCGCCTGCAACTGGGTCTTCAACTTCTTGGTCACCCTGCTGTTCCCGATCCTCAGCCAGGCCGTCGGCCTCGGATGGGTGTACGCAGGCTTCGCACTGTTCGCAGCCCTCTCGTTCTGGTTCGTGTTCTCGGCCCTGCCGGAGGTCACGGGGCTGGAGCTCGAGGACAAGACCAAGACGCAGGTGCACAGGGACCGCGCGGCCACCGCGTAAGCCGCTCAGCGCGGCCGAAGCTGCCGCGATCCCGATGCTATGATTGTCGGGCACCCCGCCCGTCGGGGTGACTACGCGCGCCCGTTCGCCTCGAACATCAGGCGCAAGCATCCAACGGTCTTCGACTTCGGTCGAAGCGGATGCCTGCCGGGCGCCAGGCGCGAGGACCATCCGGTTTCTCGCGAGACAACCGACATGACATTCCGCGCGCCTGCGCTCGAATGTCGAGAAAAGGAGAACGGCCATGGCCGTCGTCACCATGCGCCAGCTGCTCGACAGCGGCGTGCACTTCGGACACCAGACCCGTCGCTGGAACCCGAAGATGAAGCGCTTCATTCTGACGGAGCGCTCCGGCAGCTACATCATCGACCTTCAGCAGTCGCTCGCGTACATCGACAAGACGTACGACTTCGTCAAGGAGACGGTCGCCCACGGTGGCACCATCCTCTTCGTCGGCACGAAGAAGCAGGCCCAGAACGCCATCGCCGAGCAGGCGCAGCGTGTCGGCCAGCCCTACGTGAACCAGCGCTGGCTGGGCGGTCTGCTCACCAACTTCCAGACGGTCTCCAAGCGTCTCGCCCGCATGAAGGAGCTCGAGGAGCTCGACTTCGAGGGCACCACAAGCGGCTTCACCAAGAAGGAGCTGCTGATCAAGAAGCGCGAGCTCGACAAGCTCCACAAGTCGCTAGGCGGCATCCGCAACCTGAGCAAGACTCCGAGCGCACTCTGGGTGGTCGACACCAAGAAGGAGCACCTCGCCATCGACGAGGCGAAGAAGCTCGGCATCCCGGTGATCGCCATCCTCGACACCAACTGCGACCCCGACGAGGTGCAGTACCCGATCCCGGGTAACGACGACGCGATCCGCTCGGTCGGCCTGCTCACCCGCATCGTCGCCGACGCCGCGGCCGAGGGCCTCATCCAGCGCCACCAGAAGCCCGAAGAGGGCGAAGAGGGCGCCGAGCCGCTCGCCGAGTGGGAGCGCGACCTTCTCGAGACCGGTGACGGTTCCGTGCAGTCCAGCGCCGAGACCGCCAAGGTCGCCGACGCCGACCTCGCAGAGGGCAAGGCAGAGGCTGCCGCCATCGTCGACGAAGAGGCCGAGCAGATCGAGGCCACCGAGTCCGAGGCCGACGCCGAGGGAGCATCCAGCGAGGCCGCAGAGGTCGTCGCGGCAGATGCGATCGCCGAGGGCGACGCCGCAGAGGCCAAGTAGCCGCACTCCAAGCAACCGCACTTTCGAACCGAGGAGTCACACCACATGGCAAACGTCAGCATTGCCGACATCAAGGCGCTGCGCGAGCAGCTCGGCACCGGAATGGTCGACACCAAGAAGGCGCTCGAGGAGGCCGATGGCGACATCGAGAAGGCCACCGAGATCCTGCGCCTGAAGGGTGCCAAGGGCAACGCCAAGCGCGCCGACCGCTCCACCAGCGAGGGCCTCGTGACCGCTCGCGAGCACGGCGGTCGTGCCTACATGCTCGAGCTGAACTGCGAGACCGACTTCGTGGCGAAGAACGACAAGTTCATCGCGCTGGCCGGTGGCGTCGAGGAGGCCGTGATCGACGCGGCCGCGACGACCCTCGAGGAGGCGCTCGCGGCTCCCGCCGCCACCAAGACCGTTGCCGAGGTCATCAACGACGAGGCGGCGATTCTTGGCGAGAAGGTCGAGCTGCGCCGCTTCGTCAGCCTGCCGGGCGAGAAGTTCTCCGTGTACCTGCACCGCACGTCGAAGGACCTGCCCCCGCAGGTCGGCGTTGTGCTCGCCTACTCGGGCGACGACGCCGAGACCGCTCGCAGCATCGCGCAGCACATCTCGTTCGCCAACCCCGAGTACCTCACGCGCGACGACGTTCCGGCCGAGTCGGTCGAGAACGAGCGCCGCATCGTCGAGGAGATCTCGCGCAACGAGGGCAAGCCGGAGGCGGCGCTGCCCAAGATCATCGAGGGTCGCCTCGGCGCCTACTTCAAGCAGGTCGCCCTGCTCGACCAGGACTACGCCAAGGACAACAAGCTGACCGTCGCCAGGGTCGCCCAGGATGCCGGTATCACCATCACCGGTTTCGCCCGGTTCAAGGTCGGCGCTTAAGCAGAAAGAGAAGGAGTCCGGATCGTGACACGCGATCCGGGCTCCTTTTCTGTGTGCTCCGAAGCCGGCCACCATTACGTTAGATTCCGTACACGTCAGAAGGGACTCGCCACATGCCAGCTGCCACGAGACGGAGGGTCCTTCTCAAACTGTCCGGAGAGGCGTTCGGAGGCGGATCGCTCGGCGTGAATCCCGACGTCGTCGGGTCGCTGGCGAGGGAGATCGCCAAGGCCGCAGAAGACGTCGAGGTCGCGATCGTGGTCGGGGGAGGCAACTTCTTCCGCGGGGCCGAGCTCAGCCAGCGCGGCATGGACCGTGGCCGCGCCGACTACATGGGCATGCTCGGAACCGTCATGAATGCGCTCGCGCTTCAGGACTTCCTTGAGCAGGCCGGGGCGGAAACGCGCGTGCAGTCGGCGATCAGCATGACGCAGGTCGCCGAGCCGTACATCCCTCGTCGGGCAGAACGGCACCTCGAGAAGGGTCGCGTCGTCATCTTCGGCGCTGGCGCCGGCCTGCCGTACTTCTCCACCGACACGGTCGCCGTGCAGCGTGCGCTCGAGATCGGCGCCCACACCGTGCTCATGGCGAAGAACGGCGTCGACGGTCTCTACAGCGACGACCCCCGCAAGAACCCCGACGCCGTCAAGCTCGAGCACATCTCGTACCAGGATGCCCTAGTGCGCAATCTCAAGGCGATCGACGCGACCGCCCTCAGCCTCTGCCGCGACAACGGGATGCGCATGCAGATCTTCGGCATCGAGCCGGAGGGCAGCGTCACCGACGCCATCCTCGGCCGCGAGATAGGCACGATCGTCGACTGACGATGGCGACGCGGTGCGTCGTTGCACGACGCGAACTGAGGGCACGTCAGCCCTAAGCTTGACTCTGATTCAACGAACGAAGGAGCGACACGTGATCGCGGACTCATTGGCTGCAGCGACGGAGCGCATGACGAAGGCCGTCGAGGTGGCCAAGGACGACTTCTCCATGGTGCGCACCGGCCGCGCGAACCCTCAGCTCTTCCAGCGCATTCTGGTCGACTACTACGGCACGCCCACGCCCCTCGCTCAGCTCGCCTCGCTGCAGAACCCCGAGGCGCGCACCCTCGTCATCACGCCCTACGACAAGTCGGCCCTGAAGGAGATCGAGAAGGCCATCGTGGCCGCCCCGAATCTCGGCGCCACTCCGAACAACGACGGCCAGATCATCCGCGTGACCATGCCCGAGCTGAACGAGGAGCGCCGCAAGGAGTACGTCAAGCTCGTCCGCGGAAAGGCAGAGGACGCTCGCGTGTCGATCAGGAACATCCGGCGCAAGTCGAAGGATGAGCTCGACGCGCTGAAGTCCGAGGTCGGCGACGACGAGGTCTCCCGCGCGGAGAAGGAGCTCGAGACCATCACGAAGAAGCACATCGATCAGGTCGACGAAGCCCTCACCCGCAAGGAAGCGGAACTCCTCGAGGTCTGATCAGACGATGACGACGCCGCCCGACGCCAACCCCGGCTCGCCGGGCGATGACGCGCACCGCTCGCTCTTCAAGCGACGCATGCGCGATCGGCGCGCCGACCTCGAACGCCAGGTGCAGGCGACGAAGGCGCAACTGGATGCCACGAGTGAGCGCATCCAACAGCGCACAGGGCGCAACCTTATCTTCGCTGTGCTCATCGGCCTGGTTCTCGGCGGGCTGTTCCTGGTGAGCCTGATCTTCATCAAAGAGCTCTTCATGGTGTTCGCGGCCGCCCTGGCCGGGTTCACCGGCTTCGAGTTCGCGACTGCGCTGCGCATCGCCGGGTTGCGCGTTCCCAGGGTCGCACTGACCGTCGTCGCGGTCGTGCTGGTGCCTACCGCGTATTACCTGCACGCATCGGGGGAGTGGCTGGTCGCGATCGCTGGCATCCTCTTCCTCTGGGTATGGCGTCTCGTGGAGGCCATCCCGAGGTCGAAACGCATCGCCGGTCCCGCGCTCGTGCGAGACCTCGTCGCCTCCGCGTTGGCGATCCTCTACGTGCCGTTCCTCGCGTGTTTCGCCGTGCTCCTGGTCGCACAGCCGGATGGCCAATGGTGGACTCTTGCGACCCTCATCCTCGTCGTAGCCGTCGACACCGGCGCGTACGCCGCCGGACTGTCGTTCGGCAAGCATCCGATGGCGCCAACGATCAGCCCCAAGAAGACCTGGGAGGGCTTCGCGGGCGCAGCCGCCGTCGCACTCATCGCCGGCGTTCTGCTCGCGGTCTTCATGCTCCACGCGGCCTGGTGGTTCGGCCTGATCTTCGGCGCTCTGCTGCTGATCACGGCAACCCTCGGCGACCTCACCGAGTCGCTCATCAAGCGCGACATCGGCATCAAGGACATGAGCTCGTGGCTTCCCGGACACGGTGGATTCCTCGACCGGCTCGACTCGATCCTGCCGTCGGTCGCGCTCGCATACGTGCTCTACGTGATCTTCGAACCGCTCTTCCACTAGCCGCCTGCGGCGTCTTCACCGACTCGTTTGGCAGAATGGCCACGTGGCAACCTTTCCGACCGTGAAACGCGGCAAGCGCGGGTACGACCCTGCAGAGGTCGACGACTTCCTCGGCACGGCCCGCAAGGCCTACGACGGCGATCCCGACGTGCAGCTGACGTCTGAAGACATCCGCCGCACCGGGTTCACCCTTCGGCACCACGGCTACCGGCCCGAAGCGGTCGACGGTGCGCTCGAGCGGCTCGAGGACGTCTTCGCCGTACGAGAGCGCGAACTGGCCAGGCAGGAGATGGGCGAGACCCGGTGGCTCGAGGAGGCCAGGGGGACCGCACAGGTCATCCTGAACCGCCTCGGGCGAGAAGAAGGCCACAGATTCTCCCGCACCAGCATCTTCACCATCGGCTACAACCGACGCGAGGTCGACAAGTTCGCCAAGCGGCTCTCCCGCTACTTCAGGGACGGCATGCCGCTCTCGGTCGACGAGGTGCGCACCATCGTCTTCCGGCAGCAGCGAGGCGGCTATCGCGAGGCCCAGGTCGATCTTCTGCTCGACGCCGTCGTCGACGTCATGCTGGCCGTTCGGTGACGGGCATCGACACCCCGTCGGATGACCGCGACACCGGCTTTTCTCCGAATCGGAGTGCTTCCGCTTTGTCCCTGCCACCGATCTTCGTTATCGTAGTGTGATCGTGGCCAGGCGAGTCAGACACCTAGCAGAGCCTCCCGCACCGACCCGGAATGCGGTGGAGGCACGTCGTCGGCGACCCCGCATGGCTCGCCCGGTCGTCGTCGGAGTGGCGTTCCTCGCCGCGATCGGCTTCTTCCTGGTGAACATCGTCGACCCGTATTCGGGCGCGACCGCATCGCCCGATTTCGCGTCGAGCCACGCGCGCTTCCTCGGCCAGCCCGTGCAGAAGCTGGCCGTGTCGGACACGGCGTCGGAGCAGACCGTCAGCGTGGACAAGTACTCCTCCAAAGCCAAGCCGAAGCCCAAGCCGGTGGTCGTCGCACCGGTAGCGACCGACTCGTCGTCATCCGATTCCTCGGGCTACACGGGCGCGCCTGCCGCGGGAACGCCCGACCCCGGAAGCGCTCAGGCGTACGCGCAGGGCGTGCTCGCCTCGCAGGGCATGGGAGCCGACCAGTTCAACTGCCTGGTGGCGCTGTGGAATCGCGAGTCGAGCTGGAACGTCTACGCGTACAACGCGGGAACCGGCGCCTACGGAATTCCGCAAGCCCTCCCCGGAAGCAAGATGGCCTCGGCGGGCGCTGACTGGGCAACCAGCTTCGTGACGCAGGTGAACTGGGGTCTCGGCTACGTTGACGGTCGGTACGGCACGCCGTGCGGCGCCTGGGCCCACTCAGAGTCGGCCGGCTGGTACTGAGCCGAGTTCTCGCCGCTGCGCTCCATCGGTTCGGCTGTTCGTCGGCGCGTCCGATTCGCCGACACTTCGATTTGTAGACTTGTCGGATGCCGCGTAGCAACCATCCGAAGAGGCGCGGGGCATCGCGCGACGACGAGTCAGACGATCTGAGCCGGCTGATGTCCGGCTGGCGCCGCACCGAGTCGCGCAGGGGCCGTGAATGGAACGTGCAGCCGGTCTCGGCGTCGGCTGCGGTCAAGAGCTACACCTGCCCGGGGTGCGGGGGAGTGATCGAACCCGGTGTCGCGCACCTCGTGATCTGGCGGGCGGATGGCGTGCTCGGAGACGCAGCCGACCTCCAGGCCCGTAGGCACTGGCACACCGCGTGCTGGCGTGTCGCCTGACGCCAGGCGCGCGCGTCAGAGCTCATTCTGGCGGGGGATGACCACCTGCTTGATGATCAGCAGGATCGACGCTGCCACCGGGATGGCGATCAGCGCGCCGAGGATGCCCAGGAGTGAGCCGCCCGCCAGAGCCGCGATGACGACGACAGCGCCGGGCACGGAGACCGCGCGGTTCATGATGCGCGGGCTCAGAACATATGCCTCGACCTGCATGTAGATGATGTACCAGATCGCGGCCACGAGGGCGGTGAGGGGCGAGGACAGCAGAAGGGTCAGCAGCACGATGATGATCGAGCCTGACAAGGTTCCCACCAGCGGTATCAGCGAGAACAGGAAGGCGATCCCGGCGAGGAGTATCGGGAAGGGTGCGCCGATGATCGACAGGAAGATGGCACTTGCTATGCCGTTGCACAGCGCCAGCGCCACCTGACCCATCACGTATTTGCCGACCGAGTCGGTGATCTGCTCTGCGATGTCCGCGAACCGTGCACGCTTCGACGCCGGCACGAGCTCGTACACGGATCGCTTGATGTTGTTCAGCGACGCTGTGAAGTAGATCGTCAGGATCAGCACGATGAGCACACCGAAGATGCCGCTCACGATGCCGATGCCCGCCTGCAGCAGGCCGCCGCCGATGCTGCCGATGTTCTTCTGCAGCCCGTCCCAGATCTGCGCGAGCGTCTTATCGAAGTCGATCGCGGGGAACTGGTGCTTGAGAGCCGAATACCAGTCCTGAGCCGTGCCCTTCTCGACGAACTGGGTGATCGTCTTCACGAGCCCGGTGCCCTGCGCGATGATCACGGGCACCATGGCCCAGATGATTCCGCCGAGGATGACGATCACGCCGACCAGCACGACGATGATCGCCGACCAGCGCGGCAGCTTGCGCCGTTCGAGGAACGCGATGATCGGCTCGAGGCCGAGCGCCAGGAACAGCGCAGCACCGATGTAGGTGAGGATCGTCGACAGCGAGACGATCGCCGACAGGATGAGGATGCCGAGTCCGACACCCAAGGTCCCGATCAGTCCGACACGAAATGCGTTCTGGATCTTCACTGAACGAGCCCCCTCACCCGTCGCGGGATCAGCCGTTGTCGGCAGTCACCTGCTCGGCCTGGTTCAAGACGCTCCGCAGGCTTTCGAAGTAGCCGGCGACCGTCTCGCGCTCGATCCTAATCTGCGACAGGCGCTCTTCAGCGTCAGCCACGAGCTTGCGGCTGCGGTCGTCGGCTTCTTCGACGATCGTGTGCGCACGGTCTTCGGCAGCACGCACGATGTCGCGAGCCGAACCCTCGGCCTCCTTGCGCGCCGCTTTGACCTCGGAGCGCATCTCCTTCTCGATTGCTTCGCCCTCCGAGCGCACCTCGTTGGTGCGGCGGGTCGCCTCCGCCAGCTCGGCGTTGGCGTCGTCGAGGTACTTCTGCGTCTGCGAGACAGCCTCCTGGTGCCTGGCGAGGTGCTCCTTCTCCGACTCGTCGCGGCGTGCCTTGAGCTCCACCTCGAGCTCCATGCGTGCGCGCTCCGCCTCGTGGGTGAGGCGCTCGGACTCGGCGGCGACCTGCGAACGCACGCCGGCCAGCTCCTCCTCGTGCTCCTTGCGGGCCTTCTCCATCTCGCGCTGGAAGGAGTTGCGCACCGTGTCGGCCTCGGCCTGCGCGTCAGCCTGGCGCTGCTCGAGCTCCCGGGCGAGCGCGGCACGCGCCTGCTCGATCTCGTTGGCGAGGTCGACCCTGGCCTGCTGCGTGTCGCCGGCAAGGTCACGCTTCGCCTGGGCGATCTCGGCTGCGAGAGCCGTGCGGCGGTCCGAGAGCTCGTGCTCGACCTCCGAGCGTCGAGCGGTGACCTCCCTCGCCAGCGACTCACGGGTCTCATCCACCTCGCGGTTGAGGCCGTCCGCCGCAGCGCGAGCGTCGGCGGCCTCCGCGGCCGCAGCTGCCTTGACCTCGGCAGCGTCGTGCTCGGCCTCCGCCTGCGCCGCCGCCGCCTCGCGCTTGCTCGTCGCACGCAGCTCAGCGGCCTCTGTGGCCACCGCACTGCGCAGCGACGCCGCCTCGCGCTCCGCCTGCTGCAGCAGGGTGTCGGACTTGGTGCGCGCCTCGTTGACGAGCTCGTTCGCCTCGATGTTCGCGTCTTGCAGGGTCGTGTCGGCCTGGGCGTGAGCCTCGGCGAGGATGCGCTCGGCCTGCTCTTCGGCGGTACGGCGAGCCCGCTCGACCTCACCGGCGACGGTGGCGCGGAGCTTCTCCGCGTCGATGTCGGCCTGGGCGATCATCCGCGTCGACTGCTCCTCTGCAACGCGGAGCGTGTTCTCGAGCTTCGTGCCGAGGCCGGAGAACGTCGGGCTTCCGACCTCTTCGATCTCGGCGTTCAGCTCTTCGATGCGAGCGTTCAGCCGCTTGGTCTCTTTGGCGGCGTCGGCGTTCTGCGTGTTGGCGTGGATCAGCTCGCGGCGCAGATCCTGGATCGCCCTGTCGACTTCGTCTTTGTCATAACCGCGGAAGACTTGAGTGAACTCGGTCTCTTCGGTGGCCACGTGCTTCTTCTCTCCGGTGTGGGGGCATGTCGAGGGATGAACCCGCCGGGCATTCGGTGAACGGCGCGGCATCCGGTGCTTTGCCCACAGCTTCGGTGCAGGGCAGGCCATTCGAGTGTAGTCGCGCGCGGGCGGGGACTGCACCACTACGAGGCACAGCCGGCGCCCGCGACCATAAGCGGCATTCAGGCCGCTGGCAGCCGCTTTTCAGACGGGTTTCGGTATCGTTGAGTCTCCGTGGGCGCTGCACCGGCGTGCGGCTCCCGGCCCGCCGTGCCACCCCCGACATCGAAGGCACGGCAGTGAAGGAGAGTTCGTGCGATTTCTGGTCGCCATTCTGGCGTTCGTCGTCGCTGCCGTGCTGATCGCAGCCGGCATCGCCCAGCGCACGATCTGGATCCCCGCCTCCAACGTCATCACCGCGACGGTCGTCAAGGGCGGGGCGCCGTACACCGTCATCGACGGGTCGGTGCTTCGCGCTCGCGCCGGCCAGCAGACCCTGACCGTGTCCGGCGGCGCGACCCCGTTCGTGGCCTACGGTCGAACGGCAGACGTGCTCGCGTGGATCGGCAAGGACAAGTACGCCAAGGTCACCTATGACCCGGCGACCAACACTCTGCATTCGAAGGTCGTGAAGGGCAAGGCGACGGTGCCGTCCGGTTCGACCGCGACACCCACCCCCACTCCGACTCCCTCTCCGAGCGCAGCGAGCTCCACGACAGGATCGAACACCGACACGGCCTCGTCGAATCGGACAGGGGCGAATCCCGCGGGATCGGATCTCTGGCTCGAGGAGTTCAGCGGCGCGTCCGCATCGATCACGAAGATGAATGTGCCCGACACCGTGAGTGTGATCATCGCAAGCGACGGAACGAAGCCTGCTCCCGACAAGGTCAGCCTGAACTGGCCACTCGACAACAGCACGCCCTTCGCCGGGCCGCTCATCGTCGGAGGCATCGTCGTCGGAGCCTTCGGAGTGCTCATGTACATCCTGGGACTACGGCACCTGCGTCGTTCGCGCGGGCCGCGTCGCGGAGGCGGCAAGCCGCCGAAGCTGCCGCGCGGATCGAACAAGCCGCCGACAACCGACGATTCGACGCCGCAGGTCGGGCAGGCGAACCGAGGCCGGCGTTCGATCGGACGTGCGTTCACGGGAGTGCCCGTCGTGCTCGTCGGCACTCTTCTGCTCGCCGGATGCTCGGCCGATTACTGGCCCCAGTTCGGAGCTGCGTCGACGCCGAAGGCCACCTCGACGCCGATCGCGACCGATCTGCCCGGCCAGGGCAAGGACACGCCGCCCGCGGCTGTGACCGGTCCGCAACTCGACGACATCGTGAACCAGATCTCCAAGACCGCCGCGAAGTCGGACGCCAAACTCGACGCGACGCTCGCGGGGACGCGATTCAGCGGACCGGCGCTTGCCGCGAGGACCGGAGACTACGCACTGCGCGCCAAGAAGTCGGACGCCGCGCCCGAGCAGACGATTCCTGCGAACTCGGTCTCGCTCGCATTGCCGGAGGCGACCGACACCTGGCCGCGCGTCGTGAGCGCGGTCGTGCACGACCCGAAGGACGCCAAGGCCGCGCCACTCGACCTCGTGCTCGTGCAGGAATCCCCGCGCGACAACTACACCGTCGAGTATGCGGTCGCGCTCGAGGCCAATGCGAAGGTGCCCGACCTGCCGCCCGCGAACATCGGCACGTCGATCGTGCCGCCGGATTCGAAGCTGCTCCTCGTCGCACCCGACCAGCTCGCAAGCGAATACGGCGACGTGCTCGCCAACGGCGACAAGAGCAAGTACTACAAGCAGTTCGACTCGAAGTCCGACAAGCTCGCGCCTCAGGTCGGCGCAGCCTACAAGGCCGCTCAGATCGCTCAGCTGCCAAAGACCGCGTCGCTGCAGTTCACGCACGCACCGGGCGCGGACGGCCCGATCGCGATGGCGACCAATGACTCCGGCGCCGTCGTCTCGGTGAGCCTCAATGAGACATCCACGCTGAAGCCGGTCGAGGCCGGCGCGACCGTGTCTACGAGCAACCCCAATGTGCAGGCGCTCACGGGAGTGACGGACAGCACCAACGGCATCGAGACGACGTACGGCTATCAGTTACTGTTTTATGTGCCGCCTGCGGAGTCGAATCAGAAGATCGTGATGCTCGGTTTCACGCAGTCGTTGCTCAGCGCGAAGGAACTGTGATGACGAACACGCCCGACGCCACGTCGTTTCGTGGCGCAGTCGATCTCTCTGCTCTCGTGAACCGCCCCTCACCCGCGGCACGAGGCGAAGCGGATGCCGTACCTCGGCAGAGCCTGCCTGGCCTGGTCTACGACGGCACCGACCAGAACTTCGATCAGTTCATCGAGCTGTCGAACACGGTGCCGGTCATCGTCGACCTCTGGGCCGAGTGGTGCGGACCGTGCAAGCAGCTCTCACCGGCGCTCGAGCGCGCGGTGAACGACTACGCGGGCAGGCTCGTGCTTGTGAAGGTGGATGTCGACGCCAACCCTGGCCTCGCACAGGTCTTCCAGGCGCAGTCGATCCCGACTGTCGTCGCGATCATCGGCGGCCGCCCCGCTCCGCTGTTCGTGGGAGCGATCCCTGAGCAGCAGGTGCGCGACGTGTTCGAGCAGGTGCTGCAGATCGCCGAGCAGAACGGTGTGACGGGCAGCGTCGCGGTCGACTCCGAGGCCGGGCTCGAGACCGAGGACGAAGCGGCGGAGCCACAGCCGGAGCCGTTGCCCCCGCACCACCAAGAGGCGTACGACGCGATCGAGCAGGGCGACTTCGACACGGCGATCGCCGAGTACCGCCTCGCAATCGCCCAGAACCCGAACGACGCGCTCGCTGTCGCGGGGCTCGCGCAGGTGAGCCTGCTGAAGCGACTCGCCTCTGTCGACTCTGCCAAGGCCCGAGACGCCGCCGCAGCAGCGCCCGCCGACGTGGATGCCGCACTCGACGTCGCCGACCTGGATCTCTCCGGAGGCCACGTAGACGACGCATTCGGCAGGCTCCTCGAGCTGTTCGCCGGCTCCGACCAGGCAGGGCGTGACAGCATCAGGGAGCGCCTCCTTGAGTACTTCGAGGTGGTAGGAGTCGCGGACGCACGAGTCGTGCGCGCTCGCGGACGACTCGCAAGCTTGCTGTATTAGCCTCGCGCGCCGGTCCCCGCCCGGCGCGCCGCCGTTGGCAGGGCGCGTGGTCGGGATCGGCGCCGTACACGCCGCCGCCTCGTAGAGCGTCGCACGTTGGCCGCGTGGTGCGTTTGAGTGCACCCTCGGCGGCGTTGTGGCGTCGTGGTCCTTCCGTGGGTTGAGGAGCACGCGGCGTAGCGGCGCGCGTCTTGAAACCCGGCGCTCGCGGCTCTCTCGGGTGGGCGGGTTTCGAGACGCTCGCCTTCGGCGTGCTCCTCAACCAACGGTGACGCGCGCCTGCGGCGTGCTCCTCAACCAACGGTGACGCGCGCCTGCGGCGTGCTCCTCAACCGAGGGTAAGGGCGCTCCGTACGCGTCCTCAGCGCTTGGCGCGGAGCCAGAGGGCGCCGAGAGGCGGGAGCGTCAGAATAGCCGACGCTTGCATGCCACCCCACGGGGCATCCTTCGCGTGCACGACGCCGAAGTTGCCGACACCCGAGCCGCCGAAGTCGAGGGCATCCGTGTTGAGCACCTCTTCCCATTCGCCGGCGAACGGCATCGGCAGTCGATAGTCGTTGTGCGGGTTGCCGGAGAAGTTCACGACGCAGACGAGCGGATCGCCGTCGGCGATGCGGCCGAACGCCACCACGTTGCCGCGTGCGTCACCGCCGTCGATCCACTGGAAGCCGCGCGGCTCCTGGTCGTACCTCCAGAGTGCCGGCTCGTCCCGGTAGATCGCGTTGAGGCGTGAGACGAGCTCGAGCAGGCCGCGGTGGGCCGGCTGGTCGAGGATCCACCAGTCGAGGCCCCGATCCTCGCTCCACTCGCTGAGCTGCCCGAACTCCTGGCCCATGAAGAGGAGCTGCTTGCCGGGATGCGCCCACATGAACGCGAGGTACGCGCGCACGTTCGCCAGTTGCTGCCAGTGGTCACCCGGCATCTTGTTCGCCAGCGAGCCCTTGCCGTGCACGACCTCGTCGTGGCTGATCGGCAGCAGGAAGTGCTCGCTGAACGCGTAGACGAACGAGAAGGTGATCTCGCCGTGGTGGTACGAGCGGTACATCGGGTCCTCGTGCATGTACTGCAGCGAGTCGTGCATCCACCCCATGTTCCACTTCAGCCCGAAGCCGAGGCCACCTGCGTTCGTCGGGGCGGTGACCCCGGGATAGGCCGTTGATTCCTCGGCGATCATCACGATGCCCGGGTTGCGCTTGTACGCGGTCGCAGTCGCCTCCTGGAGGAAGCCGATCGCCTCGAGGTTCTCGCGTCCACCGTGCACGTTCGGCGCCCACTCGCCGTCCTTGCGCGAGTAGTCGAGGTAGAGCATCGACGCGACGGCGTCCACACGCAGGCCGTCGACGTGGAACTCCTCCAGCCAGTACAGCGCGTTGGCGACCAGGAAGTTGCGCACCTCGGAGCGCCCGAAGTCGAAGATGTACGTGCCCCAGTCCTGGTGCTCGCCGCGTCGCGGGTCCGGATGCTCGTAGAGCGCCTGGCCGTCGAACCTGGCGAGCGCCCACTCGTCCTTCGGGAAGTGGCCGGGCACCCAGTCCATCAGCACGCCGATGCCGGCACCGTGCAACCTGTCGATCAGATAACGCAGGTCGTCGGGATGCCCGAACCGACTGGTCGGCGCGTAGTAGCCGGTCACCTGGTAGCCCCACGAGCCGCCGAAGGGATGCTCGGCCAGCGGCAGGAACTCCACGTGCGTGAACCCGAGCGGCACGAGGTAGTCGATGAGGGCATCCGCCGCCTCGCGATACCCCAGTCCCGGTCGCCACGAGCCCAGGTGCAGCTCGTACACGCTCATCGGGCCGCTGTGCGGATTGGATGACGCGCGCGCGTGCATCCATTCGCCATCGTTCCAGGCGTAGTCGCTGACGACGACCACGGATCCCGTCGCGGGGGAGACCTCCGCGTAGCGCGCCATCGGGTCGGCCTTCATGCGCCACTGGCCGTCCCTGCCGAGGACCTCGAATTTGTAGACCGCGCCCGGTTGGATGCCAGGCAGGAAGAGCTCCCACACGCCGCTGCGACCCATCGACCGCATCGCGGCTGAGACGCCGTTCCACTGGTTGAAGTCTCCGACGACGCGCACGGCGGCGGCGTTAGGGGCCCACACGGTGAATGCCGTGCCACTCACACCGTCGTGCTCGCGGTAATGGGCGCCGAGCCCGTCCCACAACCGTTCGTGCCTGCCCTCCGCGATGAGGTGCAGGTCGAGCTCGCCGACGGTGGGCGTGAACCGATACGGGTCGTCTGCGACCCAGCGTGAGCCGTCGTCGTATGACGCCTCGATCAGGTACGGCTCGGGGCCGAGCACGCTGATGCCTTGCCAGATGCCGTGCCCGACGTGTGCGAGCGAGATTCTGCCGCCCGTCGAGACGATCGCCGTGACGGCTTTCGCGAGCGGACGCAAGGTGCGGATGACGGTGACACGGTCCGCGATCCGGTCGCCGGCCACGACGTGCTGGCCGAGAACCGAGTGGGGGTCGTGGTAGCGGCCATCGGCGACCGCGGCGAGCAGCCCATCGTCGAGATTCGTCGGCGACATGGCCGAGGACCCGTCGGCGTGCTTCGTTGCAGACGTCATGATGCCTCCACGGTGAGGATGTGCACGGGCTCGTGGAAGGCATCCAACCGCACATAGTTGGCGGAGGTCCAGTTCCAGCGTTGACCGGTGACCGCGTCGGTCACCACGAAGTCCGATCCGGCGGGCAGCCCGATCGCGGGAAGGTCGAGGTGCACGACGGTCTCGCGCACCGAGTGCGGGTCGACATTGGCCACGACGATCACCGTGTCGGGCTGACGGGTGCCGGTGAAGTCGCGGGAGAGGTGCTTGCTGTAGACGAGCACCGCGTCATCCTCGCTGCTGTGCACGTGCAGGTTGCGCAGCTGACGCACCGCGGGATGCTCGCTTCGCACCCGGTTCAGCATCGTGAGGTACGGCGCGAGCGACTCGCCGGCTGCCTCGGCGCCGGCGAAGTCCCGCGGCCGGTACTCGTATTTCTCGTTGTCGATGTACTCCTCAGCACTGCTGCGCGCCACCGACTCGTACAGCTCGAAACCGGCGTACACACCCCAGAGGGGAGCACCCGTGGCCGCGATCGCCGCGCGAACCTTGAAGGCCGGCCTTCCGCCGAACTGCAGGTAGGCGGTGAGGATGTCGGGGGTGTTGACGAACAGGTTGGGGCGCATGAACGCCGAGGTCTCGTGCGAGATCTGCTCGAGGAACTCCTCGAGCTCCTCCTTGGTGTTGCGCCAGGTGAAGTAGGAGTACGACTGCTGGAAGCCGGCCTTCGCCAACGTCTGCATGACCGCAGGACGAGTGAACGCCTCGGCGAGGAAGATCACCTCCGGGTGCTTCGCCCGCACGGTGTGGATGAGCCACTCCCAGAAGTCGAGCGGCTTCGTGTGAGGGTTGTCCACCCTGAAGGTGCGGATGCCCGCCTCGATCCAGTACTCGACGACACGCAGCGCCTCCGCCCGGATGCCGGCCGGATCGTTGTCGAAGTTGATCGGGTAGATGTCCTGGTACTTCTTGGGCGGGTTCTCCGCATATGCGATCGTGCCGTCGGGCAGCGTCGTGAACCACTCGGGGTGGTCCCGCACCCACGGGTGGTCAGGCGAGGCCTGTAGGGCGAAGTCCATCGCCACCTCGAGGCCTGCCTTCGTCGCCTTGCGCACGAAGTGGGCGAAGTCCTTCATGGAGCCGAGCTCGGGGTGCAGTGTGTCGTGCCCGCCGTCCTCGCCGCCGATGGCCCACGGCGAGCCCGGGTCGCCCGGCTCGGGGGTCAGCGTGTTGTTGCGGCCCTTGCGGAAGCTCTCGCCGATCGGATGCACGGGCGGCAGGTACACCACGTCGAAGCCCATCGCGGCCACCGCAGGCAGACGCTTGGCAGCCGTGCGGAACGTTCCGGACTCCCAGCTGCCGTCCGCCCGCTGCTTCGCGCCTTCCGAGCGCGGGAAGAACTCGTACCAGGCGGCGACCCCGGCGCGCTCGCGCTCGACCTCGACGAGATGCTCCTCGCTCGTGGTCGTCAGAGACGCGATGGGGCGGGCGGTCAGGATGTCGGTCACGCGGTCTCCCATCGCCGCGGCCAGGCGCGCGGCAGGGTCCGTGTCCGTGTCGGTGATCGTGGCGAGCAGCTCGTTCAGGGCTGACCGGTCGGACGGCGGACGTCGGGATGCGAGGGCGCGGGTGAGCAGCTCGGCGCCTTCGGAGAACACGAGCTCGACATCCTGACCGATCGGCACCTTGACCTCTGCTGCGTGCCGCCAGGTAGCCCAGTCGTCTGCCCATGCCCGCACGGCGAACCGCCACATGCCCACCGTGGGGAGTTGGGCAAGGGTGTGCCAGCGGTCGAGGCCCGGCTCACCGGGTGCCATGCGCTTGCGGGCGATCAGGCCGTGCGGATCCCGCAGCTCCAGCTCGACGCCGATCACACCGTGGCCCTCGCGGAACGCGACGGCGGAGAACGGCACCACCTCGCCGGCGAATGCCTTCGCGGGCCACGCTCCGCCGTCGACGACGGGTCTCACGTCGAGGATCGGCAGTCTGCCGAGCACGCCGCGAATTGCGGCGTCGTGGTGTTCTGCGGGCGCTTCGCCCTTGCGTGGTTGCGGCGACGTCGGGGACGGCATGCTCCGACCGTAGCGCGCTGATGGCCGGATGTCGCTCCGCTGGCGTTCACGTCTCGTAAACCTCACGCCGGTAGGGTGGCTGAGGTGAAGGCAATCCGACGATTCACCGTTCGCGCTGTCATACCCGACTCGCTCCAAGCCCTCGACGAGCTGTCGTCCAACCTGCGTTGGTCGTGGCACGAGCCGACCAGAGACCTCTTCCGGCACGTTTCGGAGAACCTCTGGGACGCCACCAATCACGACCCGCTCGCACTCCTCGGATCCGTGAGCCCCGAGCGCCTTGCGGAGCTCGCCGGCGACGAGGGATTCGTCGGATGGGCGAACGGCCTTCGCGACGATCTGCGCCGCTACATCTCGGAGCCGCGCTGGTACCAGACCCTCGAAGACGCCCCAGCCGCCATCGCCTACTTCTCGCCGGAGTTCGGCATCACCGCGGCGCTTCCGCAGTACTCGGGCGGCCTCGGCATCCTGGCGGGCGACCACCTGAAGAGCGCGTCGGACCTCGGCCTGCCGCTCACCGGCGTCGGCCTGTTCTACCGCTCGGGATACTTCGCCCAGTCCCTCTCGTCCGACGGCTGGCAGCAGGAGAGCTACCCGGTGCTCGACCCCGACGGGATGCCCCTCTCGGTGCTGCGCCACCCGGACCGCACCGCTGCGCTCGTCGCGCTCGCGCTGCCCGACGGTCGCACGCTGAGCGCGCGCATCTGGACGACCCTGGTCGGCCGCGTCCGCCTTCTGATGCTCGACACGAACATCCCGGAGAACGACGACGACCTGCGCGGCGTGACCGACCGTCTCTACGGCGGCGGGGGAGAGCACCGGCTGCTGCAGGAGCTGCTGCTCGGCATCGGCGGGGTGCGCGCGCTTCGCATCGCCGGGTCCCTTCTCGGCGGTCCGCAGCCGACGGTGTACCACACCAACGAAGGCCATGCCGGTTTCCAGGGTCTGGAGCGGATCGCCGAACTGGTCGGCGACGGGCTCTCGTTCCCCGCCGCGCTGGAAGCGGTGCGGGCTGGGACCGTGTTCACCACGCACACACCCGTCGCCGCCGGGATCGACCGCTTCGAGGCATCCCTCGTTCGTCGGTACTTCGAACAGCGCGACCTGGTCACCGGTGTCGATGTCGACGACGTGATGCGGCTCGGAGCCGAGAACTACGCCGGTGGATCGCCCGGCGTGTTCAACATGGCGGTCATGGGCCTGCGGCTCGGACAGCGTGCGAACGGTGTCTCGAAGCTGCACGGCAACGTCTCGCGGCACATGTTCTCGGGACTCTGGCCGGGATTCGATCCGGACGACGTGCCGATCGGGTCGGTCACCAACGGCGTGCACGCGCCGACGTGGACCGATCCGCTGCTGCTGCAGCTCGCCGAACAGAACCTGGGAAGCTCCGACACGACGCACGCCGACTGGCAGTCCCAGAACCTCGGGGATGACCGGTTGTGGGAGGTGCGCGGCCGCCTCAGGGAGAACCTGGTGCAGGATGCCCGTGCTCGCGTCGCCGGAGCGTGGCACCGCAGGTCGCCCGACACCATCGTGCCGAGCTGGGTGCAGGACATGCTCGATCCCGGCGTGCTGACGATCGGCTTCGCGCGTCGTGTCGCGACGTACAAGCGACTCACGTTGATGTTGCACGACAAGGAGCGTCTGACGAGCATCCTGAACGATCCGGAGCGTCCGGTCCAGCTGGTGATCGCCGGCAAAGCCCACCCGGCCGACGACGGCGGCAAGCGGCTCATCCAGGAGCTCGTCGAGTTCGCTGCGCGACCCGAAGTGCGTGAGCGGCTCGTCTTCCTCCCCGACTACGACATGACCATGGCGCAGACGCTCTATCCGGGCTGCGACATCTGGCTGAACAACCCGCTGCGACCGCTGGAAGCCTGCGGCACCAGCGGCATGAAGGCCGCTCTGAACGGAACTCTCAACCTGTCGATCCTCGACGGCTGGTGGGCCGAGTACTTCGACGGCGAGAACGGCTGGGCGATCCCCTCTGCCGACACGGCAGGGGACAGCGCAGAGCGCGACGCCCTGGAGGCCACGGCGCTCTACGACCTGATCGAGCACCAGATCGCGCCGAGGTTCTACGATCGCGACGAGCGCGGGGTCCCCGTGCGCTGGATGCAGCAGGTGCGGCACACCCTCAAGACGCTGTCGCCCGAGCTGAGCGCCGACCGCATGGTGCGCCAGTACGTCGAGGAGCTCTACGTGCCGGCCAGTCACGAGGCGCGCGAACTGCAGGCCGCCCGTTACGCGGGAGCGCGCGAGTTCTCCGCATGGAAGGCACGCATCGCCGCGGCATGGCCGCAGGTCAGCGTCGTGCACGTCGAGTCCGGCGGTGTCGACGCGGTCCCCCAGGTGGGCGACCGTCTGCGGCTGCGGGCACACGTCGAGCTCGGCGAGCTGAAGCCCGACGACGTCGCGGTCGAGGTGGTCTACGGTCACACCGGAGAAGACGACGAGCTGGTCGCCGTTCTCCGTGAGACCTTGGAGGCGCACGAGGGCGGCACGGGCAGCGCGATCGCTTTCGAAGGCATCGTTCCGCTCGACCGTTCCGGCTCGTTCGGCTACACGGTGCGCGTCGTGCCGAACAACGCCTACATGGCGAGCCCCGCAGAGCTCGGGCTCATCGCGATCGCGGAGTAGTCGCACGCAACCGTGGGTTGAGGAGCACCGCGAAGCGGCGCGTCTCGAAACCCGCACCACCGCATTCTCGTGGGCGGGGTTTCGAGACGCGCGCCTGCGGCGTGCTCCTCAACCCGCGGTAGCGGTCAGCAGTGGGCCCGGAAGAGCTTCATCTCCGTCGGGCCCACGTCGAGGATGTCGCCAGGGGCGTACTCCGTCGTGTCGGGTGTCACGGTCTCGTCCGCGCTGTCCCACAGCAAGGTGTAGCCTTCGACGCCCTCGTGTTCTGGCAGGGTGACCGGCACGACGGTCTCGAGGCCGTGCACGATCAGCAGGATCCTGTTGAGCTCCTCGAACTCCGGTGTCGAGGCGGCGAGGTACTGCAGCGTGCGGTTGTGGGGCGAGTCCCAGTCGTCGACGGCCATGGTGTTGCCGTCGGCGTCGTACCAGTCCATCTGACTCGCACTGGGCACGGTTTCGCCGAACCTGCCGAAGTGCACGGGGCGCAGCGCAGGGTTCTCCTTGCGCAGCCGGATCAGCTCGGCGGTGACGGCGGCGAGCTCGTGCTGGCGCGGTGACCAGTCCCACGAGAACCACGTGAGCTCGTCGTCGTGGCAGTAGGCGTTGTTGTTGCCGTTCTGCGTGCGGCCGTATTCGTCGCCGGCCGTGATCATCGGGATGCCCGCCGACAGCAAAAGCGTGCCCATCAGGTTGCGGATCGCCCTGCGGCGCTCGGCGAGGATGTCGTCGTCGGTGGTCGTCCCCTCCGCGCCGTGGTTGAACGAACGATTGTCATCCGTGCCGTCGCGGTTGTCCTCGCCGTTTCCGAGGTTGTGCTTGTGGTCGTACGAGACCAGGTCGGCGAGGGTGAAGCCGTCGTGCGCGGTGATGAAGTTGACCGACGCAAGAGGACCCCGCTCGGCGCTGAACAGATTGGATGACCCTGCCAGCCTTGTCGCCAGCGAGCCGATGCCGGCTGAGGGTGCACCGTGACGGCGAGCGTCCGCGATGTCGGTGAGCCAGAACGATCGCGCGCGGTTGCGGTACCTGTCGTTCCACTCTGACCAGCCGTCGGGAAAGTTGCCGGTCTGCCAACCGCCGAGGCCGACATCCCACGGCTCCGCGATGAGCTTGACATCCTGCAGCGTCGGATCAGCGGCGATGGTCGTGAGCAAGGAGTGCTCCGGGTCGAAGGCACCGGTCTCATCGCGCCCGAGCGTGGCCGCGAGATCGAACCTGAAGCCGTCGATCTGCACCTCGTTCGCCCAGTACCGCAGCGAGTCGAGCGCGAGGCGCTCGGCGATCGGGTTGCCGAAGTCGATCGTGTTGCCCACGCCGGTGGTGTCGATGTAGGAGCCGTCGGCGTTCTGCCGGTAATACGTGGAATTGTCGATGCCGCGCAGGCTCGTGGTCGGGCCGCCGAGCCCTTCCTCGGCGGTGTGGTTGTACACGACGTCGAGGATGACCTCGATACCGGCGGCGTGCAGCAGTCGGACCATGCCCTTGAACTCGCGCAGAACAGCTTCTGCTCCCGACACCTGCGCCTGGGTCGTCGCATATGGCGCGTGCGGCGTGAAGAAGTTCAGCGTGTTGTAGCCCCAGTAGTTCGAGAGGCCGAGCCTGGTCAGGCGCTGCTCGGTCACGAACGCGTGCACGGGCAACAGCTCGACGGCCGTGACGCCGAGGCGATGAAGGTGCTCGATGGTCGCCGGGTGCGCAAGGCCCGCGTACGTTCCGCGCAGCTCGGCGGGGACGCCCGGATTCAGAACCGTCAGCCCCTTCACGTGGGCCTCGTAGATCACGGTGTGGTCACGTGGAGTCCTCGGCTTCGACACCCCGGCCCAGTCGAAGGAGCCGTCGACGGCGACCGATCGCCACTCCCTCGAGCCCGAGCGCACCAGTCCACGCGAATACGGTTCGATCAGGGGTTTGCGCTCGTTGTAATGGAACTCTGGGCCACGCGGACCCGAACACTGGATGTTGTAGCGTGTCCCGGGCGTCAGATGCTCCGACTGGGCGGTCCACACGTCGTTCTCGCCACGGGTGAGCGGAACGCGCTCCGTGAGCCAGTGCAGGTCTTTGTCGTCGAAGACCAGCAGTTCGACGGTTGTGGCGTGCTTCGAGTAGACCCGGATCGTGCCGCCGTCCGGGCTCGACGTCACGCCGAGCTGCGACAGGGGATCCTCCGAAGGCATGCGTCTTACAGTAATTCGTATGCCGGTCTACCTTGACCACGCCGCCACCACACCCGTTCTGCCAGAAGCGATCGAGGCGTATGCGCGCGCCTTGGCGACGGTCGGGAATCCGTCGAGCATCCACACGGCCGGACAGACCGCGAAGCGAGTGCTCGAAGATGCCCGTGAACGTGTCGCGGGGACCCTCGGTTGTCAGGGGATCGAGCTCGTCTTCACCTCCGGTGGAACAGAGGCGATCAACCTCGCGATCAAGGGTCTCTACTGGGCGCGGCGGGCGAACGGTGCCACGCGCATCCTGGTGCCGGAGGGCGAGCACCACGCCACCGTCGACACGGTCGAATGGCTCGCCGCGTACGAGGGCGCGCAGGTCGAATGGCTGCCGCTGGATGACCGGGGATTCGTGCGGCTCGACGCGCTCGAGTCCGCGCTCGCGGTCGACCCGGCGGAGATCGCGCTGCTCACCTTCCTCTGGGCGAACAACGAGGTGGGCACGATTCAGCCGGTGGAGCGGATCGTTTCGCTTGCCGCGTCCGCTGGGGTTCCCGTGCACATCGACGCCGTATCGGCATATGGACACCTGCCCATCGACTTCGCCGGCATGCGGAGCCGAACGGGCTCGGTCGGTTCGGCCGGGCTCGTCGCGCTCAGCGTCTCGGCGCACAAGATCGGCGGGCCGATCGGGGCAGGGGGCCTCGTTCTGTCGCGGGATGCCACGATCGTGCCGCTCCTGCACGGCGGCGGCCAGCAGCGACAGGTGCGAAGCGGAACCCAGGACGTGGCAGCCGCGACGGCGTTCGCGGTTGCGGCAAGGGCGGCGGACGCCTCGCGGGAGCCGGAGTCCGCTCGGCTCGTCGCGCTGCGGGACCGGTTGATCGCCGGAGTGCGCTCAACGGTGCCCGATGCGGTGCTCAGCGGGCCGGAGCCGGGTGAAGTGATTCTCGGTGATCGGGAACGTGATGACGCTTCCGCTACAGATGCCCGGCTCGCGTCCAACGTGCACTTCACCTTTCCGGGATGTGAGGGTGACTCGCTGCTGTTCCTGCTCGATGCCGCGGGTGTCGAGGTGTCGACCGGCTCGGCGTGCCAGGCAGGCATCCCCGAGCCGTCGCACGTGCTCCGCGCCATGGGACGCAGCGAGGATGACGCACGCGGGGCGCTGCGGATCACACTGGGCCGCACCTCGACAGACGCCGACGTCGACGCCTTCCTCGCCGCGTTGCCCGCCGCCCACGCGCAGGCGTCCCGGGCGGGCATGGCCACCCGCGAGTCCGCCCTCGGCGCTCGCTGACGGGCTCCGCGGAGCGGCGCGTCCACCGTGGGTTGAGGAGCTCCGCGGAGCGGCGCGTCTCGAAACCCTCAAGCCTCGGCCGCCGTAGGGGTTTCGAGACGCGCGCCTGCGGCGAGCTCCTCAACCGGCGAGGGACGCTCGCCTGAACCGAGCTCCTCAACCGGTGAGGGACGCTCGCTTGCAGCGAGCTCCTCAACCGACGGGGTGCGATCCGACGTTCAGGGACCATTTCGTAGACTTGGAGCCATGCGTGTTCTGGCGGCGATGAGCGGGGGAGTGGACTCCGCGGTGGCGGCCGCGCGCGCAGTGGACGCCGGGCACGACGTCGTCGGGGTTCACCTGGCGCTCAGTCGCATGCCCGGAACGTTGCGCACCGGCAGCCGTGGCTGTTGCACCATCGAGGACTCGATGGATGCCCAGCGGGTCGCGAACATCATCGGCGTCCCCTACTACGTGTGGGACTTCTCCGAGCGCTTCAAGCTCGACGTCGTCGACGACTTCATCGCGGAATACTCCGCAGGTCGCACTCCCAACCCCTGCCTGCGTTGCAACGAGAAGATCAAGTTCGCCGCGCTTCTCGAGAAGGCGATGGCACTCGGCTTCGACGCGGTCTGCACCGGCCACTACGCGAGCATCCTGACGGATGCCGACGGCAACCGCGAGCTGCACCGCGCGGCCGCGTGGGCGAAGGATCAGTCGTACGTGCTCGGTGTACTCACGGCCGAGCAGCTCGCGCACGCCATGTTCCCGCTCGGGGCGACGCCCTCGAAGGCGGAGGTGCGCGCGGAGGCCGCGGAGCGCGGCTTCACGATCGCGCAGAAGCCGGACTCCCACGACATCTGCTTCATCCCCGACGGCGACACCCGCGGATGGCTCGCCGAGCACGTCGGCACGGCGCCCGGTGAGATCGTGGACCGCTCCGGTGCCGTCGTGGGCAGCCATCAGGGTGCGCATGCCTACACGGTCGGCCAGCGGCGTGGCCTGGGCATCACGGTTCCCGCACCGGACGGACGCCCTCGTTTCGTGCTCGATGTGAAGCCCGCCGAGAACACCGTCGTCGTCGGGCCCAAGGAGGCGCTCGACATCTCCGAGCTCGCCGGCCGGAGGATCACCTGGGCCGGGCAGCCGCCCCGCGATGCGGAGTCCCCGTTCGCCTGCGAGGTGCAGATCCGTGCGCACGCCGACCCGGTCGCCGCAACGGCGGTGATGGATGACGGTGAGCTGGTCATCCGCCCCGAGACCCCGTTGAGCGGTGTCGCCACCGGCCAGAGCGCCGTCGTCTACGTCGGCACCAGAGTGCTCGGCCAGTGCACCATCGATCGCACCGTGAGCGCGGTTCCGGCCGGCGCAGCCGGCTGACGGGATCGCGGTTACTCGGCGATCGGAGTCGGCAGCGCTTTGCCGAGCCCTGCGGCGAACGCCGTCAGCAGTCGGCGTCCCTCTTCCCATTCGCCGAGGCGGCTCGCCCGGTTGAGATGACCGTGGGGACCGACCCCGATCAGCGGCGAGCCCCAGAGAGTTCGCAACTCGCCGAGATGCTGTAGCGAGCAGTACGGATCGTCCTGCGATGCGACGATGACCGATGGGATAGCCAGCCGCCGGTGTGGTGCGCTGAACCCGACTGCGGCGTCGGGGAACGCCGGTCCGTTCTCGTCGGGCGGCGCCACCAGGAAGGCACCTGCCGCGCGGCCGCCCTCGACGATCCAGGATGCGGTGGCCAGACATCCGAGACTGTGGGCGACGAGCACGTCATCCGGTCCCGTCACCCGTCCGATGGCGGCGAGCCAATCCTCGGCTTCCGGCTCGGTGAACGATGCGGGTGCGATGCGCACAGCGGAGGGACCGAGCGACTCCTGCCAGAGCGATTGCCAGTGATCGTGCGGCGAGTCGTCGATGCCGGGAACGATGACGATACGCATGGCTCTCCTCGCGTTACGGATGCTTCGCAGACATTCTGGCGGAACATCGTGGCGCACCGAGTGCTCGACGTGCGCCGCGCGGATCACGCCGAAAGCCTCGGTTACGTCGGTGGTCGTCCCTAAAATCATCGTGTGACGGACCTGCCAGCAGACTTCGATTCCGCCCGCGCCGAATCTGAGGCGCTCCGCGATCGCATCGAGCGCAATCGCATCGCCTACTACGAAGGCGGGAGCCTGATCAGCGATGCGGAGTACGACACCGACATCCATCGCCTCGAGGCGATCGAGCGGGAGTTCCCCGAACTCGCCGGTCAGGACAGCCCGACGCAGACGGTCGGCGCCGAGCTCGCGTCGGCCGGCTTTCCTCCGCACGAGCACGCAGAGCGCATGCTCAGCCTCGACAACGTGTTCAGCGTCGACGAGCTCCGCGACTGGGCGGTGAAGACCGCGGATGCCGCCGGTCACTCCGTGCAGTGGCTCACCGAGGTGAAGATCGACGGGCTGGCCATCAGTCTGGCGTACCGCGATGGCGTGCTCGAGACCGCGACGACCCGCGGTGACGGTCGCGTCGGCGAGGACATCACGGAGAACGTCGACTGGATCCCGTGCATCCCGCAGCTGCTCACCGGTACGGGCTGGCCGGAGTTCTTCGAGGTGCGTGGCGAGGTGTTCCTCAAGACCGTCGACTTCGAGTTCCTCAACGAGCGACAGCATCAGCTGCAGGAGCGCTATGCCGCGGAGCAGCGCGCAAAGGGCAGGCCGGACGACGAGATCAAGACTCGCTTCCCCGAGTTCGCGAACGCCCGCAACACGGCGGCGGGCAGCTTGAGGCAGCGGCGCGAGAACAAGTCGCCGCAGGAGCTCGACCTCATGCGCGAGCGGCAGGGCAGGCTGTCGTTGTACCTGCACACCCTCGGTGCTTGGGCGAACCCGCCGGTGACGACGCAGTCCGAGAGCTACGAGCTGCTGCGCGGTTGGGGCCTGCCCGTCTCGCCGCACAACCGCGTGCTCGGCTCCATCGACGACGTCGCGGCGTACATCGCCGAGATGGGCGAGCGCAGGCACTCGCTCGAACACGAGATCGACGGCGTCGTCATCAAGGTGGACGACCTGGCGACGCACGATGAGCTCGGCTCGACGAGTCGAGCTCCGCGCTGGGCGATCGCCTACAAGTACCCACCGGAGGAGGTCTTCACGAGGCTGATCGACATCCTCGTCGGCATCGGACGCACCGGCCGTGCAACACCCTTTGCGGTGATGGAGCCGGTGAAGGTGGCGGGAAGCACGGTGCGGCAGGCAACGCTGCACAACCAGCAGGTCGTCAAGGCGAAGGGCGTGCTGATCGGCGACACGGTCGTGCTGCGCAAGGCGGGCGACGTCATCCCCGAGATCCTCGGTGCGGTCGAGGAGCGACGCGACGGCACGGAACGGGAGTGGCGCATGCCCGAGCGCTGCCCCGAGTGCAACACGCCCCTCGCTCCGGCGAAAGAGGGCGACATCGACCTGCGCTGCCCCAACTCCCGGTCGTGCCCTGCTCAGGTGCGGGGCCGCGTCGAGCACATCGCCGGTCGCGGATCGCTCGACATCGAAGCGCTCGGTGAAGTCGCCGCAGCAGCGCTCACCCAGCCGCTGCATCCGCCGACCCCGCCGCTTCCCACAGAAGCCGGGCTGTTCGACCTCACCCTTGAGCGCATCTTCGACATCGAGGTGATCGTGCGGGATCACGAGACCGGTCTGCCCAAGGCTGCGGATGACGGCGAGCCGGGGCGAGAGATCGTGACGCGCGACGGGGTGCCGATGCGGGTTCGCACCGACACGCCGTTCCGACGCCAGCGCAAGGTCAGCGGAAAAGATGCCGACCCGGCGTTCGACTCGAAGGCGTCGGCCTTCGCGGGAACTCCGACGCACGTGCCGTCGAAGCTCGCCCACGACATGCTCGCGAACATCGATGCCGCGAAGCAGAAGGAGCTGTGGCGCTTCCTGGTCGGGCTGAACATCAGACACGTCGGTCCCGTTGCCGCCAGGGCGCTCGCGTCGTGGTTCGGGTCGCTGGATGCCGTCCGTGCGGCCACCAGGGACGAGCTCGCCGCGGTCGACGGTGTCGGCGGCATCATCGCCGACGCGGTGCTCGACTGGTTCGACGTCGACTGGCATCGAGAGATCGTGGACTCCTGGCGGAACGCCGGCGTGCCGTTCGCCGTGCCGGGACATCCCGGGCCTGGCAAGGCGGGCGAAGAGACCGGACCGCTCGCCGGAATCACCGTCGTCGCCACCGGCTCGCTGGAGGGCTTCAGCAGGGAGGGCGCCGTCGAGGCGATCATCGCCGCGGGCGGCAAGTCCGCGTCGAGCGTGTCGAAGAAGACCGATTTTGTCGCGGCAGGACCGGGCGCAGGGTCGAAGCTCGCGAAGGCTGAGGAGCTGGGCATCCGCATCCTCGACTCCGCCGGGTTCAAGCTGCTGCTCGAGGGCGGCCCAGACGCGGTGCCTGCGGTGTCCGAGGTGCCCGCGGATGACTGACGACGGCAGTACATCGCGACGCTCGTTCCTGAAGAGAGCGGGGGTCACGGCGGCCGGTGTCGCCGCCGGGGGAGCGGTCGGTGCGGCCGTGGGTGCAGGGGTCGGTGTCGCCGCAGGCCAACACGCGGCGAACGCCGAGATCGAGAAGCAGTTCGGTCTGCTGCCCGTGCCCGAGAAGCCCGGTTTCGACCATCTCGTGGTCGTCATGTTCGAGAACCGGTCGTTCGACAACATCTTCGGCTTCCTCTACGCCGACGAAGAGCCACCGCACGGCCAGCACTTCGAAGGACTGGATCCCACGCGTCACAGCAATCGAGATCCGCTGACCGGGGCCGATATCCCGGCGCACGTGTACACCGGCACGACCGACTTCGTCATGAGTCAGCCCGACCCCGATCCGGGCGAGGAGTATCCGTTCGTCAACCATCAGGTCTTCGGAACTGTCGATCCTGCCGAGAACGCGAATCGGTTCGTGCAGCAGATGCAGCCCCCGTTCAATGCGCCGCCCGCCGGCGCGGAGGCGAACATGAGCGGCTTCCTCGCCAGCTACATCGACCATGTGCGCGTCGAGCGGCGCGGTGAGACTCCGCCGCTCACCGAGTACCGGCACATCATGGGCGGGTTCGACCCGGCCATGCTTCCGGTGTTCTCCACGTTGGCCCGCGAATTCGCGGTGTACGACAACTGGCATTGTGCTGTCCCATCGCAGACGTTCTGCAACCGCTCGTTCTTCCACGCGGCCACGTCGCACGGCTTCGTCACCAACAGCGGGGGCGCAGGCTTCCGCAAGTGGTTCGAGGTCGACGACGACGCGCAGACGATCTTCAACCGCCTCGAGGAGTCCGGGGAGAGCTGGGCCGTCTACTTCGACGACCATCAGTTCGTCTCGATGACCGGGTTCATCCACGCAGCCGTACTGCAGCCGTTCTGGAAGACCGAGCACTTCCGAACCATGAGTCAGTTCCGGGACGACGTCGAGAAGGGCCACCTGCCTGCGTACTCGTTCATCGAGCCGCGCATGATCTACGACCACAACGACATGCATCCACCTGCCGGTCCCCGGACCAGGATCGATATCGACGGTTCGGTCATCGAGGGCGGCACGATCTCCGACGTGCGCGCTGGCGAGGCTCTGCTCCACAGCATCTACAGCTCGATCAAGAACAGTGCTTCGCTGACCGGATCGAACGCGATGAACACGATGCTCCTCGTCACCTTCGACGAGCACGGCGGCCTCTACGACCACGTTCCGCCGCCCGCGGCGGTGCCGCCATCCGGGCATCTGGGTGAGACCGAGATGGGGTTCCGATTCGATCGCCTCGGCGTACGTGTGCCGGCGATCGCGATCTCGGCGTGGACGGCCAAGGGACACGTGATCAACGAGACGATGCACCATTCCAGCGTGACGGCAACGCTGGAGAAGAAGTACGGGCTGCCACCGCTCACCGACAGGGACAAGACGGCTCCCACTATCGACAACGCCGTCACGCTCTCGACACCGAGGCAGCCCGTGAGCTGGCCGCAGACCCACCCGCAGTGGGTGCCGCCGAACCCCGAGGCATCCGCTCCGGTCGCCGACGGAGACGACGACCGTCCGCTGGCGTCACCGGGTGTCGGCCTGCTCGGCATGCTGATCGCCTACTACGGCGGAGACGAGTCGCAGGTGCCTCGCACCTATCGCGAGGCCTACGAACTGGTCACGGTGAAGGGTCAGGGCATCTTCGGCACCTGACGATCAGACCAGCACGCTCGCGCCGAATAGACTCGAAGGCATCCCGCGAACCCACGAACACCGTGGCTCACGAACACCGTGCCACGAGCGCGGTGCCCGACCTACACCATGGAGACGCATGCCCGACATCAGCGCCGACCAGGTACGGCATCTCGCCGACCTGGCCCGCATCGACCTGAGCGACGCCGAGCTCACGAGCCTGACGGCCGAGCTCGCGCAGATCGTGGAATCCGTGGCGAAGGTGAGTGAGGTGGCGACGCCCGACGTTCCGGCGACGAGCCATCCCATTCCGATGACCAATGTGTTCCGCGAGGACGTCGAGGTTCCCGGTCTCACTGTTGAGCAGGCACTCTCCGGTGCTCCCGACCGCGAGGGCGACTTCTTCCGCGTGCCGCCGATCCTGGGGGAGGAGGCCTGATGAGCGACCTGACCCGTCTCACCGCCTCCGCTCTCGCCGAGAAGCTCGCCTCCGGCGAGGTGTCGAGCGTTCAGGCCACGCAGGCTCACCTCGACCGCATCGCAGCGGTCGATGGCGACGTGCACGCCTTCCTGCACGTGGCCTCCGATGACGCACTGAAGACGGCGGCCGTCGTCGACGGACGCCGTGCAGCAGGCGAGAAGCTCGGACCGCTCGCGGGCGTTCCGATCGCCATCAAGGACGTGCTCTGCACGTACGACATGCCCTCCACGGCCGGGTCGAAGATCCTCGAGGGATGGGTGCCGCCGTACGACGCCACCGTCGTGCGCAAGCTGCGCGAGGCGGACCTCGTGCCGCTCGGCAAGACCAACATGGACGAGTTCGCGATGGGCTCGTCGACCGAGCACTCCGCGTACGGGCCGACCCACAACCCGTGGGATCTCGACCGCATTCCGGGCGGCTCCGGTGGTGGCTCTGCTGCCGCCGTCGCGGCGTTCGAGGCGCCGCTCGCACTCGGCAGCGACACGGGCGGCTCGATCCGCCAGCCCGCCGCGGTCACCGGCTCCGTTGGCGTCAAACCCACCTACGGCGGAGTGAGCCGCTACGGCGCCATCGCGCTGGCCAGCTCGCTCGACCAGGTCGGGCCCGTGACGCGCAGCGTGCTCGACGCGGCTCTTCTTCACGACGTGATCGCCGGGCACGATCGGTTCGACTCCACGTCGCTGACCCAGCAGTGGCCCTCGATGGCGGATGCCGCCCGGGCCGGTGTGAAGGACGACGCTCTCAAGGGCGTGCGCGTCGGCGTCGTCAAGGAGATCTCCGGCAGCGGAGAGGGCTTCCAGGCCGGCGTGAAGCAGCGCTTCGATGAGACCGTTCAGTTGCTCACCGCGGCAGGTGCAGAGGTCATCGAGGTGTCGGCCCCCAGCTTCGAGTACGCCGTCTCGGCCTACTACCTGATCCTTCCCGCCGAGGCGTCGAGCAACCTCGCTCGCTTCGACTCGGTGCGCTTCGGGCTCCGCGTGAGCCCGGAGAGCGGCCCCGTGACCAGTGAGCGCGTGATGTCGGCGACGCGAGACGCCGGATTCGGTGCTGAGGTGAAGCGGCGCATCATCCTTGGCACGTACGCTCTGAGTGCCGGCTACTACGACGCCTACTACGGCAGCGCGCAGAAGGTGCGCACGCTCATCCAGCGCGACTTCTCGGCCGCGTTCGAGAAGGCCGACGTGCTGATCAGCCCCGCGGCACCGACGACGGCGTTCCGTCTCGGAGAGAAGATCGACGACCCGCTGGCGATGTACCTGAACGACGTCACGACCATTCCGGCGAACCTCGCTGGCGTTCCTGGGCTGGCCTTGCCCGTCGGGCTCGCGCCGGAAGACGGACTGCCGGTCGGACTGCAGATCATGGCGCCTGCCAGGCAGGATGCCCGGCTGTACACGATCGGTGCGGCACTCGAGCGGCTGCTCGAAGCCGGGTGGGGTCATCCGCTCAGCTCGCAGGCACCCGAGTTGGCAGAGGCGACGTTCGCGAGCGAGGAGGGTGCTGTCTGATGGCGAAAGACGCACTGATGGATTACGACAAGGCTCTCGAGCTGTTCGAGCCGGTACTCGGCTTCGAGGTGCACGTCGAGCTGAACACCACGACGAAGATGTTCTGCGGCTGCGCGAACGAGTTCGGCTCGGGCGCGAACACGAACACCTGCCCGACCTGCCTGGGCCTTCCCGGCGGACTCCCGCAGGTGAACCACAAGGCCGTCGAGTCGAGCATCAGGCTCGGCCTCGCGCTCGGGTGCGGCATCGCCGAGAGCTCGCGCTTCGCACGCAAGAACTACTTCTATCCCGACACGTCGAAGAACTTCCAGACGTCGCAGTACGACGAGCCGATCGCCCACGACGGCCAGGTCACGGTCGAGCTGGAGAGCGGACGCCAGGTGACCGTGCTCATCGAGCGCGCCCACATGGAAGAGGATGCCGGCAAGCTGACGCACGCTGGGACCTCCGGTCGCATCCAGGGCGCCGATTACTCCCTGGTCGACTACAACCGTGGCGGCGTGCCGCTCGTCGAGATCGTCACGCGCATGATCGAGGGCGCCGAGAGCGATGCGCCGGAGGTCGGTCGGGCCTACGTCGCGTACATCAGGGAGCTGGTGAAGGCGCTCGGCGTCTCGAACGCGCGCATGGAAGAGGGCAACGTGCGGTGCGACGCGAACGTGTCGCTGCGTCCGCGCGGCTCGAATGTTCTCGGCACCCGCACCGAGACGAAGAACGTCAATTCGCTGCGCTCGGTGGAGCGCGCTGTGCGGTACGAGATCCAGCGGCAGGCGGCCATCCTGAACGGTGGCGGCACGATCACGCAGGAGACCAGGCACTGGCACGAGGACACCGGCACCACGTCGGCAGGCCGCCCCAAGAGCGACGCCGACGATTACCGGTACTTCCCCGAGCCGGACCTGGTGCCCGTGGCGCCGAGCCGCGAGTGGGTCGAGGAGCTGCGGGGCACGCTGCCGGAGCCGCCGGCCGAGCGCCGCGCCCGTCTGCGTGAAGCGTGGGGCTTCACTGCGCTTGAACTGCAGGATGTGGTGAACGCCGACCTTCTCGACGCGGTCGAGGCGACAGTCGCGGAGGGTGCGTCGCCGGCATCCGCTCGCAAGTGGTGGACCGGCGAGATCGCCCGCGTCGCGAACGCACGTGGCGTTGCGGCGACCACTCTGGTCTCACCGCTGCACGTGTCGGAACTCGTCGCGCTCGTGGAGAGCGGCGACCTCACCGACCGGCTCGCGCGGCAGGTTCTCGAGGGAGTGATCGACGGCGAAGGCTCGCCGTCCGAGGTCGTCGAGGCCCGCGGGCTGAAGGTCGTCTCCGACGACGGTGCGCTGATCGCAGCCATCGACGAGGCGCTCGCGGCCCAGCCCGACGTGCTGGCGAAGATCCGCGACGGCAAGGTGCAGGCGGCGGGCGCCGTGATCGGTGCCGTCATGAAGGCCATGAAGGGCCAGGCGGATGCCGCACGCGTGCGTGAACTCGTGTTGGAGCGTGCCGCGACCGCCGGTTGAGACCCGCCACCGCTGATTGAGGAGCACCTGGGTAGCGGGCGAGTCTCGAAGCCTCGAACTTGTCCGCAAAATCCGATGTGCAAAATGTCGGATCAGGAAGCAACGGCGCGACGTGTCAGTGAGTGAACGACGAAAGGAACGCTCATGCGATACATGTTGTTGATCTGCACCGACCCGACCGGCGAGCCGGAGGAGTCCGCCGACGTGCCCATCGACCAGTGGGTGAGCGAGCTCGAGGCCTCCGGGGAGCGCACCGACGGAGAGCGGCTGCCCGCCGAGACCGCCAAGGTGGTCCGCAGGCGAGGCGACCGACTGATCATCACCGACGGCCCGTTCGCGGAGTCGAAGGAGCAGATCGCCGGGTTCGATCTGATCGAGGCGGAGTCGCTCGAGCGTGCGCTGGAGATCGCGGCTCGTCATCCGATGGCTCGCGGTGGCCTCGTCGAGGTGCGCCAGTTCTATCAGGAGTAACCCTTCGGGGTGCTTTCCCCCTTTCACCACCGTTGGATTTCGGAGATCTGCGGCGACACGCCGCGGCCCGCCTGCGCCGCGCCGCACGCGTCGGCAGATCTCCGAAATCCGGCCAGGCGGAGGTGTCCGTAGGTGGTTGAATGTGGGGATGCGAGCAGACGGCTTCGACGCCCATCCCACGGGTGAAGCTGAACTCGATCCGGAACTGATGTCGTGTCTGCGCGATGATCTGCTCGCAGCGCACTTCACCGTCGCTCGGCTCGAGTCGCTCTGGGGCGAAGAGGCGGCGGCCGCCTTGTACCGCGGTCAGCGCGCAGCGGCGAGACGAGCCGCGGCTCATGGCGTCGAGCAGGGCGATCCCGTCGCGGTGCTCGGTGTGGCGTTCGTGCTCGGCCTACCGGTGCCGTCTCGGGCCATGGCATCCGCTCTGCCGGGGCTCGGACTCGACGGCGCCGTGCGTCTCGGGCTGATCGGATCCGTCCCGGGTTCCGACGACGCAGCATCTCTCCCCGACGACGTGATCGCGCTCGTCGATCTGCGCCCCTACGCCTTCGCGGACGACCTCGGCGCAGGAGAGTGGTGGATCGCCTCCGACCTCGGCGAGCTGGCGGTGGGCCGCGCTCTCCGCGAAGATCACGTGCTCGGCGTCGGCGGAGCGTCCAACACGCTGAGCGCCATCATGATCCGTGACCACGTGGGCACTGCACTCGATCTCGGCACGGGGTGCGGCATCCAGGCGCTTCACGCCTCCCGCTACGCCGACCGCGTCGTCGCCACCGACATCTCCGCCCGCGCACTCGGCTTCGCGGAGTTCAACGCGCGCCTGAACGGCGTGCACAACGTCGAGTTCCGCCTTGGCGACATGTTCGAGCCTGTCGGGCAGGACCGGTTCGATCGCATCGTCTCCAACCCGCCGTTCGTCATCACGCCCCGAGTGGCAGGCGTACCCGAGTACGAGTACCGCGACGGCGGGCTCACCGGAGACGCGATCGTCCGAAATGTGGTGCACGGCGTGCGCGAGCACCTGAACCCTGGCGGGATCGCCCAATTCCTGGGCAACTGGGAGTACCACGGCGACGTCGAGGCGTTCGATCGGGTGCGGGAGTGGCTCGGCGACGCCGGCGTTCCAGGCGCGCTCGACGCGTGGGTCGTCGAGCGAGAGCTGCAGGATGCTCCGCAGTACGCCGAGACGTGGATCCGCGACGGCGGCACGCGGCAGGGAACTCCCGAGTTCGAGCGGCTCACGGATGCCTGGCTCGATGACTTCACGACGCGTGACGTGCGCTACGTGGGCTTCGGGTACGTGACGCTTCGACGGCCGGCGGAATCGCCCGTCACGCTGCGCCGGTTCGAGTCCGTCGAGTCAACGGGGGCGCCGGAGGGCGGGCTCGGTCCGCATCTGGCCCGCGGGCTGCGTGCAGGCAGATGGCTGGCCTCGATGGATGACGCCGCCCTGCAGCTCTCGACGCTGGTCGTCTCCGGTGACGTGACGGAAGAGCGCCACTACTGGCCCGGCGCTGAGGATCCGACGGTGATCGCGCTCGCCCAGGGTGGAGGGTTCGGTCGCACGATCTCCGTCGACACCGGCCTTGCGGCCTTCGTCGGCGCTTGCGACGGCGATCTCGCGGTCGGCGTGATCGTGGGCGCTCTCGCCGACCTCCTCGGAGTGGGCGCGGCCGAGCTCGCAGCCGACCTGCTCCCGCGTGTGCGGGAGCTCGTCTTCATCGGCATGCTCGAACCTCAAGGACTCGACGCCGACGCGTGACGGTGGGCGTCGCGCGGTCTTCTTAGACTGGACTCATGGCCGATTCAGCACCCGTATCGCAGCGCTCGCGCTCGTCTCGCTCCACCGGCGCCGTCGTGCTCGCGGCGGTGCTCGACGTCGTGCTGGTGCTCGCGTTCGTGCTGATCGGCCGGGGCAGCCACGGAGAGAACGTGATCGGCGGCGCGCTCGTGACCTTCTGGCCGTTCGCGGTCGGACTCGTGGTCGGATGGCTCATCAGCCTCGCCTGGCGACGGCCGACCGCACTGTGGCCCACTGGTGTCGTCGTATGGGCGTCAACGCTCGTGATCGGCATGCTGCTGCGGGTCGTGAGCGGCCAGGGCATCGCCGTCTCGTTCGTCATCGTCGCCGCCATCGTGCTCGCTGTTTTCCTGATCGGATGGCGCGCCGTCGCGCTGCTCGTGACGACCCTTCGCCGCCGACGTACCGCGGGTGCCGTTCCCGCCGACGGCGCGAGCCGCTGACAGGCGATCCGGCGCGGAACGGATGACGGGGATGTCGCGGCTGACCGAGCCGCTTCGGGCCAGGCTGCAGGAGACGCTCAGCGGGCAGCAGACCGGCGTTCCAGGGTGGATCGACGAGTTCGAACACGGCGTCGATGCGGGATTCTTCGGTCCGGGCTCAGCCGTGTGGGCGGTGAACGGCGGCATGTCGACGTTGGTGGCGGGGGTGCGTGCTCTGCTGATGCAGGCTCTTCATCCCGGTGCTCTCGCCGGAGTCTACGACTGGTCTCGTTTCAGGGACGACCCGCTCGGTCGCCTGAACGGCACGATCCGCTGGATCTTCACGGTCAGCTACGGCGACACCGACCAGGCCGTCGCCGGATCGGAGTGGGTGAAACGCCTTCACGAACGCGTCGTCGGCGACTATGTCGACGGGCACGGGCGTGCCGCGCGGTATTCGGCCAACGATCCGGACCTGGCCAGGTGGGTGCACCTCGCATTCACCGACGCCTTCCTGTCGACGTACGAGATCTGGGGAGGGGACGTGCCGGGCGGGTCTGACGCCTACGTCGCCGAATGGGCGATCGCCGGCGACCTGATGGGGGTGCTCGACCCGCCGCGCACCAGGGCAGAGCTCAAGGCGGCGCTGCACGGGTATGCAGACGCCGGCGAGCTGCGCTGCGACGATCGCACGCGCGAAGTCGTGCGCTTCGTGCGGCACGCCCCGCTGCGCCGCACGCTCCGGCCCTCGTACGCGGTGCTCTTCGGTGGTGCCGTCGCATCGCTCGAGCCGACGTTCCGCGACCTCCTCGGGCTGAAAGCTCCGCACTTCGGTCCCGTTCCTCTGCCCGCCGTCTCCGCCGCGGGTCTGGTGCTGCGCGGCGCCGGAGCCCTGCTGGGCGATCAGACGGCGGGGGAACGTGCCGCGCGGGTGAGACTGGCCGCTCTCGCCGCCGGTTGACCGTGGGCTCAGAACGTGAGACCCGCCACGAGGTTGACGACCGACGCGAGCACGACGGTTCCGAACACGTACGAGAGCAGGGTGTGCCGGAGGATGACGCCGCGCAGCTCCGTCGTGCTGATGCTCGTGTCCGACACCTGGAACGTCATCCCCAGGTCGAAGGACAGATAGGCGAAGTCCATGAACCGCGGGTCGTCGTCGGTGTTGAAGTCGATGCCCCCGACCGGGTCCGCATAGTAAATGCGTGCATAGCGAAAGGTGTACAGCGTGTGGAGCAGCGCCCACGACAGTGCGACGCTGAGTACCGCAGCGAAGGCGCCGACCGCCTGTTCGACCCCGTGCGCCTGCCGGGTGTGGACGAGCAGAACGGCGACCGCGCCGAGGCTCGCCACCGCGACCGCCACGATGAGCACCTCCCGCACGCCGCGTCCGGGATCCTCTCGGGTGGAGTGCGTTCGAGTCATCTCCGCGTCGAACCTGCCGATCACGAGCGCCCACACCCAGATCACGTAGGTGGCGCATGCGGCCGCCCAGCCGCCGACCGGGGCGTACCACCACGAGCCGGCGAATCCGGTGATCAGGCAGACGCCCAGACCGATGGCGAACATCAGGATGAATCGCAGGCGAGGACGATTGCCCGTGGCCTCGCGCGGCATGACGGTCACGCCGTGGCCTCGCCCTCCGCGAGCGCCGTCAGCTGCTCGACGACCTGTCGCCGCAGCACCTTTCCGACGATCGACCGGGGAAGGTCCTCGACCTCGAAGACCCGCCGCGGCACCTTGTACGGGGTCATGGTCGAGCGCGCGAACGCCCTGATCGCTTTCTCGTCGAACGGGATGCCCGGCTTCATGATGACTGCGGCGACGACATCCTCTCCGCCCCGCTCGCCGGGAAGTCCGACGACCGAGACGTCGGCGACGCCCTCGTAGGCACGCAGCTCGTCCTCCACCTCGGTGGGCGAGACGTTGAAGCCGCCCGTGATGATCAGCTCCTTGATGCGATCGACGATGCGCACGAATCCCTGCTCATCCATCGTCACGATGTCGCCGGTGTGCAGCCATCCGTCGGGGTCGAGCACCTTCGCCGTCTCCTCGGGCCGACGCCAGTACCCGCGGAACACCTGGGGGCCGCGTGCCTGCAGCTCGCCCCGATCGCCGAATCCGACGACGCGGTCGTCGTCAGGGTCGACGACACGCAGCTCCGTGCTGGGCAACGGAAGGCCGACGGTTCCCGCCTTGCGCGTCGAGCCGACCGGGTTCGCCATCAGCACGGGGGAAGCCTCGCTGAGCCCATAGCCCTCGACGAGGTATCCGCCGGTCTGCGTCTCCCACAGGTCGACGATGGTCTGTGGCAGGCTCATCGCGCCTGAGATGGCGATCTCGATGCCCGAGAGGGAGATCTCCCGCTTCTTTGCGGCCGTGACCAGGCGTTCGTAGATCGGCGGCACGGCGGGCAGGAAGGTCGGTGGTCGCTTCTTCACGACGTCGAGAACCGCGTTCGGGTCGAAGTTCGGGAAGAGCACCAACCGAGCACCCATGCTCATCGCGAAGGTGAGGCACAGCGTGAGCCCGTACGCGTGGAACAGGGGAAGCACCGCGTACACGACAGAGGTGCCCCGCGGCACGCTCGGCACCCATGCGCGCGCCTGCGCCGCGTTCGCCACCAGATTGCGGTGGCTGAGCATGACGCCCTTCGGCAGCCCTGTGGTGCCGCTTGTGTACTGGATGAGCGCGAGATCGTCCAGCTCGGGGCGGGGAACGGATGCCCCGATCGGCTCCGACTTCGTAAGGGTCGCCCAGCTCACTGCTCCCGTGGTCTTCGCCTGCAGCTGCGAGCGCGCGGCGCGGGACTTGGCGATCGGCAGACGCAGGGCGAACCGCAGTCGCGCAGGCATGGCATCCACCAGGTCGACGGCCACGATGCGCTCGAGGCCGATGTCGGCTGGCATGTCCTGCAGGGTTGCGACCACCTTGGTCCAGGCGATCGCGATGGTCGCGCCGTGGTCCTCGAACTGGTGGCGCATCTCGCGCGGCGTGTACAGCGGGTTGTGCTCGACGATGACGGCGCCGAGCCGCAGCACGGCGTAGAAGGCGATGACGTGCTGCGGGCAGTTCGGAAGCACCAGCGCGACACGATCGCCTGCCCGCACGCCCAGCGCGGCAAGCCCGCCGGCGACACGGTCGATCGCGTCGCCGAGCTCGCGATAGCTCGTCGTGGCACCGAAGAACTCCAGGGCGACGTGACTGCCGTACGTGGCGACGGACTCTTCGATCAGGTGGGGCAACGATCCGCTCGGCGGATCGATGTCCGCCGGAACACCCTCGGCATAGCTCGACAACCACGGCCGTTCGGCGCTGCTCATGTCTCCCAGCGTATGCTCACGGCACAGGCGCGCCCGGCATCGCCGCGGACCGTCGTGCGGCGTCTTTCTGCAAGCTTCTAAACGGTCACTCGGTCGTCACGCCCGGTGAGTGCCAGCAGCCGGGACTGCAGCGATGCGTCCTCGGGCACCGGGACCGGCGACGCGAACAGGCCGCTCGCCTCGAGGGTCTCCTTCTGCGGTTCGAACACCGTCCAGGCCGCGGCGACGAGCGCGTCTCCCAGCTGCTCGTCGGCGCCAATCGCGCGGGCGAGATCCCAGGTGTGCACGATCACATCCGAGGCCTGCTCACGCAGGTAGGCGCTTGCGGGAACCCTGTCGTACGAGAGGTTGACCTTCGCGTCGGGGTCCACGGATGCCCAAGCACGCGTCGCCGCGAGCGAATACCGCCGCCACTCGGCCACGAGATCACTGCCGAGCGGCTCGAGCCGCGACCTGGCCTCTCCCACGGTGCGCCCGGCCAGCAGCAGCGGAACCCACTGCTGCTCCTCGATCACGTGCGAGACGAGTTCCCGCACGTCCCAGTCCACGTCCGGGGTCGGAGCGGACCAATCGACGACCAGCTCGATGCGCTCGCCGAATGCAGCGTGCGCGCCGACCTGGACGTCCAGCCAGTCCGTGAATGACATATGGTGTTTCTCCTGCTCAGCGTGGTGCTGTTCGGTGTCGTCGACACTGTCGACACCCGCCTGCTGCGGGCCTGCCAGTGCTTCGTCGTGTGTGTTCCAGAACCGTGGGTCGCGCTCGTTCATTCCGCCGTGCCCCCGCTCGCTGCGCGTTGACCGCCGCCGCCCGCGTTTCCGAGGGCGTCGGCGATGGGAGTGGGGCCCGAGACGAGGTCGAACTGGGTGCGCACCGTCTCGGGACGGCGCAGTACCTCGGCGATGACCGCCGCTACGTCCTCGCGCGGGATGGAGCCGCGAGCCAGCCTCGGGGCGATGCTCACCAGACCCGTTCCGTCTTCCAGGGTGAGGGCTCCCGGCCTGATGATCGTCCAGTCCAGCGAGGTGCGCCGGAGCTCGGCATCTGCGTCGCGCTTCGCGGCGACGTAGGCGGCCCACGACTCACTGGCGTCGGCCGCGACCGGATCGTCGACGCCCATCGCGGAGACCTGCACGAACCTCGAGATTCCCGCGTGCTGTGCGGCGAGCTGCGCCTTGATCGAGCCGCCGTAGTCGACGGTCGCTTTGCGTGCCACACCGGAGTCGGGGCCGGCACCCGCGGTGAACACCACGGCATCCGCGTTCTCGATCGCCTCCGCGACGGCGCCGGCGTCGGCCGTCTCGATGTCGAGGAGCACTCCTTCACCGCCGAAGCGGTAGATGTCGTCTGCGTGGTCCTCGTTTCGCACGATGCCCACGAACTCGTCACCCTGGTCGTAGAGCACCCGCATGAGCTGTTGCGCCACTTTGCCGTGTGCTCCGATGATCGCCACCCGTGTCATGAGTCCATCATGCTCGCTCCTGACGCCGGTGTTTTAACCTGCCAGCTCTCATGCGTCTACCGGGTCAGCGCGGCCAAGCGCCATTGCGGGGAGTGGGACAATGGCACACGTGTGGAGACGACGCGACAGGCAGGGCACGACGCGACCGGACGAGGTGTTCGGCGTCGGCGTGCAGGTGCATGTCATCGACGACGACCGCGAGGGAACACTGGGCTGGGTCGGCGATCCGACGGGTGTGATCGTGGCCAGCGCGACCGGGCTCGCAAACGGCGCGTTCGACGTGCAGCGACTCTCCGGCAGGGTGTGGGTCGTGTCGTTCGACGAGCCTCAGTACCGAGTCGATGGTGCAGGTCCGTTCGACCGGGCCAGCGTTCCGGAGTATCTCCTGATGACGGCCCCGGTCGCCGACACAAGCGCGGACGACGACGAGGACGCGAACGCCGACCGCGCGGGCAGGGCAGAGGACGAGTCGTGAGCCACCTGCTGTTCTCCTACGGCACGCTGCAGCTTCCCGCGGTGCAGCAGGCGACCTTCGGCAGAGCCATGCCGATGCGCGCTGCGACCCTGCCCGGCTACGTTCTCGACACGGTCGCCATCACCGATCCCCACGTCGTCGCGGTGAGCGGCAGCGCGGAGCATCCCTTCGCACGACGCACCGGAGTCGAGTCGGACGTCGTGGCGGGCTCCGTCTTGGAGCTGGATGACGCCGAGCTGGCCTCTGCAGACGAGTACGAGGTCGACGACTACACACGCGTCGCGGTCACGCTGGGCACGGGGGAGATCGCGTGGCTCTACGTCGACGGTGCCACCGTCGACTCTGAGGGCTGACGGCGTGAGAATCCGAGGCTGAGCATCGGCCTTCTTTCCGTCGCCGATGTCGGTCCCCGCTTCTATACTGCGAGTCATGCTCGTGGAGGGCACCCTTCGCTGGCGGGTCACGGAAGACTGCCCGTTGGACCTGCTTGTCGCGCTGTGCTTGCGCGACCTCGCCGGGCTCGATGGCGCCGGCGACCCGCCCCTGCCGTCCGTTGTGCCTGCCGTTCAGCGCGAGCCGGCAGTGCACCGCATGCTCGCGGTCGCACCCCATCAGCAGCTGCCGCCCCTTGAGGGCGGCCAAACCGCCGACGAGTTGCCGACGCTCGCCGACGAGTGGACGAGGTGGTGGCGACGCTCGGTGGTGCGGATGAACGCCGTGGCGTCATGGAGCACGTTGTTCGTGCCGCCGCACTTCGCGGCATTCGACCGCGAGCTCGAGCTGCAAGACCTGGTCATCGCCCGGTTCGCAGACGCCGTCGCCTGGTCGAACGCCAGGCGTGCCGAGTACCTGGCCGACGATCTGGCGCATCACTCCGAGTACTCGGCCGAGATCGTCGACGTCGTGCGAACCCGCGAGCACGAGCTGCGAAGGCAGGCGGGGTCATTCCGCCTCGACATCGAAGCCCTGCCGCTCGCCGAGAAGGGAGCATGGGTGGTCGGACCCGACACGGTCGTCATCAGCTGGAGCCTGCGTGACGACCGTGCCGCGTTCCGAAGCTGGTTCGAACCCCTGGTCGCCGCCCTCGTCTGAGGGCGACGCCGTCTGGGATCGACGCGACCTTGGCGCTACGCGACGCGGGTCGCGGGAGAGACGGTCAGCTCTGCGTCGGTCATCGCGACGGGCAGGATGACCTCGTCGATGCGCTTCAGCACCTCGTCGTCGAGCTTCACACCCGCAGCCTCGGCGTTCGAGGCGACCTGCTCTGGGCGGGATGCCCCGACGATGGCCCCGGCGACGTTGGGGTTGTGCAGCACCCACGCCACGGCGAGCTGGGCGAGCGTGAGGCCCGCCTCGTCGGCGATCGGCTGAAGGCTCTGCACCGCGGTGAGCACCTCGTCGGAGAGGAACCGCTTGATGGCTCCCGCACCGCCCTTCTCGTCGGTGGCGCGGCTGCCGGCGGGCAGCTCGGCGCCCGGCTTGTACTTGCCGGTGAGCACGCCCTGTGCAACGGGAGACCAGACGATCTGGGAGATTCCGAGCTCCTCCGACGTGGGGACGACCTCGGCCTCGATCACCCGCCACAGCATCGAGTACTGCGGCTGGTTCGAGATCAGCTGGAACCCGAGCTGCTTCGACAGCGCATGGCCGGCGCGAAGCTGCTCCGCGTTCCACTCGCTGACGCCGATGTAGAGCGCCTTGCCGGCGCGAACGACGTCGGCGAAGGCCTGCATGGTCTCTTCGAGCGGTGTCTCGTAGTCGTACCTGTGCGCCTGGTAGAGGTCGACGTAATCCGTGCCGAGACGGCTGAGCGATCCGTCGATGGACTCGAAGATGTGCTTGCGGCTGAGGCCGGTGTCGTTGTGGCCGAGCGGTCCGGTCGGCCAGTAGACCTTGGTGAAGATCTCGAGGGACTGGCGGCGCTGGCCCTTGAGGGCATCGCCCAGCACGACCTCGGCCTTGGTGTTCGCGTAGGCGTCGGCGGTGTCGAATGTCGTGATGCCGGCGTCGAGGGCCGCGTGCACCGACGCGGTGGCCGCATCGTTCTCGACCTGAGAGCCGTGGGTGAGCCAGTTGCCGTAGATGATCTCAGAGATCTTGAGTCCGCTGTTTCCGAGGTATCTGAAGTCCATGTCGTCAACGTTATCTGCACTGTCACGGCGTCGTGACGCCCGCAAAGAAGGAGGACCGCGCGGTCGTCGGTGGTGGGTGCGACACTGAACGGGTGGGACGTGGCGACGGACGGGACAGGCAGGTCACCGTCGGAGAAGTGGATGACACGGGCGCCACGAAGCTCCACGTCGACATGGACGCCTTCTACGCGTCGGTCGAGCTGCTCGACCGTCCCGAGCTCCGCGGTCGTCCGGCGATCGTCGGGCACGCGTCGGGTCGCTCCGTCGTGTCGAGTGCCACGTACGAGGCGCGGAAGTTCGGAGTTCGCAGCGCGATGCCGGTCTCGCAGGCGCTGCGGTTGTGCCCCGATGCGGTGGTCCTGGAGCCGCACTTCGACAAGTACGCCCACTATTCGCAGCAGGTGGTGGGCATCCTCGGCGATGTCACTCCGCTCGTCGAGCAGGTGAGCATCGACGAGGCGTTCCTCGACGTCGCCGGCTCGGTGCGGCTGCTCGGCTCTCCCGCGACGATCGGCGCAGCGATCAGAAAGAAGGTTTTGGCCGAGACGGGGCTGGCCTGCTCTGTCGGGGTGGCAGGCACGAAGTTCATGGCGAAGCTGGCGTCGACGAGGGCCAAGCCGGACGGCATGCTCGTCATCCCGGTGGCGGAGACGCTCGCGTTCCTGCATCCTCTGCCGATCGGAGCGCTCTGGGGAGTCGGGCCGGCGACGCAGGAGACCTTGCACCGTTACGGGTTGCGCACAGTGGGCGATGTCGCATCGACTCCGCTCGACGTGCTGAGGCGCTGGGTCGGCGAGGCGTCGGGTGTGAAGCTGCACGAGCTCGCGAACGGCATCGATCCGAGGCGGGTCGAGACTTCGACGCGGGAGAAGAGCATCGGACATGAGGAGACCTTCGAGCACGACCTCACCGACCTCGCCGTGCTGCGCCGTGAACTCCTGCGGCTCTCCACGCAGGTGGCCGCCAGGCTGCGCAAGCACGGGATGACCGGCCGCACGGTTGCGCTGAAGCTGCGATTCGCGGACTTCCGCACCATCTCCCGATCCCGCACCCTCGGCGAGCCCACCAACGTCGGCAAGCGCATCTTCGAGGAGGCCGCTGAGCTGTTGGACGCCGCACTGGATCAGGGCGGCGCCGTGCGTCTTCTCGGCGTGCGCGCCGAGCAGCTCGTGCCGGACGGCACCGGTGCTCCGTTGCTCTGGGATCCCGACGAGGACTGGCGCGACGCCGAGCACGCCATCGACAAGGTCGTCGCCAAGTTCGGGGGCGGCGTCGTCACCCCGGCCGCGTTGGTGGGAAGTGTGCCGCGACGCGTCGGCGACACCGCGAACGCGAAGGTGATCAACGAGCGGGAGGAGCCGGCAGGCTGAATCGCTCCACCCCGGGCATCCCGTGGATGGGCGACAGGGGGGTACGCAGGCCCGTCGGCAGCGTGGTGCGGCTCAGCGCAGTGTGACGTCGATGCCGCGGTGGTCGCTGCCGTTCGCGGGCAGCACGGTGCTCGTCACGGTCGTGAGCCCACGTGTGAGCAGGTGATCGACCCTGGCGAACGGGAAAGACGCCGGCCAGGTGAACCCGAAGCCGAACGTCGATGTCGGCGCCTCCGTCACGGTCTGCTCGAGCTGCCGGAACTCGCGGTCCGTCGAGCCGGAGTTGAAGTCCCCGACGACGATGACTCGCGGGTCTTTCGCGTCGTCGAGAGTGCTCTTCAATGCGGAGAGCATGGTGTCGCGCTGCTGGTACTCGCCGAGGCGCACCGACGCCATGTGCACTTCGAAGACCCGCACGGGGCCGTCCGCAGTGCTGACGTCGACGCTCAGCGCGCGGTTCCAGCCAAGGCCCAATTCGAGGGGCTCGCCTGCTGAAAGCGGAGTCTTGCTCCACACGCCGATGGTGCCGACCACGTAGCTGTGCGGATACGCCGTAGCGAGCATGCGCTCGGCGACCGGGGTCGATTCGGAGTCGAGCTCCTGAAGTGCGACGACGTCCGCACCCCGCGCCATCAACGAGTGGATGGTCGCGGCTGGGTCGTGATTGCCGGCGTCGATGTTTTCGCTGACGACGTGGAGGTTCGCCGTCTGGGTCGACTCGTGGGGAATGACCATCGGCACGAACAGCACGGCCCATGCCGCCGCCGCGATGCCCACGCCGATCCAGGCGAACGGCGATCTGCGACCGACCGCCGCGGCGACGACGAGCGCAGCGATCGGCACCCACAACCACGGCAGGAACGTCTCGAGAAGCGACATGTAGCCGCCGACGTCGGGAATCCACGCGTGGGTGAGCAGGAGGAGGGCGGTGATGAGGCCGAGCACACCGACGACGATCCCGCGATCGGAGGCTCGTCGGCGGGCTTTCGACACCCGACGATTATGGCGTGATGGCCTTAGTGTCTATTGCACGATATGTCCAGCAAGCCGTGGTGTTATCGCGCGCACCCCGAGTAGCTTTGAGCCATGGCTGATCTCGTGCTCAAGCTCGCTGATTCACTCAAGTCCACATCGGGTGTGCGGACCGCCTACGGCGACCCGGTGACCATCGACGATGTCACCGTCATCCCGGTCGCACTCGGCTGGTTCGGATTCGGCGCTGGGGAGGGCCCGCGTGAGCCGGCACTCGGCTCGGGCGGGGGCGGCGGGGGATTCAGCATCCCGATCGGCGCCTACATCAAGGACAAGACGGGGGTGCGGTTCGAGGCCAACCCGATCGCGCTGCTGGCGGTGGGCATCCCGTTCGTCGCGGTCTCGACCGTCGGGCTCTCGCTGATGTTCCGGTCGCTGCGGGGACGCCGTCGACTGGTGCTCAAGGGCTTCCCGGGGCGTCGCCGCTGATTCCACGCGCGGCGGCGTTGCGTTCAGCCGCGGCCCTCTCGGCAGCCCGTTTGCTCGCCAGTGCCGCCTTGCGCTCTGCGGCGAGCCGTTCGAACTTGCGCAGACGCACGATCATCAGCCGCAGCAGCAGCACGAACGCGAGCGCCACGATGAGCAGCACCCACATGATGACCATCGGCGTCTCCTCACGCGAACCCGAACACCACACTAAGCGTTCGCGGCGTCATCCGCTTCACGATCGCGTCCGCCGAACCGTGCGCTGCGGCGGGTGCTGACTATACTCGTGTGACGAACACGGGAGTCCGGTGAGCCGGGCTGAGAGGAAGGTTCTCCAACCTTCGACCGTCGAACCTGATCTGGATCATGCCAGCGCAGGGAGGCCATCTCTTGGGAGCTTCGCACCGTGCGGAGCATTCACCCGTGCCCACGTACTCGAGACGAGAGGGCACGCATCGTGCACGCAACCATTGCAGCAACCTCGACGCCCGCCAGGCGGGTCTACCGCTGGCGCGTCGTCGACATCATCGTCGCGGCGGTCGTCGGAGTGGCATCCGGCGTCATCTTCTGGGCATGGGGTCTGGCGTGGACCCCGCTGTCGGCCGCTCTGACCCTCCTCGGCCCCGGCGCGGCGGGTCTACTGGCCGGCGGCTGGCTCTTCGCGGGAGTCGTCGGCGGCCTGATCATCCGCAAGCCGGGCGCAGCGCTCTTCACCGAGATCGTCGCGGGCGTTGTCGAGATGCTGATCGGCAACGAGTGGGGTTTCACGAACTTCATCTGGGCGGCCATCGAGGGTGCGGCAGCCGAGATCGCGTTCGCCATCCTGCTGTACAAGGTCTGGAACCTCGGTGCTGCCCTTTTCGCCGGCGGGCTCGCCGGTCTCTCGACAGGTCTGCTCGACACCACCTTCACGTCCCTCGCTGCACTCGACGCCGCGCAGCGCTGGCTCTACATCGGCACAGCGGTGCTCTCCGGTGTCGTCATCGCCGGACTGCTCGGCTGGCTGGCTGTTCGCGGGCTCGCAGCAACAGGAGCACTGAGTCGCTTCGCCGCCGGCCGGCGGACGCGGGTCGTGGATGACGGTGCCGTGAGTGACGACCGTGCCGACGCCTCGACCGGTTCCGCCGGGAGCGTGTAGGAGAGCCGGATGACCTCGGAGCGCGCCTCAGGCGGCGCACGGGTGCTCGCCCGCGGCTGGGGCTGGCGTCACGCCGGCCGGTCGCGGTGGGCCGTGCGCGACGTCGACCTCGACATCCGGCCGGGTGAGCGAGTGCTGCTGTTGGGCGCGAGCGGCGCAGGAAAGTCGACGCTGATGCAGGGGATCGCCGGAGTACTCGGCGGTGACGACGAGGGCGATGCCGCTGGCACCCTCACCGTCGACGGGCTGCACCCGGGGGCGGCGCGGGACCGGGTCGCGATGGTGCTGCAGGACCCCGATTCCCAGGTCGTCATGGCCAGACTCGGCGACGACGTGGCGTTCGGGTGTGAGAACTCCGGAGTGCCGGCCGCGGAGATCTGGCCGAGGGTCGAGACAGCCCTGAGGCATGTCGGGCTCGACCTTCCGCTGTCGACCCCGACCTCTGCCTTGTCCGGCGGCCAGAAGCAGCGACTGGCGCTCGCGGGCGCCATCGCGATGCGTCCTCGACTCCTGCTGCTCGACGAGCCGACGGCCAACCTCGACCCGGCGGGCGTGGACGAGGTGCGGGATGCCGTCGAGAGGCTCTGCCGCGACAGTGCGGCGACCGTGCTGATCGTCGAGCACAGGGTCGCGGTGTGGGCATCCATCGTCGACCGGGTCATCGTCTTGGACGAAGCCGGCGGCATCCTCGCCGAGGGAGGCCCTGACGAGGTGCTCGACGGACGCAAGGCCGAGCTCGACGCTGCCGGCATCTGGGTTCCAGGGTCTGCCTCGGTCCGCATCCGGCCGGCAGCTGCGGAGGGGGAGACCCTCCTCACGGCGCGGTCGTTGAGCGTAGGGCGGACGCCGTTCGGCACGCGTGTGGCGCAGGTGGCAGCATCGGGCGTCGAGTTCGCGACGCAACGCGGGCGAGCCTTGGCCGTGACCGGGCCGAACGGCGCCGGCAAGTCCACAGTCGCCCTCACCGCGGCGGGCTTGCTTCGCCCGGTCGACGGTGTCCTCGAAGCGCGCGAGTCGTTCCGAAGAGGGTTGCCCGCCGAGCCCTCGCGGTGGCGATCGCGCCAGCTCGTGACCAGGATCGGCACGGTCTTCCAAGACCCGGAGCACCAGTTCGTTCGGTCGACGGTGCGCGACGAGCTCGCGGTCGGCCCCCGAGCTGCGGGTGTCGATCGCCGTGCGGCGGATGCACGAGTGGACGAGCTCCTCGACCGACTACGCCTGGCGCGCCTCGCTGCCGCGAACCCCTTCACCCTCTCCGGCGGCGAGAAGCGGCGGCTCTCCGTCGCCACCGCGATCGCCACGAGGCCCGATCTGCTGGTGCTCGACGAGCCGACCTTCGGGCAGGATGCCCGTACCTGGCGTGAGCTCGCCGCCCTGCTCTCCGAGCTGCTCGACGCCGGCCACGCCGTGATGGCCGTCACCCACGACGACGGGTTCGTCCACGCGCTCGCGGACGACGTGCTCGCGCTTCCCGGAGCAGCCGCGCCGGTCGAGACGCCGGTCCGCGGGCAGACGCATTCCGTCGGCGAGCAACCGCGCGCGGTGGAGGCGACACGATGAGCGTCGTGCTGACACCCGACATCCGCTCCGCCCGCATCGCTGGGATCAGCCCGGTGGCGAAGCTCGCTGCAGCCCTGCTGATCTCGCTCACGCTCGTGCTCACGATCGACTGGGTGTCGGCAAGCGTCGCACTCCTTCTCGAGGCGATGCTGTTGCCCTTCGCCGGAGTGCCCGCCAGGCAGTTCTGGCTGCGCACCGCGCCGGTGTGGATCGCCGCGGCGGCCGCAGCCATCGCGACGGCCCTGTACGGGGCCGACTCCGGCGCGGTTCTCTGGAGCCTCGGTCCGGTCACCGTCACGCAGGGGTCGCTCTCGCTGGCCGGCGCGATCGCGCTCAGGGTGCTCGCCATCGGCATCCCCGGTGTCATACTGTTCGCCACCTCCGATCCGACCGACCTGGCCGACGGACTCGCCCAACTCGTCCATCTCCCCGCACGGTTCGTGCTCGGGGCGCTCGCCGCACTGCGTCTCGTCGGACTGTTCATCGACGACTGGAGGGCGCTCGGACAAGCGCGACGAGCCCGCGGCGTCGGCGACGGGGGAGGACCCCTTGGAGCCATCCACCGCCTCGGCTCGCGGTCGTTCGCACTGCTCGTGCTCTCGCTACGCCGTGGGAGCAAGCTCGCGACGGCGATGGAAGCCAAGGGGTTCGGAGGGACGACGCGGCGCACCTGGGCCAGGAAGGCACGATTCGGTCGTCGCGATGTCGCCATGGTCTGCATCGGTGCGGGTATCGCGGCATGTGCGACGGCGGCCGCCGTGCTCGCAGGAAGCTGGTCCTTTGTCGTCTCCTGACTCGAACCTCGCCGCCGGACCCGTGACTCCTGTCGACTCAGGCACGCCTCCGGCGATCGTGCGCGCGGCGCTCGAGAGGTCGGAGGCACCGATCATCCTCATCGACGGCCCGAGCGGGGCCGGCAAGTCGAGGCTCGCCGACGCCGTGATCGCGGCGTGGCCCGAGCGGCGGGCACGGCTCGTGCGTATGGACGACATCTACCCGGGGTGGGAGGGACTCGCGGCTGCGGCAGAGCTCGTGCCCGCCGAGCTCCTCGGACCCCTGCGCGCCACCGGCGCGGGCCGCTGGCGAGGCTGGGACTGGGTCGCGTCGTCGCCCACCGACTGGCACTCCGTCATCGGTGGTCATCCACTCGTCGTCGAGGGCTGTGGATGCCTCACGCGGGCATCAGCGCCGCTCGCCGACCTGCGGGTGTGGCTCGGAGCGGACGACGCCGTACGGAAGCAGCGAGCGTTGGAACGGGATGCGGGCGCCTTCGACGCGCACTGGGACATGTGGCAGCGCCAGTGGGAGTACCACATCGCCGATGAGTCGCCGCGCGAGCTCGCCGATGTCGTGCTGGACGGCACGCACACAGTCTGACGCGCGCGTTTCAGCGGTTGGCCGCTCGCGCGGTAGCTTTGTGGAATGAGCGACAACGCAACCGAGTACATCGTCGAGTATTCCGACGGTCCATTGGCGGGCACCAGCGAGCGCCGATACCTCGTGCGCGGCAGGTACGACGAGAGCCTGAATGCGGTCGCGGCGATCGACGGCGTCGAGTCGCTCTTCAAGTACAACGCCATCGACAGCCGCGAGATCAGGGGCGAGGTGCACGTGCGCTACGCGTTCGACGCCTCGGACAGCGACCCGTTCGAAAGCGACCCCGAGGACGATCCGGCACGCTGAGCCGCTTGCTCCGGGCGCGGCCTCACGCCCACCCGAGCTCGTGCAGTTCCTCGTCGTCGATGCCGTAGTAGTGCGCGATCTCGTGCACGAGCGTGACGTGCACCTCGTCGCGCAGCTGCGTCTCGTCGTCGCAGATCGAGAGCAGAGGCTCCCGGTACACGATGATGCGGTCGGGCATCTCGCCGAAGCCATAGCGATCCCGCTCGGTGAGGGAGATGCCGTCGTACTCGCCGAGCAGGCTCAGCGAGCCGTCCGGCGGCCGACTCTCCACCAGGAACGCGACGTTCTCGATGCCGTCGACCATGTCGTCGGGCAGTGCGTCGAGCTCGTCGATCACGAGTTGTTCGAACTCCGCGGCATCCATGCTCATCACGACACCAGCGTGCCACGAACGGGCGCCGGCCAGGCGGGCCCGTCGTCTACCGGGCGCCGCCCGTTGTGACTCTGCCCGTGTCGTAGGCCCACATCGCCAGCTCGACCCGATTACGGGCGCCGAGCTTCAGCATGATGCTGCCGAGGTGTGCCTTGACGGTGCCGAGGCTCACCAGAAGGTCGGCGCCGATCTCGGCGTTCGTGAGGCCGCGCGCCACGTCGCGAAGCACCTGCTCCTCGCGGGCCGTGAGCGGCTCGGTCGGCCGCACGGGGGAGCCCGCACCGTTCTTCGCGCGGAACACCTCGAGCAGCCGAAGAGTGAGGGCCGGATCGATCAGCGAGTCTCCGGCATGGGCGGCGTGCACGGCGTGCGCGAGCTGGTCCGCCCCCGAGTCTTTGAGCAGGAATCCGCGTGCGCCCGCCTTCAAGGCCGCGTGCACGTAGTCGTCGACGTCGAAGGTGGTGATCACGACGATCGCGAGTGGATGCGCCACATCCATCCCCGCGAGGCGTCGGGTCGCCTCGATGCCGTCGAGCCCGGGCATCCGGATGTCGAAGAGTCCGACGTCCGGGTGCAGACGCTCTGCGAGCCGTACGGCTTCGAATCCGTCTGCGGCTTCGCCGACCACCTCCATGTCGGGCTGAGCGTCGAGGATCATGCGCAGCCCGGCGCGAACGATGGGCTGGTCGTCCGCGACGAGCACCCGGATCATCGACCGGCACCTCTCGTCGGCAGCCATGCTGAGACGGTCCAGCCGCTCACGGCATCGGGACCTGCTGTGCAGGTGCCTCCGAGCGCCGTGGCTCGTTCGCTCATCCCCACGATGCCGAATCCCCTCGTGCCGGCGGGCACGGGATCGTGGTCGGGTCCGGGTAGGCCATGATGGCCGTCGTCGTGCACGCTCAGCCGAACCCCGTCAGGCTCGACCGCCAGGTCCACGTCGATGACGGTGGCCCTCACGGCGTGCCTCCGCGCGTTGGTGATCGACTCCTGCGCGATCCGGTAGAGGGCGGTCGCGACGGGTGCCGGCAAGGGATCGAGGTCGCCGTCCACCTGGAGCGACACTGTCGGGCCGTTGCCGCCTGTTCGGCCATCCTGATCGGCGAGCGCACGAAGGTCGGTCACGCCTGGAGCGGGGGAGCGGCCGCCTTCCGGTGCGTGGCCGTCGGCCGTGCCGTCACGGAGCGTGCCGACGACGGATCGCATGTCGCGCAGCGTTCGTCGTGCCTCCGATTCGATGACGCGCAGCATGTCGGCAGTGGCCTCCTGATCGCGGTCGGCCACGGTCAGGCCCGCCTGGGCGCTGATCGCGATCGCGGAGACGTGGTGTGCGACGGTGTCGTGCAGGTCACGCGCAAGACGCTCGCGCTCCTGGGAACGCGCGCGCTCCAGACGTTCGGTGCGCACGGTCGCGCGGTACCTGAAGACCGCGCCGAGGGACAGGGATGCCGCCACCACGGCGATTCCGCCGACGATGTTCTGCAGCACGGGCGGTCCGACGAACAGCGACCGGGCCATCGCGATCAGCATGATCGCGCCGACCACGATGATCTCCTTGCCCGATCCCCAGCGCACCAGCGTGTACGGCAGGATCAGCAGCGCCGCCATCGTGTACAACTCGATCGACGGGGCAGGGATGAACCACTGCACGGCATCGCCAACGAGCACCGCACCGAACGCGATCAGCACGACGGCCCCGGGATGCGCGCGGCGCCAGAGCAGAGCTGCGATCACGATGAGCTCGACGGCGACCGACGGCCACACGGCGGGCGGCACGTGGCGCAGGACGGCTTCGAGCACGGCGAGTGCCGCCAGCACGCCGACGAGCACCCAGTCCCACCAGGCGCGCGGCCGCGCGTGCTGGGCTCGTGGCAGATGCCACGCTGCGCGTGCCACGGAGGTCACGCCTGCATCCTACGAGGCACTCGTGCGGTGCGTAGGACGTGCCTGCGGATAATCCACTCGGCGACCGCGGGGTTGATGACCCATCCCGCGATCATCGGCACCGCCTTGGTGGTCTCCGGGTTGCCGCCTATCGCCACCCACGCACCCATCGTGATCACCTGGGTTCCCGCACCGAGCGCGATGGCGTAGCCGCGCATCATCCACGCTCGATGGGCGTCGAATCGACGGCGAAGCACCGCGACGAAGCCGAGCACGATCGCCACGAACATCCCGACTCCGAACACCCACCGTGCGGCAGGCAGGAGTCCGCCGTCGTGTGCCGGCAGGACGTAGAACTGGGTCATCCACAGACCCGAGAGCGCCGTGGCCAGCCCCGCAGGCACGAGCACGCGGCCCGCAACGCGGTGCCACTTCGGATGACGGGCGCGGAAGCCCGGCTGGAACTGGAAGGCACCGAGCAGGCTGTACACGGTGGCGCTGACGATGTGGATGATCACGGGCGCCGGCATGCCGGTGAAGCGGGCGTTCTCAGGCGTGGTCTCGACGCCGACGGCGAGCGACGCGACCCGATCCGCGCCGGCTATCACCGGCACCAGGCTGAGCAGCACGAGACCGGCCGGAATGAGCCAGTCGCGACGGCGCGTGCCGGAGTGCGGGGTACGGGTCTGTCCTGCAACGTGCGTGGTTGATGCGGTCATGGACCGATCTTGCGAGTCCGCCGGGTGTGCTCACATCGGCCGAACGGCCAGTGCGGGTCGAACGCCCTCTTACGAGATCAGCGGGTCGGCGATGAGGCCTCGGTGGCCAACACGGACGCGAAGGCCTCGCCGAGCGAGTCCGCGACCGATGTCGGATCGCCGAGGTATCCGTTCACCATCCCTCCGTCGCGCAGGATCATCAGCTGCCGTGCCGCGGCTTCGACATCACGCGCGCCGGCCTCAGCCGCGATGTCGGCGAAGAAGTCGAGCATCCACCGTCTGTGCGCCCTGACCTTGTCACGCACCGGATCGTCGGGATCGGCGAACTCGGCGGCTGCGTTGATGAACGCGCAGCCGCGGAAGCCGGGCTGGCAGCTCACCGAGCCGATGTCGGTGGCGAGCGCGCGCAGCGAGCCGACCGGGTCGTCCGAGCGACGCACCCCCTCCATCCAAGCCCGTTCGGCGGCCGCCTGCCCATCGAGGTAGGCGACGACAAGGTCGCTCTTGGTGTGGAAGTGGCGGTAGAAGGTGACCTTCGTGATGCCGACCTGCTCGATGATGCGGTCGGCGCTCGTCGCACGAATGCCCTGGGCGTAGAAGAGTTCGTTCGCCGCGTCGAGGATGCGTGAGCGCGTGTTCGTCCGTGAGGTGACGGCTGTGGCGGATTCCGGCGCGTCCTGCTGCATCTTCTCCTCCGGTATTGATCGGGTCGGCATGGGTCAAGGTCGGAAACAGTTACCTCTACGATGTAGACGTACTAGTAGCTATATGTTAACACCACCACTGCGACATCACTCGGTGACGGAGACGGTGCAGCGACGGAGACGCGAAGCGATCGCCGCATGCGCGAAGGCCCCGGCAGCTTTGCAACTGCCGGGGCCTTCTTCTCTGGGTGAGTAACGGGGCTTGAACCCGCGACCTCCTGGACCACAACCAGGCGCTCTACCAGCTGAGCTATACCCACCATGCGCCCGAGGGCAACCACACGATTCTATTACATGCGAGGGGCCCAGATTTCCACGACTTCCGCTGCGATCTTCTGACACTCCTCAGACGTGGGTCCCGGCGCTCCGGTGAACACGGCGCGCCGGTAGTAGTCGAGTTCACGGATGGACTCGAGGATGTCTGCAAGAGCTCGATGCCCGCCGTTCTTCGACGGCGCATTGAAGTACACGCGCGGGAACCAACGGCGGGCCAGCTCCTTGATGGAGGAGACGTCGACGTTGCGGTAGTGCAGGTGGGCGTCGAGCCGTGGCATGTACTTTGCGAGGAACATGCGGTCCGTGCCGATGGAGTTGCCCGCGAGGGGAGCCTTCTGCTCGTTGGGCACGAATCGAAGGATGTACTCCATCACCTCGTACTCCGCCTCGGCGAGGCTCTTGCCGTTGGGGATCTCCTCGATGAGCCCGCTCGTGGTGTGCATGTTGCGCACGAAGTCGCCCATGTGGTCGAGAGCGCTCTGATCGGGTTTGATGACGATGTCGATGCCGGGATCGAGCGGCACCAGTTCGAAGTCCGTGATCACCACGGAGATCTCGACGAGTTCGTCCGCTTCGAGGTCGAGCCCCGTCATCTCGCAGTCGATCCAGACAAGGGCGTCGTTCGCTGTCGGCATGGCGGCAAGTCTATCGACGGCCTCCGACGCCCGCGGATGGCCTCCTGACAGTTGTGGACGCGTGCTGTCGTCACCCGCAGCCGAAGCGACAATACGGGCCTCAAGTGGAGAGCGATGCACGCGGAGCCGACTCGTCGCCCGCGATCTAGAATCCACTCGTGGAGTTGCAGTTGTACACGTCGGCGTTCTGCGAGCCGTGCATGCAGACGAGGGGTGTCCTCCGCGAGGCGGAGCGCCTGGTGCCCGAGGCCACGGTCACCGAGTTCGATGTCGTGCGCTTCGAGGAGCGGGCAAGAGCGGCGGGCATCCACTCGACACCCACCGTCGTTGTGCTCGACGCAGAGGGCGACGAGGTGTTCAGGGCCATTGGCGTGCCCAGCCTTGCGCAGGTTCTCGTGGCCGCGGCGAAAGCCATCTGAGCGCACGCCCTGCGGTAGCCTGGAAGCCGCTCGTGACAGCCGGCCGCCCCCGTAGCTCAGCGGATAGAGCAGGAGCCTTCTAATCTCTTGGTCGCAGGTTCGATTCCTGCCGGGGGCACCAGATCAAGGAACTCGGGCTGTTCAGGCCATCGATCCCGTACTTACCCCGTACTTTGAATCGAGTGCGGCGGCAGCTTTAGCGGATTGGGTGCTGCGCGACATGTACACGTCCTGTGTCATGGATGGGCGCTTGTGGCCGAGGTATTCGGCGATGTCTCGGGCGGACAGTCCTGCGGCGTCGAGGGCGGTTGCGACGGTCTTGCGCAGCCCGTGCGGGACGAGGTTGGGGTAGCCGAGTCGGGCACGGTTGTGGCGCCAGTCTGATTCGGTGTTTGCGGGGTCGCGTAGCTTCCCTAGAAGCGACGGGAAGACGAGATCCGTGGGTTGAATGTCGCCGGTGAGTCGTCGCGTTAGGAGGGCGCACAGCGTCTCTGGCACCACGATGGTGCGGTTGGAGGTTTCGGTTTTGCCGGGCTCGTGGATGATGAGGCCTTGGCCAGGCACGCGTGTGACGCTTGGGCCGAGTGTGACGGTGCTGTTGTTGAGATCTACGTGGCTGGCACGGAGGGCGAGTGCTTCGCCAATGCGGCATCCGGTCAGTGCCATGAACTCGAGTAGGTCGGACATGTCGAGTCGTTGAAGTTCGTCATCATTGCGGATGGCTGACAGGAACGTGGGTACGGCGTCGAGGGGGAGTGCGGTACTGGTTTGGGTGCGGCGTTTCTCGATGCCCGCGACACCCGTGACGGGGTTGATCTTGATGGCGTCGTTTCGCACGGCGAGGGCGAACATCCCTGACAGGACGGAGCGGCAGCCTTTCGCAGAGCCGGAACCGTGGTCGCTGTCGATTTCGTTGATGAACGACTGCACCCGCATAGTGCTGGTCTCAGCGATGGTGAGCTGCCCGATGCCCGGCTTGATGTGGGTGTCGATGTTGTATGCGTAGGTGCTGAGTGTGCGTGGTGCCCGACCGGATGCACGCTTGGTGTCGAGGTAGGCGTCAGCGAGTGCCGCGAGGGTCGTGCTTCGAGTGATTCGGTTGCTGCTGGGAGTCTCGATCGTGGTGAGTGCACTCTTCAGTGCGTTCTCTGCTTTCGCGCGTGTTGTTGCGAACCGTTCGACCTGCCGGCGTTGACCGTCTTCGAACCGGTAGTAGGTGCGGGCGCGCCACTTCTGCGGCGCGATCTCTTGGGTGTGGATCGTGCCGTGAGCGCCGACCGGGGTTCTAGGCCTTGCCACCGGCCCGCTCTCTCGTTGTCCAGTAGCCCTCGGCGTCGCGTTCGTAAACGGTCAACCAAGCTTCGCCTGCAGACTGTGGGCTGATCTCGTCAGATCGCACTTCAAGGAGCCATGCAAGATCGGCTGATACCGGGGCCAGCTCCGCCCCGAGCCTCACCGCCTCATCCCGCGTATTTCGATAGTCACGCACCGCCTCCTTGAGTCGCTCCAAACCCGACTGCTGAACGGTCTCCGGTGTGTACTTCTCGGGTTCTAGCGCTCGAGTGGCGACAACCGAGAACTCGTTTCGGAGAAGTGTCTCCGCCCGGGACACCTTGGCGTATTGATCCAGCATCTGAACGGCAAACCACCCAGCCCCGACCTCGAGAGGTCCACCGGCATCAGCTTCGACTTCCGTCCTGACGTAGGTGCCTCGAAGCAGATCAAGTGCTTCTTCAGCGGCGAAGTGCTCTCCAGGGAACATCTCGACCTGTTCCTCGCCGCGTAGCGGGACGACGAGCGCGGCAGGCGGTACACCCAGGGCCTTCGCAAATGCAAAGACCTCAGGCAGCGTAATCGCCTTGCGTTTCCCGGCAAGCATGTTGTTCAGGGTCGTTGGCTTGATCTCGTCCGGTTGTAGCACTGCGGACACTCGCGCGGCCAGTTCGGGCGTGCTCAGCCTCATCTCTTCCTTGTACCGGGCAATCGTGCGGAAGACCGTCTTGGAGAGACGGGTCTCCCATGGGTCATCGGGCAACGAGTCGAGCGTGGTCTTGGGAGTCACAGAAAAAGCTTAGGGCACGATGTGTTCGAAGCGGTAAAGACTTGCACGATTCTGACAGGCATCGTAGACTCAGAATATCGCTTAGCGATGCACATCATACAGTGAAAGAGTGAGCACATGAGATCTGACAACCCCGGGGTGGGCGAGCGCCAGCGTCGCCTTCTCAACATCAACGAGCTGGCAGAGCGGTGGGGTGTGTCGGCCGGGACCCTTTACCGGAAGCGGTCCCAGGGGGAAGACCTACCCACTGCAGTCAAGATTGGCTCGCAGGTCAGGTGGCGCCTCGAAGTTGTTGAGGCGTGGGAGCTCGCACACGAGGCACAGACGGCCTCATGATTCCTGACGGCAAGGCCGGGCTGGACGCGAGTCGCTCGGAACGTGGCTACGGCGGACCAGTGGTCGACCCGACATTCACAGCGCTGCTGAAAGCGATCGATGCCGGTCACGTCCCCAGCGACTGGCAGGTCTCCGGACCCCGGTACGTGGAACGTGACCCCTACGTCGGCCACAACGGCCTCACTCTGGATGGAAAGCAGATCCGTATGCCTCAATCAATGGGGCACGTTCGTCTGAACCTGATGCCTGAGGTGGCGGCGGCGGTCCTCCGCTACATCGGTGAGATCGCTGAGCCGGCGCCGTCGAGATCGGGCAAGAGCTGCACCTACCGTCTGCGCAAGCAGTTGCGAAAGAAGAATGCCCGGACCGTTGAGGCGGCAACCTCTGGTCCGGGCAACGATCCCAACGAAACGTCCAAGTAACGAAAGGAACAACAATGTTTAGCACGACTAAGGAAATTGTACAACAGCAGTACGAGGGTCTGGCTGAGTTTTCGCGCGAGATGCAGGCTGCGTATCACGCGGTTTGCGGTGACGACGACTCGTTGGAAGCGCGGTACGCGTTCTGTGACTGGCTGGCCGAACACCAACCGCTCTCGCCGATCCCGGTTCCGCCATGGGCTACCAAAGTCGAGGTCGAGGCGAGTGACTTCCCGAACGTGTGGCTTCGGTTCTCCCACCGGATCATGGCGGGAGAGATCTCTGTCGAGGTCGTCGGCGGACCAATGTTCCGAACGGATGCAGCGGGCGTCGTATACGAGGACTTGGTCCGGGTCTACGTCGATGACACCAATTACGACCAGACAGTGCGGGAGTTCCGCGCTACGGCCGTTGCCATGAACGCGATGGATGAGCACCTGCGGCTGTACGGGGTTGAAGCATGAGCACGTATGCGATGCCGATGCATCCGACGCTGCTGGTGTCCGAACCACGCGGCAATGCCTTCACTGCTCGAGTAGCGGGAAACGTACGCGCCGCTTCCACTGCCGTCACTGGCAAATATGGTGCGGCGATGCTGGCGCGCGTGACGGGTCTGTCATACGCGAGGTGCCTGCGAATCTGGCGTGGTTCGCCAGGTACGACCCTTGGCGATCTCGAGACCATCGCGCGTGGTCTCGATGTCCCTGTCGATGAGCTGTTGGGGCGCACGCTCTGATGGGCGGCGCGGCCGGTGAGGGCCGCACCGCAACCCAGCCATCAAGGGTGCGTTTCTCCGACAACGCCGAACGGTACCTAAACCAGCTCGGCATCGACCTTCTCCTTGGGAAGATCGAACTTCACCAATTGCCGCCCAGCCTCATGCAGTTCTACGAATTCGCATTTGAGGCTGGGCGGCAATCTCTTTTACCTGACCTCGAAAAGGCTCAGGACCAACGCGACCAGTTCTATGAAAGGTGGCTAAACCCTGGTCGCAAATATCCGGAATTGCAGCAACGCCGCATGCGCGCCGGATCGGAAGAATATTGGGTTCAGCTCTTAAAGGATTGGAAAGAGCAGGCTGAGTCTCGCAGCGGCACAACAAAATTCAAGAGTGAGGGAGGGGCCAAATGACGGCCGCCTTTTGGGAAACACGTTCAGAATTGACGCTGATCCGCGACTTCGCGCATTCGCGGATGCTCTCCGCTGACGCCGTGCTAGCCGCAGTACTTGCACGGATCACAGTACTGATTCCGCCAACGGTGATGCTGCCCGCGATCGTGGCAACCCGCTCACCACTGTCAACCTACTTCGGAATCGTCTCACCGTCCGGTGGCGGGAAAACTTCGGCATGGCTCGCTTCGGGTGAACTCATTGGCAACCCGCCACTAGCAGCCGCCTACGCGCAGGTTGGCCTTGGGTCGGGTGAAGGCATCATCGAGCAGCTCAAGGCGGACGAAGACGGCCACCGTGACGTTGAGAACCTGCTTGTCGAGGCCGACGAGATCGGCGCCATGACGACCCTGATTGGCCGTACGGGCTCGAACCTGGCCGGCAACTTGAAGACAGCATGGTCAGGCGGTCTGCTGCACAACGCGAACCGTCACGAGTCCGGAAAGGTTGAGGCGCACACATACAACATCGGCATGTTTGTCGGTGTCCAGCCGCGCGCGGCTCACGAACTTCTGCAAGCCACAGGAGACGGCTTCTTTCAGCGGTTCGTGTTCTTCCGTGGGAATGACGCATCCGTGCCGGACGACTGCAGGGAGCCAGACGAGCGCATCAACATCACGATTCCCCCGAGCGGGGATCTGGTTGTGTGCGGGCCGATCCGCGAGCGCATTCGCCAGGATCGCCTTGCGGCAGTGCGGAATACAGAGTTGGGCGACGTGCGTACGAACTCGCACCGGAATCTGATCCGTCTGAGGCTGTCAGCGCTGCTGTCGATCCTGCGTGACGGGAACGCTGTCGATTGGTCGGATTGGGAGCTTGCCGGGTCCATCCTTGACCGCTCCGACGAACTCGCGGATGGGATGCGTTCGGTTGTTGCTCAGTCGGCGCAGGAGATGGCAACAGCTCGAGCCGTCGCGCGACTGAACGTCGTTGACAGCATCGAATTGACGACGTTCGACAGGGCGAAGGCTCGCATAATTGAACGGCTCTCGGTCGATGAGTGGACGCCCGCGGCGAAGGTGCGGAAGGGTCTCACTGCGTCACTGCGAGGTTCCTTCGACGGCGCGGTTGATGCGCTCGAATCGTCCGGTGAGATCGAGGTTTTGAACATCGCCGGCCAGGGCACTCCGGGACGCATCCTGCGCATTAGGGGTGGCATTGCGTCACCCCCGCCACCCCCTGAGAACACTGGCGGTGACACGGGTGACGGGTTGTCACCCGTCCTCGGTCGCGATCTCGCATCTGATGCTCTGCACGAGTGGGAGCGGGTGACGGCATGAGCGAGATCCGCAGGACTCCGGCCGGTGCTGAGCTGCGCGTCACACGTAGTCGGGGCTTCGGCGTGCTCGTGACCGTGGACCGTGCCGACATGTTGGACGCCACCGCTTCGCAGTGCGAGAAGGTGCGTGAGCTTGCGTTGCGTGAGATGAGCATCGCAGGCACCACAAACCGTGCTGCCGCGTTTCTCGCCTCCCCGAGCATGTGGGTCATCCCCACTGCCTCAGATCGCGAACTCCTGGTCCTGGCTGAACTCTTCGACATTGAGCGGGGGGAGTGGTCGTGAAGGTCTACAGGCGCCACCGCTGCGGGAGTACCCATCGAACAGCGGCCACGTTCATCAGGTGCGCTATCCGTCGCCTCGAGTGGGTGCATGGATCTGGTGAGTATGCCCTGATCGCTTGGTGCAAGGCGCCGACGGTCACCCTGTTCGCGTCGGTTTCCGATGCGGAACGGCAGAAGGAAGTGATCGATCAGTTGGCTTGCGGCGGATCGTGCAAGCGGCACCACGAGATCGTGGCCATCGATATGACACGTCAATGTGACGGGAGGAATTGAACATGAGTAGCAACGAACCCGAAGAGAAGTACTTTCGCCTGCTTGACGCCATCGATCAGGTACGCGCGGGCGATGCAATGGCTGCAATGGAGACGCTTTGGGCTGCCGCTAAAGCAACGGAGTATCCCGGGAACACGGCGTTTGATTACGCGTATCTGCTCCTGCGTTTCGTGGAAGGTATCCTCGCGGGCCTATCCAAAGAAGAGGCAGACAGGATTGTTGAAAAGGCGCGCGGAGGTTTCCTCCTTGCCTCGGGCTTAAACATGCTCAACGGTTCCGGGGGTGACGATGCCTCTTCCAATTCCTGAAGGTTGGACGCCGACATTCCCCGGCCAACGACCACCATTCTCCAAAGGAAATGAGTATCGCGTGGGTACAGACAACGACCTCGCAGTGAAGCATGGCGCCTTCTCGCCGAAGTTGCTTGAACCGATTGCCGCTGCGATCCGTGAACAGGCGCTGCTGGACGACTCGGTTGCGTACTTGCGTGAGCCACGCTTTGCAGGTCCGCTTCACCGTTACAGCCTCACAGCAGCCCGTGTGGTCCGCCTTGAGGCGTGGATTGAGGACATGACCGATGAGGAAGCTGCACGATCAGACCGGGGTCAAACGTCGCCGCTTGAGTTGCTGCGTAGGTGGACGGTCACGGCTGATCGGCAGGCAGCACGCCTTGGCCTTGATCCTGTGTCGTGGGTGAAGATCCGGAAGGACTACAAGATTGGGACCAGGGTGGATCTCGCAACCCTGTTGAGCAACATTGACGATGCCCCGGACAAGATCCGAAGTGGAGATGTTGACGCTGCGACGGTTCTTTCGTACCGGAGAATGCAGGTCGAGGGTGCCGACGGAGAGTGACATCGCGGGGAATGTTCGTATTCCTCGAGGCCGCGCCCGATGGATTGCGGAGGCGTTGCGGGTAGACATTCGAAACCGTCGAAGGGAGCGTTACGGGAATACGCCTTTGGCTGCAGATATTCTCGACATTCTGTACGACTTGGACACCCTAGCGGAAGGGTCCGATATCGGACCTACGGACTTGTATTCCCGTAGAATTGATATTGGTGATGCACAGGGGTTCGCGGCCACTGTTTCCACCCGGGCGGCGTCCGAAACACTCGGTTGTAGTGAACGGCATGTGCGCCGTTTGCTGTCCAGTGGACGTTTGCCTGGGTTGAAACACGGCCACGATTGGGCAATAAGCCAGCCCGCATTGGATGCGTACAGATTTGGAGAACTTAATAGTGGCAAACAAGAAACCTGATGTCGTAACGGACGACGACATTGCCGCGGCGAATGAAGCACTGCGTGTCGGAAAAGAGCGGCTCGAGCAGGTGCGGGAACTCTTCTACGAAGGTGATGGTTCCTGGGATGACGTGAAGTCGCAGGAAGCTGTTGTTGAGTACGCAGAGGCTGCGATTGAGCGACTGCAACGCGCAAAGAGCCGGTACGACAAGGAGGTCCGCGCTGCCGCCCTCACCGCGCTCCGCGCGGATGTCGAGGCATGGGCCGAAGCCCACAACCCGAAGGCAGTCGAGGCACTGAAAGGTGTCGAGACGTGGGTGCGAGCGTACGGTGCTGCGATCGTGGAATCCAACAGCAAGATCGGTGAGTTCATTGAACGGGCTCAGGCTCTTGATGTGCCGGCCCCTGACCGATCTGTTCTTGCGCCGCGCGCGGTTCACGGTGGCATCGCGCAAAACGGGTCGTCAATCCAGGTCGGTGATCTGATGCTTGAGAAGATCCATGGCGCGCCGTTCATCCAGCAGCTATTCGCCTTCCTCATCACATCGGGTGGGATCTCAAAGGACCATTTCTACACGAATGAGATTGGCGGGGCTTCTATGGCCCCGGATTCGGTAGAGCAGATTTATGAACGATTGGGTTCGGCGGAATCCACCCGATCTTCGGTGAGCCGTGAGGGTGTCTTCTATCGTGGCTACGGTGGGGGCGTTCACCAGTTCTCAGAACCGTTCTCTCCCGCTGAGGCGAAGAGGCGGGAACTTAAACAGATCAGTGTTGCTGAAGCGTTCGGAGAGGAAGAGTAATGGCTGCACAGTGGAATGACTCACAGATTTCGGCGGCAACGCCAGAACAGCTAAGCGCCGCATACAAAAACGGCAGCCTGGACGCGATTCTGGGTCGTACCGTCAGCCATGCCGAGGCTGTACAGATGGGTCAAAACGGGGAGCGTGTAGCCCCTACAGAGGCTCCCGAACCGGTGGCTGTGACGGAGGGCGAGATTACCCGCGTTCTCGCGTATCTGCGGCAGCAGGGTTCTGTTTTGATGCCAACAGCCACTCCCGGTACCGACGTGGGTGTGCCCGCGATCGTGGAGGACTAGTGGCTTTTCAGGACATTACAGAGTTTCTGGAACCGCTCGAGCTACCCATGCGCGGCAAGACTTACACGATCCCACCGATGACGCTCGAGGCCGGCCTTCGGTTGCGTCCGTTGCTGTCAGGTGAGACGCCCGAGGATCTGACGGATGAAGAGGTTGTGAAACTGACGCTCGGTGCCACGCATCGGGAGATGGTCGCCGATGGTGTGCCGGAGGCGTGGATTCAGCGCGCAATCCTGGTCGCCATGGCTGAATTCCAGTCTGGTCGCGTAGCCGCGGAGCTTATCTGGAAGACCGGTGGCGACCCAAAAGCCGTGCAGGCGGAGGTCCGGAAGACGACCAATCGAGCGCAGCGTCGCTCGAAGCGTACGGCCGCGGCAAGTACGACGAGCTGACCGGCCTCTACGAGTGGTATGAGGATGTGCCGGCGAGCCTGACAGGACAGGGGTCGGTGTTCGATTGGCGTCGAGTGTTCGAGTTGTGGGCGCTTGTGGAAGCGGACTTCCATACGAGCTATCACGTCGATCTCTCAAAGTCGCTAAATGAGTCGTGGCGTTGGTTTCGTGTGCGCTTGGAAGGCCTCTTCGCCGTTGAGTCACGATTGGCGACTGCATGGGCGCCGCGTGAAACCAGCGAGACGGCAATAGAGGATGAAATAGAAACCAAGTTTCTGTAGCAAAACGCTTTTGTAGGGGTGTGTTCCGCTTTTGGGGCGCACCCCTTTTTTGACAACTGAACAGAGGTAACCGATGGGTGATAGTGGACCCACCACCGCGGGGAGTATCCGCGGCGTACTGGTGCTCGATACGAGCGACTGGGACGAGAAAATAAAAAGTGCCGAGCTGGCTGCTAAGAATCTTGCCCGTCAGAACCCCACTATCAGCATTGACGTTGACGACAACGGGGCAGTCTCGAAGATGGCTGCGGTCGATGCGGCTGCGAAGGCGTTGGGGTCTGACAACGAGCGACTTGCCCAGTCCACGAGATCAGTCAACGACGCGAATAGTGGTTCGGCGCCGCGGTGGGCTCTGATCGCAGGCGCCATCGCAGCGCTGGCCCCGTTGATTGCGCCGCTCTCAGGCGCGGTTGTCGGGCTCGCGGGTGCATTCGCCGGCTTGGGTGCGGCTGGCGTGCTGGGCGTGCTTGGCGTGGTGCAAGCAATGAAGCAGGGCACTCAAGAGGGTGCCGCTTACTCAGCCGGTGTCAAGGAACTCAAGTCAGACCTGGATTCCCTGTCATCCACCGCGGCGGTGAGCCTACTGGGTTCGTTCCAAAGCACGGTCGCCCTGATCGCTGCGGACATGCCTTCCCTGAACTCGCAGGTCTCATGGTTCTCTGGGCAGCTCGGCGTGATCGGCACGACAACGCTGCGCGGGGTACTCAACGCTCTGCAGACGCTCAACCCGCTGTTTCAGCAGGCGACCGGGTATGTGAAGTCGCTCGCGGATGGGTTCGCGGCATGGACATCCAACGGCGGTCTTCAGAAGTTCGCCCAGTACGCACAGTCCACGTTTCCGCAAGTAACGCAGGCGCTCGGGTCTCTTGCCGAAGGGGCGCTGAGCCTAGTTGAAGCTCTCGCACCGATCGGGACCGTGCTGCTTGACGTGCTCACCATTGCGGGTCAGGTGATCACGTTCCTGACATCGATGGGCCCTGCATTCTCGGTCGTTGCGGGTGCGGCCGCTGCAGGGTTCGGTGCGTTCAAACTCTGGTCGACGGTCGGTCCGATCATCGCCGCGGTAACCACTGAGCTTGAGGCCGCTGCCGGTGGTGCGACCGCGTTCGGAATCGCCATCGACGCAGCATCCGGTCCCATCGGTTGGGTGATCGCCGGCATTGGCGCACTCACTGCCGCTTTTGCTATCGGGACCGCAGCTACGAGCAACGCGACCGACGCTACGGCTGATTACACGGCAGCCCTGCAGCAGTCGAATGGTGCGCTGGATGAGAACGTGCGCAAGCAGGCGGTCAAGAATCTGTCAGATGTCGGCGCGCTCGAGCTGGCTAAACAGTTCCACGTGCAGCTCTCCACCGTCACCGACGCAGCCTTGGGCAACAAGCCGGCGATGGACTCGCTGATCGCCTCAACGAAGAAGTACGGTTCCACCCTTGTGGAGGTTCATGGGTACGGCGGCCAGGTCACGAACACGTACAAGACGCTCACCGACACCGGGCAGTCCTTTATCGACAAGGTGAACCATCAGGCCACCGCTCTGAAGAACCAGGCTGCTGCGACCCGTGACCAGATCGCAGCGATGAACGGATCAATCTCATCCGTGTACGACTATCAGGCTGCGGCTGATGCGGCATCCAACGCGACGGACAAGTTCGCACAAGCCCTGCAGGGTCTCGGTCAGGTGAACCTCTCGGCAGACCAAGCCAACATCAAGTACCAGCAGTCCCTTGCCGACACGAACGCGCAGATCGCGAAGAACGGCGCGACCCTGGACGAGTCCACGCAAGCCGGCCGAGACAACGCCTCAGCCCTAGACACCATTGCGTCATCAGCTATCGCACTGATCTCCGCAGAAGCCAAGCAGGGCACGTCTGAGACACAGTTACAGGCCGACATGGGGGCAACACGTGCCGCGTTCATCAAGTCCGCTGAAGCTGCAGGACAGACAGCCCAGCAAGCCAACAACCTCGCAGACAAGTACGGGCTCATCCCCAAAAACGTCAACACTCTGTACGAGACCAGCGGCGCCCAAGACGCAATCAACAAGGCGCAGCAAGTTGCAGCCGCTCTGGCGTACATTCCCCGCTATGTCGGCGTGACCGTTTCGACCCACGGGACGATGGTCGCTGACACGGGCCACCTGGTTGCCTTCACCAAGGGCGGTCAGGTTGGCAAGGGCCATGCCGATGGCGGTTTCGCGGGTCCTGTTTCTGGTGCCGGTAATGCCTTCAATGATCAGGCTGGTTTGTATCCGTTGTCGGATCGCGAGTTCGTGGTATCCGATCAGTTCAAGCAGGCAACCACTTGGGCACCGACTCTCAACCTGATGAATGCGGGTGCATCGCCAGAACAGGTTGCGCTCTCGACCTTGAAACAAGCCGGCATCAACGGCTTCGGTGGTCGACCTCAGGTGGTCCACAACCACTACCACACCTGGAATGTGTCCTCGAACGCACAGGACCCGAATGCTGTAGCGCAGGCGGTCGTGGGGCGCACGAACATGTGGGGCTTGGTTTGAGCGAGCCTAGTGTCAGCGGGCAGCCTGATCTAGCCGCCAATCGTCAGTTGAATGTCTTTCAACTGATCTTTGGTGTATTGAACAGTGCCTCGGTTCTGATTTCCTACATGAACGCCGTAGTACTTGCTACCCGCAGGGATCTTCAAAATGTCGAACGCGAATGAGCAGCGGGCGTCGAACGCTGTTCCTTGGGGGCCTGGCTCGAGTGTGCCGGGTTGGAGCACGCCGACTCCGACAGTCTTTCCCGAGGCATCCGTCACCACTACTTGGGCGTCTGAGCTGATGTCATCGTACCCATCACCGGCGCCACATGCCGCTCCCTGTGCGTTGGTGTAGGTGCCATTGAGGAGGTCCGTCGCGTTCATCGGAACGCTTACAGTCCCGACCGCTTCAAGGGGTTTCGGAGTTGGCTTTGGCTTTGGGGCAAGTGGGATACAACCCGACAAGGTCAATGCGACCAGCATCGCGGTCATACCAGCCGCAACCAGGCGCCCTTTCGACATGTGAATTTCGATTAGTGGGCTTGGTTCGGTCATGCGCTGATCGTATTAAGGTCCGCAGAGCACCGGTACCCCTCGACCAGGGGACCTGGCTACGCTGGCAGTCATGTGCGGGCGATTCGCGATGGACACTGATGTTAACGAGCTGATCGAAGAGTACGTGGCTGCCGGTGGTGACTTTAGGGACTGGCGACCCAGCTACTCGTACGCACCGACCGACCCAGTCGCGATCGTGAGAGAACGCGTCGACCAGGCGAGCGGTGAAGTACAGCGCACAATCGACAGCGCCCTATGGAACTTCCACCCAGCATTCATCAAAGACTCCAAGCGGCCGAATTTCAACGCACGCATCGAGACTGTGTCCACGAACGGTATGTGGAAGGGCGCCTTCGCCAGCAGCCGCGCACTCGTACCGATGAGGGGCTACTACGAGTGGACCGGAGAGGCCGGACACAAGCAACCCCACTTCCTCCACGCTGCAGACGGGGGACTTCTCACGGCTGCCGGGATCTACACCGCTCGGAAGGTTGATGACGAGTGGCAGGTATCTACTGCGATCATCACACGCGAAGCCCGCGACGCCAGCGGCGAAGTGCACGACAGGATGCCTGTCTTCCTCGAGCGAGACGTGTGGGACGAATACCTACAGCCCGTCAAACTCGATGACGCCGGTAAGGAAGACCTAGTGCAGCTACTCACCGCCGAGTCAGAGAAGGTCGCGAAAAGCATCACGAGCTACAAGGTCGACCCCAAGGTCAACAACTCACGCACCGCCGACCCTCAGGATGCATCCCTCATCGAGCCGCTGCCTGCTGATTGATCACGCGCCTGGGTAGTTCCCTCGGTGCGGCAACCCCTCATCGGGCGGGGGGTCGAACCGCACGAGGTCGTTCGCCTTCTCCAGCGAGTCCGTGACACTCATCAGCTCACGCTTCGCCGGATCCAGTTCAAATCTGAACACCAAGAACCGGTCACCATCACGGTGATGTACACGCTGGATCGAAGCCTTCGGGACCACCTGGTCGGGTGTCAGCGATTCACTCAAATCGTGATCAAATCTGAAGGAAAGTTGGGTATCGTGTCGAGCATGAACGGACGGGGATTCTTCTCCTTGAGGACGGCCACCGTGGCCACGGGTCACGGTGTCGTGCCCGACGATGGCCTCACCACGGAAGAGCGGCAACAGGCCGTCGAGCGTTACCGTGAGATCTACCGTCCTACCGCGAAGGACCACCACGCGTTCGCTGAGTGGCTCAAGCGGAAGCGTGCCGCTTAGGTGGCGCTTTGGGGATCGTGACTCGATCGCGGATCTCCAACAATTCTGTTGTCTCTACCCCGAACGAGTCGGGCGTGATCCTGTGACTCGGCAACCGGTACACGATCGCCCTTACCAAATCGAGGTTCAGGCCGGGATCCGCGACCTGCGTCCGCCATTTCGAGACGGGAGCGCTGTACTGCTCGGCTACGACGAGCAGGGGCTCGCATGCGTTTCTCAATGGCAGACGGCACGAGAGACCGATGACCCACCCGCGCACTTCATCAACGCTATGGCGCGCGCAAACCGCTGCCACTGCAACGGGTATGGCGATGAGATGATGACGGAAACGCTGCTCACCCTGGAACGGCTCAACGACGCCAACGGAACCGACTTCGGTGTCTACGGGAAGGTTCACCGTCAAAATCACGCGTCACTCGCCATGCTCGAGCGGCATGGCTTCGAACGTTTCGACAGCGACGGCGAGTATGAAGTCTGGGCTCGGGATCTGCCTCCCTATCCCGCAATCACCATCTGAGATGCACTCCCACGCTCATTCGACCGGGAACTACTAGCGCTCGTCAAGCCCCAGAAGCACCACCAGCGTTCACCCGCACGTTCTCGGCAGCCCGTTCAGCGTTGTACTTCGACGCAAATGCCTCTCCAGACGAAGCAACGCGGTCGCTGCTACGCCAAGCACGCCAACGCCACTCCTGAGCAGCATCCTGATAGATGTCATAGCGTGCAGTAGAGGCGCCGTTCTTGAACGCGGTCGCGGCGCGCTGAGCGTTGTAGTGGCTTGCGAACGACTCACCAGCCCACGCCACCAAATCACTCCCGCTGTAGAGCCACCAGGTGTACGTGCCCGCGCGATTCTCGCCAACAGCAAAACGCATCAAGAACCCACCATCTCTGAGCACACCGACGTGCCCGGGCCGAATCTACGTCGACCAGACCAACAGCAACCACCTCCCACAACAGGGGGTGAAACCAGTCGCCATCCTCTCGTCTGCGTGATCTGCAGCAGCTCTGAGAACGCCCCGCGCGCATGACAGGTCGCAAATACCATGGGTTTCAGCGACTCTGCGGGATGGGCGATAAGTCGCGGAATTACGCGGATGAACAGTCTTGTAATCCCGTGTATTGATACTTAGACTGGGATTGACGGCATTATGCGACAGGAGCTAGCCATGGCGATCATCGGGTACGCACGTGTTTCCACCACGGATCAGAACCTTGACCTGCAGGTCGACGCACTCAACGAGGCCGGCGCGCAACGGCTATTCGCTGACCAAGGCGTCTCGGGCTCAACGCTCGATCGTCCGCAGCTTAGGGCGGCACTCGATCATCTGCGGCCTGGTGACGTGTTCACTGTGTGGAAGCTCGACAGGCTCGGCAGAAACACGCGGCTCGTGCTCGAGTTCGTTGACGGTCTGCGTGACCGTGGTGTCGGCTTCAGGAGCCTAACTGAGGGCTTGGACACGACCGGACCGATGGGGACAGCGATGCTCACCATCATGGCCGCGTTTGCCCAGCTAGAGCGCGACACGATGCTTGAACGCACACGCGCAGGGTTGGCCGCCGCAGCACGCAACAACCGGCACGGTGGGCGCCCGCGCAAGGTGACCGACGCCACTGTCCGCAAGGTCAAGTCACTCCACAACATGGGCTTGACGGCAGACGACATCGCCGGCGCCGTTGGTGTTTCACGCGCGACCGTCTTCCGGTACCTCAAGCTCGACTGACCCCCACCCGGGGGCCCCTTTCGGCGAGCGCCACCACCCCGCCGTGCTCGCACCCTTACGCGAACAGCTTGAGGATCTCGGTTCTGAAAAATCTGCGAGATATTTTCTGAAACTCGGTTTTCTAGTTGGCTTGTTCGGCGTTGATCTCGGCTAGGACTGCGGCGAGTTTCTGCTTGGCGATTTCGGCGAGACCGTTCAGATCTGTGCCTGTTTGATCGAGCGTCAGCGACGCTGCTCGCAGTTCCTCGTGATGCTTGTAGGTGTCTACGGCGGCGAGGTATTCGCGCATGGCGTTCATCGTTCTACTCTGGCGTGCCACCCAGGGCTCACGCAAAGTGCCTGCGTGCATCATCATGATCGAGCCGTGTTGATCGTGATGCTTCGGTGGTGCGTGCTTCCTCTGTAACAAATGGGATCGCTTCCGTATCGCCATCTGACCGCTTGGTCATGTTGCGGTCCGTTTGGTCAGTTTGGTGGCAGCGGGGTCGTAATGAAGGTCGTTGGGCCCTCGGCGCTTCGCTTGGATGGCCTCTATGGCAAACGATGAAGAGCGGTGGGTTACTTCTGAGGAAGTTGGAGCGCATCTGGGGATCTCGGTGAAGACCGTTCTGAACCAGGCTCGCGCGGGTGAGCTGCCCGGCACGAAGGTGGGTAGGGCGTGGCGTTTCCGATTGTCCACGGTGGATGAGTTCTTGACGCGGCCGAAGGACCCGTGGAAGCAGTCGAACCAGTCACGCGGCCGCAAGCGTGCCATCTAACTCATACCCCGTATTTACCCCGTACATTCAGTGACATTCGGGGTGATCGCCATGCAACCGACGAGAACCAAAACGCCTGATCAGGCGAATCATCGTTAGTCAGGGCCATAGGATGTGATCGTATGAGTTCTAATCTCTTGGTCGCAGGTTCGATTCCTGCCGGGGGCACATGACGCCTCAGCGAAACCGCGTCACACCGCTCGGAGACATCGTCGCCGTTCCGCTTCGCGGCGCCTGGACGGGCAATCGCGGCCGCGTGCACGAGGACCGCGAGATCGTGCGGTTCCACTCTGGCAACCTCTGGATCGTCTGCGCGCTCGAGTTCCGCGGCCGCTGGCAGGAGCAGTGGAAGCCGCACCACTACACCTTCCTGTTCTTCCACGACGAGGCCGTGGCGTTCGCGGCCGGACATCGTCCGTGCTCCGAGTGCCGTCACGACGCCTACGTCTCGTATGCGGATGCCTGGGCGTCGGAGCTCGGCGGCCCCCGACCCACCGCCGGACAGATCAACGCGCAGCTTCATGCCGAGCGGCTTTACAAGGGCACGCACCGTCGAAGACTGCACGAGTCGCCGTGGCGCGATCTTCCCGACGGAGCCTTCGTGCTCGTGGATGACACACCGAGGCTCATCCTCGGGGACCGGCTCGTCGAGTGGACGACCGCGGGATACGGTGCTGCCGCACCACGCCCGAAGAGCGGAACCGCGACGCTCATCACGCCGCCTGCGACCGTCGCCGTGCTGCGTGCCGGCTACCCGGTGCAGGTGGATGACCGAGCACGCCGATAGCGTCTGGCTGGTCATCCGTCGATCGCTGCCCGTCCGCGTTGCATGGCTGAAACATGAGCGGAATAGGGTCGGTGTATGCGCGAACTTCAGGCGGAGATCATCCGCGAGCTGGGCGTGAAGCCCACCATCGACCCGGCAGCCGAGATCGAGGCAAGGGTGTCGTTCCTCGTGGACTACGCACGGGCATCCGGCGCCCGAGGCTTCGTGCTCGGCATCAGCGGCGGACAGGACTCGTCCCTCACCGGCAAGCTCTGTCAGCTCGCGGTCGAGCGCATGCAGGCGTCCGGCCTCGACGCCGAGTTCATCGCCGTCCGGCTGCCGTACGCGGTGCAGGCAGACGAGGATGACGCACGGCTCGCGCTGGAGTTCATCCGTCCTCAGCGCACCGTCGAGTTCAACGTGCAGCGCGGAGTCGACGGCATCGCCGCGGAGTTCTCCGACGCGATGGGCGAGCCACTCCGCGATTTCGTGAAGGGCAACGTCAAGGCGAGGATGCGCATGGTCGCCCAGTACGCGATCGCGGGGCAGCGCGGGTTGCTCGTCGTCGGCACCGACCATGCCGCAGAGGCCGTGACGGGATTCTTCACGAAATACGGCGACGGGGGAGTCGACCTGACCCCGATCACGGGTCTCACGAAGAGCCAGGGCAGGCAGCTGCTCGAGCACTTCGGCGCGCCGGCCCGCCTCTACGAGAAGTCTCCGACAGCAGACCTGCTCGACGACACGCCTGGCCAGACCGACGAGGACAATCTGGGCATCAGCTACCGCGACATCGACGCATACCTGGAAGGTCTCGATGTGGATGACGACGTCGCGCACGCCGTCGAGGTGAAGTACCTCACGACGCAGCACAAGCGGCGTACTCCCGCGACTCCGTTCGAGTCGTGGTGGAGCTCAGGCGACACGTCGGCGTCAACCGAACGCTGACCGGCGTCAGTCCGCGCTGAGACCCGTCGGCTTGCGAGCCGCGTAGGCACCGACCGGATCGGCGACGCCCGCGTACTGGGGCAGCGCAACGGTGTCGTCAGTGGTTGCGTCCTGGGCATCCGGTGTGGTGACCGGCCTCGTCGCAGCCGGCTTTGCGGCGGTGGACGTCGACACCGTCGGCTTCGTGTCGGCGAACTGCTCGTGGTGCTGCTTCGCGACCCACTGGTCTTGGTCGGCGAGAGCTGTCTGCTCGCTCGACGTGCTCTCGAAGCGCCACCGCTCGAGATCTTCGAGGAACAATCGACGAGTGCGGCGCGGCTTGTTCTGCCACTCGACCAGCCGGTCTCGGAACTCGACGATGGCCGGGTCCAGGTTGTAGCCGTAGGTTGCCGAGTTGCGTTTGAGCTCGGCGAGCTGGTGGGCAGCCCAGTCCGCGGCGACCGCAGCACCCTTCAGGGGCAGCAGGCGCACCAGGATGTCGGCCTGGCCGACGGAGCGGTCGGAGAGAACCTGCTCACCCGGAGTGAGCGAGTTCCAGACGGACGCCTCGACGGCGGCATCCACGAGGGCTGCGACGGCGGCGGCCTTCTGCTCACGCTCAGCGCGTGACAGCAGTCCATGGATCGCACCACGGGCGATCCATGCCGACAGCAGTCCGGCAATAACGATGGACACGAGAAGCACGACCGCGGTGAAGATCACCGGCTGAGCGTCCTGTGACGTGAGCCACCCCGAAAAGTCATTCCACCACTGCATGCAGCGAACGCTACCTGGGCGACTGCCATGAGCCGGTGAGGCATGCCGGGACCGAGCGGATTCGTCATCCGCTCGGTCATCCGGCCGGGTCGACCTCCGGGATCAGGATGCCGGACGGCCTGTTCCGTCGATGGCGAAGGTCTCGATCGCGGCGAGCTCGTCGTCGGTGAGCGGTGCGGCGTGCACGGCGCCCATGTTCTGCTCCAGCTGCGCGACGCTCGACGCTCCGATCAGCGCACTCGTCACCTGCCGGTGCCGCAGCACCCAGCTCAGCGCGAGCTGGGCCAGAGTCTGCCCGCGTCCTTCGGCGATCTCGTTCAGGGCCCGTGCGCGTTCCAGGTACTCGCCGGTGATGTTCTCGGCGTGCAGGAAGACGCTCGTCGCCGCGCGCGAGTCACCTGGGACCGATCCGGACAGATAACGGTCGGTGAGGAGCCCCTGCTGCAAGGGCGAGAAGACGATGGCGCCGACGCCGAGGTCGTCGAGCGTCTCGAGAAGGCCCTGCTCGACGTGACGGTTGAACATCGAGTAACTGGGCTGATGGATGAGCAGCGGCACGCCCTCGGCCGCGAGCGCGGCGGCAGCGGCTCTGGTCTGCTCCGGGCTGTAGTTGGAGATCCCGGCGTAGAGCGCCTTGCCCTGACGCACGGCCGTTGCGAGGGCTCCCATGGTCTCTTCGACGGGGGTCTCGGGGTCGGGACGGTGCGAGTAGTAGATGTCGACATAGTCGAGTCCGAGCCGCTGAAGGGAACGGTCGAGCGAGGACAGCATGTACTTGCGCGACCCCCACTCGCCGTAGGGTCCCTCGTGCATGTAGTAGCCCGCCTTGGTCGAGATGATGACCTCGTCGCGGTAGGGCGCGAGGTCCTCGGCGAAGATGCGGCCGAAGTTCGTCTCCGCGGAGCCGGCAGGCGGGCCGTAGTTGTTCGCGAGGTCGAAGTGCGTGACGCCGAGGTCGAACGCACGGCGCACCACGGCACGCTGGGTGTCGATCGGCCGGGAGTCGCCGAAGTTGTGCCAAAGACCCAACGACACGGTCGGAAGGCTGAGTCCGCTGCGCCCAACGCGGCGGTAGGTCATCGAGTCGTATCGGTGGGCATCGGCAACATAGGTCATGCCTGCATCGTATTGATCGATCCGCGCGGTCGCTGACCTCGGCAGGCATCCCTTCGTCCCCAGGGATGCCCGTGGAGAGGTTCTCCCCGGTCGCCTGCCTTCCCCGCCTTCGCGTGCCGTCTTCCAGGGAAAGTGGACCGCACGGGCCCGGTCGCTCCGCAGCGACTGGGTGGTGAAGTCACTGACAACCAACGCGCACGCGCGCACACTCAGGAAGGCAAGCTCATGCAGGACATCGTCTCTGCCGTCGGCGTGGTCGGAAGCGATCCGACCCTCATGATGGTCGGCAACGGTCTGGCCAGGCTCACGTTCAGGCTCGGATCGAATCAGCGCAGGTTCAATCGCGACGGCAACGCCTGGGAGAACGGGGAGACCAACTGGTACACGGTCGTCGCCTTCCGTCGACTCGCGGAGAACGGCGCGAAGTCCCTGTCGAGAGGCGATCGCGTTGTCGTCATGGGACGCCTCAAGGTCAACGAGTGGGAACGGGACGGCAAGCACGGCATCAGCGTCGAATTGCTCGCTGACGGCATCGGACACGACCTCATGTTCGGCACCACCGTCTACACGAAGAACTCGGCCGTTGCGCCCGGTACGTCGCCGGCCCCGGTGCCGATCGCGGTCGCGGCGACGCAGGGGCAGGCGCCCGACGTGTCGGCGGTGGATGCCGACGGTTGGGCTCTCCCCGGTGGTCCCGCCGGCTCGTCCGCCACCGCCCAGGCGACTGCCTCCGTCACGGCCTCGGCCAGTGCGGCCCTCGACGTTATGCCAGAGGCCGTCGAGGAGCGGGATGCGGAGGATCAGGACGAACCGGAGGCGCGGGAGCTGGTGTTCTCCGACGCGGAGCCGCCCTTCTGAGCGCGCGCCGTTCCTGCTCTACGAGGACCCCGCACCCGCTGGCAGGCAAATCGAAGCACGGTGCCCATAGACTTCTGACCCGTTGGCCGTCTGAGGCGGTATCGGTGCGAGGGGAGTCGGTTCCGTGGGTTTCAGCAGGCACACGCGCCGGTCGCACCTCGCCGTGCTGTCGGCCGTCGTCGCTCCCGTGCTGGCGCTCGGGCTTGCCGCCTGCTCCTCGGCCGCACCGACCCCGACCTCGACCGCGAAGCCCAGCGTGACGTCCAGTGCGCCCGCCCCTGTCCCGAGCGTGGTTCCGACAGTCAACCCGAAGGGCTCGGCGAAGGAGAACCTCGGCTACTTCGACTACGTGAACCGCCGCACGATCGCGGCGAACCCGTCGCCGACCGGACAGCAATTCGTCGACGGGCTTGCGGCAGCGGGGTTCTCTAAGGCAGACATGCAGGTCACTGCCGATAGGACGACGGTGAATCTCCAACCGGGGTCGCTGCAGTTCTCCGTGCTGATCAACGGCGGCTGCATGATCGGACAGTTCGGCACCGACATCGGTGGCTACCACAGCGAAGTCGCCCCCGTGCTGGGCACCGGCAAGTGTCTGATCGGCGACACCGTTCCTATCCAGTAGGTCCGCGGTGGTGATCGGTAGCTCGGCGGTCGTGACGCCACGGCGTGCGGAGCCCTGACCCCGTGGTTCGCGCCGATCCGGCGCACAGAGGCGGCCCGTCCCCGCCCATAGACTGGGCGCATGGCCGAATATATCTACTCGATGGTCCGCGCCCGAAAGGCGGTGGGCGACAAGCTCATCCTCGACGACGTCACCATGGCGTTTCTGCCGGGGGCGAAGATCGGTGTGGTCGGCCCGAACGGCGCCGGAAAGTCCACGATCCTGAAGATCATGGCGGGTCTCGACACTCCGTCGAACGGTGAGGCCAAGCTCACGCCGGGCTTCAGCGTCGGCATCCTCATGCAGGAGCCCGAGCTCGACGAGTCGAAGACCGTGCTCGAGAACGTGCAGGAGGGCGTCGGCGAGATCAAGGCCAAGATCGATCGGTTCAACGAGATCTCGGCCGCAATGGCCGAGCCGGACGCCGACTTCGACACCCTGCTCGCCGAGATGGGCACGCTGCAGGAGGAGATCGACGCCGCTGACGCGTGGGACCTCGACTCCCAGCTCGAGCAGGCGATGGACGCGCTGCGCTGTCCGCCGTCCGACACACCCGTCTCCGTACTCTCCGGAGGTGAGAAGCGCCGCGTCGCGCTGTGCAAGCTTCTGCTGCAGAAGCCCGACCTGCTGCTGCTCGACGAGCCGACGAACCACCTCGACGCCGAGAGCGTGCTCTGGCTCGAGCAGCACCTGAAGCAGTACCACGGCGCCGTGCTCGCGGTCACGCACGACAGGTACTTCCTCGACCACGTCGCCGAGTGGATCGCCGAGGTCGACCGCGGCCACCTCTACCCCTACGAGGGCAACTACTCGACCTACCTCGAGAAGAAGCGCGAACGCCTGCAGGTTCAGGGCAAGAAGGACGCCAAGCTCTCCAAGCGCCTTGCCGACGAGCTCGACTGGGTGCGCAGCAACGCGAAGGGCCGCCAGGCCAAGTCCAAGGCGCGTCTGGCTCGCTACGAAGAGATGGCTGCCGAGGCGGAGCGCACGAGAAAGCTCGACTTCGAAGAGATCCAGATTCCGCCGGGGCCGCGCCTCGGCCAGGTGGTCATCGACGCGAAGAACCTGCAGAAGGGCTTCGGCGAGCGGACTCTCATCGACGGGCTCACCTTCACGCTTCCGCGCAACGGCATCGTCGGGGTCATCGGCCCGAACGGTGTCGGCAAGACGACGCTCTTCAAGACCATCGTCGGCCTGGAGCCGCTCGACGGCGGTGAGCTCAAGGTCGGCGAGACCGTGGAGATCTCCTACGTCGACCAGACCCGTGGCGGCATCGACCCCAACAAGTCGCTGTGGGAGGTCGTCTCCGACGGGCTGGACTACATCCAGGTCGGCAAGGTCGAGGTGCCCAGCCGCGCCTACGTCTCCACCTTCGGTTTCAAGGGTCCCGACCAGCAGAAGAAGGCCGGTGTGCTCTCCGGTGGTGAGCGCAACCGCCTCAACCTGGCACTCACGCTCAAGCAGGGCGGCAACCTGCTGCTTCTCGACGAGCCCACGAACGACCTGGATGTCGAGACACTGTCCAGCCTTGAGAACGCTCTGCTGGAATTCCCCGGGTGCGCGGTGGTGATCACCCACGACCGGTGGTTCCTCGACCGCATCGCGACGCACATCCTGGCGTACGAGGGCACGGATGAGGACCCGGCCGACTGGTACTGGTTCGAGGGCAACTTCGAGGCGTACGAGCAGAACAAGATCGAGCGTCTCGGCCCCGACGCGGCGAAGCCGCACCGCTCCGCGTACCGCAAGCTGACCCGGGACTAGCGTGCGCCTCAACGTCCCCATCAGGCTGCGCTGGAGCGATCTCGACGCCTACGGACACGTCAACAACGCCGAGATGCTGCGCCTCCTCGAAGAGGCGCGCATCCTGGCGTTGTGGACCACTGACGAGACGGACGTCGACAGCGGTGAAGCGCTCGGAGCCTCGACGGCGGTGCTCGACGGACGCCCCGGCGCCGACACCCTGAGCCTGATCGCACGGCAGGAGATCGAGTACCTGGCGCCGATCCCGTATCTGCGCCAGCCCCTCGACATCCAGCTCTGGGTTGGCGCCATCGGCGGCGCGAGCCTGGAGCTCTGCTACGAGGTGTGGTCACCGGCCGGGGCCGATCCCGCGACCTTGTATGCGCGAGCGGCGACCACGATCGTGCTCGTCGATGCGGCATCCGGTCGTCCGCGACGCATCAACGACCGCGAACGCGCGGCCTGGTCGCCCTACCAGGAGCCGAAGATCGAGTTCCACCGGCACTGACGCGGTCGGGTCGCCGCAGCTTGTCGAGCAGCGATCGCGAGCCGGCGTCAGGACGTGATGGTGATCGTGTCACCATCGACGGACGCCTTCAGCTTCGTCAAGGGTGACGGTGCGGGCCCCCGGATGACCGCACCGGTCGTGTCGTTGTAGCGCGACCCGTGGCACGGGCAGTCGAACTCACCCTTCCCTGGCAGCACGACGCATCCTGCGTGCGTGCAGATGGCCGAGAACGCGACGACGGTGCCGGCCTTCGGCTGCGCGACGAGGATCGGCGCGTCGCCGACCTTCGCCGAGACGGAGCCGCCAACAGGCACATCCGAGAGCTTCAGCGTGGTCGACGCCCCTGCGGGCACCTCGTTCGAGGTTCCCCCGCCCTGAGCTGAGCAGGCCGCGAGCGACACGGCCCCGATCGCAGCGGTCGCGCCCGCCATGGCGGCGCGACGCGTGAGGATGATCCCGGTGCTGGTCTCGCTTCGGCTCACGTGATGGGTCCTCTCGGTCAGGCGTTCGGATCGGGCGCCGCCGGCGCACGTCTACAAGACACGATGGCCGGGCCGTCTTGGTTCAGGCTGAATGGTTCTGATGAGCGCGTGCGTCAGCCGTCCGAAACGCTCGGAAGGCGGATCATGCCCTCCTGGGCGACGTTGGCGATGAGCAGTCCTTCACGGTTGTAGATTCGCGCCAGTGAGAGCCCGCGACCCCCTGTGGCGCTCGGCGACTCCTGCACGTAGAGCAGCCACTCGTCCACCCTGCTGAACCGGTGCCACCACATCGCGTGGTCGAGGCTGGCGATCTTGAGGCCTGGCGTCGCCCAGCTCACCCCGTGCCTGCGCATCACCGGCTCCAGGATCGAGTAGTCGCTGGCGTACGCGAGAGCTGCGCGGTGCAGATTGGGGTCATCCGGCAGACGATCGAACGTCTTGAACCACACGGCCTGATGTGCCACGTGCTCGCCATCCACCCGCACGTACACGGGGGACGGGATGTGCCGCAGATCGAAGGGCCGCTCGTCGCGCCAATACCGTCCGACCGGATGCTCGAAGCCGGCAAGCAGCTCGGCGTCGCTCGGCACGTCTTCAGGATCGGGGATGTCGGCCGGCATGTCTTGCTGATGATCGAGCCCGGTGTCCGGGTCTTGGAACGAGGCGATCATCGACAGGATCGGAAGGCCGTCCTGGTATGCCTGCGTGCGGCGGGTCGCGAACGAGCGGCCGTCGTGAATGCGGTCGACGCTGAACGTGATCGGCTTGTTCACATCTCCGGGGCGCAGGAAGTAGCCGTGCATCGAATGCACCGACCTGCCCTCCGGGAGGGTGCGCATCGCGGCCACGAGGGACTGTGCGAGCACCTGGCCGCCGAAGACGCGCCCGTGTGGCATCCACTGACTCGGACCCGTGAAGATGTCCTCGTCGGTGCGTGCGCCGGTGTCGGTCAGATCGAGGGCGGAGAGCATGCCGTCGAGGGGTTGGGTCATGGTGCCTCTCGAGTCTTCAGGTCGTGCCGCTGACGTCGTGTGAGGGCCGTGTCGGCCGTCGCATTCCGTTAGTTTAGACAGCACATGAGTCAGTTCTTCTCCCTGGTCGACACCCTCGCCGTCTCCGACCTCCAGGTGTACCTCTCGCGTGCCGGCCGCGTCGAGGACGGCTCCGTTCGCCTCATCGCAGGGTCGGGTGTGCTGGCCGTCTACACGGCCATCCTCTATCCGCGCAGCCTGCTCGATCACATCCCGACGGTGCTCGGTCTGCGCACGTTCGTGACGGATCCCGAGGCCGCATTCGACGCCGTCGTGCCCACCCGCTCGTTGCTCGATCGCCTTGCAAGGGCGGCGGATGCCACACAGCAGCTCGCCGACCCTGAGGCACCCATCGGCATCCGCCTGCCGCTGGAGGTCAGCACCGTGACGTGGGCGGGAATCACCCCTCCCCGTGCGGGATGGCATCGCGTCGGAGAGACTACGGCCGGGGTGCTCGAGCGCGCAGCCGCCGAGGGCATCGCGGATGTCGCCGAGGCGATCCCTTCGGGCACGGGGGAGCAGTTGGTGCAGCGCGTTCGGGGCGAGGTGTGGAGCAGGCCCATTCCGCAGCTGGAGTACGTCGCAGCCGGAGCCGCGTTCGCTGCGCAGTCGCTCGGATTCGCGGTCGAGCCCGACGAGGTCGTCGGCGTGCACGAGTCAGGCCCGTGGACCAGGCTCACCCTGCGTCGCGGTCACGTGCTGGTGAAGCGTCCCGCCTGGTCCTTGCGCGGCTGACAACCCACGGGGATGCGGCCTCGGCGGCTCTGGGGCTGCAGGAGACGGAGACGCAGTGCCTCAGCCCGCATCCGCGAGAACCCCTCTGGCGGCCTGTCGGCCGGAGAACAGGCATCCACCGAGGAACGTGCCCTCCAGCGAGCGATACCCGTGCACCCCTCCACCGCCGAAGCCGCTGACCTCGCCTGCGGCGTAGAGCCCCTGCACCGTCTCTGCTGCCGCGTTCTGCGCCCTGCCGTGAAGGTCGGTCTCCAGGCCGCCGAGGGTCTTGCGGGTGAGGATGTGCAGCTTCACGGCGATCAGCGGTCCGGACTTCGGGTCGAGGAACTTGTGCGGTGACGCCACCCTGATGAGCTTGTCGCCGCGGTACCTCCTTGCGGCGGTGACGGCCGCGAGCTGGGCATCCTTCGAGAAACGGTTGTCGAGCTCCCGATCGTGCTCGACGACGCTGCGCTCGATCGCCGTCTCGTCGAACGGCATGTCGGCGATGCCCCTCATGCCCGCCAGAAGCTCGGGCAGGGTCGATGCGACGACGAAGTCGGCGCCGTTCCGCTTGAATGCGTCGACCGGGCCGGGTGCGCCCGGCCGCACGCGTTGCAGCAGGAGGCGGATGTCCTTACCCGTGAGGTCGGGGTTCTGCTCGCTGCCCGAGAGCGTGAACTCCTTCTCGAGGATCTTCTGCGTGAGCACGAACCACGTGTAGTCGTGTCCTGTGCTCTGGATGTGCTCGAGGGTTCCGAGCGTGTCGAACCCTGGGAACAGAGGGGCGGGCAGCCGGTTGCCTTCCGCGTCGAACCAGAGGGATGACGGGCCGGGCAGAATGCGGATGCCGTGGTTCTGCCACACCGGGTCCCAGTTCTGGATGCCCTCCGTGTAGTGCCACATGCGGTCGCCGTTGATCACCCTGGCCCCCGCCTGCTCCGAGATGGCGATCATGCGGCCGTCGACGTGCGCAGGAACGCCGGCGAGCATGCGCTCCGGGGGAGTGCCGAGCCGCTCCGGCCAGTTGCGGCGAACCAGCTCGTGGTTGCCGCCGATGCCGCCCGACGTTACGACCACAGCGGGAGCACGGAACTCGAACTCGCCGACCACGTCGCGGTTGCTCGCCACGCCGCGCTCCATGTTGTCGGGGGCGAGCACGCTGCCGCGCACTCCGACGACACGGTCGTCCTCGACGACGAGCCCGTCGACCCTGTGCCGATGTGCAAGCCTGGCGGTGCCATCCGACTCGCCCTGCTCGACCCGCTGGATGAACGGCGCGAGCAGACCGGGCCCGGTTCCCCAGGTGATGTGGAAGCGGGGTACCGAGTTGCCGTGACCACCCGCCGTGCCGCTGCCGCGCTCCGCCCAGCCGACGACGGGGAAGAACTTCACGCCCTTCGAGCGAAGCCAGGCTCGCTTTTCACCGGCAGCGAACTCCAGATACGCCTCCGCCCAACGACGCGGCCAGGCATCCTCCTCCCGGTCGAAGCCGGCGGTGCCGAACCAGTCCTGCCTCGCCAGTTCGAGGGAGTCGTGCACGCCCATACGTCTCTGTTCGGGGGAGTCGACGAGGAACAGCCCGCCGAACGACCAGAAGGCCTGCCCTCCGAGGGACTGCGGTGGCTCCTGCTCGACGATGAGTACGCGCCTGCCGCCATCCAGAAGCTCGCTCGCGGTCACGAGGCCGGCAAGGCCTGCGCCGACAACGATGGCGTCATACTCGTTCGCGGCATCGGGGGTCGCTGGCATCCGGGGTCTCCTTCGATCGGAATGCGGCGGCCGACGCTGAGCTCGTCGCGGCATCGGCTACCGAGCAGTATGACTGAGTCAGCTGACCAACTTCGAATCGGCCGGCGTTCGCGTCACTCCTCGAAGGTGTTGACCATCGCGTGCGCCGCGCGCTCGAGGTACGACCAGAGGGTCGCCTCGTAGAGGGGCGGCAGCGCGAGGTCGTCCACCGCGGCGCGCATGTGGCCGAGCCATCGGTCCCTGGCATCCGGATTCACCTTGAACGGCATGTGCCGCATGCGCAGCCGTGGATGCCCTCGCAGCTCGCCGTACGTGGTCGGGCCGCCCCAGTACTGCTCGAGGAACATGCGCAGGCGGTCGGCCGCAGGCCCGAGGTCTTCCTCCGGATACATCTCGCGCAGTACCGGGTCGTCAGCGACGCCGCGGTAGAACGTGTCCACCAGCCGCTGGAACGTCTCGTGGCCGCCGACCTGCTCGTAGAAGTTGCCCGCCGCGGCTTCACCGCCCTGCGAGATGCGCAGGGTGAGGGGCGCCGCGCTCGGCGCGGGGGAGCCGTGCTCCGTCTCGGGCAGCGGTCGCTCGTCGTTGACGGTGCCGTCGCCCGCGTCGATCGGAGTCGCTTCGGTCATTCCTGGCCCTCGTCCTCATGATGGTCGCTCTGCAGCCCGTGCTCGCCGGGTGAGGGATGCTTCGGCGCCTTCTCACCATCCGTCTCGGGCGTCGGCTTCGTGATCGCCAGTGGGTGCCGCTGAGTCGTGGCGGACGTGCGTGGCGCAGCCGATGTCTTCGATGTAGAGGATGCCCGCGGCGTGGACGCCCTTACGGATGCGGATGCCTGCGCGGGGCCTGCCGCATCGGCGGGCGTCTTCCTGCCTCGCCTGCGCTTCGGCCCGGGGTCCTCCGTCGTGACGACGGGGCTCGGCCTGGTGCGAGGCGGATGCGCGCCCGAGATGCTGGCGGCCCCGTCGAAGCCGGTGAGCACCACGCTGGAGAGCGAGGGAAGTGTCACGTTCATCTCGTCGAGAGCCGTCTTGAGGCGCAGGCGCAGCTCCCTGGCCACGTCATCCTTCGCGGTGGTGCGCGTCTTCACCACGATCCGCAGCACGATCGCTTCCGCAGAGACCGACTCGATGCCCCACAGCTCGGGCCGCTCGACGATGCGCGCGCGCCACTTGGGCGTCGTGGCGAGCTCGTTCGCGACCTGGAGCATGCGGTCCTGGATCGCCTCGACGTCGCTGTCGTAGGGAACGGCGAGGTCGGTGATGACGCGCGCCCAGCCCTGTGACATGTTGCCGACGCGCAGGATCTCGCCGTTGCGCACGAACCACAGGGTGCCGTTCACGTCGCGGATCTGCGTGATGCGGATGCCGACGACCTCGACGATGCCCGTCGCGGGTCCGAGGTCGACGACGTCGCCGACGCCGAGCTGGTCCTCCATGACCATGAAGAGACCGTTCAGCACGTCCTTGACGATGTTCTGCGCACCGAAACCGAGGCCGGCGCCGATCGCCGCAGTGAGAAGCGCGAGAGAACCGAAGATGTTCTGGTCCGCAACATTCACGCAGGCGACGATCGCGATGATCACGATCGTGACGTTCACGATGTTGCTCAGCACCGTGCCGAGCGTGCGGGTGCGTTGCACGACGCGCACCGCCGCGATCGGCGAGGCGGTGAGCGCCTGCGTGTCGTCGACGTTCTGCTTGTTCTTGACGCCGCTGACGATGCGCCTGACGATGCGTCGGATGACGAAGTGCATCACCCAGGCGATGAGGAACGCGATCAAGATGATGATCACGATCTGGGCCAGTTTCCAGCCCCACGACACGAGGCCCGCGAGAACTGACTGCCAGAACGAGGCTTTGGTGATGTCGGTTGCGGTGGGCAGAAGGCTGGCGAAGATCATCGCGCCTGATTTTAGCGAAGAGACCATGTGCATCCAGGGTGCGGACCCTGAGCAGGGTCTGGGCGGCGATCGGGAGCGGGCCGTGGCGGCGGCACAGATGACGGTGGAGACGACGGATGCCCGGGGGCGGCGTCTTCGAGACGCGTCCCCGGGCATCCGTTGCCGGGCGTCGAGCCCGGATTCCCCCTGGCCGCTACACGTCGCGCCGCTTCACAAGCACCGCACCGATCACGAGGGCGAGGATGACCCACGCCACAAGAACCAGCACACCCTGGGTCCCATCGAGGGAGACCGCACCGCTCGGCACAGGAGCGGGGTGCGGGTCGGCGTACGCGTAGACCCTTCCACCTGCCTCCGACGGCAGGAAGTCCGCGATGTTCGACACCCACTGTGCCCGCGTGAGCTCACCGACGAGTCGCGCAGCGACGGGCAACACCAGAACGGTGCCGAGGATCGCCGCGATGCCGCCGGCCGAGCTGCGGATGATCGCACCGAACGCGAACGCGAGCATCGAGATCAGCGCGAGGTAGGCGGCACCGCCGAGGATCGGCAGCGGCACCCCAGACGCGAAGAGGTCGGCGTTCACGCCACGGGCGTTGTAGATGCCGGTCGCGACCACGGACGAGATGCCCAGCGAGACGATCGAGACGACGAACACCACGACGGCGAGCACGATGAGCTTGCCGAAGTAGGCGCCGAGCCGGCCGGGCACGGCGGTGAACGTCGAGCGGATCATCCCGGTGCTGTACTCGCCGCTGATCACCAGCACGCCGAGCACGGCGGCGACCAGCTGCGTGAAGTTGACGCCGATCGTCGATGCGGAGACGAGGGTGGCGGCGAGCGCGTTGGACGGCGCAGACGACAGGTTGTCGACGGGAGTGACCCCTGCGACGAGTGCCGAGAAGCCGACGGAGAACAGGATGACGAGCCCGAGGCACCACATCGTGGAGCGCAGGCTGCGCAGCTTGATCCACTCCGAGTTCAGCACTCCGCCGAAGCTGAGGCGGATGCCGTCGAGCGGGCTTGCAGGGACCGTGCCGGCGTTCGTTCCGGTTGCGGTGGTCATCGGGTCACCTCCGAGTGGTACTCGACCTCGTCCTGGGTGAGTTCGAGGTAGGCGTCCTCGAGGGACGCGTTGAGCGGGGTCAGTTCGTGCAGTGCTACGCCGGATGCCGCAGCGATGTCGCCGATGCGCGACGCGTCGAGGCCCGCGACCTCGAGCGCGCCGTCGTCGTACGACGTCACGGTGACGTCGGGGCCGGCGAGGGCGGCCGTGAGCTCCTGGGCGCGTGGGGTGCGCACCCGCACCAGCCGTCGGGTGGCGCCTGCGATCACGTCGGAGATCGGGGCGTCGGCGAGCACCCGCCCGCGGCCGAGCACGATCAGGTGATCGGCAGTCTGCGACATCTCGCTCATCAGGTGCGACGAGATGAAGACGGTGCGGCCCTCCGATGCGAGGTAGCGGCAGAACTCGCGCACCCAGCGCACGCCTTCGGGGTCGAGGCCGTTGACCGGCTCGTCGAGGATGAGCGTGTGCGGGTCGCCGAGCAGCGCAGCGGCGATGCCGAGACGCTGGCCCATGCCCAGCGAGAACCCGCCGACCCGCTTGTTCGCCACCGACTCGAGGCCGGTCATCGCGATCACGTCGTGCACCCTGCTCTTCGGGATGCCGTGCGTGGCCGCCAGCGCGCGAAGGTGGTTGAACGCGGTGCGACCCGTGTGCACCGCCTTGGCCTCCAGCAGCGCTCCGACCTCGTGGAGGGGAGCAGGATGCTTCGCGTACGGCTTGCCAGCGACCAGGGCGTGGCCGGCAGTCGGCTTGTCGAGCCCGACGATCATGCGCATGGTCGTGGACTTGCCGGCGCCGTTCGGGCCGAGGAACCCTGTGACGATGCCGGGACGCACCGTGAAGGAGACGTCGTCCACCGCCAGCTTGGGGCCGTACCTCTTGGTGAGGCCTTCGATTTCGATCATGTGCCCAACGTTATGGGAGGCACGGGCCCCAGACATCCACCCAGGGGATGACGCTGGCGGGTCGGCGGGATGAGGTCAGTCCTGAGCGTCCCTTCGCTGCGCCGCGAGAGCGCGCTCGACCGACGCGAGGTTCTCCGAGACCAGGCGGCGCAGCGCGGCGGGCTCCTGGTTCGCGTCGAGCCATGACCGGGTGGCGTCCGCGAGCCGCTGGTCGACCAGCGGGAACGGGTACATGCCTTCGACGAGGTACTCCGCGATCTTGTAGGAACGAGATGCCCACACCGACTGAAGTGCGTTGAAGTACCGTGCGACGTAGGGCTCCAGGAGCGAGGTGTCGTGCACGCGCTGGAACCCGATGCCGGTCATCCGCACGATCGTGTTCGGCAGGTCGTCCGAATCGAAGACGCTCGACCACGCGGCGCCCTTGCCGTCGGCGGTGGGGATGGCGGCGCGAGCCTGTGCGGCGGCCTGGGCTCCGGTCGCGGTGTTGTCCGCGGCGAGGGCTGCGTCGATCTCTGCGGCACCCGCCTGGCCGCCGGCCACGAGCGAGGTGAGCAGCTCCCACGCGAGGTCGGTGTCGATCGTCAGGTCGTCGAGCACGATCGAGCCGTCGCGCAGGCCGGCCACCTTGGCCAGCTGGTCGGCCGTCGACGCGAGCGCGGCGAAGAACTTGACGAACTGGAACTGCGCGTCGCTGCCCGGCTCCGCGTCGGAGGCGAGCTGCCACAGCGCGTCCGCCGACTCGGTCCTTGCCGCTTCACGCCGCTCTGGAGCGACGTACGACGACACGCTCAGCACGAGCTGGTTCAGCGTGGTGCGCAGCGTCGTCGACTCGGTCTCCGAGCCGATGTTGCCGAGCACGAGGCGAACGTAGTCGCTCGCCGGCGTCTCCGCGTCGCGCGTGGCATCCCACACCGACCCCCACACCAGCGAACGCGCCAGCGGCGACTCGATGTCGGAGAGGTGCTCGATGGCGACCTTCAGCGACGCTTCGTCGAGGCGGATCTTCGCGTACGCGAGGTCGTCGTCGTTGATCAGCACGAGGTCGGGACGCTTCACGCCGACGAGCTCCGCGACCTCCGTTCGCTCGCCGTCGACGTCGAGCTCGAGACGCTGGTCGCGCACCAGTCGCCGACCGCCTTCGGTGTCGCGCAGGTTGTAGAGGCCGATGGCGAGGCGGTGCGGCCGCAGCGTCGGGTAGTCGGGCTTCGCGCTCTGCAGCACGGCGAACCCGGTGAACGTGCCGTCGGCGTCCACGGCGATCTCGGGGCGCAGCGTGTTCACGCCGGCGGTCTCGAGCCAGAGCTTCGACCACGACGTGAGGTCGCGTCCGCTCGTCGCCTCGAGTTCCACAAGCAGGTCGCGCAGCTCGGTGTTGGAGTGCGCGTGCTTCTTGAAGTACTGCGAGACGCCCGCGAGGAAGTCGTCCTGCCCGACCCACGCGACGAGTTGCTTGAGCACGGAAGCGCCCTTGGCGTACGTGATGCCGTCGAAGTTCACCTGCACGTCTTCGAGATCGTTGATGGTGGCGACGATCGGGTGCGTCGAGGGCAGCTGGTCCTGGCGGTACGCCCAGCTCTTCTCCATGGCGGCGAACGTGGTCCACGCCTCATGCCACTCGGTGGCCTCTGCCGTGGCGAGCGTCGACGCGTACTCTGCGAACGACTCGTTCAGCCACAGGTCGTTCCACCACTTCATCGTGACCAGGTCGCCGAACCACATGTGCGCGAGCTCGTGCAGGATCGTGACGACCCGGCGCTCCCTGATCGCGTCGGTCACCTTGGAGCGGAACACGTACGTCTCGGTGAACGTGATCGCGCCCGCGTTCTCCATCGCGCCGGCGTTGAACTCCGGAACGAACAGCTGGTCGTACTTGGCGAACGGGTAGGGCACGTCGAAACGCTCTTCGTAGAACGCGAAGCCCTCCCTGGTCTTGTCGAAGATGTAGTCGGCGTCCATGTACTCGGCAAGCGAGGCACGCGCGTACACGCCGAGCGGGATGACTCGGCCATCGCGGCTCGTCAGCTCTGACTGCCAGCTCGTGTACGGTCCGGCGATGAGCGCCGTGATGTACGACGAGATCACCGGCGTCGGCTCGAACACCGTTGTCTTGATCGGTCCGGCGAGCTCCACGGATGCCACGGGGGAGTTGCTCACGACGGCCCACTCGGCCGGGGTCGTGACGGTGAAGGTGAACTCGGCCTTGAGATCCGGCTGCTCGAACACCGGGTACATGCGACGGGAGTCCGGAACCTCGAACTGCGAATAGAGGTACACCTCGCCGTCGACGGGGTCGACGAAGCGGTGGAGGCCCTCGCCGGTGTTCGTGTAGCGCATGTTCGCCACGATGCTGAGCTCGTTCTCGTCGTCGAGATCGTCGAGCTGGATGCGCACGCCGTCGCTCACGTTCGACGGGTCGAGCGCCGTGCCGTTGAGCACCACGGAGAGCACCTCGTCGGTGATCGCGTCGATGAAGGTCGACGCGCCCTTCTTCGCGGAGAACCGCACGGTGGTCGCGCTGAGGAACGTCTCATCGCCCGTCGTCAGGTTCAGTACGACGTCGTAGCTGTGGGTGTCGACGATGGCGCGGCGTTCGGCCGCTTCGATGCGAGTGAGGTTCTCTCCTGGCACGTGGCTCTCCTAGGTATGGGTTGCGGCTTGTGTTGACGCGGACCCGTGTCGTGTACGGCGTCCAACGCCCAAGCCTACGGCGTGCCCCGATCCCGGGGTCGGCGGTCTCCAGTCCTCGCGCTCGGGGCACCGACGCTTAGATGGATGACATGACCGACGTTGACTTCTGGTTCGACCCCTCATGCCCATGGGCCTGGATGACCTCCCGCTGGGTGGACGAGGTCGCACCCCACCGCGAACTGAACGTGACCTGGCACATCATGAGCCTGTATGTGCTCAACGAGGACAAGGACATCTCCGAGTCCTATCGCGCGATGCTGCCGCGAACGCTGCGGTACGCCCGACTCGTGACGGCGGTGGGGGAGCTTGCAGGCCAGGCGGCAGTCAAGCCGCTCTATGACGCGCTCGGCACGCGCATCCACCCCGGTCACCGCAAGGATGTCGACGAGGTGATCTCCGAGGCGCTCGCCGAGGTCGGGCTGCCTGCCGACTACGCGCGCTACGCCGACTCCGACGAGTTCGACACCCGGCTGCGGGCCAGTCACAGCGATGGCATCGACCGCGTCGGCCAGGAGGTCGGGACCCCGGTCGTCGCGGTGAACGGAACCGCGTTCTTCGGCCCGGTGATCTCACCGACACCGCGCGGTGAGCAGGCGCTCACGTTGTGGGACGGCGTCGTCGCGGCGACCTCGTACGACGGCTTCTTCGAGCTGAAGCGCACCCGCACACGCGAGCCGATCTTCGACTGAGCGGCGTCCCTAAACTGGGAACTATGCGCATCCACATCGGCACCGACCACGCCGGGCTCGAGTTCTCGGAGACCCTTCAGCAGCACCTCCGCGACGCCGGCCACGAGGTGATCGACCACGGTCCGAGCTCGTACGACCCGCTCGACGACTACCCGGCGTTCTGCATCAACGCGGCCAAGGGCGTCGTCCTCGATCAGCAGGCCGGCGTCACGGCGCTCGGCGTCGTGTTCGGTGGCTCGGGGAACGGTGAGCAGATCGCGGCGAACAAGGTGCTGGGCATCCGTGCCGCACTGGTGTGGAACGAGAGCACGGCCCTGCTCGCGCGCCAGCACAACGACGCCAACGTGATCGCGATCGGTGCGAGGCAGCACACCGTCGAGGAGGCGATCTCGTTCATCGACACCTTCATCGCCGAGCCGTTCTCGCTCGAGGAGCGTCACGTGCGCCGCATCGGCCAGCTTGCGGAGTTCGAGGCGACGGGCGACATCGCAGGCAAGAACGTCGACCGGTAACCGCATGCCAGAGGGTCACTCCGTTCATCGCATCGCCCTGCAGTTCCGCCGCAACTTCGTCGGCAAGCGCGTCGCCGTGAGCTCGCCGCAGGGGCGGTTCAGCGAGGACGCGAAGCTGATCGACGGGCAACGGATGACGGATGCCCGTGCAGTCGGCAAGCAGATGTTCCTGGAGTTCGAGAATGGACTCTGGCTGCGGGTGCACCTCGGCATCTACGGCGCGTGGGACTTCGCAGGCGAGATCACCGTCGACGACACGATCAGTTCAGCAGGCGGTCGCATGGGCCAGACCAACCAGCACGGAACGCTGGTGGACTCGCGGGGTGAGGACTCGCTCGCGAGCATGGGAGCACCACGACGTGCCCGACTTCGCATGTCGGAGTCGGAGAAAGAGGATGACTCAGCCTTCGTCTTCCCGCCGGAACCGGTCGGTGCCGTGCGCGTTCGGCTGCTCACCGACACGGCGGTCGCCGACCTGCGTGGTCCTACCGCCTGCGAGGTGATCGACGAGGCACGCGCCGCCGAGATCATCGGCCGTCTCGGACCGGATCCGCTCATCGATGACGGGCCGGAAGTCGAGGAGGCCGTCGCCCGCGCGATCACGTCGAAGCAAAGCCCCATCGGGCTGCTTCTGATGGACCAGTCGGTGGTGAGCGGCATCGGCAACGTCTACCGCGCCGAACTGCTCTATCGCGCCCGCCTCAACCCGCACACTCCGGGAAAGAAGGTTCCCTTGGAGACCGCTCGTGCGTTGTGGCGGGACTGGGCGCACCTGCTCGACGTCGGCGTGCGCACGGGCCAGATGATGACCATGGATGACCTCAGCCCTGAGCAATGGGCGCAGGCCATGGCCAAGCGCGAGGACAGGCACTGGGTGTACAAGCGGGAAGGGCTCCCGTGTCGAGTCTGCGGGACGCACATCGTGATGGAATCGATGGCGTCCCGCAAGCTCTACTGGTGCCCCTACTGTCAGGCGTGACGGGTCGGCTGCCGCCGACTCGAGCGGCTACTTGGCGATGTGCGAGAACAGCAGCCAGCGGTCCTTGTCGAGGCCGCGCGCGATCTCGATCGCGACATCCTGGCTGGTCTGGTCGATCTCGTCGAGCTCGCGCACGGCCGTGTTGACGGCCTCGAGAGCGACGTCGATCTGACCGATGAACTCCGCGATCGACTGGTCGGACTGCACGAAACCGTCGCTGAGTGCAGGAGCCTTCGTGTTGGCGGCGACCGTGGCGATACGGGCGTCGATCGGCAGCCCGAGGGCGACGATCCGCTCGGCGGCCGTGTCCGCCCAGTCCTGCACGTGGTCGATGACCGTGTCGAGAAGCTCGTGAACGCCGATGAAGTTCGCGCCGCGAAGGTTCCAGTGCGCCTGCTTGCCGTTCACGACGAGCGCCTCGAGCTCGAGGACGACCGGGGTGAGGAACTGCGCGGTGCCCGCTGCGACGTCCGGGTTGGTGGTGGCCTTGGGAGTGGTCACGGTGGTGCTCATGGAAAGTGTCCCTTCGCTCGTCTATCTGCCCTTCAACGCTACGCGGACGGTGGCATTCCGCAAGCAAGCGAAGGCTGGGCTTACACGCCGAGCGATCAGGGATTACTTGCCGGCACCCAGCCCGTTGACGATGAGCAGGATGTTCCCGATGAGGGCGAGCACGCCTGTGACGAGTGAGATCCACGCAACGGCCCTGGTGCCCGTGTACAACCCGCTGCCGTAACCGCGAACCCTCACGAGTGCCCAGATGCTGAGGCCCATTCCGAAGACGGAGAGCGGCTCGAGCATCCACCACACCCACGCGGTGAGCGAGAGCACAAGGCCGATGATGGCGATGAGGAACGAGCGCTGCTTGCGTGTCGCCTCCTGCTCCGGCGTGAAGGACTTGCCTTTCGGCGGCTCGTCTCCCCAGGCGGAGACCGGGGGAGCGGCGGAGGTGGCGGAGCGCTGTCCGTACTGCGGCTCTGGGGTCTTCGTGCTGGTCTGCCGCTCGGTCGCGGCGCGTCGGCGTCGGTCATCCATCAGCGTCGTGCGTGCCTCGACGAGTGCCTGCACCTCGGGGTCGTCGCTGCCGAGCTGCGTCGCGTCGGCGCCTGCCGCCTGAACTCTCTTCGAGTAGGTCGCGAGAATCTCGCTGACCTCGGCGTCTTTGTCGACCCCGAGGATCGCGGCGGCTTCGTCTGGTGTCATCGTCGAGGACCTTTGCTCGTGTGGCGTCCGCCGTGGCGGTGGTGTGCAGTTCGCCGCACAGGGATGAACCGAGCGACGTTCAGAAGAGATTCTCCCAAAAACCGGGAGTGCTCCGTGCACGCTCGCGCTCGGCGGCCGTCCGAGGTCGCCGCACGGCGCGCTGTGGATGCCCGTTCAGTGCACGGTCAGGGTGTCATCCTGCCCGGAGACACGGTAGTCGCTGGGCTTCGCCTGCGTCGTGACGACGTTGTGGTCGCCCTGCACCATCACGGCGCCGAGCGCCGGTGACGTGATCGAGTTGTTCTGCCCTGTGACCTTCACCGACCCGATGGAGTCGGCGTCGAGCGCGATGCCGTTGCCCCTCAGCACGACCGAGCCGACGCGATCGGAGATCGTGATGCTGTCGGACTCGCCATCGACCTCGAGAGCTGCCGCATGGTCGACCTGCACGGTGTTGCCGTCACCGACGACGATGACCTCGCCGCAGCGTCCCGTGACCATCTGGTTGTGCGATGCGCCGTCGAGCTCGATCGACTCGCCGGAGCTGCAGTGGTGCGCGCCGCCGGTCGTGTAGTGAGTCGCGTCTTCGGACGGCCCCGTGGTGCCCGAGCACCCGGCGAGAACGACCAGCGCGGCACCCGCGATCACCATCGTCGCGGCGCGAAGGGCGGCGTGCAGTCGCGTCGGCATCCGCCCATACTGACAGACCGAAGTAGCGACTCCGCAAGGCTTGACTTTGCGTTACGTGTGGCGCAGCGTCGCGGTTTCGCGCGGGCCTTCCCGCAGAATCGAATGGCCCTGACGACACCCTTGCGGGCGCCCTCAGAGCCATTGGAGGGGATGACGGGAATCGTCCCCACCGCCCCTCCACCCACCGCTGCGCGGTGCGCGGAGCCACTGGCGGCGTGGGCCCACCCAAGGGTTCGATTCGCTGTGCACACGAATGGCTCTGATGACACCCTTGCGGGCGCCCTCAGAGCCATTGGAGGGGATGACGGGAATCGAACCCGCACCATCAGTTTGGAAGACTGAGGCTCTACCATTGAGCTACATCCCCGGGCGGCGGTGGGCCGCTGTGCAAGTGTAGTGCATGCGGGGCGGGCGGCTGGAATCGACCGGCACGGACATCCTCTTTCGTTCGCTAGACTGTCCGAGGTCATTCGGCTTGCCATGCGCCCTGGCGTGTGCCCGGCTGGGTCGGACCTCACGGGTCCACCACGATCCGGGGCGTAGCTCAGCTTGGCTAGAGCGCCCGCTTTGGGAGCGGGAGGCCGCAGGTTCAAATCCTGTCGCCCCGACAAGGACTGTGACCGAAACACTTTGAATAACAGGAGATCTCCCACGTGAAGACCACGGTCGAAAAGCTGAGCCCGACGCGGACGAAGCTCACCATCGCAGTGACCCCGGACGAGCTGAAGCCCAGCATCAAGCACGCTTACGAGCACATCGCAGAGCAGGTCGACGTACCCGGCTTCCGCAAGGGCAAGGTGCCGCCGCCCATCATCGATCAGCGTGTCGGCAAGGGTGCCGTTCTGGAGCACGCCGTGAACGAGGGGCTCGACGGCTTCTTCCGCACCGCGGTCGAGGAGAACGACGTGCGCCCGGTCGGTCGACCGGAGGCCGACATCACCGAGTGGCCCAGCGACAAGGACTTCTCCGGCGACCTCATCGTCGCCATCGAGGTGGACGTGCGCCCGGAGATCACCCTTCCGGAGTACGACGGCCTCGAGCTGACGGTGGAAGCCGCCGAGATCACGCCCGACGACGTCGAGGAGGAGCTCGACCGCTTGCGCAGCCGCTTCGGCACGCTGGTCACGGTCGACCGCCCCGCCAAGAAGGGCGATTTCGCACAGCTCGACCTGGTCGCCACGATCGGCGAAGAGCAGATCGACACCGCGAGCAACGTCTCGTACGAGCTGGGCTCCGGCGAGCTCGTCGACGGCATCGACGAGGCCCTCGACGCCCTGTCGGCCGGCGAGACCACGACCTTCACCTCGAAGCTGCTCGGCGGCGACCACGAGGGTGAAGACGCCGAGATCACCGTGACGCTGAACGCCGTCAAGGAGCGCGAGCTTCCCGAGGCCGACGACGACTTCGCGCAGATCTCCAGCGAGTTCGACACCATCGGCGAGCTCCGCGAGAGCCTGCGTGGCGAGGCTGCCCGCAGCAAGACCTTCGCTCAGGGCAACGAGGCGCGCACGCTGCTGGTGGACCGCCTGCTCGAGCTGACCGACATCCCCGTTCCCCAGGGTGTCGTCGAAGACGAGGTGCACCGTCACCTCGAGTCCGAGAACCGCCTGGAAGACGACGTGCACCGCGCGGAGGTCACCGAGGCCAGTGAGAAGTCGTTCCGCACCCAGATTCTGCTCGACGACATCGCGCAGAAGGAGAACGTCACCGTCAGCCAGGACGAGCTGACCAACTACCTCGTGCAGGCCGCCGCGCAGTACGGCATGGACCCGAACGAGTTCGTCACGGCTCTCGGCGAGAACGGCCAGATTCCGCAGATGGTCGGCGAGGTCACCCGCAACAAGACCATCGCCGTGCTGCTCGGCCGCGCCGTGGTCAAGGACAGCAAGGGCAAGCCGGTCGACCTGTCCGAGTTCGCCGTCGTTCAGGACTCGGCAGAGGATGCCGCAGCCGACGACGCGCAGGCCGCAGACGAGACCGAGGCAGAGGCCGCAGCGCCAGAGGCAGAGGCGACCGAAGAGAAGCCGAAGAAGAAGTCCAGCAAGGCGAAGAAGGCGTAGCCGTCTGAGCAGTGCTCGGAAGGAAGGGGGTGGATGCGTTGCATCCGCCCCCTTCTTGCAGTGAGCCGATCTTGCGTCGAGCAGGCGGAATGTGCTGGGGTACTCGCTGGGCGTAAGACGACGAGGAGGACCGTTCGATGGCCGATTGGGACAGCCAGTTCGAAGCCGTCTGGGCCGACGAGAGTCTGACCGACGCGGATCGCATCGATCGCATCGACCGTCTGGCCGGGGTGTGGGGCGACAACGCGATCGCGCTGTTCCACAGGGCCGGAGCCCGAGACTCCGCCGGCCTCGAAGAAGAGGCCGAGCCGTTGTACCGCCGTGCCCTGCTGCTCGGACTCGACGACGATCATCGCGTGCGGGCGGTCATCCAGCTCGCGAGCACGTTGCGCAACCTAGGACGAGTGCACGAAGCGGTATGGATGCTCGGGGACGAGTACGCCAACCATCCTGCGTCTCCCTACCGTGACGCGGTCGCCGCGTTCTACGCCCTCGCCCTGGCGACCAGCGGTGAGACGCGACGCGCGACCTCGATCGCCCTCGGCGCACTCGCCCCGCACCTGCCGCTCTACCGAATCTCCGTCGCGAACTACGCGAGGGACCTCACGTACTGACTCGTTCCGCGCCGCCTGCCCCCACTCGCCCCACCCACCCGCGCCTTTCGTCGTCGAGCCACCACCTCCGCGTCGAGCCACCACCGAATCGGTGCGGCTTGGGTGGTGGCTCGACGGTCGGGTGGTGGCTCGGCGAGGAGGCGGCGTGGGCTCTGCCCACGGCGAACAGGCCCGTGCCGTTGCGTTGCCTTCGATAGATTCGAGAGCACGTAAGAAAAGGAGCACGTTCATGGCCGAACCGACACTGCAACCCAGTGTTTTTGACCGACTGCTGAAGGATCGCATCATCTGGCTCGGCTCGGAGGTGCGCGACGACAACGCGAACGAGATCGCCGCCAAGCTGTTGCTGCTGGCCGCCGAGGACCCGAAGCGCGACATCTACCTCTACATCAACTCGCCCGGTGGCTCGATCACCGCAGGCATGGCCATCTACGACACGATGCAGTTCGTGCCGAACGACATCGTCACCGTGGGAATCGGTATGGCGGCCTCCATGGGCCAGCTGCTGCTGACCGCGGGAACCAAGGGCAAGCGCTACATCACCCCGAACGCCCGAGTGCTGCTGCACCAACCGCACGGTGGCTTCGGCGGAACGGCCAGCGACATCCAGACGCAGGCCCAGCTCATCCTCGACATGAAGAAGAGGCTGGCTGAGATCACCGCATCCCAGACCGGCAAGACCGTCGAGCAGATCAACGCCGACGGCGACCGCGACCGCTGGTTCACCGCCCAGGAGGCGCTCGACTACGGCTTCGTCGACCACATCAGGGAATCGGCCACCGACGTCATCGGCGGCGGCGGAACCCAGGAGTAGGCGAGAGAGAACGAAGGAAACGACACAGATGGAAACCCCGAACTTCTCCGGACTGGCCGGTGGCGCCTCGCGCGTACAGATGCCGGGCTCGCGTTACATCCTGCCCAGCTTCGAAGAGCGCACCGCATACGGCTACAAGCGCCAGGACCCCTACGCCAAGCTCTTCGAGGATCGCATCATCTTCCTCGGCGTGCAGGTGGATGACGCCTCGGCCGACGACATCATGGCCCAGCTGCTCGTGCTGGAGAGCCAGGACCCCGACCGTGACATCGTGATGTACATCAACTCGCCCGGTGGATCGTTCACGGCCATGACAGCGATCTACGACACGATGCAGTACATCCGTCCGCAGATACAGACCGTCGTGCTCGGCCAGGCCGCCTCCGCGGCTGCGGTGCTGACCGCGGCAGGCACGCCCGGCAAGCGTCTCGCCCTGCCGAACGCCCGCATCCTCATCCACCAGCCCGCTGTCGGCGAGGCCGGGCAGGGGCAGGCGTCGGACATCGAGATCCAGGCCAACGAGATCATGCGCATGCGCACTTGGCTCGAGGAGACGTTGTCGCAGCACACCGGCAAGGATGTCGCGCAGGTGAACAAAGACATCGACCGCGACAAGATCCTGTCGGCCGAGGAGGCCCGCGAGTACGGTCTCATCGACCAGGTGCTCACCAGTAGGAAGAGCCTTCCGGCGCTCACCGCGAAGTAGCACGCAGACACACCGGAAGCGGCGGCGGATCAGGATGTCCGCCGCCGCTTCTCGCGTCGTGCCGATGGGTCGGCACGCGGGAGGCAGAGCTCCCGTCCAATGTCGGCGCCACAGGTTAGGCTCGTAAAAAGCAGCCCACTCGGGAGGTTCCATGGCTCGCATCGGAGAAAGCGCCGACCTGCTCAAGTGCTCATTCTGTGGAAAGAGCCAGAAGCAGGTGCAGCAGCTCATCGCGGGCCCCGGCGTGTACATCTGCGACGAGTGCGTCGAGCTGTGCAACGAGATCATCGAAGAGCGCATGGCCGAGTCCGGTGAAGAGAACTCCGGCCAGTTCGAGCTGCCGAAGCCGAAAGAGATCTTCGCTTTCCTCGAGGAATACGTCATCGGCCAGGAGCCGGCGAAGAAGGCGCTCTCCGTCGCTGTCTACAACCACTACAAGCGGGTTCGGGCGCGCACCACTCTCGGGCCGGCCGAATCCGTCGGCGAAGACGTCGAGATCGCCAAGTCCAACATTCTCCTGATCGGGCCGACCGGCTGTGGCAAGACCTATCTGGCGCAGACCCTCGCCAAGCGGCTGAACGTGCCGTTCGCGTTCGCCGATGCCACAGCTCTCACCGAGGCCGGCTATGTCGGAGAGGATGTCGAGAACATCCTCCTCAAGCTGATTCAGGCCGCCGACTACGACGTCAAGCGCGCCGAGACCGGCATCATCTACATCGACGAGGTCGACAAGATCGCCCGCAAGGCCGAGAACCCGTCGATCACGAGGGATGTCTCGGGCGAGGGCGTGCAGCAGGCGCTGCTGAAGATTCTGGAGGGCACCGTCGCGTCGGTGCCTCCGCAGGGCGGGCGCAAGCATCCGCACCAGGAGTTCATCCAGATCGACACGACGAACGTGCTGTTCATCGTTGCGGGCGCGTTCGCGGGACTCGAAGACATCATCTCGTCGAGGGCGGGCAAGAAGGGCATCGGCTTCGGCGCCCCGCTGCACAGTAAGGGCGACGACATCAACCTCTTCAGCGAGGTGCTGCCCGAAGACCTGCACAAATTCGGTCTGATCCCGGAGTTCATCGGGCGTCTGCCCGTGGTGACGACCGTGTCGCAGCTGGACCGCGAGGCGCTCATCCAGATCCTCACGGTGCCGAAGAACGCGCTCGTCAGGCAGTATCAGCGCATGTTCGAACTCGACGGCGTCGAGCTCGACTTCGAGTCAGCAGCTCTCGATGCCATCGCCGATCTCGCTGTTCTGCGGCAGACGGGTGCGCGAGGTCTCCGAGCCATCATGGAAGAGGTCCTCGGGCCGATCATGTTCGAGGTGCCGTCGAGCGACGAGGTCGCGCGTGTTGTCGTGACCCGTGAAGCGGTTCTCGACAACGCGGCGCCCACGATCGTTCCCCACCGCCGCACTCGCCGCGAAGAGAAGTCCGCTTAGGACGTGGCGAGCGAACCTGCCGTCGTGAAGCCACGGCGGCTTCGTTCGGGTGACCGCGTCGCCATCGTCGCGTCGTCATGGCCCGGTTCGACCGTCTTCCCGCACGTGTACCGTGCGGGACTCGAGACGCTCGAGTCCGAACTCGACCTGATCCCCGTCGAATATCCGTCGACGAGGTTGTCTCCGCACGAGGCGTGGCTCGACCCCGAGGCGCGAGCCGCGGATGTGAACGCGGCCTTCGCCGACCCCGAAATCGCGGCCGTGATCGCTGCGATCGGCGGTGACGATTCGATCAGAATCCTGCCCCATCTCGATCTGGAGACGATCGGCCGGAATCCGAAGGTGCTGCTCGGGTACTCCGACACCACGACGCAGCTCACGTGGCTCGCGCAGCACGGGCTCGTCACTTTCAACGGGCCGGCGGTGATGGCGGGGTTCGCCCAGGCGGCGAACTTTCCGGGGCTGATGCGCCATGTGCGCGACATCCTCTTCGAACCGCAGCCCGAATACGAGTACCGGCCGTACCCGCGGTGGGCCACCGGCTACCCGGACTGGGGTCAGCAGGACGGCACGAGGGTGAATCGGCTGCGCAAGAACGACGGCTGGCGATGGCTGAGCGGTTCGGCCCCGAGGAACGGACGACTTTTCGGTGGCTCGATCGAGGTGTTCGACATGATGGTCGGCACACGTTTCTGGCCTTCGCCGGAGTTCTTCGAGGGACGGATGCTGTTCCTTGAGACCTCCGAAGACGTTCCGCCGCCTGCTCAGGTGGGGTACTGGCTGCGCAACTTCGGCGCCCAGGGAATCTTGAACCGCATCGCCGGACTACTGATCGGCAGACCCCGCGGCTACACGGCCGACCAGGTGCGCGAGCTCGACCGCATCGTGGTCGAACGACTCGAGGAGTGGGACGTAGGCGACATCCCCGTCGTGATCGGCGTCGACTTCGGCCACACCGACCCGCAGTTCGTGATGCCGAACAACGTGCTCGCCGAACTCGACCCGGATGCCCGGCGATTCCGGTTGCTCGAACCCGCCGTCGTCTGACTGTGACCGTCCATGGATGACCGCCCCTGAGGGCGTCTGAAGCACACTGTCCCCGCAGCCATGAGGTCACAAAGACGGTCGCCATCACAACCGTGGAAGAGGCAGTGCGGTGCGCGTAGCATCGCGGATGACGGTGCCGTCCACGCATACGGCGACGGTGCCGGAACGAGAACGGGGATGCGATGGACGCGAACATGACGGCCGAGATGATGCACACGATGTCGATGGACACCTTCGGCATGCCGGCCATGGACATGATGACGATGCAGCGCTGCATCGAGGCGTGTTCGGCCTGCGAACAGGCGTGCACCATGTGCGCCGACAATGCGATGGCCGACGGCATGATCAAGTGCGCGTCGATGTGCATGGACTGCGCGGACGTCTGCAACACGATGATGCGCATGATGATGCGTCCCAACGGGTTCGACATGCCTTCGATGCAGGCGATGCTGCAGGCTTGCGTGACCATGTGCTCCGCCTGCGCCGACGAGTGCGGGAATCACGCAACCATGAGCGAGACTTGCCGCATGTGCCAGATGGCGTGCGAGACGTGCGTCGCAGCGTGCCGCGCGATGATGGACATGTTCGCCGCGGCGGAGTCCGCCTGATCCTCTGAACCGAACGATCGGACCGGTTCGTCGACTATTCGACCTCGGCAGACTGCTCCGGCCGGTGCAGCACGTTGAACCTGCGAGAACCCGCCGAGAGAACGTTGTAGGAAGGGTGCAGCGCCACCGGCTCGCCGGGGGAGACGACTTCGGCGAGATCGCGGTGGTTCCAGAGCGCCATCGGGGTTCCGTCCATGGTGAAGGCGTCCACCCAGCCGTCCTCATGCACCGCGGCGACGATCAGGTCCTGCCATTGCGACGGCGTTGCCGCCGCAAGCCGCAACTGCAGGGCGTGCAGGCCGTGGCCGGGCCGGATGTCCGCGCACATCTTGCCGAGCTCGCACACGCATTCCGCGGTGTGGTGCTGATCGGCACGGATGGTCATGATGCGGCTCCCTGATCGTGAGGTTCGACTGGTTCAGGGTACGGGGGCGTTCCCGCCTGCACATCTCGAGTCGTCACACACCGAAACACGGCGGGCGGCGTCAGCGATAGGCGACGCGATCCGAAGGCCGTATGGTCGGGTCATGAGCAATGGACTCGGGCCCGGCTCGATGGGTCCCGTGACGATGAAGAGCGGCGAAGGAGCCGTGCCAGGGCTGCCTTCGGTCCCCGAGCGGGTCGGCGGCAGGGCACGATGGTTCTGCCTCGGCCTCACGACGGGAATCGTCGGCACCTTGATCGCTGTCGTGACGGTGATGTCACTGACTCGCTGAACTGCTGATCGAGCCGGGGTCAGCTGAGTCCGCGACGGTGCAGCAGCGGTTCGATGACGGCGTCGCGCCCACGGAAGTCGCGGTAGGCCGCCAGGGGGTCCTTCGATCCGCCGACTCCGAGCAGGCGCCGACGGAATCGCTCGCCGCCCTCGCGCGAGAGCCCCCCGTTCTCCTTGAACCACTCCACCGTGTCGGCGTCGAGCACCTCGCTCCAGATGTAGGAGTAGTACCCAGCGTCGTAGCCGCCGGCGAAGGTGTGGGCGAAGTACGTGCTCGAGTAGCGCGGATGCACGGCGGGATCATTCAGCCCGGCATCCGCGAGGGCGCCCGCCTCGAACTCCTCGACCGATGCGATCTCGTCGTCGGCGCCGATGCGGTGCCATGACTGGTCGAGCATGGCTGCGGCGAGGTACTCGCTGGTGAGGAAGCCCTGGTTGAACGCCTCGGAGGCCCGGATGCGCTCGACCAGTTCTGCCGGCATCCGCTCGTCCGTCTCGTAGTGACGCGCGTAGTTGTCGAGCACCTCCGGCCACAGCAGCCACATCTCGTTGACCTGACTGGGGAACTCGACGAAATCGCGGAAGACGGCGGTGCCGGCGAACTTGGGGTACGTGGTTCGGGCGAACAACCCGTGAAGCGCGTGTCCGAACTCGTGGAACAGGGTGCCGACCTCGTCGTAGGTGAGCAGCGTCGGCTCTCCCTCAGCGGGCTTGGGCACGTTGAGGTTGTTGACCACGATGGTCGAGCCGCCCACCAGATCGGTGCGCGTGCCGAGCTCGTTCATCCATGCCCCACCGCGCTTGGAGTCGCGCGTGTAGAGGTCGTTCAGGTAATGGCCGAGCGCAGAGCCGTCTTCGTCGAACACCTCGAAGACGCGGGCATCGGGATGGTAGGCGACCAGGTCGGGGCGTTCCTCGAAGCGGATGCCGTACAGCCGGTTCGCTGCGAAGAAGACTCCGTCGCGCAGAACTCGCTCCGCCTCGAAGTACGGGCGCATCGCCGCCGTGTCGACGTCGTACTTCGCCGCGCGAACCTTCTCCGAATAGAAGGACCAGTCCCATGCCTCGATGTCGTGGCCCGCCTCCTGACGCAGGTCGGCCTTCTCGGCGGTGGCGTTGGCAGCGGCCGCCGGTGCGAGTCGGGAAAGCATGCCGGCGACGGCATCCGGGGTCTTCGCGGTCTGCCCTGCCGTGACGTACGCGGCGTGGTCGGCGAACCCCAGCAGGCGTGCGCGCTCAGCCCGCAGCGCCGTGATGCGCAGCACCAGATCGCGGGTGTCGAACTCGCCGCCGCGGGCACCCCTAGCGCGTGAGGCGGCCATGACCCTGGCCCGCACGTCACGGCTGACCAGCCGAGCGAGGTACGGGTGCCCTGTCGGCAGCACGAGGGTGATCAAGTACCCGTCGAGACCTCGCTCGCGTGCGGCCTCCGCGGCGGCCGAGACCTCAGCGGGCTCCAGCCCGGAGAGTTCCGCAGCATCCTCGACGTGCACGGCCAGATCGTTGGTGTCGGCGAGCAGGTTCTTCTCGAACCTGGTGGTCAGCGTCGAGAGCTCCGCGTTGAGCTCCTTGAGGCGAGCCTTGTCCTCCTCGCCGAGACCCGCGCCCGCAAGGGTGAACTCCTCGAAGTAGCGCTCGACGAGATACCGGGACTCGTCATCGAGGTCGAGACCGTCGAGCTGTTCGTGAACGGAGTGGATGCGCGTGTAGAGGAGCGGGTCGAGCGTGATCGCATCCTGGTGAGCGGCGAGAAGCGGAGCGACCTCCTCTTCGATGGCGCTGATGTCGTCGTTCGAGTCGGAAGAGCTCTTGTTGAAGAACACCTCGGCCACTCGACGCAGGGTCTGGCCCGAGCGCTCGAGGGGGAGGAGCGTGTTCTCGAAGGTCGGGTCGGACTCGTCCGCGATGATCGCCGCGACTTCCTCGCGCTGCTCGGCGAAGGCCTGCTCGAAGGCCGGCACGTAATGTTCGTCTCGGATTTCAGCGAACGGCGGGAGCCCGTGCGGCAGAGTACTGCGGATGAGCAGCGGATTGGTCGTCATAATGTTCAGCCTAGATGCGTCGAGTTCCTAGGCTTGCGGCATGGCATCCCACGACAACGAGCGCTACCTGCACGGACACCACGAGAGCGTGCTGCGCTCACACTCCTGGCGCACGGCGGAGAACTCGGCCGCCTACCTCGTTCCCCACCTGCGCCCGGGGCTGCGGGTGCTCGACGTGGGCAGTGGGCCCGGCACGATCACCATCGACTTCGCGCGACTCGTGGAGCCGGGAACCGTCGTCGGCATCGACGCCTCGGAGCAGGTCGTGACGAACGCCAACGGCCTCGCCGCCGACAACGATCTGCACAACGTCACGTTCCAGGTGGGCGACGCCTATGCCCTCGACTTCGAGGACGACACGTTCGACGTCGTGCACGCGCACCAGGTTCTGCAGCACCTGGCCGACCCGGTGGCCGCTCTGCGCGAGTTCCGACGAGTGCTGAAGCCCGGAGGCATCGTTGCCGCACGCGACGTCGATTACGGCGCGACGGTGTGGCATCCGGGTCTCCCGGGGTTGGCGAGCTGGCTGCGGATCTACGAGGACGCCGCGCGCACCAGCGGGGGAGAGCCCTTCGGAGGGCGTCACCTCAAGTCGTGGGCTCTGGCGGCTGGGTTCGAGCACGTCGAGACCTCGGCCTCGGCGTGGTGTTTCTCATCGGAGGCGGAGCGCGAGTGGTGGGGCGGCTCGTGGGCGGAGCGCGCCACGGAATCCGACTTCGCCGCCAGGGCCATCGAGGGCGGGCACGCGACCATCTCGGACCTCAATCAGGTCTCACAGGCATGGAGGGACTGGGCGGCGGCGCCCGATGGCTGGATCGCGCTGACGCACGGGGAGATCATCGCGAAGGCGTGAAGCGGCGGCCCCGGCGAGCGGATGCAAAGCAACCGTTGCAAAGAGGCTGTTGCAAAGAAGTAATTGCAAAATAAGGGTTGCAAAGAAAGCGTTGCATGTATAGCATCGGAGTATGACAACCGATGAGCACGAGCGACCGCCTGCCGATGTGGCATCGCAGCTGCGACCCACTGACCGACGAGTCGACCTCGCCTCGCTGAAGGTGCTGGCGCACCCGCTGAGGGTGCGCATCATGGACGAGCTCTCGAAGTTCGGCCCTCTCACCGCGAGCGGCTTGGCGGAGCGGCTGGGCGAGTCCAGCGGGGCCACGAGCTATCACCTCAGGCAGCTCGCCAAGCACGACTTCGTGCAAGAGGTCGAGGGCAAGGGCAGTGCTCGCGAGCGATGGTGGCGCAGAACGCCGATCGGCATCTCGATGGACCCGACAGAGCTCAGCGAGACCCCGGCGGGACGCGAGGCCTACGACATGGTCAACCGCGAGTTCCGCCGTGGCCAGGAGGAGGCGCTCATCAGCTTCATGTCGCGTGGCGCCGACATCCTGTCGGAGGACTGGATGTCGGCGAGCTCCATCTCGACGTCGAACCTGCGGATGACCGCAGGAGAACTCACCGAGTTCGCCGCCAAGGTCTACGCCGCCCTCGACGAGGTTGTCATCGCCTACCGCGACCGCGAGCAGCCGGCGGGGGCTCGTCCCGTTCAGATCCAGTTCAACGCGTTCCCGATCATCGGGGGAGAAGAGCAGAAGTCATGAGCACGATCGGTCTTCAGAACACGCGCCGGTTCGCCGTCGAGCGCACCGTCATCCGCTTCGGCCGTGCTCTCGTCGCGTGGGGAGAGCGGCGAGAGCGTCTCGACGCCGAACGACGAGACCTCTATCGCAGGCAGGCCGACGTGCGCGACCAGCAGTCGGCGCGCTCGGCTTTCGCCCGTAGCCAACTGCTTCCCTGACCGATCAGCCGGCGATATCCTCGTCGTCGCCGTAGGCGTCGCCACCCGGCTGCGACACGGTCGCCGTGTCCTCACCAGGGTGATAGCGGATGACCGTGCCATCGTCGAGCTCGACGACGGGGCGCCCCTCGAGCCAAGTGAGAGTCCAACGCCACGTCGAGGCGTCGACGTCGAGGGCATCCAACTCGTCCTCGACGGCCACCACAGCGGACTTCACGACGGAGGGAAGGCTCTCCGGCGTGGTTCCTCCGACCGGCCAGCGTGTCCCGAGCTGCATCGTCAGTGCTCTTCGCGGCGAAGACGGTAGACGATCAACTCGGACGCGTCGGCGATCTCGTCGTAGAAGGCGCGGGCATCCGTGTCGTCGGGCTTCGCGAGCCACTGCACGATGCCGACACCGCTCTCCGCGGCTTTGGCGGCGACGGCCTCGATCAGCGATCGTCCGTATCCCTGCTCCCTGTGCTCCTCGAGCACGAACAGGTCGTCGATGTGCAGAGCGTGGTCGCCGTCCAGCGGCCTCGGAACCTGGTGGAAGTGCACCAGTCCGACCAGCGAGCCTTCGTCGTCGACGGCGACGAGTCCGCGTTCGCTCGACGCAGGGTCGATCAGCCAGCTCCAGACGAGCAGCGCACCCTGATCGGTGAGTGCTCGGCCGTAGAAGGCCGCGTAATCCTCGTAGAGGGCGAGCCAGCTGAAGAAGTCGCCGTCAGCCGGCTCTCGAATCGTGATTCCCATCAGTCCCCCTTGCCACATTCCGGTGACGGAATGCGCACCGTGATCTAAAACCTATCCGCCCAGAGGCCCCCGGGCGACCTCTATGCGGACGCGTCGTCGCCGAGTTCGACATCCACCGACACCTCGTCGCCCGCCGTGAACTCGAGATTCGCGATGCGACCGACCGCGCGGATGTCTGCAGCGGCCTGTTCGACGGCCCAGAGTTCCTCTTCTGGAGCAGTCACAACGGCACGCGCGATCGGCGCCTTCTGCGACGCCTTGGCCGAGGTCTTGGCGCGCCGGATGCCCGTGAGCACCTTCGACGTCGCGGTGAGGACCAACGGGGTCGCCTCGCCTGCCGCCTCGGCGAGCGCATCCCCCGTCGGCCAGGTCGCGAGGTGGACCGACCCGCTCTCGAACCACGACCAGGTCTCTTCGGTGGCGAACGGGATGAACGGCGCGAAGAGTCGCAGCAGGGTCGACAGCGCGAGCCGAAGGGCGGCCGCGGCAGAAGCCGAACCCGCGCCGTCGCCGTACGCGCGCTCCTTGACCAGCTCGAGGTAGTCGTCGCAGAACGTCCAGAAGAACGACTCCGTCAGTTCGAGCGCTCGCGCGTGGTCGTAGCCGTCGAGCGCCTTCGTGGCCTCGTCGACCACGATCGCGAGCTCAGCGAGCATGCTGCGGTCCAGCGGCTCACGGATCGCCTCGGCGCTGTTCGGGGCGGTGCCGTCCTCGCCGGAACCGCCCGGGAAGCTCAGGATGAACTTCGCGGCATTGAGCACCTTGATGGCGAGCCTGCGCCCGATCTTGATCTGGGTCGGGTTCTGCGGGTCGAACGCCGCGTCGGTGCCGAGACGACTCGACGCCGCCCAGTAGCGCACGGCATCCGAGCCATGCTGGTGAAGGATGTCCGCGGGCGTCACCACGTTGCCCTTCGACTTCGACATCTTCTTGCGGTCGGGGTCGACGATGAAGCCGGAGATGGCGGCGTGCGCCCAGGGTGCGACACCCTCTTCGAGCTGCGACCGCAGCGCGCTGGAGAAGAGCCAGGTACGGATGATGTCCTGACCCTGCGGGCGTAGGTCGTACGGGAACACCGCGCCGAAGAGCTCGGGGTCGCGTTCCCAGCCGCCGGCGATCTGCGGCGTCAGCGAGGACGTCGCCCAGGTGTCGAGGATGTCGACCTCGCCGACGAACCCGCCTGGGACGCCGCGCTGCGACTCGTCGTACCCTGGCGCCGTGTCGATCGTCGGGTCGACGGGCAGCTGCTCGCGCGTCGGCAGGATGGGGGAGTCGTGGCGGGTCTCGCCCTGCTCGTCCACCGGATACCAGACGGGGATCGGAACGCCGAAGAACCGCTGGCGTGACACCAGCCAGTCGCCGGAGAGCCCGCCGACCCAGTTCTCGTAGCGCACCCGCATGAATTCGGGGTGCCAGTCGATCTGCTTGCCGAGCTCGACGAGCCGGTCGGCCAGAGCCTCATCACGTGCACCGTTGCTGATGTACCACTGCCTGGTGGAGACGATCTCGAGCGGACGGTCGCCCTTCTCATAGAACTTCACAGGGTGGGTGATGGGCTTCGGGTCCTCCAGCAGGTCGCCCGACTCCTTCAGCAGTTCGACCATCGCCTGCTTCGCGGAGAACACGGTCTTGCCCGCCAGCGCGGCGTACGCCTCCTTGGCGGCGTCGGTCGCCAGCGCCTCAGGGGGCTCCGGAAGGATGCGCCCGTCGAAGCCGATCACCGCGCGGGTGGGTAGATCGAGCTCCCGCCACCACGTGACATCCGTGATGTCTCCGAAGGTGCAGACCATGGCGATTCCGGTGCCCTTGTCGGGCTCGGCGAGGTGGTGGGCCAGCACGGGCACCTCGACGTCGAAGACGGGGGTGCGCACGGTCTTGCCGAACAGCGGCTTGTAGCGCTCGTCGCTGGGATGCGCAACGAGGGCGACACAGGCGGGGATCAGTTCGGGACGGGTCGTGGCGATGACGACGGGTCCGCTGTCGCCGTGGAACGAGATGGTGTGGAACGCGCCCGGCTGGTCGCGGTCTTCGAGCTCGGCCTGGGCGACGGCGCTGCGGAACGTGACGTCCCAGAGCGTCGGTGCCATGGCCTGGTACGCCTCGCCGCGCTCGACACTGCGCAGGAACGCGAGTTGCGACACGAACAGCGACTCGTCGCCGATCGTGCGGTAGGTCTGGGCCCAGTCGACGGACAGTCCGAGGTCTCGCCAGAGCGCTTCGAACTGCTTCTCGTCTTCGACGGTCAGCTGCGCGCACAGCTCGATGAAGTTGCGTCGCGAAATCGGCTTCTGGTCGGCCGCGCGGGAGCTCTTGTTGTCGCCGCCCTCGTACGGCGGCACGAAGTCCGCCTCGTACGGCAGCGACGGGTCGCAGCGCACGCCGTAGTAGTTCTGAACCCGGCGCTCGGTCGGCAGGCCGTTGTCGTCCCAGCCCATGGGGTAGAAGACGTGCTTGCCGCGCATCCGCTGGTAGCGGGCTATGACGTCGGTGTGGGTGTAGCTGAAGACGTGCCCGATGTGGAGCGAGCCGGAGGCCGTGGGCGGAGGGGTGTCGACGGAGTAGATGGCACCGCGACCGTCGCGAAGAGCGGCCTCCCTCGGGAAGTGATACGTGCCGTCGGCGCGCCACCGTTCATCCCACACCTGCTCGAGCCCCTCGAGCGCCGGCTTGTCAGGAATTCGTCCGAAAGCGTCTGAACTGGGCTGGGCGTCGTTCTTCTGGACGTCGGTCATGGCGGAACTCCATTGCGGTATGTGCGGCACCGTGTCAACTGGTGCCTGAGTGTGGGATGACCGCCAGTCTACCGGAGCCCCGTTCAGCCTGCGACGGCCCCCACCTGCTCCGACTCGAGCACATCGTCGGAGTCGACGATGTCTTCACGCCGCCGCTTCGCGATGGATGCCGCCGCCAGCGCCGCGACGAGCGTGATCGCAGAGAGAATCGCCAGCACCACGCCAGGGTGCCACCACGCTTCGTGCGTGGCGAGGCCGAGGGCATCCGTCACGAGCGGGATCAGCCCCGAGATGGCGGCAGCCACGGCGTACGCGATCGACAGGGCGCTGTACCTGATCGACTGACCGAAGATGTCAGCCATCAGGCCGCCGAGACCCGCCCAGCTGAGTGTCGGGAAGATGCCGCCGATGATCATGGTGCCGACGAGGATGCCGAAGGTGGCGTACTGCAGCAGGAAGTACATCGGGAACGCGATGACCAGCGTCGTGAGCGCTCCGAGCCAGACCACGCGGGCCGAGCCGATCCGGGTCGCCCAGAGACCGAACAGCGGGATGGTCACCAGCTGCAGCAGACTTCCGATCGTGGTCGCGGTGAAGACTTGCGTGTAGTCGAAGCCGAGCGACGTGACCCCGTAGTTCGTCGTGTACGTGTTCATCAGCGCGTAGGAGCCGATGCCGAGCAGCGCTGCGCCGATGGCGACGATCAGTGCGACCGGCTGTCGGCGGAAGACGTCGAGCACCGGCACCCTGTCGAGCTTCTTCGCAGTGGCGAGGTGCGAGAACACCGGCGTCTCATCGATCGAGATGCGCAGGTACAGCGACACGGCGAGCAGCGGGAGCGCGATCAGGAACGGTATCCGCCACCCCCATGCCGCCATGTCGGCCTGGCTCAGGGTCGCGCTCAGCACGAGGAAGAGCACTGAGGTCACGATGGTGCCGATCGGCGAGCCCAGCTGGGGTATCGCGGCGTAGAAGCCGCGGCGCTTCGCGGTGGAGTGCTCGACGCCGACCAGGATCGATCCGCCCCACTCGCCTCCGAGCGAGATGCCCTGGATGACCCGAAGCGTCACGAGCAGGATGGGCGCCGCGATGCCGATCGTGGCGTATCCGGGCAGAAGGCCGATCAGCGTGGTGGCGACACCCATGATGCCGATCGTCCAGATCAGGGTCGCGCGGCGGCCGATCCGGTCGCCGAGGTGCCCGAAGATGATCGCGCCGATGGGGCGCACGAAATAGGAGGTCGCGAGCACGAGGAAGGCGTAGAGCTGCCCGGCCACCTTGTCTTCGGTCGGGAAGAACACGGCCGCGCTGAACACGGCGCTGAAGTAGCTGAAGACGTAGAAGTCGTAGGACTCCAACGACGTGCCGACCAGAGAGGCGAGGGTCACCCGCCAGGCGTTCCGGTCTGCTGTTCGAGAGGCGATGGCTGTGGAATCGGTCACGGGCTTCAAGTGTGGTGCCTGTGTGGCCTCGGGTGGTGGATGTTACCTCCAGCGTTACGTTCGCGACCTTGTGGATGCCAGCACCGTGGAACTCCTCGGCGTCGAGTCATCAGCCGGCGGAGTCGAGCCACGTGAGCACGGCGAGCACTCGGCGGTGGTCTGATCCGGAGTCGTCGAGGCCGAGCTTGACGAAGATGGCCGACACGTTCTTCTCCACGGCGCCGACGCCGACGTGCAGCCGATCGGCGATCGCCGCGTTGGTGCGTCCCTCCGCCATCAGCTGAAGGGTCTCGCGCTCCCGCGGGGTGAGGGCCACGAGAGGATCGGCTCGCCGGTCGACGAGTTGGGCGACGACCTCGGGATCGAGCACCGTTCCTCCCGCGGAGACCCTGACGACGGCATCCGTCAGCTCCTCGAGAGAGGCGACCCGGTCTTTGAGCAGGTACCCCATGCCGCCTGCGCCGGTGCCGAGCAGCTCCCTCGCGTAGGTGGTCTCCACGTACTGGCTGAGCAGCAGCACGCCGCAGGACGGATGCGCCGCGTGCAGCGCCAATGCAGCGCGCACGCCCTCGTCCCTGAACGTCGGCGGCATGCGCACGTCGAGCACGGCGACGTCGAACGCAACGCTCTCGGCTGCCGTGAGCAGAGCGTCGGCATCGCCGAACGCGCCTGCGGTGACGAAGCCCGCCTCCTCGAGCACGCGGATGAGCCCCTCACGCAGCAGCACGGAATCGTCCGCAAGCAGCACACGGAGGGGCTCGGTCACGCACTCACGATAACGGCACCGCGATACTCACCGTCGTTCCGGTGGCGTCGGAGGCGAGCTCGGTCGTGCCGCGCATCGCCGTCACCCGCTCCCTGATGCCGGAAAGGCCGTGGCCCTCAGCGAAGGTGGCTCCACCCCGTCCGTCATCCGAGACGGTGAGGAGCACAGAGCCGCCGACAGGGGCGATGCGCACCGAGGCGGAAGACGCGCCGGCATGCTTCGTCACGTTGGCCAGCAGCTCGGCTGCGACGAAGTAGAGGTTCCTCTCCACCTCCGACGGCAGCGGCGGCCGTTCTGCGAGGGAGTAGTCGACGGCGACCGGCACGGGGCTGCGCGCAGCGAGGGAATCCAGCGCCGCCTTGAGGCCACGGTCCTGCAGGATCGGTGGCGCGAATCCGCGGGAGAGCGCCCGCAGCTCGTCGAGAGCGTCCTGGGCCGTCGCCGAGGCTTCGTCGAGCAGTCGTGTCGCGGCATCCGGGTCATCGCGCAGGCGTCGCTGAGCGGCCGCGATGTCCATTCGCAGTCGGATGAGCCCCTGTTGAGGACCGTCGTGGATGTCCCGCTCGAGACGCCGCAGCGTGCGATCCTCTGCGGCGACGGCCGCCGCACGCGACTCCGAGAGCTCTGTGACCTCCCTGCGGAGTTCCTGCGACGACCAGGCGCCGAGCAGGCCGCGTGCGACCGCCCAGTTCAGACGGATCAGGCCGCGGGTCACGAACGGAAGCGTGAAGAGGAAGATCAGGCCGACGACGCCGAAGAGCACGATGTTGCCGAGGCGAGGGTCGAACGTGGCAGGACTTCCGGTCGCCCACTGCCACACGATGTGCGAGATCCACACCGGACGGTTGCCCGTCGGAAGGAACCCGCCCCAGATCCAGTAGGTGACTCCGCTCAGCGAGGTCGAGACCCAGGCGATCATGATGCCCCAGGTGACGGTGGTCACGACGATCTCCGCGACCATGGCGTCGAACAGATACAGCCAGTAGCGACCGTCGGCGAGGGGACTGAAGACGCGTCCGATGAAGCCCGTGCCCACTCGTCCGCGCCACTCGGGCCGCGGAATGCGCGGCTGTCCCGTCGCCTCCAGAAGCGCGATGGTGAGCGTGCCGTATCCGCGTGCGATGTAGAGCGAGGCGAGCACGAGGAAGAAGCCCACGATCAGCACCAGCAGACCCACGCCCGTGAAGAAGAGCGACCACAGCACGCTCACGGCGATGACGGCGAGCGGGAACGCCACGAAAAGAACGCCCACTTCGATCGGAACGCGACGCCAGAGTGCACCGTAGCGAGCCCAGAACCCCTGAGGGGACGAGGGAGCGACGTGCGTCAGCGCGCGGTCGGTGGTCATCGCTCCCATGATCTCAGCCATAGTGCATCTCCTCTTCTCGGTCGCAACAGGGCCCTTGCGCTCATCAGCCAGACTCGCCGGCGGGGGTCGGGCGCTCCATCCGGTGGCTTCCCGAATGCGTTCGGGGGTTATCCCCACGGTGACGATCCGGACCCCGCCGACGAGTCGCGCCGTTTCATTGCCACGGCAGGGACGCGTCGATAGGCTGCCCACAGAATCCGCGCAGCTCGTGAGACCGTGAAGGGGTCGGCATGGCTCAGCAGTTCAAGGGACACATCAACGTCGACATCCGGGATTCCGAGCCCGACTGGTCGCCGTACGAACCTCCGAAAGCCCCGAGTGGTGCGCCGAGCGTCGTGATGGTCGTGCTCGACGATGTGGGGTTCTCGGCGATGAGCTGCTACGGCGGCCCGATCGAGACCCCGAACATCGACCGCCTTGCCGGAACGGGTGTGCGGTTCACGCAGTGGCATACGACCGCGCTGTGTTCGCCGACTCGCGCTGCTTTGCTGACCGGTCGGAATCACACGCGCAACTCCATGGCGTGCATCACCGAGGCGGCGACGGGTTTTCCCAACGCGAGCGGCACCATCCCACAGGAGAACGGCATGCTGTCCCAGATTCTCGGGGAGAGCGGCTGGAACACCTATGCGGTCGGCAAGTGGCACCTTTGCCCATCGGACGAGATGAACCTCGCGTCGACGCGACGCAACTGGCCGACCGGTCGCGGGTTCGAGCGGTTCTACGGATTCCTCGGCGCTGAGACCAACCAGTGGTACCCCGACCTCGTGTACGACAACCATCCAGTGGACCAGCCGAGCGATCCCGACCAGGGATATCACCTCACGGTCGACCTGACAGACAAGGCGATCGAGTTCATCGACGACGCCAAGGCGCTGGCACCTGAGAAGCCGTTCTTTCTCTACTACGCGCCTGGCGCCTGTCACGCGCCGCACCACGCACCTGCGGAATGGATCGAGAAGTTCCGAGACCGCTTCGACGAGGGCTACGAAAAGGTCCGCGAGGAGGTTTTGCAGCGACAGATCGCGCTGGGACTTGTGCCGGAGGGTACGGAATTGCCACCGATCAACCCGATCGGTACTCCGGACACCCGTTCGGGCCCGGATGGTGCGCCCTTCCCGCCTCTCGACTACACGAAGCCGTGGGATTCGCTGGGCGACGACGAGAAGCGGCTCTACGCTCGCATGGCGGAGGTGTACGCCGGCTTCCTCGCTCACGCGGATCACGAGATCGGCCGGCTTCTCGACCACCTCGACGAGATCGGTGCGCGCGACGACACGATCGTCATCCTGGTGTCCGACAACGGCGCGAGCGGTGAGGGCGGCCCCGACGGGTCCGTGAATGAGAACAAGTTCTTCAACGGCATCCCGGACGACCTCGACGAGAACCTCGCGCTGATCGACGAACTCGGCGGAACCAAGACCTACAACCACTACCCGACCGGGTGGGCGATGGCCTTCAACACCCCGTTCAAGATGTGGAAGCGCTACGACTACAACGGGGGAACCGCCGACCCGTGCATCATCTCGTGGCCCAAGCGCCTCGGGCACGGCGGCGAACTGCGGCACCAGTACCACCACGCCGTCGACATCGTGCCGACCATCCTCGATCTGCTCGATGTGACTCCGCCGGAGCAGATCGGCGGCTATGTGCAGTCGCACTTCGACGGCGTCAGCATGCGAAACGCCGTGCTCGACGCCTCGGCCCCCGGAGACCGTGACACGCAGTTCTACGCAATGCTCGGCTCTCGCTCGATCTGGCACGACGGCTGGAAGGCGGTTTCGACCCACCCCGTGATCAGCGGGTGGAGCCACTTCAACGACGACACCTGGGAGCTGTACCACACCGACGTCGACCGCTCAGAGAGTCACGATCTCGCGCACGAGAACCCTGACAAGCTGCGTGAGCTCATCAACCTGTGGTTCGCCGAAGCCGGCGCCAACCAAGCGTTCCCGCTGGACGACCGCTCGGCTCTGGAGATCCTCAAGACTCCGCGGCCACAACTCTCGCCGGCCCGCCATCGATACGTCTACCGTCCGAGCGGAGCAGAGATCCCCGAGACGCAGGCGGTGAACATCCGCAACCGGTCATATGCCATCGGCGCACTCGTCGACATTCCGGATGCCGGTGCCGAGGGTGTTCTCTTCGCCCACGGGTCCCGCTTCGGCGGCCACGCTCTCTATCTCAAGAACGGCCGTCTGCACTACGTCTACAACTTCGTGGGCAGCCTGGAGCAACGGATCGAAGCCGATCGGGACTTCCCCGTCGGCCAGGGGGTGATCCTCTCCGCGGCCTTCGAGAAGGACGGTGAGGAGAGCCCAGGCGTGGCGACGGGCACCTTGACGCTCTACCACGGAGACCAGGCCGTCGGCACCGGCCGCATCAAGACCCAGCCGGGCATGTTCAGCCTCGCAGGGGAAGGCCTCTGCATCGGCCGAGACGGTGGTGAGCCGGTCACCGATGACTACCCGGGCGAGCGTCCGTACCCGTTCACAGGAGGCACTCTGCACCGTGTCGCGTTCGACGTCAGCGGCGAGCCGTACGTCGACCTCGAACGCGAAGCATCCGCCATGCTTGCCAGGGAGTAGAGCAGAGCGCGCCCCGCCACAGTAGACTCGTCGGCAACGACTGCGATCCGGCCATCACCGGGGAGTCTTCGGAAGAACGGCGTCAGAGCTCCCGCTGCATCGGAGCGAGGCGCCAACTAGAACCGAACGGGTCAGCCCGTCACAGCGCAGATGAGTGGTCGCGCGCCGCCGACGGATGCCGGTGCGCGGCAAGCGGGGTGGTACCGCGTAACCGGCACGATGCTCACCGAGCCGGAGGCGTCCTCGTGCAGAAGAGGAATCCTGCCGGGAGAAGCATGCCGTACCCCAAGCCCGCCGAGAACAGTCGGCCAGACTCGCACGACGACACGGTCGTCCCTTCGCCGCGCTTTCCTCAGATCGAAGAAGACGTGCTCGCGTTCTGGAAGAGCGACGACACCTTCCGTGCATCCATCGACCAGCGTGAAGGATGCCCAGAGTGGGTGTTCTACGACGGCCCTCCGTTCGCCAACGGCCTGCCGCACTACGGGCACCTGCTGACCGGATATGCCAAGGATGTCTTCCCGCGCTACCAGACCATGCGCGGCAAGCAGGTGCACCGCCGGTTCGGCTGGGACACGCACGGGCTCCCCGTGGAGCTGGAGGTGGAGCGCCAGCTCGGCATCACCGACAAGAGCCAGATTGACGACATGGGCATCGCAGCGTTCAACGCCGCCGCGCGCCGGTCTGTCTTCACCTACAGCACCGAGTGGCAGGAGTACGTCACCAGGCAAGCGCGCTGGGTCGATTTCGAGAACGACTACAAGACGCTCGACGTCACCTTCATGGAGTCGGTGATCTGGGCGTTCAAACAGCTCTACGACAAGGGTCTCGCTTACGAGGGCCACAAGGTGCTGCCGTACTGCTGGCGCGACCAGACGCCGCTCTCGAACCACGAGCTGCGCATGGACGACGACGTCTACAAGACCCGTCAGGACCAGACGGTGACCGTCACGTTCCCCCTGGTGGGGGAGAAGGCCGAGGCACTCGGTCTCACCGCGGTGCGCGCACTCGCGTGGACCACGACGCCGTGGACCCTGCCGACCAACCTGGCGCTCGCGGTCGGGCCCGACATCGCCTATGCGGTGGTGCCCGCGGGGCCCAACGGCACGCCGGATGCCGAAGTAGACCGCGAGGGTGCGCCCTCCGCTCGCGAGGGAGCCGAGGTGCTCGGCGCCGAGTACCTGCTCGCGCTCGACCTGGTCGGCTCGTACGCGAAGGACCTCGGCTACGACTCAGCGGAGGATGCCAGAGCATCCGTCATCCGCACGGTCACCGGTTCCCAGCTGGCGGGCGTGCGCTACGACCGGCTCTGGGACTACTACGCGGATGCCGCAGCATTTGGCACGCAGAACGCGTGGCAGATCCTGGTCGACGACTACGTCTCCACCGAGGAGGGGACCGGCATCGTTCACCAGGCGCCCGCATACGGTGAGGATGACCAGCGCGTGTGCGCGGCTGCAGACATCCCTGTCATCCTCTCCGTCGATGAGGGCGGTCGGTTCCTCGCCGACGTCTCGGACGTCGTCGGACTGCAGGTCTTCGAGGCGAACAAGCCACTCACGCAGGCGCTTAAGGCGCAGGGGCGGCTGTTGCGCCAGGCGTCGTACGAGCACAGCTATCCGCACTGCTGGCGGTGCCGCAACCCGCTGATCTACAAGGCGGTGTCGAGCTGGTTCGTGCGCGTTCCCGAGATCCGCGATCGCATGGTCGAGCTCAACCAGCAGATCGACTGGGTGCCGGAGAACGTCAAGGACGGTCAGTTCGGCAAGTGGCTCGCGGGTGCGCGCGACTGGTCGATCAGCCGCAACCGGTACTTCGGATCGCCGATCCCGGTGTGGAAGAGCGACGATCCGAACTATCCGCGCATCGACGCTTACGGCTCGCTCGCCGAGCTGGAGCGTGATTTCGGGCGGCTGCCGCTCGGGCCGGACGGCGAGCCCAACCTGCACCGGCCGTACATCGACGACCTGGTGCGACCGAACCCCGACGACCCGACAGGGCAGTCCATGATGCGGCGCATCCCCGAGGTGCTCGACGTGTGGTTCGACTCCGGTTCGATGCCATACGCGCAGGTGCACTATCCGTTCGAGAACCGCGAATGGTTCGACACGCACAGCCCCGCCGACTTCATCGTCGAGTACATCGGTCAGACCCGCGGCTGGTTCTATCTGCTGCACGTGCTCTCGACCGCGCTGTTCGACCGTCCCGCGTTCCGTCGGGCAGTGAGCCACGGCATCGTGCTGGGCAGCGACGGACAGAAGATGTCGAAGTCGCTGCGCAACTACCCCGACGTGGCCGAGGTGTTCGACCGTGACGGGTCGGATGCCATGCGCTGGTTCCTCATGTCGTCCTCCGTGCTGCGCGGCGGCAACCTCATCGTCACCGAAGAGGGCATCCGCCAGGGCGTGCGTGAGGCCCTGCTGCCGCTGTGGAGCACCTGGTACTTCTTCTCGCTGTACGCCAACGCGTCGAACTACGACGCGAGGCGCAGCACCGGGTCGACCGACGTTCTCGACAGGTACCTGCTGGCCAAGACGCACGAGCTCGTCGAAGCGGTGACGACAGACCTCGACAATTTCGATTCGACGCTCGCGTCCGCGAAGATCCGCGACTTCGCCGACGTGCTCACCAACTGGTACGTGCGCAGGTCGCGCGACAGGTTCTGGGAGGGCGTGACGCCCGACGGCGGCAACGCCGAGGCTTTCGACACCCTGTACACCGTGCTCGAGACGCTCACGCGGGTCGCGGCCCCGCTGCTCCCGCTCGTCAGCGAGCGCATCTGGAGGGGCCTCACCGGCGGGCGCAGCGTGCACCTGACCGATTGGCCGAAGGCGAGCGAGTTCCCGCGTGACGACGAGCTGGTGGCCGCCATGGACCGCGTGCGCCAGGTGAGCTCCGTCGTGCTGTCGCTGCGCAAGCAGGCCGGTCTTCGCGTTCGGCTGCCCCTCGCGGAGCTCACCGTGGTCACGGATGCCGCAGAGTCTCTCGCGCCGTTCGAGGGCATCCTTCGCGACGAGCTGAACGTGAAGGCCGTGCGGCTGGTCGGGCTCACCGAGAACAGCCCGGCCGAGTACGGCATCAGCAAGCGGCTAACGGTGAACGCTCGTGCAGCGGGCCCGAGGCTCGGAAAGACCGTGCAGGTGGCGATCAAAGCCGCGCGCGATGGCGACTGGATCGAGGCCGACGGCGTCGTCACGGCGGGTGGCGTTGCTCTGCAGGACGGCGAGTACGACCTCGTCCTCGAGGCGACCGATGCCGCGGCATCCGGTCGCGCGATCGCGCTGCTCCCCGGCGCCGGCTTCGTGCTGCTCGACACGGCGACCACCGACGAGCTCGAGGCCGAGGGTCTGGCCCGCGACGTGGTGCGGGTCGTGCAGGAGAGCCGCAAGCAGGCGGGCCTCGACGTGAGCGATCGCATCCGGCTGCGTCTCGTGCTCGACCGGGTGGGTGTCGACGCGGTGCGCGCCAACGCCGAACTGGTCGGGTCGGAGACCCTGGCCGTCGAGCTCGATGCGGATGTCGATGACCTGGTCGCCAGGGCGGAGGACGCCGTCGCTGTCGGAGCCGCGTCAGCGCTGCTCGTCAGTCTCGAGAAAGTGGAGGTGGTGAAGTGACCGACGAGGACGAGGCCTTCCGCGACGCAGCGGACGCCGTCTACGAGGCGCTGCTGGAGAGGCTGGGAGAGTCCAGCCCGCGCCCACGGCTCGCTCCGACGAGGCGAGCGGTGGAACTGCTCGGCGATCCGCAGCGCGCCTACCCGATCATCCACATCACCGGCACGAACGGCAAGACGTCGACGAGCCGCATCATCGAGAGCATCCTGCGCGCCTACGGGTTGCGTGTCGGCCTGTTCTCCAGCCCGCATCTGCTGCGCTTCAACGAGCGCTTCATGGTCGACGGCCAGCCGATCAGCGACGAGGCACTTGCCCGCAACTGGGAAGACATCGAGCCGTACGTGGAGATGGCCGACGCGGAGCTCGAAGCGGATGGCGAGCCTCGGCTGACCTTCTTCGAGGTCGTCACGGTGCTCGCGTTCGCGATCTTCGCCGATGCCCCCGTCGACGTCGCGGTGATCGAGGTCGGGATGGGCGGCGAGTGGGACTCGACGAACGTCGGCGACGGTCAGGTCGCCGTGTTCACCCCGATCTCGCTCGACCACACCGCTCGACTCGGCTCGACCATCGCGGAGATCGCCCGCACCAAGAGCGGCATCATCAAGCCGGCGGCGACGGTGGTCAGCGCGGCGCAGACCGAGGAGGCCATCGCCGAGCTGCGCAGAGCGGCCAAGCTGCGGGAGGCGTCCATCGCGTTCCAGCCCGACGAGTTCGATGTCGAGCGCGACGCGGTGGCGGTCGGTGGCCAGCTGGTGACGATTCGTGGCCGGTCCGCGACCTACGCCGACCTGTTCCTTCCGCTGTACGGCGCGCACCAGGCGCAGAACGCTGCCGTCGCGGTGGCCGCCGTCGAGGCGTTCCTCGGGGGCGGTGAGAAGGCGCTGCGCGAGCCGCTCCTCGAGGAGGCCTTCGCCACAGTCACCTCGCCCGGCCGCCTGCAGCTCGTCGGCACGGAGCCGACGGTGCTCGTGGATGCCGCGCACAACCCTGCCGGAGCGCTCACCCTCGCCGCCGCACTTCCGACATTCTTCGACTTCGACGAGTTCGCATTCGTGATCGGCATCCTGCGGGACAAAGACGCCCACGGCATCATCGACGCGCTGGCACCCCTTGCCGCGCGCATCTTCGTGACGCAGTCCCACTCCGAGCGCTCGACCTCGTCGGACGAGCTCGCCGATCACATCGAGGAATGGACCCACGAGCACGTCGAGTCCTTCCCCGACCTCGGCGACGCTGTCGAGGCTGCGCGAGAGTGGGCGAGCGCCGAGCAGCGCCGCGCTGTCGTCGTCACCGGGTCGATCGCGCTCATCGGAGAAGCGCTCGGGCTCGCACAGGAGCGCGAGTGGAAGGCGACCGAATGACCGAGCCCGCGACCGATCCCCAGCCGCGGCAGCGCAGACAGCGGTCGGCGCAAGAGAGCCTCGGCTCGATCGTGCTGGGCTTCGAGCTGGTCGTGGTCTTCCTCGGCGCGCTCGTCGTGTTCGGGCTGCACGCCCTGCCCGCCGTGGAGGCGCTCGGCGGTGGCGCGATCCTCATCGTGTTGATGATCGTCGCGATCCCACTGCTTCGCTACCGTGTCGGCTACTGGATCGGCTGGTTCGTTCAGCTCGTCGTCATCGCCTCAGGATTCCTGGTCGGCATGCTGTTCATCGTCGGCGCCATCTTCACTGCCATCTGGGCCTATGCGATGATCGCCGGCGCCAGGCTCGACCGACGCACTGCGGCCTATCGGGCCGCGGTCGCGAACCCCGACACCTCTGCCACTCCAGACACCTCTGCCACCCAAGAGACCACCGACAAGGAGAAGGAATGACCACCATCGAAGAGACCCTCGTGCTCGTCAAGCCCGACGGCGTCGCCCGCGGCCTCACCGGCGAGATCCTGCGCCGCATCGAGGCGAAGGGGTACGCGCTCGTCGACCTCAAACTCGTCGAGGCCGACCGAGACCTCCTCGCCAAGCACTACGAAGAGCACCAGGGCAAGCCGTTCTACGAGCCGCTCGTCGAGTTCATGGAGTCGGGCCCGATCGTGGCCATCCGTGTCGCAGGCAACAGGGTCATCGAGGGCTTCCGTTCCCTCGCCGGCGCGACCGACCCGACGACAGCGGCCCCCGGCACCATCCGTGGAGACCTCGCCCGCGACTGGGGTCTCGCCGTGCAGCAGAACCTCGTGCACGGCTCGGACTCACCCGAGAGCGCAGCTAGAGAACTAGCACTCTGGTTCTAGTGGGCGCCGGACCCCGCCCGGTGCCCGCAGTCGGCCGGGCGGGTGGTCGGGACCGGCGGCGGCACAGCCCCCGCCTAACTAGAGCGTCTCTCGCGAGTTGACTGCTCCCGCTGGTCGAGTAGCGCGCGCCGAAGGCGCACGCGTATCGAGACCCGACGACCCGGATCTGGGCAGGTCTCGATACGCGTGCCGCCACGCGGCGCGCTACTCGACCAGCGGTAGAACGGCTATCTGAAGGCGTTCGGGATCCACTGCACCTGGATCTGCGCGAAGACCGCGACGATCACATAGCAGATGAAGGTGATCAGCGGAATCCAGGCGTAGGCGGCGTCGAAGAACGCGCGCGTGCGCTCGCCCACCGGGATGTTCCCCTCTTTGAGGTTGTAGAACGTCACGACGAAGAAGGTCGGGATCGTCACGATCCACGTGATCATGCAGTACGGGCAGAGCACGTAGAGGTCGTAGAGGCTCGAGTAGATCAGGAAGATCACGAGCACCAGCGCGCCGAGCACGCCGAGGTTGAACAGCATCCAGAACCAGCGCTTGAACCGTGCGCCCGCCAGGATGCCGACGCCGACCGCGATCGGCGCGACCCAGCACGCGATGCCGATGATCGGGTTCGGGAAGCCGAGCACCGCTCCCTGCCAGGAGGCCAGGTTCTTCGCGCACCCGACGAGCGGGTTGATGTTGCACGAGAGGTTCGCGTTCGGATGCTCCAGCACCGTGAACTTGTCGAGCGTGAGCGCGAAGGCGGCGAGCCATCCGATCACCCCCGCGACGATGAGGAAGATCGCCAGCCCGATGGGCCGCTTGGTTTCGGTGGGGGAGTCGAGCGACACCATCGCATTATGGCAGAGCGAGTAAGCGCCCCAGCTGGGACATCCGGTCGTGTGCATCCACCCGGTGGTGCGCGCCTGGCGGGGTCGCGCAGGCACTCGTGCGATAATGGAGGACGATCGCGCGGGCTGGCTCGCACGGTCGCAGAGAAGCTTGCACGGGTTCCGCAGACGCGAGCCCGGTCGTCGAGTCGCGCGCGACTCGACGGAACGAGACGTTATAGACAGACGTGACAGACAGGGACGAGCGAACGAAAGCGAGAGCCGCGAACCTCTTCATCGCAAGATCTTCTGAGCCGCAGGGCGGACCGGAAGTGACCGACGTCGAGGGCCGAGCGCCACGAAGCGCACTGCACATCGCGCACCCTTTCGAGCGACGAGCCGAGGATTGGCGGGTGCGTGCCGAGCGCGCCGCCCGCATGAGTACAGCCGTACGGGACGCGCGTGTCCACGGTGCGGCCGAGGAGTGCACCAGCGATGGTGGAGAACGATCAGAATGCATGGGACGAGTCGGGACGGAACGCAGACGGCAACGCGCCGCGTAAGCGCAGCAGGCTGTTCGGAGGGCGTCGCGTAACCCGCAAGGCGGGTGCGGCCAACGACAGCGCTGCACAGCAGGCGTCGGCGGTCGAGGTTCCGGCCACCCCGGCCGCCGAGCAGCAGCAGACGGCTACGACCGGGGCTCAGCCGGAAGCACAGGCACCGGCCACAACGCCCGTCGAGCAGGAGCCGGCTGGGGCATCCGACACCACGGTCGAGCAGCCCGCCGTCGCGACGCAGTCCGGCGAGGCACCCGCCGCCGCGACGCCCACTGCGCACGCCGACGAGCCGCAGGCCGCTGAGGATGCCGCGCAAAATCAGACCGCTGTTGCACCGACCGCCCAGGAGCAGGCAGCCACGGCGCACGCGGCACAGGCACCAGGACTGCCGAGCACCGCGCTGTTCTTCCAGGCGCCTCCCGTGCTCCCCGCACTTCCCGCCGCTCAGGGTGACGACGACACTCAGACCGCCGAGGAGACCACGACCACCTCTCGCCGCCGCACGCGCAAGCGTGGTGGCTCCGGAGACGGTGCTCAGGACGAGTCGGGTCAGCCTCGCCAGCGTCAGCAGCGCGAGCCCGAGCTGATCACCGAGCCGCAGAAGGTCAAGGGTTCGACGCGTCTCGAGGCGAAGAAGCAGCGCCGTCGCGACGGCAGGGATGCCGGGCGTCGCAGGCCGGTCATCACCGAGGCCGAGTTCCTGGCGCGACGCGAGGCCGTCGACCGGCAGATGATCGTGCGCTCGAAGGGCGGACGCATCCAGATCGGCGTGCTCGAAGACGGAGTGCTCGTCGAGCACTACGTGGCCCGCTCGCAGGAGGCATCGCTCATCGGCAACGTCTACCTCGGCCGCGTGCAGAACGTGCTCCCGAGCATGGAGGCAGCGTTCGTCGACATCGGCCGCGGCCGCAACGCGGTGCTCTACTCGGGCGAGGTCGACTGGGATGCCGCGGAGACCGGCAACCAGCCGCGTCGCATCGAACTCGCACTGAAGCCCGGCGACAAAGTGCTCGTGCAGGTCACGAAGGACCCCGTCGGTCACAAGGGCGCAAGACTGACCAGCCAGGTCAGCCTGCCGGGCCGCTATCTCGTGTACGTGCCGAACGGCTCGATGAACGGCATCAGCCGCAAGCTGCCCGACACCGAACGCGCCCGCCTGAAGAAGATCCTCAAGGAGGTGCTTCCCGAGAACACCGGCGTCATCGTGCGGACGGCCGCCGAGGGAGCCACCGAGGATCAGCTCACGGTCGACGTCAACCGTCTGACCGCTCAGTGGGCTGACATCTCCAAGCAGACCGAGACGGTTCAGGCGCCCGCGCTGCTGCACAGCGAGCCCGACCTGCTGATCAAGATCGTTCGGGATGTCTTCAACGAGGACTTCCAGAAGCTCATCATCGCCGGCGATGACGCGCGCTCCACCATCGAGAGCTACCTGCGGCAGGTGGCGCCCGACCTGCTGGATCGCGTCGAGCCGTATGACGGCGCGCGCGACGCCTTCGACGAGTTCCGCATCACGGAGCAGATCGAGAAGGCGCTCGACCGCAAGGTCTGGCTTCCCTCTGGCGGTTCACTGGTGATCGACCGAACAGAGGCCATGACGGTCATCGACGTCAACACGGGCAAGTTCGTCGGATCGGGCGGCAATCTCGAAGAGACCGTCACGAAGAACAACCTCGAGGCGGCGGAGGAGATCGTGCGGCAACTCCGCCTGCGCGACATCGGCGGCATCATCGTCGTCGACTTCATCGACATGGTGCTCGAGTCCAACCGCGACCTCGTGCTGCGTCGACTTGTCGAGTGCCTCAGCCGTGACCGCACGAAGCACCAGGTCGCAGAGGTGACCTCGCTCGGCCTCGTGCAGATGACCCGCAAGAAGCTCGGTCTCGGCCTGCTGGAGACCTTCAGCGAGCCGTGCGAGGTATGTGCAGGGCGTGGCGTCATCGTGCACCACGACCCGGTAACCAGGCACCGCGCTCCGCAGCCGCCGGAGCGTCGCCGTGGCGCCAAGGGCGGCAACGCCCCCGCGCAGCCGGGCAACGGCAACGGGAATGGCAGCGGCAACGGCAACGGCGGCCCGCACACGGGCACTCACGCCATCACCGACGACGCGAAGAACGCTCTCGCGCAGATCGCTGCGAGCACGCTGCACCCGCACCACGAGTCTCCGGACGTTCAGGTCGAGGCGCCGGCAGCCGAGGTTGCACCCGTCGCGGCTGAGCCAGAGTCCTCCTCGACCGAGCAGTCGCAGCAGGCGCCCAAGTCGGACACGCCACGCACCCGGCGCGGGAGCCGCGGCCGTGGAGGCTCGCGTCGCGCTGCCGAGCATGAGCCGTCCGACCAGGGCGCCACATCGGTCGAGCCGGCTCCGGAGGCAGTCGCACCGGTCGCCGCTGAGACGTCGGATGACGCGACGGGGCGTGACGAGGAGGCGGGGGAGCAGCACGTCGAGAACGTGGCGGTGTCCATCCTCGACATCCCGTTGGAGGCGCACTCCGAGGCGAAGCCGAAGGTCGATCTCGTTCAGGCGCAGGAGCTCCTCGGCTCGGTGCTCGACTCTCTCCCGGAGCCCAAGCAGCCCGGACAGGGTCGGTCTCGCCGCCGTGTGACGACCGCAGGACTCACCGGGGGCGTCATCCCGTCTCAGGACGACTCGCAAACGGGCTGAGAGTCAGCGCGCCTTGCGCTGGGCTGCGGTGACGCGAAGCCCGCTGGCTCTGAGTCGCTCGACGAGTTCGCGGCCGGTGACGGGTATGGCACCGGCCGCGATGAGATCGTCGTGGCGAGCGGCAGGCACGTCGTAGTGGTCGAGATCGAACGCCCGCTCCGGCACGTCATGGAGTGCGGCGAACTCGTGCAGCTCGGCCAGCGATGCGTCGCTGACCAAGTGAGACCAGAGGGTGCCGTGGTTCGGCCACATCGGGGTGTCGATCAAGACGGCCATGACCGCGAGTCTACGGCCGCGGCCCATTTGACCCCCTCCGAGTCATCCGGTAGGCTAGACCGTCGGTGTGCGTCGTCTTATCGCGGCTTTCGCCCTTTCGTTTTCTGGCTCGAACCCTTCTCCCACTTGGGGGCGTGACCAGCGACAATCAACGTCAGTTACGGGATTTCATCAGTCCCTCCTTCAGATAGGTACGAGTAGTGGTTTACGCAGTTGTGCGCGCCGGCGGTCGGCAGGAGAAGGTCGAGGTCGGCACCATCGTGACGATGGACCGCGTGAAGTCGGAGAACGGCACCATCGAGCTCCCCGCGGTGCTCCTCGTCGACGGTGACAAGGTCACCAGCGACGCGAAGTCGCTCGCCAAGGTGAAGGTGACCGCCGAGGTGCTCGGTGACCTCCGCGGCCCGAAGATCGTCATCCAGAAGTTCAAGAACAAGACCGGTTACAAGAAGCGCCAGGGCCACCGTCAGGAGCTCACGCGCGTCAAGGTCACCGGCATCAAGTAAGCGCGAGGAGAGACACTCATGGCACACAAAAAGGGAGCGAGCTCCACTCGCAACGGCCGCGACTCGAACGCGCAGCGCCTCGGCGTGAAGCGCTTCGGCGGCCAGGTCGTGAACGCGGGCGAGATCATCGTTCGCCAGCGCGGTACGCACTTCCACCCGGGCGCGAACGTCGGCCGCGGTGGCGACGACACGCTGTTCGCCCTCGAGGCGGGCGCGGTCGAGTTCGGCACCAAGGGCGGCCGCAAGGTCGTCAACGTGGTGGCAGCGAACTGACCGTTCGTCAGAACGTAAGCCGATGGGCGGGCCGCGTGCCCGCCCATCGGCTATTTCAGCTCCGGTGCCGACTCGCGGCATCCGGATAGCGTAGACAGAAGCTCGCAACGCGGGCGGTGAGGAGCATCGTGGCGACGTTCGTCGATACCGTGACGCTGCACCTGCGTGCCGGCCACGGTGGCAACGGCTGCGTGTCGGTGCGTCGCGAGAAGTTCAAGCCGCTGGCCGGTCCCGACGGCGGAAATGGCGGCGACGGCGGCGACATCGTTCTCGTCACCGATTCGGGTGTGACGACTCTGCTCGGCTATCACCGTCATCCGCACCGTTCCTCCGAGAACGGAGGGTTCGGCATGGGCGACCACCGCAGTGGCACCACCGGTGAAGATCTCGAGCTGCAGGTTCCGATCGGGACCGTCGTCAAAGACGCGTCGGGCGAGCTGCTCATCGACCTCGATCAGCCGGGCATGCGATTCGTCGTCGCGCCCGGCGGCCAGGGCGGGCTCGGCAACGCCGCACTCGCCTCACCCAAGCGCAAGGCGCCGGGGTTCGCCCTGCTCGGCACGCCCGGCTGGGAGGGCGACGTCGTCCTCGAGCTGAAGACCGTCGCGGATGTCGCACTCGTCGGCTTCCCGTCCGCAGGCAAGTCAAGCCTGGTGGCCGCACTCTCAGCAGCGAAGCCGAAGATCGCCGACTATCCGTTCACCACACTGCACCCCAATCTCGGCGTGGTGCAGGCCGGCGACATCCGCTACACGATCGCGGACGTGCCCGGACTCATCGAGGGAGCGAGCGAGGGCAAGGGGCTCGGGCTCGAGTTCCTGCGTCACGTCGAGCGCTGCAGCGCGCTGCTGCACGTGCTCGACTGCGCGACCCTCGAGCCGGGGCGCGACCCGATCAGCGACCTCGACGTCATCCTCGCCGAGCTCGCCGCCTACCCGGTGCCGGACGGCCAGGTGCCTCTTCTGGAGAGGCCGCAACTCGTCGCGCTGAACAAGATCGACGTTCCCGATGCTGCAGAGCTGGCCGCGTTCGTACGCCCAGAGCTCGAGTCCCGCGGCTATCGCGTCTTCGACATCTCGACCGTGAGCCACGAAGGGCTTCGCCCGCTGTCGTTCGCGCTCGCAGGGCTCGTCGAGGATGCGCGTGTGAAGGCCGCGGCTGAGGCCGAGGTCAAGCCGCGCATCGTCATCCGCCCGCGCGCCGTCGACGAGGCCGGGTTCACCGTTCGTGTCGACGGAAGCTCGGACGGCCCGATCTACCGCATCATCGGCGGCAAGCCCGAGCGCTGGGTCGCGCAGACGGACTTCGCCAACGACGAGGCCGTGGGATTCCTCGCGGACCGGCTCGCGAAGCTCGGCGTCGAGGACGAACTCGTCAAGGCGGGAGCCGTCGCGGGTTCCACCGTCGTGATCGGCGCCGACAACGGCGTCGTGTTCGACTGGGAGCCGACGCTCACGTCCACCGCGGAGCTGGTCACCTCGCCGCGCGGCACCGACTCGAGGCTCGACGCGAACGGACGCGCTACTCGCGGACAGCGGCGCATCGAGTATCACGAGCGCATGGACGCGAAGGCTGAGGCGCGTGCAGAACTGCTCCGTGAACGCGACGCAGGGCTCTGGCACGACGACGGTGAGTTCGACGAGGACGACGCGTAGATGGTGATCACGGACCGTTCCCTGGTGCCCTCTGCCCGCCGCATCGTCGTGAAGGTGGGGTCGTCGTCGATCAGCGGCGAGAACGCGCACCAGATCGGTCCGCTCGTCGATGCGCTGGCATCGGCGCACGCTCGTGGAACGCAGGTCGTGCTGGTGTCGTCGGGTGCGATCGCGACAGGCATTCCCTATCTTTCGCTCACCGCGCGTCCCACCGATCTCGCTACGCAGCAGGCAGCAGCAGCGGTCGGTCAGAACGTGCTCATCTACCGCTACCAGGACAGCCTCGATCGCTACGACATCGTCGCCGGACAGGTGCTGCTGACCGCGAACGACATGGACAACCCGACGCACCGCTCGAATGCGAAGCGCGCGATGGAACGTCTGCTCGACCTGCGCATCCTTCCCATCGTCAACGAGAACGACACGGTGGCGACGCACGAGATCCGCTTCGGCGACAACGACCGTCTTGCGGCCCTGGTCGCGACCCTGATCGGCGCCGACCTGCTCGTGCTGCTCTCGGACGTCGACGCCTTGTACACGAGACCCCCGCACGAGCCCGGCGCCGAACGCATCGACTTCGTTGCCGCCGACGACCCCCTGGCGGGAGTGGAGATCGGCTCAACAGGGCCGGCAGGCGTCGGCTCCGGTGGCGCGATCACCAAGGTGTCCGCCGCACGCCACGCTGCAGAGGCCGGCAGCGCGGTGCTGCTCACCTCGACGAGCCGTGTGCACGCGGCTCTGGCGGGGGAGCCGGTCGGCACCTGGTTCGCTCCAACCGTGCCCGGCGCACCCGTCGGACAGCACGGGGCGGCCGACTAAACTGAGGGGATGTCCTCCACCGTTCTCGACGAGGCGCCCGCGACCGCAGACTCGCCGGCGTTCCTCCGCAAGCTCGAGGCCGCGAAGCACGCGTCCAGGCCCCTCGCGACGGCGACGACCGCTCAGAAGAACGCTGCGCTCGACGCGATCGCCCGTTCGCTGGTCGACAACGCGCAGGACATCATCGCCGCCAACGCCGAGGATCTCCAGCGTGGACGCGACGGTGGCCTCTCCGACGGCTTGATCGACCGCCTTCGGCTCGATGAGGCTCGCATCGCGAAGCTCGCGGACGCCGTGCGCGATATCGTCGCGCTGCCGGACCCGGTGGGAACCTCGGTGCGCGGCAGCAGGCTGCCGAACGGTGTCTCCATCCAGCAGGTGCGGGTTCCGTTCGGCGTCGTGGGCGCCATCTACGAGGCCCGTCCGAACGTCACCGTCGACATCGCCGCTCTCGCACTCAAGAGCGGCAACGCGGCAGTGCTGCGTGGCGGACGTGCAGCCGAGTCCAGCAACCGCACGCTGGTGCAGCTCATCCAGCGGGCGATCGCGTCGACGGGCATCCCTGCAGATGCCGTGCAGACCGTCGACGAGTTCGGCCGCGAGGGCGGCACCCGGCTCATGCAGGCCCGTGGATACATCGACGTGCTCATTCCGCGGGGGAGTGCAGAGCTCATCCGCACCGTCGTGGAGTCCTCGACCGTGCCCGTGATCGAGACCGGTGCAGGTGTCGTGCACATCGTTCTCGACGAGAGCGCGAACGAGGCGTGGGCGGTCGACATCGTGCGCAACGCCAAGGTGCAGCGGCCGAGCGTGTGCAACGCCGTCGAAACGGTGCTGGTTCACAGCGCCGCGGCATCCAGGCTGCTCCCTCCCGTGCTGTCCGCACTCCGCACCGAGGGCGTGACGGTGCACGCGGATGACCGTGCCATGGCGATCTTCCCCGACTCGGTGCCCGTCACCGAAGAGGACTGGTCGACCGAGCACATGAGCCTCGACGTGTCGGTCGGAGTCGTGGATTCTCTCGACGAGGCGATCGACCACATCCGCAGGTACTCCACCCAGCACACCGAGTCGATCGTCACAGACGACCTGCTGAACGCCGAGCGCTTCCTCGCCGAGGTCGACTCGGCCGTCGTGATAGTGAACGCCTCAACGCGATTCACCGACGGCGGCGAGTTCGGGTTCGGGGCGGAGGTGGGCATCTCCACGCAGAAGCTGCACGCCCGTGGCCCGATGGGTCTGCCGGAGCTGACCAGCACCAAGTGGCTGGTGCGGGGCACCGGACAGGTCCGCGCGTAGCGGCGCGCCTCGTGGATGCCGCAGTGGGGCATCCGTTCATGGCTAGACTGAAGGTCTGGCATCCGCCACGGAAGGAAGAGTCGAATGTCGTTCATCGCAGCAGTCGCCGCCGCTCAGGAGTCCTCGAGCGCGGTCACCGTGCAGCCTTGGGTTCTCGGCATCGTCGTGCTGTGCGTCTTCGCTGCTCTTGCCTTCGTGACCTGGACCTACCGAGACGTCGCCAACAGGCACCACCGCAGCAACGACCCTGAGGCGGCCGTGCACGCGGCGGCCCCTGGCGCCTATCACCACGGTGCAGGCCACCCGGGACCCGAGCCGCACGAGCACTGACCCCGGGGCTTCATGCGGCCGTCTGAACCGCCTCGTCGGCGCGTCGGTGTGATGGGCGGGACGTTCGATCCCATCCACCACGGTCACCTTGTCGCGGCCAGTGAGGTCGCGCAATCGTTCGACCTCGACGAGGTCGTGTTCGTCCCAACCGGCGAGCCCTGGCAGAAGGGCAACGTCACCGAGGCGGAGCACCGTTATCTGATGACGGTGATCGCGACCGCGTCCAACCCGCGGTTCACGGTGAGCAGGGTCGACATCGACCGTGACGGGCCTACCTACACGATCGACACGCTGCGCGACCTGCAGGCCAGCAGGCCGGATGCCGACCTCTTCTTCATCACCGGTGCCGACGCGATCGCCCAGATCCTGAGCTGGAGAGACGTCGACGAGCTGTGGAAACTTGCTCACTTCGTCGCTGTGAGTCGTCCGGGACATCTGCTCGAGGTGACGGGTTTGCCCAACGGCGACGTAAGCTTGTTGGAGGTTCCGGCATTGGCGATCTCGTCGACCGATTGTAGGGACCGTGTCAGCCGGGGTTTCCCTGTCTGGTACCTCGTTCCCGATGGGGTTGTCCAGTACATCTCCAAGCACCATTTGTATCGGAGTAGTGTGGCATGACGTCGTGGCAAGACCAGCCGCCACTGACGCGGCGACAAGCAAGAGAGCATCAGCGCGCCGCGGAGGGCGTAGTCGATTCGGTTGAAGTCGAGTCCGCACCCGTTTCCCGCCGAGCAGTGACAGTGGCACCGACACCCGCGGGAGAAGTCCCCGATGTCACGACGCCGTTCTCGTCGACACAGCGTGACGCCGACTCGCGTCATCCTTCGTCGGATGCCCCGCCGATGCGACCCCGTGCCCCTCGCTACGACAGCCTCTCCTTCGATAACCTGCTTGCGGCATCCCATGCCGGCGAGCCTGCGAACGCTCCCGTGCTCGAAGACGACCGCCCGCCCGCGCCTGTGACGTACCTGCCGGGAGTGCAGCCGCCGACCTCCGAGCAGCCGGAGCCCTACCGGCCCGTCCCCGCTCCGGAGTCGGAGCAGCAGGCGTCCTCCGCACCGCAGCAGATCACCATGTCGAGTCAGGCCGTGTTGACGGCACCAGACGGACACCCGCTGACCAGGCGCGAATTGCGCGCGATGCAGCAGGCCCAGGCCGCCAACGACGCGGTGCAGACCGACGAGCAGGCATCCGGCCCCGTGCCGAACGCCCCCGCTGCGGCCGTTGAGACGCCGGAGACCGTGGTCGTACCGAGCGCGCCTGCCGTGGCGCCGAAGGTCGTCGCACCGTCAGAGCCCTCGCAGAAGGCGACGCCGGCACCGTCCTTCGCCGAGCTTCTCGACGGCTCGGCTCCCGGGGTGGCGCAGACCCAGCCCGAGGCTCCGACACGACGCGTCATCCCGCCCGCGCAGAGTGTGCAGCAGACGTCAGCCCAGCAGGCGGCGGTGCAGCAGACCCCGATCAGCACGGTCCCGGTTCAGAGCACCCCGACGCAGGCGGCGCCTGCGGCCGCGGCAGTCGCTGCGGAGCCGAGTGGTCCGACGACCGACCCGCAGCTTCTCGCTCGTTCGGCCGGCCACTGGTCGACGATGGGTGACGAGCCGGCGAGCGACACCGGGAACACACCGCGCTCATCGGTCGCCAGCGGAAGCGTCACCACCGCGAACGCCTTGATCCTGCCGTCGATCCCGTCGGCTGGAATGGCGACCACGCCGTTGACGAGCACGGGCGAGATCATCGTCACGGGATCCATCGATCTGCCGCGCTCCCTCGGCACGACGGGACAGCATCCCGACCACTTCGACTCGTCGGACATCGACCGCATCTTCGAAGAGTCGGATGCCGCTCCCACGACCTCGAGCGTCGCGCCGGTTCGCGCGAGCAAGGCCGTGGCGACGCACACGTCGACCCGTGGCATGATCACCCCGCCGAAAGCTCGCGGGAACAAGCTTCCCGTCACGCTGGCCGTGACCGCGGCCTTCCTGGCACTGGGTGTCGCCGCGCTGCTGGTGGCGGGCTACGTCTTCCATGCGTTCTGATCCACGCGGCGTTTCGGGTGCCGCCGGTGGCAGGCGCCGATTCCAAGATCACGAGGTGATGACTGCATGACCGCGTCCGAACGTGCGCGTGAACTGCTCCAACTGGCAGCAGAGGCTGCCGATTCGAAAGCCGCGACGGAGCTCGTCGCACTGGATGTCTCAGGACCGCTGCCGCTCGTCGACATCTTCCTGCTGGCGTCCGGCAACTCCGAGCGCAACGTCATCGCGATCGCTGCGGAGGTCGAAGACCAGCTGAACGAGGCGGGCTACAAGACACTCAGGCGCGAGGGCCGCTCCGAGGGACGTTGGATCCTTCTCGACTTCGGCGATCTCGTGGTGCACGTGTTCCACCAGGAGGACCGCACCTACTACGCGCTCGAGCGCCTCTGGAAGGACTGCCCGACGGTTCCGTTCCGCCTTCCGGTGGCCAACGAGGCCTGAGCCCGCGATTCGTACTCGTCCCGCGGAATGTAGTACGCTAGTGAGGTTGCTCCGCGAGAGTGGGGCGGCGCATCTGGGTCTGTGGCGCAGCTGGTAGCGCACCTGCATGGCATGCAGGGGGTCAGGGGTTCGAGTCCCCTCAGATCCACCAGGAATCCCCTGGAAAGCTCCGGCTTCCAGGGGATTTTTCGCGTCAGGCGGTGGGCAGCAGAACGGTCTTCCCAGGTGCCGTGGCGTGTCCACGGCTCTCGTAGGCGGCGCGGCCGTCCGCCAGCGGGTACGTGGCGGCGACGGCGACCTCCAGATCGCCGGCGGCGAGCAGCTCGCCCAAGCGGGCAAGTGTCGCCGGGTCGGTGCGCACGACGAAGAACCGGGCATCCACGCCGTACTTCGCGGCGAGCTCGTCCGACGGCGGCTCCTGAAGCGTGATGAGGCGTCCACCCGCGCGAACCCCGCGGTACAGCCATTCGGGTGTTCCCGCGCCGACCGTGTCGATCGCGGCGTCGTAGCTCGCCGTCTCGATCGACTCGGGTTCGCCGCCGACCAGTACGGTGTCGGCACCCAGTTCCTTCAGCCGCGCGACCGCCGAGTCCGAGCGCGAGGTCGCCGTCACCTGGATGCCGAGGCGTGCGGCGAACTGCACCACGAAGGCTCCGACTCCACCCGCGCCACCACGCACGAGCAAGCGCTGCCCCTCCGAGATGGCGAGGTGCTCGTCGACGGCCTCCATCGCGGTGAGCGCGGGAAGCACGGCGGCTGCCGCGGTGATGCCCGTGACACCGTCGGACAGATGGGCTAGCGCGGATGACGGCACCGCGACATACTCGGCGGCCGCGCCATCCCGATCGAACGGAGCGAGTCCGAACACCCGGTCACCGACGGCGAAGCCCGTGACGGAGGTACCCACCGCGACGACCACTCCCGCGAACTCGTGCGAGGGGATGATCGGGGTGCGGTCGACTCCGCCCGACTCCCACGTCTCCGGCCAGGTCAGCTCGTCGAAGGTGATCGATGCGGCCCCGACGCGCACGAGAACCTCGTCGTCGCCGCGCAGCGCGGGGACCGGCGCGTCTTCGTACACCAGAACCTCGGGGCCGCCGCGCTCATGTGCACGCAGTGCCCTCATCTGAACAGGAATCTCGACGTTGTCGGCGCTCATGTCTCCACAGCGTACGGGCTGGAGTCAGAGCCCGCTCGGGCCGCACCCGTGACGAAGCGCCGCTGCGGGGAGCTGCGGCGACCAGTCCGGAGTCGCGAGCGGTGCGCCGATCGGCGACCAGCCGGCATCCGTCAGCTCGTACTCGCCATCGGGGCCCGTCGTCACGATGTGCTCGACGGCGTCGATCAGCCGTGTGACGTCACTCATACGAGAACCGACGCCGACGCTCGCGCGAAGCGCGCCGCCACGGATGCCCAGTCGATCGAGCAACGGATGCGCGCAGAACCGTCCGTCTCGCACCCCGATGCCCCACTCGGCGGAGAGTACGGCGGCGGTGAGCGCCGGATCCAGCCCGTCGATCGTGAATCCGACGACCCCGACCCGATCGGTCGAATCGTCGAAGACGCGGATCGTCTCGACCCCAGGCACTGCTTCCAGTCCCTCCGCCAGCGCCGACCGCAGCCTGCGCTCGTGCGCGATCCACGCTGCCTCGTCTTCCGCGGCAAGGGTGGTGAGTGCCTCCGCGAGCGCGACTGCGCCGACCACGTTCGGCGAGCCGGCCTCGTGCCGGTCGGAGCCGGTGCGCCACGTGGTGCTGTCCAGCGTCACTCGTTCGACGGCGCCCCCGCCGCGCAGGTACGGGTCGGCCGCGTCGAGCCAGTCGCTCCTGCCGAGCAGCACGCCGGAGCCGAACGGCGCGTAGACCTTGTGGCCGGAGAACGCGAGGTAGTCGATACCCGATGCGGAGACGTCGACGCGACGATGCGGCACGAGCTGTGCGCCATCCACGACGATCCTGGCGCCGTGGCGGTGTGCCACCTCGGCGAAGCGCTCGATCGGCAGCACCTCTCCGCTGACATTGCTGGCTGCGGTGATCGCCAGCGCGGCAACCGGATGAGCGGCGAGCTCGGCATCCAGGCGCGAGAGCGTCTCCGCGATGGTGTGCGCGACGGGGACGATCCGGGAACCGGCATTCAGCCACGGGAGCAGGTTGGCGTGGTGCTCCAGGTCGAGCACGACCGTCTCTCCCGGCACGACGGATGCCATCAGGTTGAGTGAGTCCGTCGTGTTGCGGGTGAAGACCACGGAGTCGTCGGGGCCGCATCCCATCAGCTCGGCAACCGTGGCACGCGCACCCTCGTACGCCGCAGTCGAGACCTGGGACGCGTAGCCCGCTCCGCGATGCACGCTCGCGTAGTAGGGAAGCACCTCCGTCACGCGGTCGGCGACGCGCTTCAGCGCAGGGGCGCTGGCGGCGTAGTCGAGGTTGGCGTAGCGGATGGTGCCGCCGCGGAACAGCGGAGCCTGCAGATCGCCGCCCACGACGTCCACGAAGGGGGTGTCATCCTTCACCGTCCAGGCTTCGATGCCTCCGCGGAGGTCCTCGGCGGAGAAGCCGTGCGCGCTCAGATAGCTCGCCGCGACACCGGAGCGCCAGCCGGACTCGCAGTTGACCACGACGTGTCCACCGGCCGGGATCTCGTCGCGTCGGCGCCTGAGCTGCGCGAGCGGGATGTTCAGCGCGCCCGGAATCGCGCCCGACTCGAACTCGCCGGGGCTTCGCACATCGAGCAGGACCGTCGATTCACGTCGGCGGAGGGAGTCGAGCTCGATCGGCTCGACACGCGTGCCCGTGACGATCGGAACGCCGTACCCTGCAAGGTCGTCGGACGGCACGTAGCCGGCGACCCGGTCGAATCCGATCCTGGCCAGCTGGCGACGGCCCTCCGCCTCGAGCCCTGGAGGGGCGACCAGCACGACATCGGTCGAATAGTCGAGGAACATGCCGGCGGTCTCGGCGAACCGCCCGTCGAGCGGAACGTTCAGGGCCGACTGCAGGTGGCCGGAGGCGAAGTCGTCGACGTCGCGGGTGTCGAGCAGGATGGCGCGCGCGAGGCGCTCTGGGGTGAGGACGTCGACAAGCGGGAGCGGCTGGCTCGGGTCGAAAAGGGCGTGTCGCTCGCGGTTCAGCCGCGCATCCTCGGTGAAGTAGTCGGGCACGGGGAGCTGGCCGGTGGTGATCAGGCGGACGAACTCCGTCTCCGACATCGGGGAGCAGCTCGAGTTGGTCCTGCGCTCCCGCCCGATCGTCGATTCGCGATCCAGCGACAGGTTCTTGCCGCATGCCGATCCCGCGCCGTGCGCCGGGAGCACCCGCACGGCGTCGTGAAGCGCCATGAACCGGTGCTGGATGGTGTCGAACTGCTCGTGGGCGAGGGCGACCGGGTCCGCGCCGAAGATGGCCTGGAGGTCGACGCGCCCGACATCCCCCACGAAGAGGGAGTCGCCGGTCAGCACCGCCTCGGCGACGGTGTCGCCTGGGTGGCGGAAGACGAGGATGCTGATCGATTCCGGCGTGTGCCCCGGCGACGGCATGATCTCCAGCTCGACCTCACCCAGCGAGACGCGGTCGCCGTCGTCGAAGAGCGTTGCCGGGAAGCCCGGATTGGCGCGGCTGCCCATGCCGATCCAGGCGCCCGTCGCTGCAGCCAGTTCGAGATGTCCGGCGAGGAAGTCGGCGTGGAAGTGTGTGATGAACATCCCGACGATGCGGAGCTCGCGCGCCGTCGCCTCCTCGAGATACTGGTGCACGTCGCGCAGCGGATCGACGATCACCGCCTCGCCGCTGCTCTCATCACCGATCAGGTAGGTCGCCTGCGAGAGCGATTCGGTGTAGAGCTGCTCCAGGATCATGGGATGCCCCTTCCGGCCAGAGCGGTGCCCTCCGGCGACGTCGAAGGGCTCGACGCTCAGAACACGTCATGGTGTCTGAGAATCTAATCAGACTCCCCATGGCTGAGTTTTGCATGATCGAGGAATTGTCAGTGCGGATCTCCGATCCTCGGCAGGGTCCGAGAAGGGGAATCACTCCAGAGCCGGTTTGATGTCCCGGACGATGGACTCGAGGATGCGCGCATTGAAGTCGACGCCGAGCTGGTTGGGCACGGTGACGAGCAGCGTGTCGGCATCCATCACGGCGGCATCCTGCGCGAGTTCGCGGGCTATGACGTCGGGCGGGCCGATGTAGCTGCGGCCGAAGCGCGCCAGCTCATCGCCGATGTGGCCGACCTGGTCTTCGGAGTCCGCCTGAGCGCGCAGCCCGAAGTAGTAGTTGGTCTCGTCGTCGATGATCGGCAGGATGCTCCGCGACACCGACACCCGCGGCTCGCGTTCGTGCCCCGCGGCCTTCCAGGCGTCGCGGTACTGCTGGATCTGTTCGGCCTGCAGCTCGGAGAGCGGAACGCCGGTGTCTTCGGTGAGCAGGGTCGAGCTCATCAGGTTCATGCCCTGCTCTGCGGTCCACACGGCTGTTGCCCTGCTGCCCGCTCCCCACCAGATGCGGTCAGGAAGGCTCTCCGACCGCGGCTCGATCGCCAACGGCACGTGCTGACCCGTCATGCGTGGGTTGGAGTACACCAGACCGGCTCCGGCGATCGCCGCTCGGAAAAGCTCCGTGTGACGTCTGGCCAGGTCGGCATCCGTTTCGTTCTCGTCGGGTACGAAGCCGAACGCCTCGTACCCGTTCTCGGCCGTCTCTGGTGAGCCCCTGCTGATGCCGAGCTGCAGTCTGCCGCCCGAGATGAGGTCTGCTGCGGCGGCGGACTCTGCGGCGTAGAGCGGGTTCTCGTACCGCATGTCGATGACGGCGGTGCCGATCTCGATGCGCGAGGTTCGTGCGCCGATGGCAGCGAGCAAGGGGAAGGGTGACGCGAGCTGGGGTGCGAAGTGGTGCACCCGCACGAAGGCGCCGTCCGCACCGACATCTTCGGCCGCTTGAGCCAGGTCGATGGTCTGCAGCAACGCATCGGAGGCGCTTCGCACTTCGGAGCCGCGCGCCGGGGACCAGTGACCGAAGGAGAGGAAACCGATGCGTTTCATGACACTCTCAACCGTCGGAGGGCGGGTGTTATTCGCGCCTGGTGTTCGGACTCAGTACCAGTGCGGGTTCTCGGACATCTCGTGGTTCCAGGCGCCGCACGGTGTTCCGTAGGAACTCGAGATGTATGCGAGCCCCCACCTCACCTGCGTGTCACCGTTGGTCTGCCAGTCACCGCCCGCCGACGCCAGCTTGCTGGCGGGCAGCGACTGCGGAATGCCGTATGCGCCGCTGGAGGAGTTGTAGGCGTTCCACGACCAGCCGGACTCCATGTTCCACAGGTCGATGAGGCATCCCATCTGGTCCCCGCCCCAGCCGTAGCTGCCGAGGATGCTGCCGGCGTACGCCTGCGCCTCGCCGGCGGAGCAGCCGCCCGTGCATCCCGCGGAGGTGTCGATGTTGGCGTTGCTGCCACCGCCATTTCCGTTCGCTTCGGCTGCTGCCGCTGCCGCAGCGGCTCGTGCTGCGTCTGCCGCCAAGCCGTCATCGCGCTGCTTCTGAAGCGCTGCGGCCTTGCTGTTCAGCGATGCGGCCTGCGCTTGCAGCACCGCTCCCTGCTTCTGCTGTGTCGCGAGAGCCGCATCGGCCGACACCTTGGCCGCCTGCGCCTCCTGATACTTGGTGTTGGCATCCTGCTCGAGGCCGGTGCGCTCCGTCTCGGCGCTTTTCGCCTGCGCCTGCAGCGACGACACGACGTTCTGCTTCTGCTTGGCGTAGGCCTGCAACTGTGAGACGTGGTCTGTGAGCTGGCTCACGGTCCCGAGCTGGTCGAGCAGGTTGTCCACCTGACCATTGCTGAGCAGCAGCTTCGCGGTGAGATCGCCGCCGCCGGAGATGTAGAGCTGAGAGGCCAGCTTGCCGTACTGCGTCTTCGCGGTCGTTGCGCTCTTCTGCGCCGAGCTGACCTGGGTATTGATGGCGTTCAGCTTCGCGGTCTGTGCGTCGAGCGCGCTCTTCGCCTGCGAGTACTCGAACTCCTTCTTGAGTTCGTCGGCGGCAGCCGCCTCGGCCGCCGACTGCAACTGACCGATGAGGGCGGTGATCTTCTGGTACTCCGCCTGAGCGGCCGCGGCATTGTTCTTCGCGGCCTGCACATCGCCCCAGCTCGGGTAGTCGTCGGCGTGTGCAGGGGTGACGGACGCGAGTGGGATGACCACCGCCAGCGCAGCCCCGATGGCGGCGAGACGCCAGCGCCCGAGCGGGCGCGGCGTTCGCTCGGTGGCCCGAAGCCCGAACACAGTCACGGTCCCCACGATAAGCAGGCCCCTGCATTGGGGGCGGCGCACACGCCGAGCGATGCGGGATGCCCGGCACGGCTCTCTTCGCCGTCGATCCCGGCTTTCCTCGCCGATCGGGGCTCCTTATCGTCGATCAGACGAGCGGACGTCGGCGGTCGGTGTTTGACTGACACCGTGACCTCACTGCAACGCTCGGTCCTCGTCGTGGCGATCCTCGCGTCCCTCGTCGCCTTCCTCGACGGTTCCGTCGTGAACGTTGCGCTGCCCGCAATCGAACGCGAACTGGGCGGCGGCCTCGTGCTGCAGCAGTGGGTGGTTGACGCCTATCTGATCACCCTCGGCTCGCTCATCCTGATCGCCGGCTCGCTCTCCGACGCGTTCGGACGCAAGCGCATTCTCATGATCGGACTGTTCGGGTTCGGCATCACGTCGATCGCGTGCGCGCTCGCTCCCGACGGCATCTCGCTCGTCGTGTTCCGCGCCCTGCAAGGCGTCGCCGGTGCGCTGTTGGTGCCGAGCTCGCTCGCCCTGATCATTCAGGTGTTCAGCACCGATGACCAGCCGAAGGCGATCGGACGCTGGACGGCATGGACGTCGGCAGCCATGCTCGCCGGCCCCGTGCTGGGCGGGCTGTTCGTCGACACTCTGTCGTGGCGGCTCGTGTTCGCGATCAACCCCATACCCATCGCGGTGACGGTGGCGATCCTGTGGCGCATCAAGCTCGACCACACGCACGCGCACGGCCGTATCGACTATGTGGGAGCCGTGCTCGGGGCGGTGGGGCTCGGCGGCGTCGTGTTCGCGCTCATCGAGCAGGGCCAGGAGGGCTGGGCGAGTCCGCTGGTGTGGGGGAGCGCGGTCATCGGATGCCTGTGCCTCGCAGCATTCACCGTTGTGGAGTTGCGCACGAAGGAGCCCATGCTGCCGTTCTCGCTGTTCCGCATCCGCAACTTCGGTATCGGCAACCTCGCGACGTTCGCCATCTATGCCGCGCTCTCTCTCGGAACGCTCGTCGTCGGCATCTACCTGCAGGAGGTCGCGGGTTACCCGGCCACCCTCGCGGGTCTCGCGCTCATTCCCGCCACGATCGTCTCCCTGATTCTCTCGACGCGCTTCGGTGCGCTCTCCGGCAAGTACGGGCCCCGGCTCTTCATGGCTCTCGGCCCGGTGGTCGCCGCGGTCGGATACGCGCTGATGCTCATGATGGGCACCTCCGTCAACTACTGGCTCGAACTGCTCCCCGGCGTGATCGTCTTCGGCCTCGGCCTCTCCATCACCGTCGCTCCGCTCACCGCAGCGATTCTGGGCGCGGTGCCGCCCGAGCGCGCAGGCATCAGCTCAGCGATCAACAACGCCGTCGCACGCATCGCCGGCCTCATCGCGGTCGCGTGCGCCGGGTTGATCATCGCCGGTCCTCTCGATCAGGCGGGGCTGCAGCGAGTACTCATCGTCTGCGTCGTGCTCCTGCTCGTGGGTGGCGTGGTGTCGGCGATCGGCATCGTCAATCGAAAGAGGGCGGTCGTCTCGCCCCGTGACGCCGCGGCGTGCAGCGCCGGCGCCACCACCGTCGGTCCTGCCGTGACCGCACCGACTCCGGCGGCACCGTTCACGGGAGGAGCACAGGGCCAGCAGCGATCAGACCGATGACGATGACAACGGCGCTGGTCATGACGAGCCGCATGAGCCATCGCGAGCGGACTCCGCGGAGCGTCAGCACGATTCCAGCGATCGCGATCACCACGGTCAGCACTGCAGCTGTGATGGCGATCACGAGCGGTGGTCCCGTGAGGCCGCCGATCAGGGATGCGCCGAGAGCGACGTCGATGCCGGCCAGCGCAAGCACGACGAACGAGAAGACGCCGCCGGCGCGGGCGCCGAGGACGTGGCCGAACCCTCTTACCCCGGTCTCGCGATCGGTGTCGAGATCGGGCAGAACGTTGGTGACGTGCGCCGCGGCGCCGAGCAGTCCTCCCGCGACGATCACCCACCACGCCGGCCACTGCGGTGCCGCCAGGCCCAGGGTCACGATCGCGGGCAGGATGCCGAAACTCACGACATAGGGAACGATCGAAGCCAGCGTGCGTTTGAGCCAGACGTTGTAGGACCACGCGCTCGCAAGGGCGATCGCATGGGCGACGAGCGCCGCGACTCCCAGCAGGAGAGTGAGAACGAGAGCGCACACCAGTGCGACGGCTGCGGCGATTCCGACGGCACGACGGGAGACGAGGCCCGTCGCAATCGGTTTGTCGCTTCGGGCGACCCGCGAGTCCCTCGCTGCATCGATGGCATCGTTCGACCAGCCGACCGACAGCTGCCCGGCCAGCATGGCGGCACCGAGGAGAACGACGCGCAATGGGGAGTAGCCGACCGCCACGCTCAGCAGCACGGCGACGATCGTGACCACGAGAGCGGGTCCCGGATGACACGCGAGCGCCAGGCCCCGCAGCGCTTTCGGCATGCCGCAATGCTAGGCCAGCTGCCGACATCCTCAGTTCTTGCGGTGAACTGCAAGAACTTGCGTACACTTGGAGCATGGCGAAACGACTTGCCGAGGTCGCACGCAAGGTGGGGGTCAGTGAGGCCACCGTCAGCCGCGTGCTGAACGAAAAGCCAGGGGTCAGCGAGGCGACCCGTCAGGCGGTGCTCACCGCGCTCGACGTGCTCGGGTACGAACGGCCGACGAAGTTGCGCGGCGAGCGCGCGCGTCTCGTCGGCCTCGTGCTGCCCGAGCTCTCCAACCCGATCTTCCCCGCGTTCGCCGAGGTGGTCGGAGGCGCACTCGCGCAGAACGGGTACACGCCCGTGCTGTGCACGCAGACCGCAGGCGGCGTCTCCGAGGCCGACTACGTCGACCTGCTGCTCGAGCAGCACGTCTCGGGTGTGGTGTTCGCGGGAGGCCTCTACACGCAAGAGGCGGCCACGCACGATCACTACGAGAAGCTTCGCGAGGTGAATCTGCCGACCGTGCTCGTCAGCGCGCCGATCGACGGCATCGGCTTTCCGACGGTGTCGTGCGACGACGGGGTGGCGACCCAATTGGCCGTGCGCCACCTGGTGCAGCTGGGGCACGCGCGCATCGGTTTCGTGCTCGGACCGCGCGATCACGTACCGTCGAAGCGGAAGCACGAGGCCGCGCGGGCCGAGATGGAGCGAGCCGGGCTGGAGTTCGGCGACGACTCGGTCGTTCGCTCGCTGTACTCCCTCGAGGCGGGGCAGGCTGCGGCTACGAAGCTCATCGGCACGGGCGTGACCGCGATCGTGTGCGCGAGCGACCCGCTCGCGCTCGGAGTCATCCGAGCAGTGCGTCGCGCCGGTCTGCGGGTGCCGGAGGACGTCTCGGTCGTCGGCTACGACGACTCGGCCCTGATGGGATGCGTCGAGCCCCCTTTGACGACGGTGAGGCAGCCCATCGAGCCGATGGGCCGCATGGTGATGGAGCTGCTCACCGCGCAGATGACGGGGGAGCGCCCTGTCATCGACGAATTCCTCTTCGAGCCGGAGCTCGTGGTGCGGGCATCCACCGGTCCAGCGCCGCGGTGATGATGCTTGTGACCGATTTGTGATGTAATTCCGCGCAAGATGACGCAAGTAGATCGACATTTGTTTAGTTCTTGCGTCATTCTGTCGGCTTGGCTACTTTGACTGTGACGCCGGACGAGAGCTCGCCTCCCGCTCGGCGCGAACCAGCTCCGAGTCCGGCATCGTCGCCTTTCTGACGCGTGCCGCCGCGCCAGAAAGGCTCCATCAGTGGACCTCTCCTCCGTAGCCGACCAGCTCGAGGTCGACACCGCCGTCGACGCCACCTCAATCGAGGTCGCCGCGATCCCCGCGCCGTCGGTCTCCGACCCCCTGTGGTGGCGCAGCGCAGCCATCTACCAGATCTACCCGCGCAGCTTCGCCGACTCGAACGGCGACGGCGTCGGCGACTTGGCCGGCGTGCGTCGACACCTCGGCTATCTCAAAGACCTCGGCATCGACGCGATCTGGTTCACCCCGTGGTACGAGTCGCCTCTCGCGGACGGCGGCTACGACGTCGCCGACTACCGCTCGATCGACCCGCGCTTCGGAACCCTTGCGGAGGCGGAGGGCCTCATTCGGGATGCACTGGCCCTCGGCATCCGCACGATCATCGACATCGTCCCGAACCACATCTCCGACCGGCATCCGTGGTTCCAGGCCGCGCTGGCCGCGGGCCCTGGATCGCCGGAGCGGGAGCGCTTCTGGTTCCACCCCGGCAAGGGGCCGGATGGCTCGACGATGCCGACCAGCTGGGAGTCGAGCTTCTCCGGCGAGACCTGGACGCGCACCACGAATCCCGACGGCACGCCGGGGGAGTGGTACCTGCACCTCTTCACCCCCGAGCAGCCCGATCTCAACTGGAACCATCCCGACGTGCGGCGCATGCACGAGGACGTGCTGAAGTTCTGGTTCGACCGAGGTGTCGGCGGCGTGCGCATCGACTCGGCAGCTCTTCTCGTGAAGGACGGTGACCTGCCCGAGGTGCCGGAGAGCCCGCGCCCCGGCGGACATCCGACCCAGGACCGCGACGAGCTGCACGACATCTACCGCGGCTGGAGGCGCATCGCGGACTCCTACCCGGGAACCCGGGTGCTGGTCGGTGAGATCTGGCTGCCCGACATCGACAGGTTCGCGAAGTACCTGCGCAGCGATGAACTGCACACGGCGTTCAACTTCGACTTCCTCGCGAGGCCGTGGGATGCCCGCGAGCTGCGCGACTCCATCGATGCGACCCTCGCAGCGCACGCCCCGGTGGACGCCCCGTCCACCTGGGTGCTCTCGAACCACGACGTCACCCGCCCCGTGACGCGGTACGGGCGCGCAGACACCTCGTTCGCCTTCCTCAAGAAGCGTGCAGGCACCCCGACCGACCTCGGGCTCGGCCGGCGCAGAGCGAGAGCCGCCGCCCTCTTGACCGCCGCCCTGCCCGGCGCGCTGTACATCTACCAGGGCGACGAGCTCGGGCTGCCCGAGGTCGAGGACCTGCCGGCCGAGTTGCTCGAGGACCCGATGCACTTCCGTTCAGGCGGGGTCGACCCCGGCCGTGACGGATGCCGGGTCCCGCTGCCCTGGAGCGGCACGACTCCGCCGTTCGGGTTCAGCCCCGTCCTGTCGGACGCAGTGCCCTGGTTGCCTCAGCCGGAGAGCTGGGCATCGCTGACCGTGCAGGCGCAGCAGGCGGACCCCTCGTCGATGCTGTGGCTGTACCGGCAGGCCCTTCGCGTACGCAAGACGCTCAACGCGACATCCGACACCGGGTTCTCGTGGCGAGAGATCGGAGCGGACGTGCTCGCTTTCGACAGGGGACCGGACTTCCTCAGCGTCACGAACCTCTCGGCCGAGAGCGTCGAGCTGCCGGAAAACGGCGGAATCCTGCTCTCCAGCAGCCCGCTCGACGGCGGCAAGCTGCCCCCAGACTCCACGGCATGGCTACGAACACAGCTCGAGCCGCCGGAGATCCGCGCCTGACGCCCAAGGCCGGAAAAGCACGACACACCGAATGGAACACCTCGAAAGGAACATGACAATGAAGTCACCAGGAAAGATCGCGGTGCTCGCCACCGTGGCCCTGGCCGGCGTCGGCATTCTGAGCGGATGCTCGTCGAGCAGCGGAAGCGGCGGCGACGACAAGGTCCACATCGTCGTTGCACCTGTTCTGCCCGGCGCGACGAAGGAGGCGCTGCAGGCGCTGAGCCAGCGCGTGTCGCAGTTCGAGAAGAAGTACCCGAACATCGACGTCAAGGCGATCGAGTACCAGTGGACGGGAACGACCTTCGCGGCAGAGCTCGCCGGAGGAACGCTCCCCGACGTCTTCAACGTGCCCTTCACCGACTCGAAGACGCTCGCCAACAACGGCCAGCTCGCCGACATCACCAAGCCGTTCAAGCAGACGGCGACTGCCGACGAGTGGAACAAGACCGTTCTCGACGTCGCAACGGGAAGCAACGGCAAGGTCTACGGCATCCCGTGGGGTCCGTACGCGATGGCACTGTCGTACAACCGCGACATCTTCACCAAGGCCGGGCTCGACCCGAACAAGCCGCCGACCACCCTCGACGAGATCGAGCAGGACGCCAAGATCATCTCCCAGAAGGTGCCGGGTGTCGCCGGCTACATGCAGATGACCAGCGGCAACAACGGCGGCTGGGAGCTCGCGACGGCCACCCAGGCGCTCGGCGGCAGGCTGGAGAAGGTCGGCTCCGACGGCAAGGTGACCGTCGACACCGACAACGCCCAGACGAAGGATGCCCTGGCATGGCTGAAGAAGCTGCGCTGGGACGACAACTCCATGGGCAGCAACTTCATCTGGGACTGGTCTGGCATCAACCAGGGCTTCGCCTCGGGCAAGATCGCGATGTACATGAGCGGGTCCGACGTGATCGGCTCCCTCATGCAGGCCAACGGGTTCGACCAGAAGAAGTACGGCGTGACGACCTTCCCGATCGCGTCCGACTCGAAGGCGGGCATCCTCTCCGGCGGCAACGTCGATGTCGTGAACGTGAAAGACACGCCCGAGCAGGTCGCGGCCGCTGTGAAATGGATCAACTTCTACCGCACCGATCCGACGGTCGACAAGACGTCGGCGGTGAACAACGCCAAGACCCTCGCCGCGGGGAACCAGGCGGTCGGTGCTCCGACGCTTCCGGTCTTCAACAAGAGCATCTGGGAGCAGAACCAGGAGTGGATCAAGCCCTACGTGAACGTTCCGCCCGAGAACGTGAAGTCGTTCACCGACGGCATCTGGAACCAGCAGATCGTGCCGGAGCCGCCAGCGCACACGCAAGACCTGTACGGCGCCCTCGACCCCGTGGTGCAGGCGGTTCTGACCGACAAGAACGCCGACGTCGACGCGCTCCTGAAAGGCGTTGACACGAAGATCCAGGCGTTGATCGACGCCGACGGCCAGTAGCCAGAAAAGTCCAGAAGAACGAATCGGCATCCGTCGGGTCGTCGGCCACCTGGTCCGACGACCCGACGGCATGCCTCCATGTGAGAGCCGGCATCCATGACCGTTGACACCGCAGTCAGACCCGAAGGGGCGGTGCGCCCCGAACGCCCGAAGCGCAGGCACAACCCCGTCACGTGGGTGCGGCGCGGCGGGCTCACCACTCTGCTCTTCCTCCTGCCGCTGCTGATCATCTTCGGCGTCTTCTCGTGGACGCCGATCGTCGAAGCGGTGGTGATGAGCTTTCAGAAGACCAACCTGGTCACCCCGGCGACCTTCGTCGGCTGGGACAACTTTGTCGCAGTCTTCAACGACCCGTTGTTCTGGACGGCGATCCGCAACACCGCGTACTTCGCCGTGCTCGCCCTGCTCTTCGGCTACCCGATCCCGCTCGTGGCCGCCGTGCTGATGAGCGAGGTGAAGCGCATGAAGGGTTTCTACAGCGTTCTCGCGTATCTGCCGGTGATCATCCCGCCCGTCGTCTCCGTGCTGCTCTGGAAGATCTTCTACGACGCCAGCCCGTCGGGCGTCTTCAACTCGATCCTGGCCGTGGTGGGCATCCCGCCCCAGCCCTGGATCCAGAGCGCTGCGACCGCAATGCCCTCGCTCGTGCTCGAGGCGACCTGGGCGGGCGCCGGCGGAACGATCATCATCTACCTTGCCGCGCTCACGTCGGTGTCTCCCGACCTGTACGACGCGGCCGAGGTGGACGGGGCATCCATCTGGGGCAAGATCTGGCACGTGACGCTGCCGCAGTTGCGGGGCATCCTCTTCATCACCCTGATCCTGCAGATCATCGCGACCGCGCAGGTGTTCCTTCAGCCCTACCTCTTCACGGATGGCGGTCCGGTCAACTCGACGACGACCATCCTGCTGCTGATCTATCGGTACGCGTTCACCAACAGTCTCGGCGGAGCGTACGGACAGGCGACGGCGCTCAGTCTGATGCTCGCTGTGTTCCTCGCCGTGCTGTCCATCGTGTACTTCCGCGTCACCGCGAGATGGAGTGACAATTGACGACCACGATTCCCTCCGACCTGCCGCTCGAGGAGATCATCGAGCCCGAGCGAGCCAGACGAAAGAAGCGCAGCTCCGTCGCCGAGGAGGCCGACCGCGGCATCCTCTCCCACACCGACTGGCGCAGGCCGCACGTGCGCGTCGTCGGCACGGGGCTCAACGTGATCCTCGGCATCTGCCTCGTCATCGTCGGGCTGCTGCCGTTGCTCTGGCTGCTGAAGTCCGCCGTCACCCCGACCGAGGAGACGCTGACCCAGCCGCTCGCCCTCTTCCCGCACGGATTCACCTGGTCCAACCTCAGCCGAGCATGGAACGACGTTCAGATCGGGCAGTTCTTCTTCAACACCATCTGGATGGCGGCCGGCGAGTGGGCCGTGCAGCTACTCGTCGCGACGACGGGAGGCTTCGCGCTCTCGGTGCTGAAGCCCAAGTACGGCAAGATCATCAGCGGCCTTGTGCTGGCCACACTGTTCGTGCCCGCGGTCGTGCTGCTCGTTCCGCTGTACCTCACGATCCTGCACCCGCCGCTCATCGATCACTCGCTGATCAACACCTTCTGGGCGGTCTGGCTGCCTGCCGGCGCCAGTGCATTCAACGTGCTGCTGGTGATGAGGTTCTTCGACAACCTGCCCCGCGAGGTCTTCGAGGCGGCTCGCACAGATGGAGCGGGGACGTTCCGGCTGTTCTGGTCGGTCGTGCTCCCGATGTCGAAGCCCATACTCGGAGTCGTGTCGGTGTTCGCGATCAATGCGGCATGGGCCGACTTTCTGTGGCCCAACCTCGTGCTGACCGACATCGGCATCCAACCGCTCTCCGTGCGGCTCCCGCAGATCCAGTCGTCGACCGATCTCGGCGTCTATCTGGCGGCGCTCACCATCGCCACGCTCATCCCCGTCGTGATCTTCCTGATCTTCCAGCGCACGTTCCTGCGCGGCGGCGGGCTGGGCGGCGCGGTCAAGGGGTAAGCGCGGTCAGCGGGTCAGCGGGTCAGCGGGTCAGCGGGTCAGCGCGGTCAAGCGATGGGTGTCCCGTCGCCCGAGAACACCTCGAGCAACGGGACAGCGAGAAAGCGCGCATACCTGGCTGCCTCGCGCGCGAGTCGCTGGGCCGCACGCGACGACAGCGGAGCGAAGGGCGAGAGGATGACGCGGAGTCCGGCGGCTGAGGTCTCGGGGCGCCAGGTGCCTGCAACCACGCCGTCGAGCACGATGATGGGCTGGAACACGCCGTTGGCGGTGCCCATCACGAGCGCTTTGCGGTGTTCGCCGAGCACGGACGACCTGTCCTGATAGCCGAGAAGGTATTCGTCGAAGGCAGGGAGCAACGCCGCAGTGTTGCGGGGTTCGGGGCGATCGGCGGAGTCGACGGCTCCCGCAAGAGCCAGAAAGTCGACACCCGCGTCCGACGGGACGACTGAATCACCGGCCGCGGCAAGCGCACGCCGCGCCTCGGTGAGCGTGATGCCCAGCCACCAGGCGAAGTCCCGAACGGTCGCAGGCGATCGCAGCTCGAGGTATCGCAGCAGGATGAGGACGATGGCTTCGTCACGTTCGATCCGTGCGGTCGGCGGCAGCCACTGGTCGGTGAGCACAAGAGACTGCTGCGTACCGCTGACCGGACCCCAGACGACGAGCCCGCCGAGCGCTGCCTCCCTGATCAGGTGGTAACCCCGACCTCCCTCGGTGTTCACGCCGCCCGCATCCATCACGTCCATGGCGCGCTTGCGATCGAGGGGTCCTTGGTCGCCGATCGCGTCTTCCAGAGCGCGGAAGGCCCGCGACACCACGTCGGCGTCCATGCCGTCACGTCGCATGACGGGCTCCGCGAGATGGCGCTGCTTGTCCGCTGTGACGTTCAGCATCAGCATGGCATCCGCGGCGCTCACGATGTGCAGCGTGCCGCGCATGGTCCACGTGCGCACCAGCGTGCCGCCGTCGAAGAGCTCATTCACCTCGGCGAGGGTCGCCGTGCCGCTGCGCGCCCCGAGTGCCCATCTGGCCGGCCCGAACGCCTGAGCCTGGGTCGCGAGCAGGTGCGCTGCGACGGATGCCGGTCCGTCGTCGTCGCGCCGGGCGAGCAGGTGCGATAGCGCCCTCGCCCGCGCGACGGTCATCGCACGAGGCCGAGCTCGGAAAGCTGAGCCAGCAGTGCAGCGCCGTCCGCGCCGTACACCCACGGCACCCCGCTCACCTGCGAGTGCTTCTCCGCCGTCGAACGCCCGCCCGCGAGAACCGACTCGGTGTTCGAGAGCTGTCTGATCGCGACCGCTGCGACGCTCTGCGGATGCTCCGTCGCGAACTCGGCGTAGATCTGCTCGTCGTGCTGGCCATCGTCTCCGACGAGCAGCCACTTCACGCGAGGGAACTCGCGCGCGAGGCGCCGGAGATTGAACTCCTTGTGCTCCCTGCCGCTCCTGAACCACCGGTCGTGGGTCGGACCCCAGTCCGTGAGCAGCAGCGCACCCGGTGGAAAGAGGTTGCGAGACAGGAAACGGGTCACGGCCGGCGCGACGTTCCAGGCGCCGGTTGACAGATAGACCATCGGTGCACCGGCGTGCGACGAGGCGAGGCGTTCGAGGAAGACGGCCATGCCGGGCGTGGGAACGCGGGCATGCTCATCCAGCACGAAGGTGTTCCATGCCGCGAGCAGAGGACGGGGGAGCGCGGTGACCATCACCGTGTCATCCACGTCGGAGATCACCCCGAACGACGTGTCGTCGGCCACGACCTGGATGGGAGCCGTCGCGATGTCGCCAGCACCCTCGATGCGGAAGGAGATCCAGTGCGTGCCCGGCTCCAGCGAGACGGGAAGCACGGTGTCGATGACGCCGCCGCGGTCGGGCCGGACGCTGTGCTCGATGCCTTCGACCTCGACGATGACATCGATGTCGCTGAGCGGAACGCTGATGAAGCTTCGCCAGCCGCGCACGCTCTCCTCGCGTCTGCGGTTCGTGCGTGCGGCCCGCGACCCCGGGCGGGGACTCTTGGCCAGAACGACCCGGCCGAGCACGCGAACCCATGAGCTCGTGCCATAACCGGTGTACGACAGCACGGTGGGCAGGTGCCCGCGCTTGAGCGCTCGCCTGGCTCGGAAAGCGTGGAAGGCATCCTCGATGCGCGCGGCGCGATGCACCTTCGGCACAGGACGGATGCTGGACATCTGAACAGTCTTCCATGGGCGCAGGCGGCCCCGCGCGGCCTTTGAAAGGCGAGTGCGCGTCGGCTACGGTCTACTGCGCAGGCATTCGACTATCGTCGCGAGAGTGGTCGACGCTGATGGAAGGTAGAACGGAATGATCGAAGAGATCCTCGTCGGAGCGATCGAGGTATCTAATTCGGGAGCAGCGTTCCGTGTCGAACCGTCTCAAGAACGCAGCCTGGCACGCATCGACGCCCTGTTGGATGCCGCGGCCATCGTCGTCGACGAGGTCGGGTTCGACCGCCTGACCACCGCCCAGGTGGCGGAGGAGAGCGGCGCATCGATCGGAACCGTCTACCGCTACTTCCCCGACCGCATCGCGCTGCTCGTCGCACTGCGCGACCGGGCCGTGCGCCGCTACCGACTGGCGGCATCCGGGCAGGTCGAGCGCACAGCGCCATCGACCTGGCAGGCTGCGATCGGATGTCTCATCGAGACCTTCGCGGACATGTTCCGCACCGAGCCGGGCTTTCGCATCATGCGTTTCGAAGACGTACGCGGCGTCGACGAGTCGGGAACGACGCCGGACCACATCAGGGAGTTCGCCGCCAGGGTGGCCGAGATGCTGGTCAGCAACTTCGGCTTCAGGGCAAGCGACGAGCTCGTGTTCCACATCGACATCGCGGGGCAGATGACGGAGTCGTTGGTCGAGCGCGCGTACCTCCGGGATGCGGACGGTGACGAGCGGACTCTTGCCGAGGCACGGGTCGTCGCGACCGCCTATCTGGAGAAGTACTACGGCTGAGGGCTGATGCCCATTACGGCGTGTTTCCTGTTGATCCGGCCGAGTGTCGGTGGCGTGGGCCATAGTGGAAACCTGCGTTGCTCTCCCGAACGAGGCACAGACGTGCTTCGCTTGACGAGCATCTCGTTCGCAGCATCCGTCGACCGCATCCCTCAGGAATGAGCTTTCAGACGATGATCGAATTCCGATCGGTGACCAAGCAGTTCCCCGACGGCACCGTCGCGGTGAACGACTTCAGCCTCGTCATCCCTTCGCGCAAGATCACGGTGCTCGTCGGCTCGTCGGGCAGCGGCAAGACCACGATCCTGCGCATGATCAACCGCATGGTCGACCCGACGAGCGGCACGATCGAGATCGACGGCGACGACGTCTCGACCCTGCAGCCGGTCAAGCTGCGTCGCAGCATCGGTTATGTCATGCAGAACTCGGGGCTTCTCCCGCACCGCAAGGTCGCAGACAACATCGCGACCGTTCCGCTGCTGCGCGGTGTGAAGCGCAAGGATGCCCGCGCGCGCGCACTCGACCTGATGGACGCCGTCGGGCTGGACCGCTCGCTGGCCGACAGATATCCGAGCCAGCTCTCCGGTGGCCAGCAGCAACGCGTCGGCGTCGCACGTGGGCTCGCGGTCGACCCGAACATCCTGCTGATGGACGAGCCGTTCGGCGCCGTCGATCCGCTGGTGCGCGCTGAGCTGCAGCAGGAGCTCCTTCGCCTGCAGCGCGAGCTCGACAAGACAGTCGTCTTCGTCACACACGACATCGACGAAGCGTTCCTGCTCGGGCACCAGGTCGTGATCTTCAAGACGGGCGGCATCGTCGCCCAGATCGGAACCCCGGAGGAGATCCTGGCCGAGCCGGCAGACGACTTCGTCGCTCGGTTCGTCGGCGCAGACAGGGGCAAGCGTGCACTGTATGTGAGCAACAGGTCGGGGCGCGACGTGCTCGTCGACGCCGAAGGGCGCCCCGCAGGCGTTCTGGTCGCCGACCACGATGAGGCCGGAGCCGTCGCGGCGGCTTCGGGTGCTTCGGCGCAGGGTGATCAACCGCGGTGAACTGGCTGATCGAGAACGCCGGCCAGATCTGGCAGCTCACGCTGATCAATGCGTGGCTAGCCATTCCTCCGATCATCATCGGGTTCGTACTCGCCATTCCGATCGGATGGGTTACGAACCGCTACCGCGCCAGTCGCGGAACCGTGCTCGCCATCGTCGGCATCCTGTATGCGATCCCGTCGTTGCCGCTCTTCCTGGTGCTCCCGAGCATCATTGGCACCAAGGTCATCGCTCCCACCAATGTCGTCGTCGGGCTCACCATCTACGCGGTAGCGATCATGGTCCGAACGGCTTCCGACGCCTTCGCTGCGGTGGATGTCGACATCCTTCTCGCTGCCAGCGCTGTCGGCTTCTCCACCTGGCGCCGGTTCTGGTCCGTCGAGCTGCCGCTCGCAGGGCCCGTGCTGCTCTCCGGCGTTCGCGTGGTGTCGGTGAGCACGATCAGCCTGGTCAGTGTGGGATCGGTCATCGGCGTCCCAAGCCTCGGCTACTTCTTCCTGCGCGGATTCCAGGTGAGCTTCCCACTCGAGATCCTCGTCGGCATCGTCGGCACGATCGTGATCGCGGTGGTCTTCGACCTCGTCATCGCGGGTCTCGGACGCCTCTCGATGCCGTGGACGAGAGGCCGGTCGCGCAAACGCCGTTCAGGAACACACGATGAGTCCGTCGAGCTGGTGAGCATGGCATGAACAGCTGGAACGACGCCTTCGTCTGGATCCTCGATCCCGCCAACTGGGTCGGACCGGGCGGCATCCCCGTGCGCATCGAGGAACAGCTCGTCTACACGATCGTGACGATCATCTTGGCGTGCGCTATCGCGCTGCCGGTCGGCCTCGCGGTGGGGCACACGGGCAAGGGCCGCGGCATCGCGGTGCAGCTCTCCGGCGCTCTGCGCGCCCTGCCTACTCTCGGCGTCGTCCTCTTGCTGGCGACCTGGTTCGGTCTCGGCCTCGGCCCGCCGCTGATCGCCATGGTGCTGTTGGCGCTCCCGCCGCTCATCGCCGGGGCTTACGCAGGGGTGGATGCCGTCGACAGGCAGACCATCGACGCCGCTCGCTCCATCGGAATGACCGGCTGGCAGGTGTTGTTCAAGGTAGAGCTGCCGCTCGCGCTGCCCATCGTCATCGGGGGAGTGCGGTCCGCGTTCCTCCAGGTCATCGCGACCTGGACCGTGGCCGCCTATCTCCCGCTCGGCGGGCTCGGCCGGTTCATCTACGACGGATACGCCGTGCAGAACTACGCCGAGATGCTCGGCGGCTCCATCCTCGTGATCATCCTCGCTCTCGTCGCCGATGGCGTTTTCGCCATCGTGCAACGACTCGTCGTGCCGCGCGGGGTGGTGCTCGGAAGAGCATCAGACGTGCGCGTGCGCTCGTCCCGGTCCCTTGCCGGGGCATCGCAGTCCACCACAGCAGGCTGAAAGGCCGAAGAAGAGAAAGCGAAGCACCATGGCACTGAAATCCCGCATCATCAGCGCTGCCGCCGTTGCGGCGCTGAGCGCGCTCGCGCTTGCAGCGTGCTCCTCAGGCAACCCGCTCGACAACTCCAGCACGTCGTCAGCGAAGGCCGGCGGCCCGATCGTCGTCGGCTCCGCCAACTTCCCGGAGTCCGAGATCATCGCGCAGATCTACACGCAGGCGCTCAACAACAACGGCGTCAAGGCGTCGATCACGCCGAACATCGGTGCTCGCGAGGCCTACCTCAAGGCGCTCCAGGACGGCTCGATCGACCTGGTTCCCGAGTACTCGGGCAGCCTGCTGCAGTACTACGACGCGAAGACGACGGCGCAGTCCAGTGCCGACGTCTACGCCGCCCTGAGTGACGCACTGCCGAAGGGCTACGAGGTGCTCAACCAGTCGTCGGCGCAGGACGCTGACTCGTACAACGTGACCAAGGAGTTCTCCCAGAAGTACAACGTGACGAGCCTGTCCGACCTGAAGAGCGTGCCCGTGCCGATCACGGTCGGCGCCAACCCAGAGCTGGCCGACCGCCCGTACGGCATTCCCGGCCTCAAGTCGGCGTACGGCGTGAACGCGACACTCGACCCGATCAACGACGGCGGTGGCCCGCTCACGGTCAAGGCGCTGCTCGACAACACCGTGCAGATGGCCGACATCTACACGACGAGCTCGGCCATCAAGGACAACGGTCTCGTCACGCTGAAGGACCCGAAGCACATCATCATCGCTGAGAACGTGGTGCCGGTGATCGCATCGGCCAAGGTCGACGACAAGGTGAAGAGCGTGCTCAACAAGGTCAGCGGTGCACTCACCACCGATGACCTGGTGACCCTGAACGAGAAGGCGGCGGGCAGCTCCAAGGAGTCCGCGCAGCAGATCGCTCAGGAGTGGCTGTCGCAGAAGAACCTCTTCCAGTAGTCGACCTCGTCCCGTAGGCAGGGCGTGGACGTCGAGTCGTCGTCAGGGGAGTCGCTCGCGATGCCCGGTGCTCAGGCACCGGCGCGGAGGGAGCGCCTCCCCTTCGGCGTCGACCCCGAGCTCGTGTTCGAGGCGTTGTTCGCCGACGAGAGCCACGCGTTCTGGCTGGATGCGCGCATCCGCGACGGAGGCGTGAGCAGACTCGGAGCCGCGTCACGGCAGAGGCCGAGCTACATCGTCTCCGAGGGCGTTGCCAGAGAGGTAGTCGCCGGGCACGCCCTCGACATCGCGGTCGACCTCACGCGGGTCATCCGCGATGCGGTCGCTGCCGCCGACACCTCGGTCAACGGCTCGCCACTGGGGTGGGTCGGATGGTTCGGATACGAGCACGGAGCACGGGCTCTCGGCATCCCCGCTGCGGAGTCGCCGTGGCCGGATGTCGCACTCATCGCCGCCGATCGCGTCGTCGAGGTCGATCACGGCTCCGGCGAGCTGAGCCTGTGGTTCGTCGACGACGAAGACGGTCGCGCTTGGGCGTCGGCGACGCGAGACCTGTTGGCCTCGCTTGCACCACAGGCGTCCACGGAGGATGCGCCGTCACCGCGGGCTGAGGCGAGTGGCGCAGGGTCCCGGACTCATCCACAGGCTGCCGAACCCGTGTGGCGGCACTCGGATGCCGACTACCTGCGGATGATCGAGCACTGTCAGCTGGCGATCCGTGCCGGTGATGCGTACCAGCTGTGTCTCACGAACGCCATCCGCGTGCAGACGGATGCCCGGCCGCTCGACGTCTACCGACGGCTTCGCCGAGACTCGCCTGCGCCGCACGGCGGGTTCGTGCAGTTCGGCGACATCTCCCTGCTGAGCTCGTCACCCGAGCTGTTCCTGCACGTCTCCGACGGCGTGGCCGTGACGAGTCCGGTGAAGGGGACGGCACGGCGGTTGCCGGACCCGGTCGACGACGCGAGGCTCAGGGACACTCTCGGCCGCGACGAGAAGGAATGTGCCGAGAACCTGATGATCGTCGACCTCATGCGCAACGATCTCAGCAGGGTCGCCCGGCTCGGAGGCGTCGTCGTCACCACACTGCTCGAGGTGGAGACCCACCGACACGTGCACCAGCTGGTGAGCACTGTCGCGGCGCAGCTGGCCGACGGCGTCGATGCGCTGAACGTGCTCGACGCGTGCTTTCCGGCCGGCTCGATGACCGGCGCGCCGAAGCTCAGCGCCATGGGCATCCTGCACGGTCTCGAGAAGGGCCCGCGCGGCATCTACAGCGGATGCTTCGGGTGGCTCGGACTCGACGGGTCGGCCGACCTTGCGATGGTCATCCGAAGCATCGTGATGCAGGGCGGAGAGGCCGCGATCGGAACAGGCGGCGGCATCACCGCGTTGTCTGTACCGGAGCGAGAGCTGGCCGAGATCAAGCTGAAAGCGGCAGCGTTGCTCGCGGCCCTCGACGCCTGATCCTTTCGCCGCAACATGGGCGAAACGAACGGGTAATCTTGATACACCCCTTTTTTCCCGGACGCCGGTGTTCCAACGCCGGGGTCCGCACGCGTTTTTGCGCAGACCCTTTCCACAGAGATTGAGAGCGACGTGCCAGATCACGACGAGCGAGACGGTTCTGAAGCCCGTTACGACTTCGCTGCCATTCAGGCCAAGTGGCTGCCTGTGTGGGAGCGGCTTCAACCGTTCCGCACCGACGCTCCCGGCGACAAGCGTCCGCGCAAGTACGTGCTCGACATGTTCCCCTACCCGTCGGGCGACCTGCACATGGGTCACGCCGAGGCGTTCGGCTTCGGCGACATCGTCGCGCGCTACTGGCGTCAGCAAGGCTTCAACGTGCTGCACCCGATCGGCTGGGACTCCTTCGGGCTGCCAGCGGAGAACGCGGCGATCAAGCGCGGCATCGACCCGCGCGGCTGGACCTACGACAACATCGCGCAGCAGAAGCGCAGCTTCCGCATCTACGCGCCGTCGTTCGACTGGAGCAGGGAACTGCACACCAGCGATCCCGAGTACTACAAGTGGAACCAATGGCTGTTCCTGAAGCTGTACGAGAAGGGGCTCGCTTACCGCAAGGACGGTACCGTCAACTGGTGCCCGAACGACCAGACGGTGCTCGCGAACGAGCAGGTCATCGACGGTCACTGCGAGCGCTGCGGCTTCGCCGTGGTGAAGAAGAAGCTGACCCAGTGGTACTTCCGCGTCACCGACTACGCCGACAGGCTGCTGGATGACCTGAACCAGCTGGAGGGCGCGTGGCCGACCCGCGTGCTGACCATGCAGCGCAACTGGATCGGACGCTCCATCGGCGCCGACGTGCAGTTCACCATCGAGGGTCGCAAGGACCCGATCTCGGTGTACACGACGCGCCCGGACACGCTGTACGGCGTGACCTTCCTGGTGGTGGCCCCCGACTCCGACCTGGCCGCCGAGCTGGTGATGGATGCCCCTGCGCACGTACGCGAGCAGTTCGACGGCTACCTGCGCCAGACGCAGGCGACCACCGACATCGAGCGCCTGAGCACCGAGCGCGAGAAGACCGGCATGTTCCTCGAGCGCTACGCGATCAACCCGCTGAGCGGTGAGCGGCTGCCGATCTGGACCGCTGACTATGTGCTGGCCGAATACGGCCATGGTGCCGTCATGGCGGTGCCGGCCCACGATCAGCGTGACTTGGACTTCGCGCGCACGTTCGACCTGCCGGTGCGGGTCGTCGTGGACACGAATGCACCGATCACGGGCACGATTCCGGTCATCCCGACCGACCCGGAGACGGGTGAGGCGCTGCTCCCCGAAGACCTGCCGCCGCTCGACCCGGCGTCGACCGGTGTGGCCCTGACCGGCGACGGCCGCCTGATCAACTCGGGTCCGTTCAACGGGCTGAGCAAGAGCAACGCCATCCACCGCATCACAGAGGCGCTCACCTCGTCGTCACTCGGTCATGCCGCGCGCAACTTCAGGTTGCGCGACTGGCTGATCTCGCGACAGCGGTATTGGGGTACGCCCATCCCGATCATCCACTGCCCGTCGTGCGGCGAGGTGCCCGTGCCCGAGGACCAGCTGCCCGTGCTGCTGCCCGATGCGGACGGCCTCGACCTGAAGCCCAAGGGCACCAGCCCGCTGGGCGCCGCGACCGAGTGGTCGACCGTCGACTGCCCGAGCTGTGGCGGCAAGGCCACACGTGACACCGACACCATGGACACATTCGTCGACAGCTCGTGGTACTACCTGCGATACCTGTCCGCGAACGACCACACCCAGGCGTTCGACCCGGCCGAAGTGGAGAAGTGGGCGCCGGTCGACCAGTACGTCGGAGGCGTCGAGCACGCCATCCTGCACCTGCTCTACTCGCGGTTCATCACGAAGGTGCTGTTCGACCTCGGGTACGTGTCGTTCACCGAGCCATTCACGTCTCTGCTGAACCAGGGGCAGGTCATCCTGAACGGCTCGGCGATGAGCAAGTCGAAGGGCAACCTCGTCGAGTTCGCCGACGAGCTGCGTCAGCACGGAGCGGATGCCCTGCGCGTGACGCTGGCCTTCGCGGGGCCCCCTGAGGACGACATCGACTGGGCCGACGTGTCGGCTGCCGGAAGCGCGAAGTTCCTGGCGCGCGCGTGGCGGGTCGCTCACGACGTCACCAGCTCACCCGACGTCGAGTGGCGATCGGGCGACGTGGCACTCCGCCGCGTGACCCACCGCCTGCTCGCGGATGCTCCGGGGCTCGTCGAGCAGTTCAAGTTCAACGTCGTCGTCGCACGGCTCATGGAGCTGGTGAACGCCACGCGGAAGGCGATCGACTCCGGCCCCGGGCCGAAGGATGCCGCGGTTCGCGAGGCCGCAGAGGTGGTCACGCTGGTACTCAACCTGTTCGCGCCGTACACGGCGGAGGACATGTGGCAGACGCTCGGGTACGAGCCGACCGTTGCCGCGCAGGTGTGGCGTCGCCCCGATCCGAGCCTGCTCGTCGAGGAGTCGGTGACGGCGATCGTGCAGGTCGACGGCAAGGTGCGCGACCGGGTCGAGGTGTCGCCGAAGGTCGGCGCCGATGAGCTCGAAGCGCTGGCGCGCGAGTCGGATGCTGTGCAACGGGCCCTTGGTGACCGTGAGATCGCGAGTGTGATCGTTCGGGCGCCGCGTCTGGTGAACTTCGTCACCGTGAGGTAGCGGCCTCAGCCGGCTCGTTCTCGTTCGACGGCTCTTCGTCCCCAGGGCGGAGCGCCGTCGGCGTCTTCACGGTCCGTGGGGAAGCGAGAACGAGGCCGCCGCGGTCTCCGTAGCGTCGCGAGGGTGGATGCCGACCCTCGCGATGTGCTCTCTCCCCGTTCTCGCGCCGTGCCGCGTGCCGTGAAGCTCCGGATCGGCCTCGGCGCAGCGGCCGTTCTGCTGATCGCGGCCTTTGCGACGGCCGTGCTGGTGGGCATGCTGGCGCCGCGCGGCGACAGCAGACGGGTTCCCGCGGTGACCGTGACGGCGGCGGGTGCGAACCGGGTCGCGCCGACCCCCGTTCCGACGACGGTGGTCTACGTGCACGTGCTCGGCGCTGTGGTGCATCCAGGTCTTTACACCCTCGCGGACGGCTCGCGGGTGGTCGATGCGATCGGCGCGGCGGGTGGGATGACCGACGACGCCGAACAGGCCGGCGTCAACCTCGCCCGCCCGCTGAGCGACGGCGAACAGCTCGCCGTACCGCACGTCAGCGACCCTGTTGCCGCTCCGGCGTCCGGCGGAGTGCAAGGAGGCGGTGGTGTCGTCGACGCAACGGGAGGCAAGGTGAACCTCAACACCGGCACGGAGGAGGAGCTCGACACCCTGCCACGTGTCGGGCCGGCGATGGCGGCGAAGATCATCGCGTGGCGCACCGAGAACGGCCGCTTCACGTCGATCGACGACCTGATGAATGTGAGCGGCATCGGTCAGAAGACGTTCGATGGGCTCAAAGACCAGGTGACCGTCTGATGATCGACCTCCGACTCGCGATCCCGGCGCTGGCAGCCTGGGCGGGTGGTGGAGTGTCCCTCGCGATACCCGGTGCGCCGATGTGGATGGCGATCGTGCTGTGGAGCGCGGCGGTCGCCGCGGCCGGGGCAGCAGTCGCGCTTCGGCTGAGCCGGGGAGAGCAGGAAAGCGAGCCTCGACGGTGGAAGCGAGCCGCCGTTGTGGCTGCCGCAGTGTGTGTTGCCGGGGCCGCCGCCGCACTGGTGTGCACGGCAGCGGCAGTTGCGCTGCCCGCTCGGCATCCCGATGCCGTCGCTCGTCTGGCGCATCACACCGTGACACTCCGCGCGAGCGTGACGTCGCTCCCCGTGCCGGCCGCCGCGTCGCCATACTCCGGCGGTCGCGTGCGCTTCTCGGCGACGGTGACCGCACTGACGGCGGGCGACGTGGCGACAACGGCGCGCATGCCCGTGCAGGTCTTCACGCCGACGGAAACAAAGGTGCAGATCGGTGAGACCGTGGCGATGACCGGAACGGTGATCATGCTGGAGCCCGGCTCGGAGACTGCGGCACTGGTCTACGCAAGCGCTCGGCCGCGTGTTGTCGCACCCGCACCTCCTCCGCTTGCCGCCGCCAACGCGATGAGGAGAACGTTCTCGCAGGAGGCGAGCGCGCTTCCAGGCGATGGCGGCGATCTGCTCCCCGGCCTCGCGATCGGCGACGTTCACGAGGTGTCGACCTCGTTGTCCGACGCGATGAAGCAGGCGAGCCTCACCCACCTCACCGCGGTCTCCGGTGCCAATTGCGCCGTGGTGGTCTCCCTGGTGGCGGCTGCGGCCGGCGCGATGGGGCTCGGGCGCGGCATCCGCTCCGCGTCGTCACTGGTCGCCCTTGCGGGATTCGTGGTGCTGGTTACACCGCAGCCCAGCGTGCTGCGTGCCGCCGTGATGGCCACGGTGATCGTCTTCGGCGCCTGGTCCGGGCGACCCGGCCGGGCCGTCCCTGCGCTCTCGCTGGCGATCATCGCTCTCCTGTGCATCGACCCGTGGCTTGCCGTCGACTACGGCTTCGCGTTGTCCGTGCTCGCAACCGGGGCTCTGTTGCTGCTCGCACCGCCGATGACGGAGCGGATGAGCAGGTGGATGCCGTCCCGGGTGGCCGCACTTCTCGCCGTCCCGATCGCCGCGCAGGTAGCCTGCCAGCCCGTACTGCTGCTGCTCAACCCCACGGTGCCGTTGTACGGCGTGGTGGCGAACCTCGTCGCCGAGCCTGCCGCGCCGATCGCCACGGTCCTCGGGCTCGTCTCCTGCGTGCTGACGCCGTTGTGGCCACTCGGCGGCTCCCTTCTCGCGCACCTCGCGTGGCTGCCTTCTGCCTGGATCGCCGCAGTGGCACGCGTGACGCAGACCCTGCCGGCGAGCGGATGGGGTTGGGTGGACGGCGCCGTGGGCTTCGCCTTGATGCTTGCGGTCACGCTGGCGATCGTGTTGGTCGTGATGCGCCCCGCCAGACGTGCGAGTCGTCTCGCCAGGGTGATCGCGCTGGCGGCATCCGGCGGCCTGATCGTGTGCTCCCTCGCTGGGATGGTGGGCGGGCGCGTCGCCGAGGCGCTCGAACGCCCGTCGAACTGGAGCATTGCGGCATGCGACATCGGACAGGGGGACGCTGTGCTGCTTCAGAGCAAGGGCGCTCACGCGCTGGTGGATGTCGGTCCCGACGCCGCGCCGTTGAAGAGCTGCCTGTCCGAGCTCGGCATCTCGCACATCGACCTGCTGGTGCTCACTCACTACGACCAGGACCACGTCGGCGGTGTCGGTGCGGTGATCGGCAAGGTCGGCGTTGCGATGGTCGGTCCGCCCACCGACGCCCACGGGCAGGCGGTGGACGCGGCCCTCAGCAGAGGCGGTGCTCAGGTCACGGTGGCGCAGACCGGAGACTCCGGGCGGCTCGGAGACCTCGACTGGCGCGTTCTGTGGCCCGACGCCGACCCCGGAGGCATGGATGACGGCAACGAGCGCAGCGTCGCGGTGGCCTTTGACGGGGACGGGCTGCGGTCGATCTTCCTGGGTGACCTCGACGAGCGCGCCCAGTCGGCCCTCCTCGCCACAGATCGCGTCCAGCCGGTGGACGTGGTCAAGGTCGCACATCACGGTTCTTCGGACCAGGACGAATCCCTGTACCAGCGGCTCGATGCCGCGGTCGCGCTCGTCTCGTGCGGCGCAGAGAACGACTACGGGCATCCCACCGCGCAGGCCCTCGGCATCCTGCGACGTGCGGGAACCCAGGTGATGCGCACCGATGTGCAGGGGATGCTGATGGTGACCGCCGCGTCCGATGGGAGTTTGCGCACCTGGACGCAGAAGCACGCTTCGACCAGGCAGCTCGCCGCTCCCGGGCGTTCTCGTGGTGTCGGCGGCGCCGATTAGGCTGATTGCGCTCCCAAGATTCGGCCACCGTGTGGCGGCCTTGGGCGGTGCAATTCCAGACGTCGTGCCTTCGGCTCGGCCCTGGCTATCGAGAGGAACGGTGTGGCGGCGACGGCGCGGAGTGCAGGGGCGCGATCCACCGGCGGACGGGCGTCGGCATCGCGTGGCGGCTCGACGCGGGGCGGTGGTCGTGCCGCAGCAGTGAAGACGGTCATCCCGCAGCTGAGCTGGTACGACGTGCGTGCGGCCCCCGTGGTGCTGGTGAGCGGTCCGGAGACCGTGCTCGCCGACAGGGCCATGCGCATCCTGCGCGATCGACTGCGAGAGACCGACCCGAGCCTCGAGATCACCGACATCATCGCTTCGGAGTACGTGCCGGGCGAGCTCGCCTCGGTCGCGAGCCCTTCCTTGTTCGGCGAGCCGCGGCTCATCCGGGTGAGCGGGGCCGAGAAGGCGAGCGACGCCTTCATCGACGACCTGGTGACCTACCTGGAAAGTCCGGCGGACGACACCACGGTGCTCGTGCGTCACGGCGGAGGGCAGCGGGGCAAGCGGTTCCTCGACGCGATCCGCGGCGGGTCCGGCGGGGGAGTTGAGGTGGTCTGCGCCGAGCTCAAGCGCGAGTCGGACAAGTACGACTTCGCGCAGGCGGAGTTCCGCATGGCGGGCAAGAAGGTCACGCCTGGTGCGTTGCGAGCCGTCACCGGCGCGTTCGCAGACGACCTCGCCGAGCTCGCGGCGGCCTGTCAGCAGCTCATCTCGGACACCGGAGCGGAGGTCACCGAGTCCACCGTCGATCGCTACTACGGCGGTCGCGTCGAGACGAACGCCTTCAAGGTCGCGGATTCGGCGCTGGCCGGTCGCTATGGCGAGGCGTTGATCACGTTGAGGCATGCGCTGGCGTCCGGCGCCGACCCGGTACCGATGGTTGCGGCCTTCGCCAGCAAGTTGCGCACGATGGCGAGGCTTTACGGAGCTCGCGGCAGCTCGGCTCAGCTGGCTTCCCAGTTCGGTCTGGCCCCATGGCAGGTGGATCGCGCCCGTCGCGACCTGCAGGGTTGGACGGAGGACGGGCTGGCGCGCAGCATCCAGGTCGTCGCGGAGACAGATGCCAGCGTCAAGGGCGCGGGCAGAGACCAGGTTTTCGCACTCGAGCGCATGATCGAGATCCTGAGCGCCCGTGGGGCGACGTCGCGCGCCTGAGTCGGCGGCCATTCCTCATTCGCTGGTTGAGGAGCTCGCGGCGTAGCCGCGCGCGTCTCGAAACCTGCAGCCGCAGACTCTCGGGTTTCGAGACGCGCGCCTTGCGGCGTGCTCCTCAACCCACGGTGAAGATGCCGGCGTCATGTACTTTCACGGGCAAGAGAAAACCCCGCCGGCAAGGGCGGGGTTCTCAAAGGTGAGGGCAGCTTCCGCAATCGCGGTACGTAACACGCTCCACGAGGCGGCGGCTATGCCGGCGCCGTACGCGACCAGGCGCGATGCCGACAGCGGCGCGCCCGGTAGGGACGGGCGCGCAAGGCGGCGCCGCGGGCGCGCAAAAACTACAGCGCTGCGACCTGCTTGGCGATGGACGACTTGCGGTTCGCTGCCTGGTTCTTGTGGATGACGCCCTTGCTGACGGCCTTGTCGAGCTTGCGGCTGGCGGTGGCCAGGGCGGTGGTCGCCTTGTCCTTGTCGCCCGCGGCGACGGCCTCGCGCGTGGTGCGGATGGCGGTCTTGAGCTCGCTCTTGTAAGCCTTGTTGCGCTCGCGCGCCTTCTCGTTCGTCTTGATGCGCTTGATCTGCGACTTGATGTTTGCCACGAGTGGTCTTGTCTTTCGTTCGAGGTGGAGTGTCAGGATGTGCCGCCGGACGAGAGAGGGCGTCTGACGGCGACGTGCGGCTGAGACCACACGCAAGCCAGCAAACAACTCTACCAGACGCCATTCGCTTCTCCGACCCGGACCCTGCTCCCAGGTGCCGAGGGGAGGCCGAACGCTCGCGCCCACCTGCCTAGGGTGGAAAACATGAATCAGGGAGAATCCGTCGCCGTCGTCGGCGCATATGTCGTGCCCGTCGCGGGCGAGCCCATCGAGAACGGGACAGTGGTCGTCGAGAACGGCGTGATCACCGCGGTCGGAGCGGACGTTGCGGTGCCGGAGGGCGTTCGGGTGGTGGATGCCGGGGGTCGCTGGCTGCTGCCAGGATTCATCGAGCCGCACGGCCACGTGGGCATCCACGAGGAGGGCGGCGGCAGCGCGGGCAATGACACCAACGAGATGACCGACCCGAACACCGCAGGGGTTCGCGCCCTGGACGCGATCGACATCGACGACGAGGGCTTCAGGGATGCCCTGAGCGGCGGCATCACCTCCGTGGTGGTGAAGCCGGGCAGTGGCAACGTGATCGGCGGACAGACCGTCGCCATCAAGACGTGGGGCGGCCGCACGATCGACGAGCAGCTGATCAGCGACTCGGTGAGCGTGAAGTCCGCCCTCGGTGAGAACCCGAAGCGCGTGTACGGCGAGAAGAAGCAGACGCCGAGCACGCGGCTCGGGGTCGCCTACGTGCTCCGTCAGGCGTTCGCGGATGCCCAGCACTATGCCGCGACCCGTGACGCGGCATCCGCCAAGGGCGAGCCCTTCGCGCGCGACCTGGCGAAGGAGACCCTCGCTCGGGTGCTCGCCGGCGAGCTGGCTTTGGATCAGCACGTTCACAGGCACGACGACATCGCGACAGCCATCCGCCTGGCCGACGAGTTCGGCTACCGCCTGGTGATCAACCACGGAACGGACGGGGCGAAGCTCGCCGATGTGCTCGCCGAGCGGGACATCCCGGTGATCTATGGGCCGATGTTCACCTCGCGATCCAAGGTCGAGCTGAAGGATCGCGCGATCGCCAACCTCGGCCGGCTGGCCTCCGCCGGCGTGCGGGTGGCGATCACGACCGATCATCCGGTGGTGCCGATCAACTTCCTCGTCTACCAGGCGGCTCTCGCCGTGAAGGACGGACTCGACCGCACGGTCGCTCTCGAAGCGCTCACCGTGAACCCCGCGTCGTTCCTGAGGCTGGATGACCGAGTCGGGGCCCTGCGCGTGGGACTCGACGGCGACCTCGTGCTCTGGTCGGGCGACCCGCTCGACGTGATGAGCCGGGCCGAGCAGGTGTTCATCTCCGGCTCCGAGGTGTACCGCTGGGAGAACGGCCGCGGCATCGTTGTCGAGCGCGCCGAACGCTTCGACCGCTAGCGCCTCGCGACGCGAGTCTGCACGCCCACGCCGAGACTGCGGGCGGAACCCTCTGCTGTGGCGTGGGGATGCAGCGTCGCGGGGTCGCGGTGAGCAGTGGCGCCGTCTCGTTCATGGGAGAATTGCCGAACGATGTCACCACGTGCCTTGACCGCTCTCGAGCCAGCAGCGACCGATCCGGCGCGCATCCGCAACTTCTGCATCATCGCGCACATCGACCACGGCAAGTCCACGCTCGCCGATCGCATGCTGCAGCTGACCGGTGTCGTTGAAGAGCGCGCGATGCGTGCCCAGTACCTCGACCGCATGGACATCGAGCGCGAGCGCGGCATCACGATCAAGAGCCAAGCGGTGCGCATGCCGTGGCAGTACGAGGGCGACACCTACGCGCTCAACATGATCGACACGCCAGGTCACGTCGACTTCACCTACGAGGTCTCACGCTCGCTCGCGGCCTGCGAGGGCGCGATCCTGCTCGTGGATGCCGCCCAGGGCATCGAGGCGCAGACCCTCGCGAACCTGTATCTGGCGCTGGAGAACGACCTCGCGATCATCCCGGTGCTCAACAAGATCGACCTGCCGGCGGCCGATCCCGAGAAGTATGCGCGCGAGCTGGCAGACCTGATCGGTGGCAGCCCGGATGACGTGCTTCGCGTCAGCGGAAAGACGGGCGACGGCGTCGAAATGCTTCTCGACCGCGTCACCGAGCTCGTCCCCGCGCCGGTCGGCGTGAAGGATGCCCCTGCAAGGGCCATGATCTTCGACTCCGTCTACGACAGCTATCGCGGTGTGGTCACCTACGTCCGCATGGTCGACGGACAGCTGACGGCGCGGGAGCGCATCCAGATGATGTCGACGAGGGCGACGCACGAGCTGCTCGAGATCGGCGTGAGCTCACCGGAGCCGACCCCGACCCGCGGACTCGGCGTCGGCGAGGTGGGGTACCTCATCACCGGCGTGAAGGACGTGCGTCAGTCGCGCGTCGGCGACACCGTGACCAACGCCGCGAAGCCGGCATCCGACGCTCTCGCCGGCTACACCGACCCCAAGCCGATGGTCTTCTCCGGCCTGTATCCGATCGACGGCAGCGACTATCCGGACCTTCGCGAGGCGCTCGACAAGCTCAAGCTGTCCGATGCAGCTCTTGTCTACGAGCCCGAGACGTCCGTCGCGCTCGGCTTCGGCTTCCGCTGCGGCTTCCTCGGCCTTCTGCACCTCGAGATCGTCACCGAGCGTCTCGAGCGAGAGTTCGGCCTCGACCTCATCACCACGGCTCCGAGCGTGATCTACGAGGTGACCACCGAGGACGGCAAGTCGGTCACGGTGACGAACCCGAGCGAGTACCCGACGGGCAAGGTGAACACGGTCAGCGAGCCGGTCGTTCGCGCGGCCATCCTGACTCCCAAGGACTACGTCGGCACCGTGATGGAGCTCTGCCAGTCGCGCCGCGGCACGCTGCTCGGCATGGAGTACCTCGGCGAGGACAGGGTCGAGATCCGCTACTCCATGCCGCTCGGCGAGATCGTGTTCGATTTCTTCGACCAGCTGAAGAGCCGCACGCAGGGCTACGCGAGCCTCGACTACGAGCCTTCAGGCGAGCAGGAGGCCGACCTGGTGAAGGTCGACATCCTGCTGCAGGGCGAGCAGGTGGATGCCTTCAGTGCGATCGTGCACCGTGACAAGGCCTATGCGTACGGCGTCATGATGACGGAGCGGCTGAAGAAGCTGATTCCGCGCCAGCAGTTCGAGGTGCCCGTGCAGGCGGCGATCGGTGCGAGGATCATCGCCCGTGAGTCCATCCGCGCCATGCGCAAGGACGTCCTGGCCAAGTGCTATGGCGGCGACATCACCCGCAAGCGCAAGCTCCTCGAGAAGCAGAAAGAGGGCAAGAAGCGCATGAAGATGGTGGGGCGCGTCGAGGTGCCGCAGGAAGCGTTCATCGCCGCTTTGAGCGGTGACGTCGAGAAGAAGTCGTAGGGCGCGCGCCAGCGGCCCGTTCAGGCCTCGTTGAGGTCGCCTTCGACGAACTCGGCTAAACTCGCTGGGCGAAGAGGGGGCAGATCGCAGGCGGCGGAACCGGAGACGGCGCGCCCGGCGATCGCACACGAAGGGTCGGACCAACGAACGTCATGCGGCGCAGTACCTTCACCGATCAACCGGTGACGTATGCCGCTGTTGGCGCCACCCTCGCACACGACCTCACGATGCATCCGCCGAAGGGTTTCCGCGCGAGCTCTCGTTCGGTGAGGCTCGGCAGCGGCGACGAGAGGTTCACCACCTCGTCGCGCGCGCTCATGACGTGGGGCATCCAGCGCGGAAGCGGTGTGCAGATCACCGAGATCGAGCCGGGCACCGGTGAGGAGTACGCCGGCATCCGATACGCGGAAGACGGCACGCCTGAGCGGCTTGTGCCGCACCGCGGCACGGAAGCCGTCTACGACGAGGACGGTCATCCCTACATCGCGAACGGCATGACAGCTGTGCTGCGGGTTCCCTTCGGCCCGTTGCACGTGCACGCGCCGGTGCGCGTCGTGTACGTGATCGAGGAGAAGCACAGGGTCGGCTTCGGGTACGGCACCATGCACGGTCATCCCCTCTGCGGCGAGGAGTCGTTCGTCGTCGAGCAGCGGGACGACGACTCCGTCTGGCTCACGATGCGTTCGTTCTCCCGCGTGGCATCGGGATTCCGTGCCGTGGCGGGCCCCTTCGCCCGCGCCAATCAGACCAAGCTCACCAAGCGCTACCTTCGCGCACTGCACCCGGTGAGCGGCAACCCCGTCGTTGGTCAGCTGACGGGAGCGGATGACGCAGGTGCCTCATCCGACACGGTCGTCGCAGAGGCCATGCTGGACGAACCGGCCGGTCGCGACGCCGGCTCGATCACGGCACATGCCGAGCGCCCTGCCGATCGCTGATCCGGCGCCGCGCGACGGACTGCTCCCACCGAGCGCCGCCGTCGGCTCCGAGAACCGCGATTTCGGGGTGTACCTGCACGTGCCGTTCTGCCGCGTTCGGTGCGGCTACTGCGACTTCAACACCTACACCGCCACCGAGCTGCGCGGCGTGAAGCAGACCGACTACGCGGACCAGGCGCGCAACGAGGTCGGGATGGCTGCCGAGGTGCTCTCGGCCTCGGGGGTTCCGGCCCGACGGGTCGCCACGGTCTTCTTCGGGGGCGGGACGCCCACGCTGCTTCCCTCCTCAGACCTCGGCGCGATGCTCGGCGACGTGCGCGAGACCTTCGGCCTGGCAGACGGGGCCGAGATCACCACGGAGGCGAATCCGGACAGCGTCGACGCCCGCTATCTCGCCGAGCTCGCGGACGCCGGCTTCACGCGGGTCTCGTTCGGCATGCAGTCCGCCGTTCCGCATGTGCTGCGCACACTGGAGCGCACGCACGATCCTGACAGGGTGCCGCTCGTGGTGCAGTGGGCGAAGGACGCCGGGCTGCAGGTGAGCCTCGACCTCATCTACGGAACGCCTGGGGAGTCGATCGACGACTGGGCGACATCCGTCGGCGCCGCGCTGGCGTGCGAGCCCGACCACGTCTCGGCCTATTCGCTCATCGTCGAGGAGGGCACCAAGCTGGCAAGGCAGATCCGCCGGGGCGAGGTCGCGGAGCCCGACGAGGACCTTCAGGCGGACATGTACGAGCTCGTCGACGAGCGCCTGGGCGAGGCGGGCTTCGAGTGGTACGAGGTGAGCAACTGGGCGACGGATGACGCACATCGGTCCCGCCACAACCTGGGCTACTGGCTCGGTCACGACTGGTGGGGCGTGGGCCCCGGTGCGCACAGCCACATCGGTGGGGTGCGCTGGTGGAACGTGAAGCATCCGGCCGCGTACGCGCAGCGCGTGCTTACCGGAGACTCGCCGGCTGCGGGGAGGGAGACGCTCGATGTCTCGACACGCCAGTTCGAGGACGTGCTGCTTCGCGTGCGCATCCGCGAAGGGCTCCCCACTTCGGCGTTGCACGGTGCTGGGCGCGCAGCGGTCGCCGGACTGATCGCCGACGGTCTCGTCGACGCGAAAGCCGCCCTGCACGGATCTGTCGAGCTGACCCGAGCAGGACGGCTGTTGGCGGACGCCGTCGTGCGACGCCTCGTGGAGTGATCGAGGACTACTTGATGAACTGGATGGTCATCGGGTAGCGGTAGACCTCGCCGCGGTTGGAGTGAACGGCAGCGATGATGCTGAAGACGATGTTCACGACCCAGGCGGCGAGCAGGATGAGGAACCCGATGAAGATGAACGCGGTGATCCATCCCACGATCACGGCGATCAGCAGGGTCAGCTGGAAGTTGAGCGCGTTCTTCGTGCTCTCGCGCACGAACGGTCCGCGGTCCTTCAGGATCAGGAAGCCGATCAGCGCGGGGAGGAACGCCAGCGTCGCGTAGCTGATGAACGCGATGATGCCGCCACCGAGGTTGATGAGCATCGCCCACATCTTCTCGTTGGCGGGGTCGAGCGGCCGCGCGCCCTGGGCATACGGATTCTGCGGCGGTGGGGGTGGCACGTTGCTCATGTCGAACTCCTTTGCGGTTGCGCCCGGCAAGGGCGGCGTACGGCCCCCAACCCTAGGGCACACAGGTTGCTCAGAGGAAGGGGATAGTTCGGCGCGCCGCCGGTGGGTCCTCCTCTGCGGGACCCGCTGGGCTGACTACTTGATGAAACGGAAGTTCCAGGGGTAGCGGTAGCTGCCCCCATCGTTGATCCGCACGCCGGCGATGATCGAGAAGACGACGTTGAGGATCCAGAGCACCCACGGCAGCAGCACCAGGATGCCGGGCAGGAAGAAGATTCCCGCAGCGAAGAAGATGCCGTTGAGGATGGCGACCACGATCCAGAGCGCGACGTAGAGGATCGTGAACGTGATCTGCCAGTTCAGCGCCTCCTTCGCCTCGACGTTGGTGCGTGGACCGCGGTCCTTCAGCACGAGCCAGATGATCAGCGACGGCAGGAAGCCGATGATGCCGCCGATGTTCGCCCACATGGCCGCGCTCTTGTCCGCTTCGGGAGACAACGGCTGAGGCGCAGCTGACGCGTACTGCGGCTGACCGTACTGGGGCTGGCCGTACTGCGGAGGCTGCTGCGCGTATTGCGGGGGCTGCTGCTGCGCGTATTGCGGGGGCTGCTGCTGAGCGTACTGAGGCGGCTGTTGCCCGTACTGAGGCGGCTGCTGTCCGTATTGACCCGGCTGCTGCGGCGCCTGCTGACCATAGGGTGGCGGCTGCTGACCCGGCTGCGGCTGCTGCCTGTACTGCGGTGGCTGCTGAGGAGGAGGAGGCGCGACAGGCTGTTGCTGGGGTGGCTGCTGTCCGTACGGCGGCGGTGGGGGCGAAACCGGTGGCTGATTCGGATCGGCCGGTTGTTGTGGTGTGTTCGGATCGCTCATAGCACGCTGCCTTTCGAACGGATGCGGGATCATGGGTCTCGCGTAGTCGCAATGCGCACGCACGCGACGCACGTCACTGTGCGAACTGGATCATGCTGAGTCGTGCTAGCCATAAGGTACTGCCGGTACTGGCCGTCTGCAATGATCGACGCTCAGCGCGGCATAGGGCGCTGGCGATATGATTGGCACTCGATAGCGGCGAGTGCCAACCCCTTGCCCCGACGACCGAAAGGAGGCGACGTGGTATCGGATCGCAGCCTCGAGGTCTTGCGGGTGATCGTTCAGGACTACGTGGCATCCAGGGAGCCGGTGGGCTCGAAGAGCATCGTTGAGCGCCACGGTTTCGATGTCTCGGCCGCGACGATCCGCAACGACATGGCTGCGCTCGAAGAAGAAGAGCTGATCGTGGCGCCGCACACGTCGTCGGGCCGCGTCCCGACCGACAAGGGCTACCGGCTCTTCGTCGACCGAATGTCGGAGGTGCGACCGCTTTCCGTCGCACAGCGCCAGGCGATCGAGGTATTCCTCGGGCAGTCCGTCGACGTGGATGACGTGCTGGCACGTACCGTTCGCCTGCTCGCGCAGTTGACCCAACAGGTCGCGCTTGTTCAGTACCCGTCGACCTCGAGCGCTCGGGTGCGCCACATCGAGTTCGTGCCCCTCGCTCCGCGCCGTGTGCTGTGCGTGCTCATCGCCGACTCCGGCGTCGTCGAGCAGAGCATGGCGGAGCCGGATGGCGAGCTGGGCGAAGCAGCACTCACCGAGCTGCGAGCCAGGGTGAACGCCGAGGCTGCCGGCCTGCGTCTCGCCGACGCGGCGATCGTGTTGCGCGGTCTCCCCGAGAGGCTGGCCACGGAGCGATGGGACGAGGATGCCCGCGGTTTCGCCCGCGTGCTGTGCTCGGGCATCGTCGAGCAGATCGAGTCCACTCGGCAAGAGCGCCTGATCATGGCCGGTGCTGCCAATCTGGTGCGTACCGAGCACGACTTCAGCGGCAGCGTCACTCCTGTGCTCGAGGCGATCGAGGAACAAGTCGAGCTGCTGAAGCTGTTCGGCGAGATGGCGCAGGACCAGCACGGTGTGGCGGTGCGGATCGGACGCGAGAACGTCGCGACGACGCTCGCGGAGGCATCCGTGGTCGCCAGCGCATATTCCGGCTCGGGTGCGGAGGTCGCACGGCTCGGCGTGCTCGGTCCGACACGCATGGACTACTCGAACAACATGGCCGCTGTGCGTGCCGTGGCCCGTTATCTTTCGCGTCTGCTCGGCGAGTGACTGCTCGGGCGGCAGGCGTGACGCACTCAGTACACGACAGTTAAGGAAACCCCTCTTCCGTGGCCGATCATTACGAAGTCCTCGGTGTCTCGCGCGACGCGACGACCGAAGAGATCAAGAAGGCGTATCGAAGGCTCGCACGCGAGCTGCACCCGGACGTCAACCCGAGTCCGGAGGCGTCTGAGCGCTTCAAGCTCGTCACGCATGCCTACGACGTGCTGAGCGACCCCCAGCAGCGCCAGCAGTACGACCTCGGCCCGCAGGGCGGCTTCGAGGGTGCCGGCTTCAACGGGTTCGGCGACATCTTCGAGACGTTCTTCGGCGGAGGAAGCGGCGGATCGCAGCGCGGCCCCCGGTCGCGAAAGGAACGAGGGCAGGATGCCCTGCTCCGGGTGGAGATCGACCTCGACGAGGTCGTGTTCGGCGCCCATCGCGAGCTCGACGTCGACACCGCCGTGGTCTGCGAGACCTGCGGCGGGTCGTGCTGCCAACCGGGGACCGCACCGGTCACCTGCGACATCTGTCACGGAACGGGGAGCATCCAGCGCACCGTGCGGTCGCTGCTCGGCAACGTCATGACGTCGTCGCCGTGCGGAACGTGCCGCGGCTACGGAACGGTGATCGCGACCCCGTGCGTCACGTGCCAGGGTCAGGGCCGGGTCCGCGCACGGCGCACGGTTCCCGTCGACATCCCGGCTGGCGTCGACACCGGGCTTCGCCTGCAGATGCCCGGCAGCGGCGAGGCGGGGCCGGCGGGCGGCCCGAACGGCGACCTGTACCTGGAGATCAAGGTGCGCCACCACGAGGTGTTCAGTCGCGACGGCGACGACCTTCTGTGCACGCTCTCCGTGTCGATGCCCGACGCGGTGCTCGGCACCCACGCCAGGGTGAAGGCGCTCGACGGCGACATCGACGTCGAGGTGAAGGCTGGAGTGCAGAGCGCCGACGTTCTCACCGTGAAGGGTCGCGGCATCACCCACCTGCGCGGCACGGGTCGTGGCGACCTGCGCATCGGCGTGCAGGTCGTGACGCCCACGAAGCTCGACCGGCACGAACGCGAACTGATCGAGCAGTTCGCGTCGCGTCACAAGGCGGAGAAGCCGACGCTCTCACGATTCCAGCAAGGCCTGTTCGCCAAGCTGCGAGACCGGTTCCTCTAGGACCGGATGGCGAACCTCTACCTGCGCGAAGACCTGGCCGACGCGACCGTCGGCGGCGAGGTCGTGCTCGAGGGGGCAGAGGCGAAGCACATGGTCTCGGTGAGCCGAACACGCACCGGCGACGAGGTGGCGCTGTCGAACGGACGCGGGCTGATGGTCGACGGGGTGGTCGAGGTGGCCGAGCCGGCGCGAGCCGTCGTTCGGGTGGCGGCCGTGCGGGACATCCCTGCGCCGAGTCCTCGCCTCCTGCTCGTTCAGGCTCTCGCAAAGGGCGGCCGCGACGAGCTCGCCGTGCAGACCGCCGTCGAGCTCGGCGTCGACGCGATCATCCCGTGGCAGGCGGCGCGCTCCGTGTCGCGCTGGGTCGGTGACAAAGAGCGCAAGGGCGTTGAGCGCTGGTCATCCATCGTGCGCGAGGCGACGAAGCAGTCGGTGCGGGCATGGCTGCCGTCCGTCGAAGACCCGGTGACCACCGCACAGCTTGGGCTTCGCGCGCCGACCGTCAGGATGCTGGTGCTCGAGCCGGGCGCGCCGCAGCCGCTGACGGGCATCCGCGTCGAGCCGGACGACACGCGCGACATCGTGCTGGTGGTCGGACCCGAAGGCGGGGTCGCGCCGGAGGAGTCCGAGAGGCTCGTCGCTGCAGGAGCGGCCTCGGTGCGCCTCGGCGACTCCGTGTTGCGCACGTCGAGCGCGGGTCCGGCGGCGATCGCGGTGCTCAACGGCACCCTCGGGCGTTGGTGATCACGACCGACCGAGTGTCGGCCCCACTTCGTAGAATGGAAGGTATGACGCAGACCGAGCCCAGCATCTTCACGCGCATCATCGAGCGGGAGATTCCCGCCGACGTCGTGTACGAAGACGACCGGGTGATCGCGTTCCGCGACATCGCCCCTCAGGCGCCCGTGCACATCGTGGTGGTGCCGAAGACGGCACAGTACCGCAACGTGGTCGAGCTGGCCGCCGGCGACCCCGAACTCCTTGCCGAGGTCGTGCGGGTGGCGCAGCAGATCGCAGACGACACAGCAGACGGCCAGTTCCGTCTGGTCTTCAACAACGGCGAATCCGCCGGTCAGACGGTGTTCCACGTGCACGCGCATGTGCTCGCGGGAGACCTTTCGGAAGGAACACTTGGCTCGAAGTGATGGGGCGCCGGCACCGACCGACGCCGGCCGCGACAACGCGGAAGCCCGGCTGCACGTCGACGGGGTCGCCATGGTGCGGCTGCTCGGCGCCCAAGACAGACTGCTGACCACACTCGAGAAGCAGTATCCGTTGGTGAGCGTGCATGTCCGCGGCAACGACATCTCCATCACCGGGGACCCGACTCAGGTCGAGGCGGCACGCCGTCTCGTCGAAGAGCTTCTCGTTCTCGTGCGCGACGGGCACGACCTGTCCCCGGTCGAGGTGGCGAGCTCCGCTCGCATCATGCAGTCGGGTACCAGTCCGGCCGACGTGCTCAGCCAGGCCATCCTGACGGCGAAGGGCAAGAGCATCCGGCCCAAGACGCTCGGGCAGAAGCAGTATGTCGACGCGATCGACCAGAACACCATCGTGTTCGGCATCGGCCCTGCCGGAACGGGCAAGACCTACCTTGCGATGGCGAAGGCCGTGCAGGCCCTGCAGCGCAAAGAGGTCAACCGCATCATCCTGTCCCGGCCCGCCATCGAGGCAGGGGAGCGGCTCGGCTACCTCCCTGGAACCCTCACCGACAAGATCGACCCCTACCTGCGGCCACTGTATGACGCACTCAACGAGATGATGGACCCCGAGCTGGTGCCCAAGCTGCTCGCGAGCGGCACCATCGAGGTCGCCCCGCTGGCGTACATGCGCGGCCGCACGTTGAACGACTCGTTCATCGTGCTCGACGAGGCGCAGAACACCACGCCGGAGCAGATGAAGATGTTCCTCACGCGGCTCGGGTTCGGATCGAAAATGGTCGTCACGGGCGACATCACGCAGATCGACCTTCCGACGTCGGCCAGCGGCCTGCGGCTCGTCACGCGCGTGCTCGACGGCATCGACGACATCCACTTCTCACGACTCACCAGTGACGACGTCGTGCGACACAGCCTCGTGGGAAGGATCGTCGACGCGTACACCGAGTACGACGCCCGCAAGCAGGCCGACCACTACGAGCGCGAGCAGGCCCGCGAGTTCGCGAACCGTGCGGAGCGCCGTTCGGCTGCTCCACGCGATCACCTCCCCAAGCGCCGCTAGCGGCCACGACGAGCACGACCCGCCCCACCGCGAAGAGGACACCGTGAGCATCGAAGTGAACAACGAATCGGCGATCGAGGTCGACGAGTCCGCCCTGCAGCGACTCGCGATCTACGCGCTCGACACCATGCACGTCTCGACGGAGGCCGAGCTGGCGATCCTGCTCGTCGACGAGGCGGCCATGGAGCAGCTGCACGTTCAGTGGATGGACGAGCCGGGGCCGACCGACGTGTTGAGCTTTCCGATGGATGAGCTGCGGCCGGGCACCGAGGACGAGCCGGCGCCGGCCGGACTGCTCGGAGATGTCGTGCTGTGCCCTCAGGTGGCCGGAGCCCAGGCGGAGACCGCCGGTCACGGGTTGATGGACGAGCTGAAGCTGCTCACGGCGCACGGCATCCTGCACCTGCTCGGGTTCGACCACGCCGAGCCGGACGAGGAGCGTGAGATGTTCGCCATCCAGCGGGACATCCTCGTGGGCTTCGCGGTCGCCGAACGGCGACGATAGGCGGTCGTTGTGCTGATCGCGCTGTTCTTCGTCGTCGGACTGCTGCTGGTCGCGTTCGGTGGGCTGATGGCGGCGGTGGACGCGGCGATTTCCGTGCTGTCCAGGGCGGATATCGCGGAGCTCGCGCCGAGCTCGCGGTTCCGACGGTCGCTCGACGCGATCGCAGCCGATCCCGACGCACACCTGAACGCCGTCAGCTTCGCCCGCATCATCTCCGAGACGACGGCAGCCGTGCTCGTGACCCTCGCGTTCGCGAACATCTTCACGCAGTGGTGGCTGGCGCTCATCCTCTCTGCCGCGATCATGACCGGCGTGTCGTTCGTGCTGGTCGGCACGAGCCCCCGCAGCGTCGGACGCGCGCATGCGAAGGGGCTGCTCAAGGCAACGGCGCCGCTGGTGCACGGAATCCGAGTGCTGATCGGCCCGATCGTGCGGGGCCTCGTCGTACTCGGCGACCGGGTCACCCCTTCGCGGGCGAGATCGGCGACCGTCGCGAACGAGGAGCAGCTGCTCAGCATCGTCGACGAGGCGGCAGAGCTCTCCGTGCTCGAGGAGGACGACAGGGAGCTCATCCACTCGATCTTCGAGTTCAACGAGACCCTGGTGCGCGAGGTGATGATCCCCCGCACCGACATGGTCACCGTGGATGACGACGCCACCGTCTCCACTGCGATGAGCGTCTTCCTGGCAACGGGTGTCTCGCGGGTGCCCGTCGTGGGCGGCGACGTCGACGAGGTGATGGGCATCCTCTACCTCCGGGATGTCGCACGGGAAGCATACGAGCGCCCGCTCGACGTGGATGTCGAGACGATCTCGGGACTGCTCAGGCCGGCGTCGTTCGTGCCGGAGTCGAAGAAGGTCGACGCCCTTCTGACCCAGATGCAGTTGGAGTCGAACCACCTCGCGATGGTCGTAGACGAATACGGCGGCATCGCCGGTCTCGTGACCCTCGAGGACCTCATCGAGGAGCTCGTGGGAGACATCTCGGACGAGTACGACCACGAAGCGCCGCTGGTGGAGCCCCTCGGCGAAGGCCGATACCGGGTCAGCGCCCGGCTGCCGGTCGACGAGCTCGGCGACCTGTTCGGTCTCGAGCTCGACGACGACGACGTCGACTCGGTCGGCGGACTCTTCGCCAAGACGCTCGGCCGCCTTCCTGTCGAAGGATCGGTGGCCACCGTGAGCGGACTGAGGCTCACCGCCGACCGCTCCGAGGGCAGGGAGCGCCGCATCAGCACGGTGCTCGTGGAGCGGGATGCCGCGCTGTTCGGCATGGAGGAGGCCGCAGGAGGCCGCGATGACACGCGTGCGACGGCGCCGACAGAGATGAGAGGACACACCGCATGAGCGGACTCGGGGACAGCGAAGCTGGCGACCGGCAGGAGACCGCGTTCCGTGCGGGATTCGTCTCGTTCGTCGGCCGGCCGAACGTGGGCAAGTCCACGTTGATGAACGCCCTCGTGGGGGAGAAAGTGGCGATCACCAGCTCCAAGCCGCAGACGACGAGGCGGGCCATCCGTGGCATCGTGAACCGCGCAGACGGACAGCTGATCGTGGTCGACACCCCCGGAATGCACCGCCCGCGTACCCTGCTCGGCGAACGCCTGAACTCGCTCGTGCAGTCGACCCTCGGTGACGTCGACGTCATCGGATTCTGCGTTCCGGCGGACGAGAAGATCGGCCCGGGCGACAGATACATCAACGAACGCCTCGACGAGTATCCGCGCGCCAAGAAGGTTGCGATCGTCACCAAGACCGACACGGCCGGCAAGGCGGCGGTCGCCGACCAGCTGCTGACCGTGTCCGCGCTGCGCGAGTGGGACGCGATCATCCCGCTCTCCGCAGTGAAGGGCGAGCAGCTCGACGTCCTCGTCGACGAGCTGATCGCTCTGCTGCCCATCTCGCCGCAGCTCTATCCCGACGAGACGATCACCGACGAGCAACTCGAGGACCGCGTGGCGGAGTACATCCGCGAGGCCGTGCTCGAAGACGTGCGCGACGAGCTGCCGCACTCGCTCGCCGTGACGATCGACGACATCGTCGAGCGGGACGACAAGCCGCTCACCGAGATCTACGCCAACCTGTTCGTCGAGCGCGACAGCCAGAAGGCGATCGTGATCGGCAAGGGCGGGTCGAGACTGCGGACCATCGGTGAGACTGCTCGCGCCCAGATCGAGCCGCTCGTCGGCACCAAGGTGTTCCTGTCCATCCGCGTCAAGGTCGCCAAGGAGTGGCAGCGCGACCCGAAGCAGCTTGGCCGCCTCGGGTTCTGACGCCTTCGCTGGTCGAGTAGCGCGCCGCAGGTGCTCACGTATCGAGACCGAAGGATGCACGGGCATCCGTCTGCAGGATGATTCCGGGCTTGCGATGCCGATAGGCACCGTGCCGACGCGTAGCGTTGACGGGTGCTTCGCTCCATCAGCAGGACCCAGCTGGTCGTCGACATCGTCGTCGCCGGCGGCATCCTGCTGCTCTTCGTGTGGTCGGCGGCCGCACAGGCACCGTTCATCGGCACCCTCGTCGCACTCGTCGCGTGCGCGTCGCTGGCGGTACGACGGCTTTCGCCCGGCATAGCGCTGATCGGCGCGTGGGCAGCTGCGCTCTTGCAGATGGCCGCGCTGCAGACCGTGACGCCCGTCGACGTCGCTATTCTCGGGGTGCTCTATGCGACGGCGTCGTACGGCGGGCGCCTGCTGCGGTGGCTAGGCCTGGCCTCGGCGGTCGTCGGCGGCATCATCGCCGCCCTCTACCTCTCCCTCTTCACCAGGAGCGGCTTCGCTGTTCAGCCGAGCGACTTCGCGAGGTGGATCGTCGTCGTGACGGCGTTGACCGTCGGTTTCGTCACGCTCCTCGGGCTGAGTTGGACTCTCGGTCTGCTCGCACGCACGATCCGCCTGTCGCGCGAGGCGCGCATCCAGGCGGCAGTGTCTGCGCAGCGAGCAGCGTACGAGTCCGCGATCGAGCAGGAGCGCACCAGGATCGCCCGCGACATGCACGATGTCGTCGCGCATTCTCTGGCCGTGGTGATCGCTCAGGCCGACGGGGCCCGATACGTCGGGGCGGAGAACCCTGAGCTGCAGGCCGAGGCGCTCACCACCATCTCGGCGACCGCCAGGTCTGCACTCGGCGAGGTGCGGGTGCTGCTGACGCAGCTGCGGAGCGAGGAGCCTGAAGGCCCGCAGCCGTCCTTGGATGACGTGCCGGCGCTGCTCGACGGCATGCGCAAGGCGGGGCTGCGCATCGTGGACTCCACGACGGGGGCGCCAAGGCCGCTGATGCAGGGCAGCGGACTCGCGGCGTACCGAATTCTGCAGGAGGCGCTCACGAACGCCCTGCGGCACGGCGATCTCTCCAGGCAGGTCAACGTCGAGCTGAACTGGGAGCGCGATGCGCTGCGCATCAGGGTGCGCAACGGCATGCGGCTCGACACCGGCGGACAGACGCCGGCAGAGGGAGTGCGTACCGCAGGCCACGGACTCCCTGGCATGCACGAGCGAGCCGCGCTGGCGGGCGGTAGCCTGAGCGCCGGCGTGGTGGCATCCGCTGCGCCACAGTACGAGGTGGTCGCGGTGCTTCCCGCGGCGCCGACGGAGGAGAAGGTGTCGTGAGCGGTCGCATCCGGGTGGCGCTGGTGGATGATCAAGCGCTGTTCCGCGCCGGAGTGCGCATGCTGATCGAGTCGCAGCCCGACCTGGAGTTCGCGGGCGAGGCCGCCAACGGACGCGAGGCCGTGCAGCTGGCGCAACGCGAGCGTCCCGACGTGCTCCTGATGGATGTGAGGATGCCCGTGCTCGACGGCGTCTCGGCGACCAGCGAGATCGTCGCCCGTGCATCGGGCACGACTCCGCGGGTGCTCGTGCTGACCACCTTCGACGTCGACGAGAGCGCAGCGCGGGCCATCCAGGCGGGGGCGAGCGGGTTCGTGCTGAAGGATGCCGATCCTGAGTTCCTCCTCGCGGCCATCCGCACCGTGCATGCCGGCAACGCAGTGATCGCCGCATCGGCCACGCGTCGGCTGCTCGAGCAGTTCGCGACCCGGGAGCGGCGAAGGACGCCTCCCGAGCTGGACACGCTGACCGCGCGAGAGCGTCAGATCTTCGACCTGGCGGCACGAGCACTCAGCAACTCCGAGATCGCGGAGCACGAGTACCTCTCCGAGGCGACCGTCAAGACGCATATCTCGCGCGTGCTGGCCAAGCTCGGTCTGCGAGACCGGGTGCAGCTCGTCGCGTACGCCTACGAGAACGGGCTCGTCGCGTAGCGCCGACCGCAGGTCATCCTCCGGGTTGATGCGGATGCCTCGCCAGGCCGACGACGCCGAAGTCCGTGCTTCGTAGCGTCGAAGACATGCAGATCTCTCCTTCCGACCTCGGGTTGGCGGCGCGCGTCGCCGGACTGACCAAGACCTACGGCACCGGCACCGGATCGGTGACCGCACTCGACGACGTCTCCGTCGGCATCCGACGCGGCCAGTTCACTGCGGTGATCGGCGCCAGCGGTTCCGGCAAGTCGACGCTCATGCACGTGATGGCAGGGCTCGACAGCCCGACGGCGGGCCGAGCGTGGCTGGGCGACGCCGAGTTGACTGCCCTCGGCGACCGCGAGCTCACGCGAGTGCGTCGACGCTCGGCCGGCTTCGTCTTCCAGTCCTTCAACCTCGTGCCTGTGCTCGACGTGCGCGCGAACATCCTGCTGCCGTTCGAACTCGACGGCCGCCGCGTCACCTCCGACGAGCTCGCCTGGATCGATTGGCTCATCGAAACACTGGGGCTCTCCCAGCGCACCGGCCACCGCCCGCACGAGCTCTCCGGCGGCCAGCAGCAGAGAGTGGCCATCGCGCGTGCGCTTGCGACCCGCCCCGACGTGATCTTCGCCGACGAGCCGACGGGCAATCTCGACTCGCGCACCGGTAGAGAGGTGCTCTCGCTGCTGGCCGAAGCGTCGCACGCCCACGGTCAGAGCATCGCGATGGTGACGCACGACCCGGTCGCCGCGAGCTTCGCCGATCGGGTCATCATGCTGGCAGACGGACGCATCGTGCACGACAGCGGATCGCTATCGGCCGCCGAGGTCTCGGAGCTGATGCTGTCGACGGAGGCAGCGCGATGACCACCGGTTCGAAGGGACTGCGCACGGGAGCAGCGACGCGTGACAACGTCGCGACGCTCCTCGTCGCCGGGGTCAGCTCCCTCTTCGGCGTCGCGCTCATCGAGGCGACCGTGCTGATCAGCGATGCCACCGCTGCGGCAGGACTGGCGGGCGGCTCCGTTGCGCTCGCGCTCGGCACGGTCTCCGCCGTGTTCGTGATGCTGGCGGTGTACGTGGCATCGGTCGTGACGGCGAACACGTTCGCGACCGTGGTGGCAGGTCGCCGCAAGTCGATCGCGTTGCTTCGGGTGCTCGGAGCCGAGGCGTCGAGAGTGCGTCGTGCGCTCGCAACGGAGGGTCTCGTCATGGGCGCGCTCGGCGCGGTCGCCGGCCTCGTCGTCGGCGTGCTGGCGGCATGGGTGACCGCGTCCATCGGGATGGCGCAGGGATGGCTCCCGCGAACCGACTACCACCTCCTCACCCCGGCTCTCGCGGCCCCCGTGCTCGTCGTCATCGCGACGACCTGGCTCGCGGCCTGGATCGGATGCCGCACGGTCACGTCCGTCACGCCGCTGGAGGCCACAGCGGCCGCCGCAGGCCCGACACCTCCCGACGCCCGCCCCCGCGGCCGCTCCACCGCGGCGATCGTGTTGCTGATCGTCGGCGGGCTGCTCCTGGCGTTCGGAATGCTGATCGGCGTGGTGTCGCCTCTCGGACTGTTCATCGCCTTCTTCGGCGGCGTGATCTCGTTCTCCGGCGTGATCGCCGGCGCCGGCCGCATCATGCCGGGCGTTCTCGCCCTCGTCGGCAGGGCGTTCGGCCGCTCACCGTCCGCACGCATCGCGGTGGCGAACGCATCGCGCTATCCGGAGCGCAGTACAAGGGCGACCCTTGCACTGGTCATCGGCGTCACCCTGATCACCACCTTCGCCGTCGCGCTCACCTCGTACAGCGACGTCGTCAACTCGTTGGCGTCGTCGGCGGGCTCGCGTGACGTCCTGGACAACACGATCGGCGTCACGATCGGGGTGTTCTCGGCGCTGGTCGGATTCTCGGCGCTCATCGCCGCGGTCGGTCTCGTGAACACCCTCACGGTCGGCATGCTTCAGCGCATCCGCGAGCTCGGCCTGTTGCGCGCCCTCGGCTTCAGCCGCGGGCAGCTACGCGCCATGATCCTCGCAGAGGGAGCGCAGCTCACCGCGGGAGCAATCGTCTTCGGCCTGCTCCTCGGCACGTTGTACGGCTGGGCGGCCGTGCAGTCTCTGCTCGGATCGGTGGGGCACAACCTCATCGTCCCTTCGATGCCGTGGGTGGTTCTCGCGGTCGTCGTGGGCGGCGGCATCCTGCTCACCGCGGTCTGCAGCGCCATCGCCTCACGGCGCGCAGGCGCCGTGTCGCCCGTGGCTGCTCTGGCGGTGGAGTAGCGGGGGCGGCGCGGCCTCAGGCCGTCATCCGTAGGCTGGAGGCATGCCCCGCCATCCCGACCTGCCCGTCAACCGCTTCGAGGGAAGAGACGGGGCGAGCCTCGCCTATCGCGAGCTGGGGGAGGGTCGGCCGGTCGTCCTGATCCACGGCTTCTTCTCGACGGCGTACGTCAACTGGATCAGGTACGGCCACGCTGCACTCATCGCGGATGCCGGATTCCGTGTGATCATGCCCGACCTGCGAGCGCACGGCGACAGCGACAGGTCGCACGATCCGCAGAGCTACCCGAGCGACGTGCTCGTCGACGACGCGTTCGCCCTCATCGACCACCTCGGCCTCACCGACTACGACCTCGGCGGTTACTCGCTCGGTGCGCGTACAACGGTGCGAGCCCTGGTGCTCGGCGCACAGCCGGGTCGCGCTGTGATCGCGGGCATGGGCCTGAAGGGCATTACAGAGGTCGCGAAGCGCAACGAGTTCTTCCGCAGGGTCTTCGACGGCCTCGGAACCCACGAGCGCGGCAGCGAGGAGTGGCGGTCGGAGGCGTTCATGCAGACGACGGGCGGAGACCCCGTTGCGCTGCGCCTCGTGCTGGAGACCTCCGTGGGCGCAACGATCGACGAACTGGCCGGCATCGCGACTCCCGCGCTCGTCGTGATGGGAAATGACGACCACGGACACGGCTCCGGGGCGGACCTCGCCGACGCCATGCCGCTCGCACGGTTCACCGAGATCCCCGGCACCCACATGAGCGCCGTGACCGACCATGCGCTCGGCGTCTCGATCCGCGACTTCCTGGTGAGCTGACCGCTTCGGTGCCGACCCACATCCGCTAGAGTTCAGGCCAGAGGCGGATTGGTCGGATGTTTCGCCGGACCGTCATCGAATTCGAACATCTCATCCAGACGAGAAAGCAGGGCCATCGTGCGCATCGCCAACCTCTCCGGACGACTCGTCCTCCTCTCCGACGACCGTGCCCTCGACGTCGAGCAGGCCAGCGCCGGTCGCTTCTCGTCGAACCCGCAGGCGGTCTACGACAGCTGGGACGACTTCACCGCATGGGCGGGCGAGCAGGATGCCTCGACGGGGTCATCGTTCGACGTGGCCGACCTCGGCCCTGCCGTTCCGCGCCCGGCGCAGGTGTTCGCGATCGGTCTGAACTATGCGAGCCACGCTGGCGAATCCGGGCTCGATGTGCCGGAGAATCCGATGGTGTTCACGAAGTTCGTGTCGAGCTTCGTCGGACCGGAGGCCGAGGTGGAGCTCACGGGCGACACCGTCGACTGGGAGGTCGAGCTCGTCGCCGTCATCGGCAACGGAGGCCGCGACATCCCCGAGTCCGATGCCTGGAACCATGTCGCCGGACTCACCATCGGGCAGGACATCAGCGACCGCACCGTGCAGTTCTGGGGCAGCCCTGCACAGTTCTCGATCGGCAAGTCGCTCAAGGGTTTCGCGCCGATCGGCCCGGCGGTCGTCACCCTCGACGAGCTCGAGGCTGCCGGCGTGGAGAGGTCCGACCTCACCATCGGCTGCACGCTCACGCGCGCGGATGGCTCGACCGAGGTGCTGCAGAACGGTCGCACCCGCGACATGATCTTCTCGATCCCGGTGCTCATCGCGAAGCTGTCCTCGCTCGTCGAGCTGCTCCCCGGCGACGTGATCTTCACCGGCACGCCGGACGGCGTCGGACTCGGCCGCAACCCCCGGGTGTATCTGGAGGCGGGCCAGAGCGTCATCAGCAAGATCGAGGGTCTCGGCAGCATCCGGCAGCGATTCGTCGCCGCGCGCTGACGCCGCATCGGCTCCACGTCGACGACAGCCGGGCGATCGGCGCGTCATCCAGGGTGTACTCTGATCTCGTGCGCTTCGGGCTGCTTCTTCTTAGCTGCCGCGACGAGTCCTAGATCCCAGGCCTCCCTCGTCGCGGAGTTTGTCGTTGGCTGACCAACTTTCACAAGAAGACGAGAAGACCATGAACAACGCACAACAGCCCTCTACGATGCCGATCCACAAGTATCGGCCGTTCCACGAGCAGATCCGCGTCGAGCTGCCCGACCGCACGTGGCCAGACGCCCGCATCACGAAGGCTCCGCGCTGGTGTGCGGTCGACCTTCGAGACGGCAACCAGGCGCTGATCGACCCGATGAGCCCCGAGCGCAAGCGCATCATGTTCGACCTGCTGGTCCGCATGGGCTACAAGGAGATCGAGGTCGGCTTCCCCAGCGCCAGCCAGACCGACTTCGACTTCGTGCGCAGTCTGATCGAGACCGGCGCGATCCCCGACGACGTCACGATCCAGGTGCTGACGCAGGCTCGCGACCACCTCATCGAGCGCACCTACGAGGCCATCAAGGGTGCCAAGCAGGCCATCGTGCACCTGTACAACTCGACGAGCGTGCTGCAGCGCGCCGTGGTCTTCCGCACCGACAAGCAGGGCATCGTCGACATCGCCCTGGCCGGCGCCCGCAAGTGCAAAGAGATGGAAGCGTCCGTCCCCGGCACCACCGTGTACTACGAGTACTCGCCGGAGAGCTACACCGGCACCGAGCTGGAGTTCGCCGTCGACATCTGCAATCAGGTGCTCGAGGTCTTCGTCCCGACTCCGGAGCGCAAGGTCATCATCAACCTGCCCGCCACGGTCGAGATGGCCACGCCTAACGTGTACGCAGACTCGATCGAGTGGATGTCGCGCCATCTGAGCCACCGTGAGAACGTCATCCTGTCCCTGCACCCGCACAACGACCGCGGCACCGCGATCGCGGCCGCCGAGCTGGGATACATGGCCGGCGCCGACCGCATCGAGGGATGCCTGTTCGGCAATGGCGAGCGCACCGGAAACGTCGACGTGATCGCACTGGGCATCAACCTGTTCACCCAGGGTATCGACCCGCAAATCGACTTCAGCGACATCGACGAGATCAAGCGCACCGTCGAGTACTGCAACCAGCTGCCGGTGAACGAGCGACACCCGTGGGCGGGCGACCTGGTGTTCACCGCGTTCAGCGGCTCGCATCAGGACGCGATCAAGAAGGGCTTCGAGGCGATGGCCGCCGAGGCCGCCGAGAAGGGCGTGTCGGTCGACGAGCTGGTCTGGGCTGTCCCGTACCTGCCGGTCGACCCCAAGGATCTGGGGCGTTCGTACGAGGCGGTCATCCGCGTCAACTCGCAGTCCGGCAAGGGCGGCGTCGCGTACCTGCTGAAGACGGACCACTCGATCGACCTGCCGCGCAAGCTGCAGATCGAGTTCTCCGGCGTCGTGCAGGCCAAGACGGATGCCGAGGGCGGCGAGGTCACGAGCGACGAGATCTGGTCGATCTTCTCCGACGAATACCTGCCGAACATCGACGTCGCCGAGAAGTGGGGACGCTTCGAGGTGCGCTCGACGGCGACATCGAAAGACGCCGACGGCACCGTCGCGCTTCGCGTCGAGCTGCGAGACGGACACGACGTCGCGTGGGCCGAGGCAACCGGCAATGGTCCGATCAATGCGTTCCTGACGCTGCTCGCCGACCGCGGCTTCGAGGTCTCGCTGTACGACTACGTGGAGCACACTCTCGCCGAGGGCGGCGACGCGCAGGCGGCGTCCTACGTCGAACTGCAGGTCGGGGACCACCGTCTGTGGGGCGTCGGCATCGACGCAGACACGGTCGGCGCATCGCTCAAGGCGATCGTCTCCGCGGTGAACCGCGCGGTGCGCGTCTCGGGCGTCGGCGGTGTCGGCCAGCGTCAGCTCGCGTCCGTCTGACTCCACGGAATGAGTGTCGAGGCCGGCGCGGGCGCCGACGAGTCTGTCGAGATTCGACCGATCTCGGGGCGGCCCGACGCCGGCCTCTCGCTGCCGAGCGCACTCCGCGATGCGCTCGGCGACAGCATCGACGACGTCGTGTGGATGAACGAAGTCGGCGGCATCACGGTGCGTGGAAGACTCGGCGCTGAGCCCGTCTTCGCGAAATGGGCACCGAGAGGCACGGAGCTGGATCTCGCCGCGGAGGCGGAGCGGCTTGCCTGGGCGTTGCGGTACGTGGCGGTGCCTGAGGTGCTCGAGTTCCGCGCCGACGAGGGCGGCGAGGTACTGGTGACTCGTGCCCTGCCCGGCGAGAACGCCGTGACCGAGACGTGGCGAGCCGACCCCGAGCGAGCCGTCCGCGGCATAGCGAGAGGGCTGCGTGCCATGCACGACTCGCTACCCGTCGAGGACTGCCCGTTCTCGTGGTCGGTCGAGTCACGCATCGCGCGAAGCCGGGCAGAGGGCATCCCGGAGCGACAGCCGTTGCTGGATGCCCTCCCTCACGCGCCCGAGCCCGACCTGCTCGTCCTCTGTCACGGCGACGCTTGCGCACCGAACACCCTGCTCGGCCGCGACGGCACCGTCACCGGGCACGTCGACCTCGGCCGCCTCGGAGTGGCGGACCGCTGGGCCGACATCGCTGTCGGCGCCTGGAGCACCGAGTGGAACTACGGCGCCGGCTACACCGACCTCTACTACGAGGCCTACGGAGTGGCACGGGATGACGAGCGCATCGCCTTCTATCGGGCGCTCTGGGACGCCACCTGACACTCGACCGGTTCGCCACGACCGGCCTGGTCGTTCATCGGCCGGGCACAGCGAATGACGGTGGCTCACGACGATAATGGAGTGATGCCCACCTACCGTGACGAAGCCGTCGTGCTGCGCACCCACAAGCTGGGCGAGGCCGACCGGATCGTCACGCTGCTCACCAGGGGACACGGCAAGGTGCGCGCCGTCGCGAAAGGCGTGCGGCGCACGGCATCGAAGTTCGGTGCGCGTCTCGAACCCTTCATGGTGGCCGACGTGCAGCTCTTCGAGGGTCGCAGCCTCGACATCGTCACGCAGGCCGAGTCTCTCGGCGCATACGGGGCAGACATCGCGGGTAACTACTCCAGTTACACGTCGGCCAACGCGATGGTCGAGACGGCGGACCGTCTCACCGAGGCGGAAGGCTCTCCGCAGCAGTACCTCCTGCTGATCGGCGCGCTGCGATCGTTGTCGCGTGGCGAGCACGAGGCATCCCTCACCCTCGACTCCTACCTGTTGCGTGCGCTCTCGCTCGCCGGCTGGGCGCCCAGCTTCGACACCTGTTCGCGCTGTGGCGCCGTCGGGGAGCACACAGCCGTCGTGGTGCAGCTCGGGGGCGTGGTGTGCGGGGACTGCGCACCCACCGGAGCACCTCGTGTCGGGCGTGAGGTGATCGAGCTGCTCGCCGCGCTGCTCACCGGCGACTGGGCGACCGCAGAGGCGACGGACGAATCCACTCGCGCCAAGGCGAGCGGCATCGTCGCCGCCTATACGCAGTGGCACCTGGAGCGTGGCCTCAGATCACTGCCGTATGTCGCCAGAAGCGGAGCGAGTGCATGACGCCCAAGCCCTTCACGCACAAGGACGCCGTGGAGTATCGCCCGATCGACTGGACGGGGCTGTATCCGCCGCAGTTGCCGTCATCCGTGGTTCCCGACCACGTAGCGCTCGTGATGGACGGCAACGGCCGTTGGGCGAACCGCAGGGGACTCACGCGCATCGAGGGGCACAAGGCGGGGGAGGCGTCGCTGCTCGACGTGGTCGCAGGCGCCATCCAGATCGGGGTGAAGCACCTCAGCGTCTACGCGTTCTCCACCGAGAACTGGCGTCGGTCGCCCGAGGAGGTTCGCTTCCTCATGGGGTTCAACCGCGACGTTCTGCATCGCAGGCGTGATCAGCTGAACGAATGGGGCGTCCGGGTGCGGTGGGCAGGGCGCACGCCTCGGTTGTGGGCGTCCGTGATCAAAGAGCTGCAATTCGCTGAGAAGCTGACCGAGAAGAACGACGTTCTCACGCTGACCATGTGCGTCAACTACGGAGGGCGAACCGAGATCGCGGATGCCGTGCGTGCCATCGCCGATCAGGTCGCTACCGGACGACTTCGACCGTCGGCCGTCTCGGAGAAGCTCATCCAGAAGCATCTGTACATTCCGGATCTGCCGGACGTCGACCTGTTCGTGCGCAGTTCAGGGGAGCAGCGCACCAGCAACTTCATGCTGTGGCAGAGCGCGTACGCCGAGATGGTCTTCCTCGACACCCTCTGGCCCGACTTCACACGAGCTCAGCTCTGGGAGGCGATCGAGCTCTATGCGGCGCGCACCCGGCGGTTCGGTGGCGCCGTCGACGCTCCACGGAATACCGCGGTCTGACGCAGAGTTGTCCCTCTTCGTGAGTGAACCCATCAAGGTCGACATCTGGTCCGATATCGCGTGCCCCTGGTGCTACATCGGAAAGCGCAAGTTCGAAAGCGGAGCCGGCCTGTTCCAGGGCGCCGGCGAAGGTCGCGACGTCGAGGTCGAGTACCACTCCTTCGAGCTGTCACCGGACACGCCCGTCGACTTCGAGGGCAACGAGTCCGAGTACCTCGCGCAGCACAAGGGAATCACGCCCGAGCAGGCGCAGCAGATGCTCGAGCGTGTCACCGGCATCGCGGCACAGGTCGGCCTGGACTACGACTTCGAGGCGATGCACCACACCAACACGGTGAAGGCTCACCAGATCATCCACTTCGCCAAAGCGCACGGCAAGCAGGCCGCGATGAAGGAACGTCTGATGAAGGCCTACTTCATCGAGGGCGGTCATGTCGGACGAGACGAGCAGCTGGCCGACTATGCGGCCGAAGTCGGGCTCGATCGCGACGCCGCGCTGAGCGCACTGCAGAGCGACGAGTTCCTCACCGACGTTCGCGGCGACCAGGCGCTGGCTCAGGAGTACGGCATCAACGGTGTTCCGTTCTACGTGATCGACGGCAAGTACGGCGTCTCGGGAGCTCAGGAGGCGACGACGTTCGCCCAGGTGCTCGAGCAGGTGTGGGACGAGCGTTCGTCGGACGAGGCGGATGACCGAGCAGAGGTCGGCGCATGAGCCCGCTGAAGCCGCTCGGCGACCCGAACGCCGTCGTCTGCGACGGTGACTCCTGCGAGATCCCTTCTGCGGCGCCCCCGGTGGTCGAGTAGCGGGGCGCTACTCCGGATCGGTGATGTCGGCAACGGTGGCGCCGTAGGCGTCGATGAGATCGTCGGCGTCGACGAAGGCGCTGTAGCCGTGCTCGCCGGCGCCCATCGCGATCGTGCGCCCGGCCACTGTGGAGTCGGCGAACACCGGCCAGGCCGTCGTCGACCCGAGGGGGGTGATCGTTCCGCGTTCGTATCCCGTGGCATCCAGCGCGAGCGAGGCATCGGGGAGCGACAGCTTGTTCACACCGACGAGGGCACGCAGCTTCGCCCAGGAGATCTTGCGGCCGCCAGGAACGAGCGCGAACAGGTAGTCACCGTCGTGCCGCTTGACGACGAGCGTCTTCACGATGTCGTGCGGCTGCAGTCCGAGCAGCGCAGCGGCCTCGTGCAGCGACCCGGCCTGAGGACGCTCGACGATGCGCACCTGCAGGCCGCGAGCCTCGGCATCCGCTCGAACCCGCTCGCGTCCCTGCTGCGTCTCAGACGCCATGCGCTCCTCGTTCCTCTCCGGCGACAGCCGACCGTCGGGCGATGATCCGCGCTTTCAGGTGGCATCTGGGAGAATCATGGGTGATGTCTCCCACCGCAACCCTATGCGCTGCACCCATGACCCCTGCGCCCGCGAACCCCCAGCAGCTGGCCATCGGCCCTCTGCGGCTCGACGTGCCGGTCGTGCTGGCGCCGATGGCGGGTATCACCAACACCGCCTTCCGTCGGCTGTGCCGCGAGTTCGGGGCGGGCCTCTACGTGAGCGAGATGATCACGTCGCGCGCTCTCGTCGAACGCACGCCGGAGTCCATGCGACTGATTCGTCACCACGAGAGCGAGACGCCGCGCTCGATTCAGCTCTACGGAGTCGACCCGAAGACGGTGCGCGAGGCGGTGACCATGCTGGTCGCCGAGGACAGGGCCGACCACATCGACCTGAACTTCGGATGCCCTGTGCCGAAGGTCACCCGCAAGGGCGGGGGAGCTGCTCTTCCGTGGAAACTCGACCTGTTCCGCGACATCGTCACGAACGCGGTCGAGGCGGCCGGCCCGCTCCCGCTGACCGTGAAGATGCGCAAGGGCATCGACTCCGACCATCTCACCTACCTCGAGGCCGGGCGCGTCGCCGAGGATGCGGGTGTCGCCTCGATCGCCCTGCACGCGCGCACGGCATCCGAGTTCTACTCCGGCCAGGCGGACTGGTCAGCGATCGCGACGCTCAAGCAGACCGTGACGAGTGTTCCCGTGCTGGGCAACGGCGACATCTGGACGGCGCAGGATGCCGTGCGCATGGTCGACGAGACAGGGTGCGACGGCGTCGTCGTCGGCCGCGGCTGCCTCGGTCGCCCGTGGCTCTTCGGGGACCTCGCCGCCGCCTTCCACGCACGCGCAGGCCTGATCAGCGCCGACCAGGCGGAGGCCGCGATCGCGCACCCGAGCCTCGGTCAGGTGGCCGCAGCGTTCCGCAGGCACGCCGAGCTGCTCGTCGAGTTCTTCGAGAGCGAGGAACGTGGATGCCGCGACATCCGCAAGCACGTCGCGTGGTACTTCAAGGGTTACCCGGTCGGCGGTGAGCTGAGGGCGAAGCTGGCGACGGTCGAGTCCCTGCAGCAGCTGGACGAGCTGCTCGGCACCCTCGACGCCTCGCTGCCGTACCCGGGCGAGGATGCGGAGGGACCGCGAGGTCGCGCGGGAACACCGAAGGTGCCTGCGTTGCCCGACAGGTGGCTTCAGTCGCGTACCATCGCCGCTGAGCAGCATGCGCAACTGGCCGAGGCAGAGGTGAACACGAGTGGCGGCTGACCTGGCGGGCTACACCGAGTTCGACAGGGAGCGCTGGCTGCCCGAGCAGCACTCGACGAGACGAAGCGACTTCGCGCGTGATCGCGCACGACTCCTGCACTCCAGCGCTCTTCGCCGTCTCGCTGCGAAGACGCAGGTTCTCAGTCCGACCGCGGGGCTCGACTTCGCGCGCAACAGGCTGACGCATTCGCTCGAGGTGGCGCAGGTCGGCCGCGAGCTCGCGTCGAGTCTCGGACTCGACCCCGACGTGGTCGACACCGCGTGCCTTGCCCACGACATCGGTCACCCGCCGTTCGGGCACAACGGCGAGCGCGCTCTGTCGGAGTGGGCCGCCGACATCGGCGGCTTCGAGGGCAACGCCCAGACGTTGAGGCTGCTGACCAGGCTCGAGCCGAAGGTGTTCGGAGCGGACGACAGACCGTACGGGCTCAACCTGACGAGGGCGAGCCTCGACGCGAGCTGCAAGTACCCGTGGCCGGCATCGGCTTCCGTCGCAGACCCCAGCGGACGGGCGAAGTTCGGCTTCTACGCCGACGACGAGCCGGCCTTCCACTGGCTTCGCCAGGGTGCCGTGGAGCGCGACCGCTGCATCGAGGCCCAGGTGATGGACCTCTCCGACGACATCGCGTACTCGGTGCACGACTTCGAAGACGCGGTCGTCAACGGCTACATCGACGTCGCAGCACTGAGCAGCCGGGTCGATCACGACAGCCTCGTGAGCTCGATGTACGAGTGGATCGGCGGCGAGATCGGCCACGACGAGCTGATCGCGGCCTTCGACCGTCTCGACAGCCTGGATGTCTGGCTCGATCGCTGGGACGGGTCGCGTCGTGCTCAGGCGAGGCTCAAGAACCTCACGAGCCAGCTCATCGGACGGTTCGCGGTCTCCTCGGCGCGCGCGACCAGGGAGGCTCATCCGGAGACCAGCCTGATCAGATTCGGTGCGGACGTGGTCGTGCCGCGTGAGATCCAGGCGGAGATCGCCGTGCTGAAGGGCATCGTCGCGACGTTCGTGATGTCGCGGAACACGAGGCAGCCCATCTACGCCCGGCAGCGCACGATGCTCTCGGAGCTGGCCGACGTACTGCTGGCGACGGGCGAGGACGAGCTCGACCCCGGCTTCGCGGAGGACTGGCGACTCGCATCAGACGATGCGGAGCGCAAGCGCGTGGTCGTCGATCAGGTGGCGAGCCTCACCGACCAGTCCGCGATCGCCTGGTTCGAGCGACTGGCGAGCGGCCGCCAGCGCTGAGGGCGTCAACAGGGCTGCCTGTCAACAGACCGGGCCCACCCTCCGATGCCGCCGGTGCGCGCTCAGTAGAATCATCGGCATGGCTGGACGGATTCGACAGAGCGATGTCGAGGAGGTCAAGTCCAGAACCAACATCGCCGACATCATCGGCGACTACGTGGCGCTCAAGACCGCGGGCGTCGGTTCGCTGAAGGGCCTCTGCCCGTTCCATGACGAGCGGAGCCCGAGTTTCAACGTGCGCCCTCAGGTCGGGCTCTACCACTGCTTCGGATGCGGCGAGGGCGGCGACGTCTACGCGTTCCTGCAGAAGATGGACCACGTCTCGTTCGCTGAGGCCGTAGAGCGTCTCGCCGCCCGCATCGGCTACACCCTGCACTACGAGGACGGCGGTCCCGCGGCATCCGAGACCGGCAATCGCGCACGCCTGATCGCGGCCAACGCTGCAGCCGAAGAGTTCTTCCGGGAGAAGCTCGGAGCGCCGGACGCGGATGCCGGCCGCCGGTTCCTCGGCGAGCGCGGCTTCGACCCGGCAGCGGCCGAACGCTTCGGCGTGGGGTACGCGCCCAACACGTGGGACTCGCTCGGCGCCCACCTGCGAGGTCGGGGATTCACGGCGGAGGAGCTCGCGGCATCCGGCCTCGTCTCGACCGGCGACCGCGGCAGCGCCTACGACCGCTTCCGTGGGCGGGTGATCTGGCCGATCCGCGACGTCACGGGCCAGACGGTCGGTTTCGGTGCTCGACGCCTCTTCGACGACGACAAGGGCCCGAAGTATCTGAACACCCCCGAGACGCCGATCTACCACAAGGCTCAGGTGCTCTACGGCCTCGATCTCGCCAAGCGTGAGATCTCCCGCTCGCACCGCGTGGTCGTGGTCGAGGGGTACACCGACGTGATGGCCTGCCATCTTGCAGGTATCGGAACGGCTGTGGCGACCTGCGGCACCTCGTTCGGCGTCGACCACATCAAAGTGCTGCGCCGGGTACTGGGCGACGACAGCGGCATCGGCGAGGTGGTGTTCACGTTCGACCCCGACGCCGCCGGCCAGAAGGCGGCGCTCCGCGCGTTCGGCGAGGAGCAGCGGTTCGCGGCGCAGACCTATGTGGCGACCGGTCCGGAGGGGCTCGACCCCTGCGACCTACGGCTCGCTCAGGGCGACGCGGCAGTACAGCGGATGATCGACGCGAAGCGCCCCATGTTCGAGTTCGTCATCAGGCAAGCACTCGGCAAATACGACCTCGAGACCGTGGAGGGACGCGTCGCCGCGCTGCGCGAGTGCGCTCCGATCGTCGCGGGAATCCGGGATCCTGCGCTCCGCCCCGGGTACACGCGGCAGCTCGCGCGGATGCTCGGGTCCGAGTTGTCCGAGGTGCAGAGCGCCGTGCAGCAGGCGGCGAGGCAGGCTCAGAGTGGGCAGGCGCAGAACGGTCGTGGCGGTCATCCTGTAGCGCAAGACGACCGTCGGCCCGCTGAGAACCGCGGTCCGGGTGAAGGCGACGGTGCCCCGAGGGTCGAGCCGGCGGCATCCCTGGCGAGCATCGGCTCAGACCCGGCGACCAGGCTGGAGCGCGACGCCCTGATGGCCGTGCTGCAGTACCCGCAGCACGTGCCGGCCGAGCGTGCGGGCGCGCTGTCGCAGGCATCCTTCTCCAATGCCTCGCTCGCCGTCGTGCGTGATGCCGTCGCGGCGAACCTCGACAGGTACGGCGAAGCCGGATGGGCCGAGCGCATCGCGAACGACGTGCCGCCTCCCTTCGCCGATCTGGTCCGGCAGCTGAGCGTCGCACCGATTCCGGCTCGGGACGAGGCCGGAGCGATGGCCTTCGCGGCGTCCGTTGTCGCGTCGTTGCTCGACCGCGAGCTCCTGCGACGCAAGGCCGCCGCCCTCGGCAGGCTGCAGCGTGCCGATCCCTCCGACCGCGATGGATACTCGGCCATTCAGCGCGAACTGCTTGAGATCGATCAGCAGCGCGCCCGCCTCCGGGGTGAGTGAGGGCAGCATAGGCTGTCCGTCATGCACGTCGGAGTCACAGCATGACAGCACAGAAGTTCCAAGACCCGATCGTGCTCAGCGACCTCTCCGCGGAATATCCACCGCACGGTGCATCCGCCGGCTGTGTCGCTCTGCGCGGCATCAGCCTTCGGGTGAAACCGGGGGAGGTGCTCGGCATCCTTGGCGAGAGCGGGTCGGGCAAGAGCACGCTCGCGCGGATCATCTCGGCGAACTCGGCGAGCGACTCCGGTGCAGCACCCCGCATCACCGGCGGGGACGCCACCGTGATGGGCTACTCGATCAGACGGCTCAAGGGGCGTGAGCGCGACCGCCTCACCTTCCACGTCGGATACCTGAGGCAGGATGCCGGCGCCCGCCTCGATCGAACGGCCACTGTCGCCGAGCTGGTCGCCCGGCCGATCTTCGATCGGGACAAGCATTTCAGCCGTCGCGAGGCGGGCGTGCGCACCGCGTCCATGCTCGATGCCGTACACCTTCCGCTCGGCGTGCTCGACAAGTACCCGTACGAGCTCAGCGGCGGCCAGCGGCAGCGGGTAGCCATCGCTCAGGCGCTCGTGCTCGACCCGGCGTTGCTCGTGGCCGACGAGCCGACCGCGGGCATCGACGTCACCGTGCGCGACTCCGTCGTCGACCTGCTGGCGCAGCTGCACGGCCTCAACGATTTCGCCGCCGTGATCGTCAGCCACGACGCCCGGGTGCTGCGCAACGCGACGGCGACTGTCGCCGTTCTGCAGTCCGGATCGCTCGTCGGGTACGGCACGATGCAGGACGTCTTCAGCGATCCGACCCACCCTTACGTCGCACGCCTCGCGGCCGCTCTTCGGCTCAGCGAGTGACCCCGCGACGACCCACCACGCCGAGGTCGGGCTCGATTTGTCCCTAGGCCGCGCTTTGGTAAAGTAGATGAGCCCACTGGGGATGATCCTCGTTAGCTCAATTGGCAGAGCAGCCGGCTGTTAACCGGCAGGTTGGTGGTTCGAGTCCACCACGGGGAGCGTCGAAGCCCTCGCCTTCATGGCGAGGGCTTCTTTCGTCGCTGCGCGAACCGCATCCGCCGGTAGCGTTGGCGCATGACCGAACGCTCCGACCTGCTGATCACCGCTGACGAGCTGGCGGCATCCCTCGCCGCATTCGCCGCCGGAGGTCACCCGATTCGGGTGCTGGATGTGCGGTGGCGACTGGATCGGCCAGACGGCCGTCCCGATTACGAGGCCGGACACATTCCGACGGCGGTATATGTCGACCTCGATCGACAGCTGGCCGAGATCGGTGATCCGAAGGAAGGCAGGCACCCGCTTCCTTCGATCGAGCAGTTCCAGGCGGATGCCCGTTCCTGGGGCATCGACGACGGAGACCTCGTCGTGGTGTACGACGACACGTCCGACCTCGCCGCCGCTCGGGCATGGTGGCTCCTGCGCTACGCCGGGGTCGACGCGGTGCGCATGCTCGACGGTGGACTGGGTGCGTGGCGCCAGGCGGGACATGCGCTCGAGAAGGGATCGGTGCAGCCGGCGGCTGGCTCGGTCATCCTCGACTACGGCCACCTCGGCGTCGTCTCGATGGCGGAGGTCGCGGGCTTTCCTCGCAGCGGTGTGCTCCTGGACGCCAGAGCCGCGGAGCGATACCGGGGCGACGTCGAGCCCGTCGACCCGAGGGCCGGACACATCCCCGGCGCCCTCAGCTCGCCGACCACGGACAATGTCGATGCTGAGGGGCGGTTCCTCGACGCAGACGCCCTGCGAGAGCGTTTCGCAGCGTTGGGCGTGACGGACGATGCGCCCGTCGCCACCTATTGCGGCTCCGGCGTCAACGCCGCCCACAACGCCGCAGCCCTCATGATCGCGGGATTCGACCCCGCACTCTACCCGGGCTCGTGGAGCCAGTGGTCGCAGCATCCCGATGCCCCGGTCGCCACCGGCCAGGAGCCGGGCCACGTACTCCCACCGGAGTAGTCGCAGCCGACCGGTGGCCGATGGGCGCGCCTCGCGCGCTGATTAGCATGAGGGGATGCCGCCGTACCCGCCATGGACGCGCACCGGCCCGGCGCACTGGTCGGGCCCGGTGTCGCCCGAGCGCGCCGCGCGACGGTCCCTGCGCGCCAGGTGGTTCGCCGCCGCCCTGAGCGCGCTTGTGCAGCTGCCTGGGTTGGCGTTCGCTCTTGCGGGAGCGGCCCATCTGCACCATGCCTCATTCGGGACCGGCTACTTCACCGGTCACAGTGCGTTCGACTCCGGGCTGCCCAGCGGGGATCTGTTCTCGGTTCTGGCCGCTCTGTCGGGAATCGTCGCCGCCGGGCTACTCCTGCTGCCGTGGGCGGGTCCTCGCGTTGTCGCCGTCGGAGTGCTCGCCCTGCCGTCCATCGCGTTCGCTCCTGGGCCTCCGCTCGCGGCGCTGGCCGTCGCGTTCGCCGTCGCCAACGCCGTGCTCCGACGCGCGAGCATCTGGGCGTGGGCGACGCTGATCGGCATGGGCGTCGTCGGTGTCGTCGCGATCGTGATCGACGGTGGAGGTTCGGGCGGCATCAGGGTGCTGATCGCGACGATCATCCTGTGCCTGATCGCAGGGGTCGCGACCGGCGCAGGGGCGAGACGGGAGCGATTCCGTGCGGCGGCGCGCGAGGAGACCAGCCGCAGGCGCTCGGCGGCCGAGGAGGAGCGACTCCGCATCGCCCGCGAGCTGCACGACGTGCTCGCACACTCGCTCTCGCAGATCAGCGTGCAGGCGGGTGTCGGGCTCCACCTGTTCGACGAGGAGCCGCAGCGGGCGAAGGAAAGCCTCAGATCGATCCGGGAGACGAGCACGACAGCACTCGACGAGGTGCGCTCGGTGCTCGGCATCCTTCGGGAGCCCGACGCTCCTGCCGCGCCACGAGCCCCCGGGCCCACTCTGGATGCCCTCCCCGCTCTCATCGCGAGCGTGCGCGCCGCGGGACTCTCGGTCACGGCGAGCGGAATCGACCAGCCTCGCGACGTCGAGGTCCCGCTCGCCGTGCAGTCCGCGGCGTACCGCATCGTGCAGGAGTCCCTGACGAACGTGCAGAGGCACGGAGGAGTCACTTCGGCCACCGTTCGCCTCGACATCACCTCTATTGCCGTCGACATCGTCGTCGAGAACGGGCCGGGCGAGCATCCTGCCACGTCGTCCGCCGGTGAACGCACGTCAGAGGGCGGTGGGCGCGGCGTGCTCGGCATGCAGGAGCGCGCGGCCGCGCTGGGCGGCTCCGTCGAGGCTCACCCGCTCGCGGACGGAGGGTTCATGGTGACGGCTCGACTTCCCCTGCACCCTGCCCGGAGCTCTGGAGGGCGACGATGACGATCCGTGTGGTGCTGGCCGACGACCAGCAGCTGGTGCGCGCTGGCTTCCGAGCACTGCTCGATCACGAGCCCGACATCGAGGTGGTCGGCGAGGCGTCCACCGGCCGCGAGGCGGTCGCCCTTGTGCGACGTGAACGGCCGGATGTCGTGCTGATGGACATCCGCATGCCAGACGGCGACGGTCTGTGGGCCACGGCGCAGCTCGTGGGCGACAGCGCGCTGAATGCCGTGCACGTCGTCATCGTGACCACCTTCGAGCTCGACGAATACGTCGCAGAGGCGATCAGGGCCGGTGCGAGCGGATTCCTGGTGAAGGACACCGACCCCGTCGAACTGATCCGCTCGGTTCGGGTCGCGGCAGGCGGCGAGGCGCTGCTGTCTCCAGGGGTCACGAAGCGGCTTCTTGCACGACTGGCCGCCGCTCCGAGACCCGAGGTCACGGCCTCAGTGCTCGAACCCCTGACGGAACGCGAGCGTGAGGTGCTCGCGCTGGTCGCGGAGGGACTGAGCAATACGGAGATCGGTGCACGGCTCTTCATGAGCCCGCTCACGGCGAAGACGCATGTGTCGCGCATCCTCTCGAAGTTGGATGCCCGTGACCGCGTACACCTCGTGGTGCTCGCCTACGAGTCGGGCCTCGTCACCCCCGGTGGGTTCTAAACCCGTTCGGATCGCCGCCACCTCCGCCATCCCTCGCCGCAACTGCTCCCAACGGAGTATGTGGATGCCTCCGGCCGGCAGACGCGTGTGAAGCCGCTCACGAGGAGTCTGGAATCGGCTCGAACGAGCCCTTCACAGAAAGGTTCCTCTCATGATCAGCGCATTGGCCTCATCGGCGATCGGCTCAGCCGGCGTCGTGGCCGTAGCAACGCACTGGGTCGGGCCATGGGCAGGCGGGTTCTTCCCGTTCTTCTTCATCATCCCGATCTTCTGGATTCTGGTGATCGGTCTGATCATCTTCCTCGTCACCCGACGCCGCCGCGCCTACTGGCACGCGCACGGACCCTACGGAGCCGGCGCGCCCTACGGACCGTGGTCGCCGAGCAGCAACGCGGAGTCGACCCTCGCCGAGCGCTTCGCGCAGGGCGACATCGACGAGGTGGAGTACCGCAAGCGCCTCGAGGTGCTCAGGGCGAACCGCCAGGGGCCGACGCCCCGCTGACGCGTCACGCCCCGCTGGTCGAGTAGCGCGCCGGAGGCACGCGTATCGAGACCTGTCTGGTCCCGCACGAAGGTCTTGATAGGCAAGGTCTCGATACGCGTCGACCTCTGGTCGGCGCTACTCGACCACCTCGAGGGGGTCATCCCTCGAGGTGGTCGACGCCGGGCAACCAGCTCTGCCCTGGCACGCCCCAGCCCTGCTTGCGTTCCACCTTGGCCGCCGTGCGGGCGTAGCCGTCGGTGAGCCGGTCGACGTAGAGGAGTCCGTCGAGGTGGTCGTACTCGTGCTGGAAGATGCGGGCGAGCCAGCCTTCCGCACGCACCTCGAACGGTGCGCCGTCGAGGTCGACCGCTTGAAGCAGAGCCGACGCTGCTCGGCGCAGCGGGAACCGCTCGCCGGGAAAGGACAGGCATCCCTCGGACTCGGTCTCGGGGTCGGCGTCGCCAGCCGGCGGGGGAGAGATCCACAGGGTCGGGTTGATCGCGACGCCACGGTGGCGCACGTCGGAATCGTCGGTCCAGTCGTAGACGAAGAGCCGCTTCGCCACCCCGACCTGAGGGCCCGCGAGCCCGACGCCGGGAGCGGCTGCCATCGTGTCGTACATGTCGCCGACGAGCTCGGCGAGGTCGGCGTCGAAGTCGGTGACCGCAGCGGCGGGGGAGTGCAGCACGGGATCGCCGCAGATGCGGATGGGAAGAACGGCCATTCGTCAAGGGTATCGGCGGGCAATGCCGTTAGGGTCGATGAGTGATCTCGGAACTGGCCGCGTCGACCAATGATCTGACGGCACTTCAGCCGCGCCAGTTCATCGGCATCCCGATCGCCCTCGTCGGCGCGGTGTTCCTTTCGCTTGGCGCGCAGTTCCAGCACCGAGGCGTCACGAAGGTGGAGCGAAACACCGCGCACGATGGCCGCGGCGGCCTGCAGGTGAAGCAGCTGACCTTGCTGCTGGCACGACCTTCGTGGGTCTTCGGAACGCTCATGCTGGGGCTCGCCGTCGTGCTGCAGCTGATCAGCCTGGCCTTCTCACCACTCATCGTGGTGCAGCCCCTTGGCGCCATCTCGCTCGTGATCACCGCGATCATCAACGCGCGCGTCAGCCACACCCGGTTGAACAAGCGCTCGATCGTCGCCATCTGCCTGTGTGTGGGCGGCGTCGGCGCGTTCGTGCTCGTCGCGGCGTTCGCGGCAGTCGAGACGCCGGTGACGGACCAGCAGCTCGTGCAGATCCTCATCGTGCTCGGCTGTGTCGTCGTGGTCTTCGGAACAGCCTTCTGGCTCCTGCGCAAGCGCCTTCTCGCGCTGGGTTACGTCGTCGGCGCCGGCGTGCTCTACGGGTTCGTTGCGACACTGGCGAAAGCGATCATCTCGCGCATCGAGCAGCAGCAGTTCACCTGGCTGACGTGGGTGTGCGCGATCGCTCTGCTCGCCGCTGTCGCGCTCGGTGCGTACTTCGTGCAGAACGCGTACGCCTCCGGTCCACCGGACCTGGTGGTGGCGGGCCTCACGGTGATCGACCCGGTGGTCGCGGTGACGATCGGCATCGTCATCCTGAACGAGGCGGCAGGGGCCGCTGCCTGGCAGATGGTTGCGTTCGTGGTGACCGGGGTGATCGCCATCATCGGCGTGTTCATACTGGCGCGCGTGCATCCGGGTATGAGGTCGTATAACGACGTGGCCGAAACCAAAACAGCAGGTGACCAAGGCCCTGCTTAGACTAAGGCGTTGTGTTTCGGCCGGGGACGGTTCTCCGGCGAGAAGATCGTGCCGACGCCACTTCGGCGGCACGGAGAAGAGGATGGCTCCTTGACGGACTCGAGCGATGCGGCGACACCCCCCACACCGCCGACGGCGCAATCGAAGCCTCTGAAGGTTCTGATCGGTGCCGACACGTTCGCTCCCGATGTGAACGGTGCTGCACGGTTCGCGGAGCGGCTCGCCGCCGGCCTTGTCGGCCGTGGTCACGAGGTGCACGTGATGGCGCCGTCCGCCTCCCGCAGGTATGGCACCTGGGTCGAGGAGCACGAGGGTCAGCGTCTCATCATGCACCGCCTGCACAGCTGGCGCTGGTACCCGCACGACTGGCTGCGGTTCGCGCTACCGTGGCGTATCAAGCAGAACAGCGCCCGCGTGCTCGACGACGTGAAGCCGGATGTCGTGCACTTCCAGTCCCACATCGTCGTGGGGCGTGGACTGTCGATCGAGGCGGAGAAGCGTGGCATCCGCGTGATCGGCACGAACCACTTCATGCCGGAGAACATGCTCGAGTTCACGCTGATCCCGAAGTGGTTGCAGACGTGGTCGATCGGGCTCGCCTGGAAGGCCGCGCGACGCACGTTCGGTCGCGCCTCTGCCGTCACGACACCCACGCACAAGGCGGCGCAGTTCCTGGAGCAGCACACCGGACTGCGCGACGTATACGCCATTTCGTGCGGGATCGACGCCGACCGGTACACCCCCAACTTCGAGCCGCGCACGGAGAACCGCGTGGTCTTCGTCGGAAGGGTCACGGGCGAGAAGCAGATCGACGTGCTGGTCAAGGCTATGGCGCTCCTGCCGGAGGACCTCGACGCGAAGCTCGAAGTGGTCGGTGGCGGAGACCAACTGAAGAACCTCGAACACCTCGCGGAGCAGCTCGGGATCGCCGATCGGGTGACCTTCACCGGCTATGTGAGCGACGAGGAGCTCCGGCAGGCCTACACCAGGGCCACGGTTCTGGCCATGCCCTCGATCGCGGAGCTGCAGTCCATCGTGACGATGGAGGCCATGGCGTCCGCGCTCCCGGTCGTGGCGGCGAATGCGATGGCGTTGCCGCACCTCGTGCACGACGGCGAGAACGGCTTCCTCTTTACTCCGGGCGACTCGCAGGAGCTTGCCGACCGGCTCGAGACTGTGTTCCGGATGCCCCAGGACGAGCTGAACGCGATGAAGAAGGCCTCGCTCCGACTGATCGCAGCGCACGACATCCAGCGCACGCTCTCCACCTTCGAGTGCCTGTATCGTGGTGAAGCGGTGCCGGACCTGATCGTGTCGGATGCCGCACCAGCCGCGGCCGACTAGCCCGGCGATGGGGCGGTAGCTCAGCTGGTTAGAGCAGGGGACTCATAATCCCTGGGTCGCGGGTTCAAGTCCCGCCCGCCCTACTCTCCTTGTAAACACTGGGAACGGCAGCCATTGGATGGCTGCCGTTCTTGCGTTTCAAGATGGTTTTGCCCACATTTTGCCCACACTTGATTCGCCTACTTCGTTGAGCCGGTCGGCGACGGCGTCGAGATCGTCGTCGAAGAGGTCGCTATAGGTGTCCAGGGTCATCGCTGCGGATGCGTGGCCGAGCATCCTCTGCACAGCCTTCACATTCGCCCCGGCGCTGACCGCGAGAGACGCAGCAGTGTGCCGCAGGTCGTGGATTGTCATGGGCGGCAGTCCGGCTTGTTCGAGCGCGGCGTCCCACCATGAGTTGGCGACCATGGTCGGGGTGCGCTGGTAGCCGCCTCGTCCGTCGTCGAACACGATGTCGTCGCGAGTCTTCCCTTCGCACGCGGCCGCGATCGGGACGGTGAGGAACTTGGGGTAGGGGACGCTGCGTCGTTCGTGCGTTTTCGGCGTGCCGACCAGAATGGCTCCGTTGACGTAGACAGCGTTCTCGACGACCATCAGCCGCCGCCGGAGGGTGTCGATGTCCTTGACCCGCAGTGCGGATGCTTCACCCCACCTCAACCCGGTGTAGGCGAGCAGCGCGATCATCGGGCCATGGTCCCCGCAGACGGCCACCAATTGAGCGACCTGCTCGTTGCTCAGGTAGGTGTGCGGGCGGGAGATGCGGCGGGGGAGTTTCACTCCGCGGGCCGGGTTGGAGGGGATCAGGTGGTCTTTGACCGCAGCGTCCAGGATGCCGGCGAGGATGTCGTGCGCGCGGCGCACGATCGTCGGTGACTTCGGCTTCCTCCCTTCACCGCCGGCGCCGAGCTTGGTGATCCACGCCTGGACTTCGCTGTGTCGGATGGTGCCGATCATCGTGGCGCCCCAGTACGGTTCCACGTGCAGCCGCCACGCGGACTCGTAGACGTACGCCGTCGACGGCTTCACATGCGACCGAGACGCCAACCAGGCTGTGCCCAGCACACCGACGGTGGCGCGTGCAGCAGACGGGTCGACGTATTCACCGGTCGCCTTCTTCATCTCCACCGACGCTAAGAACAGCTCCGCATCCCGCTTCGTCCTAAACCCGCGCTTGTCGGTCTGCGAGTGATCAGGCTTCCGGTACCTCACCCGATACCGTCTTCCGGCACCCGTCTCGTAGCTAGTGATACTGCCCATGTCTGAGCCCTCCCGGATGCCCGCCACCGCGCGTCCCTACCAGTACTTCACGATCTGCTGACTTTCGGCGTCGATCCTCGGCGCGCATGTGTGCCGGGTTGGGGAGAGCGGACCGATACCTGCGAACGCTACCCGGCCGCACGGGTGCACTTGCTGCCACGCTCCGGCCGAGGCCACGCAGTGGAAGAACCTGTGGCGCCGCGGGCGCGGCCCTGCCGATCGTCGTGTCGAACGCCGAAGGCGTGGCGCTTTTCCGGGTCTTCTTGCCGCTCCGGCGGTCGATCATAGCCAGGCTCCGTCGGCTGCGATCCCTCCACTCACTCTTTGCAGACTCCGGCCGCGTTGCGTCCTCCGCTTAGCAACCGCTCCCTCCACTCACTCCGCCAACTCCGCCCGGCTCTCGATCTCTCTCGCCGGAACGGCCAGAAGAACGCATCTGGCCACACCACATCAACAAAGGAGAGGGACCAATGAAAGCCGAACTCGTCAACCTGGTCACCCCAGGCAGCACAGAAACAGTCGTCTTGCTCGCCACCGACCTCAACGAACTCACACCCACCGAACGCATACAAACCCTCGAACTCACCATCTGGCTCATCGACGAAGGCTGGACGGTCACGACCACCACCGACTCACCACTCGCACCCGTCGTCCGGAAAGGCGCAGAAGCCATGCACGGCACCTACCGTCCGATAGACGGCTCGCGTGCCTCCCACGTTGAGTCGTCACGGTGCAAACTGCCGCCCATATTCGGGGGACGGTCGATCGCCCACTGACACAGGTCAGGTCCTCTACTGGACAACCGCCGGTGAATAGGACCCCCATCGCATGTGCCTACGCGGCACGGTCGGCGAAGCCCATCGTCGATCATGGGCCTGAAACCGGGGCCGAGGGATCGGTGATCGATGACGCCGCAGGCGAGCCAATCACCTATGTCGTCGTCAGCGGGGACAACATCTCCAGCATCGCGGAACGCCTCGGCATCACCGTCGACGAGCTCACCACCACCTCTGAGGCGTATGGTGCGCTTCTGCCCGGCAAGAAACTCGCCCTCAAGCCGTGGTGAACACTCGAATGCGAACGCGTGCGCGTCACTTCGAGCTGGCAGACGGATCCGCTGTCGGACACCGAAGACGCGGCAGGATGAACAGATGATTCGCGTTGTCCTCTTCGACCTCGACGGCGTGGTGCGCCACTTCGATCCGAGCTACGTTGCCCGAATCGAGAACAAGCACGGTATCCCGGCCGGCGTAATCGAGCATTTCGCGTTCAGCAGCCCACTGATTGAAGAAGCCACTACAGGTCGGATCACTCGTCGACAGTGGATCCAGCGCATCGCGGAGCACCTCGGCAACGCGGAGGCGGCAGAGGAATGGGGGCGTCAGCCGTTTGCGGCCGATCCGATACTTCTCGACCTCGCAGACGAGCTCCGTGCACACGGGCTCACGACCGCGATCCTCACCAACGGAACAGACACCATCCCGAGCGAAGTGGAGCAGCTCGGTCTGAGCGCGCACTTCACCACGTGTTCAACTCGGCCATTATCGGATTCGCCAAGCCCGATCGTCGCGCATTCGAGCATGTCATCGACATGCTCGGAGTTCCGGCGGGGACCGTGTTTTTCACGGACGACTCGATCGGCAAGCTCGGCGGAGCGGCTGAGCTCGGGATGACCACACATCACTACCGAGGCGTCGCCGGGCTCCGAGACGCCCTACACGAAAGCAACGTACTCAAGAGCGCGTAAGGGGATCCCTATGCGTACACGTAGCCGAAGGGCCAAGTGAGTGCGTAGTGCAGGTAGAGAAGGGTAGGGATGGATAGGAGCACCAGGGCGACAACGACCCAGAACACAACCCAGCGCAGTACGTCGCGCGAGGGACGATCCACGCCTCTGCTCATAGGCGTGACATTACTCGCCAGAGGCAGCACGATCACGGATCCCTATTCGACTAGGGCTTGAACTGTATTCCAGAGCGTTCCTTGCCCGCCGTTTTGCAGGAACCGGCCCCCTTCGCGTGTGTAGTCGTAGGGGTGGCCGAGCCACTGTGGGCGTTGGTGGCGAATCCGTGCGATCAACGTCTCAGGTGCAGCGTCATCTGGTTGAGGCACCTAGTGGACGGACCAACGCCAGACCGAGAGCACGCCCTTCGGCGCGTCCGTCAGTTCGATCCGGTAGCGCCGGCCTCCAGGCTCCTCCGCGTAGAACTGATCGATCGAGTCGAGGTCAAAGTCTTCGCCCACTTCTTCACCGTCGACCTCGATGCGGGCAAGGTATCCCTTCATGGGATGAAGGTACTGCGCGATCAGCACGCAGCGGGATTCGCGTGCGCGCGAGATGGCTCGTGCATCATATTCTAGTCGCGGGCGATCCGCGTTGCGTAGTCCTGGTTCAGTACCGGGTAGAAGATCGGCTGACCAGGCAACCGTGGAGGCCAACTTCGCCACCCGGCGGCCTCCACGAGAGCGATTTCCCTCGGGCCCGTCGGCCGCCACAGTGTTACAACCTCCATCGGAAGATCATCCCAGAACAAGACGACGGACAACGCCCGACCAAGAATTCGCGGGTGCGGGAGAGGCCATGTTCTGGGCGGCTTCTCGCTCACATGAGCCCTACTTCGCGATGCTGGCGGCCACGGCCCTTATCCGCAGTTTGAGTGGTGTCGTGTCGTCGCCGGCTTGTTCGGCGTGGAGGTCGACCTCGACGCCCGCGTCCGATGCGGCCTTCGCCAATCGTTCGGAGTCGCTGAGAAGCAGATCGGCGGTTCCGACCAGGATCAGGAGCGGCGGTGAGCCGTTGAGGCGTCACGAGTGGCGACGAGCAGTGCGACGGCGAGGCACCGCCTGCCGAGTCTCCGGCGACCGCTGCGGTGCGCGGCGTCGTCTCTCGCCCGATGCGCAACCATCTCCACGCGGTCAGCACGTCATCGATCGTCGTCAGCTTCGACGGGCGCAGGGTTCGCGTCTGCCCATGGGCCTCCGCGGCGGCGTGACGATGCCCGTCAGTGGAACTCGAGCGGCCGGCCTGTGATGCTCGGCGTCATTACACCTGTGTTGATCCATCGGTTGCGGACGACGGCACGTCTGCTGTCGATCGGCGCTTGTCGTTCCTGAACGAAGAGGACGGTCTCGTGCGGGATCATCTCGAGGATCGCTGCAAGGGCTGGCGGAACAGTACTGACCGAGAAGCTGTGCTCGAATGCCGGAGTGCAGTTCTCCTCCGCCACTCCGTCGACCCCGTCGCCGGAGCTTTCCATCGCAGGAGTTGAGGGTGGCCCAGCATGCGATCGTCGGTACTCGACGGCGACCGAGAACGGGCGGCCGAATGCCTCCTCGACGATGGTGGTCTCTTCGAGTGGCTCTCCGATCTCGCCATCCAACATCACGGCGAGAGCCGGCGTCGCTATGATGACCCGCCGCGTCTGGTGCCGGATCGTGACGGGTAGATAGACGTCGTCCGGCTGGATGGCGTGCTCCATCGTGCCCTTCGTTGCCTTCACCCGAAGTCGTGGGTCGGTACGCCGTTGGCGGCGTAGAGTGTGGCAACCTGGGCGCCGGTCAGTGCGCCGGAGAACACCGAGAGCTCATCCACGCCGCCCGTCGTCGGGTCGGTGCCGACGCTGCCGATGTTCGCACGCCCCAGCGGGAAGCTGGCGTTGATCGTTCCGACGACGACGCCGTTCGCGTACACCGTGATGCGAGTTCCGTCATCCACGAACGTGAGGTACGTCCAGGTGTTCAGCGGAGCGACGTACGGAACCGTGTAGTCCGCGACCGTGCGGCGCGTTGCTCCGACATCGTGGGCCGATCCGCCCTGCAGCTTGATGACCGAGGTGCCGCTGTTCATGATCCCCATGCTCTTCGTCGTCGCGGTGGGGTCAACCCACACGCCGACCGACCAGGCGGCAGACAGGTCCGAGGCTCCTGTGGTGATCGTGCCGGTGGTCGAGCCGGTGAAGAACGCAGCGTTCCCCACCTTGCCGGCAGCCAGCGCCGCATCTCCGCTCACGGTGCCGTCGTACCCACCTGCGGTATCGGCGACCTTTCCGCCCGAGGTCGCGTCGAACGACCAGTAGTCCACGAGCAGAGGCACACCGACGGCGAAGGTCACCGTCACCGAACCCGCATCGGCGCCCGCCTTGGACTGCGTGACCGTCAGCACGTGGCGACCCTGCGCCAGCGGCTGTGCAGGAGCGCAGCTCCAGGACCCGATCGCATTCACTGTGGCGGTGCAGACTCCAGTGCCGCCCTCAGTGACAGCGATGTGGTCTCCTGCGCCGCCGATTCCCGAGATGGACGCAGGCGACACCGTCACCGAGGTCCCGTCCGCCGGGCTGCTCACACTCAACGGCGCATCGATCTCGTTCGGGATGCCGTTGGCCGAGTAGAGCGTGGCGACCTGACCCGCGGCCAACGCGCCGGAGAACACAGACAACTCGTCCACGCCGCCCGTCGTCGGGTCGGTGCCGACGCTGCCGATGCTCGCGCGGCCGAGCGGGAAGCTCGCGTTGATCGTGCCGACCACGGCACCGTTCGCGTACACCGTTATGTGCGTGCCGTCGTTCACGAACGTGAGATATGTCCACGTGTTCAGTGGAGCGGTGTACGGCACCGTGTAGTCGGCGACGTTGCGCCAGGTGGCGCCCACGTTGTGGCTCGCACCGCCCTGCAGCTTGATGATCGAGGTTCCGCTGTTCATGATGGCCATGCTCTTGACGGTCGAGGTCGGGTCGACCCAGACACCCAGCGACCACGGTGCCGAGAGGTCGGGCGCGCCGGTGGCGATCGTTCCGGTGGCTGAGCCGGTGAAGAACGCTGCATCACCCGCTTTGCCGCCCGCGAGTGAGGCATCCCCTCCCAGCGCTCCGTCGAAGCCGCCCGCCGTGTCCGCCACCTTTCCGTGCGACGTGGCATCCATCGACCAGTAGTCCATGAGTGTCGTGCCAATCGCGAACGTGACGGATGTCGTGGCAGAGGTGTCGCCGTGCGTCTTCGGCCCCTTGGTCTGTGCAACGGTCAGCACGTGCCGACCCTGCGCGAGCGGGGTGGACGGGATACAGCTCCACGCTCCGGTCGCGCTGACCACCGTGGTGCACACGGAGGAGCGGCCTTCGGTCACCTTGATGCCGTCTCCTGCGGTTCCGCTGCCTGAGACGGCGGCCGGTGATGCCGCGAGATCGGACCACGCGGATGGAGCGCTCACGAACAGGGTTCCGATGTGCAAGGCGTTGACGATTGCATGCGCCGCGTCGACGGTATCGCCCGTGGGCCTGGCGGAGAACTGGGTCTGCGCATCCGCGAAGGCCTCACCGCGGGCATACCAGTTGATCGGCGCCGGAGCGGAGTGGCTGTTCATCGCCGTCGCCAGTGAGTCGAAGTATGCCTTCCAATTCGGCTCGTAGTACCCGTTGATCAGTCCAGCGAGTTCGTGATTGGCGTAGTTGTTCAGATCGGTCACGCTGCCTGCGTCGGTCGCCCACACCGTCCAGAGGTGCAGCAGATCGGACTGCAGCACCGCGGATTCGGCCCTCGTGCCGGCGGCCGCTGCAGCGGTGGCGGTGTACGTGCCGAGGCGGAACCAGGGCACGGTGGACATGATCTTCTCGTCGAGCTCCATCGACTTGAGCCAGCTGGTGGTCAAAGATCGGAACGTCGAGGTGTCGCCCGCGTTGTAAGCGGCGCTGATCTGCGGCAACAACACCCTGGCCTGGTCGTTCAGCACCTGCTGCGACAGATCGGCGAGGTCGAAGTCGTACGCGGAGTGCTGCACGACAGATGACGCCGCACCCAACAACTGCGGCAGCGCGGTCGCTAGTTGTGCGGTGTTATACCGCTGCGAGGTAGTGACGCCGTACGCCGACCCACCCGTGAGATTCGGCGTCATGGCATAGAGACTGTCGGCTGTCTCAGCGTGCACACCGTCCGCCGGCAATGGAGTGGAATACGCGGTTGCGGCGAGAGTCGTCCACGCGGCCGCGGCGGCGTTCGAGCCGTATCGTCCATACGCGTACTGCTGCATCCAGGTGGCAAGGTCGAAGGTCTTCGCATGCCAGGGGATCTCCGCAAGCAGTTCGAACGACGCCGGGTCCTGGAAGCCCTCCGGCATGATCGCGACCCCGGTCATGTGGCTGCCCGATCGGGCGAGCTGCCCGAAGTAGCGGTCGAGCCAGATCTGACCGTTGCCGCCCATCAGCGTCTGACCGCCGTAGTTGTAGATCGAGCCGAACAGGTAGTTCGTGTTCGGCCAGCTCGACTCGCGGTCGAAGGTTGCCTTGGCGTCGGAGATTCCGTCGGTGATCAACAGGTGGGTGTGGTCGCTGATGCCCGCCAATTCCGTCGTCGTGGGATTGCTTTGCCATCCCAGCTGCATCCACGTCGCCCCTGGCTCGGATGTTTGCAGCGCCGTCATGATGGCGTTCGCCGCGACCCCGACGTTCAGGCCGCCGGTCTTCCCGCCCTCCTGCAGCGGGTTCATTCGGTACATGGTCGTGGTGCCGAGCAGCGAGTCCGCGTGCTTGTAGTAGTCGGCGGCGACCGAGGCGAAAAGCGGATCGGTGGGCGCCAGCCAGGATGGCCGCGTCAGGCTGGCGGACCAGGTGCCTTGCGGGATGACCAGGGGCGTGGTCCCGTCAGGCTGCGTGTTCGCTGTGGCGAAGTCGGTGGGCACCGTGCCGAAGTACCCCGGCAGCACCGGCGTGATGCCGAGTTCCTTGCATCGCGCGACGATCTTGCGCGCCAATGCTGCCCTGGAGTCGAGCAGCGACTGTGAGATCGGCGTGGAGTCGTTTGACATGTTCTGCATGACCCACCAGGGCTGTGCTGCCGGCTGGGGAATCCACGCCCTGGCCTGGTCGGCCGTGTATCCGAAGTCTTCGAGAACTCTCTCGTAGACGGCGTCGGTGCCGGGAAGCACGTACACCTCGTTGATGCCGTGCAACGCGTACATGTCCAGCAGCTGCTGCCAGCCCGACCAACCCATGTTCGGGTCGGTGTAGCCATCCTGGGTGTCGTTGCCGACGTAACGGTCGGAGGCGTTGGATGTCTGCGAGATCGGGGTGGGAGGAGCAGGCAGCTTTGCGGGCACCTTGGGTGTGAAACTGCCGAGGTTGACGTCTGCGTGCACCACGTACTTCAGGTACCAGCCGGCACCCTCGGAGGCTGCCGATGGCGATGTCGCGGTGATCCGGATCGCACCCGTCGTGCCAGAGACGGTGAACGAGTCTGAATCGGTCGAGCTCGGTGCGATGGAGAAGCAGATCTGCTTCGCCTTGGCCCCGATCGTTCTGGTGAGCACAGCCGTTTCAGCCGACGTATCGACCTGAGACCTCGGGCACGAGGCGTGTGGCGGGGACTTCACGCCTTCAGCGGCAGTCGCCGCATACGAGGCCGTCGCGGAACCGGCAACCAGGACCGCAACGAGACCGCTGCCCAACAAGACTCGCCACGGCACACGCATGTTCGACTCCTCACGCCGCGACAGTGCGGCAGAACGGACGCCCCGGGGGACCGGGGAAAATGGTTAGTAAAGGATGCTTCTTTACTTTTGATGGTAGTTTGGCTTCCCATGGTCGAGGTGTCAATAGGCAGCGGTCCACGAGTGCTGCGAGCGCTCAACGCCGCCGCCGTCCTCGCGACACTGCGTGACGAAAGCCCTCTGCGGATCGCGGACCTGATGTCACGCACAGGGCTCACGCGCCCGACGGTCGCGCAGGCGCTCGCACTCCTGACCCGTGAGGGCTGGGTTCACGCCGTGGGAACAAGCGAACAACACGTTGGCCGACCGGCCCAAGTCGTCGCTTTCAACGCTGGAGCCGGCCATGTGCTCGGCGTCGACGTCGGCCCGCACAAGGTGCTCGCGATCCTGACCGACCTCGCCGGCGAGATCGTCGCGGAGAAGCGGTCGAACACTTCGTCTTCCGGTAACGCCGACGAGGTGATGGCCATCACGAAGTCGACGATGAACGCCGTGCTCCGCAGCGCCGGCGTCGCACGGGAAGACCTGTCGGGGCTCGCCATCGGAAGCCCTGGCGTCATCGATGGCAACGGCAGCGTAGTGCTTGCCCCGAGCATCCCGAACTGGACGGCGATATCGCCTCGAGCCGAGCTCGCGCCGAGCTTCCGCTGCCACATCGATATCGACAACGACGTGAATCTCGCGGTGCTTGCGGAGCAGCGCCTCGGAAGTCATCCCGCAACGGGCACGATGGCGTTCGTGCAGTGGGGCACACGTATCGGCGCGGGCATCACCATCAACGGCAGGGTGCACAGGGGCGCTGCGGCGGCTGCCGGAGAGATCGGCTTTCTCGATCTGGATGAATCGCCCGCTCCGCCCGCAGACACCGGCCCCTTTGAACGCCAGGTCGGCCCAGCCGCGATCGCCGAACTCGTGAGACTGCACTGGCCGGACCACTCCCCGGACGTCGAAACCGTTCTCACCGCTGCGGCGAACGGCGACCTGGGGGCAGGTCACGTCGTGGACACGCTCGCCGCACGATTCGCGCGTGGCGTCGCGCCGCTGCTGCTCGTGCTCAACCCTGACCTGCTTGTCATCGGAGGCGGCATGACGGCGGCCGGAGCCGCGTTCCCTCTGGCTGCCATCGAGCGCCACCTTGCCGCTCGCACCGTCGTGCCCACCCCATTGGCGGTCTCCCGCCTTGGCGATCGCGCCGTCGCGCTCGGCGGTGTACAGCTCGCCCTTGACGGGGTCGCGGAGCGCCTGTTCACGGCCGAGGCGCTCGCCGCGGCGGCGGACGAAGGGGCGCGAGCGGCTGGCAGTTCGTAGGCCAGCCACACTTCCCGCTCGAATACGACCAAGTGCTGGTCCCGGCGTCCATGGGATCGCGATGCACGTATGACCCGCGCGATGAAAATGCCCGCAACGGTACGCCAACTGAAACGTGGTCTAGCGCGACGCCGAGTCGTTTCGGGATCGGTCAGCGAAGCGTTCCTCGAAATCACGACAACGGGTCAAGAGACGAAGGACTAACGATGAGATGGATCGAAGCGATGAGAGGGCGCGACGGGCGAAACGGTCCGCGGAGTCAAGAAGGCCCGACGAATCGAATATGGGTAATGCACGCAGGCACTTTGCAGTGGGAGGGGTATTCTGGACTTGTGCGTGGGGGTGTTGCACGGTGGAAGCGTGGGGTTGCTTCACAGGGGGTGAAGCAAGCGGTCGCGTACGCCTTCGGCGGGGTTTGTGACGCCACCCTGACCGCGAAGGATGCTGCTGGTGTGATCGCCGCAACCGATTATGCGGACGCGGTCATGACGCGGTACATCTGCGAGAACGGGTCCATCCGTGACGACCTCCTTACCCGCAAACAACTGCGGGCGTGGGTGGACGGGATGGATCCGCTCACCGGGGAGCGACGGGGCCGGGACTTGGAGTCTCCGGTGGCTGATCTGGTGTTGGATGCGACGGTGAACGCGTCAAAGTCGTTCAGCGTCGCCGCGTTGTTGGACCCGGAGTTGAACGCGGCGTATGAGGATCTGCAGGACCGACTACGAGACCGCATCATCCACCTCTGGCAGACCGAGCTCAACGCACGCCGTGGTGCCGGCGGCCTCATCCGTGAAGACCTCGCCCGCGTGGAAGTGGTCGAGCTGAAGCACGAACGCTCACGCTCCCTTGATCCGCACAAGCACCGCCACCTCTGGTTGAACGTCAAAGTACAAGGAACCGACGGCCGTTGGTCGAACCTGGACACCCGGGTGGCGTTGCGGTTCCAGAACGTCGTGAATGCCGAAGGCGACCTCGCCGCTAGGACTGATCCCGCCTGGATTCACGCCCTCGCCGCGAAGGGGTACACCCTCAACAGCGACGGGGAGATCGAACAGCTCACGCATCTGGTGCGGCCGTTGTCGAAGCGGTCAGCCCAGATCGAAATCAACCGTGCCGCACGTCTTGAATGGTGGCGAGCACAGCATCCCGGTGAAGAGGCGTCGCGGGAGATGTTGAACCAGATCGACCGGTGGGCTTGGGCCACCGACCGCCCCAACAAACCCCACGACCTGGACGAGGGTGACTGGGCGGCCGTCATTAGGCAGGAGATCCATGCCGTCGACCCTGACGTGAAGGCCCGCCAACCTGTGACCGTGACCCCGGTCGACGTGGCGGACGTTGACATGGATCTGGTGGCCGCGAAAGCCATCGTGGATGCGGATGGCCGCTCCACAGGGACCGGTGGCCGGTTCTCCGTGTTCGATGTCCGCGCTGGTGTCCTCCGCGCACTCGCCGACTCCGGTGTGATCACGGAGAGGATCGCGCTCGAGCAGCTTGCGGCGGAGCTGGTTGAGAGGGCGGTGGCCGCGCACACGGTCCACCTGCTCGATGAGGAGGTAGTGCCGGACCATGTAAAGCATCTCGTGGCCACGCAGACCGCGATCACGAAGGCTACTCTCGCGAACCGGCTGGAACTGCTCCCCACTACCGGGGACCCGGTACCGACTGCTGCGATGACGCAGATCGCTGCGGTGGTCAGCCCGGACAAGGAACTAGATGGGGGACAGGTGGCTGGTGCGAGCATGATCGCCGGCACGGGCCGTCTGGTGACGATCACCGGTGCGGCAGGGACCGGGAAGACCACGATGCTGAAGGTCGCGGCTGCTGCGCTGCATTTGCAGGGGCGGCGCATGGTCGTGGTCGCCCCGACGAAGAAGGCCGCGACCGTTGCTGGCCGGGAGACCGGTGCGGACGCGTCTTCCCTTCACCAGTTCCTCCACGCATACGGCTGGCGGTGGAACCTGGACAACACTGGCCGAACCGTATGGACCCGCCTGAGGATTGGGGACACTGACCCTGTCACCGGCGGCACGTACGCGGGGCCGGGTGAGAGCGCCGTGCGAAGTCAGGATCGAATCCTGGTCGATGAAGCCGGGATGCTCGACCTCGACGCTGCGAACGCGCTCATGGAACTCGTGCACGAGACCGGTGCAGGCCTTGCCGCGGTTGGTGACCCGAACCAGGCCCTTCCCGTCGGTCACTCCGGGGCGATGGAACTCATCCGCCGCAATAGCGCTGACGAGGTCGAGCTCCTGGAAGTCCACCGCTTCCGCGACCCCGAGTGGGGTGTAACCACATTGAAGTTGCGGCGAGCAGAAAGCGCGGAAGACCGTCAGGAACTGGCGCAGCAGCTGGTGCGGACTGGGCATGTTCGGCTTGTCGACAACTCCAATGCAGTAGAGCAAGTCATGGCGGATGCCTGGTTTGCAGCGACCAATCGGCGGGAAACTATCTCGCTCATCACCGCAACACATGCCGACGCCCAAGCTGTGTCCGAAGCGATCCAAGCCAGGCGACTCCAAGCTGGGACGCTCTCGACAGCCAGAGTCGCGGTGGGTCAGGGTGGACAGACCGTTTTCGAGGGAGACGTTGTTCAGACGCGCCGCAATGACGCTCGCACCGGGGTGCAGAACCGGCAGAACTGGATCGTGAGCCGAATCATCGATGACGGTTTACTTCTGACTTCCACCACGGACTCTACCCACGTGCGAAAGGTCAGTTGCGACTATGCCGCGGAGCACGTTCACCTCGGATACGCCAGCACCGTCTACGGTGCTCAAGGCGAAACCACCGACCACTCCCTCGTCGGTCCCGGAGTCGACGCACCCGGCCTTTACGTCGGTCTCACGCGCGGTCGACGAAGCAACGAGATCGTCCTGACCGAGCCCACAACACATGCCGCCGAAGTCGAACTCGCCGACATGATGCAACGAGGCAACATCGAACCGAGCATCAACGAGGGACGCAACGCGGCACGCACCGAACTCGATCGAGCGGCTCCCAGCACCCAGTCGCCGCATGCGCCGACTGCCTCTGCTGACGCTGTCCGAGGCATTCGGGTCTAGGGAAGCCGCTCCATGCGGACTATCGGAGCCGCCAGACGATTGCGTGCTTCGATCCCGCCTGTTCGCCCCACAAACCTAAAGAGAGCGATGCCAAGCGAATCCGCCATGGCGGCGGCGTCCGGGAGGCAACCTCCCGAATGGAAGACCAGCCCTCGCCGACCATCCGACGCCACGAGGGCCGCCGCTCGCCCGACGAGCGGCTCGTCAATGTTCCCGATCCGATTCTCGACCAGCGCAACGTACCGAGAACTATAGAGATCACAGACGGCCGCGGCTTCTCCAGCGGCAGCGACGGTGTCAACCTCCCCGAGATAGACCATCCACTCACGGCAAAACTGGACCGCAGAGTCGTCAGAGAAACCGATCGGTCGAGGACGAGGAGGCAGACTGTTCATCTCCCGACCATGCTCCCAGGGAACGACAAACGGCGTCACCACCTATCGCCAGACAAGGTGGAAGCGCCTGCGCTAGCTCTCCCCCTCGGCCACGCAGGGCAAGGGTGCGTCGCAGTTGACGCACCCTTGCGGGCATCTTCAACGGGCGGGGTGCCCGGGCATGCCGCTCACACAATGGGGACGCGCAAGCGGTCGCAACCGTGAGCGCGCTGTCGGGGACCGTCGGACGTACACCGGTCATCGTCTTTAGCAGGGGCGAATCAGGCGCGCTCAGTGCGGTGTGGCCGTGCCGCCCTTGTCGGCATCGTCGGCGCGGCTTGCGCTCTCGTCGAACGCGGAGATCGCCTCGAGGACGTGCTTCACGCCCGCTGCCTCTTCGTCGTCGTTGGTTAGCGGCGTTTCGATCCGGATCCGTGCGGTGACGAAGCTCTCGCTGCCCACCGTGAAGCCGTTCGCCTCGGCCGTCGCCTCGTCGGTCATTGCACCGCTGTACCGGTCGCCTGTGGCGGCGTCGACGATCTCAAAGTGCTGCGTTCGTAGCACGAGGCCTGTCAGCACACCGCGGCGCACGTCGGCGTACTTTGTCTCTGGTGGCATCTTCTCGATCAGCTCGACTTCCGCGCGCACGGAGACGGGCGGCGCGGAGACGGCCTGAACATCGTGCGTGTGAGCGATCGAGGTTGAGAGCGTGATGCCGCTACCGACAGCAGCGAGCGGGCGAAGCATGTCGCGCAGACGATTGCGCGTCTTCGAGGAGTGGCGCTTTAGCTCGGAGAGAACTGTCGGCCCCTCGCCACTCGCGACCGCCTCGACGAACGACGAGAGTTGGGAGAACACGTGGGACGTGACGTCGGTCGCCTCGACCATGCCTGCCGAGTCGATCGCCATCACTAGGACGAACGACGCCGCCTGCAACTCGACAACGGAGACGCTCAGCTCGCGCGCGACGGGCGACTTGCTCTGGCCGACATGCTCACGGGCAAGAGAGACGATCGCGCCATCGATCGCCACCTGCAGCTCACCGGCGTTACGCGCCGGGAACTCGGTGATCACTCGTACTGACTCTGTTTGGCGGCGCGGGCTTCGTAGTCCCCTGAGCTGGACACGCCGTCGTCCACCTCGACCGGTGGTGTACCTGCTGACGGAACCGAGAACACAACAGACTCAGCCAGGCGGACCACTGCTGTCGCTCGTTCTTGTTCGAGTTCGGCGGCGAGCTGCGAGCGTCCGGCGGCAATCACGCGTTGCGATTTCACGCGAATGGAGATGTCTGCCAGTAGCGTCGCAAGTTGGCCGGCCAGGCCGTCGCGAAGCTCCTCCAGGTTGGTGTTGGCGATCTCCAAGCGACGATCGGAGATTTTCAACTCGATGGTTGAGTGGTCATTCTCGGTCAAAAACGTCCGGGTGTTGTTCCCAAGGATCTCCGCGATCTCGTCGTGATCAGGTCGCCTAGTGAACACTGCCTCTACCGTGTACCGCTCGGGACCTGAATCGGTCAAGAGAGCGGCAGGTAGAGAACTGATCAGCACCGATCGCAGTCCGAGCAGTCCCACGTCGGCATCGATCGGGGGTGTTTGTGTACTCATGATCGAACATTACCTTCGTGCCCCGGATGACGCTCGAGCCCCTGAGTCCCGACATCGAATACGGCATGCTCGCTGGGCATCCGCTCTTGAGACGACGACACTCGCTCCTCAGACGGCGCCATTAGATGCTCAGCCGCCGCTCGAGTATGGGGCAGGCGAATGGATCCTTTTCTCCGAGGCCAACACGATTGATGTATTGGAAGACGATCGCATAGGACTGCACGAGACTCGTTTCCACGTACGGCACATCGCGTTCCGCACAGTAGCGGCGCACGATCGGCGCCGCCCGTCGCAAGTGTGGTCTGGGCATTGATGGAAACAGGTGGTGCTCGATCTGGTAGTTCAGTCCGCCCATAGCGGTGTCGAGAATTCGGCTACCGTGAATATTCCTGCTCATCATGACCTGGCGTCCCAAGAAGTCGAGCTTCAAGTCCTTGGGTACGAGCGGCATGCCTTTGTGGTTCGGGGCAAACGACATTCCCATGTAGAGACCGAAGACGGCCAGCTGAAGTCCGAGGAACGCGGCTGCCTTTCCGGGCGGCAGCACGAAGAATACGACTCCCAGGTAGCCGAGTGTGCGCACGGCCAGGAACGAGATCTCGACTGGTCGTCGAGCAATCGGTTCACGAGAGAACACTCGGCGCACGCTGGATGCGTGCAAGGAGACCCCTTCGAGGCATAGTATGGGGAAGAAGAAGGTCCCCTGGTGCGCTAATACCCATCGCAGAGGACTCGGTCGCCGATGCGCCACCTGCGCCGGGCTGAAAGAGATGACCGGCAAGTCAATATCGGGGTCGTGTCCTTCGCGATTCGGATTGGCGTGATGCTTGGTGTGTTTGTGCTGCCACCAGCCGTAGCTCATACCGACGAAGAAGTCGCCGATGATCAGGCTCATCCAGTCGTTCCACCGGCCTGAGCGGAAGATCTGGCGATGCGCGGCGTCGTGACCGAGGAAGGCGGTCTGAGTGAAGAGGACCGCCATAAGCACCGCCATCATGAGCTGCCACCAGGTGTCACCAATCATCACAAAAAGGGTGAAGCATCCGGCGTAGGCGATGGGCACTGCGATGAGCTTCGTCCAGTAGTAGCCATAGCGTCGTCGCATCAGGCCGGACTCGTGGATGGTGTGCGCAAGTAGCGTGTAGTCGTTCGAGGCCGCGGATCGCGGCTCGACCGTTCTCACCCGGCCCAGGCCGATTGGAGCCGTCGTGTTGATCATGGTGTCCTCCCCGTTTTCACTGCTTCCGCAGCAGGTAATGATCAGGCGGCCGGGGTCTGGGACAACCTGACGGCAGAATACGCCGCCGTGCTCAAAAAGAGCTGCGGACAGTGAAACCGATCTACGGTCAGCAACTCGGCCTCGTCGCGGCTGCATCCCAACCGACCTGGGTGTGCATGGTCGTTTCCGGCGAACTGATCGGCGCCCGCACCGTAGTCCTCGCTTGGCGGCCGTGGCATCAATTGGCTGTTGGCCGCGTGAGGTCGGTCCTCCTCGACCCGCTTCACGACAAAATGGTCAAGCTGGGCTGCAACGCGAAATGAGCAGGCGCCAGTGAGCGCGCATCCTTCCTCCACGCGATCAATCAGCCAATAGATCCTCAAAGCGTTGGAGTGCGGAGTTCGAGTGGCATTCACGGTCCCCTACCGTTTGCAGTGACTACCGGCAGGGTGGTTGTGCACATGGCCTGGTGTTCCAGACCGGACCGCTGTCCGGTGTACTTCGGCGGCTACGGCGGCGAAAGGCATCTCCGATAGGCGTGTCGCGCGTCCGTTCGGCGCTGTTCGACTGCTCGAACGGCCGTGCACATCATGACCTGGCGTCTCAAGAAGTCCACGTTCGATCGAGCGGCCGGTCACAACTAGCTCGTGTGCCATCGTGCAGGACGCTAGCTCCGACCGCGACCGCCCAGGCTCTTATATCGCTGTGGGACTGGGGCCTGGCGAGGAAGGATGTCTGCGCCTTAGCTGGTCCGGGATGAGGTCTCCGGACGAGCTGCCATTTATTAGCGCGGACTGTCGTGATCCAATCGGTCAACCCAGTGGTACGTAGGTAGACGGAGCCCGGGTGCCTTTGGCGTGGCATTCAAGATGTAGTTTCCGGTACCGAACTCTATGGCGCCCGGTAGGTTCTCGACGCGCGTTACACCGTCCAGTTGCCTATCTCCATGCCAGGGTCCGCCGAGAAAGCGACAGTCATAACCGAAACCTGACATGATGCACACCCCGTCCCGGGGTTCAGGCTCCTCGGACTACCTCGAAATGAGTCCGATCAAACCAGGCAAAACCCACTTTGAGTGTACGCTCCGGAACAGCATATTGCGACGCCAGGCGACACTATTGCCAGGCACGTGACCGGGGGGAGCCCCCGATCGCACAATCAGGGTGGTCGTCGTCCGTTTAAGGACCGGGCCGAGCCGGGCACACGCCCGGCCATGGACGGGTGTCCGCCACGCTTCTAGGGCGTGATCGCGGACCGAACCCGGCGACGACGGCGCCAACGCCGTTTCGTCCGGCACGGTTCGTCTGCCGGAGTAACTTCAGGTGCCCTGGATATTGTTCCACTGATTTGGAGGTTCATTCGTATCGGGTATGCAGATCGTGAGTGCTCGTGGCCGAAGCGTGATTCGTACCCGGCAAATGGATCCGAGCCCGTCGCCATCGAGTTCAACCTCATGAGGGGTCTCGAATCGGGCTTCGAATCGTTCCCCCTGCGCATAGGCAAGCGCTTTGAGGTCTGGAGCGAGCTGAACAATACGACGCCCAAAGCGAGTACGAGCCCCCACTCCTTGCAGGGTCAAGCGTGTGCCTATGCCGGCCCAGCCGATTCGTCTTCGCGGGCGCAGCATGACCACGTCCAAGAGGCCGTCGTCCACGACGGCAGTCGGAAGCAGGAGCATGTTTCCGGTGAGGGTGCCGCAATTGCCGACGATTACGGTGTGCGCATGTGACGACCGGACGTGACCTCCATCGATCCTGTAGTCGACCTGAAACAGGCGATTGGTGATGATCGATCGTGCAATCGGCGTCACGTAGGCAAGCCACCCAAGGTACTTCTTGGCAACAGCGCTTGTGTTGTTAGCCATTTCCGCGTCGAGCCCGATCCCGGCCATGACAAGAAACACTTCCGAATGTTGTTGGCGTTGCGGGTTCTCCAAGTCAGCAACCGCTAGATCTATGGCGCGTGTGTTGTTTCCGAAGGCGGCACCGATCGCTCCGCGAACATCATTGAGAGGTATGCCGAGATTGCGGGCGAGCAGGTTGCCTGTGCCGACAGGTACCAACGCAAGGGGGGTTCCTGACTCATAGATAGTCGCGGCCACCGTCCGCACCGTGCCGTCGCCGCCGGCCACAACGATCACGGACGCCGCGCCCTGTAATGCCGCCTCTGCAGCACCGCGTCCTGCGTCATCAGCGCCAGTCTGATACCAGTGAGACGGCGCCCACCCAAACTGCTTTTCGTACGCCAGAACGACTGGTTGTAATCGATCTCGTGAAATCTTGGTCGGGTTGTAGATGACAGCCGCCCGCTTCACACTCATCGCCTGCCACCAGGTTGAGGACGGGAAACCCAATCCACCGCGACAACGTGATGATCCGGTTCAGTTGCCGCGACTCGTAATTGCGGCGGAGCCGACAATGGTCTCGAACCGATCATTGCGTCCTCTCCGTGCTCTAACCCGATTTGGTGTGAATCACGAGGCAGCCGGGTCTGAAGCAGCCTGTCCTCACGATACGTGTCACCCCTTGGCAATACGGGCGTACGGTGAGAGTGCGCCATCGGCGCGAAGCCTGCGAGTAGTCATGAATCCGGACGGTCCTAGCGTGGACCGCGAAGCACACAACCTCCGCGCTAGCGGATCAGCCGCCGCGCTCTGTCGTCGATTTGTGAACACCCTCCCGGTAGATGGAGCATCGATATCGGTGTTCGGCATCGGGTGGCAGCAGACGACCATCGCGGCAAGCGATCGTGTTGCTGCAGCCTTGGAAGAGCTCCAGTTCGACCTAGGCGAGGGCCCACACTGGCAGGCGATCCAGACCGGACGATCGGTCTCCGTGACCGATCTGGATTCCGCTCAGTCCGACGCGTGGCCCATGTTTGCCTCTGCCGCCCTTGGTATAGGCGTGCATGCGGTGATCGCTTTGCCCCTCAAGCTTGGCGCCACCACGATCGGGGTGGTCGACCTCAACCGCCGACTGGCCGGGCCTTTCGGCTTCGAAGCGCTCGAAACCGCGGAGGCGCTGGCCAGACAGGCCGCCTTGGCCTCGGCTCGCCTTGCAGTTGCAACGGCCCGCGAGGACGCGGTCGAAGAGTCCGACACGGCGCCCGCGCTTCGGCGCGAAGTGCATCAAGCGATCGGCATGATCGTGGTACAGCTAGACACCACGGCGACGAACGCGTTCGCCCGTCTCCGAGCACACGCGTTCGCCTCCGGGCGTACCGTACAGGCCGTCGCGCTCGACGTGGTGAACCGTCAGCTGGATTTCGCCGCGTTGCAGGATGACGCGACGTAGACTCACCGCATACCGGGATCAAACATGGCAAGTGCTACACGAGAGTCCAGACTCAACGCCGCGTTCGTCGCCGTCGCCGACACACTCACCGCGGACTACGACGTCGTCGACCTGCTACACACCCTCGTCATCGAATGCACGGACATTCTTGATGCACAGGCCGGCGGCCTCCTACTCAGTGATCAACCCGGCGGCCTCCTGAATCTCGTCGCGTCGACCAGTGAAGATGCCGAGCTCGTAGAGCTCATGCAATTGTCGGCCGGCCGCGGACCCTGCCTCGACTGCTTCGAATCTGGTCGCCCTGTCGATGTCCCGAACATTGCAGCCCGTCGCGAATCCTGGCCGAGCTTCGTGGAGATCGCACTTGAACACGGTTTCCACTCCATGCATGCCACCCCCCTGAGACTGCGCGGCGAGATCATCGGCACAATGAACCTCTTTCGCACGCAGTCCGGCGCACTTCCGGAGCCGGATGTGGCCGTTGCGCAGGCGTTGGCCGACGTGGCAACCATTGGCATCCTGCATGAACGCATCAGCAGCAGGACACAGCTCGTAATCGAGCAACTCCAATACGCCCTCGATAGCCGAGTGCTCCTGGAACAAGCAAAGGGGGCAGTTGCGCAAGCCACCGGGCTGAGCATGGACGGTTCATTCGACGCCCTCCGCCGATACGCCCGCAACCACAGCACCACCCTGCGAAACGTGGCTGCATCCGTAATCGACCACACCATAGACCCCGCCCACCTCACACGTCAGGTGCAATAAACAGGACGGTGCTCTAGAGGGCTCTGCTCCAAGGCGTCACGATCAAGGCTCGAAAGATGACGTGACGACACAGTTTCCTGCCGGCGTTCTGTACCCGATAACCGGGTTTCCGGGACGCGCCGCTCGAACTCATTCAGCAAGACCGCACACCGAAGGCTTGACGCCCCAGACCAGACGCTTCGGAGGGCGCGGCGCGTTTATCGGGCCCCGAAAGGGTTCAGGTCACGAGCGCCGAACAACAGGTGGACACGAAAACACATAACGGCCGTGACGCGGGTGGAGTTGCCCGTATCGGCCTCCCGATGCAGAGGGCGCGCGATTGCCGCGCGAAGCCGTTGAACCTGCAAACGGTGCAACTCTACGTGCGCAGATGCATAGAACCTCGGGATTCTCAGGACCGATCTTCAGTGTCGGATCGATCTTGCGTTTCCGCGGAATAGCCCTCATTGTGCCAGTGGGCATCATTGGCGGCCTTCCAACGTACGGCCCTCTTCTCACGCTCTCCTAGATCAGCCCGTGAAACCGTCGTCCTTTCAGGGTGGTGAGCCTTGCTCGGCTCATCGATTCGGCCATCATCCCGATCACTTTCAGCGGTCAACCTGATCGCCTCCCTCACTACAGTTAGCCCTGGACCTTTCGGCATCCTCCGCGTCGGACTTCCCCACACCTCGGCGCTACTGGGCGGCTGCGGCGCGAACCGACTACTTCGAGCCGGCCGGCTACTGTCGCCTCAAGCAAACCCAACCAAACTCTGCGCTGCGTGATCCCAGAGTGAGAACTGTCCGCACTCCTCGGCTCGATCGCGACGCGATCCATGCAACGCAACGAACAGTCTCCCGACATGACGGATGTATCCGATGGTGCCACCGTCATTTCGCACCTCGTCGAGGTCCCCGTCAACCGTGACAAGAACAAGGTTGATCGTCTCGATGCCGGTCAGATCGTCCACAACCCTCAGCGTGACGGACTGCTCCTCGTTCGAAACGGCTTCAGGTGACGGAGCCGACGTCTCTGCTCGCCCGGGGAACGCCTTCAACGCGGCCACATCGTGGATGCCGACAGCGCGGTAGCGGGAACCTGGTGAATGCTGGACGTCATGCCTGCCGCCGCCACCGGAGCCATCGTGAATCCCCGATCGCTCGAACGCTGCCTGCACGGCAAGCCGTTCGCGGTCGCCGCCGTCGACGCTGGAAGAATCTGACGCGCTCGCGATCGCTTCACCCCCACCATCCCAACGCTCCACCGCTTCGGCGGGCTCAGCGATCGATCGATGTAACCTCGGGGAGGCCGGCTCTCTTGTCGGAACATCGCGCATCAGTAACCCCCTTCGATCGTCACGCAGCGAACGTGCCGACACTCAACTCCGTGCTTCCACGGACTACTCGGGGGTTTCCGCCTTCGAGGGCGATGTGATCACCGCACCAACCAGGCTACGCTCCGGCCCCCACGACACCGGATCCCAATCTCGACTCTCAGGATCGACACCACCGTCCGACGGACACCACGCTGCGCGCTTCACGAGTCACCCAGGCCAAGTATCGAAAGGTCACCGGATCGATGCCGGCCGGAGCCACCAAGAAAACACCCCGGTCCCATCGGGACTGTGGATTTAACGGTGTTTCTGGCCTGATTCGTCGAGCTGTTGGCTTGGCGGGGAGGGTGCCGTGATGACGACACTGGAGACCGTGGCGACGCGGAAGAAGATGGTCGAGCCGACGGCTGAGGAGGCCGCAGCTGTTGAGCTGGTGCGGATGGCGAAGGAGCAGGGCCTGTCCTTGACTGGGCCGGGCGGACTGTTGAAGCAGTTCACGAAGCAGGTGCTGGAGACGGCTCTGAACGAGGAGCTGACCGAGCACCTGGGCCATGAGAAGCACCAGGCCGACCCGGACCGGGAGGGTTCGAATATCCGCAACGGGGCCCGCCCGAAGACGGTGCTGACCGAGGCGACAGGGCATGTCACGATCGAGGTGCCGAGGAACCGGGATGGGACCTTTCAGCCGCAGATCGTGAAGAAGCGGCAGCGACGCCTCACGGGTGTTGACGAGATCGTCCTCTCGCTCTATGCCAAGGGCCTCACTACTGGTGAGATCAGCGCGCACTTCGAGCAGATCTATGGGGCCTCGGTCTCCAGGGAGACGATCTCCCGGATCACGGACAAGGTGATCGAGGAGATGCAGGAGTGGGCAGCCCGTCCGCTCGAGGGCGTTTACGCGGCGATCTTCATTGATGCGATCGTGGTCAAGGTGAGGGACGGGCAGGTCGCGAACCGGCCCATCTATGCCGCGATCGGCGTCACACTCGCGGGTGAGAAGGACGTGCTCGGGCTCTGGGCGGCGCCTGGCGGTGAGGGCGCGAAGTTCTGGATGGCGGTGCTGACCGAGATCAACCGGGGCGTGAACGACGTGTTCTTCCTCGTCTGCGACGGGCTCAAGGGCCTGCCTGACGCGGTCGGGAACGTCTGGCCGCTCACTACCGTCCAGACTTGCGTCATCCATCTGCTGCGCAACACGTTCCGGCTCGCTTCGAAGCGGGATTGGGACGAGCTCAAACGCGACGTGAAACCGATCTACACCGCTGTGAACGCGACCGCCGCCCGGGCCGCGCTGGACGAGCTGGCCGAGAAGTGGGGCACCCGTTACCGGGCAATGATCGGGCTCTGGGAGAACGCCTGGGCCGAGTTCATCCCGTTCCTGGACTACGACGTCGAGATCCGCAACGTGATCTGTTCCACGAACGCGATCGAGTCCCTCAACGCCCGCTATCGGCGAGCCGTGAAAGCACGCGGACACTTCCCGACCGAGCAGGCCGCCCTGAAGTGCCTCTACCTCGTCACCCGGTCCCTAGACCCCGCCGGACGAGGCAGGGCACGATGGACCATGCGGTGGAAGCCAGCCCTCAACGCGTTCGCCGTGACCTTCGCCGACCACTGGCCGGCAGCAGAAACCTACTAACCAAAAACGCCAGAAACACCGTTACCGAGATAGTCCCGCGCCTCAGATTCGCGGGACGCCAACTCGTCGACCGTTGGGCGCTGCAGGTGGGTGGCGCCTTCGTCGTGGACACGGACGGCTTCTCCGCCAGCTCAAGCCCGCACAGGAGCCGGTAGTCGGCGGCCGCACGGAAAAGCACTAGGGGTGCGTCGAAGGTGAGATTGGGGACGGTGTACGAGCTGTCGGGAGTCCAGCACGTTTGGATACGCCAGCGGGAGTTACGCGAACGGGCTCGCCTCATTCACATGGAGGCGTCGTTGTGGTGCTTGGCCACGGCGCCTCGAATCCTCGGAAAGTCCATGGTCCTACCTATGCGCGGCCGGCGCTCCACGTCGCGCGAGTATTTACGCCCATCTCTGCGTCAGGCGATGCGGCGGCTCGCGGCGGACGGCGAAACGCCGAGGTCATGAATCGTTGTGAGGGTTCCTCACTAGTTGGCTAGGCTGGGAGAGACGAACTTCCGTTGGAAGTTCAACGGCACTTCAGGAATTCGGGAGCCGAAGTGGCCCACATGCACCGACGACATCGCACGGCCTGGATCGCGCGTGCGTGGTATATCAACGCGCGGCGTGGCGGCACGCGTTCGAGCGTCAGAGGGGTGCGCATCTCGGCGGAGGGGCCGAGTCAGTCCCGTGAACGATCCGCCGCGTGGAAAGAAGTCGTCTACCGCGGATGCAGCACAGATGCCTCGACCAGGGGATACGACCAGACATCAACTCATGCGGGCCTCGGAATGATTTCCGGGGCCTGTCGTGCATCATCCGACGAGGACTCATGTCAGGTCGCATGACCACGCCCGGTCTCACAGCGCACAAGGTGCTCGCCATCGGTGCTCTCGCCTCAGCTCTGATCCTCGTGGTTAGTGTCCAGCTTGGCAGTCAGGTTCTGGACGCGAGCGCCGCACAAGCAGCGGCTGTCGCCCACCATAAGGCGAAACTGATCCGTCAGCATCGCCTGGCTGTGGATGAGGCAATTCTGCAGTCGCACACTGCGATTACTACAGGTCGCAACCGGAGCACCGTCAGTGCGTCAGCGTTGACCGAGCCGAACTTGCTCAACATCATGAAGGCCCGTATCGCGGATGCTGAGCAGGCTGTCAGCGATGCGCCGCACGCGAAGCACTTCCGTGCCGCCATAGATCGCCTCGCTATCACCCGCGACGCGCTCATCGAGCAGGTACGCCTGGTCGATGCATCCAGGACGGCGAAGGCTAAAGCAGTCAAGGCTGCCGAAAGCATCCCCCACGTCGACTGGACCGAGAACATCTGGGCCACCGGATACGGCACCGGGGACCAGAACCTCATCGACCAATGCAACGGCATCAACGGCGGAGTGAATATCACGCCCTGGTATCTCACACCCACCATCGCCCAGGATATGAACTGCGGAGGCCACGCGTTCCCAGACGACCCGGGCGCGATCGTGCGCGTCACCGGTCCGGCGGCAGCCGGACAAGCAGGGCTCTACCAAGTACTGGGAGTGGTGACCCACCTCAACGCCCACACCCAGACGATCGCCGACGTGCCGCACGGCTACGACCTGCTCTACCAAACCTGCATCACCGGCAGCACCGACATGGCACTAGTCGCCCTCAAACGCATCAACTGAACACCCGAACCAGGACACCGCGAACCTCGCAACCAGATCGACACCACATCAAACGCCGGGCACCGCACACCACCACCGAACAAGCCGACCCCACAGTCGGACACAACACCCGAAGACCATCACCACACTCCCCGACACCGCCCGCGGACGGATCCGTCAGCGCGCAGTGAGGCTGAGCGCCGAGGTGAAGTCAGTGAGCGCGTGCGCGTCGATGAACGGTCCGAGGCGGTCCACGAGGGCTCTAACCGACGAGGCCACCGCACCGGGGTTGAGGCTGGAAGGCAGAGTTTGCGCGAGCGTCGACGGAATGGGGCGTTCCGCGTTCTCCAGACTTCACGGCACAGAACTGTGGGAACACCACACCTTCCCGTGCGACAATGAGTTGGAGATAGAGATCCCGCGCTTCAGTGAGGCCGCGGATCGCCCTTCACATGTGGCCTCGCGCTGAGTGCTTCAGCGCGTCCGCCGCGCCCAAACCGCGCATGAACGTCCACCGTCGCATCTCGGTCTTATCGGAATCCCACCGGTCGCGGTCGAGATGCTCCCTTAGCCGCCCGGTTTTGTCCAACTGTACTGTCGCTTCGCGAGGCACACCTCGGCGGCCGCCCTCCGGCATGACGACCAGCGACAGCTGCCCTCCACCGCGGTAAACGGTGATGAGATGCGTCATGTCTGCGCCGAAAGGCTCACACACACGTGCCGCGACGGGACCGAAAGCGCTCACCGCGGCCTCAATCGAATCGAGGTGCCCCACTTCGCTCACGCCCATACCTGCGTCTACGTCGTAGTGCTCGTCGCCGGCACCGCGCCCCAAGGACCCGGACAACTCCAGCCACGTCACCCAGGACGTCGCCGTGACCCAGCTTTTCAACTCGGCCACCAGCGCCCACGGCCCAGGAACATCCGATTCCCCAGGTGCGATAGCCACCGCAGCAGTATGCGCCGCCGCGAACGCATCGCCCCCTCGCGGCCCGATAGCCGGTCGTTTATCGCGCCAGAATCTGCTTCGCCACCGTCGAACGGCTCGTGCATCCGCGGAAGTCAATTGGGGATCCTCTATTGCGCTGTCAGTGCCATCCAGAACGGAGCACGGTCTGGATCCTCGACACCCTCGGTGTTTCGTCTTACATTATTACCATGGGTTTCGAGGAGACGATCAACGGAGTTCCTGTCAGAGAGGAGCAGATTAAGGCCTGGGCTTCCGAAGCCGAGGCCGGTTATGACGTGGCAGAGCTCAAGAAGCGCGGCAGGGGTCGCCCCGGCCGCGGTGCAGAGCCATCTCAGGTCGTCGCTCTTCGGCTGACGGCGGAAGAGCTTGCCGAGATTGATGCGCGCGCTGCCCTGGAAGGCAAGACGCGTTCGGACATCATCCGTGAAGCCTTGGCGGCTTCCGCCGCGTGAAGGTTCATGACTCGGCTCTGAAGCACGGCGTTTGTGCCGAGGATGCCATCCAGGCGGCGACCTGGGCGGTATGGATCGAAGACCTCGAAGACGGCGATCCGTCCCGGCAGCTGCGCCCTGGATTCGACACGCATGGTCGGCTGCTCGAGACCGTGGTGCTCACTTTCGACAGTGGCAATGAGCTCGTGATCCACGCGATGAAGGCGAGACCACAAATGCTGGACCTGCTTCCATGTGATCCATCTGGGCATCTCTGACGAAGCTGCATCAATAGAGCTCTGACGTTTCGGCGGCGTTTGGTCCTGACAGTTGCCCTCAATGTTTGAGGGCATGAGCCGTGTTGACCCTGTTGATCCTCGTGTCCGTCTCGCGATCGTTGGGTGGCCGCCGGATGCTCCTCGCGGGTCGATCACGACGTTCTGCGCCGAGCATGGGATCTCCAGGGAGACGTTCTATGCAATCCGGAAACGGGCGGCGGAGGATGGGCCGGCGGCGGCGTTGGAGCCTCGGTCGAGACGGCCGCGCAGCAGCCCGTCGCGGATCACCGGCGTCGTCGTTCAACACGCCATCGCGGTGCGAGCTGCGCGTGAGCAGTCTGGCCTCGACCACGGCCCGATCAGCGTTCACGAGAAGATGCGCTCGCTCGGGATGGACCCGGTGCCCTCGACCGCGTCCCTGCTCGCGGATCTTCCGCGAGCAGGGCGTGGCAAAGATTGAGTCGAAGAAGAAACCGAGAGCGTCCTATCGTCGGTTCGTCTATCCCGCGCCGAACGCGTGCTGGCAGCTCGACGCCACCGAGTATGTGTTGACCGGCGGCCGCAAGTGCGTGATCTTCCAACTCATCGACGACCACTCGCGCCTCGCGATCGCCTCGCACGTGTCCTGGGGTGAGACCTCCGAGGGCGCGATCGCCGTCGTCAGCAAAGGCATCGCAGCCCATGGCGTCCCGCAACGGCTGCTGTCCGACAACGGGGCAGCGTTGAACCCGTCACGGCGCGGAGTGCTGGGACAGTTGGTCGCCTATCTGCCCTCGCTCGGCGTCGAGCCGATCACCGGGAAACCCCACAAGCCGACCACGCAAGGCAAGAACGAGCGCTTCCACCAGACCCTGTTCCGCTCCCTCGACAAGCAACCACTCGCCGAGACGCTTCAGCAGCTCCAGCGCCAGGTCGACGCGTTCGACATCATCTACAACACCGAACGGCCGCACCAAGGGTTGCCCGGTCGGCTCACTCCGGCGCTGGCGTGGGCGGCGACGCCGGTGGTCGAGCCACCAAGGCCGATCCCTCAGCCGGCCGCTCCGGTTGGGGACGACGGACTACGCATGACCCGGATCCGCAGCAACGGCTCCGTCTACGCCCGCGGCACCAAGTTCCAGATCAGCCGCACCCTCGCCGGAGCGATCGCCTACCGGGTCGAGGAAGACGATCGTCTGATGATCTTCGACGCCCAGGGCACCCTGCTGGCCGAATACCCCTGGCCCCCCAGGGCACCAAATACGTCGGCAGCGGCAAACCCCGAGGACCGAAAGGACCCCGCAAAAAGCCAGGACTGTCAGAGATGTCCTGATACATCAAACGTCAGCGATGTCCTGATGCAGAAACGTCAGAGATGTCCTGATACATCACACTGGACCTGCTTCCATGAACTCCTACCTTTGCCCACATTTTGCCCACACTTGGATGAAAACCAGGGTGATCACAGTCATCGAATGTGACTCAAAATCCGCGTAATTCCGCGGATTTTGCATACTCGCCGCACCCTTCCGGGAGGTCGACTAGAGCAGGGGACTCATAATCCCTGGGTCGCGGGTTCAAGTCCCGCCCGCCCTACACTCCTTGCTAAAAAACGAGGCCAACGTCATCCCGGCGTAGCGGTGTGCGCACCAGCGCACACACCCGCCCGACCCCGAAGTCGTCGCCACTTGATGCGGATTCGCCGCCTCGCATCCCGCACAAAGTGGCGACGACTTGGCGCTCGCGCACTAGTTTGAGCGCGTGGGCCGTAGGCCGAGGATGGCGGCGAACGGCTTCACGAGCGTGATCTCGCCGAACCGGTAGTCATCGCCGCGGGTGAGCCGTTCTGCGAGGTCGGGGCGGAGCCGCCACAGGTAGGCGCGCGCCCTTTCCGCATGCGGCGAATTAGAGACGATCGCGATCGATGTCGCGTTCTCGATCAGCGGGACCGCGTTCTCGACGTTCTGCCATGTGGACATGCTCGCCCGATCGAGAAGCACGGCCCCAGCGAACCCGAGCTCGTCTCTGGCATACCGTGCCATCACCTCGGCTTCGGGCTCGATTCCCGCGACAGCTCCGCCGCAGAAGACGAGCACGCTTTCACCATGGGACGCATCAATCGAACGGACGCCTGCTCGCACCCGATAGCGGTTTATGAAGTTGGCGCGGGATCCCTTGTTCCGGTATCCGAGGACGACGACGGCTTGCCTCTCATTCAGAACTGGGGTCGTGCCGAGGCGGCGCCAGCTCGCACGCCAGTGTGTGAACTCCCCGAAAGCGAGAACCGATGCGACAACGGCTCCAATGCACAGAGCGGCATATCGGACACGCATTCGCTCACAGTAGCCAAAGACACATGCTCCTCGTTGAGGCGTGCGACTGATGGGCTCAGTGTTGGCCTAGTGTCGGGTCAGAGGATGACATGTGGAATCGGTTCCTGAAGTGTGCGGCCGTGGCAGTAGCGGTGGGCACTTTGGCCGGGTGCATCTTCCACACGAACCCGGCAGGCGTCCCTTCGGGCGAGCGGACTGGCGCAGCTCAGCAGCAGTCCGCGTCCCAGCAGGCAACGATTCGCGGGAGCATCGTGCAATACGGCGGTCCGCTGGGAGCAAACGGATCACCGCCACCACCGAGACCTGTCGCGGCCGTCGCTGTCCTCTACAACCGCGCCGATGATGCGACGGCGCCGGAAGGCGAGGCCGTCGCTCGATTCCGCACCACGGCAAGCAGTAACGGCACCTTTTCGATTCCGGTCAGCGCGGGCGACTACGTCATCGACGCCGAATCACTCGACGGCTCGCCGCTCACAGATCCGAAGCCCATCACGGTCCGCGCCGGCCAGACGCGAACGATCACCCTCTCGGTCAGCGTTCCGTAGGCCGGGCTCGGCGTGCCGCGTCGATACCCGGTGAGGGATCCCCTTGCTCTCCTCATCCAGCAGGTAGGGGGCGCCGGGATCAACAACTTGGGTGCGTCGCTACCACTGGACGCCTTCGGCACCACAGAATGAGCATTACGCGCAACGGTCACGACCGAGTCAGGTCGGTCGACTCGAAGCTCACACGGGCTTCTGGCCATACAGGCGACGATGTGCGGGTGCCCTCATCGAAAGGAAACACAATGTTCAACGACAATGGGTCATTCTTGCTCGCGCTCTTGGAGTTCTTCCTGTTCGTCGCCTGGTTCATGTGTCTGTTCTGGGTGTTCGGCGACATCTTCCGCAGCAAGGATCTCGGCGGAGTTGCGAAGACGCTCTGGGTGCTGTTCGTCATCATCGTGCCGTGGCTCGGCATCTTCGTCTACCTGATCGCACGCGGCGGCGGAATGCAAAAGCGCCAGGTGGAACAGGCCACGGCGATGCAGGCGGCACAGGCGGATTACATCAGGTCCGTCGCCACCTCCTCCGATACGTCAGCCGCTGAGCAGATCGCATCGGCGAAGTCGCTGCTGGACTCGGGCACCATCACGCAGGCCGAGTTCGATACCTTGAAAGCGAAGGCGCTCGCCTGACGCCAACCCGTCGGCAGGGAACCGTCCGAGGAGATCACGCCCACGTGGGTCGTCCCGCCTTCGCGCCGCCGCCAACTGGTTGCCGGACGATTGCGGATCTCCCGGGGACCTCAAGGAACGATGGTGGCCGCGGAGGTAGTCCGGCCGTTTTGCTCAGTGGGTGGCGCCGGATTCCCACGCGGTGACCGACACACTGGTGCCATCGGTGATGCCCGTCTGAGTGTCGAGCGTCGAGCGGATCGCGCCCGCGTAGGGAGCGACAAGCATCGAGCTCGCGCTGTCGCCCTGCTCGCCTGCTACCCATGAGAGCGTTGCCTTGGCGGTCGTTCCGGGGCTGAGTGTCACCGCGTGCGGCCCTGGATCCTGGGCGAGGTACGAGCTGCCATGGGTAACGGGCACATTCAGTTCGCCACCTTCGGATGAGGCGAACGCGACGTCGGGATAGCCCTCGACGACGCACGAGGCGGCGGACTGGTTCACCAGCACCAGTGTGATCGCGCGGTGGCTCAGTGCGCCCTCCATGCCCGACGCGCTGATGGTGGTATCCGCATCAGTACACCAGTCAGCAGCCGGTGCAACCGGAGTGGGCGCCACTCGTGACGGTGGTTGCGGGCGCGGCGTCGGGCTCGGCGTAACGGGGTGATACACGGGCGAGAGTCCCTGCGCCACGCGATCTTGGCGCGTCGACGCCGGAAGGCCGCTGACGATGACGATGGATGCGGTGGCCGCGACAAGGAGCGCCGTGACGCTCATCCACACGGCCGCTTTACGGTCCATCGGCGTGCCGAACCGAGCCAGCACGAGTGCCGGCAGCCATCCCCAGACGAGTCCGACGATCGCGCTGCCCAGGAACTCCGGCAGATGCTCGCGGAACACCCATTGCAGGCCGAGGGGCTCCTGTTCGGCCTCGGCCAGCACGGCCGCGAGATCCCACACCGCGGCTGTAACCACACCCGCGATCGCACCCACGAACCAGGCGATGATCACTCTCACGAGCCGAGTTGCGGAGCCCCAGTTGCGCATCCTGGCGGACAGAGCGTACCCGCAGACGAGCAACGCCCCGAACAATACCGCTCCGAGAATGGGCAGCAAGGCTCCCCACGGCGCTCCGCGCTGCCAGATTCCCATTGGAAGGGTCGGAACCACGACCAGGCGCATCAGCGGAGCCAGGCGAGCCGACGACAGGGCGACCGAAGCACTGCCCAGACCCAGGACGATCCAGCAAACGGCCCCGACGAGCGCGCTCCCTATGATGACGAGGCTTCCCCTGCTGCGCACCGGCCCAGGCTAGTAGGACATCATCGTGCGTACGGACAGGGACTTGTCAACGGAACGTCTTCACCGAGTCTGAAAACAGCTCGACGAGTAGCGCGATGACCCGGTGGGAAGGCCAGCCGCCGCGCCCGCTCGCGCACCCCGCCACCCCGAAGTCGTCGCCACCTGATGTGGATTCACCGTCGTGCATCCCGCACGAAGTGGCGACGACTTCGTCGGTGGGGGGTGAGCGGCGACGACGTACGGGGACGGTGGGGTGGGTGGCGGGGTCAACCCCGCGCTCAGCGCCGCACGATGACGACGTGCACCTGGTCGCCGATCTCCTTGCCGAGGGACTTCCGCACCTTGGCACTGAGCGACACCATGTGGCCGCCGCGCCCGGTGACCATGGCGCCGACGTTCTCGAGCGTCACGTCATCCACCGTCGCATCGACCCGTACGCTCCTGCCCGTGCCGAAGACCTCGGCGGAGTCAGGGATCTCGACGCAGTTCCACATGTCGCCTTTGACGTCGACGCCGATCGGGGCGTCGAACTCGATGCGATCGGCGTCTGTACTCACGAGCGCGACACTACCAACCGGTCATCCTCGAGTGTCATGAGGCGAGTCTTCTTGTGGCGGGCGCCCCTGCGGCTTGGGCGCGTGCGTGCCCCTATGAATCTCGTAGACGCGCGCCAGCCCGGGCGAGTCGGGGTCGTCGACGATCGGCTGATCCGCCATGAAGAGCCGGATCAGGTGCGATAGCTCGCCGGGGTGGCTGAAGTTGATGGCGTGCGCCGCGCCCTCGATCTGCACGACGATGATGTGGTTGTCCGTCGCCGAGGCGATCTCCTGAACACGCGCCGGTCCGGGCATCAGGGGATCCCGGTCTCCGATGACGACGAGTGTCGGGATGTTGAGCTCCAGCAGCCGCTCGAGGGACGGATAGTGCGTGAGGGCACTGAACATCCTGACGGTACTGGGTACTCCGAAGCGCACATAGTCGGGCACGGCGACCCTTGCCATGCGTGCAGGCTCGCGACGGCCATCCCGAGACAGCTGCGCCATCGCGCGGCGCAGCGGCTGGTTGTACACGCCGCCCGCAGGAGAGACGAGAACCGCCCGATCGATCCGGTCGGCGTGGTGGTGTGCGAACTCGAGGATGACCGGGCATCCCATCGAGTTGCCGACCAGCGTCGCCTTCTCGATGCCGCGGTCGTCGAGGAATCGAGCTCCCGCGTGTGCGATGTCGGGGATGTCGAGCGCATTCGGCACCTTGCCGCTTCGACCGAATCCCGGAAGGTCGGGCACGAGGGTGTGGAACTCGTCCGAAAGCCGCTCGGCCGTCGGCAGCAGATAGCGGCCCGAAAGCCCGAAACCATGGATGTGCATCATGGCGGGAGCGTCAGAAGGGTTGGGCGATTCCCGGTAGAAGACGTCGACGCCGTCGACGGTGGTCCACCGCTCAGCGAGACTCGATGCCGGACGCCTAGGGGTCCGTCTATGCGGACCGGTGTTGCTCATATCGCCGATCTTCCTCGGTCCCGGCTTTCGGTGTCAACGCGGCGCAGAGCACCTCGAACACCCTCACGGATGCCGCTGTCCGAGCACGCAGAACTCGTTGCCTTCCGGGTCGGCCATGACCACCCAGGACTGCTCGCCCTGGCCGATGTCGACCCGCTGAGCACCGAGTTCGATGAGGCGCGCGACCTCGGCCTGTTGGTCATCCGGCCTGAAGTCGAGATGCAGTCTGCTCTTGGCCTTCTTGGGCTCGTCGATGCGCACGAACTCGATCGCGGGCAGCCGATCCGGCTCCGCGCGGATCTCGTATTCGTCATCGTCGGAGTAGACGACGACCCACCCGAGCGCCTCGGCCCACCAGCGTCCCAAAGCCACCGGATCGAGCGCGTGCACGATCACCTGTTCCCATTGCAAGGCCACGGACCGATCCTAGGGAACGGAACGCAGACTGAGAGCGTCTTCACGCTGCGTGGCGAGTGCTCGGACATCCACCGATCCGCTCATGTGGGGCCGCTGTCACGTTCCTGAATAGCGCACTCAGACGGACTGAACCTCTCACTTTGCGCGAGCACAATCGGGTCCGGTCATGATGGACCAGTCTGGTTTCGCCGGGCACATGAAGTGGAGGTCATGGATGCTGCACGCGCCGTCGACCCTTCGTGTGACCCTCCGTGCCGTCGAAGCACCGTTCGATCGCCTCGGACTGGGTGACGGATGACCGCAACCCGTAGCACCGCTGTCGTGCGTAGCGTCATCACCCAGGCGACCCGCATCCCGTTCACCGTCGTCTTCCTCGTCGTCGTGTTGCTGGGAACGCTCGTGCTCAGCCGGCCGGGCGGTCTGGCCTCGTCGGTGAGGAAGGCGGTGGGCACAGGACTCGATCCGCTGGCGTTCTGGGGGCACTGGTGGAGTCCGGTGACGGCGTCGCTCACCGCCGACGGATACATCTCGCTCGTGCTCACCCTCGTTCTCGGAGGAACCGTGCTCGCCATGAGCGAGCGGCGGATGGGGACCACTCGCACCGCCATCGCCTTCGTGGCGACGACCATCGCCGCCGATGTGCTGGGAGCCACGATTCAGGCCGTCGTCGGCATCGCCGGCGGACTCTGGCCGGACGGCGTGCAGGACACTATCGTCGTCGGACCGCTCACCGGGGTCGCGGGCGCGGTGATGGCTGCAAGCGCCTTCGCGACGGCGCGCACACGCAGACGGATGCGCGTGCTCACGACCCTGGTCGCCCTCATGTTCCTGCTCTACCGCGGCGAACCCGTCGACCTGTACCGCTCGCTGGCGGTCGTCGTCGGCTACCTTCTCGGACTCGCGTTGAAGCCCGGCCCCTATCGCCCGGAATGGCGTCGCAGCTCTCATCACGAGGTGCGGGTGCTGATGGCATCGGTGGTCGCGGCGGGCGCGATCGGGCCGATCATCGCCGTGCTCTCGCGGCACCCGCACGGCCTGCTCGCGCCCATCGCGATGCTGCTCGACAACGGCGCCGCCTCCGATCCGCGCGGACTTCAGTCCTGCAGCGTCTACGTCGTGAGCAGGGCGTGCGTGCAGGGGATCACTCTGGAGCGGATCGGCTCGGTCGGACCGATCGCGCTGAGCATCCTGCCCCTTCTGATCCTTCTGGTCGTCGCGTGGGGACTGCTGCGAGGGCGTCGCTTCGCCGTCGGGCTCGGCATCGCGATGAACGCCGGCCTGGCCATCTGCTCCGCGTACTATCTGGGGTTCCTTCCGCGGTCGGGCATCGTGGGGGTCGAGCCGGTGCCCCACCAGGACTCGTGGGGCGTGATCGCGACGCTCGTGGCTGCTGTCGCGGCCCCGGCGGCAACAGCGGTGCTGCTCTTCCTGACCCGGAACAGCTTCACGGTGAGACCACGCGGCCGAGCCGTCGCGCGCTATCTCGTGATCGTCGCCGTGACGGCGTTCGCACTCACCGCGCTCTACGTCGTTCTCGGCTGGTCGCTTCGCTACACGGCGTTCGACCGGCCGGTCGGTCTCGACGGGTTGATGTTCGATGCCGTCGAGCGGTTCATCCCCGTCGAGTTCCTGCATCGGGAGATTCCGGACTTTCTTCCCACGTCTCCGGTCGGCGGCGCGCTCTACCACGGCGTCGGCCCTGTCTTCTGGGCCGTGGTGATCGCAGCCGCCATTCCGCCTCTCGTGGCACGTCCTGCCTCGAGCGCGGCGGACGCCGAGCGGGCTCGCCGCATCTTGCGCACCTACGGCGGGGACCACCTGTCGTTCATGACGACCTGGTCCGAGACCTCGTACTGGTTCGGTTCCGACGGCACGACAGGGGTGGGATATCGCGTGGTCGGCGGCGTCGCCATCACCATCGGCGCGGCATTCGGCCGAACGGATGCCATCGCAGAGGCCATGACCGGATTCGCCAGGCACTGCGACGACCACGGCTGGACGCCGGCGTTCTACAGTGTCGACGCCAAGCAGTGGGATGACCACTTCGCCGCCGACGGCTGGGATCGGCTGGTCATCGCCGAGGAGGCGGTGATCACGCCTCAGTCGTGGTCGACTGCCGGCAAGAAGTGGCAGAACGTGCGGACCGCCGTGAATCGCGCGAGCCGCGACGGACTGAGTCTCGAGTGGACCAGCTACCCGAGGCTGCCACGCGAGTCTGGAGCGCAGATCGCGGACATCTCCGAGCAGTGGGTCGCCGACAAGGAACTGCCGGAGCTGGGTTTCACACTCGGAGGGCTCGACGAGCTCCGCGATCCCGAGCTGTCACTGATGCTCGCGCGCGCGGCGGACGGCTCCATCCAAGCAGTGACGAGTTGGATGCCCGGGTATCGCGACGGCCGCATCGAGGGGTGGACCCTCGACTTCATGCGACGCCGTGTCGACGGGCCGAATGGCGTCATGGAGTTCATGATCGCGGGTACGGCAGAGCGGCTGAAGGAAGACGGCGCCGCATACATGAGCCTGTCGGCCTCACCCCTCGCACGCAGCGGTGAGGGGTCATCGGAGAACCCCATCGACACCGTGTTGCGTCTGCTCGCGACATCCCTCGAGTCCCTCTACGGGTTCCGCTCCCTGCTGTCGTTCAAACGCAAGTTCGAGCCGGAGCTGCGTCCTTTGCTTCTCGCCTATCCCGACCCGGCAGCACTGCCGACGATCGGCCTCGCGCTGCTGCGGGCGTACCTCCCCGGCCTCACGGTGCGCGGTGCGTTGGCCATGCTGCGTCGCCAGTGAGCCTCACCGTGCTGGTCATCCGATCGACCTAGAATCGAACGGAAGTTCGAACGAGGGAGAGCCGTGGCCGAGGCCGTCGTGCGCGATCGAGGTACACGGCTCGTGCGGGGAGCCGCGGACGGCGTCAGCGTCATCGCGGTCGATGCCTCAGACATGGTCGGCACGGGGTATGAGATCGACGGGGCGGCGTGGCCCGCGCACGTAGCCGAGGCCGAGGCTTCGCACCCTCGGTGGGCATGGCGGAGCAGTCGAACCTGGTATCCGCGACTTCTCGAGGCGGGAATCCGGGTCGAGCGCTGCGTCGATCTCAGCCTGTGCGGCACGATCCTGCGGAACGCGTCCGTGACGAAGGGCTCGGACCTGCACGGCGCGACGCCTGCGTGGGCGCAGGAGCTGGGCCTCGGAGCGGTCGCGGATGACGGCGCACTCTTCCGCATCGAAGATCCTGCGCCCGCCCAGCCGGTCACCGACGAGCTGACGGAGTGGACGGCCCAGCATGACGCTGTCGCGGCCATCGCAGACCCGGCTGACGCGTCGCGCATGCGCCTGTTACTCGCCGCGGAGTCGGCGGGATCGCTGGTCGCGGCCGAGATGCGCCACAGCGGACTGCCGTGGCGGGCCGACGTACATGACCGGCTGCTCGTGGACGCCCTCGGCGCCCAGGACCGCCTCGGAGGACGGCCGGCGCGCATGGAGTCCCTCGTCGCGGAGATCAGAGAGCGACTGGACGCGCCGGGACTCAACCCGGACTCGCCCGGCGAGCTGATCAAGGCCCTGCAGCGGGCCGGCGTCAACGCGACGACGACCAGGGCGTGGGAGCTGAGGGAGGTGCGGCATCCCGCCATTCCTGTCGTGCTGGAGTACAAGAAGCTGGCGCGGCTCTACACGGCGAACGGATGGTCGTGGTTGGGGTCGTGGGTGCGCGACGGCCGCTTCCGCCCCGACTACGTTCCTGGCGGCGTCGTCACCGGTCGCTGGGCGACGGACGGCGGTGGCGCGTTGCAGCTGCCGAAGCAGATCCGAGCAGCGGTCGTGGCCGACCCGGGGTGGAAGCTCGTGGTCGCCGACGCGGCCCAGCTCGAGCCGCGCATTCTCGCAGGCATGTCGCACGACGAACGGATGGCGGCGGCCGGACGAGGCCGTGATCTTTACGACGGCCTCGTCGCATCGGGTGTCGTCGATTCCCGCGCGCACGCCAAGGTGGGCATGCTCGCGGCGATGTACGGCGGCACGACGGGCGACGGCGCTCGCGTGCTGCCGAGGTTGGCGAGAGCGTATCCTCGCGCGGTCGCCTTGGTTGCCGAGGCCGCGACCGCGGGGGAGCGCGGTGAGACCGTGAGCACCTTGCTCGGACGCACGTCACCCGAGCCCTCCGCCGACTGGTTCGCCGGCCAGGCGGCGGCATCCGAGCCTTCTGCGACTCCGGAGGTCGAACGTCGCGCGCGATCGAGGGCCAGGGACTGGGGCCGCTTCACCCGCAACTTCGTCGTGCAGGGTACGGCAGCGGAGTGGGCGCTGTGCTGGATGGCCGAGCTGCGCAATCGACTCGCGACGATGTCGAGCAACCGGCCAGGCCTTGCCGCGCCACCCTTCGACCTGAGTCCGCACCTGGTCTACTTTCTGCACGACGAGGTCGTCGTTCACGCGCCAGCAGAGCTCGCAGAGGATGCCGCCCAGGCCGTCCGCGAAGCCGCTGCGGCGGCTGGGCGTCTGCTGTTCGGGTCGTTCCCCGTCGAGTTCCCGCTCAGTGTCGCGATCGTCGACAGCTACGACCGTGCGAAATGAGGCACGCGTGACGCACGCAATAATCGCGGCACGCAGTCGGTTGCATGCTTCGAGCGCCGGGCTCCCCGACAACAGCGCTTCTCGATGCGAGGATGGACCCCATGACCGATACCACCGCCACTGCCGATCCCGCCCAGGTTCTCGAGCGGTTCCACCAGCGTCGTGAGCTCTCGGTCGTGCAACCGACCGGCAGTCTTGCGCTCGTCAACACGCAGTGGATCACCGATGCGGATCCGCAGCCGGTCTGGGCAGCTGCAGGCATGTGGTCCCCGCTGCCAGCTGGTGAATCGGGGCTGAAGGTCACCGCGTCCGCTGCGGACGGCGTCGTCGTCGACGGCGTCGTGGTCGACGGTGAGGCGATCGCCAGGGGCAAGGACTCCGAGACGCCCAGCACGATCGCCTTCAGCGACACGGTGACAGGCACCGTCATCGCGAACGACGCCGGCGAATACGCGCTTCGGGTGTGGGATGCCCGGTCTGAGGGCATCCAGGAGTTCGGGTCGATCGACGCATACGGCTACAACCCGGAGTGGGTCATCCAGGCGGCATTCACGCCCGTCGAGGGCCTTTCGGTGGGCATCGAGCACCTGAAGGACGGCGGGGTGACGCGCGAGACGCCGATTCCGGGCGAGATCACGTTCGCCAAGGACGGCGTCGACTACAACCTCGCAGCCTTCAAGTCAGGAAGGGCGCTTCAGCTGGTCTTCTCGGACTCCACGAGCGGCGACGAGACGTACTCCGTCGGCCGGTTCCTGTTCGTCGCGCCGAACGCCGACGGAACCATCACTCTCGACTTCAACCAGGCGGTGCTTCCGCCGTGCGCGTTCAGCTACGCCTTCAACTGCCCGATGCCGCCGAAGCAGAACCGCTTCGCGGTGCCGATCACGGCGGGGGAGAAGAACGTACTGAAGAAGGACGGCTCGCTGCTGCACGAGGTCTAGACTCGCGCGCTCCGAACCCGCGCGGCGGTTTCAGCCGAGCGGGTCGGCAGCGGACGCACGGCGCAGCAGCTCGTCTCGCTCGCGTTCGTTCTCGCTGAGGCCTGCGGCCTCCAGGAACGCGGTTCGTGCCTCCGAAAGTCGGCCGAGCCGCTCGAGCAGGTCGCCTCGCACCGCAGGCAGCAGCGCGTAACCCTTGAGCGCCTTCGCGGCTTCGAGAGGCTCGATGGCTTCGAGCCCGGCGTCCGGCCCGTAGGCCATGCCGATCGCTACGGCGCGATTCAGCTCGACGACAGGCGAGGGCATCCGGGTCGCGAGCGCGTCGTACAGGCCGGCGATCTGCTCCCAGTCGGTGTCATCGGCGGTGGCCGCTCTGGCGTGGCACGCCACGATGGCCGCCTGCAGCGCGTAGGGCCCGCGTGCGCCGCCCAGCGCGTCAGCGCGGCGCAGAGCCGCCAGTCCGTGCGCGATGAGCAGGCGGTCCCACCTCCTGCGATCCTGTGCGGCGAGCGGTATCGCGGAACCGTCCGCCCCGCGTCGCGCCGCGAACCGTGACGCGTGCAGCTCCATGAGCGCCACGAGCGCGTGAGTCTCGGCGTGCTCTGGCACCAGCTCGGCGAGCACACGGCCGAGCCGCATCGCGTCGTCTGCGAGCGTCGGGCGCATCCACTCAGCTCCCGCCGTCGCAGCGTAGCCCTCGTTGAACACGAGGTAGACGACCTCGAGCACCGACCCGAGCCTTTGATCGAACTCACTTCTGTCGGGCACTTCGAAGGGAACCTTTGCGGCGCTGAGGGTGCGCTTCGCCCTGGTGATGCGCTGTCCGATGGTCGCTGACGGCACCAGGTAGGCGCGGGCGATCTCCTCGACAGAGAGCCCGCACAGCACGCGAAGGGCGAGTGCGACTCTGGACTGGGCGGGGAGCACGGGGTGGCAGCAGACGAACACGAGGCGCAACAGGTCGTCGTCGATGCGGGTCTCGTCGGGCTCGGGAGGCTCGTCGTCTGCACCGTCGGCCGCAGCGATCATGGCGTATTTCTCGGCCGCACGTTCCTCGCGCCGCCACGCGTCGATGGCTCGGCGCTTTCCGACTGACGTGAGCCACGCCGCCGGGTTGCGCGGAATGCCCGAGCGCGGCCACGACCGCAGAGCCTCGACGAGGGCATCCTGAGCGAGATCCTCTGCTCGCCCTAGGTCGCCGACCATCCTGGCGAGAGTCGCGATGACCTTCGCGGCCTCTAGGCGCCACACGGTCTCGATCTCCTGTCGCACTGCCGTGATCGTTGCACGGCCACCGTCGCCTACCGAAGCCTCGACGTCGTCATCCGCATCGACCGTCATGCCGTGCGGCTTTCGCCCGTCTTCTCGCGCCACTCGACTTCCTGCTGCACGTAGGTGTTGTCGGGGTCGAAGTCTCCGAGTTCGAGCACGCGGCGCACTTCGATGCGTCCGGACCCGAGGGGCACCCGTCGTGCCCACTCGATGGCCTCGTCGCGCGAGGCGACCTGCAGAATCCAGAAGCCGGAGATCAGCTCCTTGGTCTCGGCGAACGGTCCGTCCGTGACGACCGGCGGCTCGTCGGAGTACTCCACGCGCGCCCCGGTCGAGCTGGCCTCGAGCCCTTCGCCTGCCAGCAGCACGCCGGCCTTGATGAGCTGCTCGTTGAACGCGCCCATCGCGTTCAGATCGGCCGTGTCGGCGGCCGCACCGCTCTCGCTCGCAGCGGATGCCTGCAGCAGCAGCATGTACTTCATGTCGTCTCTCCCACATCGTGCCCGTCATGCGGGCTGATGCCCACACCTTCACGTCGAACGGATGTCGCCGATTCCGACACCGACGCCCGTTCCCGGTCACGATAGCGCCGGCCGAACCATCCAGGAACGAGCACGACGAACCCGGAGAGCAGGTACAGGCATCCCTGCACCTCGAGCAACGGCAGCAGACCGGTGACGGGTTGAAGCAGCCCTGCAGCCAGCAGACCGACGCCCTGGCCGACGGCGTTGACGAGTCCGAACGCGGCGAACGCGCCCCCGCGGTCGGTGACGGTGGTCTGGATCATGCTGATGTAGCCGGTGGTGAGCAGCACGCCGGGAGCGCCGACCAGGATGAACAGAATGACGTACGGCCACAGTGCCGTCGTGATGAACGGAAGGTTCCAGACCAGAAGCGACACCACGCCGAACGAGAGTGCCCCGATGATGAGCAGCCGCTTAGGCCGAGCAGTCACCGCGAGAAAGCCGAGGGCTGCACCAGCGGCGATGGAGCCGACGGCCTGGATGCCTCGCAGCAGACCGACCGCCGCATCGGACCCGTTCAGGCTGTCGGTCACGAACAGAACGAAGAGCACGAGGAACAGCCCCTGCGCCGCGCCGGCGAGCGCGACCGAAGCGAACAGCGCGCTGAGTCTGCGTTCTCGCAGGGCCGCCAGAACACCTGTGCCCCCCGGCTCCTTCGCCGGATCGGGCGTCGAGCCGAGCACGGGGGCCGTTCGCGGCGCGGTCCAGAGCAATGCCGCGGCCACCAGGAAGCTCGCGATGTCGACCGCGACGACGAGGTCGAGTCTGCCGAACGCGAGAAGCGCACCACCGAGCGGTCCGCCGACCAACCGTCCGATGTTCTGCGCGAGGCCTACCAGCGCATTGGCGCTCACCAGCCGGTCGGGTTCGACGAGCTCCGGAAGCCAGGAGTCCTTGGCGGGCTCGAAGATCGCGGCGCACGAGGCCTGGAGCACGATCACGACGTACAGGATCGGGAGATCGGCCGTCGACCGCACGAAGAACAGCGGCGCGACGGCGAGCGCCTGCACGAGGCTGATGGCGATGAGCAGCCTGCGGCGGTCGAAGCGGGCGATGAGTCGCGCCGCGAGAGGAGCCAGCGCGACGGCGGGGAGCAGCTCGAGAACGAAGGCGAGCGACGTTCCGATCGCGGACCCGGTGAGGCGGTACACGACGAGCGGAAGGGCGACGAAGAGCATCCAGTCCCCGGTGTCGGAGACCAGGCCCGCAGCGAGCACTCGGGCGAAGACGGGGGAGCGCAGCGCCGTCGTCATGATGCCCTCCCGTGGGGTCGCGGCAGCGCGAGAAGCGAGACGTCCACCGGATCCGCGTCGGCAGGGGCATCCTCACGCGTCGCGGCGATGTACGGCCGTACGATGGCGTCGATCGCCTCGACGATGGTGCGCAGCTCGGCGGGACTCACCTTGAGGCCGTAGTGCGCGTGGGCATCCGCTTCACGCCACTCGGGCGGAAGGTCCTCGTAACGGCGCAGGTACTCCCGTGCCGCCTGATAGTCGAGCTGCACCGATGCTGCGAACAGCTCGGATGCCTCGGCGATGCCAGGATCCGTGGTGAACCCGGTGATCGTGGCGCGCCAGGGACGTTCTCTTCCGTCGGACGAGGCGTCCTTCTCCACCAGCCCGAGGCCGGCGAGCACCCTGAGGTGGTAGCTGCTGTTCGACGGGGTGTCGCCGATCGCTCGTGCGCACTGCGACGCCGTCGCCGGGCCTTCGGACATCAGGTATCCGAGCAGGTCGAGTCTGACAGGATGCGCCAGCGCGGCAACCGTCGCGGGGTCGCTGAGCGTGGCGCGCCGAGCATCCATGACGACTCCAAACTCTGAAAGGCGGTTTCAGAGTACGTCGGTTCGGAGAGATCTGCAAGACTCTTTCAGAGTTTGGCCGCGACCCTCGTCTCTTCCACACCCCGCGCCGGCCTGCCGCGCTTCGGCTTCTGCGTGTCGACGGGCACGCCCTTCCTGGCCTGCTCCGCGAGGCCCGCGAGGCTTCCCTCGACGTGATCGAGCCAGCGCACCTCCGCCTCCGCCTGGAAGACGAGGCTGTCGAGCGCGAGCGCGCCGGCGATCTCGATGGCGTCCGCAGCGTCATCCGCTGCGCGTTCGGCGCGGGTGAGGTCCTGCAGCACGGCCATGGTCGCGGCGCGCTGCACCTGGATGACCCGCGCGACGTCCACCCCCGGCAGCGTGGCGGCCAACGCGAGCTTGACCACCAGCTCGTCGCGCGCGGCGCTCGGCGTCCGTTCCACGGGCGAGGACAGCCAGCTGCGAACCTCGGCCCGGCCGGACTCGGTGATCGCGTAGAAGACGTGCCCCTGGTCATCCGCACCGGCGTTCTCGACAAGGCCGTCACGCTCCAGGCGGTCGAGGGTGTTGTAGACCTGCCCGACGTTCAGGGGCCAGGTCGAGCCCGTTCTGCGGTCGAACTCGGCCCGAAGCTGGTACCCGTAGCAGGCATGCTGATCCAGGATGGCAAGCAGACTCTGTCGCACCGACATCGGCGCACCTCCGTGTGTCGTCACCGACCGGCACGCGCACCATGGAAGGACTCTCACAGATTCGCATTCCCGGAATGTAGTTACCGGGTATTGCTATACCTGGAATGCATTCGTGGTCGAGAGGTCGTTCGGCGTGTCCGGCGGCGCGCGTCACATGGTTGTCATTCCGCGTGATCACGGGGGATAATGCCTCTGTCGGCATTGAGCCGCAGAACATATCAGTCATGACGTGTCCGTCGTGTGGTCGTAGGGGAAGACGCACCACATCGAACGGAGGACACCATGGCGTCAATAAAGGCTCGAGGAGTGCTTTACGTGCACTCCTCTCCTCGCGCGCTCTGCCCCCACCTCGAATGGTCGGTCGGGCGTGCTTTGGAGCGCCCGGTCAACTTCACGTGGCAGGAGCAGCCCGTGCTTCCTGGCGCTCTGCGCACGGAGTTCTTCTGGGAGGGCGAGCGCGGGACGGCAGCGCGCGTCGCCTCCTCACTGCTTGGCTGGGAGCACCTGCGGTTCGAGGTGACGGAAGATGCCGGCCTCGGCACCGACGGCGGCCGGTGGATCCATACGCCTGCGCTGGGCATCTTCCACGCGCAGACCGACACGGCTGGTAACACCGTGATCCCCGAGGACCGGGTGCGGTACGCCATGGAACTCGCCGGCTCGAACGCACTCGAGCTTCAGCGGGAACTGCGACTCGCGCTCGGACAGGCGTGGGATGACGAGCTCGAGCCCTTCAGGCACGCGAGCGACGACGCTCCGGTCATCTGGCTGCACAAGGTCGGCTGACCCGAGGGGAGAAGGGGGACCGTACGGGCCCGCGGCGCGAATAGCGGCAGCCGGATGTCTTTCCCGGCGTTGCGAAAGCGAAGCGGGCCCGCGCGCTGGAGCTGAAAGCGAAGATCAAGGACCGGCAACCCCGTCTGGCCACCGGGTCAATCGCAACCCGCTCTACGTTTCGACGGCTCAGCCGGCGAAACATCGCGACCACCCACCCGGCCGACGGCGGCACGCCGGGCAGGGACCGGCGTGCAAAACTACACCGAACGGAAGGCGATGACGGCGTTGTGGCCGCCGAAGCCGAACGAGTTCGACACCGCGAGCTGCGGACCGTCGCCGAGCGGCTGAGGCTCGGCCGACACCGACAGCGGAATCTCCGGGTCCTGCTCCGTGATGTTGATGGTCGGCGGTGCGATGCGGTCGCGCAGTGACAGCACGGTGAAGATGGCCTCGAGTGCTCCTGTGCCACCGAGGAGGTGGCCGGTCGCTGCCTTCGTCGCCGAGGTCGGAATGCTGTCCACACGGTCTCCGAACACCGATTTCAGCGCCACGTATTCGGCGATGTCGCCGACCGGGGTGCTCGTCGCGTGCGCGTTGATGTGTGTCACCTCGTCGGGCGTGGCGCCCGCCTCCTCGAGCGCGGCGAGGAGGGCACGCCGTGCGCCCTTGCCCTCCGGGTCGTTCGCGGTGATGTGGTACGCGTCGGCGCTCACTCCGCCTCCGGCGAGCTCCGCGTAGATGCGGGCGCCGCGGGCGACTGCGTGTTCCTCGGTCTCGAGAACGAGGCTGGCGGCGCCCTCACCCATGACGAAGCCGTCGCGGTCGATGCTGTACGGACGCGAGGCGTGCTCCGGGTCGTCGTTGCGCTTCGACATGGCCTGCGCAGACGCGAAGGCCGCCATCGTGATCGGATGCACCGCCGACTCCGAGCCACCGGCGATGACGACGTCGGCGAGGCCGAGCTGCAGGTGTTCGTAGGCGTTGGCGATGGACTCCGTGCTGGAGGCGCACGCAGACGCCACCGTGCGAGCGAATGCGCGCGCACCGAGGTGCATGGAGACGGCAGCCGCAGGAGCGTTCGGCATCAGCATCGGAACCGTCAGCGGCATGACGCGGCGCGGCCCGCGCTCACGGAGCGTGTCCCAGGCATCCAGCAGCGTCCACATGCCGCCGATGCCCGTCGCGTAGTCCACACCGAGGCGGTCGGGGTCGATCTCGGGAGCGCCCGCATCCGCCCACGCCTCCATCGCCGAAACCAGCGCGAACTGCGAGACGGGGTCGAGCCGCTTCGCGACCGGTCGCTCGAGCACCTGCTCGGGGCGCACCTTCGCCTCCGCAGCGAAGGTGATCGGCAGCTGATACTGCTCGACCCATTCGTGCGTGAGGGTGTGCGTTCCGGATTCACCGGCGAGGAGTGCCTGCCAGCTCTCCGTTGCGGTGCCGCCGATGGGCGAGCTCGCACCGATGCCGGTGACGACGATCTTCTTGGGACTCATGGATACCGAACCTCAGGCGCGCTGAAGCGCAAATTCGTGGGGAAAGGGGACAGTGAGTGGAGGTCGGCGCGACCATGGCCGCGCCGACCTGCGATCAGGACTGGGCGTTGACGATGAAGTCGACGGCGTCACCGACGGTCTTGAGGTTCTTGACCTCTTCGTCGGGAATCTTGACGTCGAACTTGTCTTCGGCGTTGACGACGATGGTCATCATCGAGATCGAGTCGATGTCGAGGTCGTCGGTGAAGGACTTGTCGGCCTCGACCGTGTCGGTGGCGATGCCGGTCTCGTCGTTGATGAGCTCCGCCAGGCCGGCGAGGACTTCTTCACGGGAAAGTGCCATTCTTCGTTTCTCCTTGGGATGTCGTGTGACAGCAGAACAGTCTAGAGGCGATTGAGGGGAGAGCCTGGCGAGCTTGCTTGCCTGGCCGACCCGATTGAGTCTATGAGCGCCCTGGCGCGATATGGGTGACTGATCAGGCCTTATGTGATTGTGAGGTTCAGGGGAGGGCGACGATCTGTGCCCCGAAGACGAGGCCCGCGCCGAAGCCGATCTGAAGGGCGAGCCCGCCGCTGAGCTCGGGATGCTCCTTGAGCAGCCTGTGAGCCGCCAGCGGAATCGAGGCGGCCGACGTGTTGCCAGTGGTCTCGATGTCGCGGGCGATGACCACGCTCTCCGGCAGCTTGAGCTGCTTCGCGAGCTCGTCGACGATGCGCATGTTGGCCTGGTGCGGTACGAAGGCAGCCAGATCGTCCGCGGTGATTCCGGCGGCCTCGATCGCCTGCCTGGCGACCTTGACCATCTCCCACACCGCCCAGCGGAACACCACGGGACCGTCCTGGCGCAGGGTCGGCCATGCTGCCTCTCCGTCTCGGAACTCGACCAGCGTGTGGTCCATGCCGACGGTCTCGGCCTTGCTGCCATCCGATCCCCAGACGGTCGGGCCGATTCCAGGCTCGTCACTCGGGCCGATCACTGCGGCGCCTGCCCCGTCGCCCAGCAGGAACGAGATGGATCGGTCACCGGGGTCGACGACGTCGGAGAGCTTCTCGGCTCCGACGACGACGGCGTAGTGCGCGACACCGGCACGGATGAGCGCGTCGGCCTGTGCGATCGCGTAGGTATACCCGGCGCAGGCGGCGTTCAGGTCGTACGCAGCTGCGGGGTTCGCGCCGATGCGATCGGCGACCACGGCCGACATCGACGGCGTCTGACGCACGTTGCTGATCGTGGCGATCATGACGAGGTCGATCTGCTCGGGGTCGATGCCGGAGGCCTCGACCGCTTCGCGCGCGGCATCCGTCGCAAGGTCGAGAGCGAGCACGTCGTGCGGCGCCCGCTTGCGAGTGATGATGCCGGTGCGCTGGCGGATCCACTCGTCGGACGAGTTGATCGGGCCGATCAGGTCGTCGTTGGGAACGTCGAGGCTTCCGCGGGCCGCGCCGAGCGCGAGGATGCGCGTGTACTGCGGACCCGTTGTCTGATTGAGGCGGGGTGCTGTCATGGACTCAGGCTTCGCTTTCTGCGTGCGAGCTCGTCAACAGCTCGACTGCGGCCGGGAGGTCGTCGGGGGTCTTGATCGCCACGGTCGGCACGCCCTTGAGCCCGCGCTTGGCGAGGCCGGCCAGTGCGCCGGCCGGCGTCAGTTCGATCAGCCCGGTGACGCCCGCCTGCTCGAAGGATGCCATGCAGAGGTCCCATCGCACCGGCGAGGCGACCTGCCCGACCAAGAACTCGATGAACCGAGCGCCCGAGTCGACCGTGGATCCGTCACGGTTGGTCCAGATCGTGAGCGACGGGTCGGCGACGGGGATGTCGGCAACCGCTTCGGTCAGAGCCTCGCGAGCCGGCTGCATGTAGTGGGTGTGGAACGCGCCGGCCACCTGCAGCGGAACGACCCTGGTGCCGCGAAGCGGCTCTTCGGAGAGTCGAGCGAGGGCATCCAGCGCGCCGCCGACCACGAGCTGCCCGCCACCGTTGTAGTTGGCGGGTTCGAGACTGAGGCTTTCGGTGTGGGCGACGACCGCGTCCTGGTCGCCGCCGAGCACGGCGGTCATGCCGGTCGGAGTCACCGCGGCGGCCTCGGCCATCAGCAGCGCCCGCGAGCGCACGAGGCGCAGAGCGTCGTCATCGGTCAGGATGCCCGACCCTGCCGCGGCTGCCGCTTCACCGACCGAGTGGCCGGCGATGCCGCCGATGGTCGCCTCTGGCGCCGCGGCGCGCAGCGCACGCAGTGCGAGCAGGCTCGCCGCGACGATGAGCGGTTGAGCAAGGCTCGTGTCCCTGATCGTCTCGGCGTCGGATTTCGTGCCGTGCTCGATCAGGTCGACGCCGGAGACCTCCGAGTACCGCGAGACGAGCTCACGGGTTTCGTCGTCGACGAGCCACGGGGTCAGGAAGCCTGGGGTCTGGGAACCCTGTCCAGGGCATACGACGACGATCACCGTTCTAGTCTGCCAATCGCCCGAAGGCGTCCCGTGTCGATCATCAATGAACTCCCGCCGGATCGTTTGTCGGTGTTGTACAGCTTTCGGCCCATCAGTGGCGCCGTGAGGGTGCATCCGGCTCGTTGATGGAGCCGACGATGAGCGCAGCCTGCAGGATGAGCGCCTCGCGCGCACCCGTCGCGTCCCATCCGATCACATCGGTGACCCGCTTGAGCCGGTACCGCACGGTGTTCGGATGCACAAACAGCTCCCGCGCCGTCGCCTCGAGCGACCTTCCGTTGTCGAGGTAGCTCCACAGCGTGTTGAGCAGTTCCGGGGAGTGCGTGTGCAACGGGCGGTAGATGCGGCCGACCAGCGTGCTCCTGGCGAGCGGGTCGCCCGCGAAGGCGCGCTCGGGCAGAAGGTCGTCCGCATGCACGGGCCGCGGGCAGTTTCGCCAGGCCTTCGCCACGGCGAAGCCGGCGAGGGCCGCCCGTGCGCTCTTGGAGGCGTCGACCAGCCCCGGTACCTCGTGGCCGAGCACGAGGTGTCCTGCACCGAAGCCCGATTCGAGCTGCCCAGCGATCTCCATGAAGCTGAAGGAGTTGGACGGGCCGACCTCGTCCGGTTCGGAGGCTCGCGGCTGCGCACGGCCGATCACCAGCACGAGACGGGATCCCTGTACTCCGATGAGCACGTCCGCCGTCATGTGCCTGGCGATGCGGCGGAGCTGATCGACGTCGAGCTGCTTTGGCGCGGTGCCGACCAGCACGCTGACCTCGCCGTGCCCGTGCCAACCGAGCGCTGCGATGCGGCTGGGGAGCTCGTCGTCGTACTCGCCGGTCAGGATCGAGTCGACGACGAGTGCTTCGAGGCGGGCATCCCACAGCCCACGGGCCTCCGCGGCGCGTGCATAGACGTCGGCAGCCCCGAACGCGATCTCCCGGGAGTAGAGAAGGATGGCCTCTTGGAGCTCCTCGTTGCCCGCGGTTCGCACGCGGTCCTCGACCACCTCGACGGTCACACGGATGAGCTGCAGCGTCTGCTGCAACGACACCGACCTCAACAGTTCGCGAGGCGCTGCGCCGAACACGTCGGCGGCGATCCACGGTGTCGATCGCGGGTCGTCGAACCACGAGATGAACGACGTGATGCCTGCCTGGGCGACGAGTCCGACAGCGGACCGTCGCCCGGCGGGCATCTCGCGATACCAGGGCAGGGTGTCTTCGAGCCGCTTCAGGGTCGCGGTCGCGAGTTCACCCGAGATCTTCCTCAGCCAGGCGAGTGTCTCTTCCTTGGTCTTCGGTTTCGACACTGCGGTCTAGCTCTCGCCGCCTGCGACCCCCGTGGTGCCGGCGGTCACGTCGTGGAGCCTGTATCGCTCGATCGCCTGAGCCGGCGCCGAGGCGTCGACCTGGCCTCGTGCAGCGAGCAGCTCGAGCGTGCGCACCACCATCGACGGGCCGTCGATCTTGAAGTAGCGGCGAGCGGCTGCGCGCGTGTCGGAGAACCCGAAGTCGTCGGCGCCCAGCGTGGCGAACTCGCCGGGGACGTAGGCACGGATCTGGTCGGGCACCGAGTGCGCGTAGTCGGTCGTCGCGATGAACGGGCCCTCCGCACCGGCGAGCTTCGACGTCAGGTACGGCGTGCGGCGCTCATCCTGCGGGTTGAGGAAGTTGTGCTCGTCGGCGGCAAGACCGTCTCGACGCAGCTCTGACCAGCTGGTCACGCTCCACACGTCGGCCTTCACACCCCAGTCGTTCGCGAGGAGCTCCTGCGCCTCGAGCGCCCACGGCACGGCGACACCGGACGCCATCAGCTGCGCGCGAGGACCATCACCCTCGGCAGTGCGCAGCTTGTAGATGCCGTGGAGCAGGCCGTCGACATCGAGGTTCTCTGGCTCGACCGGCTGCACCATCGGCTCGTTGTACACCGTGAGGTAGTACATGACGTTCGGCTCGGGATGGGTGCCGCCGTACATCCGGTCGAGGCCGGCGCGCACGATGTGCCCGATCTCGTAGCCGTATGCCGGGTCGTAGCTGACGACGGCGGGGTTGGTGGCCGCCAGCATGGGGGAGTGGCCGTCGGCGTGCTGCAGGCCCTCACCCGTGAGCGTGGTGCGGCCGGCGGTCGCGCCGATGATGAAGCCGCGCGCCATCTGGTCGCCTGCTGCCCACATCGCGTCGCCCGTGCGCTGGAACCCGAACATCGAGTAGAAGACGTAGATCGGGATGAGCGGTTCGCCGTGCGTCGCGTACGAGGTTCCCACGTTGGTGAAGGCCGCCATCGCACCGGCCTCGTTGATGCCGACATGGATGATCTGCCCCTGCGGGCTCTCCTTGTACGAGAGGAGCAGCTCACGGTCGACCGAGGTGTAGTGCTGGCCGTTCGGGTTGTAGATCTTCGCGTTCGGGAAGAACGCGTCGATGCCGAACGTGCGGGCCTCGTCGGGGATGATCGGCACGATGCGGTGCCCGAAGTCCTTCGCGCGCAGCAGGTCCTTCAGCAGACGCACGAACGCCATGGTCGTGGCGACCTCCTGCGTGCCGGAGCCCTTCTTCGCGATCGCGTATGCGGAGTCATCCGGCAGCGGGATCTGCGTGTACTTCGAACGACGCTCGGGAATGAAGCCACCGAGCGCCCGACGACGCTCCAGCAGGTACTGGATGGCCTCGTCGTTCTCACCGGGGTGGTAGTACGGAGGCAGGTACGGGTTCTCGGCCAGTTGGTCGTCCGTGATCGGGATGTGCATCGAGTCGCGGAACTTCTTGAGGTCGTCCAGCGTCATCTTCTTCATCTGGTGCGTGGCGTTGCGGCCCTCGAAGTGCGGGCCGAGGCCGTAGCCCTTGATGGTCTTCGCGATGATGACCGTCGGCTGACCCTTGTGCTCGAGGGCCGCCTTGAACGCCGCGTACACCTTGCGGTAGTCGTGACCGCCGCGCTTGAGGTTCCAGATCTGCTCGTCCGAGTAGTCCTTGACGAGCTCGAGTGACCGCGGGTCCTTGCCGAAGAAGTGCTCGCGCACGTAGGCACCGTTCTCGGCCTTGTATGTCTGGTAGTCGCCGTCCGGCGTCGTGTTCATGACGTTGAGCAGGGCACCCTCGGTGTCGCGGGCGAGCAGGTCATCCCACTCACGTCCCCAGATCACCTTGATGACGTTCCAGCCGGCGCCGCGGAAGAAGCTCTCGAGCTCCTGGATGATCTTTCCGTTGCCGCGCACCGGGCCGTCGAGTCGCTGCAGGTTGGCGTTGATGACGAACGTGAGGTTGTCGAGGCCCTCGTTCGCCGCAACCTGGAGCTGGCCTCGGCTCTCGACCTCGTCCATCTCGCCGTCGCCGAGGAACGCCCAGACGTGCTGGTCGGAGGCATCCTTGATGCCGCGGTTGGTCAGGTACTTGTTGAGCTGCGCCTGATAGATCGCGTTGATCGGGCCGAGACCCATCGACACGGTCGGGAACTGCCAGAACTCGGGCATGAGGCGCGGGTGCGGGTACGACGAGAGGCCGTTCGGCGCGTGCGACTTCTCCTGGCGGAACCCGTCGAGCTGGTCGGCGCTGAGCCTGCCTTCGAGGAAGGCCCTTGCGTAGGGGCCGGGAGATGCGTGGCCCTGGATGAAGATCTGGTCGCCACCGCCGACGTGGTCGGGGCCGCGGAAGAAGTGGTTGAAGCCGACCTCGTAGAGCGCGGCGCTCGACGCGTACGTCGAGATGTGCCCGCCGACAGCGATGCCGGGGCGCTGAGCGCGGTGCACGAGGATCGCGGCGTTCCAGCGGATCCAGGCCCGGTAACGGCGCTCGATGTCTTCATCGCCGGGGAACTCCGGCTCGTTCTCGGGGGCGATGGTGTTGATGTAGTCCGTGGTGGGCACCATCGGAACACCGAGGTGGAGCTCCTTCGACCGCTTCAGCAGGCTGAGGATGATCTCCCTGGCGCGCTCATGGCCTTCGGCCGCGACGAGTGCATCGAGTGATTCCTGCCATTCGGCGGTCTCGTCCGGGTCCGAGTCGATGTAGTTCACCGAATACGGGTCCTGGTCGTTGACAGTCACCGCGACCTCTTTCTTTGTGTGGGATCGATCGTGGGCAGCGACCAACCCTGTCGGGTTGCGACAGGCGGCGCGCCGTAGGCCAGCCTAGCGCGCGGAGTTCCGGCGCGTGGTCCGCGGTCTATGCTGTCGTACCGTGCGCGCCCGCGAGACCGACGCGCCCGAGGCATGCGGTGTTTTCCACCGCGCGGAAGGAGAGACGGTGGCTCTGGAGAACGACACCCAGGCTCCCGATTTCGAGCTGCTCAACCAGTTCGGCGAAGTGGTGCGGTTGAGCGACTTTCGGGGAACCAGCGCCGTCGCTCTGGTGTTCTTCCCGCTCGCGTTCTCGGGAACGTGCACGGGGGAGCTGTGCGAGCTTCGCGACAACCTCGAGCTGTTCCGCGCGGACGGCGTCGAGCTGGTCGGCATTTCGGTGGACTCGAAATTCGCCCTTCGTGCGTGGGCGGAGCAGGAGGGGTATCAGTTCAACCTGCTCAGCGACTTCTGGCCGCACGGCGACACCGCGAAGCAGTACGGCGTCTTCCTCGAAGACAAAGGCTTCGCCAATCGCGCGACCTTCCTGATCGACTCCAACGGCATCATCCGCGAGAGCTTCATCACCGCACCGGGCGAGGCCCGTTCGCTCGAGGCCTACCGCATCGCCCTCGAGGACCTCAAAGCGGCGTAGGCCGACTTTCTCCTCGTAGACTTCTCTGAGCGCGCCTTTAGCTCAGCTGGTAGAGCGCCACGTTTACACCGTGGATGTCGTCGGTTCGATCCCGGCAGGGCGCACCCCTACACATGACGGATCCCGGCTTTACGGCGCCGTGTACCAGTTGCGCTCCCACTGGTGGCGGCGCAGGATGTCGAGCTCGTCCGCACTCAGCGGTTCGCGATCGCCGGTGGCGACGTTCCGCTCGACGTTGCGTACGGTGCGCATTCCGGCGATCACGGTGGACACGGCGGGGTTGGCGAGCACGAACCGCAGCGCACGATCGGGCAGTTCGTCGAGCGGGATGCCCAGGTCGGCGGTCAATGCCGTGACGTGCTCTTCGAGCTCGGACTTCCTCTCTCCGCCGAAGTAGCGGGCGCGGAAGTCGCCAGCCTCGAAACGGGTATCTGACGTGATGCGTCCGGTCAGGCCGCCCTCGTCGAGCGCCACTCGCACGATCACGCCTACCCCGTTGTCCAGGCACGCGGGCAGGAGCTCTTCAGCCGGCAGCTGGTGGAAGACGTTGTAGATCACCTGCACCGTGTCGACAGCACCGCTGCGCACGAGGGCAAGGCCCTGCTCGGGCTGGTAGTCGTTGATGGAGACGCCGAAGAAGCGGATCTTGCCCTCGGCCTTCAGCGACTCGATGGTCTCGAGCCAGTCACCGTGACCGACCCACTCGTCGCTCCAGACGTGGAACTGCAGAACGTCGAAGGCGTCGAGCCCGCTCTGGCGGAGGCTCTCCTCGACGCTGGCGCGGATGTGTCGCCCCGGGAAGGCATCCTCGACGGGCACGCCGGGCTGAGCCGGCCAGTGCCCGTCCATCGGCGGCACCTTGGTGGCTACCACGAGTCCTTCGTCGGCGTGCCCGCGCGCGACACGGCCGACGAGCTGCTCGCTGCGTCCGTAGCCACGTGCTGTGTCGATGAACGTGCCGCCGAGCTCGATGTAGCGCTCGAGGGCGCGCAACGACTCGTCGTCTTCGGCCCCTACCCATCCGCCGGATGACCCGCCGATGCCCCACGCGCCGTAGCCGACACTCGCTACGTCCAGATCCGTGCGCCCAAGCTTCCGATACCGCATCGCATCAGGCTACAAGCAGCGCGCCTACGGCGTGCCAGAGGGCCTCCCCACCAGGCCGTAGAGCTGCTCGCCGGCCGACGTCCAGACCGGCTCGATCGTGACGGTCTCTCCTTCCTGCGGCGCGGCGAGGATCATGTCGTGCCCGAGGTAGATCGCCACGTGCGGGAAGCTTCCGTCGCCGCTCGACCAGAAGATCAGGTCGCCGCGCTCGCGGTCGCTGTACGGCAACAGGCGGCCCTCCTGCTTCATGGTCTCCACCTGGGAGATCACGGCGTGCTGACCGATGTCGATGCCGGCGGCTCGGTAGGCCATCATCGTGAGGCCCGAGCAGTCCCACGTCGTCGGCCCGGCGCCACCGAAGACATAGGGCTCGCCCAGCTGAGCCTCGGCGAATGCGATCATCGCGTTCACCTGCGACGTGTTCGGCGCGAAACCGCCCCCGCCGTTGTCCGGGCCGGGGTCGAACGAGGTACCGAAGTCGCCGCCGGAGAAGAGGTCGTTGCCCGAGGAGAGGTCGATGCTGCTCGATGCGTCGGTCATCGCCTGGGTCGCGGAGTCGAGGGTCGCCTGCGCCGCATCGACGAGGGCCTGTGCGGCATCCATTGCTGCACTCTTCTGGTCGAGCGGAATGGCTTCCAGCGCTGCGTGGGCCTTCGCGGCGGCGGCCTTTGCGGATGATGCCTGCTTCGCGGTTGACATGGCGCGCGCTGCGAGCTTGTTCAACGAACCGTTCATGCTGCCGAGCTGGTTCGCAGCCGTGAGGCGTTGCAGGAGGTCGTCGGAGGGGCCTCCGCTCAGCACCGCACCGAGAGTCGTCGACGCCTCGTCGGAATGGGTCTGGTGCATGGCAACCATGAACTTCGCGGCCGCCGCCTTTGCAGCCGTGCTGGCCGACGCCGCGATCTTCGCCGAGGTGGTGTCGAGCGACTTCGCGCTCTCATACGCCGTGTGGGCCGCGTCGTAGTCGTCTGTCGCCGTGTCGAGGAGCGCCTGTGCGGAATCCAGTGCGGCCTGAGCCTTGTCGACAGCGTCCTGCAGCTTCGTCAGAGTCGCCTCGCTGACACTGCTGCCCGCTCCGTCGCCCGGGTCGCCGGGAGTTCCGCTGATGATCGGGGAGGGCACGGATGGCGGCGCCGTGGTCGCGCGATCCGTCGGGGTGGAAGAGGGCGTGGGCGAGCCCGTCGGCTTCGGCGTGCCCTTGCCTGGCGGGGGAGTCGCAGGCGGGGTCGTTGGAGGCGTCGACGGCCGGGTCGAAGTGTCGGTGGGAGTCGGAGTCGGGGTGGGCACCGCGGTGTCGGTGGGATCCGGTGCGGGCGTCGGGGTCGGCGTGCCCTGATCGTCGCCCGACGTGGACGTGGGGGTCGGCGTGGCGGACGTGCAGGCATCCGTGCAGTCGTCGACAGGAGACGCGGCGATACCGACGAATCCTGTCGCCATCAGCACGGCGCAGATCGCCGCAACGTCGCGCATCCGTCTGCGCCGTGGAGCGCACTGATCCGATGTACCCTCAGCCGGCCTGGCGCCAGATGTCTTCGTGCGTTCCATGTCCTACCGTGACGGTCGCGAACAGCCCCTCGTCGAGTCTTGCACCCGTGCACCGCACCGACAACCGATGCGGAGTGAACTCTCTGGTCGAACTGCACGCTGAGGCGACGAACCGAACCTCGGCGGATGGGATAATGGAGCCATGGTTGAAACGATCCTGTGGAGCATCATCGGCGTCGTCGGCATCGTCGGTGCGATTCTCGGGCTTGCTGCGGCGTTCCAGATGGGCCGCGCTCCCTACCGCTCCAAGTGATCTGACATGCGTGATCGCCGGCTGGCGTGATCGCGCATCAGCGTCGCACGTAGCTGAGAAAGCGATAGCGATCTCCCGATCCGGAGGTCAGCCAGCCGTCCGCGGGCTCCCGTGACGCGACGGTCCAGCGGTGGTCGACCGCCGGCGCGAAGGCATCTCCTTCGACATCCACATCGATCTCCGTGACCTCGAGCGTGTCGGCGGCGGCCATCGCCACGGCATAGATCTCGGCTCCGCCGATGACCCAGGCCGTCTGGTTCTGCTGCAGACCTTCTGCGAGAGCGAATGCGTCGTCGAGTGACGCCGCTCTGGTCGCGCCGTCCGCGTGCCAGGTCGCATCCCTGGTCACCACGATGTTCCGCCTACCAGGAAGCGGCCGGAATCGAGGCGGCAGCGAATCCCAGGTCCTGCGACCCATGATGACCGCTCCACCCGCGGTCAGCTCACGGAATCGCCGCGAGTCCTCCGGCACGTGCCACGGGATGCCTCCATCGGCCCCGATCACACCGCCACGGGCCTGCGCCCAGATCAGACCGACCCTCATACCGCCACGGCGGCACGGATGGCCGGGTGGTGCTGGTAGCCGACGACCTCGAAGTCCTCGAACTCGTAGTCGAAGATGCTGTCCGGATGCCTTGTGATGGCGAGTCGAGGAGCCGGGTACGGCGCGCGGGTCAGCTGCTCGGTGACCTGCGCGACGTGGTTGTCGTAGATGTGGCAGTCGCCGCCGGTCCAGACGAAGTCGCCGACGTCGAGGCCGACCTGGTCGGCGACAAGGTGCGTGAGCAGCGCGTAGCTCGCGATGTTGAACGGCACGCCGAGAAAGAGGTCGGCGCTGCGCTGATACAGCTGACACGAGAGCTTGCCGTCCGCGACGTAGAACTGGAACAACGCGTGGCACGGCGCGAGCGCCATGTCGGGGATCTCGCCGACATTCCAGGCCGACACGATCATGCGGCGCGAGTCGGGGTCGGTGCGCAGCGTCTGAAGCACCGAAGAGATCTGGTCGAGGTGGCGGCCGTCCGGTGTCGGCCACGAGCGCCACTGCACACCGTAGACGGGGCCGAGGTCGCCGTCCTCGTCGGCCCACTCGTCCCAGATGGTGACGCCGTGCTCCTGCAACCAGCGCACGTTGGAGTCTCCGCGCAGGAACCAGAGCAGCTCGTACGCCACCGACCTGAAGTGAACCCGCTTGGTCGTGACGAGCGGGAAGCCCTCCGCAAGATCGAAACGCAGCTGCCTGCCGAACACGCTGCGAGTGCCCGTTCCGGTGCGATCTGACTTGGGTGTTCCGTTCGCCAGCACATCGCGAAGGAGGTCTTCGTACGGGGTCGCGATCGGCGCATCCATGACTCCCGATGGTACGTGTTCGGCACCGCCGAAGTGGATGCCCCGCCGCACGAACACGCGCCTGCTCGGTGTGGAGAACTGCTCAGTGGCGGGGCCTGTCGCTAGGCTCCCGCTATGGGGAATGACCCGGGGGAGTCAGCCCCTGGGAAGGGCGACGACGCCGAGGCGTCCGAACCCGCACGCAGGAGGACCACCTACCGACCGCCGCAGGGCGGTGGGGCGGAGCGGCCTGCGCCTTCCGAGCCGACGCCGACGCCGACGCCTAAGTCTTCCGAGCCATCGCCTGTGCATGACGACGACGAGCTGGCGAAGGCCCTCGAAGACGAGGTGACACTGCTGACGGCGTCGTTGCCGATCATCCGACCGGAGTCGCTGTTCACCCAGATCGCGCCGCAGCCTGAGCCTTTCGTGCCGAGGACGGAGGCCGAGAAGGAGATCTCGGAGCAGGCTCAGAAGGGCGACACGCTCGCCGCGATCGAACACCTCGAAGCGCTGCTGGCCGCACGTCGCCCCGGAGATGCGCCGCCTGCCATCGCCGAGGCCGTGACGCCAGCCGAGCCCGCGGCCGGCGAACCGGCTGAGGCGACTGAACCTGCAGCGGTGATAGAGCCGGCACAGCCCGTCGGATCGGCGGCATTCCCCGGACCGCGCCCCGAGATTCCCGAGCCGGGCAGTCCCGACCTGGACTCCGACGTCGGCGACGACGCCGATGACGTCTCGAGCGACGACATGGGCCTCACGCCCATCTCGAGCCCCCGCGTGCGCGCTGGGGAGGGCGTGCTCACCGTGGGCGCGCCGACGCCTCTCCCGATCTTCTCGATCGAACAGGCGGGCGGGGAGCCGACCCCGCGGGAGTACCGGGTCGGACGCGCCAGCAGGCTGTTCTGGCTGTGGTTCGCCGCCGGGGCATCCGCGCTCGTGCTCGGCGTGGGTGCCGCGTTGGTCGCGGTGGGTCTGAACCTCGTTCAGGTGCTGATCGCCGCCCTCCTCGGAGTCGCTCTCTCGTTCATCCCACTCGGCTTGAGTGCGCTCACCGGCGTGTGGAGCGGCCAGCCGACGGTCATCGTGTCGCGCGCGACCTTCGGCGTCGTCGGCAACGTGATCCCGGCGATCCTGATCCTCGTGGTGCGACTGTTCTGGGGCGCCGCCCTGCTGTGGCTGCTGGCCGTCGCCGTCGCGGACTGCGCCGTGGAGGCCGGATGGGCGTCGGACAGGACGCTCGTGCTCTGGTCCTCCTTTGCGGTGGCGGCGGTCGTGAGCGTCGTCGTCGCCATTTTCGGATACGCGCTCGTCGCAGTCATCCAACTCATCGCCACCATCGCGACGGCCGTGCTCGCTGTGGCGATCATCGTCGTGGCGTGGCCGAGATCCGGATGGGACCGACTCGCCTCTGCGCCGTACGGCGAGTGGATACTCGTCGTCGAGGGCGCGGTGCTCGTCTTCAGCATTCTCGGCCTCGCGTGGGCGAGCGCCGGGGGAGACCTCGCGCGGTATCAACGCGCGGGGTCGAGCGGAACGGCCGCCGCGCTGTGGAGTGGATTCGGTGCGTCCCTGCCGATGCTCGTGCTCGTGGTCTTCGGCGCCATCGTCACGCTGACGGGCTCCGTTTCTGCGAGCGGATTCGCGCTCGACCCCGTGCGTGCGCTCGTCACCAACACCCCGAGCTGGTTCGCGATCCCGCTCGTCGCCGCCATCGCGATCGGCTTGATGTCGGCGCTGATCGTGAGCCTGTACTCCGGCGGCTTCGCGGTGCAGGCCATCGGCGTGCGGCTGCCACGGTGGTCGTCGGTGCTGGTGCTCGGAGTGCTCATCGCGGCGGGTACGGCCTGGCTGCTCGCTGCGGTGCCAGGCGTCAGCACGCTCGTTCTGGCGTATCCGACGACGCTGGCGGTTCCTGTTGCGGCGTGGACCGGCATCTTCCTCGGCGACTTCCTGCTGCGTCGTAGACGCATCGCGACGGATTCGCTGCTGCACCGCGGCGGCGTCTACCCCGACTGGCGCTTGGCGAACGTGATCGGCCTCGTCGTGATCACTGCGATCGGCCTCGGGTTCATGCGGGCGGACGCCGTCGGGTTGCGATGGGAGGGCTACTTCTTCCGCGCGCTCGACGTCGACGCGCACGGAGCCCTTGCGGCATCGGATCTGGGCGTCCTCATCGCGTTGTTCCTCGGTCTGGTGCTCGCCCTGGTGTCCGGCAGGCGAGCCGTGCGGCTCCAGGAGAACGCCAGTCGGTGACATCCGCGCAGGCACCTGGTACCGATGCCCGCAAGCACCGGTGACATTGGGGCGCTCTCACGCCTCGCCGTAGGCTCGGGGTATGCCGACAACGATCGCAGAGCTGCTCCGGGTCGTCGAGACCCTCTGGCCCGTCGCAGGAGCGGAGCCGTGGGATGCGCCGGGACTCGTCACCGGCGGCAGACAGTCGGCAGTGACCCGTGTGCTTCTCGCAGTCGATCCGGTCGCCGAGACCGTCGCCGAGGCCGTCGACGGCGGCTTCGATGTGCTCATCGCCCACCACCCTCTGCTGCTTCGGGGTGTCTCGAGCGTCGCTGAAGACCGCTACAAGGGCGCCCTCGTGTCGCAGCTGATCCGCGGCGACTGCAGCCTTCTGACCGCGCACACGAACGCCGACGTCGTCCCGGACGGGGTGTCCGACGTGCTGGCGACGCGTCTCGGCCTCGTCGACGTGCGGCCCCTCGTTCCCGGCGCCGATCCGACCTCCGGCATCGGACGGGTCGGGAGGATGCCCGAGCCGACGACGCTCGGACACCTCGCTCGCGCCCTCGCCGACATCGTCCCGGCGACGGCCACCGGCATCAGGGTCGCGGGCGACTACGCCAGGCCCGTCAGCACGGTCTCGCTCTGCGGCGGAGCCGGCGACGCCTACCTGGCCGAGCCGGGCGTGCTGGGTTCGGATGTGTACATCACGTCCGATCTGAGGCACCACCCGGCATCCGAGGCGCTCGAGCAGGCGCGCGTCTCCGGCGGACCTGCGCTGATCGACGTCTCCCACTGGGCGGCGGAGTGGGTCTGGCTGGACACCGCGGCCGAGCAGTTGGCTCGCGCGCTCCCCGACGTGCTGTTCGAGGTCAGCGAGCTGCGCACGGATCCGTGGGATTTCGTGATCATGCAATGACACCGCGCCACTTGCCGGTGCAATACCGTAGATCAGATCGAAGAGACCTCCGGCGAGTGCCGGGTCGGAGAAGAGTGCCGTGAAAGCCGATCCCCGCGACCAGCTCGAACTGCTGCGCCTGCAGGAGCTCGACACCGCGATAGCGCAGGCGACGGGTTCCATCGCGAACCCGCCGCAGGCCAAGGCGCTGGCCGACCTCGCGCCGATCGTGGCGGAGGTTCGCAGCAGGCGCCTCGGATTCTCGGGCGAGTTGGACGACGCACGCACCGAGCTCACGCGCATGGAGTCGGACGTCGCTGTAGTCGAGGCCCGCATGGCCCGCGACTCGGAGCGCGTGCAGCAGACGGCATCGGTGAAGGATGTCGCAGCACTCGAAGCCGAGCTCGGAGCCCTGCGCAAGCGTCGCAGCGACCTCGAGGACATCGAGCTGGCGATCATGGAGCGCATCGAGGGTCTCGAGGCCACCATCGCAGGGATCGATGCGGAGGGCGCTGACGCCGAGGCGAAGGTGGCAGAGCTGGAGGCGGCGCGAGCCGAAGCGATCAGCGGCTTCGAACGCGCCCGCACACAGGCCAACGCGGATCGCACGGCTGTCGCCGCGACCCTGCCGGAGGATCTCGTCGTTCTTTATCAGAAGCAGCACGACCGGTACGGCGTAGGTGCCGCACGGCTGGTGGGCGGCGTGTCGCTCGGCTCGAACATGAAGCTCTCGCCGTCGGACCTCGCCGTCGTACACGCCGCGGCGGTAGACGAGGTCGTGCTCTGCCCGGACAGCGGCGCCATCCTGATCCGCGACGAGAACTCCTGACCCGATCCCCGGCCAGCCCGCTCCCGCCCCGCACCTCGCTCCGTCACGTCCGCGAAACTGCACGCCCCGGCCAAGACCGCGGCCTACACCCACCGCGTTGGCGTGGGGGCGCAGTCCCGCGGGAATGGGTCGAGGGAATGGGGCTCGGCTAGGCTGGACGGCGGAACGGGTCGGCAAGACGGTCGCGTCGGCATCCTCGCCTTAGGTCGGGGAGCCGCCGAGGAACGTCCGGGCTCCACAGAGCAGGGCGGTGGGCAACACCCACCCGGGGCAACCCGCGAGACAGTGCCACAGAAAACAGACCGCCCCCGCGTCAGCGGAGGTAAGGGTGAAACGGCGGTGTAAGAGACCACCAGCGACCGGGGTGACCCGGCCGGCTAGGCAAACCTCGCTCGGAGCAAGGTCAGACAGGAAACCATGAGGCTGCTCGTCTCGTTTCCGGGTAGACCGCTAGAGGGTCACGGCAACGTGCCCCCGAGATAGATGGCCGTCCAGGGCGCGCGGTGTGCAGACACCACGCGCCCGAACAGAACCCGGCGTATCAGCCGGCCCGTTCCCACATCGCCTGCCGAGAAGTACTTCGGCCGGCGGAAGTCGCGCGGGTGCTCATCCCTCGGTCGGATGCCGATCAGTCGACGGAAGGACGCGGCGCCCCTCGGCGCCTCGGTAGCGTCGGTGCAATGCAGAGCAGTCGGGCCAGGCGCGCATTCCCACTCCGTGACTATCGCTCGAGCATCCTGGTCGCCGCGTTGAGCTCGGCATTCGGAACGGCTCTTCTCTCCTGCACGAGCGTGCTCGGCGCCTACATCGGCGCCTCGAGCATGGGCCGTCACAGCTCAGTCCAGGTCGACCTCGTGATCGTCGCCGCCGTCTTCTTCGTCATCGCCGTGTACGTCGGGAGCATCGTGACGACGAACACGTTCGCCACGATCGTCGCCGGACGCACACGCACCATCGCCTTGCTGCGGCTGATCGGTTCCAGCGCTCAGGCGCAACGACGAGCGGTCGCACGCGAAGGGTTGATCGTCGGCATCGTCGGCGCACTGATCGGGGCGGTCATCGCGATCGGTCTTGCGCTGCTGACCGTCTCGGTGCTCACCAGCGGCGGTGTGCTGCCCGGTGCGGCTTATCCGGTGCTGACACCGTCGCTCATCGCGCCGCCCACGATCGTCGTCGTGACGACCTGGCTCTCCTCCTGGGTCGGGAGCCGACGAGTTCTGTCGGTGACACCGATCCACGCTCTCGGCGCTGCAGAAGAACGTCCTCTCGAGCGCATCCGAAGCCGTGGTCGCGCGGCAATCGCTGCGGCGTTGACGCTGAGCGGGGCGACGCTGCTTGCCCTTGGCCTAGCGGCGGGGCTCGGCATGTTCGCACGATCGAGCATCGGGGTGTTGGCGATGTCGTCGCACTATGCCCTTCTGGCCGGCCTGCTCGGCGGCGTGCTCTCCTTCACCGGCATCATTCTGGCTGCTCCGCAGTTCATGCCGTTCATCCTTCGAACCGTGGGTCGGCTTCTCGGTCGAGGCGCCGCCGGTCGTCTCGCCGCCGCGAACGCCGAGCGCAATCCCGAACGCAGTTCCCGTACGGCGATCGGCCTCGTGATCGGCGTGACGTTGATCACCATGTTCGTGGTCGCCGCGTCCACGTGGATCGAGATGATCAGCTCCGCAGCCGCGAAGGAGCCCGGCGAGTACGCCGGTGCCGCGAACATCCTCACCATCACGATGAGCGTATTCAGCGGCCTCGTCGGATTCTCCGCAGTGATCGCCGCTGTCGGCGTCGTCAACTCGTTGTCGTTGAGCGTTCTCCAGCGCACCCGCGAACTCGGGCTGCTCAGAGCCCTCGGTTTCAGCCGTCAGCAGGTGCGTCAGATGATCCTGGCCGAGAGCGTCCAACTCACCGTCTCTGCGGTGCTCACCGGACTGATTCTGGGCACCGCATACGGGTGGATCGGAGCCCAAACACTGCTCGGCAGCATTCCAGCGGGAGGTCTGCTGCCACCCGCCATGCCCTGGCAGTTCATCCTGCTCATCGCAGGGCTTGCCTCGGCGTTGGCTCTCATCGCCTCGGTGGCTCCGACGCGACGGGCGACACAGGTCTCCCCGGTGACGGCCCTCGCCGTCGAGTAGAAGGTGTGGTGCTCCCGCGACTCAGCCGCGATCGGCCCTCGGATCGTTCGACGCGAGCGCGGCCGCGCCGAGGATGCCGGCATTGTTGCGGAACTTCGCAGGCACGGCCTTGGTCTTCAGGTCGAGAAGGTCGGCGAACTCGTCCCAGTTCTTCGAGACTCCTCCGCCGATGACGAGCAGGTCAGGGGAGAACAGGAACTCGAGCCAGCCGTAGTAGCGGTTGAGACGCTTCGCCCACTGCTTCCAGTCGAGGTCTTCGCGCTCCTTCGCCGAGTACGCGGCTCGGCTCTCCGCGTCGTGCCCGTCGATCTCCAGGTGCCCGAGCTCGGCGTTCGGCACGAGAACGCCGTTGTAGATCAGAGCGGAACCGATGCCGGTTCCGAGCGTCGTGAGCAGCACGAGGCCGTCCACTCCCTTGGCTGCGCCGAACGTCGTCTCGGCGTACCCTGCGGCATCTGCGTCGTTGACGAAGTGGATGTCTCGCTCGAGCGCCTTCTCGAACTTCTTCTCCGCCTCGAGCCCGATCCACTTCTTCGAGACGTTCGCCGCGGACAGCGTGCGTCCGCCCTTCACGATCGCGGGGAAGCACACCCCGACAGGGTCCTTGCGGTCGCTGCCCGTGAGGGTGTCGAGCACCTCTCGTGCGACCTCGACGACGTCATCCGGCTCGCCGCCCTTGGGGGTGGGGAGCTTGACACGATCGCTGAGAAGCTCACCCGTCTCGAGGTCGACGACACCCCCCTTGATCCCCGTTCCGCCGATGTCGATCCCGATAGCCGTCGTGGAGGTCATGAGCAGAATCTACCCGGCCGGAGGAGGCGATGTGGCGAGGTCGGCCGATGTGGCGCCGCTACGGAAGCGTCAGAACCTCGGCGCCGTGCTCCGTCACGACGAGCGTGTGCTCGAACTGGGCGGTGATCGACTTGTCCCGGGTGGTGACAGTCCAGTCATCCGGCCACATGTCCCACTCCGTCGTGCCGAGGGTCAGCATCGGCTCGATCGTGAAGACCATGCCGGGCACCATCTCGTCGTCGTAGGCAGGGGCGGAGTCGTAGTGCGGGATGATCAGGCCGGAGTGGAACGACCGGCCGACGCCGTGGCCCGTGAAGTCGCGCACTACGCCATAGCCGAACCGCTTGGCGTACGACTCGATGGCGCGGCCGATCACGTTCACCTGTCTGCCGGGGGCGACCGCCTTGATGCCGCGGTTCAGCGCCTCGCGGGTGCGTTCCACCAGGAGCGTCACGTCTTCGGACGCCTCACCGACGATGAACGTCTGGTTGCTGTCGCCGTGGTAGCCGTTCTTGAACGCGGTGATGTCGATGTTCACGATGTCGCCGGACTCGAGCACGGTGTCGTCGGGGATGCCGTGGCAGATCACCTCGTTCACCGAGGTGCAGCTCGACTTCGGGTACCCGCGGTAGCCCAGCGTCGACGGATAGGCGTCGTTCGCGACCATGAAGTCGTGCGCGATGACGTCCAGCTCCTCGGTCGTGACGCCCGGAGCGACGTGCTCACCGACGAGCGCGATCGCCTGAGCTGCGATGCGCCCCGACTCCCTGATCAGTTCGATCTCGTCCGCCGTGTAGACGTCGCCGCGCTCGTCACGCGCGGGTCCCGGCTTGCCGACGTATTCCGGACGCGGAATGGACGCGGGTACCGCACGATGAGCAGAGACGCGGCCGGGGATCAGGTGGCCGGATGAGTCCTTGGGCATAGGATCAACCTTATGGTCAGGGCGTACGAAAACGACATCGAGCACAAGTACTGGTACAACCTGAAGACCGGCGCAGTGGAGCAGGGCTTCAAGTCGCCCGCCCCTGACAGGGTCGGACCTTTCGACACGCACGAAGAGGCGGAGCACGCGCTCGAGAAGCTGCGCGAGAACAGCGCTCGATGGGCCGAGGAAGACGCCAACGACTGACGCGTTGCCCTGACTCTCGGCAGCGTTGCGTAGCTCTCGGTAGCTCTGTCTCGCGCTAGTTCTGCTCAGGCTCAGTAGCTGTGCTCCGGTCCGGGGTACTCGCCCTGGGCGACGTCGTCCTTGTAGCGCTTCGCGGCGTCTGACAGGACGCCCTTGAGGTCGGCGTACTGCCGCACGAAGCGGGGGACCCGACCGGTTGTGAATCCGGCCCAGTCCGTCCACACCAGGAGCTGTCCGTCGACGTGCGGGCCCGCACCGACACCGATGGTGGGGATGCCCAACTCTTCGGTCACTCGTGCGGCGGCATCCGCCGGCACCATCTCCAGCACGACCGCGAACGCGCCGGCCTCCTCCACCGCGTGGGCGTCGGCGAGCAGCTGCTCGATGCCCTCGTCGCCCCTGCCCTGGATGATGTGGCCGCCGAGCTTGTGCTCGCTCTGCGGGGTGTATCCGATGTGCGCCATCACGGGAATGCCCGCATCGACGATGCGGCGGATCTGCTTCGCGCTGCGCTGACCGCCTTCGAGCTTGACCGCGTGGGCTCCGGTCTCCTTCATGAAGCGGATGGCGGTGTGGAGCGCATCCTGCACGTCGGTCTCGTACGATCCGAACGGCATGTCGGCCACGACGAAGGCGCGCGTCACGGCGTGTGCGACGGCTCGCGTCAGGGGAATCAGGTCGTCGACGCTGACCGGCAGCGTCGTCTCATAGCCGAACACGTTGTTGCCCGCCGAGTCGCCGACCAACAGGAAGTCGATGCCGGCCGCGTCGAAGATCTGGGCGCTCAGCATGTCGTAGCTCGTGAGGCCGGTGATCTTGATGCCGTTCGCCTTGGCGTTCTGGAAGTGCCTCGTTCGAACACGCCTGGGGCCTTCGGGCGAGCCGCCGTAGGGACGTTCTTCGGCGGGACTCGATGGTGCGGATGCTGCCTGATCAGCCATGGCCGTCAGTCTAGCCAGGCGGATGCCGGGCGGCTCGGCGCGTACGGGGGCACACTTAGCAGGCGAAGCGGCTGCAGCCGGTAACCTGAGATCCACGACGGAAGGTGGCAGATGGACAAGCAGCGTGACTTCGTTCTGCGCACGATCGAGGAGCGCGGCGTCAAGTTCGTTCGACTGTGGTTCACCGACGTCGTCGGCACGCTGAAGTCCGTCGCCATCGCGCCGGCCGAGGTCGAAGGCGCGTTCACCGAGGGCCTCGGATTCGACGGATCGGCGATCGAGGGACTGACCCGCACGTTCGAGTCCGATCTGCTTGCTCATCCCGATCCGACGACCTTCCAGATTCTGCCCTGGCGCGGCGAGATCGACCCGACAGCGCGCATGTTCTGCGACATCACCACGCCTGACGGGGAGCCGGCGGTCGCCGACCCTCGCAACGTGCTGAAGCGCACGCTGGAGAAGGCTGCCGACCGCGGGTTCACCTTCTACACGCACCCCGAGATCGAGTTCTACCTGCTGAAGTCGTCGCAGTTCGGGGAGTCCGGCCCGGTACCCGTCGACTCGGCCGGGTACTTCGACAACGTGCCAGGTGGTACGGCGCACGACTTCCGTCGCCGCTCGGTGCGGATGCTCGAAGACCTCGGCATCTCCGTCGAGTTCAGCCACCACGAGGCGGGCCCCGGCCAGAACGAGATCGATCTGCGGTACGCCGATGCGCTGACCACCGCCGACAACATCATGACCTTCCGCACCGTCGTGAAGGAGGTCGCGATCGAGCAGGGCGTGTACGCAACGTTCATGCCGAAGCCGATGACCGGGCATCCCGGAAGCGGTATGCACACGCACCTCTCGCTGTTCGAGGGGGACTCCAACGCGTTCTTCGAAGCGGGCGCCGAGTACCAGCTCTCGAAGGTCGCGCGGCAGTTCATCGCCGGTCTGCTGCACCATGCGCCGGAAATCACCGCCGTGACCAACCAGTTCGTGAACTCCTACAAGCGTCTGTGGGGAGGGGACGAGGCCCCGAGCTACGTGTGCTGGGGTCACAACAACCGGTCGGCGCTGGTGCGCGTTCCGCTCTACAAGCCGAGCAAGGGCCAGAGCGCTCGTGTGGAGTATCGCGGAATCGACTCTGCGGCCAACCCCTACCTCGCCTACTCGCTCCTGCTCGCGGCAGGCCTCAAGGGCATCGAAGAGGAGTACGAGCTACCGGCCGAGGCCGAGGACGACGTCTGGGCGCTGAGCGACGCCGAGCGTCGCGCCCTCGGCTTCAAGCCCCTCCCGTGGAGCCTCGAGCAGGCCGTGCAGCGCATGGAGGAGTCCGAGCTCGTCGCCGAGACGTTGGGGGAGCAGGTCTTCAACTATGTGCTCGCCAACAAGCAGCGCGAGTTCCGTGAGTACCGGGCTCAGGTGACGCCGTACGAGCTGCGCACCAACCTCGAGATCCTCTGACCGCGCCTTCCCACATCGATGGCCAGCGGATGCCCCCGATCACTCTGACCACGCTGGCGCGAGCCGGCTTCGTCGGGCTGAGCGAGGCGCGCGCAAACCTCGACGAGCTCTCCGAGGCGGGCGGTCCGACCCAGGATGACGCGCTCGGTTTGTTCGCGGGCGTCGCCGATCCGGATGCCGCACTGGAGCGTCTCCTGGTGCTCGTGCGCAGGAGACCGGAGGAGTGCGCCCGCACGCTGACCGACCGGGAAGCGCTCGCGCGGCTGCTGCTGGTGCTCGGGGCATCCAGCGGACTCGCGGACTTCCTCGTCAGGGTGCCGGACGCACTTGACGTGTTCGACAGCCCGGCGACCTCGTTGCCTACCGAGGACGAGCTGCGGAGAGATCTGATCGCCTCCGTCACGGGACCGGACGCCGAAACGGAGGGCGAGAACGCCTGGACCGCGCTCAGGGTGGCATACCGCACCCGCTTAACGCGGATCGCGGCGTACGACCTGCAGCAGGCGGATCCGGTCGACGGACTCGACGACGTGGCGCGCACGCTCGCGGCCTTGGCCGGCGCGGCGCTCGACGCTTCGCTGGCCGCGGCGCGGAACCTGGCGTCGGGAAAGGGCCCAGGCATGTTCGCGCCAGCCGACGTCGCCGCGACCAAGCTCGCCGTGATCGGCATGGGCAAGACGGGCGCGAAGGAGCTGAACTACCTCAGCGACGTCGACGTCATCTACGTCGTCGAGGGAGACGATGAGGCCGGCGTCTCCACGGGCCGCGCCGTCGACGTCGGAACGCGACTCGCCACGCTGACCATGCGCGGCATCGACTCGATCGCCGTCGAGCCCCCTCTCTGGGAGGTGGACGCCAACCTGCGGCCGGAGGGCAAGGACGGCGCTCTCGTACGCACGCTCGAGTCGCACATCGCCTACTACGACCGATGGGCGAAGGGCTGGGAGTTTCAGGCCCTGCTCAAGGCGCGTCCGATCGCGGGAGATCCCGACCTCGGCCGCCGCTACGCAGAGGCGGTCGCACCCTACGTATGGCGGAGCGCGTCGGGGGACAGCTTCGTGGAGTCCGTGCAGCGCATGCGCGAGCGGGTGACCGACAACATCCCGCCCGACGAGGTGGATCGCCAGCTCAAGCTCGGGCCGGGTGGGCTGCGCGACATCGAGTTCACGGTTCAGCTCCTGCAGCTCGTCCACGGCCACACGGATGAGACGGTGCGGGTCGCCGGCACACTCCCGGCGCTCGATGCGCTCGCGGCCGGCGGCTACATCGGACGAGCAGAGTCGGCCGAGTTCGCACGCGACTACCGCACCCTGCGCCTTCTCGAGCACAGGATCCAGCTCTCCGAGCTGAGGCGCACCCACCTGATGCCGCGCGAGGAGCACAGGCTGCGCACCCTCGCCAGGGCGACAGGCCTCGCCGGCAGCGCGCGGGAGCTGACGGATGTCTGGACCGGCGTGAAACGTCGCGTGCGCGGCCTCCACGAGCGCTTGTTCTACCGACCGCTGCTCTCCGCGGTCGCTGCTCTTCCCGACGAGGAGAGCACGCTGACGGGGGAACAAGCGGAGGCACGACTCGCCGCAATCGGATTCGTGGACCCGCACGGCGCGCTGATGCACATCGCCGCGCTCACCGCAGGCGTGTCGAGACGTGCGGCCATCCAACGCACGCTGCTGCCCGTGATGCTGCAGTGGTTCGCCGACGGCGCCGACCCCGACTACGGGCTGCTCACCTTTCGGCGGCTCAGCGAAGACCTCGGCGGCACGCACTGGTTCCTGCGGATGCTCCGCGACTCGTCCGGCGCAGCCGAGAGACTCACCCGCGTGCTCTCCGGATCCCGCTTCGCCGGAGAGCTGCTGGGGCTGATCCCGGAGAGCGTCGCGTGGCTCGACGATGACGCCGACCTGCGCCCGCGCGAACGCTCGGCACTGGATGACGAAGTCGACGCCATCCTCGACCGGCACGAGACCCCGGATGCCGCCGCAAGGGCGATCCGAGCGGTGAGGAGGCGCGAGGTGCTGCGTCTGGCCTTCGCGGGCATCCTCGGAATCGGCACCGTCGAGGACCTCGCACGCGGACTGACCGACATCACGGAGGCGACGATCGCGGGCATCCTCGCAGCGATCAGACAGCGGCAGGAGCCCTTCTTCGAGTTCGCGGTCATCGCGATGGGCCGCTTCGGCGGACGCGAGCTCGGCTTCGGCTCGGACGCCGACGTCATCTACGTGTTCCGCGCTGACGAAGGCAAGGCCGACGCAGCCCACCGTGCGGCTCTCGCTCTGATCTCCGAGCTGAACAGGCTCACCGACGACCCGCGGCTTCCGCTCGAGCTCGACATGGACCTGCGGCCGGAGGGCAAGAACGGGCCGCCAGCGCGGTCCCTCGACTCCTATCGTGCGTACTACCGGCGCTGGTCCCTGACCTGGGAGGCTCAAGCCCTCCTGCGGGCGAGAGGCTGCGCGGGTGACACGGCGCTGCTCGCGGACTTCGAGGAGCTCGCCGACACCGTGCGCTACCCGAGCTCGATCAGCGAGCGCGAGGTGCGCGAGGTCAAGCGCATCAAGGCAAGGGTGGAGAACGAGCGTCTTCCGCAGGGTGCCGATCCTTCGCGGCACCTGAAGCTCGGCAGGGGCTCGCTGAGCGACGTCGAGTGGCTCGTGCAGCTGCAGCAGCTCCAGCATGCGGCGAAGTCGCCCGCGCTGCGCACCACCTCCACGCTGCACGCTCTCGACGCCTGCGTCGAGCTCGACCTGATCGAGGAGTCGGATGCCGAACGGCTGCGCGATGCCTGGATCCTTGCGTCGCGCGCCCGGAGTGCCGTCACCCTCTGGACGAACAAGACATCGGATCTGCTCCCTGCGGAGCGACGTGCCCTCGAAGGCGTCGCTCGGCTTCTCGGCATGCCGCACGGCTCGGCAAGCCGTCTCGAGGAGGAGTACCTCGCCGTGACGCGTCGTGCCCGCGCTGTCTTCGAGCGCAACTTCTACGACGCCTGAGCCGCGCACATCCCGTTCGCCCTTCCGACGACGAAGCGGGCCGTCCCGGTGTGGGACGACCCGCTCGGTCGTTGACGCGGTGAGGAACTACACCCCGTAGTACAGCTCGAACTCGAAGGGGTGCGGACGCTGCGCGAGGGGCTTGATCTCCTTCTCGCGCTTGTAGTCGATCCACGTCTCGATGAGCTCGGGGGTGAACACGCCACCCGCGGTGAGGAAGTCGTGGTCGGCCTCGAGGGCGTCGAGCACGGCATCCAGAGTGCCAGGAACCTGCGGAATCGACTTGGCCTCCTCGGGCGGAAGCTCGTAGAGGTCCTTGTCGACCGGCTCGTGCGGCTCGATGCGGTTGCGGATGCCGTCGATACCGGCCATCAGCTGCGCAGCGAAGGCGAGATACGGGTTGCCGGAGGCATCGGGAGCGCGGAACTCGATGCGCTTGGCCTTCGGGTTGGTGCCCGTGATCGGGATGCGGATGGCTGCCGAGCGGTTACCGGCCGAGTAGACCAGGTTGACCGGCGCCTCGAAGCCCGGAACGAGACGGTGGTACGAGTTCACCGTCGGGTTCGTGAAGGCGAGAACACTCGCGGCGTGCTTGAGCAGACCGCCGATGTACCAGCGCGCGACGTCGGAGAGTCCGCCGTAGCCCGCCTCGTCGTAGAACAACGGCTTGCCCTCGTTCCACAGCGACTGGTGCGTGTGCATACCGGAACCGTTGTCGCCGAACAGAGGCTTCGGCATGAACGTCGCCGTCTTGCCCCACTGCTCAGCGGTGTTCTTCACGATGTACTTGAACTTCAGGATGTCGTCTGCCGCGTGCACCATCGTGTCGAAGCGGTAGTTGATCTCCTGCTGACCGCCCGTGCCGACCTCGTGGTGGGCGCGCTCGAGCTCGAGGCCCGCGTCGATCAGCTTGAGGGAGATGTCGTCGCGCAGGTCGGCGGTCTTGTCGACGGGGGAGACCGGGAAGTAGCCGCCCTTGTACGGGGTCTTGTTGCCCAGGTTGCCGCCGTCCTCGGCGCGTCCGGTGTTCCACGCGGCCTCCTCGGAGTCCACGATGTGGAAGGCGGCGTTCTGCTTCACCTCGTAGCGCACGTCGTCGAAGATGTAGAACTCGGCCTCGGGGGCGAAGAACGCGGTGTCGGCGATACCGGTCGACGCGAGGTATTTCTCGGCCTTCTTCGCGACCTGGCGCGGGTCCTTGCCGTACACCTCGCCGTTGCGCGGGTTGAAGATGTCGAAGACCATCACCAGCGTGCGCTCGACGCGGAACGGGTCGATGTACGCGGTGGAGACGTCGGGGATGAGCTGCATGTCGGACTCGTGGATCGACGCGAAACCACGGATCGACGAGCCGTCGAACAGCTGTCCGACCGAGAAGAACTCCTCATCGACGGTGGACGCGGGGATGTTGAAGTGCTGCTGCACACCGGGAAGATCGGTGAAGCGGATGTCGAGGAACTTGACATCCGTGTCCTTGATGAACGCGAGCACCTCGGAAGAATCACGAAACATGTGGGCTCTCCAAGCTGATGACGATGGTCGGAAGGTCGGTTGCGAAGGCAGCCGGTGTCCGGTGAGGTCAGGCTAGGGGTGCGCGGTTTCCCGGCCGTATCGCAATTGTTTCCAGCATGTTACGCCGAGGGTGGACGCAGGGCGGATCGATAGACTCTGGCGGTGCCAACGCCCCCCACCGAACCGCGTCGCTTCGGCGACCTCGCACCCAGCAAATACCCGGGAGAACGACTCGGACTCCCCGAGTCCGGGCCGCGATCGGTTGGGCGGCCAGGGCGACGCATCCTCGGACTCATCATCGACTGGGCGATCGCGTCCTTGTTGTCGTTCGCGTTCTTCCACTACGACGGCTTCGCGACGCTCGCGATCTTCGCGGTTCTGCAGTACATCTTCATCCCGACGATCGGCGGCAGCATCGGTCATCGCATCGTCGGTCTGCGACTCGTCGCGCTGAACGGCCAGTGGGTCGGGCTGTGGCGACCGCTCGTGCGCACCGTGCTGCTGTGCATCGTGGTTCCCGCGCTCGTGTGGGATTCCGATCAGCGGGGATTCCACGACAAGGTAGCGGGAACCATCCTGATCCGGAACTGAAGTCGTTTTGCGCGCCGGTCCCTGCGTCGTTTTGCGCGCCGGTCCCCGCCCGGCGCGCCGCGGTTGGCCTAGCGCGCCGTGACGACCGGCGGCGGCGTAGCCCCCGCCTATGCAGAGCGGGTCACGTTGTCGACGCGTGCGCCGATCCCCGCCCGGCGCACCGCGGTTGGCTTAGCGCGCCGTGACGACCGGCGGCGGCATAGCCCCCGCCTATGCAGAGCGGGTCACGTTGTCGACGCGTGCGCCGGTCCCTGCCCGGCGCAGTAAGTTATCGCGCGCGCTGCGGGCGGACCTTGAGCGGGTCGACGCCCTTCGGGATCGGCATCTGCGTGCCGAGCGAGGTCAGGCGGTTGTCGACGGCCAGAACCTCGGGCTTGGTCAGGGCGACCTTGATCTTCGCCATGCGTCCGGCGAGCTTGTGCAGCGGAACGGCGTCCTTGTCGGGCCCGACGTTGAAGACGTTGATCGGAACGTTGGGAACGATGCGTGCGACCTTGCGCCGCTCATCCTCGACCATCTTGCGGGTGCGGGACTCCGGTCCCTCGCCGATCAGCACGATGCCGCCCCTGCCGACAGCACGGTAGACGGCGTCGCGAGTTCGGCCGTTCACGGCGACGGGCATCTCGCTGCCTCGCCACGAGCGCTTCAACGAGCTGCGTAGCACGGCGCCGACCGCACCCGGCTGTCCTTCGATCTGCGAGTAGGCGGCACGCTCGGCCCTGCGACCGAGCACGATGATGGCGCCGAGAGCGCCGAGCAGAAAGCCGGCGACGACCCACAGCACGATGCTGAAGACGTTGCCACCACCGAGGGTGAACGCGACCACGAGCCCGAGCACGACGCCGAGAAGCAGTGTCCCCAGCATGTACCACTGCGCGCGGGAGTCGTAGCGGCGGGTCATCTGGAAGACCTGCCACATCTGCTTGATGCGGCCGGGTTCCTTCGCCGCTGCGGTGTCCTTACGTGCCATGGTCACCAGAATACCGGCTCGGAGCGGCCCGGCACGCTGGGGGAAGGCGCGCCGGGCCGCAGCTGTCAGACCGCTTGCGCGAAGCCGAGCGAGGCGTCGGCGAGCGCGCTGAAGCGGACAGGGATCTCGCGGCCCTTCGCGGCCATCGACTGCGCCCACAGGCGACCGGCGCGATACGACGAACGCACGAGCGGCCCGGCGAGAACTCCAAGGAATCCGATCGCCTCGGCCTCGGACTTCAGCTCGACGAACTCCTCGGGGCGCACCCAGCGCGCGACCGGCAGATGACGCGGACTGGGCCGCAGGTACTGCGTGATCGTCAGGATGTCGGTGCCCGCGTCGTGCAGATGCCTGAGCGCCTCGGTGACCTCCTCCCGCTCCTCACCCATGCCGAGGATCAGGTTGGACTTCGTGATCATGCCGGCGTTGCGGGCCTGCGTGATGACATCCAGCGATCGCTCGTAGCTGAAGGCTGGACGGATGCGCTTGAACAACCTCGGCACGGTCTCGACGTTGTGAGCGAAGACCTCCGGATCGGCGTCGAACACCCGCTGCAGGTGCTCTGGTCGGCCCGAGAAGTCGGGCACCAGGATCTCGACACCCGTGCCGGGTGCCTGCAGATGGATCTGCCGGATCGTCTCGGCGTACAGCCACGATCCCTCGTCGACCAGGTCGTCGCGGGCGACTCCTGTGACCGTCGCGTAGCGCAGTCCCATGCGGGCGACGCTCTCACCGACCCTGCGGGGCTCGTCGGCGTCGAATGCGGCCGGCTTGCCGGTGTCGATCTGGCAGAAGTCGCACCTCCGGGTGCACTGGCTGCCGCCGATGAGGAAGGTCGCCTCGCGATCCTCCCAGCACTCGTAGATGTTCGGGCATCCCGCCTCTTGACACACCGTGTGCAGCTCTTCGGTCTTCACCAGCTGCTGCAGCTGTGTGTACTCGGGCCCCATCCGTGCTCGGGTCTTGATCCACTCCGGCTTGCGTTCGATGGGCGTCTGGGCGTTGCGGGCCTCGAGGCGCAGCATCCTGCGCCCCTCGGGTGCGGCGGTCATGCCGCGACGCCGATCACGGACTCGAAGTGCTGCTGCACCAGGAGAGCAGCATCCTGCGGCGTCACCAGGCGACCCACCTCGCGCGAGATGGTCGTGACGCCGGCGTCCCTGATGCCACACGCCACGATGCGTTCGTATGGCGCGAGGTCGTTCGAGCAATTGAGCGCGAAGCCGTGCATGGTGACCCCCGAGGCGACGCGGATGCCGATGGCGGCGATCTTCGCGTCTGGGCCGTCGGTCGAGACCCAGACCCCGCTGCGGCCATCCACTCGGTGCCCATCGACGCCGAGCTCCGCGAGCACGTCGATGAGCATGCCCTCGAGGCGGCGTACATAGCCCACCACATCGATGGGTTCCGCGAGGCGCAGGATCGGGTAGCCGACCAGCTGACCTGGGCCGTGCCAGGTGATCTTGCCGCCCCTGTCGACGTCGATCACCGGAGTGCCGTCTGTCGGACGTTCATCGGGCTCCGTGCGCTTGCCCGCCGTGAAGACGGACTCGTGCTCGAGCAGAAGGACAGTGTCAGGCGCCCGCCCGTCGACAACAGCCGCGTGCACGGCACGCTGCTGTTCGAGGGCGTCGAGATACGGCACGGAGTTGGCGCTTAGCCCCGTGACGACGTAGTCGATCACGTTCTGCAGTCTACGGCCTCTCCTCCCCACGCCCGTCGTGCGGCGGGAGTCGAACAGTTCGCACGATCGCCCCTCGGCGCCCGGTGCGAGTCGAGAACCATGGCAGTATGACCGCACGCGCCTCTCTGACCGCCGAACACTCCGCGCCCGATGCCGAGCCTGCCTCGACGGTGTGGCAGAGCCTGGCGGGCTATCGCCTGCTGCGCACCATCGGCAGGGGCACTCGCGGGGTGGTCTACCTGGCGTCCGACGGTGCGGACGAGGTCGCGGTGAAGGCTGTCAACGACGCAGTGGGTGACGACTCGTTCGTCGCAGAGACGGAGTGCCTGGCATCCGTGTCGTCACCGCACGTCGTGCGGCTTCTCGATGTGAGCGTGGTCGCGGATCGGCCGCGCTGCCTGGTCATGGAGCGGCTCAGAGGACCGACCCTCGCGAGCCTGGTGGGCGATCGCGGCCCGTTGGAGGCGGGGGAGGCCGTCACCCTGGTCGTGTCGGTCCTGCGCGGCGTGCGCGCGCTGCACTCCGCGGGCTGGAGTCACGGAGCGCTCTCGCTGTCGACGGTGCGGCTCGATGCGGCCGGCCGACCCGTGCTTGTCGGGTTCGGCCGGTCGGAGCGTTCGACCCCGGCGCGACAGCTGAGCGATTGGGTGTGCGCGGCAGATGTCGCAGACGCCGTATTCGACAGGGTCGACGTGACCGATCGCGAACGCATCTCGCGGTGCCGTGAGGCAGTGCGAGCTATCGCTTCAGCGGGCAGCGACGAGCCGTCGGCCGTCGGCCGAGCCCAACGGGTGCTCTTCGCGCTCGGCCCGGCATCACCTGTCGGCACATCACAAGCCACGGTGATCTCCTCGGCCTCCGCCGAGAGATTGCGACCTGCGTCGATCCATACCGAAACAGACGACGACGGTGTCGGCGTGGATTCGGATGGCCGCGATTCGTCTCCCAAGCGGGAGCGAAACCAGAGGAGACGAGCCGCGACGGGCCTGGCTGCGGCGGCACTGTCGCTCATGGAACACGGCGTCGGCGTGACGATCGGAACTCGTGTTCGCTCGGTCGCACGCACCCGGCGCCGGGCCCTGGTGGTCGCAGCGGGTGCGGCGGCAGCAGTGACGGTGGGAGCGTTGCTCGTTCTCCCGCCGGGGAACTCACCCGGGCATGCAGAGCCGGGCGCGTCGCAGGAACCCGGGCATCGTTCGGCCGAGTCCGGGCCGCGGCCATCAGCGTCTCCGAAGCCGGTCTCGTCCGATGCCATGCGAATATCCGGCGACGACCCCGTCACGGCGGCGGCATCGCTTCTCAGCGTGCGGAGCGGATGTCTCGAGCGCGCCGACGCCGAGGGGCTCACCGAGGTCGAGCAGGAAGGCTCACCGATCCTGGCAGCCGACACGGCTCTCGTGGCCGCCGGTGCGCGTACGGCGCCTGCTCCTTCGGAGTCGCAGCTCTCCCTCACCGAGTCCCTGGGAGATGCCGCCGTGATCGCGATCGCTGGTGGAGAGGGCACAGAGACGAAACCGGCGTCGGCCCTGTTGATCAGGACCGACGCCGGTTGGCGTCTACGTGCTCTGTTCGAGAACTGAGCGTCGTATGTCGCTCTTCGGGTCAGATACCCAGGTCGGACTCGAACGCGGCCTCTTCGAGGCGGTTCTTCACCGCGACGAGGAAGCGTGCGGCATCCGCACCGTCGACGATGCGGTGGTCGTACGAGAGCGCGAGGTAGACGGTCGAACGCACGGCGATGGCGTCGCCACCGTCCGTCTGCACGACGACGGGCTTCTTCGACACGATTCCGGTGCCGAGGATGGCGACCTGCGGCAGGAACACCAGCGGAGTGTCGAACAGCGCGCCACGGGAACCTGTGTTGGTGACCGTGAAGGTGCCGCCCGCGAGCTCGTCCGGCTTCAGCTTGTTGTCGCGCGTACGCTGTGCGAGATCGGCGATCTGCTGCGACAACTGCGCGATGTTCAGCGTGCTGGCCTCACGAACGACCGGCGTGAGCAGGCCACGCTCGGTGTCGACGGCGATCGAGATGTTCTCGTGATCCGGGTAGACGATGTTCTCACCGTCGACCGTTGCGTTGATCACCGGGTAGGCCTTCAGCGCCTCGGCGGCAGCCAGCGTGAAGAACGGCAGGAAGGACAGCTTCGTTCCGGTTGCCTTCTCGAAGTCGCCCTTGACGCGCGTGCGGAGCGCTGCCACCTTCGTCACGTCCACCTCGACGACGGTGGTGAGCTGTGCCGAGTTCTGCATCGAGACCACGGCGCGATCGGCGACGACCTTGCGCAGGCGCGACATCGGCTGCACAGTGCCGCGGAGCGGCGAGGTCTCGAGCTTCGTGCTCGCGGGCGCGGTAGGGGCGGCCGCCGCAACAGCGGCGCCGGTTCCCGCGCTCAGCACGTCTTCCTTGCGGATGCGCCCGCCGACGCCCGTGCCGGTCACGGTGTTCAGGTCGACACCTTGCTCGTTCGCGAGCTTGCGCACGATCGGGGTGACGTAACCGCCGCCCGCGTGCGAGCCGGAGACAGTGGGCTCTGGTGCGGTCGGCGCAACGGGAGCGGCAGCGGGGGCTGCCGGTGCGGGTGCTGCAGCAGCCGGAGCCGCAGGGGCGGCAGGAACCGACGGTGCAGCAGGTGCCGGCTGGGCGACGGGTGCGGCAGGCGCGGGGGCCTGTGCAGGAGCTTCGGCGACCGGAGCGGGCTGCACGGGCTGCGGAGCCGGCTGCTCCTGGGGAGCAGGTGCGGGCTGTGCCGGAGCCTCCTGAACAGGAGCAGGCTGAGCCGGTGCGGCCTCCGCGGGAGCGGCAGGGGCGGGTGCTTCCTGCGCAGGCGCCGCCTCGGGAGCCGGGGCGGCCTCCGCGGGCGCGGCGGGAGCTGCGTCCTGAGCACCCGAACCGTCACCGATGGTGACGAGCGCGGTTCCCACCTCGACGGTCTCGTCTTCCTGAACGAGAATCTGCTCGATAATGCCCGCGACGGGCGAGGGGATCTCGGTGTCCACCTTGTCTGTGGACACCTCGAGCAGAGGCTCATCGACCTCGACGCGATCGCCGACGTTCTTCAGCCAGCGGGTTACCGTGCCTTCCGTGACACTCTCGCCGAGTGCCGGGAGGCTGACGGATTCGCTCATGACCATGTCTCCTTCAAGAATGTGATTCGTTACGAAAGCTTATTGCAGCAGCCTGTTCGCGCTCGTCGATCAGAGCGTGTGGAGCGGCTTGCCTGCGAGATAGAGGAACGCTTCGCCGAGCGACTCGTTCTGGGTCGGGTGCGCGTGGATGAACGGCGCGATGTCTTCTGGGTACGCCTCCCAGTTCACTGCGAGCTGCGCCTCGCCGATGAGCTCGCCGACGCGGTCGCCGATCATGTGCACACCGACGATGGGCCCGTCGTTGACCCGCACGACCTTCACAGAACCGGTGGTGCCCAGGATCTCGCTCTTGCCGTTTCCGGCGAGGCTGTAGTCGTACGCCGTGACGTTCTCTGCACCGTACTGCGCCTGCGCCCGTCCCTGGCTGAGGCCGATCGAAGCGACCTCCGGCTCGCAGTAGGTGACCTTCGGGATGTTCACGTCCTCGACCACGATCGGGTTCATGCCCGCGATCTCCTCGGCCACGAAGACGCCCTGCTGGAAACCGCGGTGTGCGAGCTGCAGGCCGGGAACGATGTCGCCGACGGCGTAGACGCCGGGCACACTGGTCTCAAGTCGGTCATTGGTGATCACGAAGCCGCGGTCGATGGTGACGCCGGCCTCCTCGTATCCGAGCCCGGCTGTTACGGGTCCGCGTCCGACGGCCACCAGCAGAAGCTCCGCCTCGACGGTGTCGCCGTTCTCGAGCGTCACGACGACGCCCTCGTCGTTCTGCGTCACGCTCTGGAACCTCAGACCGAGACGGAAGTCGATGCCGCGGCGACGGAATGCCCGCTCGAGCGACTTGCTGATCGACTCGTCCTCGTTCGGTACGAGGTGGGGGAGCGCCTCGATGATGGTCACCTCGGAGCCGAAGGACTTCCACACGCTGGCGAATTCGACGCCGATCACGCCGCCGCCGAGCACGGCGACCTTCTTGGGCACGAAGTCGAGCTCGAGCGCCTGCTCACTCGTGATCACGCGGCCGCCGATCTCGAGGCCGGGAAGCGACCGGGAGTATGAGCCCGTCGCGAGGATCACGTTCTTGCCGACGTAGTCGTCGTCCCCGACGCGCACCGTGGTGGGAGAGACCAGCCGCCCCTCGCCTTCGACCGTCGTGATGCCGCGGGCCTTCACCAGGCCCTGGAGACCCTTGTACTTCTTCGCGACGACACCCTCGCGGAACGCGGTGACCGCGGCGATGTCGATGCCCTCGAACGTCGTGGTGACGCCGAACTTCGCCGACTCACGAGAGGAGTCCGCGATCTCGGCTGAGTGCAGCAGAGCCTTGGTCGGTATGCAACCGCGGTGGAGGCAGGTGCCTCCGACCTTGTCCTTCTCGATCATCGCGACGGAGAAGCCGAGCTGGCTCGCGCGCAATGCCGCCGCGTAACCCCCGCTACCCCCGCCGAGAACAACAACGTCGAAGTTCTGCTCAGACACCCATTCGCTCCTCGGGTCGGGATGTGGAACGTCACCGCCGGAGCGCATGTTTGTCACTGCAGGCGGCCGTCCTCAGGCAGGCGGTTCCTGCCCATACGACCTTACTACTGCGCTCGGAACTGCTCGGTCATCCCGATGAGCGTGCGCACAAGCACGCCGGTCGCTCCCTTGCCCGCGTATCCGTACGGCGCGCCGAAGTTCTGCGCAGAGCCGGCGACGTCGAGATGCGCCCACGGAATCGTCTGCGCGCCCGGCTCATCGGAGACCTTGCCGATGAAGTCCCGGAGGAACACGCCGGCGAGCAGCATGCCACCTGCCGTGTTGCCGGGGTTCGCGTTCGCAATGTCGGCGACCTCGGTCTTCAGCGTCGCGCGCAGCTCGCCGGGGAGGGGCATCGGCCAGAGCAGCTCGCCCGCGTCATCCGCCGCGTCCCTCAGACGCTCGACCAGAGCGTCGTCGCCCATCACGGCGGAGTACCTCGTGCCGAGCGCGACCATTTCCGCCCCGGTGAGGGTCGCGAGGTCGACGATGGCATCCGGATGCTCCTCCGCGGCTGCCCGCAGCCCGTCGGCGAGCACCAGGCGGCCTTCCGCATCGGTGTTGAGAACCTCGACGGTCGTTCCGCCGCGGATCGTCAGCACATCGTTGGGACGGATCGCCGAGCCGGAGGGCAGGTTCTCCGCGATGCACAGCCAGCCAGTGACTCTCACCGGGAGAGCGAGGCGCGCGGCCGCGATGACGACCGCGAGCACCGACGCTGCCCCTGCCATGTCGTACTTCATGCCCACCATCGGCACCGGCGGCTTGAGCGAGAGCCCGCCTGAGTCGAACGTGATGCCCTTGCCCACCAGCGCGACGTGTCCCTTCGCGTTCGCCGGTGCGTAGTCCACCCGCACGAGGCGCGGCGGTCGCACAGACCCGCTGCCCACGCCGAGGATGCCGCCGAATCCTCCTTCGGCGAGCTCCCGTTCATCCCAGATCTTCACATCGACCGGCAGGTCCGCCGCGGCCTCGACAGCAGACCTGGCGAGGTCGGCTGGGCCCTGGTGCGACGGGGGAGTGTTCGCGAGGTCGCGGCTGAGCCGGACCGCGTCGGCGACGACCGACGCCCGCTCGACGAGCGCCTCCGAGCCATCGGACGACCCGATGACCACGACCTCCGACACGGGCGACGAGTCGCTTCCGTGCTGCGGGCGGCCGATGAAGGAGTAGCCACCGAGCGCCGCACCCTCCAGAAGTGCGGTCAACTCCGCGTCATCCGCGACACCGACGTCGATGATCAGCCTCGTGTCGCCGACGGCGGCACGCGACGCGACCCCCGCAGCCGCCCTCAGCGCCGCAGCGTTCCGCACGCCGCCGATGCCCGAGAGGATGACGGGTGCGTCGTCCAGCACCCCACCGGGCAGCCGAACCGCCTGGTCGGCCGCTCCCGTGACCTTGAGTTCGGCGAGGAGCGCGCGATCGACCTCGCGACCGAGCACGACGGGTCCGTCTGATCCCGACGCCACGAAGAGTGCGAGCCGGTCACCCGGAGTGGAGGAAGGACGAACGGGTGCGAGCGCGAGGGAAGGTACGGGCATGCCAAGAATCGTACGTGCCTCGACGGTGTTCGCTGTGGGCATGACCGGGCCTCCCGGGCGGCCGGGGCAGCCTGGCTAGCATTGAACTCATGCAGGACCCGCGCGACCTCTACGACGTCCGGACAGCACTGGAGACGGTGCCGACCGGGCTGTATCTCGTGGCCGGTCTGACCGGATTCGCCGACGCAGGCAATGCCGTCTCGCAACTCAGCACTTATCTCACCGAGCGCCTCGACGCAGAGGAAATCGTGCGATTCGATGCGGATGCGTTGCTCGACTACCGCGCGCGACGCCCGATCATCACGTTCGATCAAGACCACATCAGCGACTACCAGCCGTCGCAGTTGAGCCTGTACCTGGTGCGCGACGAGGTCGGCCAGCAGTTCCTTCTGCTCACCGGCTACGAGCCCGACTTCCAGTGGGAGCGATTCAGCACCGCTGTTCTCGACCTGGTCTCACTGCTGAAGGTGCGCTCCACCATCTGGGTGCACGCCATCCCGATGCCGGTTCCGCACACACGGCCGATCGGGGTCACCGTCAGCGGCAACCGAGAGGGACTCGCCGAGTCGATGTCGGTATGGCGGCCGACGACGCAGGCACCCGCGACGGCGATGCACCTCATCGAGTACCGCCTGCAGGAGGTCGGTGCATCGACGGTGGGATTCGTTCTGCTCGTTCCGCACTATCTCGGGGACACCGAGTACCCGGCGGCGGCGGTCGCGGCTATCGAGAACATCAGCTCGGTCACGGGACTGATCTTCCCTACCGACAAGCTGCGGGAGGAAGACCGGGAGTTCATCGCCAACATCGACGAACAGGTCTCGAACAACCCGGAGCTCGAGCGCCTCGTCGGCGCTCTCGAGCAGCGTCATGACACCTACATGCAGGACAGCCCGCTGAAGTCGCCGCTGACCCATGGAGACGGCGGCCTGCCTTCCGCGGACGAGATCGCGGCCGAGCTGGAGAACTTCCTCGCGTATCGCCGCAAGGGCGACGACGACCAACAGAGTCACTGAGCCCGAGCGACCGGGCTCTCGATCGCCCCGTAGCGTAGGAGCGTGAACTCCGTACGCGCCTGGCTGGTCTTCGCGGTCGGCGTGTTCGGCTATCTCGTCGCGGTGATGCAACGCACCACCATCGGCGTCGCCGGCGTGTCGGCGACGGAGCGCTTCCACTCGAACGCCTCGCTGCTCTCGACCCTCGCTGTGCTGCAGCTTGTGGTGTACGCCGCCATGCAAATCCCGGTGGGCGTGCTGATCGATCGCATCGGACCGCGCATCCTCATGATCACGGGCACGGCGTTGATGGCGGCAGGACAGTTGGTCGTCGCGTTCTCCGACCTGCTCGGGGTCGCGGTCGCGGGTCGGGTGCTCGTCGGGGCAGGGGACGCGATGATCTTCACCTGCCTCATCAGGCTGGTGAACTCATGGTTCAGCGGAAGGATCGTGCCTCAGCTCTCCCAATGGGTCGGCAACATCGGCCAGCTCGGACAGGTGCTTTCGGCCGTGCCGTTCGCCTTCCTCCTGCACGAATCCGGCTGGACGGTCGCGTTCGCATCGGCGGCGGGAGTCGCGCTTGCGGCATGTGCAGGCATCATCGCCGTCGTACACAACAGTCCGGCGGGCGCCGAGGGGGAAAGACGCCACGCATCGTGGCCTCAGTCGCTGCGTCAACTGGGGGTCAGCATCGCCCGGCCCGGCACGCAGCTCGGGTTCTGGTCCCATTTCGTCACTCAGTCCTCGGGAACCGTGTTCGCCCTGATGTGGGGCTTCCCCTTCATGGTGTTCGCACTCGGCTACACGCCGGCCGAAGCCTCGTGGATGCTCACGATCATCGTCGGGGCCGCACTGGTCATCGGACCCGTGTTGGGCATCCTGACGGCACGTTTCCCTCTGCGGAGGAGCAACATCGTGCTGACGATCGTCGCGGCGATGGCCGTCGTCTGGGGCCTTCTGCTGCTCTGGCCCGGTACTCCGCCTGTCTGGCTCGTCGTTCTGCTGCTGGTCGTGATCGGCGCCGGGGGACCGGGGTCGCTCATCGGGTTCGACTTCGCGCGCACGACGAACCCCCTTCACGCGCTGGGCTCGGCGAACGGGTTCGTGAACGTCGGCGGATTCGCCGCGAGCTTCGTCATGATCTATCTGATCGGCGTGCTCCTCGACTGGCGCAGTCATCTCGCTTCGACCGGGCTTTACACCCTCGACGGATTCAAGATCGCATTCGCCATCCAGTACGTCATCGTCGGCATCGGCGTGCTCTTCCTGTTGTCGGCCCGTCGCCGAACACGTAAGCGTCTTCTCGACGACGAGGGAATAGAAGTGGGGCCTTTGTGGGTTGCATTGGTTGCACGGTGGAATCGGGGCCGCAGCTGAGAAGTGACACTGAGCGGAGTGATACGAAGGCGGCGATGCGCGATCGGCGCCCGGGCCGTGTAATAATCGATGACTGGACCCGTTCATCTCCGTACCTGCACGGCGTGTTCGTTCGGCCTCTCGAGGCCGGGTGGAAACGCAGTTCACAGCGCCGGACTTGACATGGGTCCTCATAGTGTCCGAAAGCGACCCGAACCCTCGTCATCTGTACCGTTGCGCGTGCTCATGACGCGAGGGCTGGAAGGTGAACTCCATGGCAACCAAAGCGGCTGAAGCCCGAAGCACCGTAGAGGAGCCCACGACGACCGTGGACAAGAAGTCCGCGACCCCGCGAAGCAGCGCGTCGAAGGCGACCGCTGCCAAGGCGAAGACTGCGAGCAAGGCGCCGGCGAAGACCGCGACGAGGGCGACGAGCAAGGCGTCCCCTTCGAAGGCGGCCACCAAGGCGTCGCCGTCGAAGGCGTCCAAGGCAGAAGACGACGACATCGACGACGAGCCGGAAGACCTCGAGACCGAAGAGCTCGACGACGCCGCCGTCGAGGTGGTTGAAGAGGTCGCGGCGGGAGCCGATGACGCGAAGGCGTCGACCGACTCCGACGCGGATGACTCGGAGTCCGATGCGGCGAAGGCCGAGGTGCTCCCGACAGGAGCCATCGTGCTGCGCGCGGCCGACGAGGAAGACGATGTGCCGGTCTATTCGGCGCAGATCACCGGTGCGACCGCCGACCCGGTGAAGGACTACCTGAAGCAGATCGGAAAGGTCGCGCTGCTGAACGCGGCCGAAGAGGTCGAGCTGGCGATGCGGATCGAGGCGGGCCTGTTCGCCGAAGAGAAGCTCGGCGCGATGACCGACCAGGAGAAGAGGTCGCAGCTGGGCCGCGACCTCGGATGGGTCGCTCGCGACGGCCAGCGTGCGAAGAGCCACCTTCTCGGTGCGAACCTGCGCCTCGTGGTGTCGCTTGCGAAGCGCTACACGGGTCGCGGCATGCAGTTCCTCGACCTGATCCAGGAGGGAAACCTCGGCCTGATCCGTGCCGTCGAGAAGTTCGACTACACGAAGGGCTTCAAGTTCTCCACGTATGCGACGTGGTGGATCCGTCAGGCGATCACGCGCGCCATGGCCGACCAGGCCCGTACCATCCGCATCCCGGTGCACATGGTCGAGGTCATCAACAAGCTCGCCAGGGTGCAGCGACAGATGCTGCAGGACCTCGGTCGCGAGCCCACGCCAGAGGAGCTCTCGAAGGAACTCGACATGACCCCTGAGAAGGTCATCGAGGTGCAGAAGTACGGCCGTGAGCCGATCTCGCTGCACACCCCTCTCGGCGAGGACGGCGACAGCGAGTTCGGTGACCTGATCGAAGACACCGAGGCTGTCGTGCCTGCGGACGCTGTCGGTTTCACGATGCTGCAGAAGCAGCTCGAGAGCCTGCTCGACTCGCTCTCGGAGCGCGAGGCGGGGGTCATCCGCATGCGCTTCGGGCTCGGTGACGGCATGCCCAAGACACTCGACCAGATCGGCGACACGTTCGGGGTGACGCGCGAGCGCATCCGTCAGATCGAGTCGAAGACGATGGCCAAGCTGCGGCACCCGTCCCGTTCGCAGTCGCTGCGGGACTACCTTGAGTGAGACGGCGCGGCCGAGCGCGAATGCCGGCAAGGAGCTGACCATCGCCGTCGACGGCATCGAGTATCAGCGCATCCCGATCAAGACGCCGCTGGTGGTCACGGGCGACGACCTCGTCGCCGTGGTGACCGCCGCAGCGCGTCCCGAGTTGAAGAGCGGCGACGTGCTGTTCGTGACCGAGAAGATCGTCGGTATCACTCAGGGACGCTCGTATCCGATCGACGACATCGAGCCGCGCAAGCTCGCGGTCACGCTGTCGCGCTACGTGCAGAAGACACCGCACGGCATCGGCCTCGGCATGCCCGAGACGATGGAGATGGCGCTGCGCGAGTGCGGGACCCCGAGGATCCTGCTCGCCGCTGCCGTCGCCGCCGTGACGAAGAAGCTGGGCCGCAAGGGCGACTTCTACCGCATCGCGGGTCCGAAGGCGCGCGGCATCGACGGGCCGACGGAGGGCACCATCCCTCCGTATGATTCGCAGGTCGTTCTGGCTCCCGCGCAGCCGAAAAAGGTGGCGGCGGAGCTCAGTGCCGCGCTGGGAGGAGCGGATGTCGCCATCGTCGACATCAACGACCTCGGCGGCAACATCCTTGGCTCGACGCTCGGCTCGAAGCGCGACGCGGAACTCGTGCGCATCCTGGGCGACAACCCGCTCGGGCAGGGCACGCAGAGCACGCCGATGGGGATCGTGCGGGCAAGCTGACGAATGCGCAGACGGATCACGCTCTCGCGCGCGACCCTGCACGACGCCCTTGACTCCGTCGTGTCGGAGCGCGGCTCGCGCGACGTGCTGCTCGACCTTCGTGCCGACGCATACGGACACGGAGCCGACGAGATCGTAGGGATGGCCGGCGAGCACGGCATCGAGCGGTTCATCCGTTCCGACGCAGACGCTCGAACCGGACTTCCCGACGACGTGATCGCGGAGGCCGTGTATGGCACTGCGCCGGGCACTGTCCCCGTCATGACGGTCACGGGCGAGGTCGTCGCATGCAAGCGGGTGCCTGCAGGGAGCGCGGTCTCCTACGGCTACACCTACCGGGTCGCCTCGGACTCGAATCTGGCTTTGGTGGGCCTGGGCTACGCCGACGGCGTTCCCCGGGCGGGGTCGAACAAGGCGCACGTTCTGCTCCGCGGCGGCCGGCGCGTGCTGGCCGGGCGTGTGGCGATGGACCAGTTCATGGTCGATCTCGGCGATGACTTGGCTCGGCCCGGTGACGACGTCGTCCTGTGGGGAGCGCCGGATGGTGCGCCGACGCCACTCGAATGGGCTGATGCATCGGGCTTCGGTCCGCTGGAGCTGACGACACGATTGGGCGTCCGGTTCGAGCGCGTCTGGACGGCATCGTGAGCGCCGTCGCCACCATCGATCTCGACGTGTTCCGGTCGAACCTACGTCTTCTAGGGCGTCTCGCGGCGCCGACCCCCGTCATGGCGATGCTGAAAGCGGATGCCTATGGGCACGGCATGATGCAGCTCGCCGGCCCCGCATTGGAGGCAGGCGCTACCTGGCTGGGCGTGCTCGAGATCTCCGCGGGTCTCCGGCTGCGCGACGCGGGCATCGAGGCTCCACTGTTCGCCTGGCTGCACGGTTCTGGGGCTGACTTCGCCGAGGCGGCCCGCCGCCGGATCGACGTGGGCATCTCCACGGTCGACGAGCTGCTCGCGGCGGTCGCCTCACGACCGCGGTCACCGCTTCAGGTGCATCTGAAGATCGACACCGGGCTGCACCGCAACGGCGCCACCGAAACCGAATGGCCTGCTCTGCTGGACTCCGCGCTGGCTGCGGAACGGGATGGCGCCGTGCACATTCGCGCGATCTGGTCGCACCTCGCCGATGCATCGGTCGCCGACGACGAGCAGGCTCTCGTGCGCTTCCACGAGGCCATCGCTGTTGCGGCATCGCGGGGCATCCATCCTGAGCTCATCCATCTTGCTGCGAGCTCAGCCGGCATCAGGATGCCCGCCGCCCGCTTCGACATCGTGCGGTTCGGCATCGCCGCCTACGGGGTGTCGCCGTTCGACGACCGCAGCCCTGAGGACATCGGCGTCGTCCCGCCGATGACGCTGTCGACCGTCGTGACGAGCACAGACGGTTCCACAGCGAGGATCGCCGCCGGCTGGGGCGACGGCCTGCCGTCGAAGGCGGTGACACGGGCATCCGTGTTGGTGCGTGGGCGCAGGCGTCGTCTGCGAGAGATCGGTGTCGACGGCAGCGTCATCGACGACGCGCACGACGTGCGAATCGGCGATCCGGTCATCCTCTTCGGCCCCGGGTTCCAGGGAGAACCGACGCCCACCGACTGGGCCGGCTGGGCGGACACGATCGGCGACGAGATTCTGACGGGCATCCCCGCCCGCGTCCCGCGCCGGTACGTGGAGACGGCTGCCGGATAGACCCCCGATAGAATGAACGCTGGCCCGCCGCGATCCGGCCATCGGCCGAAATCCCTGCCATTCAAGGAAGGCGCATACGTGGATCTCACTGTTTTCTCCGAACTGGAATCAGAGGTCAGGAGCTACATCCGGTCGTTCCCGGTGATCTTCGACCGAGCGCGTGGCTCGCTGATCTGGGACGAAGACGGCAATGAGTACATCGACTTCTTCTGCGGCGCCGGCGCGCTGAACTACGGGCACAACAACCCGCTCATCAAGGAACAGGTCATCGAGTACCTCGCCGCCGACCACATCCAGCACTCGCTCGACATGGCGACGGGTGCCAAGAAGCGCTTCCTCGAGTCGTTCCGCGACGTCATCCTTCAGCCGCGACAGCTGCCGTACCGTCTCCACTTCACCGGGCCGACCGGAACCAACGCCGTCGAGGCCGCGCTCAAGCTCGCACGACAGGTGACCGGACGCAGCTCCGTCGTCGCGTTCACCCACGGATTCCACGGAGTCTCGCTCGGTGCACTCGCCGCGACCGCCAATGACAAGTTCAGGGCAGCCGCGGGAGTGTCCCTCGGCGATGTGACGTTCCACCCGTATGACGGATACTTCGACGGCACGACGGACACGGTCGCTCAGCTTCGCACCCTGCTCGAGGACCCGGGAAGCGGACTCGACTTCCCGGCGGCGGTCATCGTCGAGACCGTGCAGGGCGAGGGCGGCGTCAACGTCGCGCGCATCGAGTGGCTCCAGTCGTTGGCCGCGCTGTGCGCCGAGAAGAGCATCCTGCTCATCGTCGACGAGATCCAGATCGGCATCGGGCGAAGCGGCGACTTCTTCAGCTTCGAGGCCGCAGGCATCGTTCCCGACATCGTGACCCTCTCGAAGTCCCTGTCCGGCTACGGGTTCCCGATGTCGCTCGTGCTTCTGAAGCCCGAGCTGGATGTCTGGAAGCCGGGCGTGCACAGCGGAACCTTCCGTGGCAACAACGTCGCGTTCGTGGGTGCTGCCGCCGCTATCGAGACGTTCTGGGGCGACCCGGAGTTCTCGCCGGCCATCCACCGTCGCGCGGCCTTCGCTGCGAGCCGCCTCGAAGCCATCGTCGCGAAGCACCCCGACCACCTCACCACGAGGGGGCGAGGTCTGCTCCGCGGTCTGGTCGGCAAGCCGGGCTCCGGCATCGCACAGGCGGTGTCACGCGAAGCGTTCGCGAATGGCCTGATCGTCGAGACCTCCGGGCCACGCAACGAGGTGCTGAAGCTCATGCCCGCCCTCGTCGACGACGACCAGAACACGCTGAGCAGGGGGCTCGACATCATCGACGCCGCGGTCGACGCGACGATCGCGAAGCTCACCTGATGGCCCGCAAGAGCCTCAGCCTGCGGTCACGGCTGGACTACTTCGGTGAGCGCTTCCGAGCCCTCGACCTGCCCAGCGTCTGGCGTAGAGCGAAAGAGGTCGGCAAGCAGCACCACAAGTGGGCGCCCGCCGTCTTCACCGACATGCTCTGGTACGCCGGCTTCCGCGACACGGGCTTCCAGGATTACGTCGACTGGGACTTCGCCATCCTCACCCGCGCCGAGCGCGCGACCTACATGACGAACGCGATCTCGAACCACCTCGCGCTTCGCTACGACGCCGCGGCCTTCCGCGAGAGGTTCGAGAACAAGATCGAGTTCAATCGCGTCTTCGACAATTACCTCGGTCGAGAGTGGTTCGAGGTGGAGCCGACGACGGTCGACGAGCTCCGCGAGTTCGTGACCCGCAAGGGCGTCGTCATCGGCAAGGTGCCTGTCAGCAACTCGGGCTACGGCGTCTCTCGCTACGAGGCCGCCGAGATCGAGGACTGGGCCGCGTTCCGCGCCGAGCTCCTCGGGAAGGGGCAGACGTTGCTCGAGGAGTACATCGTGCAGCATCCTGCCCTCGTCGAGGTCAGCCCCGACATCGTCAACACGACACGTGTCACGACGTTCCGGGATGACGCAGGTGCGGTTCACCTGCTCTCGTTCGCCCAGAAGTTCGGTGTTGGCAAGGGCGCGAGCGACCAGCAGGCGTTCGGCGGATTCTTCACGCTGCTCGACGAGAGCGGACACTCCAAGGGGCCGGGCTACGGTTCCCACCAGCACATCTACGCCGATCATCCAGGCACCGGAAAGTCGATCGTCGACTTCACGCTGCCGATGACCGACGCCGTTCTCGCGCTCGCTACGGAGGTGAGCGGCGTCGTCCCGGAGATCCGCTACATCGGATGGGACGTCGTCGTCACGCCCAACGGCCCGATCATCGTCGAGGGCAACTGGATGCCTGGCGCGTACGAGAACAAGCCGAGTGCGACCGGCATCCGTACGGGGTCACTGCCGCACTTCCGCGAGCTGATGGACTTCTGAGCCGAGGCTTCTGAAACGACGCGGGTCAACGCTCGAAGCGATCCCGGGCGTCGGCAGACTTGGGCGTGAACAGGTTGACGAGGTTGCCGTCGGGGTCACGGAGCAGCAGCGAGCGATTTCCCCATGGCATGTCGGTCGGCTCGTTGATGAACGTCTCGATCGTGCTGCTGAGCGCCTGATAGGTGAAGTCGACGTCCTCGACGAGGAAGTCGAACGCGACCGTGCGATTCGCCCCCGCCTCTGCCGTTCCCTCGCCGAGGAGTTGCACGGTCTTCGTGCTTGCGATCGCCAGTGTTCCCGAGGCGGTGCGCAGCTCGGCGAACAGCGGATGCGGGCGGGTCGTCCTCAGCCCGGTGATGCGTTCGTAGAACTCGACCAGAGCGTCGACGTCGTTCGTGAAGATCCGGGTTGCAGCGAATTCCATAAGCATCTCCTGTCTGTGGATGACGGCGCTGTGCCGCCTTCATCACGGTACGAGAGATACTGGACAGATTCTGTCCAGTAATCGTCGATACTAGGGAGATGGGTGGAACGACATCGCGCGTGCTGCGGCTGCTCGAACTGCTCGAGTCCGCCGGTTCGCGCACGCTGAGGGAGCTCTCCGATGACCTCGATGTCGACGAACGCACGGTGCGGCGCTACATCGACCAGCTGCGCGAGCTGGAGATACCGGTCGAGTCGCTTCGCGGTCGATACGGGGGATACCGCCTGGCGGCGGGCTTCCGCATGCCGCCATTGATGCTCAGCAGCGATGAAGCACTCGCCGTCGTGCTCGGCCTGCTCCGCGCCCACTCATCGCCTGGTGCGCATCCGACGGCGGTGCAGACCGCCATGTCGAAGGTGCGACGCGCGCTGCCTGCCGAGACGGCTCGCAAGCTCGACACTTTGCTGCACGCGACGGCGTTCGATGAGGGAGACCCAGGAGCGATCCCGGACGCCGACGTTCTGCTGACGGTGGCCGACGCGGTGGCACACCATCACCCGCTTGCCGTCCGCTACGGCTCGCAGCACGGTGTCGCGACGCCCAGGACGCTTCATCCGAAAGACCTCATCTCGTCTGCGGGCCGGTGGTACCTGACGGCCGACGACATCGACGCCGAGGCCGAGCGCACCTTCCGGGTGGACCGCATCCGCAGTGCGAGGCGGCTGCCGGGCGTGCTCGCCCCCGTCGCCAGATCGGGTGCGGCAGAGACCGTGCGGGCGCTGGTCGACGGCTTCGCCCGGTCGGAGCGCGTCTGGAGAGTCGTGCTTCGCGCGCAGATCGACGAAGCCGCTCTTCGCGCCCGGCTTCCCGCGAGCGTCGCCGTGATCGAGCCGTTTGCGATCCCCGGAGCAGAGCAGCAGTGGCATCGCGTGGAGATCCACGCCGATCGCCTCGACTGGCTGCCGTCCGTCATCGTCTCGCTCGGGTGTCCTGTGCTGGTGGACGGCCCCGCTGAACTCAGGACGCTCCTCTCCGATGTCGCCGCGCGCCTGAGTGTCGCGGCATCCATCGGCGAAAGCTGACGGGCACAGAGAACCGACAGACACACAAAAGGGCGGCAACACGGAACTCCGTGCGGCCGCCCTTCTTGAGGTGACGGATCAGGCGCGCTGATCTTCGAGCAGTCGCGCCGTCTCGTCGTGCCAGCTGGTCGCGATGCTGGAGAGCTTCTCGTGGTGCTTCTTCGCGTGGTGTGCGCAGAACAGCAGCTCGCTGTCGTTCACGGTCACACGCACATAGGCCTGTGCGCCACAGGCGTCGCAGCGGTCCGCCGCAGTCAGCGACGGGCCGGTGGGGAGCTCTTCGGCACCGGGGGTGGCGACGTGGCTTGCGTAATTCGACATGCTGAGCTCCTTTCTGATGACCCGAACCCGTGGCTCGTTGTTGTCCTCAATACAAGCACGTCGGCCCCGTGAGCATGCTTCATTCGACGCGCAGTTCGCTGTCCGCGTAGGGCGATCGACCCCAGACATCCACCGAAGGGTGTCGGTGCGCGGAGGGCCCCCGCACGCCGGATAGTCTGAAAGACGCCCGATTCCCGGCGGCCGCCGTTTCCACCAGACCACGGCATCGCGAGGGATGACCGGCAGAACGACGACTGGAGACACGCGTGGCGACGAACGACTACTCCGCCAGACACCTTTCGGTGCTCGAGGGGCTCGAGGCCGTGCGAAAGCGCCCCGGCATGTACATCGGCTCGACCGACGCGCGGGGCCTGATGCACTGCCTGTGGGAGATCATCGACAACTCCGTCGACGAGGCGCTTGCCGGATTCGGCACGGCGATCGACGTGATGCTGCACCCCGACGAGAGCATCGAGGTGCGCGACAGGGCCCGAGGCATCCCCGTCGACATCGAGCCCAAGACGGGACTCACCGGTGTCGAGGTCGTCTTCACCAAGCTCCACGCAGGCGGCAAGTTCGGCTCAGGCTCGTACTCGTCGTCCGGCGGTCTGCACGGCGTGGGGGCATCCGTCGTCAATGCGCTCTCGGAGCGTCTCGACGTCGAGGTCGACCGCGACGGCAAGACCTGGGCCATGTCGTTTCACCGCGGAGAGCCGGGCGTCTTCGACGACTCCGGCGTGCCGAGTCCGGACTCGCCGTTCCGGCCGTTCGAGTCGGGCAGCGAACTGCGGGTCGTCGGCAAGGTCGCGAAGGGTGTCACGGGAACACGCATCCGCTACTGGGCCGACAAGCAGATCTTCGGCAAGAACGTCGAGTTCAGCGCCGACGATCTGATCGGGCGGGCCCGTCAGACGGCGTTCTTGGTTCCCGGTCTCACGATCGCGCTGACGGATGCCCGCGGCGACGCGGCAGAGCGCACCGACTTCGTCTACGAGGGCGGAATCAGCGAGTTCGCCGACTACCTCGCCCCCGATACGGCGATCACCGAGACCTGGCGTCTCGGCGGTACTGGCGCGTTCGTCGAGACGGTTCCCGTGCTGAACGACTCCGGTGCGATGGTCCCGACCGAGGTGAACCGCGAGTGCGAGGTGGATGTCGCACTTCGCTGGGGCACCGGTTACGACACCGTGCTCAGAAGCTTCGTCAACATCATCGCAACACCCAAGGGCGGAAGTCACCAGGCGGGCTTCGACCAGGGCGTGATGAAGTTCTTCCGCCAGCAGGTGGAGCAGAACGCGCGCCGCCTGAAGGTGACCGCCAACGAGAAGCTGGAGAAGGACGACATCCTTGCCGGCCTCACCGGCGTTCTCACCGTGAGGCTGCCAGAGCCGCAGTTCGAGGGCCAGACCAAGGAGGTGCTCGGCACCCCCGCGGTGCGCGCCATCGTGTCCAAGGTGGTCGCCGATGGCCTCGCCGCTCGCTTCGCTTCGACCAAGCGTGACGACAAGGCGCAGTCCTCGCTGCTGCTCGACAAGGTCGTCTCCGAGATGAAGTCGCGTATCTCGGCCCGAGCCCACAAAGAGACGCAGCGTCGCAAGAACGCGCTGGAGACATCCTCGCTGCCGCCCAAGCTGGTGGACTGCCGTTCGACCGACGTCGCTCACAGCGAGCTGTTCATCGTGGAGGGCGACTCGGCGCTCGGCACCGCGCGCCGAGCGCGCGACAGCGAGCACCAGGCGCTTCTGCCGATCCGCGGCAAGATCCTCAACGTGCAGAAGGCATCGATCTCCGACATGCTCTCCAACGCTGAGTGCGCCTCGATCATCCAGGTGATCGGCGCGGGCTCGGGGCGCACGTTCGACCTCGACTCCGCCCGCTACGGCAAGGTCATCATCATGAGCGACGCGGATGTCGACGGTGCCCACATCCGCACGCTGCTGCTCACGCTGTTCTTCCGATACATGCGGCCGATGATCGAGGCGGGCAGGGTCTTCGCCGCTGTGCCACCGCTGCACAGGGTGATCGCGATCAATCCAGGCTCCAAGCCCAACGAGACGATCTACACCTACTCCGACCAGGAGCTGCATGCCGTTCTCGGCAACCTCAAGAAGGCCGGAAGGCGTTGGCAGGAACCGCCGCAGCGCTACAAGGGCCTTGGCGAGATGGATGCCGACCAGCTCGCGACCACGACGATGGACCGCGCCCACCGGCTGCTTCGCAGGGTGCGCGTTGACGACGCCGAGCGCGCCGCCGAGGTTTTCGAGGTGCTGATGGGCAACGACGTGGCCCCGCGCAAGGAGTTCATCATCTCCGGCAGCGACCAGCTGAGCCGCGACCGCATCGACGCCTGACGGCGCGACGCGTCTCTCCGTGGGTTGAGGAGCCCGCCGCAGGCGCGCGTCTCCCCGTGGGTTGAGGAGCCCGCCGCAGGCGCGCGTCTCCCCGTGGGTTGAGGAGCCCGCCGCAGGCGCGCGTCTCGAAACCCGACCCACGGGGCCGACCGGTTTCGAGACGCGCCCGCTTCGCGGGTGCTCCTCAACCCACGGTGGGACGGGCCCGCGGGAACGCTCTCAGCCGACCTGACGCCCGATCGCCGCGATGACACCGTCGAGCGGCTGACCGGAAGCGTCGCGCTTCGCTCCGGGCTCGGGCAGCGCACGCACTGCACCGTCAGACCCCACGGCGAGAGCGGGGGAGACGCCCACCCAGGCGAGCGACAAATCGTCCTCGCCCTTCAGGAAGCGCTGAGCACGCACGCCGCCGGTCGCGCGACCCTTCGGCGGGAACTCGTCGAAGGTCGACACCTTGCCCGATCCCGGGTTGGTCCCTGCCAGCGTGTTCTCGCTCGTCGCGACGGTGACGACGACGGTGTCATCCGCCGATCCGCTCGACACGGCCCCGAAGAACAGTGCGGTCGCACCGGCGGAAAGCTTGATGCCGGCCATGCCGCCCGCGCCCCTGCCTTGCGGGCGCACGGATGACGCGGCGAAGCGCAGAAGCTGGGCATCCGTCGTCACGAGGACCAGCTCGTCGTCGTCGGACGCCTCGCATGCCCCAACAACGGCGTCTCCGGGCTTCAGGGCGATGACCTCGAACTCCGGGCGGTTCGCCCAGTCTCCCGGCGTCACGCGCTTCACGACGCCCTGCGCCGTGCCGAGGGTGAGCGGAACGGACGAATCCGAGGTGACGAGTGCGAGCACCCGCTCCGACTTGTCGGTCAGCCCGATGTAGTCAGACGACCGAACCCCGGCCGCTGGCTGCACCGCGTTCGCTGGGACCGCCGGCAGATCCACAGGGGTGAACCGCACGAGGCGCCCATGACTGGTCACAGCGCCCAGTTCTGTGCGGCTCGTGGTGGCGACGGACGACGCGATGGCGTCGTGTTTGCTCCGGCGCGCGGGGGGAGTGATACGAGGAGCGATGCCCTCCGCGTCAGGCTCCAGGTCGACTCGCACCAGCCGTCCGGTCGCGGACAGGAAAACGCGGCACGGCACGTCGGCCATCTCGAGCGCCTGCTGCGCGGCCTTGCTGCCCGTCGTGGCACGGGACGGCTTCGCTGATGTGAGCAGAGTGCGTCTCGGCGTGCCGAATCGTTCGGCGACGTCATCGAGCTCCTGGGAGACGACGCCCTTGATGCGCTCGTCGCTCGCGAGGATCTCCTCGAGCTCCGCGATCTCGGCCATCAACGTGTCGCGCTCGGCCTCGAGCTCGATGCGCGAGAACTTCGTCAGGCGACGAAGGCGAAGCTCGAGGATGTACTCGGACTGCACCTGACTGAGGTCGAAGACCTGCATCAGGCGGGAACGCGCCTGATCGCTGTCATCGCTGGTGCGGATGACCTGGATGACCTCGTCGATGTCGAGGATCGCGATCAGGAGGCCCTCCACCAGGTGGAGACGCTCGCGACGACGCGCGAGACGGTACCTGGAGCGCCGGGTGACGACGCTGATGCGGTGCTCGAGGTACACCGACAGCAGCTCGCGCAGCCCGAGGGTCCGCGGGTTGCCGTCGACCAGAGCGACGTTGTTGATGGCGAAGCCGTCTTCGAGGGGTGTGTACCGGTAGAGCTGCTCGAGAACGGCCTGCGGGCTGAACCCGGTCTTGATGCCGATCACCAGGTGAAGGCCGCGACTGCGGTCGCTCAGATCGGTGACGTCGGAGATGCCGGCCAGCTTCTTCGCGTTGACGCCGTCCTTGATCTTCTCGATCACCTTCTCCGGACCGACGAGGTAGGGGAGCTCGCTGACCACGAGGCCCGTCTTGCGGGCCGTGATCGGCTCGACCGTGACCTTCGCGCGCGTTCGGAACGTTCCTCGGCCCGTTGCGTAGGCATCCTTCACTCCGTCGAGGCCGACGATGATGCCGCCGCCCGGCAGATCAGGTCCCGGCACGAACTCCATCAACTCGTCGAGAGACGCCTCTGGATGATCCAGCAGGTGCCGAGCAGCCCCGACGACCTCGACCAGGTTGTGCGGCGCCATGTTCGTCGCCATGCCGACGGCGATACCGCTCGCACCGTTCACGAGGAGGTTGGGGATGGCGGAGGGCAGTACATCCGGCTGCATCAGCTGGTTGTCGTAGTTGGGGACGAAGTCGACCTCGTCCTCGTCGATGCCCTCCGTCATCGTCAGCGCGGCTGCGGCGAGCCGCACCTCGGTGTACCGCGCGGCGGCCGGACCATCGTCGAGTGAGCCGAAGTTGCCGTGCCCGTCGATCAGGGGGAGGCGCAGCGTGAAGTCCTGCGCCATGCGCACGAGAGCGTCGTAGATCGCTGAATCGCCGTGCGGGTGGAGCTTGCCCATCACCTCACCCGTGACGCGCGCCGACTTCACGTGGGCGCGATCCGGGCGAAGGCCCATCTCGCTCATCTGGTAGAGGATGCGGCGCTGAACCGGCTTGAGGCCGTCCCTGGCGTCGGGCAGGGCCCGTGAGTAGATGACCGAGTAGGCGTATTCGAGGTAGGAGCTCTGCATCTCGGCCGAGACGTCGATGTCTTCGATCCGCTCCGGCGCCGGTTCGGCTGCAGGGGTGTTGCGTGCTCTGCGGTTGTCTGCTGGGCTCATTCGTGCATTCTCGAGAAGGCCATCTCGCGTGGTCTGCCACGCTCCCCGCACGCCGAATCCGACACACTGCGGTGTGTCAGACTGGCCGGGTGGGGACAATGCTACCGGCCGGATTCTCGACGGCGACGAGCCTGGCCGACGTTCTCACGAGTTGCCTCGCCACGGTCACAGGAGCCCGCGGAGCCATCCAGCTTCCGCCCGTCTCGCGGACCGTCGTCGTTGTGGTCGACGGCCTCGGAGCCCACGCGCTGCGAGCACGTGCGGGCCATGCGAGATTCCTCGCCCCGCGGCTCACGAAGGCCACGACCATCACCAGCGGTTCGCCGACCACGACGGCCGCCGCCATCACCACACTGTGCACGGGGCGGATGCCCGGCGAACACGGCATCGTCGGCTATCGCGCCCTCGACCCGCGGACCGGTCGGGTGTTCAACCACCTCAGCGGCTGGAACGGAGACCCTGACCCGGCGACCTGGCAACGGTGCGAGACGGTCTTCACCCAGGCGCGCGAGCAGGATGTCACGCCGAGCGTCATCGGCCCTGAGCGCTACCGCTCGTCATCCTTCACCGCAGCGGCACTGCGCGGAGCCGACTACGTCGGCGCCGACAGCATGCAGCGACGTGTCGAGCTGGTGCGCGAACTCTTCGACCGCGGCGGCCGGCAACTGGCCTATCTCTACGTTCCCGAGCTCGACGTGGCCGCCCATGCCCGCGGCTCGGAATCGGATGCCTGGCTCGTCGCACTCGAGCAACTCGACTCCGTCATGACATCCCTCGCTCGCTCCCTGCGGTCCGGCGAAGGGGCGTTCGTGACGGCAGACCACGGCATCCTCGACATTCCCGCGACGTCGCACGTCGTGTACGACTCGGTTCCTGAGCTCACGGCGGGTGTCGAACGCGTCGGAGGCGAGCCGCGCATGCTCCAGCTCTACTTCGGCAAGGGCGCGACGGCGGAGCAGGCCGACGCGCTTGCCATGGCCTGGCAGGAGGCAGAGGGCCACCGCGCGTGGGTGGCCACGCGCGCCGAGGCGATCGATGCCGGGTGGTTCGGTCCGACGGTCGACGCGGCTGTGGCGCCGCGCATCGGTGACGTGCTCGTCGCGGCCAGGGCGAAGATCGCCTATTACGACTCCACGCCAGAGGGCGTCAGGGGACGCACCATGGTCGGGCAGCACGGATCCTTCACGCCGGAAGAGCAGAAGGTGCCGCTGATCGGACTCGGCGACTTCGAGCGCTGACCCCTCGGTGGCCCTCCGGGCCGGCGCTCAGGCCAGGTCGTCGTCCGTGCGGGCGCCGAAGACGATCTCATCCCAGCTCGGCATCGATCGCCGACCGCGCTTAGCGCCACGAACCGGGCCCGTCGTGGTGCTTGTCTCTGCGGGTGCAGCCTGCTGCGGCGCTGCAGGAGCGTCGGTCATCCCGGTTGCGTCGGGTCCGTCGAAGGTATCGAGAGGGATGTCGACGGCCTGGGGTGCCGAGTCCCTCAGCCCTGCGGCCTCTCGCTCGCCGCGGCGCTTCCGCAAGGCCTCGAGAAGGTCGGCCGTCTGATGAACGTCCCGAGGCTCCTCGTCGTCGGCACGCTTGATGGCCTGAACGGCGATGGAGTTGTTCGCCGTCTGCGGTCCGCGGGCCGCCGGCGACTCCGCCCTGGCAGCAGACGGAGTGTCGTCGAACGTGAATGCTCCGCTGTCGAAGCGCGACTCGTCGGGAACGGCGACCACTGGGGCGACGGCTCGCAGACGCGGGATCAACCCGGTCTGCAGCTCACCCTGCTGCGAGAGGGTGTGAGCATCGGCGTTCGACGGTGCGAGGGCGAGCTTGCGAGGCTCGAAGCTCCACCGGGCGTCGTGGTCGACCTCGTCGGACGCGAAGGTCAGCTTGACGACCCAGCCGCCCTCCGGCTCCTTCCAGCTGGTCCAGCGCTCGCTGTTCGCTCCGAGCGCAGAGAGCCGCTCCCTGATGACAGAGCCGAAGGTGTCGCCGTCGCTCAGCGGGTCGATGTCCGCTCCTGTGCGCACGGGAACCGAGAGGGCCGAGGCGACGATGTGTTCGCGCTCGGCGATGATCGGGCCCTCGAAACGCTCGACGTAGCCGATCGCCGCGCCCGTCAGCTCCGCGACCTCGTCGGCCGAGAGCCCTGAGCGGATGTGCGCCTGAATCTCACGTGGGGAGACCTTCGGTCCATTCACAGGTTCGGGCTTGAGCTGACGCAGTCTCGACTGAAGCATCTCGTCGATGGCGATGCGGAATCGCTCACCACTGTCGTTGACGGCGAGCAAGGCGCCGCTCTCGACGCCGATGACCTTCAAATCCTGCATGCGAAACGCCTCTTTCGACCTGGTTGCGTTCGTCGACAACCCTGCCATGGGAGAGGGCGAAACCCCGGGAATAAGCGGGGCGTGCCGGAAGTTGATCGGTTGCGCAACCCCATTGGGGGAAAGAGGCACCGTGGCGTGTTTGCTATTCCAGGGTGCTTGTTGCAAACTATGGCCGCCGATTTCTTCGGCAGCAGCTAGATGAGAAGTGGATGGGCATGGCAACCGATTACGACGCTCCCCGCAAGACCGACGACGACTCGGAGTCGATCGAGGCGCTGAAGGAGCGGGTTCCGGACAAGATGTCCGGGGTCGTTGACGTCGACGATGCCGACAACCCCGGTGGATTCGAGCTGCCCGGCGCCGACCTCTCCGACCTCGATCTCGACGTTGTCGTTCTGCCTCCGCAGGCCGACGAGTTCACGTGCGTGAGCTGCTTCCTCGTGAAGCACCGCTCTCAGATCGATCACGAGACCAAGCTCGGGCCGATCTGCGTGGAGTGCGCGGCCTGACGAACGATCAGGAAAGTGGAGCCGGCGGCAGATTGTCGCCGGCTCTGTCGTTAACGGCCCTGGCGAACTCCGTTGGGTGCCGCGTAGAGAGCAACCAGTAGGGCGCGGGGTCGTTCTCGTCGAGGATCGGGATGCGCACCACACCGGTCGCCCAGCCTCTGATCAACAACCACGCCCGAGCGTCCAGCAGCCGACCTCGCTGGAGGCTCGCCTCGCTGCCCTCGAACGCCTGGGCAACGCCGAGGTAGTGCCGTTCGATCTGCGCCTTTCCGGCGTGCAACTCGTCGTCGGTGAGCTCGATCGTCGGGGAACCGATGACCAGTCCGAGCACGCAGGCCGCGTACAGCACTATCGCGCAGATGATGCCGACTGTCATGTTGATCGGCGCGAAAACGATGATGCTTGCGGGGATAACGAGCGCTGTCGCAACGAACAGCCAGGGGGCGGCCCACAGCCGCTCTCGGTACACGGTCATGGGTCTATTCGACCAGAGTTCTGCACTACCCTCGACACGTGACCGAATCCGTCGACGTGCTGACCACGGCGCTGGAGCCTCCTCGATACGCCCACGACGACGACGCGGGGGCCGATCTGTGCTCCAACGAAGCCGTCACGCTCGCCCCCGGTGAGCGGGTGACGATCGGCACCGGCGTCGCGATCGCCCTGCCTGTCGGGTACGCGGCCTTCGTCGTTCCGCGCAGCGGTCTCGCCGCGCGCCACGGCATCACGATCGTGAACTCGCCTGGCACCGTCGATGCCGGCTACCGCGGAGAGATCCGCGTGACGCTGCTCAACACCGACTCGACGACACCGTATGCGGTCGCGGTCGGCGACAGGATCGCGCAGCTCATCGTGATGCCCGTGACAAGAGCTGCCTTCCTTCCGGTAGAGAACCTCCCGGAGAGCGAACGCGGTGCAGCCGGATTCGGATCGACGGGATACACCGCACTGCAGTCAGGAGAACACGCGTGAGCGACATAGGCGACACCGGCCAGGAGGAATGGGAGAAGTCCGCACCGGAGAACCGAGAGGTCGACGGACCTTTCGACGACAGCGAAGCGAACCCGGTGCGCCCCTACATCGACCTGGGCGGTGTGAAAGTGCTGCCGCGCGACGGTCTTCAACTTCGCCTCGAGGTAGAGGAGGAGACCGGTAGGGTCGTCGCCGTCGGCCTCGATCTTGCGGGGTCGACCCTGCAGGTGCAGCCCTTCGCCGCTCCTCGCACCAGCGGCCTCTGGCATGAGATCCGCGCGCAGATCGCGGACCAGATCCAGCACCAGGGTGGCCGCACGAGCGAACGCGACGGCGTCTTCGGTCCCGAGCTGGTCGCGGAGATCCCGATCGCCCAGCCCGGTGTGCCCGGGGAGACCCGCATCGCACGGTTCATCGGTGTCGACGGCCCGCGGTGGTTCCTGCGCGGAGTGATCGCCGGCGATGCCGCCATCGACCCGGCCGCCGCCGAGGAGATCGACGACCTGTTCCGCAGCGTCGTCGTGGTGCGCGGCAACCAGCCGATGCCGCCGCGCGACCTCATTCCGCTCCGCATGCCGGCGACGCCGAACGACGCGTGATACCAGAGAACGACGTGACAGCCGAGAGCAACGTGGCAGCCGAGAACGACGACCGAACCCCGGATGACGCGGAGGCGAATCCGCTGGCATCGTCGATCGCGCGAGCGGCGAGCCAATCCGGTCTCGGCGCCCTCTCCGGATCCGACGCGCCGACCGGCAGAGCTCTCTTCGCCGCCATGGGCGGCATTCGCGGGCTCTGCGAGACGATCCTGCCCGGGCTGCTCTTCCTCATCCCCTTCACCATCCTCACGAGCATCCAGCAGCCATGGGCACAGCAGGCTTCAATGCCCGTCTCGCTCGGGGCATCCGTTGCCGTCGCGCTCGTCTTCACTCTGATCAGGGTGTTCACGAAGACGCAGGCGACACAGGCGGTCGCAGGACTGATCGGTGTCGCCGCCTCGGCCATCCTGGCGCTGCTGACCGGAAACGCCGCGAACAACTTCGTACTCGGGTTCCTGATCGACGCCGCCTACGGCCTCGCAGTGCTCATCTCGATGCTGGTGCGCTGGCCGCTGCTCGGACTCGTCATCGGCTATCTGATGGGCGATGGCGTCGCGTGGCGGCAGAGCAAGAGCAAGTACCGGGTGATGCAGATGCTGACCGCGTGCTGGCTCGCCCTCTTCGTCGCGCGTCTTGCTGTGCAGCTTCCCCTCTATTTCGCCGGTCTCACGGTCGCACTGGGCTTCGTGAAGCTCGCGATGGGCCTCCCGCTCTACGCGACGCTGGTGCTGATCTCGTGGCTCGTCACCCGGGCCGTCTACCCGCCGAAGAAGGCCGCCGAGTCTTCGGATGACTGAGCGATCGGCGTCAAGCCACCGCGTCGGCGGTGCTAAAGTTATCTCGACGTCAAGATAAATCGAAAGTGCCACGAAGGAGAGGGCAGCGTGTCCGCTGACAGGGTTTCAACAGTGAACAGCTTCGGAGCACGAGACACCATCGCGGTGGGCTCGACCGACTACGAGATCTTCAGGATCGACTCGGTACCCGGCTACGAGAAGCTCCCGTTCAGCCTCAAGGTGCTGCTCGAGAATCTGCTTCGCACCGAGGACGGCGCGAACGTCACGAAGGAGCAGATCACCGCTCTCAGTCAGTGGCAGCCGACGGCGGAGCCCGACACGGAGATCCAGTTCTCGCCCGCCCGCGTCGTCATGCAGGACTTCACCGGCGTACCCTGCATCGTCGATCTTGCGACGATGCGCGAGGCCGTGAGCGCCCTCGGCGGCGATCCGGAGAAGATCAACCCGCTCGCTCCCGCCGAGCTGGTCATCGACCACTCCGTCATCGCCGACGTCTTCGGCACGCTCGGCTCGTTCGAGCGCAACGTCGAGCTGGAGTACGAGCGCAACGGCGAGCGATACCAGTTCCTGCGCTGGGGCCAGACGGCGTTCGACGACTTCAAGGTGGTTCCGCCCGGCACGGGAATCGTGCACCAGGTGAACATCGAACACCTCGCGCGCGTCACGTTCACCCGTGAGGTGAACGGCGTGCTGCAGGCCTACCCGGACACGCTGGTCGGAACCGACTCGCACACGACGATGGTCAACGGCCTCGGCGTGCTCGGCTGGGGCGTCGGAGGCATCGAGGCGGAGGCCGCGATGCTCGGGCAGCCGGTGTCGATGCTCATTCCGAAGGTCGTCGGCTTCAAGCTCTCCGGATCCATCCCGGCGGGCGTGACCGCGACCGACGTCGTGCTCACCATCACCCAGATGCTGCGCAAGCACGGCGTGGTCGGCAAGTTCGTCGAGTTCTACGGCGAAGGCGTGGCCCAGGTTCCGCTGGCGAACCGCGCCACCATCGGCAACATGAGCCCTGAGTTCGGCTCGACGGCGGCGATCTTCCCGATCGACGACGTCACGCTCGAGTACCTGCGGCTCACCGGCCGCTCGGACGACCAGGTTCGCCTCGTCGAGGAGTACTCGAAGGCGCAGCACCTCTGGCACGAGCCGTCGAACGAGCCGGTTTTCAGCGAGTACCTGGAGCTCGACCTCGGCACCGTCGTGCCGTCGATCGCCGGACCGCGTCGCCCGCAGGACCGCATCGAGCTGAGTCAGTCGAAGGAGCAGTTCAACACCGATCTGCACGACTACGCCCAGATCGACCACGACATCGTCGACCTGACCATCGCGGAATCGTTCCCGGCATCAGACCCTGGGGAGCTCTCGCCGGCGGACGAGCACAGCGAGCACGCGCACCACCACCAGAGCCACGCGCCGCACACCGCGTCGCGCCCGACGCCTGTGCAGTACAACGGCGACAAGTTCGTCATCGACCACGGAGCCGTGGCGATCGCCGCGATCACCTCGTGCACGAACACCTCCAACCCCGAGGTGATGCTGGCTGCCGGGCTGCTCGCGCGCAACGCCTCGCAGAAGGGCCTCAAGGCGAAGCCGTGGGTCAAGACCACGCTGGCGCCCGGGTCGAAGGTCGTCACCGAGTACTACGAGAAGGCCGGCCTGACCGGGTACCTCGAAGACCTCGGCTTCTACCTGGTCGGGTACGGCTGCACGACCTGCATCGGCAACTCCGGACCGCTTCCCGACGAGATCTCGGCCGCCGTCAACGAGAGCGATCTCGCCGTGACGGCGGTGCTCTCCGGAAACCGCAACTTCGAGGGTCGCATCAACCCCGACGTGAAGATGAACTACCTCGCCAGCCCCCCGCTGGTGATCGCCTACGCCCTCGCCGGGTCGATGAACTTCGACTTCGAGACCGACGCGCTCGGAACCGACACGAACGGCGACGACGTCTTCCTCAAGGACATCTGGCCCGATGCCGCCGAGGTGCAGAAGACGATCGACGAGTCGATCGACCAGGACATGTTCACCAAGGAGTACGCGAGCGTCTTCGACGGCGACGAGCGCTGGCGTTCGCTTCCAACGCCGACCGGGTCGACCTTCGAGTGGACCGACGCCTCGACCTACGTGCGCAAGCCCCCGTACTTCGACGGGATGACCCTGGAGACGACTCCCGTCGTCGACATCGCAGGCGCACGCGTGCTCGCCAAGCTGGGCGACTCCGTCACGACCGACCACATCAGCCCTGCCGGCTCGATCAAGGTCGACAGCCCTGCCGGGCAGTACCTCACCGAGCACGGAGTCGACCGCAAGGACTTCAACTCCTACGGCTCGCGTCGTGGCAACCACGAGGTGATGATCCGCGGCACGTTCGCGAACATCCGTCTGAAGAACCAGCTGCTCGACGGTGTCGAGGGCGGCTACACCCGCGACTTCACTCAGGCGGATGGCCCGCAGTCGTTCATCTACGACGCATCGCAGAACTACCAGGAGCAGGGCACCCCGCTGGTGATCTTCGCCGGCAAGGAGTACGGATCGGGCTCGTCCCGCGACTGGGCCGCCAAGGGCACGTCGCTGCTCGGAGTTCGCGCGGTCATCGCCGAGAGCTTCGAGCGCATCCACCGCTCCAACCTGATCGGCATGGGCGTCGTCCCGTTGCAGTTCCCGGCCGGCGAGTCGGCGGCGAGCCTAGGCCTCGACGGCACCGAGGTCGTGTCCATCAGCGGACTGACCGCCCTGAACGAAGGCAGCACCCCGAAGACGGTGCACGTCACGGCGACGCCGAGCGAGCACTCGGAGGCCGGAAGGCAGCCGATCGAGTTCGACGCGGTCGTACGCATCGACACGCCCGGTGAGGCCGACTACTACCGCAACGGCGGCATCCTGCAGTACGTGCTCAGGAGCCTGGTCGCCTAGCGATCACGAGCGCCAGACGGGGCCGGGAACGCGAGTCGTTCCCGGCCCCGTCGTTCGATCCGCATGATATGTGCCGATCGTTCGGCGGCGCCCGGTGTCGGTCAGGGTGGTTTGCGTAGACTCGGTCAGGAGCGAAAGGCGGCGGTATGACCCTTCTCGAGACGATCAGAGGCCCTCGGGACCTCGATGCTCTCTCGGGGGAACAGCTCGTGCAGCTCGCGGGAGAGGTGCGTGAGTACCTCGTCGCGAACGTCGCCAAGACGGGCGGGCATCTCGGCCCGAACCTCGGCGTCGTCGAGTTGACGATCGCGCTGCACAAGGTGTTCGACTCCCCGCACGACGCCATGGTGTTCGACACCGGCCACCAGGCCTATGTGCACAAGTTGCTCACGGGCAGGCAAGACTTCAGCACACTGCGCAAGACCGACGGGCTCGCCGGGTATCCGCAGCGTTCGGAGTCCATCCACGACATCGTCGAGTCGTCGCACGCCTCCAGCTCGCTCTCCTGGGCAGACGGCATCTCGCGTGCCTTCACGATGACCGGTCAAGGCGATCGCTACGTGATCGCCGTCGTCGGCGACGGCGCCCTCACCGGCGGCATGACCTGGGAGGCGCTGAACAACATCAGCGACGACAACGACCGTCGCCTCATCATCGTGGTCAACGACAACGGCCGCTCCTACGCGCCGACGATCGGCGGCATGGCCCGCTTCCTCAACGGGGTGCGCACCCGCCGCGGCTACAAGAGCCTCTACCTGACCAGCCAGGCAGCCTTCGACAAGCTCGGGTCGCCTGGTCGTGCCGTGTATCGCGGCATGCGCGGCGGAGTTCACGGCTTCCTCTCGCGTTTCAGCAACAACGAGGCGCTCTATTCCAACCTCGACATCAAGTACATCGGGCCCGTGCAGGGTCACGACATCGACGCCCTCGTCGTTGCGCTCGAGCAGGCGAAGGCGTACGACGCACCGGTGATCGTGCACGCCATCACCGAGAAGGGCCGCGGCTACGAACCCGCCCTGCGCGACGTCGCCGACCAGTTCCACAGCGTGAACCCGATCGACCCCGAGACGGGCGAGCCCATCGAGCAGGCGACCGGCACGTCGTGGCCGTCCGTCTTCGCCGACGAGATCGTGCGTCTGGCCGAGAAAGATGACCGGCTCGTCGGCATCACGGCGGCGATGCTGCGTCCCGTGGGGCTCCATCTCTTCGCCGAGCGTTTCCCCGGGCGGGTACACGACGTGGGGATCGCGGAGCAGCACGCCGCGACGAGCGCGGGCGGCATGGCGTTCGGCGGGCTTCACCCTGTCGTTGCGCTTTACGCCACGTTCATGAACCGAGCCTTCGACCAGGTGCTGATGGACGTCGGCCTGCACCGCGCGGGCGTCACGTTCGTGCTGAGCAGCGCAGGGGTCACCGGGCCGGACGGCCCGAGCCACCACGGCATGTGGGACCTCGCGACGCTGCAGGTCGTGCCGGGCATCCGCATCGCCGCTCCGCGAGACGCCGACCGTCTCAGGGAGGAGCTCGGCGAGGCCGTGACGGTGCAGGACGGCCCGACCGTCGTTCGCTACCCGAAGGGCATCGTGCCCGCACCGATCGAAGCGCTCCGACGCACCGCAGACGGTGTCGACGTGCTGCGTGAAGACGGCGGCAAAGATGTGCTGCTCGTCACCGTCGGATGCATGGCGACGACCGGTCTCGAGGTGGCAGAGCGGCTCGCCGCCCAGGGCATCGACTCCACGGTGATCGACCCGCGGTGGGTCGTGCCGGTTCCGCAAAGCGTCGTCGAACTGTCATCCCAGCACCGCATCGTCGTCTGCATCGAGGACGGTATCCGGGTGGGCGGCATCGGCACGCGCATCCGTCAGGATCTTCGCGAGGCCGGCGTCGACACCGCCGTCACCGAGGTCGGGCTCCCCGACGAGTTCCTCGCGCACGGCTCACGTGCCGACATCATGGAGCGCACCGGCATGACGCCGAGGCAGATCGCCCAGGACGTGACCGCGATGGTGCTGGGCTCCAAGCTGCCGCACGCGCGAGGCGTTGCCGGCGACACGGGAGCCCAGCCCATCGTGGTCCACGTCAACAAGGACTGACGACCGGGGCCGGCAGCGACTACGCGCCCACCCCGCGGATGACCGGGTGGTGGAACGTGTCGCCGAAGACCCGCTCGCTGGCGCCGACGCGATCCAGGTAGGGCGTGATGCCGCCCATCTGGAACGGGAAGCCCGCGCCGAGCACCATGCAGAGGTCGATGTCCTCTGGCGCCGCCACGACGTGGTCGTCCACGAGCATGCGGTGCACCTCGTCTGCCAGGCCGTCCTGCAGCCTCGTGAGGATCTCCTCCTCAGTGAGCGGCGCCTTGTTCTCGACCGTGATGAGCTTGAGCGCACCCTTGTCGAATCCCTTGACGTTGCCCTTGCCGTCCTTCTCCAGCAGCTTGCCGTAGTCCGCGAGCCTGTGCAGGTTCTCGCTGCGGTAGAAGCGGTCGGGGAACGCCTCGTGGTGGGTGTCGAGCACGTGCGCGCCCACCCTCAGCCCGACGAGGTCGAGCAGGACCGATGGCGCCATCGGGAGTCCGAGGGGCGCGATCGCCCTGTCGACGACCTCGAACGGCGTGCCGTGATCGACCGCGTACATCGCCTCGCCGAGCAGCTTGGCGAGCACTCTGTTGACCACGAAACCGGGCGTGTCGGCAGTGATGACGGCGTTCTTGCGCAGAGTGGCGGCAGTCACCATCGCGGTGGACAGCGTTGCGTCATCCGTCTGCGGCGCCTTCACGACCTCGATCAGCGGCATCACGGCGACCGGGGTGAAGAAGTGGAAGCCGACGAGCCGCTCCGGATGCTCCAGCTTGGCGCCGATCTTCTCGACGGACAGACTCGAGGTGTTGGTGGCGAGCACAGCCTCGGGAGTCACGATCTTCTCGATCTCGGCGAAGACATCCTGCTTCACGCCGAGCTCCTCGAACACCGCCTCGATCACCCAGTCGCAGTCCGCGAACTCGGTCTTGTCCGTCGTGCCGCGGACGAGAGCCCGCAGTCTGTTCGCTTCGTCGGAACCGATGCGGCCCTTCTCGAGCAAGGTGCCGATCTCGGCGGTGATGGACGCGACGCCTTTGTCGACGCGCTCCTGATCGATGTCGGTGATGACGACCGGAACCTGAAGGCGGCGAAGGAAGAGCAGGGCGAACTGGCTGGCCATGTAACCGGCACCCAGCACGCCGACCTTCGTGACCTTCTTCGCGAGCTCCTTGGCCGGAGCGCCGGCGGGCCGCTTGGCGCGCTTCTGCACCAGGTTGAAGGCATAGATGGATGCCTGGAGCTGGTCTCCTGCGATGAGATCGGCGAGGGCGTCATCCTCGAGAGCGAAGCACGCCTCCTTGTCGCCGCTCTTCGCCGCCTTGAGCAGGTCGAGCGCCTTGTAGGGGGAGAGCGGAACAGTGCCGAGTCGCGAGGACACCGTGTCGCGGGCGATCTTGATCGCGATGTCCCACTTCGCGAGCCGCTCGATCTTGCCCGGCGTGTTCTTCCGCTCCACCTTCTCGGTGCCGCTCAGAACGCCGTCGACGAACCTGATCGAGTCCTCGAGGAAGTTCACGGGCGAGAAGATGCGGTCGGCGATACCCAGGTCGAACGCATCCTTGGCCTTCAGCATGCGGTTCTGCTTGAGCGGGTTCTCGATGACGACCTTGAGGGCGTTCTCGATGCCGATGAGGTTCGGGAGCAGGAAGGTTCCGCCCCAGCCGGGGATCAGACCGAGGAAGACCTCGGGAAGAGCGATGCCCGCCGCCGACGAGTCGATCGTGCGGTAGTCGGCGTTCAGAGGCAGCTCGAGACCGCCACCGAGCGCGAGGCCGTTGATGAAGACGAAGCTGGGGACGCCGAACTTCGCCTGCTTGCTGAGCACGAAGTGCCCGAGCTGCGCGAGCTTCTTGGCGATGTCCCTGCTCGGCACCTCGGCGACCTTCGAGAGGTCGGCGCCTGCCGCGAGGATGAACGGCTTTCCGGTGGTGGCGACGGCGTGGATCTCACCCTTCGCCGCGCGCTCGGCGAGCTGGTCGAAGGTCCTTCCCAGCTCGAGAAGGCCGACAGGGCCGAACGTGTTCGGCCTTGTGTGGTCGCGGCCGTTGTCCAGCGTGACGAGCGCGAGCACCTTGCCTGAGGCGAGGGGTACGTCGCGCACGAAGCTGTGCGTGACGACCTCGTCGTCGGCGAAGGCGAGCAGGTCTGAGAAGTCGATCGTCGAATAGTCGGTCACGCTCGTGCTCACTTTCCGTACTTCTTGTTGTGCGGGTTCTCCCAGATGACCGAGCCGCCCTGGCCGAGTCCGACGCACATCGCGGTGAGCCCGTATCGCACCTCGGGGTGCTGCTCGAACTGCCTGGCGAGCTGGATCATGAGGCGAACGCCGCTGGCCGCGAGCGGGTGGCCGATGGCGATGGCGCCACCCCACGGATTGACGCGAGGATCGTCATCCTCGATGCCGAAGTGGTCGAGGAAGCTCAGCACCTGCACAGCGAACGCTTCGTTCAGCTCGAACAGGCCGATGTCGTCGATCGACAGGCCGGAGTTCCTCAGCGCGCGCTCCGTCGAGGGGATCGGACCGATGCCCATCACCTCGGGCTCGACGCCAGCGAATCCGAAGCCCACCATGCGCATCTTCGGCGACAGGCCGAGCTCCTCGGCCGCACGCGACGAGGTGAGCAGAGACGCCGTTGCGCCGTCGGTCAGGGGGGACGAGTTGCCCGCCGTGACGCGACCGTGCGGGCGGAACGGCGTCTTCAGACCGGCCAGGCCCTCCATGGTCGTCTCCGGGCGCATGCCCTGGTCTTCCGTCGCAAGGCCCCAGCCCTCCTCGGTGCGGTACGAGACAGGAACGAGATCCGGCTGGATGTCGCCCGACGCGTACGCGGCAGCGACCTTCTGCTGGCTGCGCATGCCGAACCGGTCGGCCCGCTCCTTCGTGAGGTTCGGGAACCTGTCGTGCAGGCGCTCCGCCGTGTTGCCCATGTTGAGCGCCGCGGGGTCGACGAGCTTCTCGGAGAGGAAGCGCGGGTTGGGGTCGACGCCCTGGCCCATCGGGTGGTGTCCCATGTGCTCGACGCCGCCCGCGATGACGACGTCGTACTGCCCGAAGGCGATGCCGGAGCCCGTGGTGGTCACGGCCGTCATCGCGCCCGCACACATCCTGTCGATGGCGAAGCCCGGCACCGTGGTGGGGAGCCCGGCGAGGATGGCGGCGCTACGGCCGAGGGTCAGCCCCTGGTCACCCTGCTGCGTTGTCGCGGCGATGGCGACGTCATCCACACGATCCTTCGGCAGTCCCGGATTGCGCTCCAGAAGACCGACGATGGCCTTCACCGCCAGGTCGTCCGCTCGCGTATTCCAGTACACGCCTTTGTCGCCCGCACGTCCGAACGGGGTTCGCACCCCGTCGACGAACAGAACGTCAGCTCTCTCGGCCACTTCGCCTCCCATGATCGGCTCTGCTGACGATCCTAGAAACCGTGCCGCGACCGGGAGAATCGATTGGGCGATCCTACGAAGGCGCTTGTTCCGCCTCGGCGGGGTATTGGTCGGCTTCGACAAACGCCGCCGCGATGATCGGCGCCGCAGCGGCGATCTGCCACGGGCGGGCTTCGGCGTCACGCATCGCCGCGCCGATGGAATCCACGTCGATGTGCTCCGGCGGGGCCCACGCGAGTCGTCGCAGCGTCTCGGGGGAGAGCAGGTTCTCCACCGGCAGATTCAGCTCCTCCGCTGCCTCCAGAAGCGCCGTGCGTGCCGCCTTCAGTCGCAGGCTCGCTTCCGGGTTGCGGTCCGCCCAGGCGCGAGGAGGCGGGATGCTCTCGCCCGACGCGCGGAGAACGGGCAGGTCTTGCGTCGTTCTGCCGAGGGTGACGGCATCCCACCACCTGTCGATCTCGGTACGACTGGCCCTGCCCGTGAACTCGCGCAGAGCGGAGAGGTCGCGCTTGGTGGCGGGCATCGCGCGTGCGACCGCCGTGATGGAGGCATCGGGCAGAAGACGTCCGGCCGCGATGTCCTTCTCCCTAGCCAGAGCGTCCCGCGCGAACCAGAGCTCGCGTGCAACTGCGAGATTGCGAAGGCCCCTGATCGAATGGACGCCTGAGAGTCGACGCCACGGCTCGGCCCTGACGGCCCTTGGAGCCCGCGCGAGCTCGTAGGCGAACTCCTGGTCGGCGATCTCGACCTTGCTGTTCTCGGCCAGAAGCTTCTGTTCGGCCTCCATGAGGTCGACCAGAAGTTCGACATCCAGCGCCGCGTACGTCAGCCACGGCTGGGGGAGCGGCCTCGTCGACCAGTCGGCCGCGGAGTGCTCCTTGGCGAGGTGGATGCCGAGCAGCTCCTCGACGATCGTGCCGAGTCCCACCCGGGGAAAGCCGAGCAGACGTGCGCCGAGCTCGGTGTCGAAGACCGTCACGGGGTCGAGCCCCACCTCACGGAGGCACGCGAGGTCTTGGCTGGCGGCGTGCAGGATCCAGGGGACCGGACCAACGGCATCCTGCAGCTCGGTGAAATCCCCGACAGCCGGAGGGTCGAACAGGAAGACGCCGGCGTCGCGTCGGAACATCTGAATGAGGTAGGCACGCTGCGAGTAGCGGAATCCGGAGGCGCGTTCGGCGTCGACGGCGACGGGGCCCGTCCCGGAGCGCAGCGCGTCGACGGCCTCTCTGTACTTCGACGGCGAGTCGACGACGTCGTAGTCAGTCACGCGAGGCTCTCCGATGGGCGAGGAGACGTACTCCGTCCGGCAAGGGAGGGATTCCGGCGAGCATGCAGAGCAGATCTTCCCACGCCTCGACGTGTGCACCGAGGTCGATCCCGTGCGGCGTCCACGAGGCGCGCAGCTCGATCTGAGCACCGTCGCCCTGTCTGGCGAGCTCGCCGAAGCCTGTGGAGATGATCTTCGTCGCCGTGCCGGACGCCGACGAGTAGTCGGCGCCACGCTCGTCGAGCGCGTCGACGAGCCACGACCAGGTCACGTCCGCGAGGAACGGATCGAGCCCGATGTCGGTCTCCAAGGGCGCCTGGGCGAAGCAGACGATGCGGAACCGTCCACCCCATTCGACGGGCTCCGACGGGTCGTAGAGCAGGACGAACCTTCCTGTTCCGAGTTCGGAGTCTCCGCTGTGCTTGGCGGGCGTGATGTCGGCGGCGAGTGCGACCGCGAAGGGCGCCAGTCCGGTCGGAGCCGGGATCTCGTCCACCGTCAACTCCTGGCGGGATTCCGCCGAACGCACCGCGGCCGCCGCGACGGCGAACTCCGCGGGAACTCCGGGGGTCGCTGGAGAGGGAGACACAAACGCAGACTAGAGTTTCGGCTCGGGAGTTGACGTCAGGCACGCCGGATGCGCAAGGTGCCTCACGCGATGAGGGGAGTTCTCGTGGGTCGTCGGCTGGGCAGGGTTCTGGTGCCGTTCGCCATTCTGATCGCGATCGGAGCGGCGGTGGCCGCCGCGTACGGTGTCGCAGCAACGCTCGTGGCCAGGACCGTCGTGACACCGGCTCGGCGACGCAAGCAGGATGTCGAGATCCGGGCCGTCTCGCCGGACCTCACCGCTGTGACGCTCACCGGCACCGCCGACACGCTCACCGTGCCCGGCCATTACGGGCTCTGGTTCTCCTCCGACCGCGGATACGCGCGGCTCGGGGAGGTCATCGGGCTGGATCCGGACGGGGCGGTCATCCGTGCCGTCGAATCCGTGGAGTGGGGTGACCTCGCCTCTGCCCGTCGGGGGCGTCTCACCGGGTGGATCTACACCGCGCCGGAGGAGCTCGGCCTGCCCGTGGAGAGCGTCGACATCCCGGTCGACGGCGGTACGGCCCCTGCCTGGTTGTTCCCGGCGCAGGAGGAGACCCAGCGCTGGGCCATCCACGTTCACGGTCGCGGAGCGCGACGCCAGGAGGCACTGCGGGGCATCCCGGTGTTCCGCGAGAAGGGCTACACGAGCCTCGTCGTCAGCTATCGCAACGACGGCGACGCTCCGGACAGCGGTGACGGGCGATACGGCCTCGGGGCAACGGAGTGGGGTGACGTCGACGCCGCCATCGCCTTCGCTCTCGACCGCGGCGCCCGCGACATCGTCCTGTTCGGCTGGTCCATGGGCGGTGCCATCGTGCTGCAGACCGCGATTCGCTCGCCTCGCGCCGACAGCGTGCGCGGCATCGTGCTCGACTCGCCGGTGATCGACTGGGTGGAGACGCTCGAGTTCCAGGCGGACGGCATGAAGCTTCCCAGGCCGGTGACGAAGGGAGCCCTGGTACTGCTCGACGCGACGTGGGCGTCGGGCGTGGTCGGCCAGGACGCGCCGATCGGGCTAGGCGCCCTCGACTTCACCGTGCGCTCGCACGAGCTGAGCACGCCCGTGCTGCTCATGCACAGCGACGACGACGGCTACGTGCCGGCGGGAGGGTCGCACCGCCTTGCCGACCAACGACCGGACATCGTCACCTTCGTCCCCTTCGCCGAAGCCAGGCACACCAAGCTGTGGAACTACGACCGGGAACGCTGGACCAAGGCCATAGCCGACTGGCTCGATGCTCTCCCGCTGGTCGAGTAGCGGCCGCTTCGCGGCCGCTACTCGACCAGCGGAGAACGCTTGAGCGTGACCTGGTGCTTGGTGCGGCCGAGCAATGCGGTCATCCCACGCACGCGCAACGGTGAGACCGCCTGGGCCAGTCCCAGCTCCTGCGGGTAGTCGTCGGGAACCGCGAGCACCTCGTCCGCAGTGAGCCCTGCGAGTCCTTGAGCGAGGATCGACGCGAACCCACGAGTTGTCGGCGACTCGCGAGGGGCTGTTGCGTGCAGGTGCACGATGTCGTCGTCATCCACCTCGACGAAGATGAAGACGGGGGACTGGCACTCGATCACCCGCTCGAACAGGTCAGGGTGGTCACGGTAGCGCTCCGGCAATTCGGGGAGCTCGTTCGAGAACTCGAGCAGAAGCTGCAGACGGTCGGGGACCTCGAGGGCGAGAAAGTCGTCCTTGATCTCCCGAAGAGTCGTGGGAAGAGCGGTCGTCGTCATGAGACGGCCATTTTCTCACGTAGGCCCCGACGAGGTGCTGAAGGCGCCTGCCAGCAGCGGCTGTGCTCAGGCCGATGGGACGTCGCCGCGGTCTGAGCCCGTGATGATCGGCACCCGTACGGCGCTGCCCCACTCGGTCCACGAGCCGTCGTAGTTGCGCACGTTCTCGAACCCCAGCAGGTGGGTGAGCACGAACCAGGTGTGGCTCGAGCGCTCACCGATGCGGCAGTAGGCGATCACGTCGTCGCCTTCCTGCAGCCCGGCCTCGCCCTTGTAGATGCCGTCGAGGTCGCTGCGCGACTTGAAGGTGGCGTCCGGCGCCGCGGCGCGCGCCCATGGCACGGAGGCCGCCGACGGGATGTGGCCTGCACGCAGCGCGCTCTCCGTCGGGTACCCGGGGATCTCGGTGCGCTCACCGCTGTACTCCTCTGGGGAGCGCACATCGATGAGAGGTCCGTTGCCGAGATGGGCGAGCACGTCGTCCTTGAAGGCGCGGATGGTGCTGTCGTCCCGTTCCACCACCGGGTACTCGGCGGGCTCGGGGGTCGATGCGGCGGTGACGAGCTCGCGGCCCTCTGCGATCCACTTATCGCGACCGCCATCAAGCAGCCGGACATCCTCGTGGCCGAAGAGGGTGAAGATCCACAGGGCGTATGCGGCCCACCAGTTGTTCTTGTCGCCGTAGATGACGACCGTGGTGTCGCGCGAGATGCCCTTGCGCCCGAGAAGCTCGGCGAAGCGCTCACCGGAGACGAAGTCGCGCTGAACGGGGTCGTTCAGGTCGGTGTGCCAGTCGATCTTGACCGAGGTGGGAATGTGGCCGGTCTCATAGAGCAGCACGTCTTCGTCCGATTCCACGACCGCCAGGCTTGCGTCTCCGAGGTGTTCGGCGAGCCACTCCGTGCTCACCAGGCGCTCGGGATGTGCGTACTCGGCGAACTTCGCAGAATCGTCGAATCCCACGGTCATGATCTCCTCCTCCTGGCGCCGGTCCTTCTCGAACCGAGGCCTTGGTGTACGGGCGTTAGGCTTGGTGCTCGTCCCTCAAGCGAACTTACGCACCCCCGTTGTCGAGCGTAGGGGCACGGTAAGACTTCGACACAAAGGAACAGATGTCAGAGCACACGCTTCCCGACGCCTCTCACCTCGTCGACGTGGTGCCGACGATCACCGGTCGGGAGATCGCGGGGGAGCTCGTTCCTCCGCCCCAGTTCCACAGTGCCACGTTCGACTCGTACCGGCCGGACAAGGACTTCCCCTCGCAGGCGGAGGCGGTGCGCACCCTTCTGTCGTTCGCGAAGAGCTGGGAGCCGCCGCAGCCCGGCGGGTTCTTCGGCTGGGGGCGCAAGAAGACCGTCGAGCACAAGCCGGGTGTCTACCTGGACGGCGGATTCGGAGTCGGTAAGACCCACCTTCTCGCCGCGCTCTGGCACGCGGCACCGGGACCTAAGTACTTCGGCACCTTCATCGAGTACACGGCGCTGGTCGGTGCACTCGGATTCCAGCCGACGATCGAGCTGCTGCGCGGCTCCACATTGATCTGCATCGATGAGTTCGAGCTCGACGACCCCGGCGACACCATGATGATGACGCGCCTCCTCGGAGCGCTCGTCGCCACCGGCACGCGCATCGCGGCCACCTCGAACACGCCGCCGCAGGCGCTCGGCGAGGGACGCTTCGCCGCCTCGGACTTCATGCGGGAGATCCAGTCCCTCTCGTCGCACTTCGAGACCGTGCGCATCGATGGGCTCGACTATCGCCGTCGTGACGTATCCGGCGAGGCCACGACCGTCGACGCGTCGACGTTCGACAGCGTCGTCGAGGCGATGAGCGCTCGGGGCGAGCACGTGACGGCTGACAGATTCCGCGACGTGATCGCCCATCTCGCCACGGTGCATCCTTCGAAGTACATCAAACTGATCGCGAACGTCGATGTGGTCGCGCTGGCGGATGTCGAGCAATTGCACGACCAGATGGAGGCGCTGCGATTCGTGGCCTTCGTCGACCGCGTGTACGACGCCGAGATCCCCGTCGTCGCGACGGGCACTCCGCTGAACGACGTGTTCGACGCCGAGATGCTCCAGGGCGGCTACCGCAAGAAGTACCTGCGTGCGGTCTCGCGGCTCATCGCGCTGACCTCCGGCGAGCTCCCTCCGCACGACTGAGTCGTCTACCCACGGCGGTACGAGGCAACCTCACGCCCCGCTGAAACACGATGTTTACACAGCGACGGCGGCTGTAACGCGCTCGCAACAACTTCGGCCTCTCCTACGAAATCTGCTCGAAGCAGACTGACGGCACCTCACCCGAACAACCGGCGAACCCGACCGGCACGGTGATGGCGAGACGCAGTATTCCTCGAGAGGGAGAGACCTCATGTTGTTGCACACGGCGGCCGCCTATAACGCGGAAAATAGCGTGAACTCGCTCTGGCTTCTCGTCGCAGCTGCCCTAGTGCTGCTGATGACGCCGGGTGTCGCGTTCTTCTACGGCGGCATGGTGAAGGCCAAGAGCGTCATCAGCATGATGATGATGAGCGTCGGCGCGATCGCTATCGTCGCCGTTCTGTGGGTGCTGTACGGCTACGGGCTCTCGTTCGGCAAGCCGCTGATCCCCGGCTGGCTCGGCACGCCCGACTGGGGGCTCTCCAGCCTCCTCGGCTCGAACGGCATCACACCCGACCTGAACGGCCTGGCCTTCGCAGGCTTCCAGGCGACCTTCGCGATCATCACGGTCGCTCTGATCTCCGGCGCGATCGCCGACCGCGCCCGATTCGGCACGTGGATGGTCTTCGCAGGCATCTGGGTCACCGTCGTCTACTTCCCGGTCGCGTACTGGGTGTTCAACCTCGGAAACGGCTGGATCGTCAACACGCTGCACGTCAACGACTTCGCGGGCGGTACGGCGGTGCACATCAATGCCGGCGCTGCCGGCCTTGCTCTCGCTCTCGTGCTCGGCAAGCGCGTCGGGTTCCAGAAGGGCATGAACAAGCCGCACAACGTGCCTCTGACGCTGCTGGGGGCTGCTCTGCTGTGGTTCGGGTGGTTCGGCTTCAACGCCGGCTCCGAAGCTGCCGTCGACGGCGTTGCCGGCCTCGCCTGGATCAACACCCTCGCCGCACCCGCGGCCGCAACCATCGGCTGGCTCGTGGTCGAGCGGATCAAGGATGGCAAGCCGACCTCGATCGGAGCCGCATCGGGTGCCGTCGCCGGCCTCGTCGCCATCACCCCCGCCTGCAACATCCTGACGCCGGGCTGGGCGATCGTGCTCGGCCTCATCACGGGTGCCATCTGCGCCGTCGCCATCGACATGAAGTTCAAGCTCGGCTTCGACGACTCGCTCGACGTGGTCGGCATCCACCTCACCGGCGGCCTGATCGGAACCCTCTACATCGGGATCTTCGGATTCACCCAGGTCAACGGAAAGTTCACCAGCCTTCTCTACGGCGGCAGCTTCCAGCAGCTCGGTGCGCAGGCCATCGGCGCCTTCTCGGTGATGATCTACTCGTTCGTGCTCGCGTACGCCATCGGCTGGGTTCTGCAGAAGACCATGGGCTTCCGCATCAAGACCGAGGACGAGATCGCCGGAGTCGACACCATCGTTCACGGCGAGGAGGGCTACGCGCTCGAAGACGCCTGATCACAGCAGAATGCCCTGCGCGTCATCCACTCAGGGATGGCTCGCGGGGCCTTCTGCTGTGCGGGCGCGGATATCGTTGGCGGGTGGCACCTGGCATCCTGTCGTCGATCGCTCGCCTCCTCGGTTCCCGCAGAACGCCGCCGGCACCGGTAGGGGAGGAGGGCTCGCCCGGACGGTACGGGCCGGCCGCGACCATCGAGATCGACCCGCCTCGCAAGGCCGCGCTCCGGATCACCTACGCGCCCGCCCGAGACTCTCTTCCGGATGCGGGAGAGATCGTGTGGACGTGGGTGCCCTACGCCGAACGCGACGGTCGCGGCAAGGACCGTCCCGTGCTCGTGATCGGGCGGAAAGACACCGACACGGTGTACGCCGTGAAGCTGACGAGCAAGGCGCACGACGGCCGCCGCGACTTTCTGCCGATCGGATCCGGTCCGTGGGACGCTCAGGGACGGCCATCCTGGATCGACATCGACCAGTTCTACCTCGTGCACAACAAGGGGATGCGCCGCGAGGCGACAGCGCTCGACCTCGACCGGTTCACCCGCATCGCCGCCGAGTTGCACCGACGGTACGGATGGGCGGTCGGCAACTGAGTCGCCCGAGCAAGACCGTTCCCTGAGAATTCGGTGGGCGATACCGGACTCGAACCGATGACCTCTTCCGTGTGAAGGAAGCGCGCTACCAACTGCGCCAATCGCCCGTTGCGGCATCCGATCTCTCGGTGCTGCGGCTACCGATACTAGCCGACCTTCAGGGCCGGACGCACATCGGGCTCGGGCGCGGGCGCGTCGTGGGTCACGATAGACGCCGGAGTTCGACACGCAGGGCACTCAGTTTGAACATCGGCCGGATGATCGGCTACAGTTTCAAGGCACGCAGAAATGCGAAGCGAAATGCGGATGTGGCGCAGCTGGTAGCGCATCACCTTGCCAAGGTGAGGGTCGCGAGTTCGAATCTCGTCATCCGCTCGAGTGTGAGTCGGCGGTAACGTCGATGAATGGATGTGGGACCTCCAGACTCGAACCCACACACGGTGGCGTGGCCGAGAGGCGAGGCAGCGGCCTGCAAAGCCGTATACACGGGTTCGAATCCCGTCGCCACCTCCACACTCGAACTCGGCAGAAACACGACAACGCCTTGACAGGCGCGATTGGCGCAGCGGTAGCGCGCTTCCCTGACACGGAAGAGGTCACTGGTTCGATCCCAGTATCGCGCACAGAGAGAAACCCCCGGGCACCCCGGGGGTTTCTTGTTTCTCAGGTCCTGAAAGTCGTGGGCAGTCGCGCCACGTACCCTTCAGTGGTGTCGCACACGTCTCCCGTCCACTCGCATTCGCACGTGCCAGCCGCATTCTCGGACCCGGTCGGGCAGCCTCCGCGCACCGCGACCGGTCCGCGCCGCACGGTGCTCGTCGTGCTCGGGGTGCTCGGGGTACTGACGATCGTCGGTCTCGTGCTGCTGTGGCCGAACTACACGAGCGTTCAGAAGGCCTCGTCGCACGCGCACTACGCGGCTCAGGGCACCACCTTCGTCAACGCGTCGGTCGAGGCCATCCAGAGCAACTGCCCAGGATTCACGAGTCCGACCACCTCCAGCGCCACCGGTCCAGGCGACTCCCGGGCATGTCAGCTCGCGAAGGTGAAGGTCCTGTCCGGGAGCTCGAAGGGCATCCAGATCACCCTGCCCGTGCTCTGGCCGTACTCCAAGGGCGACCTGAGCGTCGGCGACCAGGTGCAGTTGATGCAGTCCCATACCGGGAGCGCCGAGGCAGCGCAGTCTGACGCCCAGAATGGAACGATCGGTGCCGGAAACGGTTCCTCGTTCACCGTCGCCGGGATCGTGCGCAATCAACCCATTCTCTGGTGGGTGCTGGCTTTCGTGGTCGTCGTGGCCGCAGTCGGCGCGCTGCGCGGCATCCTGTCCCTCGTCGCGCTGGCATTCGCGGGCGCAACATTCGTGTTCTTCACTCTTCCGGCCCTCATCTCCGGATCGTCGGGGCTCGCGGTCGGGATCGTCAGTGCAGCGGCGATCATGTTCGTGGTGATCTACCTGGCGCACGGGTTGTCGATCCGCTCGAGCGTCGCCCTGCTCGGAACCCTCACAGGCGTCGCGCTCACCGCCGGCATCAGTCAATGGATGCTCGCCACCACCCACCTGACGGGCGTGCCGGATGACACGACAGGCAACATCTCGGTCATCACGACAGCAATCGACTTCCGGGGGCTCCTCAGCTGCGCGATCATCATCGCCGGTCTCGGCGCCCTCAACGACATCACGATCACTCAGACCTCGGCCGTGTGGGAGCTGCGCACAGCAGCACCCACGATGTCCCGCGGCGAACTGTTCACGGCGGCGATGCGCATCGGACGCGACCACATCGCCTCCACGATCTACACCATCGTCTTCGCCTACGCAGGCACCGCCCTGGCAGTGCTGGTCACGATCTACCTCTACAACCGCCCCGTCGGACTTCTGCTCTCCGGCGATGACATCGCGACCGAGGTCGTTCGAACGCTGTGCAGCAGCATCGGGCTCATCCTCGCCATGCCCGCCACCACGGCGCTGGCGGTCTTCATGCTGCCTGCCCAACGCCGTCGCCGGGTTCGCGATGTTTCGCCAGCACCGCAGGATCAGGACGCTGGGGCTCCGCGCGTCGATATCGTGACCGTTCCGCACGTGGGCCTCTACGACGCGTAAGGAGCGGTGAGGCTGCGGCGAGATCGTCGGATGATCGGCTCGGCGTTCACTCGGAACCCCCATACCGATCGATGATCGAATTCTCAGCACGCTCGGTCTCCAGCCCAGCGGGGCGAGACCTCCTCCGTCGTACCGTGAAAGTGCGACCGGAGAGGGACAGTACATGGACACGCTGCTCAACACGCAGATCATCGGCGGCCCCGTGCCGTGGGTGCTCACCGCGTTGTCCGCGGCCCTCGGGCTCGTCCTCGTGATTCGACGGGTCAGCCCGCGCTGGCTCATCCTCGCCTCGTCGGGAGTGCTCGCGGGCGCCATCCTGAGCCTCGTGTTCGTCTGGATCGCCGACGCCACCGCGATGTTCGAGATCCCTCTGCCCGTGAAGGCCGCCGTCTGGGCGGTCATCACGTTCGCGGCGATCGGCCTCGCCGTCGTCAGCCTCTGGAAGGCGCGATGGTGGCAGCGCGTCGTCGCCGGGGCCGCCATCGCGGTCTTCGCCGTCACCGGAATCGTCCACGTCAACGTGGCATTCGACCTCGATCCGACGATCGGAGACCTCGTCGGCGTGGTGGTGCGGCATCCGATAGCACTCCCGAATCCGGTCGCGGCCGCAGCGTCGGGCGCCAAGCCCCTCGCGGCGACCTGGGTAGCGCCGCGCGGTATGCCCGCCGAGGGGAAGACCGGCACCGTCACGATCCCTGCGACGGTCTCGAAGTTCGATGCGCGAGACGCCGGCCTCTACCTGCCGCCTGCCGCCCTGGTGAAGAACGCACCGGCACTGCCTCTTGTGATCATGATGATGGGCTACCCGGGGACCCCTGATGCCGCGCCTATCTCGAGCGTCATGAACGCCTTCGCCGCGAAGCACCACGGCCTCGCACCGATAGTGGTCGTCGCCGACCAGATCGGCTACGGCTCCGATCCAGGATGCGCGGACTCGAGCACCCTCGGGCACGCGGCGACCTACATCAAGACGGACGTGCTCGACTGGGCGAGGACCCATCTGCGCATCATCCAGAACCCCAAGGAATGGGTGATCGCCGGTTACTCCAACGGCGCCACGTGCGCCGTCAAGTTCGCGGCCCAGGAGCCCGACATGTTCCGGAACGTGCTCGCGGTCTCGCCTGAGCTGTTCCCTGGTACGCACTACTCGCAGACGGTGCTGTCGAACGTGTACAACGGCAACGTCACAGCATGGAACGCCGACAAGCCCCCGGTCATCCTCGCCGACCACACCGGCTCGCCGTTCTATCACGGCATCCACGCGGTCTTCACTACCGGAGCACTCGACCTGGCGTTCGGGCCGCAAACGAGGCAGCTCGCCGCCGACGCCCGTGCCGCCGGGATGGGCGTGAGCGTCCTCACTCTTCCGGGCGTGGCCCACGTCGGCGCGAACCTGACCGCCGGGCTGACAGCGGGCGTCGCGAAGCTGGGGCCCGTGCTCGGGCTGTCGAGCGCGTGCACGACGTGCACGCTGGCTGCCGGATGACCCGCATCCGCTGACCAGGGCACCGTCCACGAGCCGCTCGTGGCGCGCACTAAAGTTGATAGGCATCCCCTATCTCTTCGATCCAGGAGTGGACCAGTGCCGGACGGTTTCGAGCTGTTTCCCGACCGTTCCGTTGTCGCCATGCGCGTCAACGGCGAACTGAAGGACCTCGCGACCACGGTCACGACGGACGACGACGTGATCCCGGTGACGATCGAGTCGCCGGACGGGCTGAACATCCTGCGCCACTCCACCGCGCACGTTCTCGCGCAGGCGGTGCAGTCGATCAACCCTGAGGCGAAACTCGGCATCGGGCCGCCCATCACCGACGGCTTCTACTACGACTTCGACGTCGTCGAGTCGTTCACCCCCGACGACCTCAAGGCGCTCGAGAAGGCCATGGACCGCATCGTCCGCCAGGGTCAGCGCTTCGTGCGTCGGGTCGTCACCGACGAGGAGGCCAGAGCTGAACTGGCCGACGAGCCCTACAAGCTCGAGCTCATCGGGCTGAAGGGCGGCTCGGCATCGGCGAACTCCCTTGGCCAGGACAACGAGAACGTCGAGGTCGGCGGCGGAGAGCTGACCATCTACGACAACGTGAACCCGAAGACCGGCGAGGTGCTGTGGAAAGACCTCTGCCGCGGCCCGCACCTGCCGAACACGCGACTCATCGGCAACGGATTCGCCCTCACCCGGGTTGCCGCCGCTTACTGGCGGGGGAGCGAGAAGAACCCGCAGCTGCAGCGCGTCTACGGCACAGCATGGCCGTCGAAGGATGAACTGCGCGGGTACCAGGAGCGCCTTGCGGAGGCCGCGCGTCGCGATCACCGCAAGCTCGGCAAGGACCTCGACCTGTTCTCGTTCCCCGACGAGATCGGCTCCGGGCTGTCGGTGTGGCACCCGAGGGGCGGCATCGTGCGCGGCGAGATGGAGCAGCACGCGCGACGGAGGCACCTCGAGAACGGCTACACCTACGTGTACACGCCGCACATCACCAAGCGCGATCTGTTCGTCACCTCGAACCACCTCGTGACGTACGCCGATGGCATCTGGCCGCCGATCCGCATGGACGAAGAGCGCGACGCCGATGGCAACATCACCAAGCAGGGTGTCGACTACTACCTCAAGCCGATGAACTGCCCGATGCACATCCTCATCTACAAGGAGCGCGGGCGCAGCTATCGAGACCTGCCGATGCGCCTCGCGGAGAACGGAACCGTCTACCGCAACGAGCTGTCCGGAGCGCTGCACGGGCTCACGCGCGTTCGCGGCTTCACGCAGGATGACGCGCACCTGTTCGTCGCGCGTGACCAGCTCGAAACCGAGGCGACCAAGGTGCTCGAGTTCGTGCTGTCGCTGCTGAAGGACTTCGGACTCACCGAGTTCAAGCTCGAGCTCTCGATGCGCGACGACGAGAAGTCCAAATGGATCGGCGACGAAGCGCACTGGGCCGAGGCGACGGATGCCCTGCGTCGGGTCGCGCTCGCATCTGGACTCGAACTCACAGAGGAGCCGGGCGAGGCCGCGTTCTACGGGCCGAAGATCGATCTCAAGACCACCGACGCGATCGGTCGGAGCTGGCAGCTGTCGACCGTGCAGGTCGACTTCAACCTGCCAGAGCGCTTCGAGCTCGAGTACACGGCGTCCGACGGTTCGAAGCAGCGCCCGATCATGATCCACCGGGCGCTGTTCGGGTCGATCGAGCGCTTCTTCGCCATCCTGCTCGAGCACTATGCGGGAGCGTTCCCCGTGTGGCTCGCTCCCGTTCAGGTCATGGGCATCCCCGTCGCCGACGAGTACGCGCCGTACCTCGACGAGGTGGCCAGACGTCTTCGCGAGCAGGGCGTGCGCGTCGAAGTGGATCACTCGGACGATCGCATGCAGAAGAAGATCCGCAACGCGACGACGCAGAAGGTGCCGTTCCAGCTCATCGCGGGGGAGCAGGACCGCGCGGCCGGAACCGTGAGCTTCCGGTTCAGGGATGGCACGCAGCTGAACGGCGTGCCGATCGCCGACGCCATCGAGCGCATCCTCACGTCCATCAAGGAGCACGAGCAGATCGTCACCGCATGGACGGAGTGAGCGTCGAGGATGCGGCCCACCTCGCGGGAGTGCCCGACGAGTTCCAGCGTCTGTGGACGCCGCACCGCATGGTGTACATCCAGCAGGGGCAGCAGCGGCCGCACGCCGACGACTGCCCGTTCTGCATCGCCCCGACGCTGTCGGACGAAGAAGCACTCATCGTGCACCGCGGCGAACACGCCTACGCGCTGCTGAACCTCTTCCCGTACAACAGCGGGCACCTGCTGGTGTGTCCGTACCGCCACGTCTCGCTGTACGACGAGGCCACGCCGGAGGAGACCGACGAGATCGCGACGATCACGCAGACGGCGATGCGGGTCATCCGCACGGTCTCGCGCAACGACGGGTTCAACATCGGCATGAACCAGGGAGAGATCGCGGGCGCGGGAATCGCGTCGCACCTGCATCAGCACGTCGTGCCACGCTGGCAGGCCGACGCCAACTTCCTGCCGATCATCGCAAAGACGAAGGCGCTCCCTCAGCTGCTCGGAGAGGTGCGTCAGGCGATCGCCGACGCCTGGCCCGCCTGACGGCGTCAGCGCACTCGGCGAGGGGTGAACTGCATGCGGGGGTGGGCATACGACTCCTGCGACTCGATGAGACGCAACTCGCGTGCGCCGGCCCTGTGGGTGTTCTCGAGCAGGTCGAACACGCTCGACGCCGTGCGCGCCAGAGCGTCCTCCGCGGAGCCTGTAGAGCGATAGTGAGCGGTGAAGAGCGCAGCGGTGACGTCGCCTGAGCCGTTCGCCTTCATCGGCAGCAGGGGAGTCTGCACGACCCACGCGCCCTCGTCATCCACGGCGAGCATCTCGACGGTGTCGGACTCCCGATCCGGCCGCTCGACGCTCGTGACCAGCACCGTGCGTGGGCCGGACTCTCTGATGAGATCGACGGACGCCAGGGTCGTCTCGAGCGAGTCCGGCTCCGTGTCGGTGAGATAGCCCAGCTCGAACTGGTTCGGCGTGATGATGTCGGCCGCGGGAACCACGCGATCTCGCAGCAATACGGGGATGGCCGGCGCGACGAAGCATCCGGACTTCGCATTCCCCATCACGGGGTCGCAGGAGTACACGGCCGCTGGGTTGGCACGCTTGATGCGCGCGACGGCGTCGAGGATGACGTCGCCTATGCCCTCGCCGCCCTGATAGCCCGAGAGAACGACATCGATCTCGGGGAAGACCCCCCGCTCCTCGATGCCCGTGATCACGTCGGCGACGTCCGAAGCGTCGATCAGCGGTCCACGCCAGGCGCCGTATCCCGTGTGGTTGGAGAAGTTCACGGTGTACACGGGCAGCACCTCGACGCCGATGCGCTGCAGGGGGAACACCGCGGCGGAGTTCCCGACGTGTCCGTATGCCACGGCCGACTGGATGGAGAGGATGATCACCGGTCGATCATGCCATGACGGATGATCGTCATCCGGCAGCGCCGACCAGGCCGTTCTCGTACGCGAAGACCACGACCTGCACCCTGCTGCGCAGGCCGAGCTTCTGAAGCACAGCCCTCACGTGCGTCTTCACCGTCGTCTCGCCGAGGTAGGTCGCCGTCGCGATCTCGGAGTTCGACAGCCCTTTCGCCATCAGAAGGAACACTTCCTTCTCGCGCTCGCTCAGCGGCGCGATCGCGTCCTCACGAGCCGCCGCTTCCGTCGTCGGAACCCACGCGCCGATCGGCTCTCCGGGCGGCAGTTCCTGCCCCGCGTGCACCGCACGGATGGTCCCCATCACCTCACCTGGGGTCGCGTCCTTGGTGAGGAACCCGGCAGCCCCCGCTCGCAGCGCGAGATACACGGCCTCATCGCGGCGGATGGTGGTCAGCATGACCACGGCCGGAGCGTGCGCCTCTCGCGCCACGATGGACTCCGTCGCACGGATGCCGCCGCCACCCGGCATACGGATGTCCATCAGCACGACATCCGGATCGAGCTCCGCCACCAGGCGCACAGCGTCGTCGCCGTCCACAGCGACCCCGACGCAGCAGATGTCCGGCTGCGCATCCAGTTGCATTCCGAGACCAGAGGCGAACAGGGGCTGGTCGTCCGCGATCAGCACCCGGATCTTCGCGCTCACGCCTCGACCTCCGTTCGCGCCGGCTCCACTGGGCCGGTCGGGATGAAGGCGGTGACCAGGAAGACTCCGTCGTCTGCGTGGCCTGCGGTGAGCCATCCGCCGGCGAGACGCGCGCGCTCTCGCATGCCGGCGATGCCTGCTCCGCCCGCCAGAGCTTCGCTACCGGCAGTTCCTCGTGAGGCGATCAAGAGAGCGAGCCCGTCGCCGCGCCAGTCGGCCGTGATCGTGACCTCCGCGTCGGGTCCACCGTGCTTCAGGGCGTTGGTGAGGCTTTCCTGCACGATGCGGAAGTATGCGGTTCGCCGTGGGGTCGGCAGCTCGCGCTCATCGCCGAGCACGCGATAGTCGACGTGCATGCCGAGGCCGCTCATCCTGTCGACCAACTCCGTCAGATCGGTCGCCACGGGACCGTCTGCACCTGTGTCGGCCGCGGGATCGTGAATGCGCTCGACAAGCGATCTGCACTCCACGAGTGCCGAGCGGGAGACGTCGGCGATCACGCGCAGAGACTGCGCAGCACGCTCGGGATCGGCGGACGCCACTGCCACGCCGCCTTCAGCCTGCGCAACCACCACCGCGAGCGAATGCGCCAGCGTGTCGTGCACCTCCCGCGCGATCGCGCTGCGCTGCTGCTCGAGTCGCAGCTCGACATCCGTGCGCCGCCACTGCGTCCGCATCAACGCCCCCGCGCGCTCGATACCCGTGAGACTGATCGCGATGCCGGCTCCCCACGCGACGGCGAACGCCAGCACCCCGACGATGACGAGGAAGGAGACGTACCACGCCAGCACACCGAGGACCCTGGGGTCGGCCCAGTACAGCTCCGAATTTCGGAAGACGGTGCTGGAGCCGATCCACGACACCCACCCGGAGGACGGGTTGAAGAGCGCGCCGACAGACGGCCATGTGCTCCAGAGGTAGTGCGGGAACACCATGTCGACGGCGGCCAGCACGGTCGCCGTCACGCCGGCCGCCAGCACGACCCACCATCGGGTAAGAGCACGCTGGACGCCCGCGAAGAACCCCACGATGGCGAACGCCTCGTACATCGGCCACGTGGTCGACTCCGCGGGCCAGATCACGCCGATCAGCTGCGCGAGCGGCACCAGAACCATCAGGCCGAGGCCGAAGTAGGGCCGCCAGCCGGAGACCCCGATCGCGACGGCCAACAGCGCGAAGACGACGAGCTTGCCTCCGACCGGGTACCTGCCCGACTCGGCGACGATCCACAGCAGAAGGTAGAGCGCACCGACGACGGGTGCTGCGATGAGTGCGAACAGTCGGATGGCGCCCGAGGTTTCCGTTCTCGGCCCAACGGCGAGGGTTGCTGCTGTCATGCGGTCAACCTACGGGAGCAGGGGGATGCTGCCGACCGAAATCATCCGCAGGGATGAGCATTCGCAAAGGCTCGGCGCCGACCAGCGGCAGGGGGCGGCCGCGGGGCACCGGTGGTGCGATCGCCCCCGTACGCAACGCCTAGAATCAGGGATCATGACCGAGACCAACACGACCCAGCAGGTCGGCTCCGATCGCGTCAAGCGCGGTCTCGCCGAGATGCTCAAGGGCGGCGTCATCATGGACGTCGTCACCCCCGAGCAGGCCAGGATCGCCGAAGACGCCGGCGCCGTCGCCGTGATGGCGCTCGAGCGCGTTCCGGCCGACATCCGTGCGCAGGGCGGCGTTGCCAGGATGAGCGACCCCGACCTCATCGAGGCCATCATCGCCGAGGTCTCCATTCCGGTCATGGCGAAGGCCCGCATCGGTCACTTCGTCGAGGCGCAGGTGCTCCAGGCACTCGACGTGGACTACATCGACGAGTCCGAGGTGCTCTCGCCTGCCGACTACACGAACCACATCGACAAGTGGCAGTTCACCGTTCCCTTCGTGTGCGGTGCCACCAACCTCGGCGAGGCACTCCGTCGCATCAGCGAGGGTGCCGCGATGATCCGCTCCAAGGGCGAGGCCGGCACCGGCGACGTCTCAGAGGCGACCAAGCACATCCGCAAGATCACGGGCGAGATCAATGCGCTCAAGTCGATGACCAAGGATGAGCTCTACGTTGCGGCGAAGGAGCTTCAGGCGCCGTACGACCTGGTCGAAGAGGTCGCCTCGACCGGCAAGCTCCCCGTCGTGCTGTTCACCGCGGGTGGAGTCGCGACGCCCGCCGACGCTGCGATGATGATGCAGCTCGGCGCAGACGGCGTGTTCGTCGGCTCCGGCATCTTCAAGTCGGGCAGCCCAGAGCGCCGCGCCGCCGCGATCGTCAAGGCCACCACATTCTTCGACGACCCGTCGGTGATCGCCGAGGTGTCGCGCGGTCTGGGCGAGGCGATGGTCGGCATCAACGTCGGCGACCTGCCTGCACCGCACCGACTGGCCGAGCGCGGCTGGTGACAGCGGAGCATCCCAAGGTCGGCGTCCTCGCCCTCCAGGGCGATGTGCGGGAGCACGCGCGGGTTCTGACGTCGCTGGGTGCTGAGGTGGTGCTGGTGCGCAGGGTGCGAGAGCTCGACGAGGTCGAAGGGCTCGTCATCCCCGGCGGCGAATCGAGCGTGATGGACAAGCTCGCGCGATCGTTCGGGCTGTTCGAGCCGCTGCGCGACCGCATTCGTTCCGGGATGCCCGTGTACGGCACCTGCGCGGGTCTGATCATGCTCGCCGATCGCCTCGAGGATGACAGCCCTGGGCAACAGACGCTGGGTGGGCTCGATGTCACGGTGCGACGCAACGCGTTCGGATCCCAGGTGGACTCGTTCGAGACGGACCTGGACATCCCCGGCATCACCGACGAGCCGGTGCACGCGGTATTCATCCGTGCGCCCATCGTCGAATCGGTCGGCAGCGGCGCGACAGCGCTCGCGTCACTCGGCGAGGGCCGCATCGTCGCCGTCGAGCAGGGCAATCTGCTCGGCACGTCGTTCCATCCCGAGGTCACCGGCAACACGAGGTTCCACGAAAATTTCCTGAGGCGGGTGGACGCGGCCGCCGGCCGCGATCGCCTCAGCCCGGCTGCCCGACGACGGGAGCGTTGAGCGGCAGCGTCGCGCGGAAGCAGGTTCCCTCGCCCTCTCTGCTCTCGACGCCGAGGCGCCCGCCGTGCGCGGTGACGATGGCCTTCGAGATCGTGAGCCCGAGGCCGACGCCGGGGATCGCGTTCCTCGTGGCGCTGGACGCCCTGAAGAATCGCGAGAACAGCCGGTCCAGCTCGGCCGCGGGAATGCCGATGCCGGAGTCCTCCACCTCGATCACGACATCGTCAGGGCCGCCGAACAGCCGTACCGTCACCCGGCCGCCTCGCGGCGTGAACTTCAAGGCGTTGGAGATCAGGTTGTCGCACACCTGACCGAGTCGTGTCGCATCCCCACGCATTTCGCCGACGTCGTCCAGTCGAGCATCGAGTGTCACCCCAACGGCCGCGGCGGCCGGACGAGCAGACTCGACGGCCGCGTCGACCACGTCCCTCAGTCGCACCTCGCCCATCTCCAGCGGAAACCTGCCGGATTCCACCTGCGCGGTGAAGAGCAGATCGCCGACGAGTCGCAGCAGCCGGTGCGCGTTCCGTTCCGCGACCTCCAGGTAGTGCAGTTGCTCGTCGCCGAGCGGATTCTCCTCGTCATCGCGCAACAGCTCCAGGTACCCGAGAATCGACGACAGCGGGGTTCGGAGCTCGTGCGAGATCAGCCCGACGAACTCGTCCTTGAGGCGAGCGGCCTCAGCGGCGCGGGTGGTATCGCTTGCGACGAAGAGGTAGCCGATCACGCTGCCGCTCTCGTTGAGACGAGGGGTGACGGTCACCTCGGCCGGGAAGCTCGTGCCGTCGGCCCTGACGTAGGTCCAGTCGGACCGCTCTGCCACACCGTCGCTCGCTGCGAAGACCAGCGCCCGCCAACCCCTGGCACGCACGGCCATGTCGATGTCGAGCTCATCCGCCCGCGAGTCCAGCTCTTCGCCCAGATAGAACTCGGTGACGGGCAGGCTGCCCTCCGTCTCCTGCGCGCTGCGGCCCAGCATCCTGGCAGCCCCCGGATTCCAGGCGTCGATCAGGCCGTCGACGTTCGTTCCGATCACCGCTTGCTCCGTCACCGCGGCCCATACCCCGCGGAACATCCGGTCGGCCTCTCTATATGCAGCTCTGCTCGCCTCCAGCTCTGCTGCGCGTGCAGTCTCCTCCTCGAGCATCCGCTGCCGCTCCGCCGCCATGTCGGCGAGCCTGGTCACCTGCACACGACTCTGCCTGGCCAGCTCGTTGATGATCGCTGCCGCGAAGGCGTAGACCGCCGGCGCGAAGACGGCACGGATGGCTTCGACGCCGGAGGCGGGAACGGGAGCACCGAGCAGATACGGCATGAAAAGGGCGACCGACGCGCCCGCGGCCGCCACAAGGATGTAGCCCCTGCCGCGCTCTGCCGCGACCCAGACGACGGGCAGGATGATGATCGCGGCGAAGATCGACGTGCTGCCGCCCGTCGCGGCACGGAAGATGCCGAGAGCGACGAAATCGATCAGCGGTACGACGACGGCCATGGACGCGCCGCGCGCACTGCGGCCCAGCACCCATGCAAGGAGGGTCGCCACAGCCACGAGCGCGACGCTCACGACGCCGAGCACGACGTTGCTGAACCGCAGATGCGGCACCGTGATCGCGATGAGAGTCGCTACGGCGACCATCAGGGTCGTCGGGAACTGCTTGAGCAGGGGAGAGGGATTGTCGACGCTCATCCACGAGAAGAGCGTCCGCTTCCTCTCACCCCCTGTCACGACGCCGCCAGACGGGGCAGGGACCTGGCAAGGACATCCAGCAGCTGTTCTCTGGTGAACGGCTTCGGAAGGCTCAATACCCGCTCCGGGAACCGCGTCTGGTCGAGAACCGACACCACGACGACCGCGCAGTCGGGGGCGATCAGCCGGGCGCGCCGCACCAGCTCCCACCCGTCGATGCCGGGCAGCAGAAGATCGACGAAGACGAGATCGGGAGCGTCGCCTTCGAGCAGCTCGATGGCGGCCTCGGCCGATTCAGCGGACGACACGGTGCATCCCGCCCGACTGACGAGGGTGCGCAGCAACGCACGCTGATCCTCGTCGTCTTCGACGATCAGAACCTTCGCCTTCGCGAGCGGAACGGCGCCGTTCACGAGAAGAACACCTGGCGCACCACGACGATGGCCACCACGATCGCGAGAGCGATAGCCGCCTTGTAGATCAGCCGGAACTCCCACCTCCTGTCCGCCTCGAGATCATCCAGAAGGAAGCGCTCAGTCGCCTGCCGATCCGTATCGTCCGTCATGCGATCCTCCCTGTCTTCACCGTCTTGTCCCATCTCGCCTCGGCGTGCGCGAGCTCCTTGAAGTAGGAGTCGAAGGTGATCGCGCACAACAGCGATCCGTATCCGACGAGATACACCAGTGTCGGTGTGAGCACGCGTCCGACGCCGGTCCGCTCGACGACGCGTGCCAGCCACGCCCCGCCCATCGACAGCGGAATCCATACGTACGCGGCGAAGGTGACCCAGAAGAGATCGCCGGCGGTCGGAGAGGCTCCGAAGAGCGCTGGGATGTCGTGCTCGACGAGTCGCGGGAACAGAGCCGTCAGCATGACCACCATCGAAATGATCCCGGGGAAGGTCACGAGCTCGCGCCACGACCGCAGACTGAGCCTTGCATCGAGCTGGGCGCCGAGCGCGAGCGTGAAGACGAATGTCAGCGCCGTCGCGATCCACAGCGTCCGGAAGACGGCCGTCGCGATCCCCGAGTGCAGAAAGAGCAGTCCGACAAGCCCGATCGACGACAGCACCATTCCGACCGGGAGAAGCCAGAGACTGAACCAGACAAGTCCGAAGGCCAATGAACCGAGGGATGACGACCGCCATGGACGGAACCAGATCCCGGCATATCGGGACGTCACCGACACGTTGCCGCGAGCCCAGCGCAGTCGCTGCTTCCAGAGGGCCTCCACCGTGCTCGGCTCCTCTGCGAGCACGATCGCGTGCGGCTCGAAGACGACCCGCCTGCCCCGCAACTGCGTCTCGAACGTGGTGATGGTGTCCTCAGCGAGCGTCGACGTGTCAACCCGGCCACCGAGCGCCTCGAGGTTGGTCCTGGTGTGCAGCTGAGCTCCGCCTGCGAGGCAGGCCTGTGCGCCGAGGACATTCTGTGCACGACGTGCAGCGGGCTGAGACAGCACGTACTCCATGCCGATGAAGCGCGTCAGGTAGTTCTTGTCCCTGCTGCCCTCCCTGATGTACGCAGAGACCGCACCGACGTGGGGATCCTTGAGGTGCCTGGTCATCTTGTGCAGTGAGTCGGCCTGGTAGATGACGTCGGCGTCCATGATCAGGAGCGCCTCCATCCAGTCGTCAGCGAGGGCGTGTGCGATGCCGTGGTTCAGCGTGTGCGCCTTGCCCTGGCCGCCCACCTCTCTGCGCAGGTGACGAACGCTGCCCGGGTACTGCAACTCCTTGGTGCGAACAACCTCCGGCGTGTCATCCGTGCTCGCGTCGTCGACGACGAGGATGCGAAGGCGATCGGCCGGGTAGTCGAGCGCCATCAGCCGATCGATCGAGGCACCGATCACGGCACCCTCGTTCCAGGCAGGAATCACGACCGCGACCCTCGGCAGGTAGGGAGCGGCAGAGGCGTAGTGGTTCACGAACGCGTGGAACGGGATGGCGAGGAACGACACCGCCGCCGCGAGCACGGGCACAGCGCCTGTCGCGCAGAACACCAGCAGAAGGATCACGAGCACCGTCTGGAGCACGGTCATCAGGCTCTCCGTCACGGGATGCCCGCCTCGCTGAGGATACGCGCCGCACGCGAGTACCGTCCGACGTCTGAGGCCACGTGGCTGTCGGTCGACGCAACGATCATGGCTCCGGCTTTCGCGGCAGCCCGGACGGCTCTCTGGCCTGGGCACGCCCACTTCTCGTTCACCTCGACCAGCGTGCCGGTCTCGGCGGCCGTCCTCCCCCATCGCGCCAGTTGCTCGTCTGTCAGCAGCTTTTCGTCGAGGCCGACCTTCGGCAAGATCGAGAACGGGTGCGCGAGCTGGGCACGGTCGGTGGCCAGCATGGCGGCGACGAGCCCCTCTACCACCATCTCGACGGCGTCGTGCGGAGTGAGTCCGCCCGAGTCGATGAGCTCCCTCGTCTCAGAAGGCGTCAATGCTCCGTCCTCTCCCGGAAACTGATGATCGGCGATCAATACCGCGTCGACGCCGCCTGGTCCCACCACCAGGTCTCGGGGAACGTCGAGCCTGCCGGAGGTGTCCAGCAGCTTCGTCTCGACCGCGCACGACACCGTCAGTCCGTCAGCCACGGGAAGTGCGCGAACCGCAGCCACGAATTCGGGGACCCACGTCGTCGTCGTTCGAACATGGTCGGCGAAGCGCACGGTGCGAAGTCCGATCGCCTCGGCCGCTGCGAGGTTCTCACGCAGGGTGCTCCGCGCATCATCCGAGTACGTGGAGTGCACGTGGTGGTCGCCGGCCAGAACCGATGCCTCGCTCATGACGTTCACTCGTCCTCGTGCGCGGCGTACGGGGACGACAGCACGTCCGCAGGATCGAGGAAAACATCCTCGAGGTAGCGCACGTTCGCTATCTCGATGAAGTCGAGGCGACGGGGGATCGAGATGCCCAGGGCGAGGTCGAGTGCGAAGGACGGCATGTCGACGCCCGCTGCGATCGTCAGCGGAAGAGCACCGGGAAACCGCGGATTGATCTCGAGCAGAGCCGGGACACCCGCAGAATCCCTGCGCAGCTGCACGTTGGCCACGCCGGTCAGTCCGATCGCCTTCGCGGCGGCTGCCGCGGCGGACTCCAGCCCCTCGTCGCGGATCGTGCGGCCGGCAATCGACACTCCAGAATCGACCCGAGCGCGAGTCCGTGGCACGGCAGCGGCGACGTTGCCCTCTCCGTCGACGAGAACGTCGACGGAGTACTCCTCGCCGGGGAGAAACTCCTGAACGATGAGCGACTCGTCGACGCCGAGAGCATCGAGGGCCTGCCGGTCCGCCACCACGCGAACGCCCCGGGATCCAGCCCCGCGTCGCGGCTTGACGATCACCGGGAATTCCCACTCCACATCATGAGCCGTGGCGTCGAGCACCCTTGTCGCAGGGACCCGGAGCGACGAGGCGCACGCGCACACCAGCAGCCACTTGTCGAGCGCCGTCTCGAGGCACACGGTGCTCGGCGCTGCGAGGACGGCGCCGAGCTCGTCACGGCGACGAGCCAGCTCGGGGAGCTCGACGTCAACCGTCGAGATCAGCACGTCGATCTCGTCTTCGGCACAGATCCGCGCAACATCCGAGACGAAGTCTGCCGAGGCTCCGGGCAGCAGGAGCCGTCGGCGCGCCGCATCCACCAGGTAGAGACCGCTCGCCCAACCGTCCATGTCGCCTGCGTAGACCTGTGCGTCGGATCGGCGCAGAAGAGACCGGATGACGGCGACCCCCGCAGGGCCGCCAGCGCCTGTCACCAGTACCCTGGTCGGGTTCGTCCGTGTCATGACGTCCTCTTCATCCGTGACCGAATCGCGCTGTCTGCGCCACGCCGTCCGCCGAACGTGAGGGCGGCATCGTCCCTGACCACCTCGAGCGGCTCGCAATTCAGGCTGCCGGCCGTGAAACGGGACCAGTAGCGTGCCGTGGCGAGGACGAAGTCCGGCTCGAGATAGCTGCGGATGCTCGCCTGCGAGCGGAAGCATCTCAGCAGCTCGAGCTTCGTGTCCGTATAGCCGTCGATCGAGACGAACCTGGTCGGACGGAAGTCGACCGTCGACGACGGACTCTGAAAACAGGCGACCATATCGATTCCCCGCGCTGCGACGACGACGGCGTCGTGCACGGCGCGGTGATCCTGATGCCTGTCGTGCTCGCTGTGGGTGTACACGATCGAGGGGCTCACCTCCTTGATCACCCGCTCCACGATGGCGATGGTCGGTCCGTTGCCCGCGATCTCGGTATCGGTGAGGTCTTCAAGGAACAGTCGAGCGCCCAACAGGTCGGCAGCGTCCAGAGACTCGTGCTGGCGGTCGTCGGGAGCACCGCCCTGCCCACCGCGCGACATGGTGAGGATAACGACGCTGTCGCCGGCGTCGCGGTGGGCGGCAAGAGTTCCGCCCACACCGATCTCGACATCGTCGGGATGGGCGCCCACCGCGAGCACGCAGACTCCGCGCCGCGCCGCGACACGCTCGCGGCGCTGCGCGGCCAGCCGTGCGACGGTGGCGATGAGTTCCGCCGAGGAGATCGGTTTCGTCAGGAACTCATCGGCCTGTCGCCGAAGCGCCTCCACCGCATAGTCGACGGAGACGTGAGCCGTCATGATGACGACGGCCAGATCCGGGTCGTCCTCCTTGAGCCTGCTGATCAGCTCGAGCCCGGACATACCGGGCATCTCGATGTCTGCAACGACCACATCCGGGGCGAACTTCGCCACCGTCTCCGCCACCAGGAACGGATCGTGGACGGCCAGCGTCTCGCATCCCCCTCTTTTCCGGAGCACCGTCGTCGTATACGACGCGACGTCCGGATCGTCATCGACGACAAGAACCCGCACTGCCTCTTCGCTCATGGGCGCCTTTCCCCCCGACGTCGTCGCTCAGCGACGACGTGACTTCCCGATAAGTCGTCGCATCGTGCCCCCCGCTGCGACGACTCCAAGCGTTGCAGCAGCACGGCGCCATCGCCAGCCCTTCGCATAGTGTGTCTCGCCACGCGCGGTCAGAGACCATGCCTCGAGAGCTTGTTCTAGAATGGTGCGGATCTTTCACCAAGCAGGGAGCACTGTGTCCGGGCATTCCAAGTGGGCGACGACCAAGCACAAGAAAGCGGTCATCGACCAGCGGCGCGCGAAGTCGTTCGCGAAGCTGATCAAGAACATCGAGGTCGCCGCCAAGATCGGCGGTGCCGACCTCTCGGGCAATCCGACGCTCGTCGACGCCGTGCAGAAGGCCAAGAAGACGTCGGTGCCCAACGACAACATCGATCGGGCCATCAAGCGTGGCGCCGGACTCACGGGCGAGTCCGTCGACTACACGACGATCATGTACGAGGGCTACGGACCGAACGGCATCGCGCTGCTCATCGAGTGCCTCACCGACAACAAGAACCGCGCAGCGGCCGACGTTCGCACCGCGATGACCCGCAACGGCGGCACGATGGCCGACCCCGGTTCGGTCTCGTACAACTTCCATCGCAAGGGGGTCATCGTCGTTCCTGCTGAAGGGACCACCGAGGATGACGTGCTGGTGGCCGTGCTCGACGCGGGCGCCGAAGAGGTGACGCAGCAGGGCGACACCTTCGAGGTGCTCACCGAGGCGAGCGACCTGGTCGCCACCCGCACGGCGCTGCAGGACTCCGGCATCGACTACGACTCCGCCGACGTCGAGTTCGTTGCGCAGGTGAAGGTCGAGGCCGACGCCGAGACCGCACGCAAGGTGTTCCGCCTGATCGACGCGCTCGAAGACTCTGACGACGTGCAGAACGTCTACACCAGCATCGACCTCACCCCAGAGGTGCAGGCCGAGCTCGAGGACGACGAGTAGGCCATCCGCCGTGCGGGTGCTCGGGATCGACCCCGGACTGACCCGCTGCGGCGTGGGCGTCGTCGACGTCGCGCCGGACAGGAGGGCGACGCTGGTGGCCGTGACGGTCATCCGCACGACTCCTGACACGGCTTTGGAACGTCGCCTGCTCGCCGTCGGCGACGCGATCGCGGAGCTGATGGACGAGCACAAACCCGACGCGGTGGCCATCGAGCGTGTCTTCGCGCAGCACAACGTGCGCACGGTCATGGGGGTCGCGCAGATCAGCGGCGTTGCGCTGCACGCCGCGGCCAGCAGACGCCTCCCGGTCGGCCTGCACACTCCGAGCGAGGTCAAGGCATCCATCACCGGATACGGCACAGCTCAGAAACGCCAGGTGCAGAACATGGTGGCGAAGGTGCTCGGGCTGACCGAGATCCCGAAACCGGCCGACGCGGCGGATGCACTTGCGATCGCCATCTGTCACGCCTGGAACGTGCCGCTTGCGACGGCCGATTCCGCCGGATCCTCACTCACCCCGGCTCAGCAGGCGTGGCGCGCCGCGGAGAAGGCAACGAGAGGGTCGGTGGCTCCCCATATCGCGCCTGGCGGCCCTCACGGGCTCAATCGGCTCGGCCGTTGAGTGCGAGCCCTCAACAGCTCTCGCCTCAATCGCCCATATCGCGCCTGGCGGCCCTCACGGGCTCAATCGGCTCGGCCGTTGAGTGCGAGCCCTCAACAGCTCTCGCCTCAATCGCCCATATCGCGCCTGGCGGCCCTCACGGGCTCAATCGGCTCGGCCGTTG